>CAKUFD010000005.1 GCA_934647195.1 uncultured Collinsella sp.
AATCCCCGTCTCGACGCAAAAAGCCCCGGCGCCGTGGCCGGGGCTCATCAAAACAAGGGCTGGGGTAGAGGGATTCGCGTGCGGCTGGCGCCGCACGGTCCGCTGCGGGCGCTGGCGCGCCCTTGCGTGCTCCGCCGGCTAACGCTCGCGCGTTCGCTCGGCTCCGCACCCTCGCGGGTTCGAATCCCCGTCTCGACGCAAAAAGCCCCGGCGCCGTGGCCGGGGCTCATCAAAACAAGGGCTGGGGTAGAGGGATTCGAACCCCCGTAACCGGCACCAAAAACCGGGGTCCTGCCGCTGGACGATACCCCAATGCGGACGTGCTACTATTGCAGCTTGTCTAGTTTACCTAATCACTCAAGGCAGCGCAAACGCCATCGAGAATGCGCACAGCGAGAGTCTGCGCATCGCTTGACGTGAACGTGCCGTTGTAGCACGTGAGGCCGGTGAGCTCAATGCGCAGGTGTGCGGGCTTCGATGCGGCTGCCTCAAAAGCGGTGCTAATGCGCTTGGCGAGGTTGTTGCACTGGGCGAGCGTAAGGGTGGGGCGCGGGTCTGCGCCCTCGGGAAGCTCGTCGCTTGCGAGCTCGAGAACCAAATCCATGCCCTCGGGAGCCTCGCCCTCGCTGAGCACCATGCCGCTATTCTCCGTTGTCGCCGAGGCGATGTTCCACATGCGCGATGCGATGTTGCGGGCGATGGCGTCCTGGCCGCTTACGGCGATACGATAGTGCTCGAGCACGTTCGCGGCGCGCGCAAAGCCCGTGCGCTCTTCTGCCTCCAGCACAGAGGGTTTCCCCTCCCATACGTGGCGCAGACGATTGATGTAGCGGAACGTGTCCTGGAAGGCCATGCCGTCGGCAAACAGGCCGACGTTTTCTTGGAACTGCTGCAGGGCGTTTTCGGTATGCGGGCCAAAATAGCCATCGACATCGCCGCAACCAAAGCCCAAAGCGTTCAAGGCCTGCTGCAACGCGATGACGTCGGCACCATGGAAGTTGGGGAGGCGCAGGTAAAGCGTGCGATCGCCCAGTTTATACGAGGCGTCTACCAGTGCGCTCCAGCAGATGATGTCGACATCGCCCAGAGCATCGAGGCCCGAGGAGACGCGAAACGACGCCACAGCGCGCGCAGTCGTATCTCCGTAGAGTTTCTGCTCGCATTCCTGCTCATCGATAGTAAAGCCCAGGCCAATCAGGCGCGTTTGAATATCTTCGACAGCGGGTCCTTGCATGCCCTTTGTAATCGGATCCAAGAGAACCCCTTTCATATGCAATATGGCGCGGGCCGCCTGGGAGCGGCTCGCGTTCAAAGTTACCCATCAGTGTATCAAGTTAACGAGTTGCGCGCTAAGTCGCATGACATTTGCAGCCTGTGTACGCGCGCAAAACCATAAGTGCTCATTTGGCGCGAGCCTAACAAAACGCTCGGGCGCTCTTTACGCTCCCTTGTCATCCGTCCCATAGCCTAAAGAAAACACGGCTAAGAGAGAGGGGACGCCATGAGCGATGTATGGGGCGAGGTATTGACGATGGACGATGGCACGAAGGCGGACGTGGTCCCGCTGTTGCAGGATCGCGCTGCGCTTGCCTCCATCGCGCTGTTCGCCGTGTTGGCTGTCGCTCTCGTTGTCCTTTATCTTTAGTTCAGGCGTTCGACAAAGAAATCCGCCATGCCAAGAAGCAGATCCTTACACTGAGGGTCGAGCTCGACGCTTTCCAGTGCGGCTTTGGCGTGGGCGGTAAGGTCGAGCGAGTATGAGTGCGCGTACGCGATGGCGCCCGTGCGCTCGAAAATCTCGACGGCGCGGTCCAGGCGATCGGGGTCGGTGGTTCCGCTTGTGAGGATATCCATCAACTCGTCGTGCGAGGCGTCGTCGGCGTAGTTGAGGGCGTGGACGGCCACCAGGGTGCGCTTGCCCTCGGTGATGTCGCAGCGAAAGTCCTTGTTGCGCGCTTCTTTTTTGCCCACCAGGTTGAGCAGGTCGTCTTGAATCTGAAATGCCAGGCCGGTGTGCAGGCCAAAGGTGCGTAGGGCAGAAATCTGTTCCTCGCTGCCGCCGCCGATGATGGCTCCGCAGGCAAGCGGGGTAGCGCCGCTGTAGAAGGCCGTCTTGTGTGTGGCCATGGTGAGGTAGTCCTCGATGCTTAGGTCAAAACGGCCATCGCGAACCCAACCCAGGTCCAGCGCCTGACCCTCGATAGTCCGCGCCGTCATGGCGGTGAGCTCTTGGATGAGGCGAACCTTGAGGGGCGCGTCGAGATCGGGGTCGTTTGCTACGGCGGCACTGACGAGCATAAGGGCGTAGTCGCCGCAGTTGATGGCAATGCCTTCGCCCTCGGTGATGTGAAGGCACGGTTCTCCGCGACGGAGCTGTCCGTTGTCGGCGATGTCGTCGTGGATGAGCGCTCCAGTTTGGAAGTGCTCGATTGCGGCGGCGCAGGTGGCGGCACGGTTCCAATCGCCACCTACTGCGCGACAGGCGAGCATGCAGATGAGCGGCCGATGGCGTTTTCCCGCGTTGGCCGAGTAGTGGCCAAGGGGCGCATACAGATATCGTTCGATATCGGCGCTATCGGTCTGGTGGCGAAAATACGTGTCCAGATAGGCGTTGATCTCGTTGAGATGAGCGCTCAGGAACGCGGTGAAGGAACTCTGCACGGTAATGCTCTTTCGGGTGAGGGTGCCGGTCACTGGCAGGTGGAACAAACGAAACGTGGGGCAAATCCCTCATGCGGAATTTGCCCCACGTCGAATGCGATCGATTACTCGGCGTCGGCGAAACCGTTGGGATTGTGGGACTGCCAGTTCCAGGAGTCGCGGCACATGTCGGCGAGGTCATACTGAGCTTTCCAGCCCATCTCGCGCTCGGCCTTGCTGGCGTCGCACCAGTTTGCGGCGATGTCGCCTCCGCGGCGCTCGCGAATGACGTAGGGGAGCTCCTTGCCGCAGGCTTTGGAGAAGGCGTGGATCACGTCGAGAACCGAGCTGCCGGTGCCGGTGCCCAGGTTGAACACCTCAACGCCCTCACGGCCGTTCATCCAGCGCAGGGCCGAAACATGTCCGGAGGCAAGGTCGCACACGTGGATGTAGTCGCGCACGCCGGTGCCGTCGGGGGTGGGGTAGTCGTTGCCGTACACCTGCACGGCCTCGCGCTTGCCCACGGCAACCTGCGCCACGTACGGCACCAGGTTGTTGGGGATGCCCTTGGGGTCCTCGCCGATGAGGCCCGAAGGATGTGCTCCAATGGGGTTGAAGTAACGCAGCAACACGACATTCCACTCGGGGTCTGCCGTGTGGAGGTCGGTGAGGATTTGCTCGATCATCCACTTGGTCCAGCCGTACGGGTTGGTAGCGCTCTTCTTGGGGCTCTCCTCGGTAAGGGGCAGGCTGTCGGGGTCGCCATAGACGGTGGAAGAGCTGGAGAACACGATGGACTTGCAGCCATGGTTGCGCATGACGTCCACGAGCACCAGGGTGTTCTCGATGTTGTTGTGATAGTACTCGATGGGCTTGGTCACCGATTCGCCTACGGCCTTAAAGCCGGCGAAATGGATCACGCGGTCGATCTTATGATCGGTGAAAATCTTCTCCATGGCATCGCGGTCAAGTACGTTTGCCTTGTAGAAGGTGAGATTTTGCGCCTTCTCGTCTCCGACAATCTGGCGTACGCGCGATACGGCGACCTCGCTTGCATTGGAAAGGTCGTCGACGATGACGACCTGATAGTTGCAATTAAGCAGCTCGATAACGGTGTGGGAGCCGATAAAGCCGGCACCGCCGGTTACCAGCACACAGGTATCCTGTGGCTCGAGCATCTGGGACATAAAGTCTCCTTTCGGAAATGGTTGCCGTGTCAATCAGTATAGAACACTGGTTCAAACGTTTTACGGGAGCGGGGTAACCGTCGCGTTATGGCATGAAAAAACCGGCCGCGGAAGCGACCGGTTGTTGAACATGAATGGCAGGTTCGAGCGGCGGAGGCGCTAGGACAACCTAGGACAACACGATGCCCTTCGCCCAGCCCCAGCGGGGCGTGACGGTGGAGTTGTAGAAGTTGATCCAGTAGTCGGCACTGCAGGTGCGGATATAGCCGATGTTGTCCATGACGGTGTTGCCGCCCACGTAGATTCCCACGTGGCCGTAGATGGCTCCGGCGCTGGTGAAGGGATGCGAGGAAACGGCGATGATCATGCCGGTCTTCAGATTGCTGCGATTGGAGCTATAGCAGTAGTTGGCGTACATGTCGCAGGCGTTGCCAGGCACAGTGCCCAGGCCCGCGTTGATGAAGACGTCTGCGACCCACCAGGCGCACAGGCCTGCGCCGGGGGAGGGGGTATGCTGCGCCCAATAGACGACCTTCGAGGCGGAACCCGTTCCACCGCCGCCCGTGTCGGCGCTGGAACCGCCGCTTGAGTTACCACCAGATTGTTGGGCCTTCTTTGCCTCTTCTGCGCGTTTGCGAGCGGCCTCTTCGTCTCGCTGGGAGGCGAGCAGCTCGGCGTCGCGCTTTGCCATAAGCTCCTTGACGTCGGAGTCCAGGCCATCAAGAACGGTTTGGACCTCGTCTTTTTTGGCGCTCATCTCGTTGAGCTTCTGGGTTTGCTCATCTTTCAGGGTCTCAAGATCGCTCTTTTGATTCTCAAGCTCCTCCTTCTTCGAGGCAAGCTCGTCTTGGATCTCCTGGATCTCGCTGATCGTCGCGCGGTCTCGCTCGTTCATCTTGTCAAGGTAGTACACGTTCGAGATGAGCTCGTCAAAAGAAGACGAGGAGAGCAGGAGGGTCAATGTATCGTTGCCTCCGCTTTTATAGCTTTCGCTTACGCGAGCAGAAAGGGTGCTTTGCTTTTGCTCGAGCTCCTCTTGCTTTTTCTCGATCTCTGCCTGGGTGTCATCGATATCGTTTTGCACCGACTCGATGTCATCCATGGTCTTGTTGAGCTCCTCGGCAAGTGCCTGATATTCGCTGGCGATGGCGTTGAGCTGGGACTGAACCTCGTTGTACTTTGTCTGGGCCTCGTTGAGGGCGTCGGTGGTTTCCTTGGTGGCCGATGCAGCCGAGGCGGTGCGGGGGATGCCGTAGAGCACGGCAGCGGTGACGGCGCCAAAGGCGAACTTGAGTGCCTCGCGGCGCGTCATGCCGTACGAGATGTATGAAGTGGATTTAACGTACTTGGCGTTGGCTCGCGTTCCCTCGCCAGTGCGTGGATGCTGTGACATATGTTCTCCAGTGGTAGTTCGTTTATATGTCGAAAGCGCTATATGTGTATCTAGAATAGCGTATTTTGAGTGGTGCGTTAAGTTTTCCATCAAGCATCAACGCAGTGTAGCATCGAGGGGCTTGCGGTATAGTCTAGGCAGTCAATTGAGACCCAAGGCGGTATACCATGCATGAATTTGACGATTGCTTTGATACTAATTTCCTGTGTGTTCTCGCATCGATTGTGGGCGAGGACGGCGTGCTGATGGCAGAGCCCATGCGCGACCACACGACGTTTAAGATCGGCGGCCCTGCGGATGCCATGATTCTGCCGCGCACGCGCGATGAATTGGTTCGCGTTCTTGATATCTGCCTGACGGGCGGCGTGCCCTGCGAGATCGTGGGCAACGGGTCCGATCTTTTGGTGGGAGACCGTGGCCTGCGCGGGGCATGCATTCTTCTGCGCGATAACTACTCCGACATGACGGTGGCCGGCAATCGCATTCGCGCGGCAGCCGGAGCGCTTCTGCGCGATGTGGCGCTTACCGCTGCCGACGCCGGTCTTTCTGGCCTGGAGCCCCTGTGGGGCATTCCCGCTACGGTGGGTGGCGCCTGTTTTATGAATGCCGGCGCGTATGATTCCTGTACGGCGAACGTGCTTGAGTCTGTGGAGGTCTACATCCCTGGCACCAAGTTAGAGGACGGTACCCGTGCAAGCGGTCAGGTCCGGACGGTCCCCGTGGCCGAGCTTGGTATGGGCTATCGTAAGAGCCGTATTCATGACGAGGATTGGATCGTGCTTTCTGCCACGTTTGCCTTGACGCCCGATGACCCGGATATGATTCGTCGTGCGATGGACGACTATCAGGCGCGCCGCGAGGAAAAACAGCCGCTCGAGATGCCGAGTGCCGGTTCGACCTTCAAGCGTCCCGAGGGCTATTTTGCCGGAAAGCTCATCATGGACGCCAGCTTGCGCGGCGCTCGCGTGGGCGGCGCCCAGGTGTCCGAAAAGCACTGCGGCTTTGTGGTCAATGCCGACCATGCCTCTGCTGCCGATGTCTGTGCATTGATTGAGCATGTGCAGGAGCAGGTCAAGGATCAGTTCGGCGTTGACCTTGAGCCTGAGGTGCGCCGTATCGGCGAGTTCTAATTCTCTTTGCAGAAGGCTTGCGGCGGGTTCGATCGCTCGCTACGCGATGATGCCCCGCGCATCTGCATTCCGAAGCAGATGCACGGGGCTTTTTCATGCCAATGCCGTGGGGCTTGCTTTGACATCTACGGTTGTTGTCGATACAAAAAGCGGGCGCATCCCGCATGGAATGCGCCCGCTGCCTTCGTGTGCAATGACTGGCTTGGCTATTCGGAGCCCGTCGAGATGTAGAGGATGATCACCGTGCCCGCGGGCTGCTTGCCGCCGGGGCTGTACTTGATGACATGGCCCACTTCGACCGAGCTGCTGGATTGCTGGCGCGGGTCATACTTGAGGCCCGCGTTGGCTACGGCCTCCTCGGCATCTTCGGCCGTCATGCCCGTGAGGCCCAGGGAGTCGACGTCAACCTCATCGCTCGAGGTGTCCTTGCCCTCGGAGATGTAGATGGTGACGGTCGAGCCCTTCTTGGCGGTGCCGGTGGGGGTCTGCTTCATAACGTAGCCCTTGGCGTAGGTGTCGCTGGTGCCGCCGCTTTCGACGTTGACGCTAAAGCCGGCGTTGCTCAGCGTGTTGGTGGCGTCGCTTTCGGACTTGCCTACTACGCCGGGGACCGAGTCGGTCTCGGGGCCGGAGGATACGACGATGTCCACCTTGGATCCCTTGTCGACCTTCTCGCCAGCCTTGGGGCTTTGGTTGACGATCTTGCCCTCGTCAGCCTCGTTTGCCTCTTGCGTGGTGCTTCCCACGGTGAGGCCGGCATCTTCGATCAGCTTCTTTGCCTCGTCAAGATCCGAAGCTTCCGAGAGATCGGGGACTTCAACTTGGTCGATGGGTTTCGGGCCCTTGGAAATCACGATGTCGATTTTCGAGCCGGCGGCAGCGGTCTTGCCGCCATCCGGCGTTTGCTCGCACACCTGCCCCTCGGGGTACTGGTCGTTATAGCTCTGGTTCACGTTGCCGGGCTCAAAGCCACTGCTCTTGATGCTGGTAACAGCAGCTTCTTGCTTCATACCCAAGAGGTTGGGGACGCTCTTTTGCTCTCCGCCGTTAAGTAGGCCCGAGACGGCAAAGATCGCGATGGCCACAAAGGCGACGATTGCAATGACGATGGCAGCGATCTTGCCTTTGCCCATACCATGCTTCTCGTTGTCGTAGGAGCTGGTATTGATCTGATTGTTGGGTCGAATCACGGGATTCGATGCCGTGTCGCCGGGAGCGGTGGGGCGCACCATGGCCTGCGTCTTGTCGCCCATGCGCATGGTCTCGGTGCCACCAGCACCTGCCATGGCTCCGATGACACGGGTAGGCTCGGGAACGTCCACGGTACGACCAGCGAGATAGGAGTTGAGAACCTGGCGCAGCTCGTCTGCCGTCTGGAAGCGGTTTGCCGGGTCCTTCTCCATGCACTTGAGGATGATGCGCTCGAGGTCGCCATCGACGTTGGCGTTGATCTGACTCGGCGGAATGGGAAGCTCGTTGACCTGCTTGAGGGCGACAGAGATGGCGTCATCGCCGTCAAAGGGCACACGACCCGTGGCGCACTCGTACATCACCACACCAAGCGAATAGATATCGGAGGTGGGGCCGAGCTCCTGGCCGCGCGTCTGCTCGGGACTTACGTAGTGGGCGGTGCCCAAGACGTTGTTGTCTTGAGTGAGATGGCTGTTCTTTGCGCGAGCGATGCCAAAGTCCATCACCTTGATGTTGCCGTCGGGCTGCACCATGATGTTTTGCGGCTTGATGTCGCGATGGATGATCTCGTGCCTATGCGCGATGGAGAGCGCGCCGCAGATCTGCGAGCCGATCTGCGCGACCTTCTTGGGGTCGAGTGCGCCATGGCTGCGCACGCCGCTCTTGAGATCGGTGCCGTGCAGCAGTTCCATCACGATGTAGTAGGTGTCGCCGTCCTTGCCCCAGTCGTAGACGCCCACGATGTAGGGGCTCTGCAGGGCTGCAGCTGCCTGGGCTTCCTGCTTGAAGCGTGCGGCGAACGTGGGGTCGCCTGCATACTGGGGCAGCATGATCTTAACCGCTACGGCGCGGTTCAGAACCTGGTCTTGGGCGCGAAATACCGTGGCCATGCCTCCGGTTCCGACCTTCTCCTTAAGGAGGTACCTTCCTCCCAGCAAGCGCTGTTGCTCCGCCATTCTTACTCCTCACACTTCAAATGCATCGATTGCATAGTATTCATATACCATCACGCGCCCTGAACGGCCAAGGCGACCTTCAAAACCTGGCTCGCAAGCTCCGCGGCATTGGCCTCGCCACTGTCTTCGGTGTAATCCTCCAACATGACCGAGATGGCCACGGTAGGCGTGTCATAGGGGGCAAAGCCGATGAAGACCGAGTTGATGTTGCCCGACCCGATCTCTGCGGTGCCCGTCTTGCCGGCAACCTTGACGCCGGAAACCTGGGCAACCTGTCCGGTACCGTCTTCGACGACCTCCAGCATGGCTTCCTTGACCTTAGCTGCAGTGTCAGAGCTGATTGCCTGGCCAAGCGAACGTGACTGGGTGGTCTTGACTACGGTGCCCTCGGGGGAAAGCGTCTGTGCAACAATATAGGGCTTCATGGCGATGCCGTTGTTGGCGATGGCTGCTGCGATTACGGCGTTTTGCATCACCGTAGTCTGAGGGCCGGCGGTGTGGCCTTGGCCAACAGGCTGGCCGGCGCCTGCCCAGGCAAGCTCCCACTCCGTCATCTCGCTGGCGTCGGGAATGATCGATTCGGCGGTACCGAAATCTTGGCCAAGCGACTGACCGTAGCCGAATGCGCGTGCATATTGCGTAAGCGTATCGGCTCCGATATTGGTGGCAAGCTGGCCAAAGACAACATTGGAGGAGAGTGCGAAGGCGCGCTCGAGGCTCACGGTGCCGTAATCGGCGTTGAGATGGTTGGTGACATCGGCGTTGCCGATCTTCATGGACGAGGGAGACTCGAAGCTTTGGCTCAGGGTGGCTTTGCCCGAGTCGAGCGCCGCGGCGAGCGTGACGACCTTGAAGGTCGAGCCCGGTGTGTAGAGCGACTGGGTGGAGCGGTCTACGAGCGAGCCCTGGGATTCATCGTTGGTGCCCATGAGGGATTCGACATTGGAGTTGTCATAGCTGGGGGCACTTGCCTTGGCAAGCACGGCGCCGGTGCGTGGGTCAAGCACCACGATGGCGCCCTTCTTGCCGGAAAGTGCCTGCTCGGCTGCCTGCTGAATGCTCGAGTTGATGGTGAGCTTCACGGTGTTGCCGGGTTGGGTGATACCGGCAAGCGAGTTGACGGCGTTCTTCCAGCTGGAGTAATCGCGCGAGCCGGTGAGCGTGTCGTTCATGGACGCTTCGATGCCCGTGGAGCCGTACTGCGTGGAATAGTAGCCCACCGTATGCGCGGCAAGGTTTCCGTTGGGATACGAGCGTGAATAGGTCCCGTCGGCGTTTTGGACAGACTCGGCAAGCGTCACGCCATCGGAAGTGATGATGGAGCCGCGTTTGACGTAAGCGGCACGCATGATGGTGTGGTTGTTGCTCGGCATGCTTTGGATGCTCTTTGCCTGGAACACCTGGATATAGGTGAGATTGCCAATAAGGATGGCAAACAGGGCGGTGAAGACGAACACCGTGACCGTAAGGCGTTTTGCCAGCGCAACGCGGCCCAGCACGCCGGATTCGGGCGTGTCGAGTAGTCGACGGCGCATGCGCGAGTTGGGACGAGCGTGCGATCCCGCGGCGGTGTTTGTGCTGCCCGTGAAGAAACGGGTACCGTTTTTGCTGGTGGAAGCTCCTGCAACAGCGTTATCGGGAAGGGCGGTGGAGATGCCCGTACCCGCAAGCTCAACGCTGCGGCCGGTTGCCTCGTCGCCTGCGCGCATGAGCAGTGCCACGATGACGAAGCTCGCGAGCAGCGAGGAGCCGCCCTGGCTCATAAAGGGCAGGGTAACGCCGGTGAGCGGGATGAGCTTGGTTACGCCGCCGACGATCAAAAACGCCTGGAACGAGATAGCGGCGGTGAGGCCCGTTGCCGTGAAAGCCGCGAGGTCGGATTTGGCGCGTGCGGCGGTGGTGAGGCCGCGTACGGCGAAGAGCATGAAGGCGAGCAGAACTGCAGCGCCGCCAAGCAGACCCATCTCCTCGCCGATGGCGGAGAAAATGAAGTCGGACTCGACGATGGGGATGAGCTTGGCAAGTCCCTTGCCCACGCCGACGCCGGTCAGGCCTCCGTCAGCGAGGGAGTAGAGCGACTGCACGATCTGGTAGCCCTTGTTCTGCGCGTCTGCAAACGGGTTGAGCCAGATCTGGAAACGCACCTGCACGTGAGATAGGAAGTGATAGGCACCCACGGCTCCAATCGCCAGCAGGAAAAAGCCGATGATCACGTAGGAGACACGGCCCGTTGCGGCATAGAGCATCATCAAGAAGATAGTGTAGAACAGCAGGGCCGAACCCAGGTCGCGTTCGAAAACAACAACCAGAAGGCAGATGCCCCATACCAAGAACAGCGGGGTGAGCAGGCGCAGACGCGGAATCTTGAAGCCCATGATCGAATGGCTGGAGATCGAGAGCAGCTCGCGGTTCTCGGAGAGGTAGCCTGCCAGGAACAAGACGATGAAGACCTTGGCGAACTCGCCGGGCTGGATGGTAAACGAGCCGATGCGAATCCACAGCTTGGAGCCGTAGATTTCGGTGCCGATGAACATGGGCAGGATGAGCAGCAAGATGCCGATGGCGCCAAAGGTGTATTTATAACGCTTCACGATGTCGAGGTTCTTGACCAAGGCGAGTGTGATGACCATGAGCGCGATGGACACGAACAGGATGATCAGCTGGTTCATGGCAAGGCTCGGTGCCAGGCGCGTGACGAAGGTGATGCCGATACCCGAGAGGAAAAAGACGATGGGCAGGATCGCCGGATCGGCGCCCGGGGCGAAGATGCGCGCAGCGATGTGCGCCGCGGTGAAGGCGGCGAACAGGCCGATGGGCACGGCGAGCGTCTGGAACGATAACGCGGCTCCGGTGCCCGCGACATAGAGCGCGTACAGAAGCGTTACCGGGAACGCGGAAGCGATGAGCAAGAAAAGCTCGGTGTTGCGGCGGCTTCCCATCATGCGCCTCCTTTGGTGGTTTGAGTCGAATCGGTCGTATCGGTCTGATTGCCAGCGGCGGAGCTATCGGTGCCGCTCGAATCGGTCTTTCCTGCATCGGCGTCTGCGCTCTTGCGAATCGCCTCGGCGGTGAGCACCTGTTCGGTTTCGGCGGCATCGATTTGCGCGCGGTATTCCGAAATCGTGTTGCGCGCGTTTTCGAGGCTATCTTGCGGAATGCCCTCTTCAAGACGATTGCGCGTGTCGTCGGGCAGGTCTGAGAGCTGGACCGACGTGGTGTCTTCAATGTGATAGAGCTTTATGCCCAAGAAGTCGGCATGGACGCCGGTGTAGATTGCCACGGTGTCGTCGCTGTTCACACCCAAAAAGACGGAGCGCGTGATAGAGACGGCGGTGACGATGCCCGAAAGCACGAGTGCGACAACGAGCGCGACCAGGGCGATGATGAGGTTGCGGCGCCGCTTGCTGATGAGGGTCTTGATGCGCCCATCGTCCACCACGTCCACGACGACGACGGTCACGTTGTCTCCGCCGCCTGCCGCCAGGGCCGCGTCCACCAGATTGTCGGTGCAGATCTGCGCGGTCGAGGACTGGGTGGCGATGGTTTCGATATCGCCGTCCGGAACCATGCTCGATAGACCATCCGAGCACAGAATCAGGCGGTCGCCCTCTTCGATGTTGAGTTGGAAGTGGTCTGCGTACATGGCGGGATCGGACCCGAGTGCGCGGGTGATGACCGAGCGATTGGGATGTGTGCGTGCCTCGTCGGCGGTGATCTCGCCGGCGTCCACGAGCTCTTCGACATAGGAATGATCGCGCGTCACGCGGATGAGGGTGCCCTCATGCAGCAGATAGGCGCGCGAGTCGCCCACGTGGGCGATGGCGATGGTGTTGCCTTCAATATAAGCGCAGGTTGCGGTGCAGCCCATGCCGGATTTGCCCAAGCCGTTCGCTGCTGCCTCGATGATGGCTGCGTTGGCGGCTTCGACCGATGCCGCAAGAAGCGCGGGGTCGGCGGCGTTCGGGGCCGTTTTCGCGATGGTCTCCACGGCAAGCGAGGAGGCAACTTCGCCGGCTGCATGTCCGCCCATGCCGTCGCAAACGCAGAAGAGCGGCGATTGTACCAGGTAGGAGTCCTCGTTATGGGAGCGCACGCAGCCCACGTCGGATCGCGCTCCCCACATGAGCGTGGTCGTGGTTCCGGCGTCATAGGTCGAATCGGTATCGATGCGCTCTTCGGTGATGGGAGCGAAGCTTTGTGTGCTGCCGGGATCTTTGAGTTGCGCCTCTACTGCCTCAACGTCAATCTCGGCGGTGTCGTCGAGCGAGGCAGTTGGCAAAGGCCGTGCCACGTGCGCGGCATGTGCCGGGACTGCGGGTTCGCTTTCGGGTGCGGTGTCCATCGCAGTGTCGAGCTCGTCGGACGGCTGGCCCGGGTTGGATTCTGCGGGGACCTCGATGTTCGGAATCGATTCTCCGGCAACCGGGGTGCTTTCCTCGGACAAATCGGCATCTTCATTCAGGATGTCGACGGCAGCGGCGTGCACAGCGGCGTCCTCGTTCAGGATGTCGAGAGCGGCGGCGTGCACGGCGGTGCGGTCGACATCGTCGATAGGCGTGGTGTCCTGCGGAGCATCCACGGGGTCTGCCATATGCGCTCCCACTGGGGGAATATCGGCAGAATCGGCCGGGGAGGGGGCCATATGGGCAGCATGCGCCGCTGGTGCGGCGGTTTCGGCGCCAAGACCAGTATCGGTTTCGAAAGAGAAATTGTTCTCCTCGTCGATCATCGGCGGTTCACTTTCATCACGACATCGCCGATCTGCACCTCATCGCCTTCGCGCAGGGTGGCGGGCTCGGTGAGCGTGCGACCGTTGACGAGCGTTCCGTTCAGGGAGTTGAGGTCCTCGATCACGAGAGCGGGGCCCTGGGTGGTGAAGCGCGCGTGCGATGCCGAGACAAAGGGCTCGTTGATGCAGATGTCGGACGAGGGCGAGCGACCCACGATCACGGGGCCGAGCATGTCTACATGGATGCCACGGATGCCACGAGGGCCCTTGTCGACGTCGATGGTCCAGATTGCCGAGTCGCGGCGCTGACCGCGTACCAGGCCCACGCCGGTCTTCATGACGGCGAACAGGAAGATATAGAGCAAGACGACGAGGACGATGCGCCCCGTGAACAAGATCAGATCGATCATGGGCTGCTCCTAGCTTCTGAACTCGAAGTTGCTAAGACCAAAGGTGAGCAGGTCGCCGTTGCGCAGCGGGCAGCGCGTGATGCGGCGGTTGTTCACAAACGTGCCATTGGTGGAGTTGAGATCTTCGATGGACCAGTCGGATCCCGTGAAGGTAAGCTCGGCGTGGCGGCGCGAGACATTGGGGTCGCGAAGGATCACGTCGGCGGCGGAGCGCTCGCGGCCGACGACGCAGTGCGCCGAGTTGACTTCGAGGGTTTCGCGGGTCACAACATCGACAAGCTGCGCCAAAGGCTGTGCAGGAGCCTGGTTTGCGCGTGCGTTTGCCATGTTGGCGGCGATGCTTGCCGCGGCACCGATGGCTCCGCCGGTTGCGGCTGCTCCGCCCATGCCGGCAATGGCCTCGCGCGTTACGGTCTGCGGCACGGGGATGGGTGCCGCGGGATCGGGCGGATTGGGGGCAAAGGGGTCGTTCTCAACGGCAACCGGGCTGGGCACCTGTGCCACGGGACGCGGGGCGGGAGCCGGCGCAACGGGATTTTGCTGCGGAGCGGGAGCGGGCTGGCTCGGGCGCGGAGCCTGCTGCTGGCGCGGCATCGGTGCCGGCATGCCGTTTTGATATGCGCGTTCCTCTTCGTACAGGCGTCCCAGCGTGGGGGCGTCGACGTTCTCGGCAAAGACGGAGAACTTTCCGCCCTTAAGGGAGGGATCGATCATGAAGCGCACCAGGGGCTCTCCCACAAAGGTGTAGCGCTTCTTTTCTGCCTGGGCTTTGACGAACTCGCTTACTTCGCGCGAGAGCTGCGGGTAGTACGGGGCCATCAAGGGATCGTCGTCGTTGGCGATCAAGATCGTATAGAGCGCCGGCGCGGTGTTGACGCCATTGACCACAAGCGTCTGATCTTCCATCTCGTGAGCCGCCTGCTTGGCGAGCTTCTTGAAGGAAAATGGTGCGCGGGCGGCACCGAGGATGCCTGCCACGTGGTCTTCGAAGGTGTTCAGAAACTTCACGTACGATCACTCTTTCGACGGGCCGTGTTCATAGCCAAATAGATACATGTCAATCCAAATGATTATAGAGGATACAATTCCGGCTCCAAATGCATTTGCGATGTTCTCAGGGCGCAAGCTGGCAATTTCCATAGGGTGCGCAAGACAGAGGATGCCGACGCCAAGGACGATCGGGCAGGTCTCGGCGAGTAAAAAGAGCAGGCGAGAGCCCTGTTTTTCGTAATTTGACCATCCTCGATCAAGTAGATACGAGAGCCCCGCTGCGCCTGCGGCACAGATAAGGGCCGGGGCGATAAAGGACAAATCGAAGAGCCCTTGGACGAGCATATCGGCTCCAAGGGCTCCGCCTGCGGCACAGGCGAGAAGCGAGAGCTTTCCCAGGACCATGCCGAGTGCGCATGAGATTCCCGCCTCGGCGGGCGTCGCGAGATAGGCGGCCAAGCAAGCTCCTGCAAGGCAGGCATCGATCGGCAGCGATGGCGATGCGGCCAGGGCACAGGTCACGATGAGCGCCGTTGATGCATGGCGTGAGGTGCGCCCCCATACGAGCCACCACGATGTTCCCAATGCGGCGATGAGCGCAAGGGCAGGCAGGGCGGAGATGAGGGGCGTTGCATTGACGACCATGGTGAAGAGCCCGGTCGCGAGCAGAGCCGAGCCAATCTGAGGCGCGGCGCCGCCGGCGGCGCCGATGGCGATGGCCGAGATGACTGCCGGGATCTGAGTCAGGCCCATGGCGTGCAAGATGGCAAAGGACGAGCAGGCGACAGAGAGGCCCGACACGATGGAGCCCAACAGCAATCGCGCCTGAGGATACCTGGTTCCCAAAAGGCCTTTTGCCGGATTGGTTGCGGTGGGCTCGTCGTCTTCGGGAAGCTCTGCGGGATCGATCTCGTCGGAAGTCATGCGCGCAATCATGCGCGCGAGGCTCTTTTTACCTTGGCGCGCGTGGCCCATCTCCGATAGGAACGCATCGGCGAAGTCGTCCGCGCGGGCGGGACGGGATTCCGGTGCGGGGGAGAGCGCCTGCAAAAGCGCATGCTCAGCAGATACGGGGATGTCGGGCAAAAGCTCGCTCGGTGCCTCGACGCCTGCTTCAATGCGCTTGAGCGAATCTGCGGGGGTCGCTGCGACAAAGGGCTTGCCTCCACAGAGCGACTCGTAGAGCACACAGGCGAGGGAGAACAGGTCGGAGCGTTCGTCCACAACAGAGCCGTCGAGTTGCTCGGGCGACATATATCCGATGGTTCCGCCGCGCGCCCCGCCCCAGCCCGCAGCGCTCGTAAGGCACGCCATGCCAAAATCGGCGAGCTTGACATGGCCGCTGTGGTCGATGAGCACATTTGCCGGCTTGATATCCAGGTGCAACACGCCGTTTTCGTGCGCGTAGGCAAGCGCTTGGCATAAGGAGTCCGCGATGTGCGCTTCCTCGTCGTAGGTGAGTGAGTGGCCGTCGACCTGCGCCAGAAACTCTTCGAGCGAAAGCCCGTCCACGTATTCCATGACCAGGTATGCGAAAGAGGCGTCGTAGGTGAAATCGATGACCGAAACGATGTTGGGGTGCTGCAGCATGCTCGCGGTGCGGGCCTCGGCAAGGGCTGCAGCGGTGGAGCCCGTCGGTGCGGGCATGCCTTCTGCGACGAGAGGGATGCGTTTGATGGCGACGCGCCGCTGCAGGCGCGTGTCAAGGCAGATCTCGACGCTGCCAAAACCGCCGGTTGCGCGCGTCTCGAGTGGGCGATAGCGGCGCAGAAGGGTTGCGGCGCCATTTTGCTGCGGGGTATGTTGCGAGAACAACGGCATGGAGTCACCTGATGCGTTTGAGTTTCGGTTCACACGAGGTACGTGCGGGTGTCATGATTGCCGTTAGTTTAGCACGGCCGTTATGAGTGCGGTGTCGCGCGACACGGTAGAATAGACCCCGTTACCATTTGAGTTGAGGAGCACCCATGGAATCGCTCTACAGAAAATATCGCCCTCTCACCTTTGATTCCGTTGTGGGGCAGCGGCATATCGTGTCGACGCTCGAGCACGCGGTGGCGGAGGGGCGCTTGTCGCACGCGTACCTGTTCTGCGGCCCGCGTGGCACGGGCAAGACTACCATGGCGCGCATTCTCGCCAAGGCTCTTTTGTGCCGGCAGGCAGAAGGGGCTCGCGCCCAGGGCGCATCGGGCTGCATGCCTGATGGAACGTGCCCGGAGTGTGAGGCCATCGCTGCGGGGACGCACCCCGATGTCTACGAGCTCGACGCGGCTTCGCGTACCGGCGTCGACAACGTGCGCGAGGAGATCATCAATTCGGTGAGCTTCGCCCCTGTGCGCGGCGCCTACAAGGTCTATATCATCGACGAGGTCCACATGCTCTCGCCGGCGGCGTTTAATGCCCTCCTCAAGACCCTCGAGGAGCCGCCTGCGCACGTGGTGTTCATTCTGTGCACCACCGATCCGCAAAAGATCTTGGAGACGATTCTTTCCCGTTGCCAGCGTTTTGATTTCCATCGCATCTCGATGGAGGATATCGAGGGCCGCCTGCGCTACGTATGCGAGCAGGAAGGCTTTGAGTGCGACGATGAGGCGCTGCAGATCGTTGCCCGCCATGCCCGTGGCGGCATGCGCGATGCCCTTTCTACCCTGGAGCAACTCTCTGTTTTTGGCGATGGCGCCGTGCGGGTGGGCGACGCTCGCTCCCTTTTGGGTGAGGCTTCGGGCGCGATTCTCGCGCAGTTTTCGAACGGTATCGCCAAGCGCGACGTCGCTGCGCTCTTTGGGCTGGTCCGCGCGCAGGTCGAAGAGGGGAACGACCTGCTGGAGGTCACGCGCGATCTTGTCTCTCATATGCGCGATGTCTATACGGCACGCGTGGCGGGTACCGCTCCAGAACTTTTTGATTGCCCCCCAGAGAATATCCCTGCCTTGGGTGAGGAGGCGTCTTGTTTCGAGACGTCCGACCGTCTTGCGCGCATTCTCACCGTACTGGACGATGCCGCTATCGAGATGCGCAACGCCTCCGATCCGCGCTTGGTGCTCGAGATCGCCCTCACGCGTCTTTCGCGCCCCGAGACCGATTTGACGCTCGAGGCTTTGGCCGAGCGCCTGGACATGCTCGAGGCAAAGCTGTCATCGGGCTCTTTTGCGGTTTCTGCCGCGCCGAGTGCCCCTGCCGCGCAAGCGTCTGTGCCGAGTCCTGGGCAGAAAGCGGTGCCGCAGGTTGCTGCATCGGCGGGCAAGTCCGCCTCGAATGCGGCGGCGCCTTGGAGCAATCCGGCGCCAGCGCCCAAGCCTGCTCCCGTGCAGGCGGCACCGGAGGCCGCACCTGCGCTTCAAGATAAATCTGCCTTCTCGGTTTCCGTCGTGCCTGCGCCTCAACCGACGCCTTCAGTTGCGCAGCCCGTGGCACAGCCGGTGCCAAAGGTTGCCGCCGCGCCCACACCTACTGCTGGGCATTCTGCTCCAAAGTCGGCGCCGCAGCAGTCTGCAGTGGCAGAGCGCGCCATCGCAGGCGCCCCCCAAACTCCCGCCGTGGCAGATCAATCCGATCTGCAGCGCAAGTGGAACGAGGTGGTGAAGCGCGTAACGGCGCAAAAGGCCTCGCGCGGGGCACTGCTTCTTCACGCCCGTGCACAGTCCGATGACGGGTCGCGTCTGGCCATCGAGCTTCCGGCAGGCTCCGTCTTTGCCATGAAGATGCTGCAGCGTGCAGACTCCCACGAGGCCATCGTGCCGGTGGTTTGCGAGATCTTTGGTTCTCGAACCGTTGAGTACGTTATGCCGGGTGCTCCGGCGCAACAGCTTGCGAAGGCGGCTTCCCCCGCGGCGACGCCTTCCGTTCCTGGACCGGCGGCAGCTCCGGCTCCGCAGCCAACTTCTGCCCCCAAAGCGCAGGCGAGCTCCGTCCCGGCTCCCGCCCCAACAGCGCCGAAATCTGCTTTCCAGCCGCCTGTTGTAAGTGCTGTTCCCACGACTCCGGAAACGTCCGCGCCCCAAGCGGTACCCGCTCCCGCCGCGGCTCCGCAGAATCCCATGGTCGCCGCACCTCCGGCGAATGATCCGAGCGAGCGAGCGCCTTGGGAAGACGATCAGGTCCCTTATGACGATGCCATGATCGCTGGCTCCGACGTCGAAGAGCCTCCTTTTGACGAGCTCGTGTCCGAACCTGTCCCTGTTGCCTCCGCCTTCGTTGCCCCTGCTCTCGAGTCTGTATCCGCCGCGCCGGTTGACGCGGCCGCTGCTGTGCCCGCCGCCAGCCCGCAGCGCCCTGCTTCGGCGTCCAAGCCAGCGGCCCCAACGTCTCCGTTCGCTGCCAGCCCCTTTGGCGATGTCATGGTGAAAGATGAGCGCCCGCAGACGTTGGAAGAAGGAAAAGACCTGCTCAACAGCGTCTTTGGCGATGGCGTCGTGTTTAAGTCGACCGACGAATAATTCGATCGCTTCCTGCCGCCCTATATACATAACCGTGCGCCCGGTTGTGCATCGAGCATGGCCGGGCGCGCGTTAACGGTTTGGGTAGTTGTCGAACCTTATATATTAGTGGTCTTCCTTGGTGGTGCTGATGATCGTGCGAATTCGGCTCAGGGATTCGGAGGCGTTGGGGTTGCGGAACATCAGCGTGGTGTAGAGCGAGTCGATGATAGCGAGCTGCGGATAGCGGCTAGAGAGCGACTCGGAACGATAACCCGTCTCTTCGGACGTGGAGACAAACGTCACGTCGGCGAACTCGGAAATCTTGGCGTTGGGATAGCTCGTGATTACGATGACTTTGCCGCCCACGCTTTTGACCATTCGTGCGACGGTGAGCATCTCCTTGGTGACGCCCGTGTGGGTGACCACGAAGGCGCAATCTTCCGGCTGCGTAAGGGAGGCATGCATGAGCTGCATGTGCGAATCCATGATGAAATGGCAGTTGATGGGGGAGCGCAGGAACTTTTGGTAAGCGTCGAGCGCTACGACCGCCGATTCGCCGCATCCGTAGAACGAGACGATGCGTGCACTCGTTAAAAACTCAAGTGCTTTCTCCAGGTCTTCCTCGTGAATCATCGCAAGCGTGTCGGAAAGCGAGGTTGCCGAGGAATGGAATACCTTCTTTGCGATATCGAGCGCACCGTCGTCGGGACGTACGTTCTCATGAATCGAGATCTCGGGGTCGAATTCCTCCGAGAGCAAGTTGTTGCGGAAGTCGCGGAATCCGTTGTAGCCCAGGCTCCGTGTGAACTTGAAGACGGTCGAATCAGCGATATCGAGCGTGCTGGACATTTCCGAGATGGTCATGCGCGACGCTGCTCGCGGGTCGTCGAGGATAAAACGCCCAATCTGTTGCTCTTTAGCGGAAAGGTTGGGCATGAGGGACTTGATTTTCAAAAGAACGGCGTCGGCCATCGGTGCTCCTGGTCAGAAAAAACTCATTTCTCACACTGCAGTGTAGACCGAAACCAAAAGAAAGTACCTCATCGACAAATATTTTTCGATGAATAGCATCCCAGGTAATTGAACGGCGCTCACTTTTGTATACATGTGAGGATTTGTTGCAGTAATTACCAATAGAATTTGCAGGTAATAGCGGATATAGGGGGTTGGATATAGCAGTTTTGGCTACAGGGCTTAACCCATCGATAAAAAACTAACGAAAGGTGTCTCGAGCGGGTAACGGAAGGAATTCCGAAAGCAAAACAAAAAATGTTTTTTCAAACACCCTGTATCACGCAAAATCAAAAATATATATCGATAACCGTTCACCTTCAAGAGATTTTCTGTGAACGATGTGTTACATACCGTTTACCGGAAAATCAAAATTAAATATATGAATGAATCGTGTTTGCTCATAAAATTTTTTTCGAAAGGCACGGAGTTTGGCTGTTGGCGCAGTGTCGAGCTTCGTGGAAGAGGGAGCGGGTTAAAGAGAGCCCGATCCTAGAAAGAGGAGAGAAAGGAAGAGCCAATGAGTGTCGTTCAAGCACTGCTGATTGCACTTTTCGTCGCAGCAGTCGAGTCGCGTGCCCTCGGCTACGCAACCCTTACCATGCGCTTCTCGCCGCTGATGGCGGGTTTCGTGGTTGGTCTTGTTCTGGGCAACATGCCCCTCGCAATGACCACGGTTGCAACCATCCAGCTTATCTACATGGGCGTCGTCGCCCCCGGTGGCGCTATGCCGTCCGAGCCCTGCATCGCTTCCGCGATGGCAGTTTCCACGGTTATCGTCGGCAACCTCAAGCCTGAGGCCGCCGTCGCCATCGCCGTGCCTGTCGGCCTGCTGGGCAGCTACCTGTATCAGCTCCGCTTCTTCATGAACACCTTCGCGGTCACCAAGATGGATGCCTGCGCCGTTAAGGCTGACTCCCGTGGTCTTGCCATCTGGATCGGCGTTATGCCCACCATCTTCTCCTTCGTGCTGTTCGTGCCCCTGATGTTCGTCGCTCTGTACCTTGGCGCTCCCGTGGTTTCCGCCTTCATGGACACCGTTTCCAACGGCCCTGTGCTCCACGTGCTCAGCACCGTCGGTGGCGGCCTTGCTGCTCTTGGTATCGCCATCACCATGCACGTCATCGGCAACCGCAAGCTGCTGCCGTTCTTCTTCCTGGCCTACTTCATGCAGGTGTTCGCCAACATGCTCAACACGCAGCTCAGCGCTGTTGAGGGTAGCTTCAGCGTCCCGATGATCTTCTGGGCCATCATCGGTGTCATCATCGCTGTCGTCTACGAGCAGCTCACCGAGAAGTCCGCTGAGTAACGACCCTTCTAGATTAAAGAAAGGATGGGAATACGCATGAGCGAAGAGATTTTGAACGAAGCTGTGGCTGAGGCCCCGCTTTCTCAGGATTATCACGATTACCTCAACGAGGACGGCCAGATCGTCGCCGATCCCCGTCTGATGCTGGGCGAGGAGAACAAGCCCGAGGAGATCACCACTAAGGACCTGATGAAGGTTTGGTTCCGCTGGTGGTGGTGCAACGAGGTCCCGCACTCCTTCGACCGCATGGTTGCTCCTTCCCTCACCTTCGGCCTGATGCCGGTTCTGAAGAAGCTCTACAAGAACCCCATCATGCTCGGCGAGGCTTATCAGCGTCACCTTCAGTTCTTCAACACCCAGGCTGTCTGGGGCGGCGGCATCATCTCCGGTATCACCGTCTCTCTCGAGGAGGAGCGCGCTAAGGCTCTGAACGAGGGCGACGTGGATGGCGCTATCGATGCTTCCATGATCCAGAACACCAAGATCGGTCTGATGGGCCCGCTCGCTGGTATTGGCGACTCCATCGACTCCGGTACCGTCCAGTACATCTTCATCGCTCTCTTCCTGGGTATGGCTCAGGAGGGCAGCTGGCTCGGCGCCGTTCTGCCGTTCGTATGCTTTGCTACCGCAACCTTCATCTACGGTTTCCTGTTCACCAAGATGGGCTACACCATGGGCCGTCGCGCAGCGCTCGAGATCATGAAGGGCGGCAAGATCAAGTCGATCATCAACGCCCTTGGTGTTTTGGGTCTGTTCATGATGGGTATCATGGCTGCGAAGTACGTTACTCTGTCCACCCCGCTCGCTTGGGAGATGTCTGGTAAGGCGTTCAACCTCCAGAGCATCCTCGACGGCATCCTGCCCGGTATCCTCCCGCTGTGCGCAGTTCTGGGCCTGTTCTTCTTCTTCCAGAAGCAGGGCATGAAGGTTACCAAGGCCATGCTTGGCTTCACCGCCATCCTGATTGTCCTCGGTGCCATCGGCCTTCTCTAAGGAGTTACTCGGAATGCTGAACAAGGTTCTTATCATTACGCACGGCCTCTTTGGCATCGAGCTGAAGAAGTCCGCAGAGATGATCATGGGCGAGCAGGAGAACGTTGAGGCTCTTGGTCTGATCCCTGGTCAGTCCGTCGACGAGCTCCACGCTCAGGCACTTGAGATCGTCAAGAAGAACGAGGCTGACGGCTTCCACACCGTGGTCATGGTTGACCTCATGGGTGGTTCCCCCAGCAACGTCGCTCTCATGACGTGCCTCAAGGAGGTCGACTGTGACGTACTCGTCGGTGTCAACATGCCGATGCTGATCGCTGCCATTTCCGGCCTGACCTTCCAGGAGGACTCTGAGCTTGCTGAGAGCGCCTTCGCCGAGGGCCAGAACGGTATGTGGCTGATCAATCATGCTGAGAAGAAGCACGCACAAGCCTAAGGAGTACAAAACATGGCAGAAATCACCCTTGCTCGCGTTGATGACCGTCTGGTTCACGGCCAGGTCATGCAGGTCTGGACTAAGGGCCATGGCACCAACGCCGCCTACGTCATCGACGACGCCACCGCCGCTGATGAGTTCATGAAGGAGATCTACGAGTCCACCCAGTCCACGGGCGGCCTCTCCATCAAGGTCTTCTCCTCCGACTCCATCGTTGACGAGTGGAACAAGAACCAGTTCGGCGACGACAACGTTGCTCTGATCTTCAAGAGCATCGCTTATGTCAAGAAGGCTGTTGACGGCGGCGTGCCTATCAAGGAGCTGAACGTCGGTGGCATCGCCATCAAGCCCGGCACCACGAAGGTCATCGAGTCTGTTGGTCTTTCCAAGGACGATGCCGAGCTCTGCAAGGCTCTCGACGCTGCTGGCGTCAAGGTCTACTTCCAGAAGATTCCTTCTTCTGAGAATGTTTCTCTGTCCGCTGCACTCGCAAAGATGGGCTAGTTCAATACCATGGATTACCGTATCGCAATCGTTAACTCTTCTTCCTTTGGCACCCGCTTCCCCGATCAGATGGATCGTCTCCGCAAGATCGGCGAGGTCGAGCGCGTCCGCGTTGCCGGCACGTGCTGCGGTGCTGAGCTCGCTAAGGCTCTCGAGGGCTTCAACGTCGTCATCTCTTCGGTGACCCCGTTCTTCGACAAGGAGTTCTTCGAGAACAAGCGCGATCTTGTCCTGCTTTCCCGCCACGGTATCGGTTACAACAACATCGATATCCCCGCTGCCGAAGAGGCCGGTTGCCTCGTCACGACCGTTTCCCCGCTCGTTGAGCGCGATCCGGTTGCCGAGGGCGCCGTCGCTATCCTGCTCGATGCCATGCGTCGCGTGAGCGATTCCCATGTCGCCGCCAACGAGGGCCGTTGGGCTGAGCGTGCTAGCTTCGTCGGTAACGGCCTGTCGGGCAAGACCCTGGGCATCATCGGCTGCGGCAACATCGGTTCTCGCGTTGTCGAGATCCTCGCCCGCGGCTACGACATGAAGGTTCTTGCTTGCGATCCCGTCCACCACGACGACTGGGCTGCTAAGCTCGGCGTTCCCTTTGAGTACACCGATGTCGACACGGTTGTTGCCAACTGCGACGTCCTGACGCTCAATGCCGACCTTAACCCCACGTCCTTCCATATCCTGAACGCCGATGCGTTCTCCAAGATGAAGAAGGGCTGCTACGTCGTCAACAACGCACGTGCCGATCTCATCGACCAGCCTGCTATGCTCGCTGCTCTCGAGGACGGTACGGTCAAGGCTCTGGCTATCGACGTTATGCACGACGAGCCGCCGCTGCCCGACGATCCGTACTTCAACCATCCTCAGGTTCTCGTTTGCCCGCACATCTCCGCTTACACGGAGGAAGGCCTGCGCGGCATGGGCGAGAAGTGCGTGGGTGACGTTGAGCGCTTCGTCAACGGCGAGGCTCCGGTTAACGCCAAGACCAAGCTTGCGTAAGGTGCACTGACATCCGCATCTCCTGGCCCCGGCTGGGGGATGCGGATTTTAATTTCGAATTTAATCGAAATTATTTCGTAATTAGCCCCATCGAAATCGAAATTTGGAGGGAAAATGCGCTCGATCCATGCGATTATATTCGACATGGACGGACTCGTTTTTGATAGCGAGCGCATTACCATGCAGGGTTTTATCCGCGCCGCCAAGCATTTCGGGTTTCAGATGAATGAGCTGATGCACCTTAATTTGACGGGACGTGTGGAAGAGGACTGTGTCACGGAGATGCAGCGCATGTACGGCGAGGACAAAGATGTTCGAGCCTGGCGTGTGTACCTCCGTGAGCAGAAGGCTTCCATTCGCAAGGCGCAAGGAGGCCGCGTTGGCAAGCGCCCCGGTCTCCTTGCTCTTCTGAGTTACTTGCATGAGCGCAACATTCCGTTTGCGCTGGCGAGTTCTTCCACCCGGCAGACCATTGATTCGTATCTCGAAAGCGAATATTTGCTTCACGAGTTTACGAATATCGTCGATGGCTCCCAGGTGGAACGAGGCAAGCCCGACTCGGAGATTTTTCTCAAGGCAGCTGGCCTGCTTGATGTCGATCCTGCACATACGTTGGTGCTGGAAGACGGGCTGGCGGGTATTACTGCTGCAAATGCTGGCGGTTTCGTGTCCGGTTTTGTTTACGACGATTTGACCTTTGCCGGCTCGGTCGATTCCGGTTTCCCGATTCTTATCGACCTTAAGAGCGTTGATGATGTTCGCGCGATTGCGGATGTGTCGTTTGATACGCTTGATGACGTTATCGGATACCTGGAGAAAGCCCATTCGGTGCGGCAGTAAGCGAGGTTTTGGACATGGAAAAGCGCGAGATTTATACCAGCATCAGAAAGACCATCATGATCATGGTCTCATATGTGTTGATTGCCGTGGCTGTGACTGCCCTGGTCTTTACCCAGACTGATCTTTTGATTTTGAAGATCTTCGGCGTATTGATCGATGTCGTTATCGCCGCTGCGTTTGTTTTTACGTTCCGTAAGATGCTCAATCGCAAGCCGCTGTTTGTCTTTGACGAGAACGGCGTGACCGATTACTCCAAGCCCGAAGATATCATCACGCTTCCGTGGAATCAGCTGGTGAGTGTGGGCCTCAAGGCTGCCAATAGCAACGACTTGATGCTCAATATCGTGGGTTACAAGACTGCCGATCAGCTTGAGAACATCACGCCCGAGATTCGCCAGCAGCTTGCTGCAAACGACAACAAGGCGTATTACGCCCTCGAGGTCTCTGGCCTATGGGTTGCTCGCAAGGATATTCGCGAGACCTTTGAATGGATGAAGGAGACGGTTCCTGCCCTTAACGGCGAGGTCAAGTTCGTCGATTTCGAAGATCCTTTGGCAAAGCTCGGGAAGAAATTCTAAGGAGGTCCAAGATGGCAAAGCGTGCGCTGCTCATGGCAGAAGCTGACGACGTCGCAACCGTGATCGAAGCGGTTTGCGCGGGCGATACGGTTGCCGTCGAGACCAAGCAGGGAGAGGCCGTGGAGGAGCTTGTCTCTGCGCACGACATCCCTCGTTTTCATAAGATCGCGCTGCGCGATATGGCCGCACATGACATCGTGCATAAGTATGGTCAAGTGATCGGCGAGGCAACGGTCCCGATCAAGCGCGGCGATTACGTGCACATCCACAATATCGAGAGTATCAAGACGGGGGTGGAACGATGAAGGGTTATCGCAGACCCGATGGCCGTTTTGGCATCCGTAACCACGTATTGATTCTTTCGACCGTGGGATGCGCCAACATGATGGTGCGCAAGATCGCGGCCCAGGTTCCCGGTGCCGTAGCGCTCGAGAACTCCAAGGGATGCGGCCAGGTTGGTTCCGGTCGCGAGATCATGCGTCGCTGCCTGTTCAACCTGACACTCAACCCCAATGTCTATGGCACGCTGATCGTGGGCCTTGGTTGCGAAACTACCAAGCCTTACGAGCTGGCGGATGAGATTCGACAGGTGAGCGACAAGCCGCTCGAGGTCATCACGATCCAGGACTGCGGCGGCTCCGTACGCGCCCTTGAGCGCGGCGTCGAGATCGCACGAAAGCTCGTGGAGGATGCCTCGAAGGTCGAGCGCGAGCCCATGGAGCTTGGCGACTTGCTGCTGGGTACCAACTGCGGCGGTTCCGATGCAACAAGTGGCCTTGCCGCCAATCCCGTTATCGGTGTCGTGAGCGACAAAGTTGTTGCTGCGGGCGGCACGGTGATGCTCGGCGAGACTACTGAGCTCATCGGTACTGAGGACATCTTGGCTTCCCGCGCTGCTACGCCTGAGGTTGCGGATGATATCTATAAGATCGTCCATGGGCTCGAGCAAAGCTTTGCCGAGGCCGGTGTGGACGTGCGCGGTGCCAATCCTTCGCCTGGCAATATGAAGGGCGGCCTCTCCACGCTGGAAGAGAAGGCTCTGGGCGGCATTAGCAAGGGTGGCACCACGCCTATCACTCAGGTGGTTCCTTATGGCGTGCATCCGACTGAGAGCGGTCTGACCATCATGGATACCCCGGGCTACGACATCGAGTCCGTTTCGGGCATGACCTGCGGCGGCGCTCAGGTGCTCATCTTCTCTACGGGCCGCGGAACGCCGATCGGCAACCCGCTCATCCCTGTCATCAAAGTTACGGGCAACTGCGAGACCTATGCTCGCATGAGCGACAACATCGACT
Source organism: uncultured Collinsella sp. (assembly GCA_934647195.1). Taxonomy (GTDB): domain Bacteria; phylum Actinomycetota; class Coriobacteriia; order Coriobacteriales; family Coriobacteriaceae; genus Collinsella. The sequence continues at coordinate 27,010 of CAKUFD010000005.1, forward strand.
TCGATGCATCGGGCGCTGTCGAGGGAACCTCGACCATCGCCGAGTTGGGCGAGCGTCTCTATCAGATGCTCGAGGATGTGTGCGACGGTGCCGAGCCTGCGGCGGAGCGCCTGGGCTTCAATGACTTCTCCATCTTCCATAACCAGGAAGTGTGGTGTACCTGCATCCCCTAATGCCTGGGCTTAAGGCCTGCGGTATTTGTCTTATCTACAAGTTCGACATGAAGAGAGAGGAAATCGATATGTCGACCGAGTACATGAAAGAGAACGGTTTTTACGAGCAGCTTGAGAAGACGGCTGTTGTGCCCGTCGTCGTGCTGGAGAAGGTCGAGGACGCTGTTCCTATGGCCAACGCTCTGGTCAAGGGTGGCCTTCCTGCTGCCGAGGTGACCTTCCGTACCGCCGCTGCTGCCGACTGCATCCGCGAGATGGCAGAGAAGTGCCCCGATATCCTCGTCGGTGCCGGCACCGTGGTGAACCTCGAGCAGTGCAAGCGCGCTGTTGAGGCTGGCGCTAAGTTCATCGTTTCCCCGGGCTATGACGACGCCATCATCGACTACTGTCTTGAGAACAAGGTCAATCTGATTCCGGGCGCTGTCACTCCTGCCGAGCTTACGCACCTCATCAACCGCGGCTTTGACATCACCAAGTTCTTCCCGGCAAACCTCTACGGCGGCCTCAAGGCTACCGAGACGCTTTCTGCCGTCTTCGTCGGTCACCGCTTCATGCCTACCGGTGGCGTAAACCTCGAGAACCTGCCCGAGTTCCTTGGCTCCAAGTCCATCATCGCTGCTGGCGGTACCTGGATGGTCAAGCCCGCACTCTTCGCCGACGGTGACTTCTCCAAGGTTGAGGAAATGACCGCCGAGGCCGCTGCTGTGGTCAAGAAGGTCCGCGGCTAGGCTGCGCGCTCAGTTCTATTTACGCGTGTTCGAGGCGCCTTTTGGGCGCTGAAGATATGGTTGCTACACGGAAAAGGGGATTTCAATGAGCAGCAATCAACCTAAGTTGGATACCGCAATCAAGTTTGGTGCCGGTCGTGTTCGTTGCGAGCAGGGTCTGCTTCCGCAGCTGGGCGAAGAGATCGCTCGCTTTGGCAAGAAGGTCCTCATCGTTGCCGGCCCCCGTTCCTGGGATGCCGTCAAGGATCAGCTTGAGCCCGCTCTGAAGGAGGCTGGCGTCGACTACCAGCTCGAGATCTGGACCGGTTGGTGCTCTAACGAGGCTGCTGACGAGCTGACCGAGAAGGCTCACGCCTTTGGCGCCGAGGAGATCGTCGGCGTCGGTGGCGGCAAGATCATGGACCTTGCCAAGGCTACCGGCGAGACCGCTCATCTGGGTACCGTCAACATCCCGACCTCTGCTTCTACCTGCGCTCCTTTCACCTGCATGAGCGTTATGTACACGCCTGAGGGCGGTAAGAAGACCTCCTGGCGCTTTGACCACGAGATCGACGCCGTCTACATGGATCTCGACGTTATCGCCGCATGCCCGATCCGTTACAACGCCGCCGGCATCATGGACGCTATGGCCAAGAAGATCGAGATGCTCAACGGTCGTCCCGAGATGCATATCGAGGAGAACCCCATCGACGTCTACACGGCCTACAACATGGCTGCCTACGTCTACGATGTGCTCCACACCTATGGTCAGCAGGCTATTGCCGACAACCGTGAGGGTAAGTGCACCAAGACCCTTGGCGACGTTGCTTTCCTCAACGTGATCACCACCGGCGTTATCGCCAACACCACCAAGAGCTTCCGTCAGTCCGAGCTCGCTCACGTCATCTATGACGGCGTGCGCACCCACTTCACCCACGAGGCCGCCGACGCCATTCACGGCGAGATCGTGGCTATCGGCCTGTTCTGCCAGCTGTACTTCAACGGCCTGCAGGAGAAGGAGGCCGAGCTGCGCGATTTCATGCGCAAGATGGACCTGCCGCTGACCCTTGGCGAGATTGGCATCGAGCCCACCGAGGAGAACCTCAACACCATCGAGGAGTACATTGTGAACTCCCGTCACTACAACAGCACAGATCCGGCAGATCGTCAGCGTCTGCACGAGGCTGTGCGCGAGATGGTGTAATATACAACCTTGTCATTAGGTAGAGCCTGCGCCGTGTCGACGCCGACCTCTGCTCAATCAAATAGGAGGCACTAATGTATTCTGAGAACGTTACCGTTGTGAACGCCACCGGCATCCACGCTCGTCCGGCTTCCCAGTTCTCCAAGATGGCCGCTGGCTTTAAGTCCAACGTCACCGTCAAGAAGTCCGACGCCGAGGGCGACGGCGTGAACGCCAAGTCCGTCCTGAACCTCATGACCCAGGGCCTGACCTGCGGTACCGAGATCACCATCGCTGCCGACGGTGAGGACGAGAACGAGGCTGTGGCCGCTCTCGTCGAGTTCGTCAAGGGTGGCTGCGGCGAGTAGTTCGCCTGCGCGCTCTAATATATGAGTCTCGCAATGAGGCCTCGTACCGGTTGGTGCGAGGCCTCATTTTGTGTGAGAAGGCATTGGTTTGGCTCATAGGCTGGGACAAAGGCTTCCTTTCATGTTCTGTGGCGCATGCTCGGAATGTAGCGGGACATGAAGAAAGCCCGGAGGACCTTGGCCTTCCGGGCTTTACTAGGGGGAAGCGTTGTTATCGCTGGCAATTAGCAGCTCAGCAGGGCACCGTCCTTGGCGGGGCCGACCATCTTCTGATAGCGCTTGAGGAGCTTGCCGGGCACGGGGTGCACGACGGGCGTCCAGTTGGCGCGACGCTGCTCCAGCTCTTCGTCGGTGATGTCGAAGTTGATGGAGTTGTCGGCAAGGTTGATGTGGACCATGTCGCCATTCTGGATAAGGGCGATGTTGCCGCCCTCAGCGGCCTCGGGGCACAGGTAGCCGACGGAGAGACCGCCCGAAGCGCCGGAGAAACGACCGTCGGTGATGACGGCAGAACCCGGGATGCCCTTCATGATCTCGGTAACGCGGTGCAGCTCCTTCATGCCAGGGCCGCCCACGGGACCCTCATAGCGGATGATGACGGCGGTGCCGGCAGGAATCTCGTGCTTGCTGTAAGCCTCGAAGCACTCTTCCTCGCTGTTGAAGCACATGGCAGGGCCATCGAAGGTGTGCTGGTCGGCGGGGACAGCAGAGGTCTTGACGAGCGTGCCCTCGGGAGCCAGGTTGCCGTAGAGCACCTGGATGCCGTTGGCCACAGAAGCGGGATCGTCCTGGGTGCGGATGACGGAGCGGTCAATGTCCTTCTCGACGTCCACCTGAGCGAGGTTCTCGCCCATGGTGTGGCCGTTGACGGTCATGACGGAGGTATCGATGGAGCCCTCGATGGTCTTGAGGACGCCCTGGATGCCACCAGCCTTGTAGAGGTTCACGCAGGAGATGTCGCCGTTGGGGACAACGTTGCAGACAACGGGAAGCTTGGAGGTAGCCTCGGCAACCTGAGCCCAGGTGCACTTCAGGCCAAGCTCAGCGGCGATGGCGGGAAGGTGCAGCAGAGCGTTGAGGGAACCGCCGATGGAGGCAAGGACAGCCACGGCGTTGTCGATGGCAGCCTGCGTCATGATATCGCTCGGCTTGATGCCGCGACGGACGAGCTCCACGACAGCGGCGCCGGTGCGACGGGCGATGAAGCGACGCTGAGCGGAGGGAGCGGGCTGCAGTGCGCCGCCGGGGACCTCCATACCCAGGGCCTCGCCTAGGCAGCCCATGGTGTTGGCGGTGCCCAGGAACGGGCAGATGCCAGGGCCGGTGTAGTACTTGAGCGTACCCTCGATGACCTCGCGCTCGGTGGCCTCACCGCGGAGGAACTTAGCACGCAGGTTCTTGGAGTAGGAGGGCTTGACCTCGTCATAGCAGGGGCCAGCGGTCACGAGTGCTGCAGGCAGGTTGATGCGAGCAGCAGCCATGAGCAGGCCAGGGATGATCTTGTCGCAGCTGCCCATGTAGACAACGCCGTCGAAGCAGTTCTGACCCATGATCTGGGCCTCGCAGGAGTCGGCGACGATCTCGCGATGGGGAAGGCTGTAGTGCATGCCTGCGTGACCCTGTGCCAGGCCGTCGCAGATGGCGATGGTGTTGAACTCGATGGGCTCACCGCCGGCCTCGAGGATGCCCTTCTTGACCTCCTGTGCGAGCTGGCGCAGGGGCTCGTGGCCCGGGCAGATCTCGTTCCAGCTGTTGGCGATAACAATCAGCGGCTTGTCGGGGTTCTCGAGGGAATCGACGGCCACGCCTGCGGAGGCAAGGTGCGCCTTGGAAATGGCCCTCTGGAACGGCTCGAGTTTGTCAATTGCTCTGGTCACGATTGCTCCCTTCTTGCGGCTCTCTCTCATAAACCGCGTTGCCAAACATGACTTTCTGTTAACAAACGACATCTATGCCGAAAATATTTTTTTCGGCCTTTCATCATTATATATAGTGACGAATACCTCTGTCTTTAGCAACGTTTTATCGCCATTAGACAAAAATTTTTTCGAATTCGGCGCGATAAAATGTCGAGACTTTGCGAAGACCGCTCAAAAAATGATCGTGGTAAGACGTTTGACCAATTCAGCAGGCAAAAAAGACGCCGTTTCGCCCTTGCGTGCGGCGGGGCGAGGTGTGATAACGGGGGAGCCGGCGTGCGTATTTCTCTCCACGACACGCCGGCTTATGTTTGACAGTGTGGTTTTTGATGGAAAAGGGACGGGCAGCATGGAGATCGGAATCGTCGGTCTGGGCAAGATGGGCGCAAACATTGCGATGAACCTGAAAGATAACGGGCATCGCGTGGTGGGCTTCGACATGAGCGAGGCTGCCCGCGCTGCAGTCGAGGCCGAGGACATCGAGACGGTCGATTTCATGGCAGGCCTGGTTCCTGCCCTTTCTGCTCCCCGCGTTGTGTGGGCCATGGTCCCTTCGGGTCCCATTACCGACGCGGTGCTCGCCGAGCTGTTCGAGATGCTCGATGAGGGCGATATCGTGATCGACGGCGGTAACTCCAACTATCACGATTCCGTGGCGCATGCCGAGCAAGCTGCGGCGCATGGCATTCGCTTTATGGATTCGGGCACGTCGGGCGGCAAGTCCGGCGCTCGCAACGGTGCCTGCCTTATGATCGGCGGCGACCGCAGCGCATATGAGTACGTGGAGCCTATGCTCAACGACATGTCGTGCGAGGGCGGCCTGCTGTACACCGGCCGTGCGGGCAGCGGCCACTTCATGAAGATGGTCCATAACGGTATCGAGTACGGCATGATGCAGGCTATTGGCGAGGGTTTCGCGCTCATGGAGGCGAGTGACTTCGATTACGACCTTAAGGCCGTAGCCCATAACTGGAATTGCGGCTCGGTCGTTCGCAGCTGGCTCATGGAGCTTATGGAAGAGCAGCTTGGCGAGCATCCCGGCTTGGAGGATATCCGCGGCGTGGTGGACGCAAGCGGCGAGGCCAAGTGGACGGTCGAGACGGCCCTCGACCTGGAGGTTCCGGTGCCCGCGATCGCGCTTTCGCTCATGACGCGCAACGCCTCGCATATCGAGGACTCGTTTGCCAACAAGGCGGTTGCGGCGATGCGCAACGGCTTTGGCGGACACGCAATTCATACTAAATAGCACCGGTAATGTGGCGCGGATGTCACGGCGACACCGCGCCGCACGTCGTAATGGTGTACGGGCAAAGGTATTTGTGGTTGCCGCCGCGCGTGCATGGTACGATTCTTCTGGTTAAAACGCCGAAGATAAGGAGCCATCATGGCCGGTATGAACATGCAGCAGATGATGAAGCAGGCGCGCAAGATGCAGGAGCAGCTCGCCGCGGCCGAGGACAACCTCAAGACCCAGACCGTTGACACCAGCGCGGGCGGCGGCATGGTGAAGGTCACCATGACGGGCGATATGAAGATCGAGTCCATCAAGATCGATCCGGATGCGTGCGACCCCGAGGACGTCGAGATGCTGCAGGATATGATCATGGCCGCTGTCAACGAGGCCGTCCGCAGCGTGGGCGAGCTTGCCAACAAGCAGATGGGCGCCATCACCGGCGGCCTCAACATCCCGGGTATGCCGTTCTAAATCATGACGGCAGACCATAGCCTACAGATTCTTCTCGATGAGCTGGGCAGACTTCCGGGCATTGGTCCCAAGTCGGCCCAGCGCATCGCGTATTACCTGCTGGAATCGGACGTTGAGGAGGCGCGCCGCCTGGCTGACGCCATCCTTTCCGTCAAGGAGCAGGTGCATTTTTGTAGCCGTTGCTTTAACTACGCCACGGATGACGAGTGCGCCATCTGCGAGGATTCCACGCGAGACACCACGCGCATCTGCGTGGTGGGCGAGCCCCGCGACGTCACGGCGATCGAGCGCACCGGGTCCTATCACGGTCTCTACCATGTGCTCGGCGGCGTGATCAGCCCTATGGACAAGATCGGCCCCGAGCAGTTGCACGTTCGCGAGCTGCTGGCACGCCTGGGTGCCGAGGACATTCGCGAGGTCATTATCGCCACCAATCCCAATATCGAGGGTGAGACCACGGCGAGCTATTTGGCGCGCACCATCAAGCCGCTCGGCATCGAGGTGAGCCGTTTGGCGAGTGGCCTTCCCGTGGGCGGCGACCTAGAATATGCCGATGAGCTTACGCTCGGTCGCGCTATCGAGGCCCGTCGCACGCTGTAGCTTTGGGTTCGGTCGTGAACTCGCGGCCCAAAACTGTCCGATAACCGAATAGTGGAACTTATGGCACGCCTTCGGTACGAGTTCCGAAGGCGTGCTGTTATGATTACGAACAGTGTGTCATATTCCCGTCCATTTGCGGCGGGGGGGGGTATCAATGAAGGCTTTGCCTAACTTAACCAAGCCGGCGACACGTCGGCGTTTGCGCTCGCTGTTGCCGTCGGCAATGATGGGTTTAGTCACGTTTTCCTTTACGTTGCTTTTTGTGGGGGCGGCGGCCTATACGGTCTCGCTTCCTTCGTTGATGAAAGATCCCGAGGGCAAGTCGTTTGTGCTGCTTGATGCTGCGGGCCGTACAGCGGGCTCTTCTGCATCGGGTATGTGGACGAGTCTCTTCCGTCAGATGATGTTTGGCGAGGACGCCGAGGGCGGGTCGTCCGCGAAGGCGGATTCTGGAACCAGCGCTGGTTCTGTGGGGAGCATGACGGGAATTTCCCTGTCTGGCTTCATGAACGGAACGGTTGCGGATGTCGAGACCAAGAAGGATGAGGCCAATGCCGGGCAGACCCCTGGCTCCGATACCGGCAAGACCGATCCGGATCCCTCTGTGCCCGATACTTCCTCCAAGCCCGATGACGGCAAGGGCGACACCGGGAAGGACGACACCGGCAAGGACGACACCGGCAAGGATGATGGCAAGGACGATAAGCCTGGTACGGAACTGAGCGAGGCGGACAAGGAATTCCGCCAGTGGATGCTCGGCCGCCTGACGAGGGTGGATGAGCTTGCCGCCGAAGTCAACAGCTTGACCGAGGAGTTCAACCGTTGCGCTCTGAGCACAGATTCGGCTACTCGCCAAGCGGCTGCTGCCAGGGTGGAGAAAGCTAACGAAACGATTTGGGTCGAATTTAGCAAGACTCTTAACGGCCATGCCACGCCTGCGGGCACGCAGCTCGCAGATCAACGATCGCGCCTCATCGGTTCGTATCGATGCCTGAGGGACTACCTAGGTTGCCTCGACGATGCCTGGTCCAAAAACCTCGAGTTCGCCGATCCCTCTCAGCATGTGAACGAGTTCATGCAGCCGCTGACTGAGACCATGAACGAAAGCGGCCAGAACAAATACCTTGCCGAGTACGGCCCCAAGCGTGCGGGAATCGTGCTATGACGGAGGAGATTCTCAAGGCGGCGGACACGCGTGTCGAACCCGCTCGTCCGCTGCGTGTTATCCACGTTGAAGATTTTGAATCCGCCGCACCGCTTTCCGATGGGGAGCGCGATGCGTGCCGCCGTCGTTTCACAACCTTGTTTGCAGACGAGGCGCGCACACGCCGCGGCGGTTTGGGCCGCGTAACCTACGTGACCAATGCGCTGGGCGAATGCTATGCGTGCAAGACCCTCGTCATGCCCGAGCGAGCCGCCGACGAAGACGCTGCCGCCTGCGACCGTCGTGACGAGCTGCTGCGCATCGCGTTTCGCAAGGAGTACGAGTGCCATCGCGCGCTTTCGGGCTTCAAGGGTTTCCCTCGTCTCTACGGCTATGGCTCTGTGGACGGTGCGCCCGCCATCATTATGGAGTGGGTCGAGGGCATGACGCTCGCGCAGGCACGCCATGCGCTTGCGGTCGATGACGAAGGCCGCCTGTCGCCGCTTACGGCGGCGCAGATCGGCCGCGGGCTTTTTGAGCTGTTGACGCGCATGGACCTCGCGGGCGATGGCTTTGTCCACCGAGATATCTCGCCATCAAACATCATGGTGCGCACGGTCCATCTTTCGCTCGAGCAGCAAGCGGACGAGGGCGAGTTCGATCTGTGCCTGATCGACTTTGGCTCTTCGTCCATGGTGCAGCCGCCAGACCCCACCTTTACCGAACGCTTCTCCACGGCACGTCGCGCCACGCCCGCCTACGCCCCGCCTGAGATGCTCTCGGACGATATCGCGCACGTGGAGCGTCTTCGTACGTCTCCTGCCGTGGATGTGTACGCTGCCGCGAGCGTTGTGTACGAGCTGCTGTCCGGCGAGACGCCTTATGCTCAGGCCTTGCGGGGTGCCGAAGACGGTGACCATCCCGTTGCTTCGGCCTATCGCGTGAAGGTCGATGCGGCTCCTGCTCAGCTTGTGTGCGCTCATTGTTCCGGGGCCGACATGAAATCGGTTTTGGTGCGTGAACCCGAGGTGGCGGTTGCCGCCTATCAGGCCACAATCGATACGCCGCTGCTGCCGGAGTCGGAAGGGCTGCGCCTTTGCCTGGAGCTTGTTGACGATCAGCTTGCCGAGATGGTGATGGCCTGCTTGGTGACGTCGCAGGACAAGCGCCCCGAGGCGCGCGCCGTGCGCGATGGCCTGGCGGCGTTTTGCAGGCATTATGCGCAAAACGTTCAGCGTGTCGTTGCGGGGGATCCGCTTATCCCCTGCATGATGGGCGCGTCTTGGCTCGATTCCGCCTCGCCGTTTACGGTGCGCCGTGTGGCGCGCTCGATGGGAAAGGCCGTGGCTGCCGCCATTTGGTGCGCCGTGGCGCTTACTACCGCATGTTTACTGCGCGGCACGTCTGCCACGCTGCGCTTTGACACGATGGTTTGGGCAGGCGAGCTTGGTTGGCTGCAGGTGTTTGCCGCTTTGGCTCTGCCGCCCGTGGCAGCCCTTGCTGCCCGCGGACGCGACCGTTGCTCGCGCGAGGGCTTTTTGCGCGGCACGCTCGGTTTGCTTGTGGGAGCTGCTTTCATCATGGGTTTGCTTGCGTGCACAGCGGTCGATCCCGCAGTGCGCGGCCGCGGTATGGTGACGGCACTCTTTACGGCGAGCGCAGCCGGTTGGTGTCCCATCGTGTTGGATTACGCGATGGCCATTGTCCCCGCGATGCTGCATGAGCGTCGTCGCCGTTTGGCGGCGGCAAGCGAGCGTCGTGCTGCCGCTTTTGGCGGGGCGCATGTGGGGCAGGTAGGAGAACTTCAATCCGCGCCGTCGGGTTCGAATAACGAGGAGCAATAGGTTATGGCTTTTTCCGACGAGTTGGCGCCGTGCGGCGTGATGTTCGACGTGTTCAAACGCTCGTGCGCCATCAAGCACAACGAGCTTGCCGAGATGGTGCTTTCCGGCCGCCCGCTTTCTGATGGGCGCAGTCCAAAGAGTCGCACTTCCGACCGGTCTTGGGTTTCTCGCTTTATCGTGCACGCGCCCGCGGGTTCGCTGCAGGATCGCTACTTTGCCGATTACGGCCGTGCGGCCACGCGCGTCATGAGCTGCCTGCGAACCCGGAGCTCCAAGGCCTTTGACCCTCAGCAGATTCTCGATGTGGTTTGCGGAGATGCGGGCCGGGCTATGGATGTGGCGCTTGCTGCGTGCCATCAGGATGCGCACTTGTACCGTAACATGCTCGATCGTATTAATTTGAGCTCCGGCACGACGGTGGGGGAGCGCGCCGAGGCTGCGCTCGTGCTGTTTGTGGCGGTTGGTTGCTCGGGCAACGTTGGCAAGGCTGTTGCCTACACGGCCGATTACGTGCGCTCCATGCACGTGAACCTCATGTCAACGCCGGTGATGACGGAGGTTACTGCTCCGGATTGTTCTCCCAACGAGGTGTGGGGACTTTGCCTGGGTCTTATCCGCGTGCGCGATGGATACGTGTGCGGGGCTCCGTACTGGATTGAGCCGACGGGGGAGGGCGTGACGCTTGGCACCCTTGCGCTGGGCGATAGCGACATCACCGATGTTGATCCAGATGTTTCGTCCGAGCATGCACGCATCTGGCGCAGCGATCACGATGGCTGGCTCGTGAAGGACCTGGGTTCCTCGAATGGAACGCTTGTTGTGGACGGCGCCAACCGTGCCGAGAACAAGGCGGAGGGAGATGCTGCGGTGCCGCTGCATGCGGGCGACGAGCTCCGTCTGGGCGCTAGCACCGTTTTTGCCGTGGTGGAGGGCATGCCGGAGCGCTGGGCGTAACGTTTCGGGGCGGCGGCTTGCGGCGCCGGTGCTCGCGCCGCTGCGCCGTGGCCTGCCGCTGCGCCTCCGCTGTCAGGTCGTTACGCCGTCGCGACCTGCCGCCACGTCGCTCCCAAGTCAAAACCCACGCACAAACGACAACTTTTCGTCAAAAATAAGGAAAAGTGAACGTTTGTGCGTGGGTTTCTTTTTGTCGCGGCGAGAGCGGTTTATTCCACGCTGCGTTTTCCGGCGCGTGCAATCATATGGACGCTATCGATAGCAGCGGCGATTGTGCATGCGGCAAGTATCAACACAAGGGGGTTCGACTTGATTGCCGCTTGGATATTTCCATGTAGCAACAAGACGATACCGGTTTTAACTCCACATCCTATGCACTGGTGTCCCGGTTGGTTGCATAGGTACGTAAAAGGGTCCGCGGTGAGCATAACTGCGCCGAGCACGAGCGTTGCCAGATAAACCGTCAAGCGCGCTTCGCACCAACTTGACATACTTGTCTCGCCGCAACGGCTCGTACGGCTAGTCATCGAGCTTCCAGATTCCCCTGAGGCATTGTATTGATCCGATGAGCTGGAGGACGAACGCCCATTCAAACATCCAGTAAGCGCAGCAGATGCCAACGTTCCAAATCACAATGGAAGTAACGAAATTGAAGAGTGCCAGGGCAAGTTGAATGCAGCAGACGATCTTGAGGGGTTTCTTTGAGATTTTAGCAATCAGGATAACGACGGAAAGCGCCGTAATGACGAGCAGGACAACGAGCATTGCGCTTTCTAACGTGGGATAAGCCGTCTTGATAGTAACAGTAACATCGACCTCTTCTTTTGCCGTGTCAAGTGCGTAACCTAGCCACGCCACGAGACCGAAAAGGAAGAAGCCGGCGCCGCCGACGATATTGACGAGCGCGCCGGTTTTTAGAAGCGAGTGCTTGCGACCTGGTTGTTTATTCTGATTTTCTGGGGGGGGTTGGCATGGCTGTCATCCTTTCTTAAAAAATGCCTGGCGGCTTGTTTGCCATCTTTAATTCTCGTTCTTTAGAGCAAGAGTTTGTTGAGCAACAAATTAGTCGGTGCTGTTGCGATAGCTGAGGACTGTTGCAACGGTTCATTGCCGCAAAGGGCTGTTCGCTTCAAATTGGGGCTTACTAAAAATGGAGCTCGCAAAGGCGGGCTCCATTTGGGAAGACTTGTCATGAGGGTTATGCGGGAACGCAGGCTTAATATCCGACAGCGGCAAGACCGTAAGCGATTTGGCTCGAGGTGAAGCCTTCGTATTCGAGTTGGTCGTAGAGCTCGGAGCGTGACATGCTCATGGAGTCCAGGTAGTCCTGGGCGCACTCGGCGCATTGCTCGTTCCAGTTTGCACCACAGTGCTCGATGGCGTAGTCGATTTCAGATGAGCTAAATCCTTCGTATTCAAGTTGATCGCGCAGACCCGATTCAGAGAAACCGCCGACATATTCAAGATAGTCTTGTGCACTTTCCAGGGCATTGCTCTGACCAAGGGTTGCGGAAGAGCTGGATGAGCGTTCGCCCGAACGGGAACTGGAATGCTCACGGGAGGATGAGCTATCACTTGAATGGGAACTGCTGGTCGGCGAAGAGCTGTCTAGCGAGGGAAGATCGGAGCGACTCCAGGGGCTGGACTGTGCTGCTTGTTTGTCTCGACAGAGTGCTAGGACCATGTCGGTGTCAACGTCTGCAATAAGGCAGGCGAGTGACTGCTTGTCGTTGGGGTTGCTGCAGATTAACGTGTACTGAATGAAGAGGGCAGTGTTGTTGTCGCTTTTGAGATGGAGTGCTGCCGTGTGAAGGCCCTTGCCGTCGTGCTCGTTTTCTTCCCAGGAACCAGTCCAATCGCTGTATTCGTCATTACCGCCGAGATGGAGTTTTGCGGTTCCGTCTGCCTCAATAACAAGGGTCGCTTTAGTTTCGTCGCTGAAGTGCAGATTCTCGATACCAAAGGTGGTGACGCCAGCGCAATACCAAGTGCCAATGCACCATGGGTTGGGAGAGATCAAAGGAATCAGAACATTGACAAACAGGATGCCAAAGACGGCTACGGCGGCAAGGGCGGCAACGATGCGGGGGGGTGGGTTTGCCGTTTGGCTTTTTTGGTGTGGCAACGGGGCCTGTCGGGACGTTTGGCGTGCTGGGGACGTTCTGGCTAACGCTGGAGTTGGCGACGTTTGCCGTGTGGTCGGTGGAGCTCACCGCGTCTTCGACGGGAGAGCTGTCTCCTCTTTCCTGGGCGCTCGCATCGTCTACGTTTTCCGCTCGCGAGTTATTCGATGCTCCGGCCGCCGCTTCATCCAGACGAAAGCCGCATTCGGTGCAGAACGCAGCTCCCTCTTTGGGTTCATGGCCGCAATTGGGGCAAATCATGGCAATCTCCTACTCTTGGATTTGGCGGCCGCACTTGCCGCCGAGTGCTCTTGCGTTGCGAATTGACTCAGTGGATGTTTGCTCAACCGCTTATCAAGATGCCGCCGACTACCCTATGAGAGGCCGTCCAGTGAGGGAAGGTCCGATATGCTCCACGTGGAGGATTCCGCTACTTTTTTGTCTCGGCAGAATGCGAAGACGAGGTCGGTATTCGTATAAAGGACGAGGCAGCTAGCCGATCCTTCATCCTCGGGGTCATCGCAAACTAGTGTGAAACGAGAAACGTTGTTCGTTCCGCTCTCCCTGAGGAAGAGCGTAACGGTATCGCGGTCCGAGCCTTTGTCTTCTACCCAGGTGCCCGTGAAAGAGGCCGAATCATAGGAGCCGATGACATTAAGTTCTGCTGTACCGGCAGGGCCGAGTTCAAGCGTCGTTAGCATGGCGGCTTTGACGTGGGCGTCGTCAAGGTCCATATCGTCGACGCCCGTGCTGGTTGCTCCGATGCCATACCATGTGTCGACATACCATGGGCCCGAATGCGAGCTGCTTGTTGATTTTGATTTCGTTTTTGAGGACGAAGATACCCATTTTGCTGGGGATGAAGGCGTCGAGGTCAAAATGTCGGCAAACAGAATTCCGCCGATGCCCACAACGGCGATAACGACTGCGGTGATGCAAGCAATAAACCTGCCATGTTTTTTCCTGGGGGTATTTTGTTGCTGCTCCACCGGGACGTTTGTCGTGTCGGGTGCAATCTGGTCGTCGTGCATAATCTGCTCCTTTCGAGTACTGACTTCTCTATGGTCTCTTTCCGCTTCGCAAATCAGTTGAGCAACAAATTGGACGGCACTCTCGGGTGGCTGGGCGTCTGCGTTGGAGTGATACGCGACGCCAAAGTCAAAACCCACGCACAAACGACAACTTTTCGCCGAAAATAAGGAAAAGTGAACGTTTGTGCGTGGGTTTTTGATGCGTGCCCGCTGGGTAAGCGGGCGGGGCTCGAGCAGACGCGCGGGGCAAACGCGCGGGTGGGGCTTGAGTGGCGGCGCGGGCAACGCTCGGGGTAGGGCCGAACTGCCGTGTGTGCGAGGGCAACGTGCAAACAACGCGCGGGCCCCACGCAAGCGCGCCCACGCCGACATCGATACGGCTGTCAACCGGGTCTTTTATCCCTTCCGATTCATGCAGCGCCGCTTGCGGTTTTCGAAAACGAAAGCGGCCGTGCGGAGTACAATAAAGCAACCTGTGAAATCGAAGCATTCACCATGATGGAGGCAGGGCCTCCCGTCGCGTTGCGCGCTGTATCGAGCGTGCGTTCGTGGGTAGAATGACCTGCGGTTCCAGCGCAATGCATCGCATCGCCCGCTGCATTGCAACACGTGGCTACATCCGAAAGGCGCCGTCTTTCGGAAAGCATGTACACCCAAACGAGAGGAGAGGGGTATATGGCGCGTAAGTTCAAGTCTATGGACGGCAACGAGGCCGCCGCATACGTATCGTATGCGTACACCGAGGTTGCGGGAATCTATCCCATCACGCCGTCCAGCCCGATGGCCGATCATGTCGACCAGTGGGCCGCGCAGGGCAAGAAGAACATCTTCGGTACGCCCGTCAACGTTGTTGAGATGGAGTCCGAGGCCGGCGCTGCCGGTACCGTCCACGGTTCTCTGGGCGCCGGTGCGCTGACCACCACCTACACGGCTTCCCAGGGCCTGCTGCTGATGATCCCCAACATGTACAAGATCGCTGGCGAGGGCCTTCCCTCGGTCTTCCACGTGTCGGCTCGTACCGTGGCAACCCAGGCGCTCAACATCTTTGGCGACCACTCCGATGTCATGGCCTGCCGCCAGACCGGCTTTGCCATGCTCGCCGAGGGCAACGTCCAGGAAGTCATGGACCTCTCTCCGGTGGCGCACCTCGCCGCTCTTGAGGGCAAGGTTCCGTTCCTCAACTTCTTCGATGGTTTCCGCACCAGCCATGAGATCCAGAAAGTCGCCATGTGGGACTACGAGGACCTTAAGGACATGTGCAACATGGAGGCCGTCCAGGAGTTCCGCGATCACGCACTGAACCCCGAGCATCCGCACGCTCGCGGCAGCCATGAGAACGGCGACATCTTCTTCCAGCATCGCGAGGCCTGCAACACCGCCTACGACAAGCTGCCCGCTGTTGTCGAGAAGTACATGGGCAAGATTAACGAGAAGCTCGGTACCGATTACGGCCTGTTCAATTACTACGGTGCCGAGGATGCCGATCGCGTCGTCGTCTGCATGGGTTCCTTCTGCGACGTGCTTGAAGAGGTCATCGACTACCTCAACGCTCATGGCGAGAAGGTCGGCCTGGTCAAGGTCCGTCTGTTCCGTCCGTTCTCCATCAAGCACTTTGTCGACGTGCTCCCCGCGACCGTCAAGAAGATCGCCGTCATGGACCGCACCAAGGAGCCGGGCTCCATTGGCGAGCCCCTCTATCAGGATGTTGTCTCCGCGCTCTATGAGGCCGGCCGCACCGACCTCACCGTGGTGGGCGGCCGCTACGGTTTGGGTTCCAAGGACACCGCTCCTTCCTCTGCCTTCGCTATCTACGAGGAGCTCAAGAAGGACGAGCCCAAGCGCGAGTTTACCGTCGGCATTGTGGACGACGTCACCAACCTCTCCCTGCCGCTGGCCGAGGAGACCCCCAACACCGCAGCTCCGGGCACCATCGAGTGCAAGTTCTGGGGTCTCGGCGGCGACGGTACCGTGGGCGCCAACAAGAACTCGATCAAGATCATCGGCGACCACACCGACAAGTATGTTCAGGCCTACTTCCAGTACGACTCCAAGAAGACCGGCGGCGTGACCGTCAGCCACCTGCGCTTTGGCGATTCGCCCATCCGCAGCCCGTACTATGTGACCAAGGCCGACTTCGTCGCTTGCCATAACCCCAGCTACATCGTCAAGGGCTTCAAGATGGTCCGCGACGTCAAGCCGGGCGGCACCTTCCTGGTCAACTGCCAGTGGAGCGACGAGGAGTTCGCCGAGCACATGCCCGCCGTGGCCAAGCGCTACATCGCGAACAACAACGTCAACGTCTACCTGATCGACGCTATCGACCTGGCCGCCAAGGTCGGCATGGGCAAGCGCACCAACACGGTGCTCCAGTCCGCCTTCTTCGCGCTGGCCAAGGTCCTGCCCGCCGAGGACGCCCTGCAGTACATGAAGGACGCGGCTACCAAGTCCTACATGAAGAAGGGCCAGGCCATCGTCGACGCCAACCACAAGGCCATCGATGCCGGCGCTACCGCCTTCCGTAAGTTCGAGGTTCCGGCCGACTGGGCAACCGCCGAGGACGCTGCTCCCGTCGAGCTCTCCGAGGAGACCAAGTCCGCCATCGCCCAGCAGGTCAAGAACCTGCTCGAGCCCATCGATCGCATGGATGGCGACAGCCTGCCCGTTTCCGCCTTCGTCGATTGCGCCGACGGCCAGTTTGAGCTGGGCGCCTCCGCATACGAGAAGCGCGGCGTCGCCGTGGTCGTTCCCCACTGGGACGAGACCAAGTGCATCCAGTGTAACCAGTGCGCCTACGTGTGCCCGCATGCCACCATCCGTCCGTTCGCGATGACCGAGGACGAGGCTGCCGCCGCGCCCGAGGCTACCCGCACGCTCGACGCCATGGGCCCCAAGGCCAAGGGCATGAAGTTCACCATGGCCGTGTCCCCGCTCGACTGCATGGGCTGCACCAACTGCGTCAAGGTCTGCCCCAAGGGCGCCCTCGAGATGGTTCCCACCGAGCAGGAGATGGACCAGCAGCCCGTTTGGGACTACATGGTCGAGAACGTCTCCGAGAAGAAGGAGCTCATCGCCACCAACGTCAAGGGCAGCCAGTTTAAGCAGCCCTACCTGGAGTTCTCTGGCTCCTGCGCCGGCTGCGCCGAGACCGCCTATGCACGTCTGGTGACCCAGGTCGCCGGCGACCGCATGTTCATCTCCAACGCCACCGGCTGCTCCTCCATTTGGGGCAACCCCGCTGCCACCGCTCCGTACTGCAAGGACAAGGACGGTCACGGCCCGGCGTGGAACAACTCCCTGTTCGAGGACAACGCCGAGCACGGTCTGGGCATGGCTGTGGGCTACGAGGCCGTTCAGCACAAGCTGATCGCCGCTACCCAGGACATCATCGCTGCCGATGGCCCGTCCGATGAGCTCAAGGCCGCTGGCCAGGCTTGGATCGACTCCGTCAACGACGCCGAGGCCTCCAAGACCGCTGCCGCCGCCTACGTTGCCGAGCTCGAGAAGTGCGGCTGCGACGCTTCCAAGGCAATTCTCGCCGACAAGGCTTACCTCACCAAGAAGTCCTTCTGGATCTTCGGCGGCGACGGCTGGGCCTACGACATCGGCTTCGGTGGCCTGGACCACGTTCTGGCTTCCGGCCACAACGTCAACGTCTTCGTCTTCGACACCGAGGTGTACTCCAACACCGGCGGTCAGGCCTCCAAGGCCTCGAACCTGGGCCAGGTCGCTCAGTTCGCCGCTGCCGGTAAGGTGACCAAGAAGAAGTCTCTGGCAGAGATCGCCATGAGCTACGGTTACGTCTACGTGGCGCAGGTCGCCATGGGCGCCAACCCGGCTCAGACCCTCAAGGCCATCCACGAGGCCGAGGCCTACGACGGCCCGTCCCTCATCATCGGCTACAGCCCCTGCGAGATGCACTCCATCAAGAAGGGCGGCATGCAGAACTGCCAGGCCGAGATGAAGAAGGCTGTGGATTGCGGCTACTGGAACCTCTTCCGCTTCAACCCGGCGGCTCCTGCCGGCAAGAAGTTCTCGCTCGACTCCAAGGCTCCGGCCGGCGGTTATCAGGAGTTCCTGATGAACGAGGCCCGCTATGCTTCTCTCACCCGTTCCTTCCCGGAGCGCGCTGAGGAGCTCTTCAAGGAGAACGAGCAGGCCGCTATGGACCGCTATGCTCACCTGCAGAAGCTCCTGACGGTGTACAACGAGGCGTAACGCTTCTCCATCGCAGGACCTTCCGAGGAACTTTCCTGGTGAATGTCCTCGGACACGGAGACCCCCGACCGCATATAGTGCGGCGGGGGTCTCTCCTGTTGTGCGGGGTGCTGCCCGGGCTCTTTGGTGCCGCATCCTGTTCGTACGATGGGGGTTCCTCCAGCTCGAAGGGCCGCTGCTATAATGGGCGGGTAATTGAGAACTTCACATGGAAGGAAAACCCGCTGTGAGCAATGCCACTAAGGGTGCCAAGGGACCTCGTTTCCATCTCGCTATGGCCGTATCGAGAGCTGCGGCTTCGGCGCTCAAGCTTGCGCGCCGTAACGCCGGCCAGATGCCGGGCGTTATCGCCGAAAAGATCGATCCCTCGTTCCTCGCCGATGTCGACAAGCCCGCGCGCGTCGTGTTCGTCTCTGGAACGAACGGCAAGACAACCACGAATAACCTGCTGTGCGATCTGCTGCGCGATAACGGCATCGAGATGATCGATAACCGTGCGGGCGGTAATGTCCGCAACGGCGTTGAGAGCACGCTTATCAAGAACGCTACCATTTCCGGTCGTCAGAAACTCGACGTGGCAGTGATGGAGCTCGACGAGCTTTCGTTCCGCACCGTGCTGCCCGATCTGGTTCCCGAGGTTATCCTCGTTACGAACCTCTACCGCGACTCCTTCTCGCGCAACGCCAACCCCGATTTCATCTTCTCCGTGATGAGCGAGAACATCTCGCCCGCAACCAAGCTCATCTTGAACGCAGACGATATGATCAGCTGCCGTCTGGCACCGCAGAATTCGAACCGCGTGTACTATTCCATCGCGCGCCTCGAGGACGACTCGTCGGATCCCCAGGGTATCGTGTGCGACCTCACGGCCTGTCCTCAGTGCGGCGGCAAACTCGAGTACGACTATTGCCACCTGCGTCATCTTGGTCACGCGCATTGCAAGAGCTGCGGTTTTACCAATCCCGAGCCCGATTACGAGCTTGTGGCGCTCGACCGCGATGCACACACTTTTACCGTGTGCGAGCGAAGTCACGAGGGGGAGCCCACCCACACGTATCGCTTTGGCAACTACTCGATCACGAACCTCTACAACCTCTTCTCGACGGTTGTTGTTGCCCGCGAGCTTGGCCTTTCTGCCGAGGCTATCGCGGCGTCTCTTGAGCGCGGCATCAACGTGACGGCGCTGCGCTATACGGAAAAGACGGCTTGCGGCAAGCGCTTGGTCGCGGTGGCGTCCAAGGGCGAGAACAGCACGGCAACGTCGGTGGCGCTCGATACCATTCGCAAAGAACCCGGCAGCAAGGCGGTTATCGTGATGCTCGCCGATGCCCACAAGGCGGCAAACCCCAAAGAGACCGAGTATATCGGCTGGTACTATCAGACCGATTTCGAGTATCTCAACGACCCCAGCATCGAGCAGATCGTGATTCAGGGTGCCACGAACCTCGACCTTCTCCCGCGTCTACGTATGGCAAATATCGACCCCGCAAAGCTCCGTATGGTCGAAACGCCCGAGCAAGCGGCTCAAGCGGTCGATCCCATGAGCGTCGATTCCGTGTTCTGGGCGTTCGACATCTTCAACGGCGACGACGTGGAGAAGAGCCGCGTGCTCATTGAGAAGAAGATCGAGGAGGCATCTGATGCCCGCTAATGCAAAGACTGTCATCGAGGTGCTCTACCCCGAGTACGCAAACCAGGCGGGGGACAACGGCAACGCTATGTATTTGCGCGCGTGTCTGCCCCATGCCGAGTTTATCGAGACGACGCACGACGATGTTCCCTATTTTGCCGAGCATGCGCCCTCGTTGATCTTGTTGTGCGGTATGTCCGAGGCGCAGCAGGTTAACACCATCAAGTTGCTGCAGCCTTATCGCGACCGTCTTGTCGAGCTTATCGACGCCGGCGTTCCCATGCTCTTTACGGGCAGCGCTCCGGAAGTCTTGGGCACCAAGATCGTGAATCCGGATGGCTCGGAGACCCCGGCACTGGGTCTTCTCGACTTTGTGACGCACTGCAATATTCCCGCGCGCTATCACGATGTGGTGATTGGCGACCTCAACGCTCCCGAGTGCGACGAGGTTATCAAGGTCGTGGGCTTTAAGATCCAGTTCACTCAGATGGAGGCTGGCGCGAGTGCGGACCAGCAGCCGTTCTGTCATAACGAGGTAGGCTTTGG
This sequence comes from uncultured Collinsella sp., assembly GCA_934647195.1. GTDB lineage: Bacteria > Actinomycetota > Coriobacteriia > Coriobacteriales > Coriobacteriaceae > Collinsella. Next base: position 47,152 of record CAKUFD010000005.1, read on the forward strand.
CCTGAATAAGCAGAGCAGCGAGGAAGGCTTTAGGAAAAACAACCTGATGGCAACCTGGCTTATCGGTCCGCTGCTGCCGCTCAATCCCGATTTTACGCGCTACCTGCTCAACCTTATCGGCGAGAAGGATGCGCCGCTTGCGTTTGAGGAGGATGTGCGCGCGTCGTACGAGGAGCGTTTGAAGACGTTCCGCTTGCCGGGAATGGGCCTTGCGTACTAGATTCCGTTTTCATTGCTTGCGTGCTGGCCGTTGACGGGGTTCGCGGAAGTTATCTAGAGGATTCGGGCGGTGAGGCCATTGGCCTCACCGCCCATTTTTACGTTTGGCGGTGCCGGTCGTGATTTTAATCCGCTTCGGACGCATGCTCGCATCTGCTTTCGTCGCTTTGGTGGAAAAGCCAAAATATGTACGATTGAAGGCTATCGATTTTGCATGCATAAAGCGCTAAGGGGCACAAGAGGGTTTCATACGGCATATGAACAATGTTCATATTTAATCGAGTGGCGTCTTAACCTGTTTTTGGATGTATCGAAACCTGTTTCATCGTACATTTTTTAACTTTTCCACCACTTTGTGTCGTTGTGGATGCAAAATTTCCCGATGAGGAGCGTGTAAGCGTATTTTTTATGCATATACAGCTTATCTTTATGCATTTTATCCTTATGGTGCCGCTGTGGGCGCGTTGGGCGGTGCGTTGCGGGTGCGGACGATAGAGTCTGCGGGCTGCTTGGGCGAAAAGCCGCTGCCGCGTCGGTTTGTTGCCATGTGCAGTCGAGGGTGTGACAATATGCTTGATGTGTGGTCGCATTCAAGGGGGAGTGGTTATGGACGCATTCGTCTCACGTCGTGCACTCATATCTTCGGTGGGCCTTGTTGCGATGTCGGCGGGGCTGGGCGCGTGCAGCACTTCTGGCGGACGGAGTGCAGACATCTCCGGCTCGGATTCGTCTGCCAAGTCGGCCGAGCAGAAGCCCCTGGTCCAGCAAAAGCTTGAGTCCATGACGCTTGAACAAAAGGTGGCACAGCTTTTCGTTGTTACTCCCGAGCAGCTTACCGGTGTGTCCCAGGCGGTCGTCGCGGGTTCCGCAACGCAGCGGGCGCTCGATGATATCCCTGTGGGCGGCCTGTGTTACTTTGCGCAAAACATCACGGGAGGCCAGCAGCTCCAAGACCTCCTTTCGGGCACCTTTGATATGGCGTCGCAGTCTGGTGCCGGTATCGCGCCGTTTTTGGCGGTGGACGAAGAGGGCGGCAGCCTGGTGTCGCGCGTTGCCAATTCGGGCTATTTCGATGTGCCATGCTTTCCGAACATGGCCGAGGTGGGGGCCACGGGAGATGTTGCCCAGGTTGCCCACGTTGGTGCAACAATAGGTGAATACCTGCATAAGATTGGCTTTAATGTCGATTTCGCTCCCGTTGCAGACGTGCTCACCAATCCCTGCAACGAGGTTATCGGGCCCCGTGCGTTTTCCTCTGATCCCGATGTGGCGGCGCAAATGGTGTCCGCTGAGGTTTCGGCGATGCTTGATGCGGGCACAATGCCCTGCATCAAGCATTTTCCTGGGCACGGAGATACCGCTGGCGATTCGCATACCGGCGCTGTCGTTTCTATGCGTTCAGCCGAGGAGATTCGAACGTGCGAGTACAAACCGTTTCAAGCAGGGATCGAGGCGGGCTGTCCCTTCGTGATGGTGGGACATATAGAAACCCCGAACCTGGCGGCAGATGGCTTGCCGGCATCGCTTTCCAAGACGATGATCACCGACGAGCTCCGGGGACGCCTGGGCTTTGAGGGCGTGGTGATATCCGATTCGTTTGTTATGGGTGCCATCACGCAGCGCTACAGCCCGGCTGATGTCGCTGTGCGCTTTATCCGGGCGGGCGGCGATGTGGTTTTGATGCCAGAGAATCTGCAAGATGCGTATCGAGGGCTGCTTGAGGCCGTGGATGAGGGAGCGATCGAAGAGCAGCGGATCGATGAATCGGTCAAGCGCATCCTTGAGGTCAAGAAGCGTGCCGGCATCCTTGCATAGCGTGGCCTTGCGTAAGGCAGTGGGCCCGATGCTTCTTTGATGCGGTCACTAGGTAGCTACAGAGAGAAAACCCAGCTGTAGGTCGATTGGCTCACGATGGTATCGATGGGCCAGGTATGAGAGCTGCGCCATGCGCTCGCGGGGTCGTGGACGGTTACGTTTCCGTTGTCATCGATATCGGAAAGAACGATAAAGTGTCCAGCGTTGGTGAAATCGCCGATATTCATGAGCGAAACAACGGGCTTGCCTTGCGAAAGCGCGCTGGCGATCTGATCTTTATCGGTGTCGAACATCTTTGAGCTAACACCAAAGGCATTCGCGCCTTCCGTCATAAACGACCATTCGGTGGCGCCGCTTGGGGCATAGTCGTGCGCGTCGGCCCAGGTGGCCATCGTGGCCGGCGTGTAGTCGACATTGCCGGTGAGATAGATGTAGACCATTGTAAAGGCGGTTGGTCCGCAGGCATTATCGCGGACGGTGCCGCCGCCGTAAGGGCATTGCGCCCACATAGGGTCGGTTTGATAGAGATAAGGCATCGCACCTTGCTTCCATGTCTTCTTGGGCGTTGATATGGGAAGGTTCGCGGGGCTCATAAGGGGCATATCGAGTTGAGTTGCCTCAGCCGCTGGCTCTATACCTGCGGATATGGCACCAAAGAGAGCGCCCACGATACCAAAAATCACGATGAGGCTTGCCAAAAGCCCACGTCGAATGTGCAGCGTGCCGGTCGAGGCGGTCATTCCATGATGTGGCCTAAACCCTGCGCCGCGCATACCGGAACGTCCAGAGGCAAAGTACATGTGGTTGTTGGAATAGGCGCCGCGGCGGAGTGGCTGACCGATTACAGAGCCTTGCGAGCGCGCTGGGCGTGCGCCGGTATTTCGACGCGATGGATACTGGTCGCTTCGCGCTTGGAACTGAGCGCTGCGTGGTGGACGCTGATTGCTGCGTGGTGAGCGCGAGGTGCTGCGTTGTGGTCGGCTTGCGCTGCGTCGGGCCGAAGTCGGGCGTCCAAGATCGCCGTTGAGTTTGTGCCCCGACGCGGGGGTGTAGGTGCGCTGCGCGCGGCCGAGGTCATCGGCATGATGACGTGCGGGGTCGTGTGCGCGCCGGCGACTTTCGGTTTGAGGGCGCTGCCCGAGCTCCGATTGAGAGGGGGCCTGGCGAAAATGGGGCGCCTGTTGAGGTTCGCGCGAGAGCGATTGCTGAGGGCGGCCTGGCCGCGCGGAGGCGAGACGAACCGTAGGGCGCTGGGCCCTGCTTTCGTAGCGGCTATTGTCTTCTCGTGCGTCCATGGTCCTCCGTTGCTGGCGTCAAATCGCCGAGTGCGCAAGATTGCCCCTATTCTATCTCAATCAACATATTTAGCCTCCTTGAGCTCGGCTTTGCATGCGCATGACCGCTGGTCCGGCGCTTGGGCCCTTTTGCCGCTGGCGGCTTGACGTACAGGAAAGGTTGAAGACGCCGTCAGGCTTTTGCGCTTTGGCGCGTTCGCGATGGAAGACGGTCTCTTTGCGAACGTTTCCGTTGGCGTCTGCCTTCTTTCTACATCGGTTGCGCGCGTTTCCTGCTAAGGTAGCTGCCGAGGAACAGGCGTCTATGCGCCGCGTCTGCTTGCGCCGCCGCGCGCGGGCGGGATGGCCCTCTCGCTAGGTTGGCCTCGGAGGAGGAATCGTGGGTAGGAAATATGCAATCGTCGGCGGAAAGCTCGTCGACGGTACCGGTACTAAGCCGGTCGAGAACGCTCTCGTCCTTATTGGGGAGGATGGCAGAATCGAATATGCGGGCAAGCACGAAGACGTGCCCGCCGATGGCGGCTACGAGAGAATCGATGCTGCTGGAAAGACTGTCATGCCTGGCCTGATCGATACGCACCTGCATTTCTCGGGCAACCTGACCGATAACGACACCGATTGGGTCATGCAGCCGCTGCTGGAAAAGCAGGCGGTTGCTGTCAAGCAAGCCTACGACTGCCTGACCCATGGCCTTACTGCCGTGTGCGAAGTGGGACGGTTTGGCATCCACGTGCGCAATTGCATCAATAATGGCGTCTTCAAAGGCCCCCGCATCTATGCGACGGGCCTTGGCTTCTGCCGCACTGCAGGGCATGGCGATTCGCATCACTGCAGTCAGCTTGAGAATAAGCAGTCGCATCCTTGGGGCGACCAGGTGGATGGGCCGTGGGAGTTGCGCCGTGCTGTTCGCCAGCGCCTGCGTGAGGATCCCGACGCTATTAAGATTTGGGCTACCGGCGGCGGTATTTGGCGCTGGGATTCCGGTCGGGCTCAGCATTATTGTGCCGAGGAAATCAAGGCAGTAATCGATGAGGCCAAGATGGTGGGTATCCCCGTTTGGAGCCATTGCTACAATTCGCACTCCGCCGCGTACGACTCCGTGCGATTTGGTTGCGAGCAGCTGATTCACGGTTTTGATATCGATGAGCGAACCATGGACCTTATGGCAGAGCAAGGTACGTTCTTCACGCCCACCATCGGCTTTTTGCCTACCTGGTACAGCACGTATCCGCCTGTTTACGTGCCCGAGATTCACGACAGGTTCCCCGGTGACACGTTGGTTGAGAAAGAGCTGCAGCGCAACTACGATTGCCTGCGTGAGGCCAGGAAGCGCGGCGTGGTCTTTACCATCGGTTCCGACTCCTTCTCGTTCGTGACTCCATACGGCTACGTCACCATCGACGAGATGTACGACTTTGTGGACAAAGTGGGCATTTCCCCGCTGGAGACCATCACGTGTGCCACGCTCAACGGCGCCAAGATGGCTCATTGCGATGACGAAACCGGATCTCTCGAGGCGGGCAAGTGCGCGGACCTTCTGATCGTGAACGGCGATCCTGCCGTGAACATCCACGACCTCACGCCCAAGAACATGGATGTCATCATGAAGGATGGCGAGATTGTCGTTGCCGGGTCGTTTGGTGAGAGAAACAGGTGGAGCGCGTAAGGGCTTGTCTTCCCATCGGGAAGCCGGGGCCGTTCCCCTTCGCTGGTCCTCGCGCTTCGCGCTGCGGAATCGCTCAGGGGAACGGCCCCGGCCTCCCTGCGACCCCGCCCTTGAAATCGCGTGGCGGGAAGGAAAGATGGCGCGCCTGCGGCGCCCCGTATGGGCTGGTCCTCGCGCTTTGCGCTGCGGAATCGCTCAGGGGAACGGCCCCGGCCTCCCTGCGACCCCGCCCTTGAAATCGCGTGGCGGGAAGGAAAGATGGCGCGCCTGCGGCGCCCCGTATGGGCTGGTCCTCGCGCTTTGCGCTGCGGAATCGCTCAGGGGAACGGCCCCGGCCTCCCTGCGACCTCGGCCTTGGGGCCGCGAGGCGGGGAAGGAAAGGATGGCGCGCCTTCGGCGATGTGCATGCGTCGATCTTTGCACTCGCCAAAACGAAGAAAACATGCCGACGTTTGATGGTGGGGCGTCGGGGCATAATGGACGCATGCACGTTATCACGGAAGGGGACCCCTTTCGTGTCCATGAAAGGACGTTCCTTATGCCTGCACTCATCACGCATCATCTTTTTGGCGAGGAAAGCATCGACCGCTTGCCTGCCGGAATCGTCACGTCAGACGAGGAGCGCTGCGCGTTTTTGCTGGGAAACCAAGGCCCGGACCCCTTCTTCTTCCGCGTTCGCACGCCGCATATGCGCGATTGCATGCAGCTTGCCAAGGTGATGCACCGCTCGCGCATGTCAAAGCAGTTCGCCTGCCTGCGTGACGGCGTGAGCCATCTGCAAAAACACGATGCGCAGCTTGGGCGCGCCTTCACGTTGGGTCTTCTTTCTCATTACGTGCTCGATCGCAATGCTCATCCGTTCGTCTACGAGCAGCAGTTTGGCGTGCTCGACGCCGACCCCGATCTGGAGTCGGCGGCAAGCCAGGTGCATGCGGTGATCGAGAGCGACCTGGATGTGTTGATGCTGCAGCTTAAGCGCGGCGGCGCCACGACGGCGGACTATCCGCCGGTGAGCGAGCTTGTTACCAGCGACCGCATCGACAAGGTGGGCGGTGCGCTGATGAGCCATGTGGCGCGTAGCGTCTACGGTCTCGACGTGGGCGTTGCCGAGTACGGCGGCGCCGTGGCGGATATGCAGATGCTGTATCGCATCATCGAGCCGGCGGGTTCGCTCAAGACCGATGTTATCGGCAAACTCGAGGGCCTTGTGTCCGATTATTCGCTGCTGGCGTCGCTTGCACACCCCGTGACCGATGAGCAGCCGGTGCGTGCGGGCAACATGGAGCACATTGCGTGGAAAAACCCCTTTACCGAGGCCGTTTCGCACGAGAGCTTCCCCGAGGTTTTCAATCGCGCATTGTGCGACTACGAGCGTGCCGCTGCGTGCTTTATCGAGTGCGCCGACATGGAGCAGATGACGGGGCACGTCAACTATTCCGGTCGTCCGCTTGCTGCCGATGAGGAATTCGATCGCGAAGAGTAATGCGTCGTCTGCCCCAAATCTGACACATAATTCGTTCTATCAAGCCCGCCTTGCGCGGGCTTTTTTCTGCCTCTACCTGGGGTCTCCATGAAATGTGACAAAATAAACCTGTCGACTATCTGGCACGTTTTGGGGCGGTTCGACGGTGGGCGTGCACTCACACAGCATTGACGGGTTCTTGACCTGCTCTTGATAAAACTTGTCGTACGATATTCTATTGATATTCTGAGCAACCGCCGCTGTGGCCAATCAAAGGGAGACACACACCATGAAGTACACCAAGCTCGAGCGGAACTGGGTTATGTATGATGTGGGCAACTCCGCACTCGTGCTGCTGCAGACCTCCGTGGTGCCTATCTATTTCAACGCGCTCGCCGCAGGCGCCAGCTCGGCTGGTTTGGTCACCGCATGGGCCAACGCTCAGACGGTCGCCTCACTCGTGGTGGCATTCCTCATGCCGATCTTGGGTGCGCTTGCAGATTACGCGGGCAACAAGATCAAGTTCTTCATTGGCTTCTTTCTCACGGGTTTGGTGCTGTGCTTTGCGCAGGCTGTGCCCATGAGCGCCATGGCGTTCCTCGTGATCTACGTAGTGTGCACGATTGGACTCAACTCGTCCATGACGTTCTACGACGCCATGCTTCCCGACATCACCACCGACGAACGCATGGATGCCGTTTCCAGCTCGGGTTATGCCTGGGGCTATATCGGCTCGACCATTCCCTTCATCATCTGCCTCGCGCTCATCATGGCTGGCCCTTCGGCGCTCGGCCTTGAAACGATGTTCTGCACGCGTATGGCCTTTATCATCACCGGCGTGTGGTGGCTCGCATTCACCCTGCCTTTGCTTCGTACCTATAAGCAGAAGTACGGTCGTGAGCGCGGCAGCGAGGATACGCTCGGCCACATCGTTTCCGGCGTGTTCTCCGAGGTCGCTCATACCATGAAGGAGATTGCCCGTGACAAGGTGGTCCTCCTGTACATGGTGGCGTTCTTCTTCTATATCGATGGCGTGCACACCGTGATCTCGATGGCCACGAGCTACGGCTCCTCGCTGGGCATCGATTCGACTCAGCTCGTCTTGGCCCTGCTCGTCACGCAGTTCGTGGCGTTCCCCTCGGCCATCATCTATGGCAAGCTCGCCGGCCGCGTGGGCACCCTGCGCATGATCACCGTGGCGGTGGTCGCGTACATGTGCATCGTCCTGTTCGCCGCGTTCTTCCTCAAGACCGCTACCGAGTTTTGGATCCTCGCTATTCTCGTGGGCATGTTCCAGGGCGGCGTCCAGGCGCTTTCGCGCAGCTACTTTGGCAAGATCATCCCCAAGGAGAAGTCCAACGAATACTATGGCTTCTTTGACATTTTTGGACGCTACGCCTCCGTCATGGGAACTCTGCTAGTATCTGTCGTGACGTCACTCACGGGGGATCCTTCTTTAGGAGTGCTTTCCATCGGGATCCTTCTGGTTGTGGGTTTCGTTTTGCTAGTAAAGCTCTCCAAGATGCAGGGGTCTGCCGAATAGGCGGACGCGCGCACACCTGTCTTGGAACGGAGGGCTTTACGGCACAGTAAAGCCCTCCGTTTTCATAGAAGGTGAATGAGGAACAATGAAATCGAATTATCTTGCCCGTGTCGGTGTGATCGCTGCCGCTTATGCAGCTTGCACCCTGATCGCCCTGCTCTTCTTGGGAAGCCTCGCATGGGGTCCCATCCAGTTCCGCGTGTCCGAGGCGCTGTGCGTGCTCGCCCTGTTCACGCCTGCTGCCATCCCCGGCCTGACGCTGGGCTGCGTGATCGCCAACGTGATGAACATCGTCATCTCCGGTACGGGTATGTTGGGCATGCTTGACGTGGTCTTTGGTTCGCTGGCCACCTTTGCGGGCGCTCTCTTTACGTGGAAGATGCGCCGCCACCCGCTCGTGGCGCTTGCGGGCCCCGTGCTTGCAAACGCGCTGATCGTGCCTGCTTATCTTCCGCTTCTGCTGCAGGGCGTGGGCTTCTACACCATCCCCTTCACGACGATCTCGCTCGATAACTCCTGGCTGTTCATGTATCTGTTTGGCTTGGTGACCACCGGCGTGGGCGAAGCGGTTATTATGTATGTACTTGGGTATCCTCTGGCGCGTTCGCTGGCAAAAACGCCGATGTTTTCTGCAGAGAGCGCCGAGTTGGGTATGAATAACTAACGGCGAGGTAGCACGCATGCGGGTCGAGTGGCGCCGCGGCTGACAGATGGGGCATGCGCGGCGATGGACGGAGCCAGCATGAAACCCGTTGTCGTGATTCCCACATACTGGGAAGCAAGCCAGGACGGCGTCTGCACGCCGGGCGGGTACGACCACGCTACCGATATCTTTTCGACAACGCCAGATCTTGATCGCTGCCTGCGCTCGCTTGAGCAGGTGCGTAAGCTCCCGCGCGTTGTCATCCTTGTTGTGTGTCCTGCCGCGGCGACCGCGCGAGTGCGTCGACGCGTAGAGGAGATCGCGGCGGCACACCCCTCAATCGATGCATTGGTTGTGACGAACGCCGAGGCATCGCGCATTGCCGACCATGTGGCAGAGCTCGCCCCCAATGTCATAGGGGAGCCCATATCGCTGCGCGGCTACGGAGCCATTCGAAATATGGGTCTGGCCGTCGCGGCGATTTTTGGCCACGACGCCGTTGTTTTCTTGGATGACGACGAGATGGTTCTCGGTCCCGATTTTATGGATAAGGCACTTTATGCCTTGGGGCAGCAAAACAGGCAGGGCGTTCCCATTTTGGCCAAGAGCGGCTACTTCTATGATCGCGCCGGATCGCCCATGGCCGACACCTCCCAGGCCGGCCCCACAACGCGTTGGTGGACCAAGCGTCTTGAATTCAATAGCTGGATGAAGCGTGCTCTTGCGGGAACGCGCATCTCTCGTTCCAACTACGTGTGTGGCGGATGTCTCTCCCTGCATGCGCGCGCCTATATGCACGTGGCGTTTGACCCGTGGATCACGCGAGGCGAGGACCTCGATTACCTCTTTAACATGCGCCTTTGGGGCTTTGAGATGTGGTTTGACAACCAGTGGGTGGTTCGCCATCTGCCGCCGGTGGTAACCCAGCGCGCCCCGCGCTTCATGCAAGACGTATACCGTTGGTACTACGAGCGCGCGAAGATCGCCTATGCCAACCGCCAACACGATTTGAATCCGGTAACGCCCGAGTCGCTTATGCCGTATCCGGGGCCGTGGATTTCTAAGCAGCTCGATGATCGCGTTCGCAAGACGGCTGCGGCACGCGCCATGCTGACGCCCGAGAAATTCGCCTATCTCAAGATTTTGAAAGACGGCATTCCCGAGGCGGAGTCCTATGCACGCGCGAATGCGAGCAATTATGTGCGCCTGCAGAGCTTTTGGCCCGCTATCATGAATGGGCTATGGAACGATATCGACATGCAGGCTATGCTCCTGCAGCACGAAGAGGGGGACGATGAGCGACAATAGGACCACGCAGACCGAGGCTTCTTCGCAAGACGGCCTTACGTCGGGGGTGCGCATCCTGGTGGCGGCGTGCGCGACGTTGCTGATCTTCTATTTCATCTATGCGCTGATGGTCAACAGCAAGCCCCTGGCGACGGTGTTTGCCTGCGCTCTCTTATGCGCATTCCTGCTGATTTTCATCTTCTTGTCCCTTAATCCCGACATCCTTCGCTCGCAGTACACCGAGCAGACGCTTTCGTCGGCTTCGGAGATGCTGGAGGATATCAAGGACGGCTTGACCCCCGAGGGCGCCGAGGCAATTTGCCGCCGGCTGCTTACTGAGACGCGAGCCATGGCCATCGCGATGACGGACGATACGTGCGTGCTCGCCTGCGCAGGCGACCTTGCGAGCGATTTTCCGCCCGGCTCTCCAATCCATACGCCCGCCACGCATTACGTTCTTGAGCATGGCATCGTGCAGAGCTTCACGCACGCCGTGGACGTGAAGAGCGAGACCCGCGGGCATCGCGAGATCCCTGCGGGCATCATCGCCCCGCTCAAGGTACGCGGCAAGGCTGTGGGAACGCTCAAGTTCTACTATCGGCGCTCGCACGAGGTCAACCGTACCCAGTATGCGCTGGCTTCCGGTTTTGCCGAGCTCATTTCCACGCAGCTTGCCATCCATGAGCTCGAGTTGCAATCCGAGCTCACCGCCCGTGCCGAGGTGCGCGCGCTGCAGGCTCAGATCAACCCTCACTTCCTGTTCAACACGCTCAACACCATTGCGTCCCTTACGCGCACCGAGCCGTTGCGCGCTCGCGAGCTCCTGCGCGAGTTCGCCTCGTTCTATCGCGCGACGCTCGACAATTCCGGATCGCTTATCCCCGTCAGGCGCGAGATCGAGCAGACGCTGCGCTACCTGACGTTTGAGAAGGCCCGTTTTGGCGAGGATCGCATTGGGGTGAATGTCGATATCGACGAAGAGGTCGAGGATACGCTCGTGCCCGCATTTGTGATTCAGCCGCTGGTTGAAAACGCGGTTCGTCATGCGATGGGCGACGAGGACCCGCTCCATATCGATATCTCGGTTATTCCCGAGGGCAAGTCCATGGTGCAGATTCAGGTTAAGGATGACGGCGTGGGCATGGATGAGCAGACGGCGGCACGGCTGTTTAGCACGCAACAGAAGGCCCCGCGCACGGATGCTCCCCAGGGCGGCGGTGCGGGCGTGGCCATGCACAACATCGCCGACCGCATCGCGCGTTTTTATGGACCCCGCTCGAGTACGCAGGTTATTTCCTCCCCCGGGGCGGGCACTTCCGTTGTTTTGCATCTTGATTTGCAAAAAAGTATCCTTGAGTAGGGTTAGAATAGAAGTTCAGCATTGTATGCCGGCTCGGTGCGATGTTTAATAGCGCCGACACGTCCGGTGGTTACTCCAACGAAGGGACCGTATTGATGCTACGTGCGATGATCGTTGACGACGAAGCACCCGCACGCTCTGAGCTGCGTTTTCTGCTTGAGCAGACCGGAAAAATCGGGTCGATTAACGAGGCTTCGAGCGTTCGCTCGGCCATCGAGATGCTCATGGAGAATCGTGTCGACGTGGTATTTCTTGATATCTCCATGCCGGGAGCCTCGGGCCTTCAGCTTGCAGAAGCGCTTCATCGTTTGAAGAACCCCCCTGCGGTGGTCTTCGTTACCGCCTACAGCGACCATGCCGTCGAGGCATTTGATGTGGATGCTGTGGACTACCTCATGAAGCCGGTTGAGGAGGCTCGCCTCGACCAGGCTATCGGCAAGGTGCTTGCGCGCGTCAAGCCGGTTTCGGAGAGCAAGTCGTCGATCGAGCGCATTCCCGTGGAGAAGGGCGGCCGCAAGGTCCTCATCCCCGTGGACCAGATTCGCTACATCATGGCTAAGGACGATTACTCCTGCATCTTTACCGAGGACGATCGCTATCTTTCCACGACCTCGCTCGCGCAGTTCGAATCCAAGCTGGGCGATTTTGGCTTCTTCCGCGTGCATCGTCGCTATATCGTGAACCTTGCGTGCGTCGAGGATGTCGAAACGGCTGCATCCGGTGCGATTCAGCTGGGCATCACCAGCGTGGAGGATCGCATTCCCGTTTCGCGTCGCCGCGTGGTGCCGCTTAAAAAGGCGCTGAACCTGTAATGGATACGCTGGCGGACGCAAAGCGCATCGATGTCATTTCCGATACGCATGGCTATCTTTCGGATGAGCTGCTTGCTGCCCTTGAGGGCGCCGATTTGATTATCCATGCGGGAGATATGACGTCCGAGGCCGATTGGGATCACCTCAACACCATCGCTCCTATCAAGGCGGTGCTGGGCAATAACGATTACTATCGCGATTACGGACCGGGGGTGCCGGCGCTCAATACGTTTTCGTATGAGGGCTTGAGCTTTGCGGTGGCCCACTATCGCGAGGAGCTTCCGGTGGGAACGGTCGATGTGGCCATCTGCGGCCATACGCATCGCCCTAAGATCGTGCAGCTGGGCAAGTGTTTGGTTATCAACCCGGGGTCGCCTACGTATCCTCGTGGTGTGCAGGGAGACACCATGGCCCGTCTTTTTGTGGCCGACGGTCGGGTTATCTCTGCCGAGATCATCAATTTATAGCGTGGCGCGGGGTTTATGCCTCGCGCTTTTTTATGCACAAGGGTGCTGTCTGCCTGCGGATTCATCAAGCATGGGGTGTGATTAATCGCCCGTACGATCGTCCTATGCTCGGGCGTCGGAAAAAATTTTTAAAAAAGTGTTGCGCGCATCTCAGAGTTCTGTGTATACTAGCTCTCGCAGCAACGCCTGCTGATGGGGAGTTAGCTCAGTTGGTTAGAGCGCCGGCCTGTCACGTCGGAGGTCGCGGGTTCGAGTCCCGTACTTCCCGCCATCAAATGTTAAAAGCCTCGTCTCCGGACGGGGCTTTTTTCGTATAGAAGCAAAATCGTCGTTGATATAGGATTGTCCCCGAGTGACCTGTTCTGAGGGGAGATTCCGATGTTTTGTACAAAATGTAGAAGCCAACTGAGTGAAAACGCTCGCTTCTGCGCCAAATGCGGCGCACCAGTTGTCGCTTGTGATGGGGTCGGCGCGTCGGCGAGCGCTCAAGAGGGTGCTCGGGAGGATGCCCAAAGGGACGATGCCCTCGATGCGACCGTCGCGGCTCCCGCCCCTGCGCCTGCAGACACGGCTTCTAAAGTTGCACCGGACTCCGATGCTGCATCGGCCCCCGATGCCACGGCTGCCGAGCCCCAGGCCGCTCCTGTTGCCGACGCGCCCGCGGCTCCTGCCGCCTCCGACAAGAAAAAGAAGACGCCGCTTATCATCGCCGCGGCAGTGGTCCTTATCGTCGCCGTCATCGGTGCCGTGGCGTTTTTCCTGTTGGGCAACAAGGGTACGGGCGATATCGAATTCGGTCAGGATGCCGAGGTCGAGCTTGCGGTGACAACCGTCATCAAGCCGCGCGGCAAAGATGGCAACCTCATGAAGTCCTACGATGCCTATCTCATCAACGAGGAGGACACGGGCGACCTTTCTTCTATCAAGACCACGCCGTATCACCTTACGGTGGCAGGAGACCAAGGCTTTAGCCCCTCGGATTTCAAGGACCTTCCCAACAATCGCTATACGCTGGTGATCGTGGATCACGATGCCGATGAAGCCGATAGCGAGCAAAAGATTCCCGTCAATTACGACAAGGAGAACAAGAAGGCATCCTCCGAGGTGGTTATCGCGGTCCCCTCAAAGCCGCAGAAAGCTCCTGCAAAAGAGGATGAGAAGACCGACGAACAGAAGGCCTATGGCCTGTTCCTCGATAAGATCAAGGAGCTGACCGACACATATGGCGCCTGCGGGTCGACCGAATGGGGCGGCTCTTATAACCTGGCGACCGGCCTTTGCGTAGCCGACCTTGTGGACTTTGACGGCGATGGCATGAACGAGTTGTTTGTGGTCTACAACACGCAGGTTGCTAATCCCAACGAGGACGGTTGGATGGACAAGCAGGCTCAATCATTTAAGAGCGAGGTGTGGGCATATCGCGATGGCGAAATCACCAAGGTCTTTGACAAGTCGATCGTTGAACACGATACCGGTGGGGTGACGTGGGCGAGCGTGCATCAAAAGGACGGCAAACTCTACCTTATGTCCACTGACGATTCTTATACGGACCTTGGCGGCGCTGGCTATAACGAGACGACCGATACGGTTTTCTATGCCTATAACGGCTCGGAGTTCAAACAGGAGGCGTTAACTCATTCCGACGTCAACGTATCACCGAATGCATCTGATTCCACCTGCACCATCAACGGCGAGGACGCTACTGTCGATGAGCTCTCGGACTTCCGGGATTCCTATCCGTCGTATTTGAGCTACGCACTCATTAACTATCTTCAGGACGCTAGCTTCTATGGCGAGGGAACGTACTATCCGGTGAACGACCTTCCCGACGTTGTGGCAAAGACTACGCAGGCGCTCGAAGCGGGCGCTGCGACCAAGGGGGACGACACCGCAAAAGACGCATCGTATTCCGCCGAAATCAAGACGGTTCCCGTGTCTATGCCCGATGTCTTTGACGGCACTGCCCAATCCATCGATGTCGATTGGACGTATCTGCAGTTTTCCAAGGACGGAAAGACAGACGCTTGCAAAGATCTCAATGCCAAGCTCAAGGAGAGCTTTGACGCCGATGCCGCCGCTACCTCATCTTGGAACCTCGACATGAGCGGCAACGGGAGCGGTGCCACCGAGATGCTCCAGAACCGCTACGACACCATGGTGTCTCTCGATGGCTCGATTGCCTGCGTGTTCCAGGAGCGCTACTACACGGCAGGCGGAGTTCACGGATGGAACGAGAACGCGGTGGTCTACTATGACCTTTCGAAGGGCACCGAGGTCGATGCCGACGCTGCCCTGGGAATCGACAAGGATACGCTGGCAAGCCTGGCTTCCGACGCCATCGATGCATTCGTGCACGCCAATCCCGGCATCAGTGATACCGGTGATGTGCGCGATCACCTCTACGAGATGGATCGCTATGGCCGCGACGATGCGGGCATCTTCTTCATCACGCGCGATTACGAGATGGGCACGTATGCCGATGGCTCGCATGTCATCTACATCAAGGCCTTCAACGGCGACGACGGCCTTGTGGGCACGTCGGGAGATTTTGGCAATTAATCGGTGCATGGTGCATCGATGCGAACATGCAAAGCCCGCCTGCGCCCGTCGCGCGGCGGGCTTTGTCCGTCTTACGCGGTATGATAGGTGAGCACAACGAACACAATCGGCAAGGAGAGTTCATGCCGACGATTGATATCCATAACGCGCCGGCCTTCATCACCCTGGAGGGTATCGACGGCTGCGGAAAGTCGACGCAGGCGCGTTTGCTCGCTGCCGCTCTAGAGCATGCGGGCTGCGCGGTGTTGCGCCTACGCGAGCCTGGCGGCACGGAGATTTCCGAGAAGATCCGCGCACTTCTGCTCGATCCCGCTAACGCGGCGATGAGCGAGACGTGCGAGCTGTTGCTCTTCGAGGCGGCGCGCGCCCAGCTTGTGGGGGAGGTTATCCTTCCCGCCCTGGCGGCGGGCCAGGTGGTGGTGTGCGATCGCTTTTACGATTCGACTACGGCCTACCAGGCATTTGCCGATGGCCTCGACTGCACGATGGTGCGCAGTGCCAACGCCCTTGCGGTGGGGGAGTGCACCCCGCGCCTCACGCTCGTCTACGACGTGAGTGTTGACGAGGCGCTTGCTCGTCGCGCAGCGCGTGCGGGCCAAGATCGCATGGAGCTCAAGGGCGATGCGTTCCAGGAGCGCGTTGCCGCCGGATTTCGCGCCATTGCGGCGCAGGAGCCCGGGCGCGTGAGGCAGGTCGATGCCTCGGCGGGCGTGGCCGAGGTGTTTGCGCAGACAGTCGCCTGTGCTCGTGAGGCCGGCTTTGCTCTTTCCGATGCCGATATGCAGGCGGCCCTTGCTCTCGAACAGATCGAGGTGGCCTGATGGTTGCTGCCGCATCGCTTTTGGCAAAGCTGTCCGGCCAAAAGCGCGTTAAGAGCTTTTTGACGCGTGCGGTGGAAGGCGGGCGCGCCGCTCACGCCTATCTGTTCGTAGGCGCTCCCGGTTCTGGCAAGCTCGAGGCCGCATGGGCGCTTGCTCAGGCCCTTTTGTGCGAGGACGGCGGGTGCGGAGCCTGCGACACCTGCATGCGCGCGGCGCGCCGTACGCATCCGGACGTGCACTACTACACTCCCGAGAGCGCCACGGGCTATCTCATCAGCCAGACGCGCGAGCTGCTGGAGGACGTCGCCTTGGCGCCCATCCGCGCCAAGCACAAGGTCTATATCATCGACCGTGCGGAGCAGATGCGCGCAAATACGGCAAACGCCTTGCTCAAAACTATCGAAGAACCGCCCGAGACGGTGACGTTCATCCTGTTGGGTACCTCGACCGACACCATCTTGCCCACCATCGTGTCGCGTTGCCAGTGCGTGCCGTTTCGCACGCTGCCGCTCGACGAGTCTGCCCAGACCGTGGCGCGTGCAACCGGCGTCGACCTTTCACGCTGCCGCATGGCTGTTGCCGTGACGGGCGGACCCAACGCCGCCATCGGCTTTCTTAAGAGCGCCGAGCGTCAAGAGGTGCGCCGTCAGATGCTGCGCGCAATCGACATGCTCAAGCGCTCGGACGAGGCGGATATTCTGCTTTCCGTACGCGACTTGCTTGGCGTCATCAAGGCACCGCTTTCGGAGCTCAAGGATGCGCAGAAGGCGATGCTCGACCGCGATTCGGATTATCTTTCGCGTGGAGCCTTGAAGCAGCTGGAGGATCGCAACAAGCGCGAGCTTACGGCGCGCGAGCGTTCGGGTATCATGGAAGCGCTAGCGTGCGTACGTTCGCTGCTGCGCGATGTTTTGCTGCTCGTTCAAGACAGCGAGGCCGCAATCGTCAACGAGGATGCGCGAGACATCGCGTGTCGTTTGGCCGAGCATGCGACGTGCGCGGGCATTGTGCGCGCCATCGAGGCCGTGGGCGATGCCGAGCATCGCATCGCGCGCAACATAACTCCCCAGCTGACCTGCGAGGTCATGCTCTTTGATATAAGGAAGGCACTTCTATGCCCGTAGTTGTTCCCGTTAAGTTCGCTTTCGCCTCGCGCGATTTGTGGTTTGATCCCCAGGGTCTGGATATCGTCGAGGCCGATCACGCCATCTGCTCTACCGAGCGCGGAACCGAGATTGGCCTGGTGACCGCAGATCCCTTCGAGGTCTCCGAAGACGAGCTTTCCGCTCCGCTCAAGCCCGTGCTGCGCATTGCTACCGATGACGATCTGGACTATGCCGATGAGCTGGCCCAGCGCGGCGACGACGCCATGGAGGATTTTCGCCGCCTAGTCAAGCAAAACGAGCTGGACATGAAGCCCGTTGGCGTCGAGTACCTGTTTGGCGGCGAGAAGATCGTCTTCTATTTCGCGGCCGAGGACCGCGTCGACTTCCGCCAGCTGGTCAAAGACCTCTCCTCCTGCTTCCATACGCGCATCGACATGCGCCAGATCGGTGTGCGTGACGAGACGCGTTTGGTGGGCGGCTTTGCCCATTGCGGGCAGGAGCTGTGCTGCACGCGCTTTGGCGGCCAGTTCGAGCCGGTCTCCATCCGTATGGCAAAAGAGCAGGACCTTCCTCTCAACTCCGCTAAAATCTCGGGCGTTTGCGGCCGCCTGATGTGCTGCCTGCGCTACGAGTTCGAGGCCTATAAGGATTTCAAGAGCCGCGCTCCCAAGAAGAAGACGCTGATCGATACCCCGCTTGGCAAGGCCAAGATCCAGGAGTACAACACGCCGCGCGAGCAGCTGGTTTTGCGTCTTGAGAGCGGCAAGGTCTTCCGCGTGAACCTTTCCGATATGACGTGCTCCGAGGGCTGCAAGAAGCGTGCCGAAGAGCAGGGTTGCAACTGTCGCCCCGACTGCGTGACGCGCGACATCTTGGAGCGTATTGAGTCTCCGGACATCGCGCTTGCCCTCATGGAGCTTGACCGTGAGGCAGGCATCGATGTGGGGGACGGCCTTTCCCGCGCTGACCGCCTGGTGCCCGAGACTCCCGCGCGTCAGCGTCGCCAGCGCTCGGGTGAGCGCGGGAGCGAAGAGCGTTCTCAACGCGGCCAGCGCGGTCGCGGGGGCGATGATCGCGGCCAGGGTAATGCCGACGAGCAGGCGCCGCGTCGCCGCCGCCGTCGCTCGGGTGCCGGTGCAGGTGCGGACAGCGCACGCGACAACCGCAGTTTCGCACGTGAGGCAAACGGGGGACAGGCTCCCTCACGCCGTCGCCGTCGTCATCTTTCGAGCGAGGAGCGCGATGACGCATTCCGCGCTGCGGCAGCTCGCGAGGCGGCGTCCTCCGCATCGGAGAAGGACAGCGCCCCCGGCCGTTCTCGCCGTCGTCGTCACACGTCGGCTTCCCAGTCTGGACAGCCGACCGGTGAGCGTTCGCAGGGCAAACCGCAGGTGCCCTCTGTGGCCGATCAAGTGGCCTCGGGCGAGGTCAAGGTCACGCGCCGCCGTCCCGGTGATGGTGGGGGAGCGCGCGCGGCAGAGCAGGCCGCGGGCGCCTCGGCTTCGGACGATCAGGCTCCGCGCCGTCGTCGCCGTCGCTCGCGCAAGCCGCGCGGAGGTGCCGACGGTGCCGCTGGAGGCGCCGACAACACTCCGTCTGCCGAGTAGATAGCGCAATTGGCGCGCGGCAGTGTTGCCGCGCTTGCGCGTACGAATATGCTTGATGCAAGCCCTCTTGCCATTGTCGACAAGGGGGCTTTGTGCTTTCTCATTTTCCTGCTGCACCATGGGAGCGAGCGCGCGCCGCGGCGCTTGAGCTTTTGTCGCCCACGCGTTGCGTAGCCTGCGAGCGACCGGGGTCTTTGGTGTGCGACGCCTGTGCCGCGCGCATCATGACCATCGATCCCACCTTTGCCTGTCTGCGCTGCGGAGCACCCTTTGGCAGCCTTCTGTGCACGGAATGCCAATCGGAATCCAGCCAGGATGAGAAGGGCGCGGGCAATTGCCTTGCGGCCTGCGTGTTTGAGGGTGTGCCCGCGCGTATCGTGCGCGTTTACAAGGATGGGGGCGAGCGCCGCCTCGCCGCCTTGATTGCGCATGCACTTTTTGCAGCTGTGTGCCGCGCTCAAGAGGCGGTGCCTGCGCGCATGGACGCCTTCGCCCTCGACGCCGATGCTGTGGTCTTTGTTCCGGTGACGTCTGCGGCGTATCGGCGTCGCGGCTTCGACCATATGGAGGCGGTGGCCTGCGAATTCTCCAACCTAATAGGCATTCCCGTGCTCGATGCGCTTGTGAAGCAAGATGCGTATGACCAGCGAAAACTCGACCGAGGAGGGCGTTTGGCAAACGCGGCGGATGCGTATAGCGTGGTGGAATCGGTTGCGGGCATGCGGCTCCTTTTGATCGACGACGTTATCACCACGGGGGCGACGATGGACTCTTGTGCGGAGGTGCTGAGGCGGGCGGGGGCGGTTAAAATCGATTGCCTGGCGTTCGCGCGCGTGTGGTGAGGGGACTCAAAACGTGTACATCGCTGCATTGTTGCCGCGTTTACGTGCGCAAACGCTTTACTCCTGATATAATCGCTTCGTTCTCCCCAGGCTGTGGTTGCGGGGGCGCTCAGGCGCTTCTCAGTCCAAGACAGACGCGGTCAAAGGGATCCACGTAAGCGTCCGCGTGCGCGCGGCGCGATCATGGCGCGTCCTAGAAGTAAGCCGCACCGTCCGTTTTTCCTTTTGCGAGGCAATGGTTGCCTCCCGGGCGAGCGGGTTAGTAGTGAGGGCCGCTAAGGCGGCGTGAGCAAACGCCCCAGTGCGCAAGTGTGGGGTCAAAAACCAGGTCAGCTGGGGGGACGCAACGTATATTTCCCGCGCGCGGGCGCGGACCGGAAGAGGACGCCCTTCTTTGGGGGAATGGAGAAGACGATGCTGCGCGTAAGGAAGACGACCCTTGCAGCCATGATGACGCTTGCTTTGACGACGGCCCTCGGCTTGGGCGGCTGCTCGCTGTTCACGCCGTCGCTGAGCGAGGGCACTCAAAGCGTGGTCGCCAAAACCGATATCAAGTCGTCGGCGCTGGTGACGGAAGGCAAACTTACCGTCGCGCTCGACACCTCCGACGCCCCGCAGGCCATGACAAATCAGGATGGAAGCATCGGCGGCTATCAGGCCGACCTCGGCCGTTCGATTGCCGAGCATTTTGGTCTCGATGTCGTCTTCGTCGACGCCGCGAGTGCAGAAGACGCCCTTACGTCGGGTGAGGCCGACATCTACCTGGGCGCCACTTCCAGCGACGCCTCGTCCAAAGTCAAGGTCATGGGCGATGTTCTCGAGGACGCGTGTGCGATCTTTGGCAAGTCCGACTCCGGCCAGCTCAGTGTGAGCGCCTCCGATCTTTCTTCTGCAACGATCGGCGTGCAGATGTCCTCCGCGTCGCAAGACGCTCTTTCGCGCGCAGGCATCAACGCGCAGCAGAAGACCTACACCAACGTCAACGAGTGCTTTGCGGCGCTCGAGTCCGGCGAGGTCCAGTACGTGGCGTGCGATATGACTGCCGGTTCGTACCTCTCGCGCGCCTATAGCGACATTTCCTTTGGGGGAACGATCGGCTCGGTGTCGAAGTTCGGCGTGGCGGCTCTTGCCAAGAACAGTGAGCTGACGGATAAGCTGAGTCACGTCCTCGACACCATCTGCTCGGACGGCACGCTCGATGCCATTCATACGCTGTGGTACGGCTCGACTCCCACATCCCTTGCCAATACGCTTGTCTCCGGCGTGGTGATCAGTGAGCAGGACTCGGGTAATAATTCCGAGGGCACGGCGGACGATACGACGAGCGATTCCGCCGATTCTCAGTCCGTTGCAGCCGAGGAGCAGCCTTTGACCGTCGATATCAACGACGTCAATCGATAAAACGACCAGGTAAAACACACCCTTGCAATTTCCTTGCGCCTGTAGCCCACTTTGAGGCTGCGGGCGCGAATCATCGGCGGCTGGTGCAATCCATTACGTAAACGGGGGTTTACATTTCTCGGTTACCCGCGTGGCAAGTTGGGTATGAACAGAGTACTTTAAGGTCCCCTATAGATTGGAGTCGCGTATGGATATCAAGGTTTCTGGGCGCAAGACGACCGTTACCGATGCTCTGCGTGCGCGTGTTGACGAAAAGATCGGCGAGGCTTGCTCTGTTTTCGACATCAGCCCCATGACGGTGGATGTCGTTCTTCGTTACGAGAAGAACCCCGCCAACCCCAATCCGGCAATCGTCGAGGTTACCATTCGCGCTCGTGGTTCGGTGATCCGCGTGGCCGAGCACGGTTCCGATATGTATGCCGCTATCGATAGCGCGGCCGATAAGGCTACCCGTCAGCTTCGTAAGTTCAAGACCAAGGTAGTGGATAACCGTCAGCAGGGCGCCTCTGCAGCAGAGGTTGTTCCCGTGGAGCCCGTCGAGGATCTTGCCGATCTGCTTATCCCTGCAGATGAAGACGATCAGCTGGTACGCGAGAAGGTTATCGACATCACGCCGATGACTGAGGAGCAGGCGCTCGTCCAGACCGACCTTCTGGGCCATGATTTCTATGTCTTTGAGAATGCCGCAACGGGCCTTATAAATGTGGTCTATCACCGTAAGAATGGTGGATACGGCATCATCAAGCCGAGGATTGAGACTCTTGACGAGTAAACTATGCATGGTAATGCATGAATAAGGATGGCGGCCATCCCATGCGGGGTGGCCGCCTTTTTCTATGAAGGAGCTTTGCCAATGAGCAAACCCAACGTCGGAGGCCATTCAAGCCGCTGCCGTATTGTGATCGACACGTGCGCCGATCTTTCTCCCGAGATCGCGGCCACGCTCGATGTGGACATCCTGGGCTTCCCCTATATCTTGGATGGCGAGGAGTATACCGACGATATCTGGTCGTCCATCACGCCGCACGAGTTCTACGAGAAGCTTCGCCAGGGAGCCCATGCCTCGACCTCTGCGGTATCGCTGGGGCGCTTTGTCGAGTTTTTTACCAGCTGCGCTGAAGAAGGTACGCCTACGGTGTATCTGAGCTTCACCGCTGGCCTTTCGTCCAGCTACAACTCCGCCTGTCAGGCGGCCGACATGGTGCGCGAGCAGTATCCCGATTTCGAGATCTACGTGGTGGACAATTGCTCGCCTTGCGGGGCGGCAGGTCTTTTGGCACTCGAGGCGGTTCGCCAGCGTGCTGCCGGCCTCAACGCCCGTGAGCTTGCAGCCTGGGCAAACGAGGCAAAGCGCTACATCCACGGCTTCTTTACGATTGATAGCCTGGATGCACTTGCGGCGGGCGGTCGCATCCCTCCTGCGGCGGCACAGCTCTCCAGCAAGCTCGATATCAAGCCCGAGCTGTCCTACGACCTTGCGGGCTCCCTCACGCTTGTGGGCGTGAACCGCGGTCGCAAAAAGGGTCTCAAGTCGCTCGTCAAATCCTTTAAGGAAAACTACGTGCTCGATCCGTCCCTGCCGGTGGGCATTCTCACCTCCGATTGCGAGAAAGATGGCGACTGGCTCGAGTCTGCTATCCGCAAGGAGGATGGATGCGCCGAGCTGACGGTCTTGCGTGCTTCGGTGGGCCCCACCATCGGAGCGCATGTGGGTCCGGGCATGGTCGCCATCGTCTTTTGGGGTAAAAACCGTACGGAGAAGATCTCGCTTACCGACCGCATTGCCAATCGCGTGCGCGGCGCTGAGAGCACCAAGGCGTAAGCGCTTTCCCTCTTATCGATTATCGTTTGCATGCACGCATTTGACGTTTAAGGAGTACCTGTATGTCTGACAAGAAGCTGTCTGTCGCATTCATCGGAACGGGCATCATGGGCGCGCCCATCGCCGGTCACATCTTGGATGCCGGCTATCCGGTCACCGTCTATAACCGCACCAAGGCCAAGACCGACGACCTCGTGTCTCGCGGTGCCGTGTGGGCCGATAGCCCCGCTGCCGCTGCCAAGGATGCCGATGTCGTCTTTACCATGGTGGGCTATCCGGCAGACGTCGAGGAGATCTATCTCTCCGGCGACGGCTTGCTGGCTGCCGCTAAGCCCGGCGCTTACCTCATCGACCTCACCACGAGCGCTCCCGAGCTGGCTCGTGACATCGCCGAGGCTGCCGAGACCTACGGCAAGCATGCCTTCGACTGCCCGGTGACCGGCGGCGATACCGGTGCTATCGCCGGTACCCTTACGCTGATCGTGGGCGCGACGGATGAGGGCATCGAGCCCGTCCGCGACATCCTGGAGACGTTCTCTTCCAAGATCTACTGCTTTGGCGGCCCGGGCAAGGGCCAGGCTGCAAAGCTTGCCAACCAGGTGGCGCTTTCCTCCTGCATGGTGGGTATGGCCGATGCGCTTTCCTTCGCGCAACAGATGGATCTTGACCTCGCCGAGACGCGCGAGATGATTTTGGGCGGCACGGGCCGCTCCGGTGCCATGGAACAGCTCGCACCCAAGTCGCTCGATGGCGATTGGAAACCCGGCTTCATGGTGACGCATTTCCTCAAGGACCTGCGTCTGGCGCTTGCCACCGCCGAGGAGAAAGAGCTTGCCCTTCCCGGTGCCGACACCGCATTCACCCTGTACGACATGCTCGATGCCATCGGCGGCAGCAAGCTGGGCACTCAGGCCATCACGTTGCTGTACCAGGAAGAGGCCGACGCCGTGGCGGCTGGTCTCGACTGGTCGCTCTACAATCCCCCCGTGCACGATGAAGGTGAGCACGAGTGCGGCTGCGGTCATCACCATGATGACGGCCATGAGTGCTGTGGCGGCCATGGCGATCATCACGGCCATCACGAGGGCGGTTGCTGCTGTGGTGGCCACGGCCACGACGCGGAGTAGGGCGTAATGGATATCGCTTTTATCGTCTGTTCGCTGCTGCTCTTTGCATTTAGCGTGTACATCGGGTTTCTTATTGGAAACACGGTTGGTATGCGCGCCGTCACGCGTGCGGATTATTGGAAGATGAACGCCGCTGCCATTGTCATTGCCGTGCTGCTTTCGTTCATCTTGGCCGCCGTCCCGCTGTTTTATTCTGTGGATGTTGGTCTGCTTGCCGGCGCTATCGTGGGCCTGAAGATGGCCTTTGGTGAGTCGGTGGGCCCGTGGGCCGTGCACGACAAGGCATTTAACGTGAATCGCTCGCATCGCGAGACTGCCGAGAAGGGCACCGGGGAGGAGCGCCGTAGGCGCCGTGCCTCCCGTGAGGACGCACCCGACCTCATCTCGGTGGAAAAGAAGTCCCGCACGTCCGGTTCGCGCAAATAGGAACGAAAGGTAGATTGGTCATGGCAGAAGAAATGAAACAGGAGCTTTCCGCCGAGGAGGCCGAGCAGCTCGCGCTTGTGGAGAACGACCGCGATGCGCTGAGCGCCCTGGTTGACGATCTCTCCGGGCACAGCCGCCGCAAGCGCCAGATGGCCGCTCACGTGATGCTGCTTGTGGCACAGCGCGAGCCCGAGTTGCTTTCTGAGTTCATTCCCGACCTGATCGATGCGCTCTATCGTCCGGAGGCCCAGACGCGTTGGGAGATCCTCGATGCTCTGACGCTGCTTGTTCCCGAGCATGCCAAGGAGATCGGTGCCGCCTTTGACGGTGCCGAGGCCGCCCTGTTCGATGACCTTTCTTCGATTCTGCATTTCTCGGCCTTCCGTCTGCTCGTCACCTGGGGTGCTACTGAGCGCGGTCGTTCCAAGAAGGTTTGGCCCATTCTCGACGAAGCGATCCAGTGCTATCACGGCGATTTGGAATATCGCGATATGCTCGGTTGTCTTCACGAATTCGCCGAGGGCAAGATCGAGGGCGGCGTTGCCGCCGAGCTTGCCGGCCGTCTGCAGTTCGATGCCGAGAACGGCAAGGGCAGCTATCTCAAGGCGCGTTCTTCTGAAATCTATAACATGCTCGTCAAGCGCTTTAAGCTTGAGAACCCTCAGAAGCGCGCTCGCATGGTGGCGAAAGCCGACGACCCTGAAGACGATGAGGAGTAACAGATGACCCACGACGTAGTACTCATTCCCGGAGACGGCATCGGACCCGAGATCACCTCGGCCATGCGCCGCGTGGTGGACGCTTCAGGCGTCGATATCGCGTGGAACGTGGTGGATGCCGGCGCTGGCGTGATGGACGAGTTTGGCACGCCGCTGCCCGAGCACGTGCTCGATGCTATTCGCTCCACCAAGGTTGCCATCAAGGGCCCCATCACCACGCCGGTGGGAACGGGTTTTCGCAGCGTCAACGTGGCTCTGCGTCGTGAGTTCGATCTGTACTCCTGTGTGCGCCCTTGCCTGTCTATGCCGGGTGACGGCAGCCGCTACACCGATATCGACCTGGTGATCGTGCGCGAGAACACCGAGGACCTGTATGCGGGTATCGAGTTTGACGAGGGTGCGCCCGAGGTGGCCGAGCTCTCGCAGCTCATCGAGGCCTCGGGACAAAAGACCTTTAAGTCCGATTCCGCCATCTCGGTAAAGCCCATCTCCGTTTCCGGTTCTCGCCGTATCGTGGAGTATGCCTTTGAGTATGCTCGTCGTTGCGGTCGCCATAAGGTGACGGCAGTGCACAAGGCCAACATCATGAAGGCGAGTGACGGCTTGTTCCTGCGCGTTGCCCGTGAGGTTGCCGAGCGCTATCCGGATATCGAGTTCAACGACAAGATCGTCGATGCCACCTGCATGGGCTTGGTGCAAGATCCGTATGCCTTCGACGTGCTGGTTCTGCCCAATCTGTACGGTGACATCGTGAGCGACCTTGCGGCGGGCCTCGTGGGCGGCCTTGGTATGGCGCCGGGCGCCAATATCGGTCGCGACATCGCTATCTTCGAGGCGACGCACGGCAGTGCCCCCGACATCGCGGGCAAGGATATCGCCAACCCCACGGCCGAGATCCTTTCTGCCTGCATGATGCTCGATCACCTGGGCGAGGGTGCCGCTGCCACACGTATTCGCGAGGCGGTCAAGAAGACTCTTG
This sequence comes from uncultured Collinsella sp., assembly GCA_934647195.1. GTDB lineage: Bacteria > Actinomycetota > Coriobacteriia > Coriobacteriales > Coriobacteriaceae > Collinsella. Next base: position 73,130 of record CAKUFD010000005.1, read on the forward strand.
CCGCCGGGGAAGCGGTGACGGGCGACGTTCGCCGTGCGCAGACCGGCTCCGCCGAGGGATGCGTGGGTACCCAGGCGTTTGCCGACGCGGTAATCGCCAATCTGTAGAGATGCTATTATGTGAGCCGCGATATGGCAGTATCGCGGCTCACTGCTGTGTAGCGCAGTCACCATGCGCACGGATAAGGAGAATGCACACGATATGGGTTTGATTCAGAAGAAAAACGACCGTGAAGAGGTCGACGGCATCGAGATCATCGGTCGCGGCGACACTCCGGGCGATATCGATGAGAGCGAGGTGGAGCTCGTGGAGGGCACCTCTGCCGAGCACGTGGCCGCCGGCACTACCGCCAAGAAGGAGGCCGAGCGTGCCGAGCGCAAGATGGCCGAGGACGCAGCGGACGAGAACCTCATGCCCGAGGATGATGACGATGAAGAAGACGAGGACGTCGAGGCCGCTGGTGCGGCCAAGCGCCAGAAGATCGCCATCGCCATTGCTGCCGTAGCCGTGGTTGTCGCTGCTGTTTTGGGCTATTTCATCGGCTCGGGCGGGTTTGCCCACAAGGGCGCCGATTCTGCCTATCTGACGTCCGATCAGCTCGATACCGTTGTGGCTTCGTATTCCTATAACGGCAAGAGCGTCGACGTTACCGCGCGCGAGGCCATCGAGAGCCAGTACAGCTTGGATAGCGTCAAGCAAAGCGATGACACCTATCCCACGCCTTCTGCCGACATCGTGCTCTCTTATGCGCGCAACCACATTCTGCTTAACGAGGCCGAGGCCCGTGGCATTTCCGTCACCGATAAGGAGATGGAGGAGTATGCCGAAAGCGCCCTTGGCATGAGCGATTACAGCCAGATGTCCGAGCAGTACGGCGTGACCGAGGACCAGGCAAAGACCATCGTCAAGCAGCAGACCACCATGCAAAAGCTCTACGACGACGTGGTGGGTACTTCGACCGCCACCATGCCCGATGCTCCCACGCAGCCCGAGGATGGCAACGAGGATACTGCTTCCAAGGACTACGCCGACTACATCATTAAGCTCGCGGGCGATGAGTGGGATGCCGAGAAGGGCGCCTGGGCCTCCACCGACGGTGTGTACGCGCAGGCGCTTGCCGGCCAGGAGTTCACCGCTGATTCCGCTACGTATGGCCAGGCACTGACTGCCTACTACACTGCCTATCAGCAGTATGCGCAGGCTAGCTCTGAGTCCAGCAGCAAGTGGACCGAGTTCGTCAATGGCCTGTATGCCAAGGCGAATATCACCCTGTACGGCCTGTATCAGTAAAGGCACGAGGAAGACGCGATGTCGCTTCGTGTTCTCATAAGTGAATGCCTGCTTGGCGCTCCCGTTCGCTACGACGGGGGCGCCAAGCCCTCTTTAGCGGTCGAACGTTTGGCAGAGCGCCTGCGCAAGCGCGGGGGAGAAGGGGCGGTAGCCTCTGCTTGTCCTGAGGTCTTGGGCGGCCTTGCCTGTCCGCGGCCTCCGGCGGAGCGGCGCGGGTTGCGGGTTGTCACGGCCGAGGGCCTTGACGTGTCCCGTGCGTACGCGGACGGTGCTCGCCGTTCGCTCGATATCGCGCGCGCATGCGGTGCGACTCTTGCTATCCTGAAATCCAAGAGTCCATCGTGCGGCCTTGGCCGCATATACGACGGCACGTTTTCGGGGCAGCTTCGCGCCGGCTCTGGCGTGACAGCGGCCTTGTTTGAGCAGGAAGGACATATCGTGGTAGCAGACGAGAAGCTTGTTGAGTATTGTGAACCCAGCATGGAGCATCCTATCGCGTTGGTGCTGGGTAGCGGCTTGGCTCCGCTTGCCGACGAGGTACGAGTGGTGCGCCGCATCAAATACGAGGACATCGACGGCTTTCCCACCGAGGCGATTCCTGTTGAGGGGCATCGCTACGAGGTAATCATCGGTACGCTCGAGGGTGTGCCCGTGGTGGTGTATCCGGGCCGTGTGCATCTGTACCAGGGCTACAGCCCGCTGCAGGTGACTTCGCTCGTTCGCCACGCTCACCGCCTGGGTTGCCGCGACATCATTCTCACCTGCGCTTCCGGCGCTGTTTCTGCGGTGGCTCCGGGCATGGTGGGCCTCATTACCGATCACATCAACCTTACCGGTCAAAACCCGCTGGCGACTCCTCAGGGCGTCGCTGCTGCCCAGGCAGATACGCCGTTTATCCCCATGGCGGGCGCCTATTCCGGCTACCTTGCCGAGTTTGCTCGCGCGGCGGCCCGCGACGCAGGCCTACATCTTGCAGAGGGCGTTTACGCCGGCCTGCTGGGCCCCACGTACGAGACTGCTGCCGAGGTGCGCATGCTCAACACACTGGGTGCCGACTACGTGGGCTGCTCGACGGTGTGCGAGGCCATTATGGCCAAGGCTTTGGGCATGGAAGTCCTGGGCGTCACGCTTGTGACCAACAAGGCGGGCATGATCGATAACAGCCACGAGGATGCTCTCAAGGCTGCCGAGAAGGCCGCTGCCGCAACCCAGAGCGTGCTCAAGGGCACGATTTCCTACCTGGGTGGCCACTAACGGCAGCCAGCCGCGACCGGCCGCAGCACCGCACCTCGGCGCTCAATCGTCGGGCGCTGCACGCAAGGCGCGGTACCCTCCTCTTTCAGGGCAATCTGCGGCACTCTGGCCGGTCGCTTGTTAAATTTGTCAGAAAATCGACAGGTTTAATTTGACACATTTAATGAAGGGTCTTGCGCGTCTGCGCACTTACCCGTATGATTATCAACCGTTGACGCGCATGTGCCCGTCAACCGCATGATATGCCAACGTGGCTCAGCTGGTAGAGCAACGCACTCGTAATGCGTAGGTCAGCGGTTCGAATCCGCTCGTTGGCTCCATCGAAACGAGGAGGGTCCCGGCAACGGGGCCCTTTTTGCATACGGGGGAGACGGGGATTCGAACCGATGAGGTCACGAGGCGTGAAGCGGGCAGGCCGGTGGCCTGCCCGTAGCCGAGCGTGCGAGCGGGCGGCGGCAGCCGGCCGCGTGGCAGCGGATGCCGCAGGCATACGCGAATCCGCTCGTTGGCTCCATCGTAAAGGGAAGGGTCCCGGCAACGGGGCCCTTTTTGCATACGGGGGAGACGGGGATTATGAGCTTGATCGGGGCGCAAAAAGAGTGCTGTCGAGCGTCTTGACCTATAAACCCATCGTTTTCCTTGGGTTTTATCTCTCGTGTGGAAGAAAACCAAGACAGATAATTCTGACACTACGTTCATCTTTCTAAAAACGCAATGGTTACTACCATTCACCGCCCGATTTCTTACCGTTCGGCAACCAAATCGAAATTTGAAGGCTTTATGAACGAAGTTTGAATCTCCTGTGATATGGTTGTAACCAGTTCCCAGTGCAACTGGGCACGAAATGCGCGCCAAGAACTCATATGGCCCGCGGAGGGGCCGATATTCGGGCGCAGGTGTGGATCACGAAAACCACAACGAAGAAAGGTAGGGGGAATCTAAATGATGAAGTACCTCCAGAAGCTCGGCAAAGCGCTGATGCTTCCCGTCGCGGCGTTGCCCGTCGCTGGCATCCTCATGGGTGTTGGCTACCTGCTCGCTCCCGCTGTCATGGGTGCTGCCGGTGATACGACCGGTTTTGCCTATACCGCCGGTTTCCTGCTCATTAAGGCAGGCGGCGCTCTGATCGACAACATGGCTTGGCTGTTCGCAGTCGGCGCTGCTGTCGGTCTTGCTGACGATCATGATGGCACCGCCGGCCTCGCCGGTCTCGTTGCCTTCCTCATGATTCAGCAGCTCCTGAGCCCTGCTGTCGTCGAGACCGTCCAGGGTGTCGCCGATCCCGATAAGTGGATCGTCACCACCGAGGGCATCGCGTTCTCCAAGATCGCTGGCAACTCCTTCATCGGCATTCTGTCCGCTATCATCGGCGGCACTTGCTACAACAAGTTCAAGGGCACCCGTCTGCCTGACTGGCTGGCCTTCTTCTCCGGCAAGCGTTGCGTTGCCATCATGACCGCTGTTGTTTCCATCGTGGTTTCCGTTGTCCTGCTCTTCGTGTGGCCCGTTATCTTCGGTGCTCTCGTTGCTCTTGGCCAGGGTATCGCTGCTATGAGTGGCATCGGCGCTGGCATCTACGCCTTCCTCAACCGTCTGCTCATCCCCACCGGTCTGCATCACGCCCTCAACAACGTCTTCTGGTTCGACACCATCGGCCTCGGCGACCTGTCCCACTTCTGGGCTGGCGACGTCATGGGCCAGAACGGTGCTAACTGGAGCGTCGGCATGTACATGTCCGGCTTCTTCCCCTGCATGATGTTCGGTATCCCGGGTGCTGCCCTGGCTATGGTTCAGACCGCTAAGAACAAGAAGGCTGCTATCGGCCTGGTTGTCTCCGCTGCCATCTGCGCCTTTGTCTGCGGCGTCACCGAGCCCTTCGAGTTCGGCTTCATGTTCCTGTGCTTCCCGCTGTACGTCGTGTACGCTGCCCTCTACGGCATCTTCACGATCATCGTGTACTACGTGAACTTCCGTGCAGGCTTCTGCTTCTCCGCTGGTGCTACCGACCTTCTGTTCTCCGCTAGCCTCCCGGCTGCTCAGAACACCTGGCTCATCATCCCGCTGGGTATCGCAGCCTTCATCGTGTTCTACCTCGTGTTCCGCTTTGCCATCACCAAGTTCAACCTCATGACCCCCGGCCGTGAGGACGAGGACGCCGACGAGGCTCCTGCTGTTGCCGCTTCTAGCGACGACAAGTACGTTGCCATCGCCAAGGGCGTTCTGGCTGCTGTGGGCGGCAAGGACAACGTCAAGAACGTTGACTTCTGCGCCACTCGCCTGCGCTTCGAGGTCGCTGACTCCGCTAAGGTCGACGAGGCCGCCTGCAAGAAGGCCGGCGCCGTGGGCGTTATGATTCCTTCCAAGGAGTCCGCTCAGGTCATCATCGGCACCCAGGTTCAGGCTGTGTGCGACGAGCTTCAGAAGCTCATCTAACATCTGAGCCGAGTCACCGACTTACTGCTTGACATGGACCGTCCCTCTCCGCGGGGACGGTCCTTTTTTGTGTCGCCGTGCACTTGATGGAGCGGAAGTCTTTGCGTTTTTGCAGCTTAATGCCCTTTTGCCATTTAGATCAGGTGCTTTAGGGCACAAAAAAGTCCCCGCTACAACTGCTTGCAGCGGGGACTTTAATCTCTATAAGAGAAAGCTACTTGGTGACGGTGATCACCGAATCGCCAGCCTTGACGGGGGCGTCTGCCACAGGGGCAACTTCCTGGCAGTCGGGGGTGTTGGAGATGATGACGAAGACGGTATCGGCATGACCGGCTTCGGCAACCTTCTCGCGCGAGAAGGTGAGCAGCTCGGTGCCAGCGGTAACCTTGGTATCCTGCGGTACCTTGTTCTCAAAGCCCTCGCCCTTCATGTCCACGGTGTCGATGCCCACATGGATCAGCACCTCGATGCCGTTATCGGTAACAATGCCGATAGCGTGCGGCATGGCGACGGTGACCGTGCCATCGACGGGGGCGATAATGGTTGCTTCGGAGGGGTTAATTGCAACGCCCTTGCCCATCATTTCGCTCGAAAAAACCGGCTCGGTGGTCTCGGAAAGCTGCAGCAGCTCGCCACTTACCGGAGCGGTGATGATCGTCTTGTTTGAGACGGGCTCTACGGCCTGCTTGAAGCGATCGAACAAACCCATGTTTTGTCTCCAATTCACTAGAAAACACAAGGTAAAAGCCTATAAATTATAACAGAGCAAGGTGCTCGATTTGCTAGCTTGGCCTGCCTATATGCCGAACGGTAGCTATGTGTTTCGGGACGGTATCCGGGCTTACGGCAGCACTTTTCAAACGATTGTCGAATTATGGTGTCAGTTTTAACATTTCCTATGGTCAGGCACTATTTTTTCGATATACGGAAGGCAAAAGCTTTACACGCTGGTATAATCCAATTTACGTTTCCAACTGGTTACATCCAGAGACCAGTTAAGCGAGAGAAGAGGGGGCGGAAAATGATTGGTTTACTTTTGACTGGTCACGACCAATTTGCCTGCGGGCTATTAAGCGCCGTCAACATGGTTGCTGGCTCCCAGTCTCTTATCAAAGCCCTTTCTTTTGAAGACCATCATGCAGCGACGTATCCCAGCGAATTGCATACTGCTATCGAATCCCTGCGAGCGGAGGCAAACGGGGTTATTGTTCTCACCGACTTTATGGGCGGCACCCCATGGAATCAGGCAATGATTGCGACGCAGGATTTTTCCGATGTTGCGGTTGTCGCAGGGGTGAATGTCCCGATGCTTCTCAATACGCTTGATTATCGCGAGGCCGACTACAGTCTCGACGATATGGTCGAGGAGCTTATCGCCGCCGGCAAGGATGGCGTGATTCATCGGAATTTATCTAGGCAGAGAGCGGTCGAGCACGAAGACTCTAGCGAGAAGGGGGAAGGCATTTAGCCATCGCTAGAGTCCTCGTGCTTGTGACCGATCATGTCGGTTGGTGTACTGACGTTTTCGCGCGGTGAGCCGCGCGACAGTTGTTCGAAGGGAATGCGCAGCGTGGCGGAGCCGAACATACTTCTAACGCGTATCGACAACAGGCTCATTCATGGGCAGGTCGTTACTCAATGGAATGCTGTGGTTGGGGCGAATCTGATCCTTGTTGCCAACGACGGCGTTGCCAAGAGCGATGTTCGCCAACGTCTTATGGACATGGCCGCTCCCGAAGGTGTCGCCATGCGGTACTTTTCGCTGCAAAAGACCATCGATGTGATCCATCAGGCGTCTTCCGATCAGTTGATTTTTCTCGTGGTCGATAACCCGTCGGATGTTTTGACACTTGTCCGCGGAGGCGTGCCTATCAAGAAAGTTAACGTAGGCAATATGCATATGGCGGAGGGACGGCGCCAGGTTACTGCGAGCGTTGCGGTAGACGATGAGGACGTTGCCGCTTTCAGGCAGCTGCGCGACCTGGGCATCGAACTGGAAGTTCAGCGCGTTCCGAGCGCGCCGGTAGAAGATTCGAGCGTTTTGTTCGAATAGTTTTCGCTGCTGGTTCGAGCGGAAGCAAGCGAGCCGGCGCATTGGGTTTAGGGACATTTGGAAGTGAGGTCTGACGTGGCTTTAACAAGTAGGAAGCAGCCTCTGTATGACCAGCTGGTCGATATTTTGAGTGAGAAAATCGAGCATGAGTGCGTTCCTGGCGACATGCTTCCTTCCGAGCGCGACCTTTCGGAGCGTTATGGCTTGTCTCGCACGACGGTGCGCCTTGCCCTTCAGGAGTTGGAGAGCCTTGGCCTGGTGATTCGTCAACACGGGCGCGGTACGTTTGTTGCCGATCGCTCCGTTCACACCGCCAACCTCATGCAGACGTATAGCTTTACGCAACAGATGCGCGAGATGGGGCGCGATCCCAAGACCATCATCCTGGAGTTTTCCGAGATCGAGGCAGACAAGAATCTCGCCGAGCACATGGGCCTGCGCCTCGGCGAGAAAGTCATCAAAATCGATCGTTTACGTTGCGCGGACGACATGCCGCTTATGATTGAGCGCACGCATCTACCCATGCGCAAATTCATGATGTTCAAGCGCCCGATGCTCGAAGGGAAGTCGCTCTACGAGGTCATCGAGGGCGTTTTTCACGAAAAAGTGCGCGTTGCCGAGGAAGAGTTCTATGCAAGTATCGCTCGCCCTGCAGATGCTCGTCTTCTGAGTATTGGCGAGGGCGCGCCGGTGCTGGACCTCGAGCGCGTGACGTACAACATGCATAACGAGATTATCGAGTACACGCTTTCCGTTGCTCGTGCCGACCAGTTCAAGTACAAGGTGTTCCACTATCGCAATGAGGCTAAATAGCGTCAATAACGGCGACGAACCGTTGGGATAATCGATACGACAGGGAGTAATAAAAATGGCAACATATGCACTTTCAAACGCTCGCTTCGTTCTGCCCGGAAGGGTTATGAACACGGGATATCTACCGGTTGTCGATGGTCATTTTGGAGCCTGGCAAGTCGAAGCCCCTGAGTGCGAGCTCGTTGATTGCGAAGGCCACTGGGTTGCACCGGGATTCGTGGACACGCATATCCATGGATTCTATAACCATGCAACGACCGATTGCGATGCCGAGGGGATTAATATTTCCAGCGCAGAGCTCGTGCGCCGCGGTACCACCTCCTGGGTCCCCACTACGTTTACCGAGGCTCCCGAGAGCATCCGTGCTGCGTGCACGGCCATTGCCGAGGCGGACGAGGTGCGCGGCGATGAGTTCATGGGTGCTCGTATTCAGGGCATCTATCTGGAGGGGCCGTTCTTCACGCAAAAACATGTGGGCGCGCAGAACCCCGCGTTTTTGATTGATCCATCGTATGATTTGTTCGCCGATTGGCAGGAGGCTGCGGGCGGGCGCATCGTGAAGAGTGCGCTTGCCCCCGAGCACGAGGGCTCGCTTGAGTACATCGCAGCCCTTGCCGCCGAGAACGTCGTGACGAGCATCGGCCACTCCGATGCGACGTTTGACGAGGCTCTCGCTGCGGTGAACGCCGGTTCTACGTGCTTCACCCACACCTATAACGGCATGCGCGGCCTGCATCATCGTGACCCGGGTATCGTGGGCTGCGCGATGGTCACGCCCAACACGTATGCCGAAGTCATCGCCGACGGTCACCATGTGATGCCCGCGGCGATCGAGGCGCTGGTTCGCGCCAAGGGTTGGGATCATGTTGCTCTGATCACCGACGCGCTGGGCTGTGCGGGTATGCCCGACGGCGAGTACGTGAGTGGCGGCCTGCCCGTGGTCATGCGTGACGGCGCTTGCTACCTGCGCGATGCGGGCAATTTGGCCGGTTCTGTCGCCGTGATGTGCGACGTGGTGAAAAACGTCTTTGACTGGAGCATTGTCTCGGCCGAGCAGGCGATTCGCATGGGTACCGAGGTGCCGGCTCGCTCGGCGCATATCGATGACCGCTGCGGCTTTATCGCTCCGGGCCGCCGTGCCGATTTTGTCGTGCTCAATGACGACCTGACACTCGATGCCACGTACTTGGATGGTGTTCTCGTTCTGGCGGGGGAGTAATTCGTTCCTAACGGGAACTTAGTGCACTCAAATCTCTGGGGCCGCTCGATGAGATTCGGGCGGCCCCTTTTGTATGTGTCGACGTGCTACGAGGCGATGAGCAGGCGCGGCGCTCGCTCGCCTCTTTCGGTATATTCGGCAATCTCTTGGGTAACGATGCCTTGAGGGTCATGGTTCATAACGATGGTGCCGATTTTGCTCAGTGGGGCAAAGAGCATGAGGCCGCCGGTGTTGACTTTCGTTGAATCGATGAGCGCGATTGAAGTGGCGGCAGCCTCGATAAAAGCGCTTTTGACCTGCGCCATCTGTTCAAAGTTTGTCATAAGCCCACGGTTGGGGACAAACGAGGTGGGACACAGGAACGCTTTGTCGGCATGAAGGACTTCGAGCGCGCGCAGGGCAAGTGGACCATAGAGGTAGCGATGGCCTTTGCGCAGGGTCCCCCCAAGCAGGATCACATCGGTTTGTGGAAGGCTGTCGTCAATATAGTTGGCGATGGTGACATCGGCAGTGATGACGGTTATATCGCGATGCGCCGCCAAGGCGCGCACGAATTCGAGCGCGGTGGTTCCGGAGTCGACGATGATCGAGTCGCCGTCTTCGACAAGCTGAATGGCGGTTTGTGCGATAGCTTGCTTGGCGGCGACGTTGAGGTTGATACGCTTGTCCTGAATGGAGACGGTCAGTGCCTTGTGCAGCGAGACCGCGCCACCGTGTGTGCGACGCAGTTTGCCTGCAGCTTCGAGTGCATCGAGGTCGGCGCGGGCGGTGACGGCGGAGACCCCGAATGTGCGAGCAAGATCCGATACCTGTACGGATGCGGAATGCTCGAGCATATCGAGGATGGCTGCGCGGCGTTCCTCGGCAAAGGTATGGGCGGTTGTGCTCATGATGGCCTCCGGCTCTTTGGGCGAAATGTGCAGATTCTATTTTGCTTTATTTTCGTATTACGTAAGAAAAAGCATATCGTTTGCTTGCCTTTTGCACAAATGGAAAGAGTGGCTCAAGGTATAGTTGCCTTAAAGCAGGCGGTTCCAAGGGGGAAGGGGACGTTTGGCATTTACGTTTGCTTTTGAATGAACCCGGTTTTGCTTATGGACGACTTCGCAGGTAACGGGCACATTTTTATACAATGACACCAACGTTTGGCTCGCGTGGGGATGCGCGACGCCGCTATGCCGGGGCAACCCGTGCAGAAGGGAGCGATCATGCTCGTTACCACCAAGGAGATGCTGCTCGACGCCAAGAAGAACCACTATGGCGTGGGCGCTTTCAATGTCGAGAACCTCGAGTTCGTCATGGCTGTGCTCAAGGCTGCCGAGGAGACCAAGTCTCCCGTCATCATGCAGACCACCCCGGGCACCATCAAGACGGCCGGTCTCGACTACTTCTACGGCATGGTCAAGGCTGCCGCCGAGCGCACCGAGGTTCCCGTGGCGCTGCACCTGGACCATGGCGACGGCTACAATCGCTGCATGCAGGCCCTTCGCACCGGCTACACCTCTGTCATGATCGATGGTAGCCACGAGCTGTTCGAGGACAACATCGCCCTCACTAAGCTGGTTGCCGACGCTGGCGCTGCCATGGGTGTTCCCGTAGAGGCCGAACTTGGCAAGGTTGGCGGCAAAGAGGACGATGGCCCGGCGGTCGAGGGCGAGAATCCCTACACCGATCCCGATGAGGCAGTGGAGTTTGTGGAGCGCACCGGCTGCACCAGCCTCGCCATCGGCGTGGGTACCGCGCACGGTGTGTATGTTGGCACTCCGCACATCCAGCAGGATGTGGTCAAGGCTATCGCCGCCAAGCTCGATATCCCGCTGGTCCTGCACGGCACCTCTGGTGTGCCCGACGAGCAGGTTGCCGAGGCCATCAAGAACGGCATCTGCAAGGTCAATTACGCTACCGAGCTGCGTCAGGCCTTCACTAAGGGCTATATGCGCTATATGGCCGAGAATCCCGAGTGCTTCGATCCCAAGAAGCCGGGTCGCGAGGGTATGGCCGAGATCACGGACATCGTGAAGATCCGCATGGAGAACCTGGGTTCTGTGGGCCGCGCATAAGAGGCGACATCCATTTTGATTTCGAGAAGGGCTTCGGGGAACTCCGGGGCCCTTTTTGTGTGACAATACCTCAGGTTTAGTTGTCACGTTATATGGGGGAAGAGAGCTGTGGCAAACAAGCTCGATAGTACGAATACAAGGCCGTTTGACGATGGCGTGCCGGTAGCGCCCGAGGACCGAGCTCCCGGGGAGTTGCGCGGTGCAGGTGCCCGTTCGCCGCTGTTTTGGAAACTCATGCTCGTCGCCATGGCGCTCATGTGGGGCTTTTCCTTTTGCATGATGAAGGACGTGCTCGACGCATTGCCGCCCTTTTTGCTGCTTGCCTGCCGTTTTCTTATTGCAGCGGGAATCATGCTCGTACTGTTTTTCCGTCGTATCCGCGCCCATCTCAACCGGACGTATATCATCGCCGGCCTTTTGATGGGCGGCTCGCTTTGGGCGGCGTACGTGTTGCAGACCGTGGGGCTTGTCGATACCACGGCGGGAAAGAACGCCTTCTTGACGGGAACGTATTGCGTGCTTGTTCCCTTTATCGGGCACGTGGTGATGGGCGAGAAGCTTACGCGCTATAACCTGGGAGCGGCATTTTTGTGCCTTGCGGGCATCGCGTTTGTGGCGCTCGACAGCTTTACCGTGGGCAAAGGAGATCTTCTGACGCTTGCGGGGGCGGTCTTTTTTGCAATCGAGATCGTAATCGCTGCGAAGTTCGGGCGCGACCTTGATGTAAACGCCATTACCTTTTGGATGTTTTTGGTGGTGGCACTGCTGTGCGTCGCCGGTTTTCTGCTGACCGAGCAAGTGCCTCCGGTCTCGACGTTCACGCCGTCGCTTATCGGCACGGTGCTATTCCTCGCGGTGATGTGCACCTGCGTGGGCATGTTCGTTCAGAATCTGGGGCTTGCGCACGTTCCCTCTTCGACCGGTTCGCTGCTGCTTTCGCTCGAGTCACCTTCGGGCGTGCTCTTCTCGGTGCTTCTGGGCGGGGAAGTGCTTACCGGCCGCCTATTGTTCGGGTTTGCGCTGATTTTCATTTCGATTGTGCTCTCGGAGACGCACTTCGCGTTTCTTCGTCGAAAATGATGCGCGTGAAGTGGTCGGTTGCGTATCCTCTATAATGTTGAACGTTTGAACGTGCAAAAGAAAGGTGTGCTCCATGCAGGCGCAGAAGGCAGAAGGTACTAAGGATCTGATTGGCAGCGAGATGCGCGCGTGGCAGCACATGCAAGAGGTTGCTGCTAGTGTGTTCGAGCCGTATGGCTTCGAGCCCATCGAGACTCCCGCCATCGAACAGGTTGACGTTTTTGTGCATGGCATTGGCCAGTCTACGGACGTAGTGCGCAAAGAAATGTTCCGTGTGTTCTCGGGTGCCAACTTCGCGCGCGTGCTGGAAGAGGGCACCGACGCCAAGCTCAAGGCGAAGCAGCGTTTGGCCCTGCGCCCCGAGGGCACGGCCGGCGTCGTGCGTTCCGCAGTGGAGAACAACCTGGTGCCTCAGGGTGCCGCCCCGTTCAAGGCGTACTATGCCGAGGCGATGTTTCGCGGTGAGCGTCCGCAGAAGGGCCGTTTGCGCCAGTTCCACCAGGTAGGTATCGAGTGGCTGGGCGCCCCCGATCCCGCAGCGGATGCCGAGTGCATCATCATGCTCATGGAGTTCTACAAGCGTTTGGGCTTTGATTTGTCCAAGCTGCGCCTGCTCATCAATTCGATGGGCGACCCCGCGTGTCGTCCTGCCTATCGTGACCAGGTGCGCCAGTTCATTTTGGACCATGCGGACGACATGTGCGACGAGTGCCGTGAGCGCGCAGAGATCAACCCGCTGCGTGCCTTTGACTGCAAAAACGATCACTGCCGCGAGATTATGACCGAGGCTCCGCTTATGTGCGAGCACCTGTGCGACGAGTGCCGCGAGCACTATGAGCAGGTCAAGCGCTATCTGGATGCTGCCGGCATCCAGTACGTCGAGGACCCGACGCTTGTGCGCGGCCTCGATTACTATACGCGTACCGTCTTTGAGGTCGAGGCTCCGGGCGCGGGCGTTGGCTCCATTGGCGGCGGCGGTCGCTACGACGGCCTGGTCGAGCTCGAGGGCGGCAAGCATACCCCGGGCGTTGGTTTTGCCGTGGGCTTCGAGCGCGCGCTGCTGGCTCTCGAGGCGTTTGGCGGAAGCATGACCACCGTGGCCGCTCCCTGCGTGTATGTGGCGAACGTTTCGGCCGATCAGCGCGGTGATGTTTTTGCTGTGAGCAATGAGCTGCGTGCCGCCGGCATCCATGCCGAGGCTGATTACCAGGGCCGATCGCTCAAGGCTCAGTTCAAGCAGGCCGATAAATTGGGTGCTTCCCTTATGGTAGTTGTCGGTGCCGACGAGCTTGCAGAGGGCAAGGTCAAGCTGCGCGACATGGCGAGCCATGAGGAACTTCTCGTCGCGCGCGATGCCGTGGTGACCGAGGTTTTGTCGCGCTTGTAAGGCGCGGGTGCCATATAGTTGATTGCTGCTTGTTTTGTAGGCGGCCGCGCAATGCGCGGCCGCTTTTTTGGTCCGACGGCGCCGTGCAACGCGTGCGGAGTGGCTGCGGCGGCCGAAATAGCGTCCGAATCGAGCCTTGAAATTCAAAACTCTTCGAAGTGCGTACCCTAAATCAAAAAAGAAAAGTAGACACCCGTTTGAGGCGACAAAACCCCAGGATTGCAGGGGGCTAAATAATCTGTATACTTGCCGATTCCGATTTAGGGTACGCACTTCGAATTGTTTTATTGTAGTAGCATTTTATGAACGGCGCGAAGCGGTTGGACAGCAATCAATTTGGAGACAGTTGTCGCTATATGTCCACGAACGAATAGTGAGTATTTCTAAACGGTTTCTGTAGTCTAGAGAAAGGCCCGTTTTGCTTAAGCGTTTTGCCGTTTGCGAAACAGGGCGCTTATACTAACACCCCAATGACGTATAACGCGATAGCGTGGAACAATGCAGAATGGAGCGTCGATATGAGCGAGCCCACAGCCGATATGGCTGCACAAGGCCCCGCAGCCTCGACGGAGGCCTTGCCAGATATTACCGTCACCCCGCTAACCGAGATCGATATCCCCGATACCCTTCGCGATAACTTGGCGCTGTTCCTGCGTCTTGAGCGTCGCGTGCTCACGGAGTACGACCCGTCGATCTGCGAGCTGTTTGACAAGCTGCTTTCCTATGTTATTGCCGCCAATGAGGGCGACCCGGGCCGTGTCGCCGCCGATGAGCCGGTAGACGACCAAGGTATCCCCCTCTCCACAAGCGACAGCAGCCGCGCTTTCCGCGCCGCGGTGGAGTTGCTTGACTCGCTGCCGGTGGAGCGTTCCCAGGTTGTGGTGCGTGCCTTTACCGCCTTCTTCCACTTGGCGAACCTCTCCGAGGAGAACTATCGCGTCGAGGCACTGCACGAGCGCGAGCTGGGTGTGGGCACCGATATGGATGTCGACCCCGGCAATGAGCTCACGGTCGCCTATCATCAGCTGGTCGAAGAGGCCGGTGTGGCGCGCGCGACGGAACTGCTCAATCGCTTGGAGTTTCATCCGGTTTTCACTGCGCACCCCACCGAGGCGCGTCGCAAGGCTGTTGAAGGAAAGATTCGTCGCATCTCGATGCTTCTTTCGGAGCGTCCTCGCCTGGGCGGATCGGACCTCGTGGAAAATGAGCGTCATCTGTTACAAGAGATCGATGCGCTGGTGCGCACTTCTCCTATCGCTATCAAAAAACCGACGCCTGTCGAAGAAGCCGATACCATTATCGACATCTTTGACAACACGCTGTTTGAGACAGTGCCGCGCATCTACCGCCGTTTTGACGACTGGATCTTGGGTGAGCGTGCTGGCCGCGTGGCCCCGGTATGTCCGGCGTTTTTCCATCCGGGCAGCTGGATCGGATCGGATCGAGACGGCAATCCCAACGTCACTGCCAAGGTGAGCCGCCAGGTGGCCGCCAAGTTTTCGGGCCATATGGTGGCGACGCTCGCGAACAAGTGCATGCGCGTCGGCCGCAATCTGACCTTGCAGGCGGGTTACACCGAACCTTCCGAGGAATTGCTTAACCTGTGGAATCATCAGGTGGAGATGAGCGAGGTGCTCACCTCGCGTGCACGCGATATCTCGGCATCCGAGCCGCATCGCGCGGTGATGATCGTCATGGCTTCGCGTCTTGAGGCGACGGTGTCGCGTAACGCGGACACCATGTATCGTAGTGCCGAGGAATTTTTGGCCGACCTACACGTTGTCCAGCGCTCCCTGGCAAAGGCGGGCGCCGTGCGAGCCGCATACGGACCGGTGCAGACGCTCATCTGGCAGGTGGAGACCTTTGGCTTCCATATGGTTGAGATGGAGTTCCGTCAGCACTCGGTGGTGCACGCGCGTGCCCTTGCGGACATTCGCGAGCACGGCGTGAATGGCGACCTGCAGCCCATGACGCGCGAGGTTTTGGATACTTTCCGTGCCATTGGCTCCATTCAGCGCCGCTATGGCAAGAAGATGGCGCACCGCTACATCATCTCGTTCACCAAGAGCGCCCAGCATGTGGCCGATGTCTATGAACTGGCGCGTCTTGCATTCGCCCATGCCGAGGACGTGCCTGCTCTCGATGTCATCCCGCTGTTCGAGCAGCTGGAGGACCTTGAGGGTTGCGTGGACGTGCTCGACCAGATGCTCGAGCTGCCTGCGGTTCAAGCGCGCTTGGCGCAGACCAACCGTCGCATGGAAGTCATGCTCGGCTACTCGGATTCCTCGAAGGACGCAGGTCCCACCACGGCGACGCTCGCGCTGCATGCGGCACAGGAGCGCATCGCCCGCTGGGCCGACGAAAATCGCATCGACCTCGTGCTTATGCACGGTCGCGGCGGCGCTGTAGGCCGCGGCGGCGGCCCGGCAAACCGTGCTGTGCTGGCGCAACCCGCGGGCTCAGTGAACTGCTTCTTTAAGGTGACCGAGCAAGGCGAGATCATCTTTGCGCGTTACGGCAACCAGACGCTTGCGCAGCGCCACGTGGAGAGCGTCGCTGCGGCAACGCTGCTCAATTCGGCGCCGAGTATCGAGCGTACCAATACGCATATGACAGCGGAATTCGCCGGCATGGCAGAGCAGCTGAACCGTGCTGCACACGAGCGCTATCTGGACCTGCTGGGTACCGACGATTTTGCCCCCTGGTTCTCGACGGTGACGCCGCTGACCGAAGTGGGCCTGCTGCCCATCGGCAGCCGTCCGGCAAAGCGTGGCCTGGGCGCGAAGTCCCTCGACGACTTGCGTACGATTCCTTGGGTCTTTAGCTGGTCGCAGGCGCGCATCAACCTGGCTGCATGGTACGGCTTGGGCACGGCATGCGAGCAGCTGGGCGACCTGGACCTGCTGCGCCGCGCCTACGCTGAATGGCCGCTCTTCTCGACGTTCATCGATAACATCGAGATGTCGATTGCCAAGACCGACGGGCGCATCGCTAAGATGTACCTTGCGCTGGGCGATCGCAGTGACCTGGCGTCCAAGGTGTTCGAAGAGATGCAGCTCACACGTAAGTGGACGCTTGCCATCACTGGAGACGATTGGCCGCTGCAGAGGCGTCGCGTGCTGGGCCGCGCCGTGCGCGTGCGCAACCCGTATGTGGATGCGCTTTCGCTTGCGCAGGTTCGCGCGCTGCGCGAGGTGCGTATGAACCAAGACCAGCTTTCGGAAGAGGCGAAGGCCGAGTACATGAGCCTGATTCTGGCTACCGTGACGGGCGTTTCCGCCGGTCTCCAGAACACGGGGTGATGGTTCTTCCAACATCGGAGTGCCGAGAGGGGTCGCCCGAGTGATCTTGGGCGGCCCTTTCATACTAAAAAGACGGTTATAGGTAGGTTGAGGCGAAGCAAGTGAGTAGACCGGCGAACCACACTGCTGTTTCCTGGGGAAATGCAGGTTGAGAGCTGAAGAACGGATCTACTTGGCTCCTTTAGCACAACCTACCTATAACCGTTATTTTTGAGCGGGACGGGTCTGCTATCGCGCCTATTTGCCTTCGATAATCGGCAGCGCGAGCATAAGATCGCGCTCGTCGATGGCGTGGGGTGCGGCCACACGCGTTTTGGGCTTGGCGCAAAACGCGATGCCTGTGCCTGCCGCCTGAATCATGGGGATGTCGTTGGCTCCGTCGCCCATGGCGACCGTCTGGGACAGGGGGAGACCGAGCTCGCGGGCCCATGAGCGGAGGGCTTCGAGCTTGCGCTCGCGCGTGACGATATCTGCCGCAAGTTTGCCCGTGAGCTTGCCATCCTGCACATCTAGACGATTTGCCAGGCAGTAGTCGACGCCGGCGGCCTCGACAATACGATCAGCGATCTCGTGGAATCCTCCGCTCACCACGCCGACCTTCCATCCGCGCTCATGCGTCGCGCGTACCAGCTCGAGCGCGCCCGGAGTGAATGTCACGCGTTCAAATGTGCGGTCGAACACTTCCTGCCCAAGGCCTGCAAGAAGTCCTACGCGCTCTTCGAGCGCTTGCTTGAAATCGAGCTCTCCGCGCATGGCGCGCTCGGTAATCGCCGCAACCTGTTCGCCGACGCCCGCCTCCTCGCCCAGCAGGTCGATGACTTCTTCGTTGATGAGTGTCGAGTCGATATCCATCACGATGAGGCGCATATCGGCAGGGGCACGGCGCTCTTGCTCGCTGGCGGTGCGGAGGGGATTGGTCGTTGCGGTCATGGGGGCTCCTTGCAATCTGTTTGGACCACTGTAGCGCAATGGAGCGTTTTAAACACGCGCCATTCGTGATGTCTTGGGCGTTTTGCGAGGCGCTTGCGGCGACCTTCAGAAAAGATGGGTGAGGCAATTCCCATGGTGCGCGCAGAAATAGCTCCCAACCCTCGAGCCCTGCGGTTGCGAGCATGTTAAGACTCGTTGCATGCCGATACTTTTTGCGGCAGAGGGAAGCGTTTCGCGTTAGACTAGTACGCCGTGCCGGATCGCGCTGTCTACACGTTCCGGCAATCTGTACGCCAGCCGCCCGTACGACACGGGGCGGCGCAGATCAAAAAGGAGATATCTGTGGCAGACACCAGCACTCGTCCCATCGACGAGCACTCCATGCACACGCACACCTGCGGCGAGCTTCGCCGTGAGAACGTGGGCGAGGAGGTTACCCTTACTGGTTGGGTAAGCCGCCGCCGCGATCACGGCGGCCTTATTTTCTGCGACCTTCGCGACCGCGAGGGCATCACGCAGCTCACGTTCGATCCCGAGCATTCCGACGGCGACGCCTTTAAGATCGCCGAGACCATGCGCCCCGAGTGGCCCATCAAGATTCACGGCGTCGTGCGCGCCCGTGGCGAGGAAACCACCAACGCCAAGCTCGCAACCGGCGAGATCGAGGTCCTGACCGATCACGCCGAGGTGCTCAACACCTCCATGACTCCGCCTTTCCAGATCGAGGATGGCATCGAGACCAGCGAGGATACGCGCCTGCGCTATCGTTATCTGGACCTCCGTCGTCCCGAGATGATGGCTAACCTGCGCCTGCGCTCCGATTTTACCTTCGCCATCCGCGAGGCGCTGCACAACCGCGACTTCATGGAAGTCGAGACTCCCTGCCTCTTCAAGTCCACGCCCGAGGGCGCACGCGACTTCATCGTCCCCAGCCGTATCCAGCCGGGCAACTTCTACGCCTTGCCGCAAAGCCCGCAGCTTCTGAAGCAGCTGCTCATGGTCGGTGGCGTTGAGCGCTACTACCAGGTTGCCAAGTGCTTCCGCGACGAGGACCTTCGTGCCGACCGTCAGCCCGAGTTCACTCAGGTGGATATCGAGATGTCCTTCGTGGACCAGGACGACGTGATGAGCGCCCTGGAGGAGGTGCTGGCAGACGCCTTTGGCCGCATGGGTGTCGAGATGCCTACGCCGCTTCGCCGCATCCAGTACTGGGATGCCATGGACACCTATGGCTCCGACAAGCCCGATACCCGTTACGGTATGCACCTGGTGGACCTCACTGACGTGTTTGCCGATTCCAAGTTCAAGGTCTTTGCAAGCGCTGCAAACACCGAGGGCCACGTGGTCAAGGCCATCAACGCCAAGGGCGCTGGCACCTGGCCGCGCGCGCAGATCGACAAGCTGGGCAACGTTGCCGCCAAGTTTGGCGCTAAGGGCCTGGCCTGGATCGCCTTCCGCGAGGACGGCTCCATCAACAGCCCCATCGTCAAGTTCTTCTCCGACGAGGAGATGGCGACCCTGCGTGAGCGCATGGATGTCGAGCCCGGCGACCTTGTGATGTTCGCAGCCGGTCCGCGCCTGTCCTCCAACGAGATCTTGGGCGGCATGCGCAGCCACATGGCCGACGCCCTGAATATCGAGCGCGAGGGCCACGACTTCCTGTGGGTTGTCAACTTCCCGCTGTTCCACTGGGACGAGGACCGCAAGGCATATGCCGCCGAGCATCAGCCCTTCACGCTGCCTACCGAGAGCGATATCTCCAAGATCGAGGCAGATCCGCTGGCAGCCGGCTCCTTTACGTACGACTTCGTCATGGACGGCTTCGAGGCCGGCGGTGGCGGCATGCGTATCCACAACGCCGACATGCAGATGGCTATGCTCAAGCTGCTCGGCTTTACCGAGGAGCGCGCAGAGTCCCAGTTTGGCTTTGTGCTTGAGGCCCTTAAGTTCGGCGCGCCTCCCATGGGCGGCTTTGCGCTGGGCCTCGACCGTGTGTGCATGCTGCTTACCGGTTCCAGCTCCATCCGCGACGTCATGGCGTTCCCCAAGACGGCGAGCGGCTCCGACCTCATGTCGGCCGCCCCGAGTGCCGTCTCCGGCGCGCAGCTCAAGGATGTTTCCCTGCGCCTGATGTAGGATCGGTTACTGGGCTAAAGCCAATACAAGAACATGGGACAAGGTCGTCGATGATCTTGTCCCATGTTTTATCGCACGCGTTCCTGCAGTGTGTAGATCGATGTATCCATGTTGAAGAGATACGCAACGGCGCAGACGATAAAGAAGGCCGGAAGATAGCTGAACCCAAAGACCTCGCAGCCGATGAATATGGGCGCAAGCAACGTGTTGGTGGCGCCGCCGAACGTCGCGGCGTATCCGAGCGCCGCGCAAAGAAGCGGGTCGAGGCCGACAAGTCCGGATATGGCTATTCCTAGGCTGGCGCCGATAGAGAACAGAGGCGTCACCTCACCGCCCTGGTAGCCGGCAGCAAGCGTAACGATGGTGAGGATGAACTTGGCGATCCAGTCCCAGGAGTAGATGGTAGCGTCGCTGTCGAAGGCTGCCGAAATCAGATTGGTGCCAAGTCCGCAGTAGCGTCCCTGCCATAGGGCAAAGAGGAGTATCGAAAGGGCCGCGCCGATGATTCCGATGCGAACGTAGGGATTGGGTGCCAGGCGTCCTGCAAGAGTTTTGGCATGGGCGAGGCACCAGGCAAAGGCTCCGCCCACGATGCCAAAGACGATGCCGAGGGCTACGAGCCGGACGATCTCCATTGCATCAAGTGCGACCGTGGCGGTGAGAGCCACCTCGAATTTCTCGAGTCCCAGGGCGCCCGACGTCGCGCTTGCGGCAAGCGAGGCAATGAGTGCAGGGAGAAGTGCGCGATACTCCAAGCGGCCCGCTACGAGAACTTCGAGGGCAAAGACCGTTGCGGCGAGCGGCGTGCGAAAAAGACCGGCGAATCCCGCCGCCATACCGATGAGCAGGAAGGTGTTGCCGGGATGCTTGAACGGCAGCTTGCGGCCGATCCAGTGCGAGACGGTGGCACCGATTTGCACAGCTACACCTTCACGTCCGGCACTGCCGCCAAAGAGGTGCGTCGCCCATGTGCCGCCCATGATAAGTGGCACTAAGCGCAGCGAGATGCTCTCTTCGCGCCCGTGGCCCACATCGAACACAAGGCTCATGCCGCGGCTGGTGTTTTTGCCCCATTTCTTATAACAAAAAACGATAGCAAGGCCGGCGAGTGCCAGGAAAGGCAAGAGGAGCGCAAGATGCGCGTCTCGAAATGATCCGATTGCCAGAAGCGTGCGGCCAAAGACCGCATCGATAGCGCCGACGACAAGGCCGATCGGGATGGCTACGGCTCCCATGATGAGCAGGCCGCCGTAGGTTCTGGCCGCATGTTTCAATCTGCGGTCCATGCTGGTTTTCACCATCGTTTCGCTCCTTAATAAAAAAGACTTCTGCTGCCTAGCGATTGCCCGGGGCAACGCAAGACAGCAGAAGTCATCAGCAACAAGGCGGTTTAGGACGCAGGTCGGCAACGTGGCCAGCTTGGTCCAACGGAGACATTCATTCCGCAGGCGAAATCATAACCTCACGCTCTGGCCGGGTCAACGGGGCGAGGCACGTCGAATTGTCGAAAATGTTGTATGAGCGGTTCTGTCCGGGCGCTGAGCTGGGCGGCGAATACCTCGATGTTGCGCAACATCGGCAGGCGGTTTGATGTCACCATAGAGCCGAAAGAAACGCGTCCGCGTTTGCGCGAGCGCAGGGGGAGGATGAGGCGATATGTTCTGTAGAGGGTGCGGTGCCAAGATGGAAGAAGGGGCCAGGTTTTGTCCCAAGTGCGGTCTGCCTGTCAAGGACGTGACTGAGGGACGGCCAGCGGAATTTGCGCCGACGCCTGATGATGTCGATGGAGCCTCCTTGCGGTCTGTCGATGCGGAGGACGAAGGGGAGCCGGCAGACGACGTATCCGTTTCGCCTGAGGTGGCCGACGGAAAGCCCGCGGGGGAGGAACCTGTCGTGCCGAGTCCGGCCGATCTCGCTGGCGCCGGGGCCCCTGTCGATGCACGGCGTTCCAAGAAACCCCTCATAATCGTTGCGGTTGTGGCAATCCTGCTCATTGTGGGCATCGGTTCTGGCTACTACTTTGGTGTCTATGCCCCCGAGAGAGCGCGCGAGGCTGCCGAGCAGGAGGCCCTTGCTGCCGAGCATATCGTGCGCGTGTCGGTGTCGGCCGAGGGCTGGGATACCGCGGCGGGGGCGTCGCGCGTGCCGTTGCGGGTGAAGGGCCGCGAGGAGCGCGGCAAGAACGTCAACAAGGTCTTTTACGTTGACTCCGCGGGCGCTGGCCTCGAGCTGCGCCGTGGCACGTATACCGTTACCGTGGCAGGCTCGCCCATAGCGGCGGACGGGACCGTCTACACCGTCCCCGATGCCGAAGTCGAGGTGAGGGTCGACGAGGAGGCCGCCGCGAAGAAGGACGGCGTCGACGCTACTGGCACTGCCGTGAAGCTCGATCCGGTCCCCGCGACCGATGTGACGGACGAGCAGATTGCCGACGCAAAGAAGTGGGCCGAGGACGACAAGGGCGCTGCGGACGCGGGCTGCACCTTCGATGCCGAGGCACTCGCAACGGCGGCGACAAAGCGCCGCGATGACGCCGTGGCGGCCAAGAAGGCAGAGGAAGAGGCCGCCAAGCGCGCCGAGGAAGCCAAGCAGGCCCGCACGATTGACACCGAATACTTCACCATGGTTCTGCCGGACTGGTTCCCAATCGATGAGTTTGAGTACAAAACTCAGGAGCGCCCTGATTACGGTGCCGGGACTGGCAATTGGAGCGTGACGGACTTCATCCGGAACGGAGATGCAAACGATAGTGCGGATTTTAAGATCGTGACGTATGAGCAGGGCATGCCGGCTTACGGCTGCGGCTATGCAAAGGAGCTTGGAACTTCCAAGGGACGGACGGTCCAGCTGTTCGTTGGCGGAGTGACCGCGCAAGAAGCCCTCGGAATGTCCCTGGGGAACTACGGCGATGCGCTGGCAGCCTGCATAACGCTCAAGTAGTCACCGCGACGCAACAACCCAAGATTGCCTCGACATCAAGTGGTCCGTCTCGTTATTGAACGGGGCGGACCACTTTTGTGCGCCCGCTGTCCATATTTTTGCAGAGTTTTTATCCGCTGCCCGAGCTATTGCGACCATTTACCGAGTATGTTCCACATCAGCATGGCGTTAACCAATGGAAACATTTTTCGAAAATAGCCGGATAGGGCTTCCAAAAAAGTTAACCACGTGCTAGTTTACTTAAGTGAACATAGAGAAGGCTAACTTTTTGACATACGAACCTTGTCAAAAGCCAGCTCGATGTACGCAAAGGATGGAAGCGACATGACGAACAAACCCATGATGCCGGCAATGCCGTTATCGCTGGTAAAGGCGGGCGAGACCGTCAAGGTTTCCCGCGTCAAAGGTGGCGACGACATGAAGCGTCACCTCAACGACATCGGCTTCGTCGAAGGCAACGAGATTCATGTGGTGAGCGCAAGCGGGGCGAACATCATCGTCACTGTCTTGGGTGCGCGTTTTGGCTTGGACACAAAGGTCGCCCAACACGTCATGACCGTTGCCGCCTAGCCTATCCAAGCACATTTCGCAGCGAGATTCTTGGCGGCCGAATGCACGCCGGCGGCCAAGATTCTCGTGCGTGAAGGTGATATGCACATCGCGAACACGAGTATCCGGAAGGGGGATGCAATGAAGACTCTGGGAGATGTCAAGGTGGGCGAGGGCTCCACGATCGTGAAGCTGCACGGAGAGGGCGCGCTGCGCCGCCACCTTATGGACCTGGGCCTCATCAAGGGCACGCCGTTCACCGTCGTCAAGGTCGCACCGCTGGGCGATCCTGTCGAGATCAACGTGCGCGGCTACGAGCTGTCTATCCGCAAGGAAGAGGCTGCTGTCGTCGAGGTTCAGTAAGTTGACCTAAACGAACATTTTTGCAGGTAAAGTTAGTAATTTCTAACTTAAAGACATCCAACTCGGACGGTATGGAAGCAGTCCGAGCGCAATGGGAAGAAGGATTGCATGGCGGATTCTCAGATCCATGTTGCTCTTGCGGGTAACCCCAACTGCGGCAAGACCACGCTGTTCAACCTGATCACCGGCGCCAACGGTTACGTTGGCAACTGGCCGGGCGTCACGGTTGAGAAAAAGGAAGCCAAGCTCTTGAGCGACAAGAGCGTGACCATCACGGACCTCCCCGGTATCTACTCGCTGTCGCCGTATAGCCCTGAGGAGCAGTGCTCGCGCGATTACCTCATGAGCGGCGAGCCCGATGTCGTCGTTCAGGTGATCGATGCCACCAACCTCGAGCGCAACCTGTACCTGGCTCTCCAGGTTATCGAGACGGGCCTGCCCGTTGTGGCCGCCCTCAACATGGCCGACCTCGTGGAGAAGTCCGGCGACAAGATCGACGTCAAGAAGCTCTCCGATCGCCTGGGCTGCCCGGTCGTTATGATCTCGGCTCTTAAGAACAAGGGCATCGACGAGCTGTTCGCTCAGGTCAAGAAGTCCGCTGCCACCAAGGGCCGCGTGCCCGAGCATAAGTTCGACTCCGCTATCGAGGACGTTCTCACCCATATCGAGAACTTGCTCCCCGCAAGCGTCACGGCCGAGAAGCGTCGTTACTACGCCGTCAAGCTCTTTGAGCGCGACGAGGCTGCGTGCAAGCTCATCAACCTCACGAAGGACCACGCCGAGCGCGTGGAGCAGCTCATCGCCCAGTGCGAGAAGGACTGTGATGACGACGCCGAGTCCATCATCACCGGCGAGCGTTACGGCGTGATCGCCCATATCATCGACGAGTGCCTTACCAAGGCTCCGGCCAAGATGAGCACATCCGAGAAGATCGACCGCGTGGTCACCAACCGTATTCTCGGCCTGCCGATCTTCGTCGTGATCATGTTCGCTGTGTACTACATCGCCGTCTCTACGCTTGGCGGTACGGTGACCGACTTCACCAACGATCAGCTCTTTGGTACCGACGGCTGGTTCCTGCTGGGCCAGGGCCGCGACGCGTACGATGAGGCTGCCGGCGAGTTCACGCAGGCTCAGGCCGAGATCGCCGCGTTCATCGACGCTGCCGACGCCGAGGGCATCGACGTTTCTGCCTATAACGACGCCGTGGACGCCGAGGATGGCGACGCTGCCGCCGACGCGCTCAAGACTATTGCAGCCGAGCCCGAGGCCGCGTCCGTGAAGGGTGAGGTCGAGGAGGACGAGGACGCCGGTACGACTGCCGCTACCGTCACCGCCGCTCAGGCTGTGGAGGACCTCGACGTTGCCGAGCCCGATCCTGCCGATTATGGCCCGTTTGTTCCCGGCATCACCACCGCGGTGCATGACGCCCTCGTGGCGGGCGGCACCGAGGACGGCGGCCTTGTCGACTCCCTCGTCTGCGACGGTATCGTGGGCGGCATCGGCGCCATCATGGGCTTCGTCCCGCAGATGTTCCTGCTGTTCGTGATGCTCTCCTTCCTGGAGGACTGCGGCTACATGGCCCGCGTCGCCTTCATCATGGACCGCATCTTCCGTCGCTTCGGTCTGTCCGGTAAGTCGTTCATCCCGATGCTCGTCTCCTCCGGCTGCGGCGTCCCGGGCGTCATGGCAACCAAGACGATCGAGAACGAGAAGGACCGCCGCATGACGGTCATGACCACGACGTTCATTCCCTGTGGCGCCAAGCTGCCGATCATCGCCCTGCTTATGGGCTCGATTATTGGCGACTCCTCGACGAGCGCCAAGTGGATTTCGCCGCTCTTCTACTTCCTGGGCGTTTTTGCCGTCATCGCTTCTGGCCTGATGCTCAAGAAGACCAAGCTCTTTGCCGGCCGTCCCACCCCGTTTGTCATGGAGCTGCCCGCCTACCACTTCCCGGCGATCCGCTCCTGGGCGCTGCACGTGTGGGAGCGCTGCTGGGCCTTTATCAAGAAGGCCGGTACGGTCATCTTCGCTTCCACCGTCGTGGTGTGGTTCCTCTCCAACTTCGGTATGTTCGAGGGCGCCTTTGGCTACCTGCCCTCCATGGAGGGCATCCCCGAGGAGTTCATGGACTACTCCGTGCTTGCCATGCTCGGCAACCTCGTAGCCTGGATCTTTGCGCCGCTTGGCTTTAGCACCTGGCAGGCAACGGCCCTTACCGTCTCCGGTCTCGTGGCTAAGGAGAACGTTGTCGCTACCGCCGGTTCGCTTCTTTCGGTGGGCGATGTGGGCGAGACCGACCCGAGCCTGTGGACCGCGTTTGCCGCTATGTTCCCCACGATGGGTGCTTGCGTGGCCTTTGGTGCCTTCAACCTGCTGTGCGCTCCGTGCTTCGCTGCTATGGGTACCATTCGCAACCAGATGAACTCCGGCAAGTGGACCGCCATCGCTATTGGCTACGAGTGCGCTTTTGCTTGGGTGATCGGCCTTATCATCAACCAGCTTTACGAGCTGATTGCGCTTGGCCAGTTTGGCTTCTGGACGATCGTGGCGTTCGTGCTGCTGGCAGGCATGCTCTTCCAGATCTTCCGTCCTATGCCTCACTTTGCATGGACGGATGAGGACGAGACCGACTCCTCCAACGTGGTGAGCGCCACCGCGTAAGGTTTCGATTCGTTCGCCTTCTCCCCAGCCGCTCGCGGGCCTGTGCTCGCGGGCGGCTTTTTTGCGAAGATGGCGTTGAGCCTGGGCGGATGGGGTAAAGTTGCAGTAGGAAAACTTATGAAAGGGAGGCTTTGATGGCCCCTATCGATATCGTTGTATTGCTGCTCGTCGCCATTGCGTTCGTGGCTGTGTGCGTACGCATCTACCGCAAAGGTACGTGTGTCGATTGCGCTCAGGGCGGCGTGTGCACGGGGCACTGCGGTCATAAGAAGAGCTGCCCTGCCGTTAAAGGTGCGGACAAGGTTGCCGAAGACTTGGGTCGCGGCATTAAGTAGCGTGCATCCGCGTGTGGCGTCGCGTGTATATGAAGCAAAAAATCCCATTTAGAGGCTCTAACGGGGTGTCTAAATGGGATTTTTTGCTTTATTTGGAGGTGCTTGTCCCGCGCACGGTCGCTTGAAAGATGCGGGCTTTGTCGTGGCTCGCCCGCCCGGTTGGGCGCCCGGACGGTGATGTTGAGGGGCTGCCATGATGGTTTGACCGGGAAACCCTGCCGAAACAATCATATGAGAAAGTAAAATGTCTAATGTATCGGATTGGCTACTTTGCTGTACGTGAAGGGATGACCCATGAATCAACAGCAGAATATCGACTTCGTGCTCCGAACCGTCGAACAGCGTGACATCCGTTTTGTGCGTCTGTGGTTCGTTGACGTGTTGGGTCGTCTTAAGAGCTTTGCCATCAGCCCCGAGGACCTTGAGGTCGCCTTCGAGGAAGGCGTGGGTTTTGACGGCTCTGCTATCGAGGGCTTTGCCACGCCCGAAGAGGCCGACATGCTGGCCTTCCCCGATCCCTCTACGTTCCAGGTACTTCCCTGGCGTCCGAGCGACAACGGCGTCGCGCGCGTGTTCTGCGACATCTGCACGCCCGATCGCAAGCCTTTTGCGGGCGACCCTCGCGAGTGCCTGCGCGCCATGTTCTACCGTGCCGAAGAGGCCGGCTTTATCATGAACGTGGGTGCTGAGCTTGAGTATTACTACTTTAAGAACGACCAGGCTCCCGAGCCCCTGGACAATATGGGCTACTTTGACCTGTCCGAGTCCGATTCGGCTCGCGACCTGCGCCGCAACACTGTGCTCACGCTCGAGAAGATGAGCGTTCCCGTGGAGTATACGTTCCACTCCACCGGCCCCTCCCAGCATGGCATCTCGCTGCGCCATGCCGAGGCCCTCACGATGTCCGACGCCATCACTACGGCAAAGCACATCATTCGCCTGGAGGCGTTTGAGGCCGGGTGCCACGCCGCATTTATGCCCAAGCCTCTCTCGAAGGCTCCCTCGTCTGCGATGTTTTTGCACCAGTCCCTCTTTGACCGCGAGGGCAACAATGTGTTTTACAGCGATGACGACCCGGTATACCACCTGTCCGACACGGCCAAGCATTACATGGCGGGTATCTTGGCGCACGCACGCGAGATTTCGGCCATCACCAACCCCACGGTGAACTCCTACAAGCGCCTTACCACGGGCGAGGGCACGACGCCCGAGTACGCAACCTGGGGTCTGCGCAATCGTTCCGCGATGATCCGCATCCCCATCTACAAGCCGGGCAAGCAGCTTTCCACGCGTATCGAGCTGCGCAGCCCCGACCCCATGGCCAACTCCTATCTGGTGAACGCAGTGACGCTGGCGGCCGGGCTCGACGGCATCGAGCGCAAGCTCGAGCTGCCGGCGGAGACTACCGCTGCTACCTTGAGCATGTCTGAGCGTGAGCTGGAGAAGGCCGGCTACACGCAGCTTCCGCGAAATCTGGAAGAGGCGCTGGACATCTTTGAGGATTCTCAGTTCATGAAGGATGCTCTGGGCGAGCATATCCACAGCTTCTTCCTTACCAAGAAGCGCTCGGAGTGGAAGAAATACGCTTCGTGCGTTTCGCAGTGGGAAGTCGACCGATATCTTTCCAACTCATAGGGGTCAGACGGCGGCATATGGGTCCAATGTGGCCTAAATCGCCTCGTCTTACCGTATTTGACCCGTATGAGCTGCTAGAATTTACCCTGTAAGGGGGTTTGGTATGTCAGAGAAAAACATCCTTTTCATGGCTCGCACCACGCGATACCACGAATTCACTCGTTCCCTCACTCAGACCATGGGGGCGGAGGTTTTTGCTGCGACTCCCGATTCGCCGACTGCGGCGCACGACTTCGACCTGCTCGTGCTCGATGCCGATGGCATTCGCAATGATCGCATCGAGCAGATCGCCAAGTGGCTGGATGATCGCGGCAACATTCCCATGCTGTTGATTGTGGACGAAGATGCCTTGTCCGACTTGCGCATTCCCGCCCATGGTCATGCCGACTTTATCTGCTCGGGCGGCTCGACAGGCGAGCTCGAGGCACGTGTGCGCCGTCTACTGGGCGAGGAAGAGGCGTTTTCGGTCGACGATGTTTTGCATATCGACAACCTTGTGATCAACCTGGCTACCTACCAGGTGTATTTGGACGGCAACCCCGTAGATCTTACGCTTATGGAGTACTCGCTGCTCTCGTTCTTGGCGATGCATCCCAACCGTGCATACAGTCGCGAGGTCCTGCTGCATCGCGTGTGGGGCTTTGAGTACTGCGGCGGCACGCGCACCGTCGATGTGCACATCAGGCGCATCCGCTCCAAGGTGGGTCCGCAGATTGCGGCGCATATCACCACCGTTCGCGGCGTGGGCTATCTCTTCAAGCTCTAAGTGTTTGCGGGGAAGTAAGGGAATCATTTTTAAACGTGGTGGCAACGATGTCGCCGCGTTTTTTATTGAAGCCTCTTTGTGGATACCTTTGTGCATGCCTTAGATTTAACTTAAGGTACTCGATGTTGGGGACAAAGGTGCTTGCAATGGGGTACAACGATGCTTGATTGAGAGCATGTGGAAAGGAAGACCCATCCATGAGTGAAGATATCGATCCGCGTCGCGACGACTCGGGTGCCACTGCGCCGGCGCCGCGTGTTGCCGTTGAACCCACGCCGCAGACGCCTGCCGGCCAGGCGCAGCCGGGTCCGGGGACTGCAGCACCGGGGTCTGCGACGCAGCCTCCCTTCAACGCTGGCGATCCGTACGCTGCCCAGACTCAGACCGTGGCGCATACGGTGGTAAAGACCAAGACCAAGAAGCTGCCCGTGTTCCTGTGCTCCCTGGCGGGTATGGTCGTGGGCGCTGTCTTGGTTGTGGCGCTTATCATGACGGGTGCGCTTAACGTCAATCGCGATGCCGGTACCGCAACCGCTACGACCGATTCTTCGAGCGGCTCCCAGACTCTCAAGATCGACGCCGAGGATACGACGCTTGCCGAGGCTGTCTCGGCCAAGGCACTGCCGTCCGTGGTTTCCATCACGGCGTGGAGCTCGGGCTCTTCCGAGAACGTTATGCAGGGTGATGATTCCGAGTCTTCTGGCTCTATCGGTTCGGGCGTGGTGCTCGATACCGACGGCAATATCCTTACCAACAACCACGTGGTCGAGGGTGCGACCGACATTACCGTTTCCCTCAATGGTGAGAGCTATGAGGCCGAGCTTGTGGGTGCCGATACTTCGAGCGACCTTGCGGTGATCAAGCTTAAGGACGTGGATGCCAAGAGCCTCACGCCCATCGAGGTGGGTGACTCCGACGATCTTAACGTGGGCGAGTGGGTTATGGCTATCGGCAGCCCCTTTGGCAACGAGCAGTCTGTCTCGACGGGTATCGTGAGTTCGCTGTATCGTTCCACGGCACTTCCCACCACGAGCGGCACGTACATCTATGCCAACATGATTCAGACCGATGCGGCCATCAATCCCGGTAACTCCGGCGGCGCGCTTGTGAACGACAACGGCGAGCTGGTGGGTATCAACTCCATTATCGAGAGCTACTCGGGCTCCAGCTCGGGTGTGGGCTTTGCCATTCCGTCCAACTATGCGGTAAAGATCGCGAAGCAGATTATCAGCGGTAAGACGCCGGAGCATGCGTACCTGGGTGTTCGCTTGGGCACGGTGACTGCATCCAATGCGCGCCAGAACAACCTTTCGGTCAATGAGGGCGCCTATGTGGGCGAGGTCGTGAGCGGCAGCCCGGCAGACGATGCGGGCATCAAGGAAGGCGACGTTGTTACCAAGGTTAATGACGAGCAGATCTCCTCTGCTGACAGCCTGATTATCGCCCTGCGCTCTTATGATGTGGGCGACACGGTGACGCTCACTGTCCAGCGCGGCAAGGACGAGAAGAAGATCGATGTGAAGCTTGGTTCTGATGCCGACGCTCAGACGTCGCAGGGCGAGGAGGCTAACACCGACAGTACAGAGGGTGCCGGTAACGGCATGAGCGAGGAGGAGTTCCTCGAGTATCTGCGGGACCTCATGGGCAACGGCGGCAACAACCGTCAGTAACAAATTTCCTGCAAAACGGCGCCTTTATGTGACAAAAAGTCGACAGGTTTAATCTGTCACATTTTGCCATCCACCGAACCCTTCCTCGTGCTTACGGCGCTAGGCGCTGATGATGCGGGGAAGGGGGCGGTCAAAGGTATCGGCGGGCGCATGCGGCATCTGCTGCTCGCTGAAGGCGACACCGACTATAAGGCAATGCGGCTGGAGCTTGGGAAGATACCGGTCATAGCAGCCGCCGCCATAGCCCAAGCGCATGCCGTTGGCGTCGAACCCCACAAGAGGGACTATGACTGCGTCGAGATCGCGTGGGGTGATGGCGGGGTACCGTCCGTCCTCGGCTTTATCGACAGGTATAAAAGGCCGCACCGGATGCGTGATAAACGGGGCCGTGCCGGAGAGATAGTCCTTGTGCGAGACTGCGCGCATCTGCATACGTTGACCATCTTGAAGATTTGGCAGCATGGCAGGGAAGGCGACGCACACTCGCGCATCGTAAAGATGGGCGGTGAATTCGCCTAAATCGACTTCACTTCCCATAGGGGAGTAAACGGCAACGATGGGCTGGCGGCCTGCGCACGTCGAGAGAGTTTGCCTAACCGCATCTGCAAGCTCGGTGCAAACTACATGCGATTTACGGGAGCGAAGGGCAGGGGACAGGGTATCGCGCTGGGCGATGATTTGGGCGCGAAGCTCTTGTTTTAGCTTGGCGATATCGTTATCGCGGGGGCTATTATTCAACATGGCAGTTGCCGGTTTCGACGGCGTGCGCAAGCGGACGATAGGCCTCTACGAGCTGCTCCAAGCGCATACGCGCGTTCGCCGCGCTTGTGGACGGAAGGCCGGTAAGCGGAATAGTTCGAGTGTCGAGCATCTCTCTATCCATACGCTGACACAGCTGCGTGGCTTTTCCTCCCGTTGTGAAGACATGTGTGATAGGCGCCGCGTCGAGAATGCGTGTGAGGTCGTTGGGAGTCGCGTCGGCGATGCTGGCATCGGCAGCCCCTTCGATAGTGCACGAGGCGAGCACGTCCCAAAGGGCGATATGCTGTTCGAGAAGAAACGCCCGGCGCACATCATTTTTGACAAGGGAATGGTCGGGCAGCTCGAACAGCGCCTCCATCACACGCCAGAAGCGGTTTTGCGGATGCCCGTAATAAAAGCCGACTTCGCGCGATTTGGGAGAAGGCATGGTTCCCAGCACGAGCACGCGTGATCGCTCGTCAAAGATCGGCTCCAAAGTATGTTCGATATGCTGAGCTTCCATTCACCCCACCCGCTATGTGACAAAAAGTCGACAGGTTTATTTTGTCACATTCTGCCTTTCGCCGGCCGTTTTCTACCACTTGTCCGTCGTCGCTGTCCCGACGTCAGGGCTCGTCCTCTAAATGCAGCAAAAAGTCCCACTTGGAGGACCCGCTTGGTTTCCAAATGGGACGTTCTGCTGCAAATGCCAAAACCGGCGGCGACGACACCGCCAGCGTACATGCACACGCCAGCGCGCGGCAACTCCGCCGGCTACTCCTCTTCGCCCAGGCAGTACTGTTCGATAATCTCGCGCAGCACCTCGATACCCTGGCCCGATTCGGACGAGGTGACGATGATGTTCTCGGCCGGCACGTTGAGCTGACGCTTGATGGCTGCCGTCTGTTTTGCCTGCTGGTTACGCGAAAGCTTGTCGGCCTTGGTGAGCGCCACGATGAAGGGGAACTCGCCTTCTTGCAGGAACTCGATCATCTGATGGTCGAGCTTGCTGGGATCGTGGCGGATATCCACGAGCGAAACCACCAGGTTGAAGCTGCGGTCCAGGTCAAAGTAGTCGCCGATAAGCTGCGCCCAACGATCGCGCTCACCCTTGGAACGCTGCGCGAAACCGTATCCCGGCAGGTCGACAAAATGCACGCCGTCTGCTTCGAAGAAGTTTACGTTTGCCGTCTTTCCCGGGGTGCTCGACACCTTGACGAGGTTGCGACGGTTGAAGATCTTGTTCATGATGGACGACTTGCCCACGTTCGAGCGGCCCACGAAGCTCACCTCGGGGCAGGTCGAAGGCGGAATCTGCGACGCTTTGCCATACGAGGCAACGAACTTGACGGTGTTGTAATTGATCTGGTTGGCCATAGTGCTCCTTTATGCGTCATCGCCGCAGACGGCGCGGCGGACGATGCCAAGAGTGATGTTGCTTGCGCGCTGTGCGTACTCTTCGAGATCGAACTCGCGCGAGGACAGCGCATCGTATGCCTCGTCACAGTTATCGGAAATGGCGCGCATGACCAGGCAATCGATACCGTTCTTGGCAGCGATGTGGGCGATGGCGGCGCCTTCCATTTCCACGCAGTCGGCATGCGTTGCCTCGATGGCGTGCTCACGCATCTCGGCGCCCGCAACGAAGCGATCGCCGGTAGCGATGGTTCCGCGCAGGTACTGCAGGCTGTCGGGACCTGCGGTGTGCTCGGTGGCGTTGCAATAGCCGCGGCTCGTGAGAAGTGTCTCGGCAGCATCGACAAGGGCAGGGGTCGAGGCGTACTCCTCGAGTCCCGGGGCGGACTCGGCAAGAAGTGCCGTGTCGGTATCGAGGTAGCGCAGACGCTCACCAATCACGATATCACCGATGTGCAGCACGGGGTTGAGGCCGCCTGCGATGCCTGAGAAGATGAGTGCCTCGGGATGGTAAGTGCTGATGAGATGCTGTGCTGCGGCTGCAGCGTTGACCGTGCCCATGCCTGCTGTAGTGGCAACGAGGCGAGCACCATGGTAGCTGCCAGCGAGCACCGTGAGGCCGGCCTCTTGCGTGGCGACAGCTCCGTCGACAGCGGATGCAACCTCGCGGACCTCTTTCTCAAGGGCGCCGATGATAGCGATGGTTTTCATGATTTGACCCCCATATCCTTAGGTTTTTCTGCCCTATGGTATCAAAGCGCCGCATCTCGCGCCTGTGCCAGATGCCTTTCCAAAGGAAACCGACGAATGCGGCCGCCGCGTGACCGTTCGCCGGCTTGCAGCTACACTGATGCCGTGGTGTGGCGGCCCGGGGCCATCGGGCGAATCGTCGCGCTGCACTATGCGACGCCGATGCCTGCCCACAGCAGCCACGCGTTGGCGCTTGTCCGCGTCTCGCATGCCGAGATGCCCGAGAGAAGGGAGCCCGTGATGGCGCTCGTCAAAGTCGATTTCCTTTCCACCTCGCTCATGCGGACGGTGACGATCAACGCCATCGTCCCTGCAGACTGGGCCTCTATCGATTCGCTGGGCTATGCGCGGGCGGTGCCTCGTGAACAACAGCGACCTTTCAAGACGCTCTATCTGCTCCATGGCGTGTACGGTAACTACACGGATTGGGTTACGCGCACGCGTCTTCAGTATCTGGCCGAGTCGCGCAATCTCGCCGTCATCATGCCTTCGGGCGAAAACGGTTTTTACAATGACCGAGCAGACGGTGCGCGCTTTGGCGAATTTATCGGCCATGAGCTGGTGGAGTTCACGCGCAAGCTCTTCCATCTTTCGTGCGAGCGCGAGGACACGTTTATCGGTGGCCTTTCCATGGGCGGTTACGGTGCCATCGTCAACGCGCTGCGCCATCCCGAGACGTTTAGCAGGGTGGTGGCGCTGTCTTCGGGCCTCACGCTCAATTTGAAGCAGGTGCTCGAAAGCACATACGATGCTCCGGGCATCCTGGGAAATCGCGGTTTTTACGAGTCTGTCTTTGGTCCGCTGGATACCGTGCGTGGATCGCAAAACGATTATGATGCCCTGGCCGAGCGTGTTGGCGCGGCGGGCGGCCCGCGACCGAGCTTCTACATGGCCTGCGGTGAGGACGACGACCTGCTTGAGCCCAATCGTGCATACCGCGACAAGTTGATGGGCGAGGGTTTCGACGTTGATTATCACGAGGGCCCCGGCGTACACAACTGGAAGTTTTGGGATACCTGGATCGAGCGTTCTCTCGACTGGCTTCCGCTTGACGGCGCCGATGATCCGTTGAGCAGTGGAAACGTGTCGTAGCAGCAAGTACGACCCGCATCGATGTGCCAAAAAGTCGACAGGTTTATTTTGACGCATCGATAAAAATGCAGCGTCAGGGGTATGCGATGGCGCATGGGTGCACAAAGAGTGTGCCAAAATAAACCTGTCGACTTTTTGGCACATGTTGGTATGTGAGGGGATATGCGATGGCGGAACAAATGAGTCTGTTTGGCGATACGGCGGGCACCGAATTGGAATCTGCGGAGCCTGCGATGACGCGTGAGCAGGCGGTGGCGCGTGCGGCGGAGCTCCGTCACGAGCTGGACTACCATGCGTACCGCTACTATATGCTCGACGCTCCGGAGATTACCGACGCCGCATTTGACAAGATGCTTGTCGAGCTCCAGGAAATCGAGTCTGCATATCCCGATTTGATAACCCCCGCTTCCTATACCCAACGTGTGGGCGGCTACGTTTCGGACCAGTTTGCTCCCGTCACGCACATGGCTCGCATGTATTCTATGGACGATGCCATGAACCTCGAGGAGCTCGATGCTTGGCTCGAGCGCACGGAAAGCACTTTGGGCACCGGTCGCGTGACGTATACCTGTGAGCTTAAGATCGACGGTCTGGGCGTGGCCATTACCTATGAGAACGGCGCTTTTGTGCGCGCTGCCACGCGCGGCGACGGCACGACGGGCGAGGACGTCTCGCTGAACGTCCGTACGATTCAAGACGTCCCCATGCATCTTTCCGAGGAAGGCCTGGCGCACATGGGCGCCGACCGAGACCGCGTGATCGAGGTTCGCGGTGAGGTCTACATGCCCAAGGGCAGCTTCGTGCGCCTGAACGACGAGGCCGATGCCGAGGGGCGCGACCCGTTTGCCAACCCCCGCAACGCGGCGGCGGGCAGCCTTCGCCAAAAAGACCCTAAGGTTACGGCGAAACGCGACCTCTCCACCTTCATCTACGCCATTGCCGATACCGCGCCGCTGCACGTTCACAGCCAGCATGAGTTTTTGGACTGGCTGCACGATGCTGGGTTCCATGTGAATCCCAACGTCGCGACCTGCTCAACTCCTGCCGAGGTGCACGAGTTTTGCGCTGATGCCTTGGCACACCGTGGCGATCTCGATTACGACATCGACGGCGTGGTCGTGAAGGTCGATTCCTTCCAGCAACAGTCTGACCTGGGCTTCACCGCCCGTGCACCGCGCTGGGCCATCGCCTTCAAGTTCCCGCCGGAGGAAAAGACCACCGTGCTGCGCGAAATTCGCGTGCAGGTGGGTCGTACCGGCGTGCTCACACCGGTGGCCGAGTTCGACCCGGTGACCGTTGCGGGCTCTACCATCGCCCGCGCGACCCTCCACAATATCGACGAGGTGCATCGCAAGGACGTGCGCGTGGGCGACACCATCGTGGTCCATAAGGCGGGCGATGTGATCCCCGAGGTCGTGGGTCCTGTGCTCGATAAGCGCTGGCCCGATGCTCGACCCTGGCAGATGCCCGCGACGTGCCCTGTCTGCGGCAGCCCCGTGGTGCATGAGGAAGGCGAGGTCGCTTATCGCTGCGTATCGCTTGACTGCGCCGCGCAGCTCAAGGAACGCCTGCTGCATTGGGTGAGCCGCGGCTGCATGGATGTCGATGGCGTGGGCGACGAGCTGGTGGACAAGATGATTG
This sequence comes from uncultured Collinsella sp., assembly GCA_934647195.1. Taxonomy (GTDB): domain Bacteria; phylum Actinomycetota; class Coriobacteriia; order Coriobacteriales; family Coriobacteriaceae; genus Collinsella. The sequence goes on from CAKUFD010000005.1 coordinate 109,652, forward strand.
CCGCCGGTCTGCTCCACGACGTTGCCGATTTCTACCAGCTGACGGTCGAGGATATCGCCGGGCTTGATACGGGCCGCACGTACGCCGCTTCCAACGCGCGGCGTGGCGTGCATGTGGGCGACCCCATTCTTGTGGGTCAAAAGACAGCGCAAAAGGCGATCGATGAAATTGCGCGCAGCAAGCAGCAACCGCTTGGCCGCGTTCTGTTCGCCCTGGGTATTCGCCTGGTGGGAAAGAGCGTAGGCGAGCTTTTGGCCCAGCGCTTCCTCTCCATCGACAAGTTGGTGCTGGCGAGCGAGGAGGAGATTGCGAGCATCGATGGCGTCGGTCCCAAAATCGCGGCGAGCGTCAAGGGCTTTTTGGCGGTGCCCGAGAACCTTGAGGTCCTGGAGCGCTTGCGTCAGGCAGGCCTTACGCTCGAGGAAGACTTGGGCAAGATGGCGGCAGATGCCGCTGCGTCAACGGGCGTCTCGGCAGATCTTGCCTCGGAGCAACCGCTCGCGGGCCTTACCTTCGTGCTCACGGGTACCCTCGAGCGCCGCACGCGCGACGAGGCCGGAGCTGCGCTCAAGGCCTTGGGCGCCAAGGTGACCGGCTCGGTCTCGAAGAAGACGAGCTTCGTGGTGGCGGGCCCAAAGGCGGGCTCAAAACTCACAAAGGCCGAGAGCCTGGGCCTGCCCGTTTTGGATGAAGAGCAGCTTGAAAGAATCCTATCGACAGGTGAGCTGCCCATGGCGTAGAAAAACTAGATAACGGTTGGCTTTCAAGAAGACTCACTCAAGTTCTAGGTCAAAATGATTTATCATAATTATGTACATGATCATGATAGGAGTGCGCCATGCCTGTTTGCGTGCCAATCAAAGATATGCGTGACACTGCCAAGTTCTCAGAGCTTGTCGAGTCTACTCCGGGTCCCATCACAGTGACGAAGAATGGCTATAGCAAGTTCGTTGTCATGCGCTCCGCGGACTACGACCGTATGGTTCAAGAGCAGGCCAAGGCCCGCCTTATGGAACGAGTCGCGATTGCGGAACGCGAACGGGTGGCAGGTTTGGGACGTAACGCCTTTGAGGCTTTGAATGATCTTGAGACAAAATATGGCCTATAACGTCAAAATCCTTCCCACGGCGGAACAAGAGGTTGACGACATCGTTGAGTATTTAATGTGCCATGGTGTTAATACTGCGCGTCGCTTTTTGGCAAAATATCGGCAACAACTCGAGATGTTGCAGAGCGGGGTTGTCGACTACGGGCTCTCCTTTCTACGCGAGTTGAGGGGCCTGGGATACCATGCGTGCTCCGTAAACTCTTATGTCATGCTGTACTACTACGAAGGAAACGATGTCGTAATCGCTCATGTGTTTCATCAGAGCCAGGATTATGCGTCGCTTGTCGTCTCCTATGATGCAAACAATGAGCCCAAAGGGGCCGATTAGTCGCCCCGTCGTTCGCTCCCGCGACGCCATGCGGATCCGTGTGCGGCTTTCGCGCTGCCGCGTGCTCTCCGTCCCCCGTTCGCTAAATGAAGCAAAAAATCCCTTTTGGCACGTCTACCAGGCGTTCTAAAAGGGATTTTTTGCTTCATGTAGGCATGTCCAAGGTATGTGCTCCTTGGGGCACCACGCTGCGCTGCGCACTACCACTGCTCGCGCACACTTTGTTGCTTGCGTTAGAAAATCACATCGATGCTTGACCTACGGCCTCTTTTCACAATACTTGAGTAGTCATTAATTGAGTATTCAAGGAGATGAAGATGGAACAGAGCGATCCTGCCTCCACGGGCGTGGCGGCGCAGCAGCCGGCCTTCGATGAAGACATGCGTTTGGGCATGTCGCTCAACGATATCCATATGAGCATCAGCCGTGCGTTCCATACCATGAACAACACGACGCGCCCCTGCGCGCGAAGCTTGGGGCTGGGCCAAGGCCAGCCTCGCATCCTTTCGTATATCGCGGTGCACGGGGTGAGTACCCAACGCGAGATCGCCCGCTTCTATTCCATCGATCCTTCGGCTGTGTCGCGTCTGCTCGACCCGTTGGAGCGCGAGGGCTTCTTGACGAGCGTTCCGGGCCGCGATCGCCGTACGCGCGCTCTCGACATCACCGAAAAAGGTAGATGTGCCCTTGCCGCTTGGGAAGAGGAGTGCCGTCGCGTCGACCGCATCATGTTCCGCGGCTTTAGCCCGGAGGAAGAAACTGCGCTCAAGGACATGCTCGAGCGTGTGCGCAAGAACATGGCAGATGAGCTTGAGGCGGGTAAAAAGCATGAATAACTTGCGCCGTATGATTCATTACCTGGGAACATACAAGATCGATGCCGTGCTCGGCATCTTGATTGTCGCCATCGAGACCTCTATCGAGCTCTTTATCCCGGTGCTCATGGCGCGCATCATCGACGAAGGAATCGCGCAAGCCAATATTCCCCTCATCCTGCATCAGGGTGCGCTGATGCTTGCCTGTGCGCTCACATCGCTTGTCCTGGGCTTTTTCTACGCCCGTTTTGCGTCGCGTGCCTCGGTGGGTCTCGGTGCGAACCTGCGCCAGGCAGAGTACGAGAAGATTCAGCGCTACGCCTTTGGAAACCTCGACCATTACCAAACGTCCTCACTGGTCACGCGCATGACCACCGACATCACCGTCATTCAAAACGCTATGGCGAACGGCTTTAGGCCCTGTGTGCGCGGACCGATGATGCTCATCATGTCTCTCGTCTATGCGTTTTCGCTCAACCGTGAGCTCGCCATGGTGTTCGTCTGCATCCTGCCGGTCCTCGCGGTGGCGCTCGGCATCATCACCTGGCGCGTATCGCCGCTCTACCAGCGCCTTCAGACCTCGATGGACCACGTGAACCGCGTGGTGCAGGAAAACCTGACCGCCGTCCGCGCCGTCAAGGCCTATGTGCGCGAACCGCAGCAGTGTGACGTGTTTGACAATGTGAACAGCGAGCTTGCGCAGGGGGCTACCAAGACGTTTGGAACCGCGCAGTTCAACCTGCCGGTATTTCAAGCTGCCATCTACACGGCGGCGACGCTCGTGCTGTGGGTGGGCGGCCAGATGATTTGCGCGAACACCTTGACCGTGGGCGAGCTCACGGGCTTCATGAGCTATGTCTTGCAGGTCATGAATTCGCTGATGATGATCTCGAACGTCTTTTTGCTGCTCACGCGTGCGCTTACGAGCGTCGAGCGCGTGGGCGAGGTTCTTGACGAGGAACCGCTGATCGCCTCGCCGGCAGCCGCGTGTGCGCTCACAATCGTGCCAGACGGCTCGGTCTCCTTCCGTAACGTCGACTTTAAATATCGCGCCGAGGCGGAGGAGAACGTGCTCGAGGGCATCTCGTTTGATATCGAGAGCGGCTCCACGGTGGGCATCCTTGGAAGCACGGGCGCGGGCAAAAGCTCGCTCGTGCAGCTCATCGCGCGTTTGTACGATGCGACGGCGGGCGAGGTGCTGGTGGGCGGCTGCGATGTGCGCGAGTACGACTTGACCGTCCTTCGCGATGCCGTGGGCGTGGTGTTGCAGAAAAACGTGCTGTTCACGGGTACCGTGCGTGACAATCTGCGCTGGGGCAATGCCGGGGCGACCGATGATGAGCTTCTCGAGGCATGCCGTCTGGCGTGCGTGGACGAATTTTTGGATCGCATCGGCGGGCTCGATGGCGACTTGGGGCAGGGCGGTGCCGGTGTATCTGGCGGCCAAAAACAACGCCTGTGCATCGCCCGCGCTCTGCTCAAGCGTCCGCGTATCTTGATTTTCGACGATTCGACAAGTGCTGTGGATATGGCCACCGAGGCCAAGATCCGTGCCAACCTGGCGAGTATCCCGGGCGTCACCTGCATCATCATCGCGCAGCGCATCACCTCGGTGATGGATGCCGACGAGATCATCGTTCTGGATGACGGTCGTCTCCATGCACAGGGCACTCATGCGGAGTTGCTCGAGACCGATACTATTTACCGGGAAATCTATGCTTCGCAGGTGGGACATGCCGACGAGACGGCGACGGACGACGCATCGAAAGGAGGCGAGGTCGATGCCTAAGACCACAGCTCAGGCGCGCCCGGAAAACCTCAAGCATACGTTGCGCTGCCTGCTTTCCTATATGGGCCATGCCAAGATTTCGCTCGGTATCGTGGGCGTGCTCGCCGTCGTATCGGCGCTTGCCAATCTGTTGGGTACCTACATGATCAATCCCGTTGTGACGGCGCTCACCACGGGGCATGCCGATAAGCTTGGCTCGCTTATCGCGCTTACCGCCACCATCTACGCACTGGGTGTGGCCTGCGCGCTGGGCTACACGCAGATTATGGTCCGTGCGGCACAGCGGGTGGTGTTCGACATTCGCCGCGACCTGTTTGCGCACATCCAGACGCTTCCGCTTGGCTATTTTGACCGCACGCGGTCGGGCGACATCATGAGCTTTTTCACGAACGACGTGGATGCCGTTTCCGAGGCGCTCAACAATAGCTTTGCAACGGTGATCCAGGCGGCTGTGCAGACGGTGGGAACGTTGGTCTTGATGTTCGTGCTCAATTGGCGTCTCGCGCTCATCACCGTGGCATGCGATGTGGCCATCGTGGCGCACGTGCGCTATTCGGGCGCGCGCAGCAAGACGTTCTATGCGCGTCAGCAAAAGGCGCTCGGTGCGCTCGACGGCTATATCGAAGAGATGGTCTCGGGGCAAAAAGTCGTCAAGGTTTTCAATCATGAGCAGGCAAATGTTGCCGAGTTTACCGACCGCAACGAGGGCTTACGCCAGGCGGGAACCTCTGCACAGAGCTATGCTGCGACGATGGTGCCGGTTACGGTGTGCATCGGGTACGTGAACTACGCGATTGTGGCCGTGGTGGGTGCGATCTTGGCCATCCACGGCTTGGCGACCGTGGGCGCGCTCGCGAGCTACCTGGTGTTCGTGCGCCAGGCGGCGATGCCGTTCAACCAGGTGACGCAGCTGGGAAACTTCCTGCTCAATGCCCTTGCGGGTGCCGAGCGCCTGTTTTTTGCGATGGAGCTTGAAAGCGAGTGCGACGAGGGTCGCGTGACGCTTGTGCAGGATAGTGACGATACCTGGTCGTGGAAGCTGCCTGAGGGCCAGGGCTTGGGAGCCTACGGCAAGCTCGTGCCCGTGGCGGCAGGTGCGTCCGATACGGGCGCTGGCAAGCGGGTTGCCTCGTCGGCTGACTGCGCGGCGGATGCCGAGTCATCGGGTGCACGCCCGCAACGTACAGCGCCAGGCGCAGATGGAACGCTGTTGGCGATCGATTCGGTCCCACTGCGAGGCGACGTTCGTTTCCATGGCGTGGACTTTGGCTACGTGCCGGGGAAGCTGGTCTTGCACGACCTTAACCTGTTTGCCAAGCCGGGGCAGAAAATCGCTTTCGTGGGATCGACCGGTGCCGGCAAGACCACCATCACTAACCTCATCAATCGCTTTTACGAGCTCGATGCAGGCGAGATTACCTTCGACGGTATCGATGTGCGCAACATCGCCAAGGCGGACTTGCGCCGAAGCCTTGGCATCGTGCTGCAGGATACGCACCTGTTCACGGGGACTATTGCCGACAACATTCGCTTTGGCAAGCTTGACGCCACAGACGAGGAAGTGCGTGCGGCGGCGCGTGCAGCGTGCGCCGATTCATTCATTCGCCGTATGCCGCATGGCTACGACACCATGGTGACGTCTGACGGCGCAAACCTGAGCCAGGGGCAGCGCCAGCTGCTTGCCATCGCCCGCGTGGCGGTGGCCGATCCTCCCGTGCTGATTTTGGATGAGGCTACGTCGAGCATCGATACGCGAACCGAGAAACTTGTCGAACGAGGCATGGACCGCATCATGGACGGCCGCACGACCTTCATGATCGCGCATCGCCTGTCTACGGTGCGCAATGCCAACGTCATCATCGTTTTGGAGCACGGACGCATCGTCGAGCGCGGCACGCACGAAGAGCTGCTGGCCCAACATGGCGAGTACTGGCAGCTCTACCAGGGCCTCAAGGAACTCGACTGACGTGACAAAAAGTCGACAGGTTTATTTTGTCACATTTTCACAGGTCCTACACATGTGGCCCCTGCAGGACACGCCGGGCCGCATGTAACGGTTCTGTACGCGCTTGCATGCCGGGCACGGAAGATGGATATAGTAGGAGCAGAAGAAGCGAAAGCTATTGCGATTGAAGAGGATCGTGCCCGCGCATGCGCGTTTTTGATTTTGATAACACCATCTACGACGGCGAGAGCCCTTACGACTTCTATCTGTTCTCGCTCAAGTACAATCCGAAAGTCGTGCGTTTCGTGCCGCCACTTGCCTATTATGGCATGCGCTACTCCAAGGAAAAATGCACGTTGGAGGAGCTTGAGCATGCCATGGCCAAGTATCTCAAGGCCTATCTGAGCTCTTTTGATGATATCGAAGGCATGGTGAGTGCCTTTTGGGACGCGCACATGCACAAGATCAAGCACTGGTATCATCCGCAGCCCGACGATGTGATCATGACCGGGTCGTTCGACTACACTATGAACGAGATTCAGCGGCGTCTGGGTATCAAGACCATGGTCTGCTCGACGGTCAATCGCGATACGTTGGAGCTCGAGCATCTCAATTTTGGAACCAACAAGGTCAAGGTGTTCCGCGAGATGTTTGGGCCAGACGCTGTGCCCGATGAGTTCTATAGCGACAACATGATCGACCTGCCCATGATGAAGCTCGCGCGCCGCGCCTTCCTGGTGAACGGCAACCATATCAAGCAGGTTAACGTTTAACCGCTGTGACAGGTCAGGCCGCGGCATTTTGACTGACGCCGGGATGGTCGAAGTGCCCCTCCAGCCGTTACCTGCGGCCCCAACGAGTAAAGATGTTACGAACCTGTGTCCATTTGTGCAATCTGCACGGACGCAGAAGATTTTCGTGTGACTCAGGCGTGACAATGCGGGTGGATGCCAACGACAAGGAGGACGCCATGGACTCATTTATGTATTTTGCACCCACCCGCTTGCTGTTTGGACCGGGCAAGCTCAATGAGCTCGGAGACCAGGAACTGCCGGGCAAGCGCGCCCTTTTGGTCACCACGGGCGGCAAGTCCGTCAAGGCAAATGGCTATCTTGCTCGCGTGGAAGAACAGCTTGACCGTGCCGGAGTGGAGCACGTTCTCTTTGATCGCATCGAGCCCAACCCCTTGCGCGACACCGTGAATGCGGGAGGCTGGATGGCGCGTACGGAAAGCTGCGATTTCGTGCTCGCGCTGGGCGGCGGCTCCGTTATGGACGGCTGCAAGGGCATCTGCGTGGTGGCTGCCAATCCCGGGTGTGATGCCGGGGGTAACGAGGTCGCTGGCGACATCTGGGACTATGCCATGGGCGGCACCGCAAAGGGCCTTCCCATTCCAAACGATCCGCTTCCGTTGGTGTGCGTGACCACGACGGCGGGCACCGGTTCTGAAGTCGATGCGGGCGCCGTGCTTTCTTGCGAGGAGACCGATGAGAAGCTTCGCTTAGGCAACCCTCGCCTGTTCCCGCGTCTTTCGGTGGTCGATCCGGAACTCATGTTCACGGTTCCTCCGCGTCTCACTGCTTTTCAGGGGTTCGATGCCCTGTTCCACTGCGTGGAGTGTTATATCAACAATGCGCACACTCCTATGGGCGATATCATTTGCCGCGAAGGTATCCGAAACGCTGCTGCGGCGCTTCCTGCCTGCGTACGCGATGGGTTTGACCTTCATGCACGCACGCAGCTTGCCTTTGCCAATACCCTGGGCGGTTACGCCATGGTCTGCACGGGCTGCGCCGGCTGCCATGGAACAGAGCACGCCATGAGCGCGCACCATCATGACCTTCCGCATGGTGCGGGCCTCATCATGATTAGCGTGGCCTATCATCAGCATATGATCGACGCCCACGTGTGCGATGACCGCTATGTCGATATGGCACGCCTGATGGGAAACTGGCTTGCCAGCAAGCCCGAAGATTTCATTGCCGAGCTTGAGCGCCTGATTGACGAGTGCAACATGGAGGATCTCAAGATGAGCGACTGGGGCATCACGCCCGACGAGTTCGACGTCATGGCGAGCAAGGCCCTCGACACCAACGATGCCCTGTTTGCGCATGATCCTGCACAACTCTCTCATGACGACGTGGCGAATATCCTCAAGGCGTCTTGGGCCGACTAAAGGATGTTCCCGAGTGCGGGTGGCCAGGTAGGCGCAATAGGCGAACCGATTATCCGATAAAACATGCAGATAGCTAGCCTCTAAGGGCGTCGAGCGAAAGGTCGGCGCCCTTTTTGCCGCCCTTTTGTTTTTGCGAGAGACGGGTGTTTGCAGACGGGCGCTTGCGAGCATAAGCGTCTTGATGCGTGCGCGTTTTGCGGTAAGACGCCCTTTCTCGCGTGAGGCCACGTCTGCATGCGGCGCGGCGGGCATAATGAAGGCCGTCCGTACGCTGTGGACGAGAATGTCAAGAGACGATTGATGCCGGGGGAGTGCATATGAAGAGGAGATATGCGTTTGCTCGCGATCGCGCATGCCCTGAACATCCTTTGGCCTACGTGCACAATATAGCCCAGGAGCTCGAAAAGGAAGGACGCTTGGGCCTCACGCGCTCATTCATACAGCATGGCGATGTCTCGGTATACGCTCACGTGCTTTCGGTCGCGCGGTACAGTTTGTGTATGGCGCAGGTACTCGCGTGCGTTGGCGTCGATATCGATACGCGTTCTTTGGTGCGCGGCGCGCTTCTGCACGATTACTTTCTCTACGACTGGCACGATTCGGATCCGAGCCATCGCCTTCATGGGTTCAAGCACCCCTTCTTTGCTCTTGAGCGTGCCGAAGAAGATTTTGATCTGACCCCCATCGAGCGCAATATCATTGCTCGCCATATGTTTCCCCTCGTGCCGATTCCGCCTGCGTGCCGCGAGGCGTGGATCGTGTGCTTGGCCGATAAGGCGTGCGCGCTGGGTGAGACGGTTGGCGGGCGTGTTGGCGGCAAGCGCCGGATGAGGGGAAGAGGGGAGCGCGCATGAACAGTGTGTTGAGGCATGCGATGGCGGCAATCACTTCTGCTGTTCTGGCTATTCAAGTTGCGATTTCCATCCCGGGCGTTCCGCTTTCAGCGCTCGTGCTCTCTTTTATGGTGTACGGGTTTGCGGGATGGCTGTGGGAGTCGACGGTTTGCGCCATGCTCAACCATGGTTCGTTTGCCAACAGCGGGTTCTTGCTGGGACCATGCTGTCCCATTTACGGCGTGGGGGCGCTCGTCTGCTGGTTCGCGCTGCGCGGCATCGAGAGCGTGCCGGTGCAGTTTTTGGCGGCGGGCGCCCTTTGCTGCTGCGTTGAGTACCTTGTGGGCGTGATTCTTGAGGTCACGACCCATGCGCGTTTTTGGGATTATTCCGACATGCCGCTTAATTTTCAGGGACGTATATGTCTGTACGGCTTTTTGATGTTCGGCGCGGGCTGCGTGCTCATTTGCCGTGTTGCCGAGCCGGCGCTCTTGGGGCTGCTCGCGTCGATGCCCGTGTGGTTGGTGAGAATGCTTGCCGTGGCCGCGCTGGTGGTGATTGTGATTGATGCGGCGTCGTCGATGGCGAGCTTCCGGCGCCTGTCCGCCTCGCTGGAGGAGTTGCGCAGCGAGCTTGCCGACCGCATCAACGATTCGCTCAAAGACGCTTCGGACTCGCTGGTCGAGCGTATTCCGGAGACCGCCCTCGATTCTGCGCAGACGGCGCATGTGCGTGGTCGCGCCATCAATGGTTGGCTGCTCGAGATTTCCGATGCGGTGATGGATTCTCTGCGCGAGAAGGTTGAGATGCCGGCGTTTATTGCCGACGGCGCCCGTGGTTTGCGCCTGGCTGCACAGCGCCTTGCAGATGCGGCGCCTCGTCCGCGCCTGCCCAAACGTTCGGCGCGCAAGATTTCGATTTCCAAGCGTGACCTGCGCTTCTTCAATGCGTTTCCGCATTTGCGCATGATGAAGTATGAAGGCGTCATCAGGGCGACGAGGCTTAAAGCCCACGCCTACACCCTCTTCCGCCGCAAGGGGCTGTAGCACCGCATCTCGGCCCTCAATCGTCGGGCGCCGCACGCAAGGCGCGGTACCCTCCTCTTTCGAGCCGACCTGCGGCGCTACAGCCCCTTGCGGGCGTTGGCGGGGGTGGCGGCGTGTTCCGCTTCGAGCCTTCGGGCATCGCCCCAAGGCGCATGGCCTGGTCTTTCGGGCAACCTACGGCGCTGCGACCCCTCACAGAAGTGTGGCTGCCCGCAAGGCCCATTTGTCACATAATGGATTGCATCGTTGTGCGCAGTTTTCCGTTGACGTTGACGCGTGGACAGCGCATAACATTGCCGAATGACGCGAGCGCTCATTAACGCATGGATGGGCAGGGTAAACGCGAAAGGAGGGGTAAAGGACATTGCAGGACGTTATCGCGTACTTTTCGACGCATGGTGCGGACTACATTCAGATGGTGCTCGAGCACCTGAATGTCAGCATCCTTTCGCTCGCGATGGCTATCCTCATCGCTGTGCCGCTCGGCATCGCCTGCAGCCGGTCCCCGTTGCTCGAGAAGGTCTCGGTCGGGGTCTCCGGCATCTTGCGCATCATTCCGAGTCTTGCCGTGCTTGTCGTTTGCGTGCCGATCTTGGGCACGGGGACGCTGCCCGCGGTCGTGGCGCTCACCGTGCTCGCTATTCCGCCCATCCTCATCAATACAGCCCTCGGCTTTCGCTCGGTGCCGGCTGATGTTTTGGAAGCAGCGCGCGGCATGGGGATGGACGAACGCTCGGTCTTCTTCAAAATCAAGGTTCCGTTGGCGTTTCCCGTGTCCTTTGCGGGCGTTCGCACAGCTGCTTCCGAGGTTGTGGCATCTGCGACGCTTGCCGCCTACATCGGCGCGGGTGGCCTGGGCCAGATTATCTTCACGGGCCTCGGTCTCATGCGAACCGATCTGCTTGTTATCGGCGGCGCCTCGGTCGCGGCTCTTTCCCTTTTAGTGGGTATGTTTCTCTCAGCAATCGACCGAAGGATGCGCCCGTACGAATTTGCCAAGCAATGATGGGCATTAACGCGCTATGTCAAATCGTCTCGATAAAGATCATTTAGAAAAGGAGATGCACATGTCTCAATCTATCGATTCCGCCTCGCCGATGTCTGGCGGCCTTACGCGTCGTCAATTCGTCCGCATCCTCGCGGCGGCGGCTCTCGCTACGACCGTTCCCACTGCACTCACCGCTTGCGGCTCCAAGGGCGCTGCCGGCGCCATCACCGTAGGTTCCAAGGATTTCACCGAGGGCGAGATCATCTCCGAGATCTATGCTCTGGCGCTGGAGGACGCCGGCTTTACCGTCAAGCGCTCGTTTGATATTGCGGGCTCCGTGATCGCCACGGCGCTCGAGAAGGGCGAGATCGACCTTTACCCCGAGTATACGGGCACGGCGCTTCTCACCGTTCTCAAGGCCGACATGGAGACCGACCCCCAGGCTGTCTACGAAACGGTCAAGAAGCAGTACAAGGAAAAGTGGGACCTGGTGTGGCTCGATATGGCAGACGCCGCCGATAGCCAGGCTCTGGTCATTACCACAAAGGCTGCGGAGCGGTATGGCATCAAGACCATCAGCGACCTGCAAGCTCATGCCTCTGAGCTCCGCTTTGCCTCGCAGGGCGAGTTCGACGAGCGTTCGGACGGCCTGCCTGCCCTCGAGGCGGCCTACGGGGCCTTTGATTGGAAGGAACATACGAGCTTCAACAATGGCCTCAAGTACGAGGTCCTCAGGAACGACGAGGCCGACGTTGCGCCCGTCTACACCACCGAGGGCCAGCTCGTGGACGATGCGTTCACCCTGCTCGAGGACGATAAACACGTGTGGCCGCCCTACAACGTGGCGCCCGTGGTGCGTGGCGAGGTTCTCGAGGCCAATCCCGATATCGAGGACGTTCTCAACGCTGTGAGCAAACAGCTCACCACGAAGGGCCTGACCGAACTCAACGCCAAGGTCGATATCGACAAACAGGATTTCGAGGACGTTGCTGCCGAGTATTTCGACAGCTTGTAGAAGCGAAAGATGCGAGCGCTGGGCGCCAACGGCCCGGTTGATTCTCTAGAGGGGTGCCGATATGACTGCGGCCGTCGAATTCAAACATGTGAGCAAGCGCTTCGCGGGCATGTCGCACCCGGCGCTCGACGACGTGAGCCTGACCATCGACGAGGGCGAGCTCGTGTGCGTGCTCGGCACCTCGGGCGGCGGCAAGACCACGCTCATCAAGCTCATCAACCGCCTGCACGACGCCGATTCCGGCCAGGTTCTCGTGGAGGGCAGGGATGTCGCCAAGGTCGACCCGGTGGAGCTCCGCCGGGGCATCGGCTACGTGATCCAGCAGATTGGCCTGTTCCCGCACATGCGCGTGGGGGATAACGTCGCTACCGTGCCGCGCATCCTCGGGTGGGACCGTCCGCGTATCGATACCCGCGTCGACGAGCTGCTGTTCCTCGTGGGTCTGGACCCCGACGAGTTCCGCGACCGCTGGCCCAGCCAGCTCTCGGGTGGCCAGCAGCAGCGTGTGGGCCTGGCGCGTGCCCTCGCCGCCGGGCCGCGCATCATGCTGCTCGACGAGCCTTTCGGCGCCCTCGACGCCATCACCCGAAACGAGCTGCAGGACGAGCTGCTGCGTATCCACCGCGGCTCGGGAAAGACGTTCGTCTTCGTAACGCACGACGTCGCCGAGGCGTTCAAGCTCGGCACCAAAGTGCTCATTATCGACCAGGGCCGCGTCCAGCAATACGACACTCCCGAGCACATTCGCGAACAGCCTGCTACGGAGTTCGTGCGTACACTGCTGCGCTCCAGCGCGGGCGCCGGCGCGGCGTTTTGCTCTGTCGCCAGTGGAGACGGTGTCTGATGGGCGATTTTGTTGCATATTGGATAAGCCATCAAGATAAGTTCTTGGCGGCTCTCGGCGAGCATCTCGTCATCGTGGGGGTTGTGCTCGTATGGTCCCTTGCGGTGGCGGCGCTCATCACGCTCGCGATCAGGCGCTCGCGCCGTGTGGAGGGCGCGGTGCTCCAGGTCCTCGGCGCGCTCTACTCCGTTCCCAGTCTGGCTCTGTTCTCGCTGCTCATCCCCCTGACCGGCCTGGGCCTCACCTCGGCGACCATCGTCATGGTGGCGTATAACCAGTTTCTGCTCGTGCGCAATATCGTCGAGGGCCTCAACGGCGTGGACTCGGGCGTCGTTGAGGCGGCGACCGGCATGGGCATGAGCCCGATGCAAGTGCTGTTGCGCGTGGAGCTGCCCCTGGCCTTCCCGGTGATCATGGCGGGCATTCGTTTGGCCGTGATCAGCACCATCGGCATCGCCACCATCGCGGCGACCATCAACGCTGGTGGCCTGGGGACCATTCTCTTCAGTGGCTTGCGCACCATGAACGTCTACAAGATCGTGGACGGCACGATTTTGTGCGCGGCTGTGGCGCTCATCGCCGACGCCGTGCTCAAGGGCGTTGAGAATCTCGTTACCAAGAGGATGTCACAGTAGACTGCGGCGCTTGCGTGCTTGTCGCATCTGATGGACGTGAGCCGGCGCAGCCCGCGGGGACGAAAAGGTCCCGTTTTCTCGATGCGTACTGTCTCCGACGTGCCGTGCAATTCCCGTTCTGACAACAAATTTCCTGATTTCAGTACCAGTATTACGTTTTGCTGAGTAGACCCCGTTTTTTCTAATAAAATCCCAGTTGACGTAAGCCTAAAAGGGAGAGCTACTCGAACCTTTGCAATACTGCTACTGAAATCAGGAAGTTCGTTAGCAAAAAGGACTTAGGACAGGTTGCGCGACACACTGTAAGCGCCTTGCATTGACTCGACGGCTGCTCGTGCGACAATAAGCACGATTTGCTGCCTGTTTTGGAGGGGCCATGGCGCGTAATAAGTATCCCGACCAGACGGTCGAAAAGATTCTTGATGTGGCGTTTGGCCTGTTTTGCTCCAAAGGTTACGACAATACGAGTATCTCCGATATTGTGGCCGGGCTTGATGGGCTTACCAAAGGCGCCATCTATCATCATTTTGATAGCAAAGAAGCCATTCTCGACGCCGCATTTGAGCGAGCGATGGCTCCGATTGCTCAGGCTCGCCGCGCCGTTCGCGAAGACCGTGGTTACAACGGGGCGCAAAAGTTGCGGGACATCGTTTCTCCCGAATCGGTTGTGCCGCAGGTTGAGCTTTGGCAACGCATGGGGCTTCTCAACGATCCCATCGCCAATGCGCGCATCCTCGCTACCGAGTATCGGGATTCCCTGGACGTTTCGGCGCGCTCTTTTTTGCAGCCGCTTATCGAGGAGGGCGTGGCCGACGGGTCGATTGTCTGTCCTCACCCGCGCGAGGCGGCGGAAGCGTTGAGTCTTCTTGCTAATCTCTGGCTGATTCCGCTATTCGATCAAGAAGCAACGCGCGACGATATGCTCGCCCGCGGCGATGTGCTGGTTGATATGGCATCTGCGCTCGGTATCGATTTGGGCCGAAATAACGTACACGCAACCATCGAGGCCGTTGCCGACATTTTGCACCGAAAATAGAGGCTGACCTGCATTTTCTTGTGTTAACTCGTGCTTTTGAAAAGTGCGGGGTATGAGCTCTTTCAAATATACATACCGATGGTATCTAACTTTGATATATTACATACCAACGGTATGTATATTTGAAATGAGGGTGGGTCGGATGCGCGGCTGGAAGATCAAAGAGTATTCGCACTTCGGAATGCTGCTGGTTGTGCAGGCGCTTGCGCTTATTTCCGAGGGCATATTGCGCTTTGCTCTGCCACTTTATCTGTTGAATGTCAGCGGTTCTCCGAGCCTTTATGGCGTGGTGACGGCAGTGGCCTTTGTGCCGTCTGTTTTGCTTATGCCCTTCGGCGGAGTTGTTGCCGATCGGGTGGATATGCGGCGCATCCTCGCGATTGCCGGTTTGGTTCTCATATTGTGTGGCGTCTGTTACCTTTTCTTATTTACAACTCGTCTGCTGTTGGTAACGGTGCTTTCCCTCATTGCGCTCTATGCCGTGCATGCACTGTATGCTCCGATGTTCCAAGCCCAGATTCCCCGCATGTTGGATGCGGCTCATGTCAAGCAAGGGGTCTCGCTTGTGAACCAAGTGAGCACGGCGAGCAATGTCGTTGGGCCTGTGGTGGCGGGCGTTTTAATGGGATGGATGGGCATCGCGCCGCTTGTTTGTTTTGGAATGGCTTGTCTCGCTGCGGTGGTGGCGTTCGCATGCGTGTGCTCTTCTTCAATGAGATTTCCTACTGCTTCGGCGGATGCGCGCGCGGGCGACTCTGCGATAGCGGGAAGAGGGGGCCTTTTTCGAGATATGCGCACGGGCATTCTCTTCCTGCGTGATGAGAAGTCACTGCTCCTTTCCATTGTCTTTGCATGCCTGGTCAATGCTGTACTTGCCGGGGCCAATGTGATACTTCCCTATGTGATTACCGAACAGCTTGCATGGAATGCGGCTGCTGTGGGCTCGGCTGAGGCGGTAGGTGCCGTAGGCGCTTTAGCGGGCAGTGCATTTGTGGGTCTTGCGCCCGGATTTTGTACGATGAGGCGATTCTCCGCTTTTGTCGCATTGCTTGGTTTTGGCCCCCTGATTTCGGTGGCAGGGACGTTTTTTGGCTTCAACGCTGCGGTTCAGTTTCTTTGCTTGACTGTAGGGGTGTCATGGATTCTTTTTTGGGGAAGCGTGGCCACGGTGGTGTTGGTGAGCGATATCCAGCTTCATTGCGGGAGTGACATGGTTGGACGTGTGCTGGCGTTGTTCTTTGCTGCGGCTACCTGCGCTTCTCCTATCGGCCAAGCAGCGTGCGGCGTCGCGATTGACATGTGCGGCGCGGCGGCCCTGCTTGTGTTTATGGCGACGGCGATGGGGCTTTTTGCCGTTTTGATGGCCTTGCTTTCCAGACGCTATGCGGATTAATGGCAAGGATATTTGCCATAGAGGCGGCTGTTTGATAGAAACTTCCCGATTTCAGTACCAGTATTGCGTTTTGCCGAGTAGACGGCGGTTTTCTTTAATAAAACCCCAGTTGGCGCGAGCTTAAAGGAGCCGGCTACTCGCGCAGTTGCAATACTGCTACTGAAATCAGGAAGTTCGTTGCGTGATGGGGCATAAAGAGCAACGTGGGCGGTGAAATAGGACCCGGAAAAGCCGTGCTTGCCGTTTGCGCACCGCCCACGACGGGGCGCAGGGCCTTTCGATACGCGCCGCCGACCGCCCATTCGCCCCGGGCGCTTGACGTTTGACCTGCCGCGCTGCTTTGTTGTGCCTTCTTTTCCGCTATGCTGGGAAAAACGTGCGGAATGGAGCCTGGTATGATCAAACTGTTCGCTTGCGACCTGGACGGTACGCTGCTCAATCTCTTTCATACTACCGACGATAAAATCCTTGCAGCGATTCGCGAGATCATCGATGCGGGCGCGCACGTTGCCGCAGCTACGGGACGCACGAGCGTGTGGTACACCGACGGTGGTTTCGAGCCCGGAACCATTGAGGCGATTTGCGCCAACGGTTCTATCATTCGCGGACGCGACGGCGAGGTCCTTAAGTCCTACATCGTGGACCCGGCGTTTTTGGAAGAGCTTATTCCAGCTTTTCCTGGCATCTGCTTTGACTGCGTGACGAGCGATTCGATTCTTTCGAGCAACACGCGCGAGGTGCGCGAAGCGGGTTTTGTGACCGACAGCCCCTGGCGCCGCATTCTCATGCGCGGCATGCGCGCAAAAGCTTCCTTTTTGGCGCACCATCGCTACGAGGTGCCACTCGCCGAGATCTTGCAGCACGATGTCTGCAAGGTGAACTGCCGCGTGCCCGATCCCGGTATGGAGCGCGAACTTCACGCGTTTTTGGCCGAGCACGCCGACACCGTGGTCAACGCCCCGTTTAATCCGGCGATGTTCGAGATAACCGACCGCGCCTGCAATAAGGGCGCGAGCGTGGCTTGGCTTGCTAACTATCTGGGCTTCTCTGAAGACGAGGTGGCAGTCTATGGAGACGGCGGCAACGACATCGTCATGCTCGATCGCTTTGAGCACGCCTATGCTACGAGCAATGGTTCGGATGCTGCCAAGCGCGCGGCTGGCAACGTCATTGGTAACTGCGCGGCCCATGCTGTGCCGCGCCATATGGTTGTCATGCTTCGTAACGAGCGCAACCGTACCGTGATTTCCTAGCGGCGGGGAAGCGGCGGGCGCACTGGGCAACGACGCGCCAAACCTGTCGACTTTGTGGCGCGTGGAATAAAATGCACACAGTGTGAAATAATACTCGGAGTGTGAAATAGCACCCGAGGAGGCCTATGCCGCAAACAGATTTTAAGTGCGACCCCCGATCTCTGCGTTCGCAGACGTCGCTTCGGGACGCACTTGTGCAACAGCTTGGGGCGGGCGAGGATTTGTCGCGCATCACGGTGGCGTCGCTTACCGATTGCGCGGGCCTGACGCGCCGCACGTTTTACAGCCACTACAAAGACATTCCCGATTTCATCCAACAGGTCGAAGATGCCATTATGGATGAGATTCGCGTGCTCGTCCGCAATATCGGCGCGGCTACGTTGCCCGAGCTCTATCACAGCATCGACGAGCTGGAGCCGGCGCCCGGTGCGGTTGAGCTGCTCGAATACCTGGCGGGCAATCGCGACCTCATCGGATCGCTGCTGGGTCCTGGCGGTGACCCTGCCTTTATCAAGCGCTTAATCGACCTTGCGCGCGACGAGATTTCAGGCCGCATGCAGACGGGCATTTTCCCTGCGGTCTTGGGGTCGTTTTTCGATTATTACCTGAGCTATGTGGTTACCGCCGAGGTGGGCGTGGTTCAGCGCTGGTTCGAAAACGGCCTGCCCGAATCGCCCAAAACCATGGCGCGCATCATGACGGTGATCGCTTTTGTGCGTCCCGGCGACCTGTATGGCCAACCTATCGATATCAACGTGCCGGCATATGGCATGAAACTGTTGAATCTTCAGCTCGACGACACCGACGAGCGCAACGAGAGGGAGTAACCGATGAACGAAGTGAACGAGGAGACGAACGAGATCCGCCCCGGCGTGGTTCCCGAGGGCGCCATCTACAATGCCGAGGCCGCGACTGGCCAACTGCACCTGGGCATCGACGTGGGTTCCACCACCGTTAAACTCGCCGTGCTGAATGACGAGAACCAGATCGTTTACGCCAAGTACCAGCGTCACCACACCGACGTGCGCGCCTGCGCGCGCGACCTGTTCGTGGGCGCCGCGGGCCTTTTGCCCGAGGCTCAGATGACCTGCGCCATCACAGGCTCGGGTGGTCTGCTGCTTTCCCAGTGGCTGGGCCTCGAGTTCGTGCAGGAGGTCATCGCCAGCAAGCGCGCTGTCGAGACACTCATTCCGGCAACCGACGTCGCCATCGAGCTGGGCGGCGAGGACGCCAAGATCATCTACTTCGATAACGGCATCGAGCAGCGTATGAACGGCACTTGCGCTGGCGGCACGGGCGCCTTTATCGACCAGATGGCAACCCTTCTGCATACGGATGCTGCGGGCCTGAACGAGCTCGCAAAGCAGGCAACGACCATCTATCCCATCGCCAGCCGCTGCGGTGTCTTTGCCAAGACCGACGTTCAGCCTCTGCTCAATGAGGGCGCGGCCCCCGCAGACGTTGCCGCCTCCATCTTCCAGGCTGTGGTGACCCAGACCATCTCCGGCCTTGCGTGCGGCCGCCCCATCCGCGGCAACGTCGCCTTCCTGGGCGGCCCGCTGCAGTATCTCTCCGAGCTTCGCCATCGCTTCTACGTGACGCTCGAGCTGGACGAGGAGCATCGTATCGTTCCCAACAACGCCCACCTGTTTGTGGCATCGGGCGCCGCCATGGCTCACGAGTCCAACAAGCTCTCCACGTTCCCGCAGCTTATCGAGGCAATCGATGCCCTGGGCGACACGCAGGGCTCCGAGGTTGCGCGTCTGGAGCCGCTCTTCGCCACGCCCGAGGAGTATGACGAGTTCAAGACTCGCCACGACAGGGAGGTAGTGCCCAAGGGCGACCTCGACAACTATCAGGGCCGCGTTTTCATCGGCATCGATGCCGGCTCCACCACCATGAAGGCAGCACTTGTGGGCGAGGACGGCCAGCTGCTGCATACCTGGTACGGCAACAACAACGGTGACATCCTGGGCACGGCCAAGATCATCATGGCCGATTTCTACGAGCACATTCCCGCGGGCTGCACCATCGGCCACGTGACCACTACCGGCTATGGCGAGGCGCTGCTCATCGAGGCCCTCAAGGCCGACTCCGGCGAGATCGAGACGGTCGCGCACCTGCGCGGTTCCAAGGCGTTCCTGCCCGGTGTGCAGTTCATCCTCGACATCGGCGGCCAGGACATGAAGTGCCTGCGCGTGCGCGATGGCGTGATTGAGCACATCATGCTCAACGAGGCGTGCTCTTCGGGCTGCGGCAGCTTTATCGAGAGCTTTGCCGTGTCGATGAACATGGACGTGCGCGCTTTCGCCGCCGCGGCGGTGGATGCCAAGAACCCCGTCGACCTGGGCAGCCGCTGCACCGTCTTTATGAACTCCCGCGTGAAGCAGGCGCAAAAAGAGGGTGCCACCGTGGGCGATATCGCGGCTGGCCTCTCGTACTCCGTGATCAAGAACGCCCTGTTCAAGGTCATCAAGCTGCGTGACTCCAAGGAGATCGGCACGAGCGTGATCGTCCAGGGCGGCACCTTTATGTCCGACGCCACCCTGCGCGCGTTTGAGAAGCTCACGGGTGTCAACGCGGTGCGCCCCGATATCGCCGGCTGCATGGGCGCCTATGGTGCGGCCCTGCTCGCGCGCGACCGTGCGGGCGAGGACGGCGTCTCCACCATCCTCTCCGCCGAGGAGGTGGCTGCCCTCACCGTCACGCAAAAGCACGCGCGCTGCGGCCGCTGCTCCAACAACTGCCAACTCACCATCAACGACTTTGGCGGTGGCCGCCGCTTTATCACCGGCAATCGCTGCGAGCGCGGCGCGGGCCACAAAAAGAAGAAGAGCGAGGCCCCGAACCTCTTCAAGCGCAAAAATGAGCTGCTGTTCAACCGTGAATGCCTAGCACCCGAGGACGCCCCGCGCGGTACCGTGGGCATCCCCCGTGCACTCAATATGTATGAGAACTACCCGTTCTGGCATCGCTTCTTTACCGAGCTCGGCTTCTCGGTCGTGCTGTCCGACCAGTCCAATAAAAAGACCTACGAAGCGGGCATCGAGTCCATGCCGTCCGAGAGCGTGTGCTACCCGGCCAAGCTCAGCCATGGTCACATCATGAACCTGCTGGACAAGGACCCCGATTTCATCTGGATGCCCTGTGTGCGCTGGGAGCGCAAGGAGGACCCGACGGCGGGCAACTGCTACAACTGCCCGATCGTCATGAGCTACCCCACCGCGCTCGGCCTCAATATCGACGAGCTCTCCGAGCAGCATGTCGAGTTCATGTATCCCTTCGTGCCGTATCACGATAAGGTCGAGCTCAAGCGCCGCCTGTACCAGCTCATCGCTGTCGACCGCGTGGCCGATGCCGAGGCCGGTTGCGGGCGCGTGACGGGTCCCAAGATCACGCGTTCCGAGATCGACGCCGCCGTGAACGCCGCCTATGAAGAGGACGCTCGCTTCCACGAGGCCATCCAGACCATGGGCGAGGAGACCGTCCATTGGATCGAGGAGCACGGCGGCCATGGCATCGTGCTCGCCGGCCGTCCCTACCATAACGATCCCGAGATTAATCACTCGCTGCCCGAGCTTATCAGTTCCTTTGGCTTTGCCGTGCTTACCGAGGACTCGGTGGCGCACCTCATCAAGCCCGAGCGCCCCATCCGCGTGGTCGACCAGTGGATGTTCCACTCGCGCCTCTATGCGGCCGCGCGCTTTGTGACCATGCGCAACGACCTCGACCTCATCCAGCTCAACTCGTTTGGCTGCGGCCTTGATGCTCTTACCACCGATCAGGTGCAGGAGATCATGGAGGCGTCCGGCGAGATCTACACCGTGCTCAAGATCGACGAGGTGTCGAACCTCGGTGCCGCGCGCATTCGCGTGCGCTCGCTCATGGCTGCCCTCAAGGATCAGGAGGCCGAGCGCCGCGCCGAGGCCGAGGCCGCAGGCGAGACCTACGAGGTGGGCGAGGCGAGTCCGGTCGAGCCCTCGAACGAGCAGCCCGTCTTTGCCACCCATAAGTACCGCATCGAGCCGCAGCGTGAGAGCAAGTCCACGGCCTGGGACAAGGTGCCCTTTACCGAGGAGATGCGCCGCGAGGGCTACACCATCCTGTGCCCGCAGATGGCGCCCATTCACTTTGACCTGGTCAAAGAGGTGTTCCACGCCTACGGCTATAACCTGGAGCTTCTGCCTTCGACCGACCGCGGCGCCGTCGAGGCGGGCCTGCGCTATGTGAACAACGACATCTGCTATCCCTCGATCCTCGTGACGGGCCAAATCATGGAGGCTATCGAGAGCGGCAAGTACGACCTCACCAAGACCGCTGTGGTCATCAGCCAGACGGGCGGCGGCTGCCGTGCTACCAACTACATCGCGCTCATTCGTAAGGCCCTGCGCGATTCGGGCCATCCGGAGATTCCGGTCATCTCGCTTTCGGCTGTGAAGCTCGACGAGAAGAACCCTGGCTTCAAGTTGACGGTGCCCATGCTCAAGGCCGCTGTCTACTCCATCCTGTTTGGCGACGTGATGATGCAGATGCTCTATCGCTGCCGTCCGTACGAGGCAACGCCCGGTGCCGCCAACGCGCTCTTTGACGAGTACATGGCGCGCGCCCGCACCCTGGCGCCCAAGTTCAATCGCCGCAACTTCACGCGCCTGGCGCGCGAGGCCATCAAGGCGTTCGACACCATGCCGCTTGAGGGCGAGGGATGCAAGCCGCGCGTGGGCGTGGTGGGTGAGATTCTCGTCAAGTTCCATCCCACGGCAAACAACCACGTGGTCGAGGTTATCGAAAACGAGGGCTGCGAGGCTGTGGTGCCGGGCCTGCTCGACTTCTTCCTGTACTCCATGAGCAACTCCAACCTGCAGAAGGACGAGCTGGGAAGCTCTGCGGTCACGCGTGCGGGCATGGATGCGCTCATTGGCATGGTGGATTGGATGCGCAAACCGGTCGAGGACCTGCTGGATAAGTCCGAGCGCTTTGAGGCTCCCGAGCCCATCAGCGCCATGGCCGCCAAGGCCTCGCAGGTGCTTTCGCTGTGCAACAACATGGGCGAGGGCTGGCTGCTCACGGCCGAGATGCTCGACCTCATCGACCACGGTGCGCCCAACATCATCTGCACGCAGCCGTTTGCGTGCCTGCCCAACCATGTGGTTGGCAAGGCTGTGATCAAGGAGCTGCGCCGTCAACATCCCGAGAGCAACATCGTGGCCGTGGACTACGACCCGGGCGCCTCGGAGGTCAATCAGCTCAACCGCATCAAGCTGATGATCAGCGTGGCCAAGGAGAACATGCGCGCCGGCAAGGGCTTTGTAATGGAGCATATCGCCCCGCTCGAGATGGACGCAGTGGACTCCAAGTTCCGCCCGCACCATTAACCAGAATGTGACAAAAAGTCGACAGGTTTATTTTGTCACATTCTGCCGTTTACCGGTCATTACCTGCCGTTTGTCACTCGGGATGCAATGGGCGAGTACCCGATTGATGTGACAGCAAAACGACAGGTTTATTTCGACACATTGCCAGACCGTCGCGGAGTCGCCCGCGGCGGTCTTTTTACAGACGAAAGATAGCTTACAGATGTAGCCGTTTCCCGATGCCTCGATGCCGCTGACCGGCGGGCAGCGGCTGTGCCTCGACGCATCATTTTTAATGATGTCTATTGCAAGGATGACGAGAACAAAAGGAGACACCCATGAGCTACAAGAACGTTTGCGTGGCCGGCGGCGGCGTACTGGGGAGCCAGATTGCGTTCCAGGCGGCGTATTGCGGCTTTGACGTCACCATTTGGCTGAGGAGCGAGGGCTCCATCGGCCGCACCCAACCCAAGATCGACCATGTGCGCGAGGAATACATCGCAGCTATCGAGGGCATGGCGGACGGCACGGGCGGGTGGTGCCCGGGCATTGCCGATAGCGACAAGCCGTTCGATAAGCAGGCGGCACTCGATGCAGTGGAGCGTGCGTACGGCTCGCTCAAGCTTGAGCTCGACCTGGCGGCTGCTGTGTCAGATGCCGACCTGGTAATCGAGAGTATGGCCGAGGACACGCAGGCAAAGATCGAGTTCTACCAGAAGCTCGCGCCGGTGCTGCCGTCAAAGACAGTCGTGGTTACCAACTCGTCCACGCTGCTGCCCAGCACCTTTGCCAAGTACACGGGCCGTCCGGAAAAGTACCTGTCTCTCCACTTTGCCAACTCCATCTGGAAGAACAACATGACCGAGGTCATGGCGCAAATCCAGACCGACAAGCGCTACTTCGATGAGCTCGTTGAGTTCGCGACCCAGATTCGCATGCTCGCGCTCCCCGTCAACAAGGAGAAGAACGGCTACCTGCTCAATTCCATGCTGGTGCCATGGCTGCTTTCCGGTCTTGACCTGTACGTCTCGGGCGTCTCGGACCCCAAGAGCATCGACCTTGCCTGGACGCGCGGTACCGGTGCGCCCAAGGGCCCGTTCCGCGTGTTCGACACCGTGGGCATCCAGACTGCCTACAACATCGTGATGCAGTACCAGAAGGTCCCGGGTCTTGTGAGCCCGCTGCTCAAGAAAATGATGATGCCGTACAACTTCAAAGCCATGGCAGCTGTCCTCAAGAAGATGCTCGACGAGGGCAAGCTCGGCGAGTCCTCGGGCGAGGGGTTCTTTAAGTACGAGGGCTAGAGCTTGAGGTCGGCGCCCACGCCGCATGTATGAAGCCCCTGTGAAAATGTGACAAATTAAACCTGTCTTGTTGGTGTCACATGGAGAGGTGGCTGGCGCACGGAAAAGGGCCGCTGCGAGGCTGTTACCTGCAGCGGCCCAGAAGGTGACAAAATAAACCTGTCTTGTTGGTGTCACATTGGTTGAGTGAACCTTAGAAGTCGGCGTTGCCTACGGTGCGCGGGTGCGGCAGGACGTCGCGGATGTTGCCCACGCCGGTGAGATACATCACCAGACGCTCGAAGCCCAGGCCGTAGCCAGCGTGCTTGCAGGAGCCATAGCGACGCAGGTCCAGATAGTACTTGTACTGCTCGGGGTTCATGCCCAGGTCCTTGATGCGGCCCTCGAGCAGGTCCAGGCGCTCTTCACGCTGGGAGCCGCCGATGATTTCGCCGATGCCGGGAACCAGGCAGTCTGCCGCGGCGACGGTCTTGCCGTCGTCATTCATGCGCATGTAGAACGCCTTGATCTCGGCGGGGTAGTCAGTCACGAAGGTCGGGCGGCGGAAGTGCTCCTCGGTGAGGAAGCGCTCATGCTCGGTTTGCAGGTCGATACCCCAGCTGACGGGGTAATCAAACTTGTGGCCGGCGGCAACAGCCTCCTCCAAGATCTTGACGGCATCGGTGTAGGTCACGCGGGCAAAGTCGGAGCTAGCCACATGCTTCAGGCGCTCGAGCAGGCCCTTGTCCACGAACTTGTTGAGCATATTGAGCTCGTCGGGGCAGGTATCCATCA
The DNA here is from genome assembly GCA_934647195.1 of uncultured Collinsella sp. Classification (GTDB taxonomy): domain Bacteria; phylum Actinomycetota; class Coriobacteriia; order Coriobacteriales; family Coriobacteriaceae; genus Collinsella. The sequence continues at coordinate 134,285 of CAKUFD010000005.1, forward strand.
CCTTATTGAGCACGTACTTGAGCATGGCCTCGGCATTATCCATATAGTCGTTGAGGTCGGCGAACGCCATCTCGGGCTCGACCATCCAAAACTCGGCGGCGTGGCGCGTGGTGTTGGAGTTCTCGGCACGGAACGTGGGGCCAAAGGTGTACACGTCGCCAAACGCCATGGCGAAGTTCTCAGCATTGAGCTGACCGGAGACGGTGAGGCTTGCATGCTTGCCAAAGAAGTCCTGGCTCCAGTCGACCTCGCCCGCGTCCGTCAGGGGCGGATTTTGCGGATCGAGCGTGGTCACGCGGAACATCTCGCCAGCGCCCTCGCAGTCGCTCGTGGTGATGATGGGCGTGTTCACGTAGACAAAGCCCTGCTCCTGGAAGAAGCTGTGGATAGCTGCCGCGGCGACGGAGCGGATGCGGAAAACGGCGCGGAAGAGGTTCGTGCGCGGGCGCAGATGTTGCTGCGTGCGCAGGAACTCGACGGTGGCGCGTTTCTTCTGCAGCGGATAACTGGGGTCGGAGACGCCCTCGACCACAATCTCGGTCGCGGTGAGCTCGAAGGGCTGTGGCGCGTCGGGCGTGAGTTTGATCTCGCCGGTGCAGATGAGGGCGGCCGAGACGTTTTGATGCGCGATCTCATCGTAGTTGGAAAGGGCATCGCGGTTCATGACAACCTGAAGGTCGGCAAAGCAGCTGCCGTCGTTCAGGGTTACGAAACCGAAGTTCTTCATGTCGCGGATGGACTTGACCCAACCGGCAACCGTGACGGTCTGGCCGCCAAAAGCCTTGGCGTCGGCGTGAAGCTGGGCGATCTTCGTGCGTTTCATGCATCCTCCTTTAGGCGCAATAAGCAAGGCGAGGTACCCACATTGCGTATCGCGCAAAACCAATCAGCTCATCATTCTAGCAGGGACGCCGCATGCCATTGGCCGGGTTTGGCACTTGGTGTCTGTTGCTGCGATTCCACCCGCAACGCCGCTTTGTCCTATTGCCCGCACAGGGCGCGGCGCACCATGAGGGCGTAGGCATCCCTGCCTGCACTGGTGAGGTGGATGCCGTCGTCGGCAAGATACTCGTCGTGGCCCTCGCTTGTGCCGTACCAGTCGATGATGCCCACGTTGTCGTTCTTGGCGGCAAAGTCGCGGAAGACCTGGTTATTGGGGTCTTGCAGCTCAAGCGGGCAGCGGATGGTAACAAAGTAGAGCGGCTTTCCGCCCACGGCGTCGACGAGCGCCTGCACCGTGGAGGTGTCGCGAATCAGGCCGTTCGTTCCCAGCGCGAACACCACGACGTCGGGGTCGTATCCGGTGGCAACATCTTGCGCGTAGACGTCTTGGCCCACATAGAGCTGGCGGCTCACCTTGCCATCGACATAGGCACAGGGCAGGTATTGCTGCAGCGCGGGCGCGGCGCCCTCGGTCACCGAGTCGCCGATATAGAGAACCTTGGCGTTGCAGGTGCCCGTGTTGGGGTCGAAGGTCCAGCGGCTGGGGTCGAGATTTTTGGGCACAACCTCGGCCACGGGCTTAGGGCTTTTGTCCTTTTCCTTCTTCTTTTTTGCATCGGCCTCCTTGGCATCTGCTTTGGAGGTTGCCTTTTGCTTGGGCACAGCTTGTGTTTGCGCAAGTTCAGGACGCAGCCTCTCCGCACGCGCTTGGGCAATATCGCCCCAGTTCACGGGTGCGATGGCCAGGATGAGCACCATTGCGCAGGCGACGACGCAAGCGATACGCGCGCCCGCGGCGATGGGCTTTCGCGAGGCAAAGGGCTGTTCAAACAGACGATAAAACACTTCGGCCGTCAGCAGGATAACGACAATCTGGACGATCCATCCCCACCAGGGGAGCGCCTGAGTGCGCGTCGCGGGATTCATGATCTCGAGCAGCGGGTAGTGCACCAGGTAGATGGAAAACGAGCGGCTGCCCAGATAGACAAGCGGGGCAGACGAAAGCATGTGCCCGACCTCGCAATCCGGGTGCTGTACGGTGCAGATTAGCAGGCCGCAGACGAGCGCCGTTATCAAAAAGCCTCCGTAATAAAGCCAGGTATCCTGGCCCGTTGCCATAATAAAGCCGACGATGAGCGCGAAAAGCGTAACCTTTGCCACTGCGTTCACATGCCTGACCAGGTGAGCGCGTCCGGCAATCAGCTGCTTTACATAGGGAAAGCCCAGCGCAAGCGCGGCGCCCACGAGCAGCTCCGCCGCGCGCGTGTCGAGCCCGTAGTAGATACGAGCCGTGTCTTGACCGGGAACGAACTGCAGCGCCATGGCAATCGTAGAGAGAAGTGCCAGTGCACCGACGCAGACCATGAGCGGCTTTCTTTTGTGCGTGAACTTCGCCAGCCCTAAGAACACGAGCGGCCAGACGATGAAGAACTGCATGCTTACGCCCAGATACCACAGGTGAGTGAGGGGTGAAGGGAGGCCCGCGGCGTCGAAATAGGAAACCTTGCGGAAGATATAGGACCAGTTGCTTACAAACAGTGCCGAGGGCAGCGCATCGGCCTGCAGCTTGGGCAGCAGGCTGGGGCTTGCGGCGTAGACCGAGAACGCCGTGAGTGCGATTGTTGCAAGCACGGGCGGCATAAGCCTGCGCAGGCGTTTGACCAGGTAGCGTTTGTAATCAAACGATCCGGTATCTTTAAGCTCGTGCACCATGCTCCGGGTTGCAAAGTAGCCCGCGAGCACGAAGAACAAGGTGACGCCTAAAAAGCCGCCGGAGAGTAGCGACGGGCGCGTATGGTAGAAGACAACGCCAATGATGGCGAGTGCGCGCAGGCCATCGAGCGGAAGGATTCGCGAAGAAGGCGAGCCTGTCTTCTTCGCATGGGCTCCAGCGCTCGTTCGCTTGGATTGCCAAGGGATAGACCCCTTGATCCCTTTTGTGCCGAATCGCTCGTCACCCAGTCCTTGCTCTTCCATTGATTCGTTAGATTCGCTACGACTCAGTTTCGCCGTCATGCACATCCATCCCCCTTGAGTTCACGAATTCAGTCTACACGGGAAAGCGAAGAGGTGGACACCCGTGCAAGAGACTCTGCAGAAGTTTGACGGCGATTGTGCAAATGGAGCGGAGGGTGTAGACGGGAAGGGTAAGCTAGTGCCCGATTGACAACGAGGATAGGCGGACAACACCATGATTATTCAGCAGCTTGCCCTTTGGGGAGACGAGGCTACGCAGGAGCATCCCGCGACGTTTACGACGTATTTGGCAGACCCTATGCCAGAGCATGAGGACGCACGCCGGCCCGCAGCGATTATCTGCGGTGGCGGGAGCTTCACGCATGTGGGGGCGCACGAGAAGGAGCCGGTCGCCCTCGCCTTTTTGCAGGCTGGCTACCAGGCGTTTACGCTCGATTACGTAACGAGCTCCACCGGTGACGTCTCCTACCCCAACCCCGAGGCCGATCTTGCGCGCATAGTCGCGACCGTTCGCGTAAACGCCGCGGATTGGCGCGTGGACCCTGCGCGCGTTGTCGTTGTGGGTTTTTCTGCTGGCGGCTTTGTATGCGCTAGCCTTGCAACCTCGTGGAGGGGCAGCACCTTGCCCAAGCTCGTGGGGGCTCCTTCGGAATCCATTCGTCCCGATGCGGTGGTGCTGGGCTATCCGGCGCTGGACTTTGCACATCTGTGCCGCATGCAGCTTAAAGACCCCCGTATTGATCTGCGCGTTCCCAAGACGGGCGGCAAAACGGGCCGCGACCTTCTTAACGATTACGGTCGCATGATCGCCGAGGGCGAGCCGACGGACGACGAGTTGCTCGATGCGCTCGATTCCATCTGTCCCACCGCGCATGTCGATCGCCATGTGCCGCCGGTGTTCATGTGGGGCACTTCTGACGACGATGCCGCTCCCGTGGCGCAGCTCTACCCGTTTGCGCAGCGTCTTGCCGAGGAGGGCGTGGCGCATGAACTGCACGTCTTTGATCGCGGCGGACATGGCCGTTCGGTGGCAAATGCCAATTCCGAGCACGGGGATGTCGAAAAGCAAGAGGCCGTGCGCCCCTGGTTCAACCTCGCGCTGTCGTTCCTCGCTCGCGTGATGTAGCGAGCGGGGCATGCGCCTGCGCGCCGTCTCGAATCTTGGATATGGGCCCGGCTGCATGGAGCGGTTGACTCCCTGCGCGCCGTCTACGAGATTTGGGACCTCCGGCCCGTTTTTCGAGACGCCCCGTCGGTAAAATTGAATAACTATGAAAATACGTGAGCGACATACCCGCCGCATGGCAAACCCTTTCATACCTGCTGCAGATTCGCGAAGCAACAGGCTATTTGTCATGCCGCGCTTTCTTTCCGACGTGTCGCACGAGGCATATCGTCGTCGCGCTTTTGCGATTGCGGCTATCGTCACGGGCCTGTTTTTGCTCCTATTCGCCAACCTTCCGTTGCTATTTCGCTCGAACCCGTTCCTCTCCTTAAGGACGCCTGCCTATGAGGAAATCGCTACGGAGGTGCTCGGAAATCTTGTGCAGTCGAGTTCCTTTCCGTTGCTGATCGCCTCTATCGTTTTTTCCATCTGGGGCGTAAGCGTTTATCTTCGTTGCCTGGATGCCGTGCTCAGGCGGCGCCTCGTCGCCATCGCTGCAATCTGCACGCTTTGGATGATCGAGGTCATCGTTAAGTACAAGTCGTTCACGCCGGCATACGCTTCGCTGTTGTGGTACCTCTACTACGTCCCCATGACGCTCATCCCGATTATGTGCCAGCTGTGCGGTTTTAGGCTTGCGGGCCTGGAGCGACGCCGCCCTTGGCGCCGCTATCGCAACGTCTTGTGGGCTCTAGCGGGCATCATTATTCTTTTTGTTCTTACCAACGACCTTCACCATCAGGTGTTTTGCTTTGACCCTGCGAGTGATAACTGGAGCAGCGACTATACCTATGGCTGGGGATATGTCCTTGTTCTCGTGTGGAGCGTTGCCAACTTCGCGGGCTTCTTCATCTTGATCGGCCTGTCTTCTTCGTATCGAATCAGACGTTTTACGTTTACTGCTGCGCTTGTCTTCTGTGCGGGCGTGTTCTTTGCCGTCTCTTACGCACTGCGCGTCCCGTGGGCGTGGAGGCTCAATTTTTCCCTGGTATATTGCATCTTTTGCGTGGTGGTTCTCGAGATCTGCCTGGAAAGCGGTGTTTTCCCCTCGTATCACGATATCGCGGGCATCTTTGATACGCTGCCGCTTGACCTCAAGGTCATGACGCGTGATTTTGAGGTAGCGTACGCGACACCGGCATCGGAGCCTCTTGCCGATGGCGTGTGCGACGAGTTGCGCGCACAAGAGCACGGCCGTATGCATGCCTTTGCCGTGATTTCGAAACCCGATGTGATGTATCGCGCCTTTCCGCTGATGGGCGGGTGTGCCCTTCTTGCCCAGGACGTTCATGAGCTCAATGAGCTTAACGGCGAGCTGGCGCACCGTCGCGCTGAGCTCCAACGTCAAAATGAGCTGCTTGCTGCCGACTACGGCCTCAAGGCGCATCTTGCCGACCAAGAGGCCGAAGCGCTGCTCATACAGGATGTCGACCAGGCACTCGCGCGCTCGTTGAGCAGCCTCTACGATCTTTTGAGTTCGCTTCCGCCGCTTACGGACGAAACGTCTTTGGATGAGCGGTACCGGCTACTGCAGTGCGCCAAAATGCATATCGCCTACTGTAAGCGCAAGGGGTCTCTCACGCTCGCCCAGCACGGCGAGAGCGGCTTTGACCGCAACCGCATCCAGCTGATCGCAAACGAGCTGGCAAGTGACCTGCGCACTCTCGGCGTCGATTGCGCCTCGATTATCGCAATTGGGCGGCCGATGCATGCAAGCACTGTGAGTGCGCTGTACGACTGCGTTTACGATTTTGCATTCTTTGCCTATACGACCGAGCGCCCTGCCCTTATGTACCACTTGAGCGACCATGATCCAGGTAGCGTAGAGCTGCGTGCAACGTTGGTCTCGACTGATGATATCGACCTGTCCAGCGTTTCTGCGGCGCGTGAGCTCGAGCGTGCCCTGCAGGGAAGAGACGTTGCGTATCGCCTAGAAGGCGAGCCGGGCGAGCTGCGCATGATCGTCTTGATGCCGCGGGTGGGTGAATGACCATGCGAGTCGATTTGATTCTTCCCCAGTTTGTGCTTCTTGACGTGATGTACGTTTTGGCTGCCTGCATGCAAACGATTCACGTGCCGCTTGTCGTTTCGCGGCGCATGTCCTACAACCGTGTGGCGGTGTGTCTTTACGAGGCGAGCCTGGTCGTGCATCTGGCCATCGTAGCCGATATCCTCTTATGCTCGACGGGCAATCGTTTGCTGGCGCCGCCGTTTGCCATCGCGCATGCTCTGACGGGCGTCTTGTGGCTTAACCTGCTGCTTGTCGCCTTTGGTGTTGGTCTTGCCGTGTACTACCGTCGTCCTTGTATGATTCCCGAGCTGACGCTTATCGCGACATCGATTCCTCCCGTCGTGAAGCTGTTGGGCCCAGTGTGGATTGGTGCTGTCATCGTCGAAGGGGCGTTTTTCCTCTTCCGCTCCATTTCGGCGCTTCTTTTGGATGCGCGCCATCGGCAAGAGGATGTCACTGCATTCTCGACGATCGAGACTATCAACGTGATTCCGGTTGGCATTCTTTACCTCGACCTACAAGGTCGCCCGCTGCTTATGAACCGCTGCATGCGCTCGAATCTCACCAGCTTGCATCTCCCCACCGATTTGCGCGATATGAGCGAAACGTGGAACGAATTGCGCAAGCTGGGGGCGAAAGAGTCCGATGGCAAGGGAGAAGGCCGCCGTCTTGACTTTGCGCGCTTTGGCGACGCTCGTTCGGTTGTCGAGATCTCGCCTTCGGAGATTCGTCTGTTCGTGCGCGACAATCTCATCATCTCGGGTCGTCCGTTCGAGCGCATCATCGGTCTCGACGTGACTGAGTATGCCCATGCCTATGACCGCCTGGCCCATGCGAACCATTTGCTCGAGCTTGCGGCAAAAGAGCTCCGCGTGCAGATCGAAGAGGTCAAAAAAGTTGCTGACAATGCCGCGTACCTGCGCATGCGCGCCCGTGTTCACGATGTTATCGGGCAGCGTCTCTCCATCATGCACCGTTATTTGGAAGAGGGGCGCTTGGATGACGAATCGCTTGAGCAGATCGAGCCGCTGCTGCGCTCCATTGCTATCGACTTGCATGGAAAAGACGGAGACGGCACACGTGATGCTGCCGAAGAGCTAGACGATATCGTTCACGCTTTTGGCTTGGTGGGCGTACGCATCGTTGTTGACGGCAAACTTCCTGCCGATGTGCGCACTGCTGCGGCTTTCTTGCAGATTGTTCGCGAGGCCTCGACCAATGCGACCAAACATGCGCAGGCCCATCAGATTCAAGTGCGCTTTTGGGAAGAGGGCACCGAGTCGTGGCGCACGGCGCGCATGACCGTCTTGAACGATGGAACTCCAGCCCCGGCATCGATTCGCGAAGGAACGGGTATTCCAGGTATGCGGCACGTTGCTCAAGACTTGGGAGGGTCACTTGAGGTTGACCCAGGACCGCCGTTCACGCTCGTTGTATCCATCCCGCTTTCTTCCGACATCACCGCCCAGAGGAGGAACTCATGATCAGCGTCCTTATCGTCGAAGATCAAGCTATCCTGCGCGAGAGCCTTGCGCGCTCCATTGCCGACCAGCCCGATATGACGGTGGCAGCCGCTATCGCAGACGCCTCTTGCGCTCTCGACGTCGTGCGCGAGCAGCGTCCCGATATGATCTTGATGGACGTATGCACCGAGCATGATTCCAGCGGCATCGTTGCAGCTGGGCATATCAAAGAGGAGATGCCGGAGTGCCGCATCGTCATCATGACGGGCATGCCCGAGATCACCTTTGTCGACCAGGCGCGCGAGGCCGGTGTCGACAGCTTTGTGTACAAGAACGTAGGCATCGAGGAGCTGCTTGCCGTGATGCGCTCCACGCTTGCGGGCTACTGCACTTTCCCTAAGCCACCGCAGAGCATCTTCTCGGGCACGGCGGCGCTCGACGAGGTGGAGGTCTCGATTTTGCGACTCGCCTGCGAGGGGAAGAGCCGTCGTGAGATCGCAGCCGAGCTGTTTATGAGCGAGGGTACGGTCAAGCGCCGTATCTCGGAGATTCTCAACAAGACCGGCTACGACAATATCATGCGTCTGGCGGTCCATGCGGTGACGGAGGGAAGCATCGTTCCCAACATGGAGCGTTAGTTGGCGTTTAAGAACGTATGCACAAAAGCGGCGAGGCCGCGGGGGAGTGTTCCCTCGCGGCCCCGCTTGCTGTTCGAGTGAGCGCTACTCGTTGCTGCCCGCCGCGCGCGTTACGGGATAGTCGCGCTGTAAGAGGCGATGTCTTCATAGGTGTCGTCCTCGAAGACACCGATGGTGAAGTTGATATTCACGAGTTCGTCGATGCTGTTGAGATCGCCAGTCGAGAAGGTGAATTTTTCGGTGGCATTGGTTCCGCCCATCATGCGGCAGGAGAACCATCCGGTTTTCATGGTGTTGTTGACGCTCGTCTTGCCGCTTACGGAATGGAACGTCAGGTCCTTGTCGGTCTTGTTGGTGATCTCGACCTTCAGGCCGATGATACCCCACCTGTCCTCGAACTTCTCGGTGACGGTGATGGTGCACAGGTCGTCGTCGGCAACGGTAACGGCGGGAAGAATGGGCTCGTTGATGTCCTTGCTGTCCGAGGTGCCGCTGGTCGTGCCTCCGGTTCCGCTGCTCGTACCACTCCTGTCGTCTTCGGCTGCCTCGCGGTCCTTCTTCACGGTGCCGGAGAGGTCCTTCTTGGATTTGGTGAAGATGATGCTGTTCTCACCCTCCTTAAGGGTGAGTTCGCCGTCCTTGAGGATGGCCTTGAAGCTCAAGCCGTCGGCTTTGATTTTCACGGTGCCGTCGTCTTTGATCTTCCAGGTGATGTCTGAGACATGGTTGTACAGATCGATCTGGCCTTCGCCGTCCTCCTCAAAGATCAAGATGCAGTTGATTCCCCAATCCTCTAAGGCATCGAGGGTTTCCTCGTCGAATTCCTCGCCTTCGAGCTCGCCGCCGGAGATTTTCCAGCTGCCCAGGAATGCTTCCTCGGGGTCGGCTTTGGATCCGCCGCAGCCCACCAGGGCAAAGGCGAGCGCCAGGATGAAGGTGACGAATAGGAGAGCCGATTTCTTAAAGGTCGCGGTCTTCATGGTGTTCTTCCTTACGGTCGGGGTCCATTAAACGATAGGGGCCGCCGGAATCGATCCGGCGGCCCCTGGTTGCACGAGCGGATACTTCCGTCGGTTTTGCGAGCGCTGCTTACGGGATAAGAGCGCTGTAGGAGGCGACGTCCTCGTAGCTTTCGGTTTCGTAGGCGTCGATTCCGATGGTGACGTTCACGAGGTCGTCGATGCTATCGAGGTCGCCGGTCGAGAAGGTGAACTCGCCGGTGGCGTTGGTGCCAGGCATCAGATGGCAGGAGAACCAAGGCTCCTTCATGGTGCCGTCGACATTGGTCTTGCCGCTGGGGGAGTAGAACGTCAGGTCCTTGTCGCTCTTGTTGGTGATCTCGACGGTAAAGCCGATGGTGCCCCACTCGTCCTCGAACTTCTCGGTGACGGTGATGGTGCACAGGTCGTCGTCGGCAACGGTGACGGCGGGGGAGATGGCCTTGCGGGTGCCCTCGTCCTCGGCCTCTTCCTCCTCGGCCTCTTCGTTGGCGGCGGCCATGTCGCGGTCCTTCTTCACGGTGTCGGAGAGGTCCTTCTTGGACTTGGTGAAGGAGATGTTGTCGTCGCCGTCCTTGAGGGTGAGGGTGTCGTCCTTGAGGGTTGCCTTGAAATCGACGTCTTCGGCGCTAATCTTTGCGGTGCCGTCACTCTTGACCTTCCAGGTGATGTCCTCGACATCGCCAAAGAGGTCAAGCTGGCCCTCGCCGTCCTCATCGAGGATCAGGATGCAGTTGAGGCCCCATTCCTCCATGGTCTCGATGGTCTCGTCGTCGAGCTCCTCGCCGTAGATCTCGCCACCGGAGAGCTTCCAGCTACCCAGGAATGCTTCTTCGGGATCGGCCTTGGATCCGCCGCAGCCCACCAGGGCAAAGGCGAGCGCCAGGATGCATGCCATGAGGGCGAGAGCCGATTTCTTGATCGTTGTGGTCTTCATAGTGTCCTCCTTACGGTTGGAAAACCCGTTTATGCAAGGCGCGGGGCGTATGCTTCCGCGCAGGTTGCCGATGTTTGGGTGCTAGGGCCTCGGGTTGCCGCAATTGCTGCAGAACTTGCCGTTGTTCTCGGTGCCGCAGCTGGGGCAGTACCACTTGGTGGGAGCCGGTGCCGGCGCGGGGCTGCCGCATTCGGAGCAGAACTTGCCCGTGTTGGTGGCGCCGCAGCTGCAGGTCCAACCGCCGGCTGCGGGGGCAGGTGCCGGTGCCGGCGCGGGCGCTGCCTGCTGGACAGGCATCGGCTGCGGCTGGGCTGCCGCCTGCTGTGCCTGGCCCGCAGCGAAGAGCTGGGTCGCGTTCATGCCGCCCATGCCGCCTGCCATACCCATGCCCATGAAGCCGGCCATGGCACCGTTGGGGTTCGAGGCCGCTGCACGCATAGCGTCGCTCTGGGCGCTTGCGAGGTTCGCTGCCGCCATGGTCGGATCGCGCATGACCGCTGCCTTCTGCAGGTCCTTGATCATCTGTTCGTCTTCTTGCGAAGCCGCGATGGAGTTCACGCCAAAGCTCACGATCTCCACGCCGCGCAGGTCGCGCCAGTCGGCCGAGAGCACATCGTTCAGCGCGCGAGCGACCTCGGTGGTGTGGCCGGGGATGGCACTGTAGCGAATGCCCATCTCGGAGATTCGGGCAAATGCCGGCTGAAGCGCCGTGAGCAGCTCGGACTTGAGCTGGCTGTCAATCTTGTCGCGCGTGTAGTCTTCGGTCACGTTGCCGCAGACGTTGGTGTAGAACAGCAGCGGGTTGGTGATGCGATAGGAGTACTCACCGTTGCAGCGCACGGAGATATCGACGTCGAGGCCGATGTTGTTGTCGACCACGCGGAAGGGGACGGGCGCGGCGGTGCCGTACTTGTTGCCGATGATCTCCTTCATGTTGATGAAGTAGACGCGCTGGTCCTTGCCGGCGTCGCCGCCAAAGGTAAAGCGGCTGCCGATGCGTGCGAAGGTGTCCTTGATGGCGTCGCCAAGGTTGCCCGAGAACACGCTGGGCTCGCTGCCGGTATCGAAGACGAACTTACCGGGCTCGAGGGCGACTTCGATGATCTTGCCGTCCTGCACCACGAGCATACCCTGGCCGTCGTTGACGGCGATGACGGAGCCGTTGGAGATGACGTTGTCCTCGCCGTGGACGTTCGAGCTGCGATCGCCGGTGCGCTTGCAGCCCTTGCAGGCCAAGACATCAGCGGGCATCGATTCACAGTAGATATACTCTTTCCACTGGTCGGCCATAACGCCGCCGGCAGCTCCCATTCCAGCCTTCAAGAGTCCCATAGCAGTCTTCCTTTCCTATCGAGGGTGGTATACGGGATGGGTATCGTTTACTTCTTTTGCTGCTTCATCTCGACGCGGGTCTCGGTGCGGATGAAGGTGTCGCTTTCGTCTGTGAGGTCGAACTGCCCGCAATAGCTATCGGCATTCGTCGCTTCGACCGCGGTCTTGAGCTGGCCTACCAAGAACAGGTCGGCGATAGCTGCAATCACAAGGGGAACAACGATGTTGATGAGGATCCCCTCAAGGTCAAAGTCGAGATACGCCATGTCGAAGGCGTTCGATCCCAGGCAGGCAAAGCGCGTGATGACAAAGGCCACGATAAAGAAGATCAGCGTGGCGAGCGCGAGCTTGGGCTTGGAGCAGGGAAGCTCGCCCACCATGCGGCCCGTCTGCCCGTTCATGGCAAACAGGTAGTTCTTGCCGTTCCACGAGGTGGAGAGCATCCAAACGGGGAAGAGCGCGTAGTCGGCATCCTCCCAGTCGTAATCGAGGTTCTGGCTTATGAGGGACGCGGTGTTGTAGGAGCTGACGGTCTGCCTAAAGGCCGAGATCAAACTGCCCTCCATGCGCTTTTCGGCGCGGTCCCTGCATACGCTGCTGTCCTCGTCGTAGCGATTGGCGATAAATCCGGGCATGTACGCTACCGAGAACGGGCGCAGCGAGCTGTAATCAAAGGGTTCGATAGCGTCCATGTGACCATCCGGCATCTTGGTCGAACCATCGACCGGCACGCGCTCGAACGACATGTTTCCCTTGCGATATGCATCATAGTGGCTGATGGTCGTGACGGTGCGATCGGAGTACTCGGTCACGCGGTGGTTTTCGGCATCGAAGTGCACCTCGCCGTCCACATGTGCTCCGTAAAGCCAAAACGGCACGTAGACACCCTGGACCTCGTCGATATGATTGCCAGAGATAAAGCTCTTGGGGAGCAAAATCTTGCCTTTGTAGTGCTCTTGGAGAGCAGAGAGGGCGTCTTTGCGCTCGAGTTTGAACGGAATCACGAGGTCGGGGGAGAACGATCCCGAGAGCTGCCCGGGCGCTACGGCGGGGTTGCCGCAGTAGGGGCAGGTGGTGACGGCGACGGTGCCGTCCGAAATCAGCTCGGCGCCGCAGGAGGAACAAATGTAGCCCGCATTTTGACCGAGCATCTCGGCTTCGCTGGGAGATGCAGTCTGCGCCGGCGTGGGCGCCGCGTCTGCCTTGGCATCAGCCTTTGCTTGGCGTTCACGATAGAGAGCCTCAACTTCTGCCACCTCGAAGCGAGAATCGCAGTAATCGCATGCCAGCTTTTGCTCTGCGCTCGAAAAATGCAGAGGTCCGCCACACGCGGGGCATTGATAGTTGACGCTCTCGTTTGCCATGATCGGTCCTTCCCAGTTGTCGCGTTATGCGCCCGTTATGCGCCGATGGCGCCGCCGCAGTATTCGCAACGGCCGCTGGCATCGGGGATGGTGGTGGCGCCGCAGAAGGGGCACGTTACCGCGGTCTTGGGGGCCTGAGCAGCAACGACGCTGTCGCGGGTCTCTTGGCGCAACTGAGTCAGGGCGTCGCGGATCTCGTTTGTTTGGCGCTCTGCCTCGCGGTACTCGATGGAGCCGCGCTGCTCGATGGTCGAGTCGTTGACGCGCAGGTTGATCTCGGTGAAGTACGGCGTGTTGACATGGATCGTGACATGGAAGTCGTAATCGAGGTCATAGCGCGGGGGATTGTAGCTCACGCGCTCGCCATCCTTGTTTTCGCGATACTGCTCGGTGCGATGCTCCTCGATTTCTGTATCACAGCCCAGTACCTGGGTGAACTCGATGATGTCGGGGTTGGCGTCGCGCCAACGGGTCGCCGAGGTGATGATCAGGAGCTTTGCATCTTCATCGAGCATGATGTTGGTGCGACCAGCCGAAAACGTGCGCGTAGGATTGAAGGAAGCCAGGCGCTGCGCGTTCGCCTCGCGATAAGCGAGCTGCTCGCGGATGTCGTCTGCAGTGCTCGAGCGATGGCCACGGAAGAAAGGCGAAAGCTTGCCTGCGCACTCCTTGCACAGATAGCCTTCGTTGATTTTGGTCTTTCCCAAAAGTCCTAACTCGGTACCGCAGATCGCGCACTCTTTCTTTTCGAACATCTTGTCAAAGAAGCCCATGGCAGCCTCCAATCATCTTGAGTTGCTCTTCGCTTTAGATGATGGGGGTGCGCGGAGGTTTGCACGATGCCCCTGCGGCCCGAGGTGCACAACCCAGTGGGACACATGGCCCAATGTGTTGGGCAATTAAGGGATATAGGGCTATGAGCTGGGAAAACGCTTCAAAATGACGGCACTTGCCTGAGATTTGTCGCGGTGCGAGATGCGCTATGCGCTAGCCGATGGGGTCGCGGTAGAAGCCGCCGTAGAAGTCCTCGGTGCGCAGAACATTGATCACGGCGCGCTCGTCTTGGGTGCGCACGAGCGCCACGATGTCGCCCACCTCATAGGACGAGACGACGGTTGAGATGAGCCAGTACTGCTTGCCGCTGTAGCCGCCTGTCGCCTCGATACACGATGAGCCATGGCGGTAATGCTTGCTATAGGCTTCGAGCACCTGATGGGGCTTGGACGTGGTGATCTGCAGTGTCATGCGGTCGTAGCGGTGATAGAACGTCTCGATCGTCTTGGTCGAGATGAACTGGAAGATGATCGAGTAGGCAGCGAGGTCCCAACCGAACATGGCGCCAAAGATGCAGATGACAGCGCAGTTGCCCGCGAATATCAACCCCCAGATGGAGTGCCCGGTGCGGTTGGAGACCATCAGCGAGATGAAGTCGGTGCCGGCTGTGGAGGCTCCGCCCTTAAGGGCAAGCGCGATGGAAAGACCGTAAAGGAATCCGCCAAACACAACTTCGAGCAAGATGTTGTGGAAGGGCGGCAGGATATGCATCTCGGTGAGGGTGCGCAGGAAAAATGAGGTTAAAAAGACCTGCGCCATGGAGAAGAGCACGAAGCGGCGGTTGATGGACCTCCAGCAGATCACCGCAACGGGGATATTTAGCGCCAGCATGCCCACGAAGGTGGGAAACGAGAATCCCACGAGCGAGGTGATACGGTCGATGAGAATGGCGAGCCCGGTAAAGCCGCTGGATAGAAGGTTTGCGGGGTTCACGAAGGCGCGAATGGTAAAGGCTTGCAGCAGCGCAGACAGGAAAACCGAGCTTGCGGTGATCAGGTTGCGCACAAGCGCAATACGGCGCAGGCGGCGGAGCTTTTCGAACTCTTCGCCCAGATTGGGAAGATGCGAGCGACCTTCTTTGCCGGCATTCTTCTTTTTTGAGGTCGATGTATCTTTCGAGTCTCTATCCGTTTGCATGTATGCGCTTTCCTCTGCAAAACCGTCCTTGTTGCCGGGTTATTCGGCAACCAAACTATAACAACGCCCGCGACGGCAGCGCTAGGCGAAACGTCGCGGGCGGTATCGAATCGTATGCGAGTGAACGGGTGCCTATTGGACCGGGTCGTTAATGACCTCCACCTGGCAGCTGCGCAGGGTGGCGAGTGCCGCCTTGTGACTGTCGGGCGTGACCCCGGCGCAAAGCGACGCGTCCACCTTGAGCGGGACCTCGGGAATCCAGCCCTTGATGAGAAGCGCATTGCTGACCACACAGATGTCGGTGCACAAGCCGATAAGCTCAATGGACTCGATGGGCTCGGCGACGTTTTCCTCGGCGAGCCACATGGCAAGGTCGAGCGATCCAAAGGTCGTTTTCTCAAAGACGAAGGAGTTGCGCTCGTCGCGTATCGCCTGGAGCTCGGGAATGAGTTCCCAGCCCGGCGTGCCGTGCAGGCAATGCTCGACGGGCAGGTTCTTGCCCTCCAGGGTTTGGAGGTAATCGCTGTAGTGCGTATCCTTGGTGAACACGACGGTGCCATCAAAGGCTCGGGCTTTGGCGGCGACGTTTGCCACGATGGCCTGTGCCTCGGGCGTTCCCAGTGCGCCATCGACAAAATCGCGCTGCATATCTACGACAACCAAATACCTTTGACCCATGATGCCCCTCCTCATTCGTGGATGTACCTGGAATAGTACACCCCGCGTCTGCGGCGTCGCGGTGCGTGGCAGCAGCTATCGGCGAATGTTCAAAAAAGTTCAGGCAGCGAAAGGACTCGGTTAATTATGACGTCTGACAAACCTTACGAAAGGGAAAGCGGCGTGTAAGGCAAATCGATGGCATGGGCGGCACCTGCGCGCGAGTATAGAGGCCAAGATAAGACCTTGTTTGAAGGAGGAACGCCATGAGCGCACGTGGACCGTATGACATCAACTGGTATGCAGACGATGCTTTGGAGGTGTCGGGCAATCCCTTCGCGACCTTGGCTAGCAGGCTGTGCTGCCTGGCGGCTATGGCCGTGCTCTGCTTGGGCATGATCGTGATGCTGTGGAGGGTCTCGGGGCGCTAAGGGTGTCGATGGTAGTTGGCTCAAATCCCCGTGCCAAGGGGACATCGTAACTTCTTGTGGCGCATGCCAAACGAGGGGCCTTCGTTGCCAGCGCACGCGTATAATCGCGCAGGCATTGATAGATACCATGAGGGTATGGCGGAGGAAAACCTGTGGCACAGCGAGGAATCACGATACGGCAATGGCTTCCATTGATTGGTCTGACTTGCGCTGCCTTTATCTTCAACACCTCCGAGTTCATGCCCATCGGTCTTTTGACCGATATTGCCGCCTCATTTCATATCAGCGAAGCGGCGACGGGCGTGATGATCTCGGTGTATGCCTGGGGCGTCATGCTGCTCTCGCTGCCGCTTATGGTGTTCGCTTCGCGCTTTGATCTGCGTCGCCTGCTCCTTGCGGTGATCGCGCTGTTCGCGTGCGGGCAGTTTCTCTCTGCCGTGGCGCCGACGTTTCCCATCCTGGTTCTTGCCCGCTTGGTGGTTGCCGCCGCGCATGCCATCTTTTGGTCTATCGCATCGGTGATGGCGGCGCGCCTGGTCGATACCGAGCATGGTGCGCTGGCACTTTCGATGATCGCTACGGGTTCGTCTATCGCGCAGATCTTCGGCCTGCCGCTGGGGCGCGCCATTGGTCTTGCCGTGGGCTGGCGCATGACTTTTTGTGTTGTGGGGGCGGTCTCTGCGGGCATTCTCGTGTATCAGGCAGTTGTCTTTCCTGTCATGCCCGCGGGCGAGCGCTTCACCCTGGGGCAGCTCCCCTCGCTTCTGCGCAATCGCGTGCTGCTTGCCCTCTATGCCGTGACCATCTTCATGTCCTGCTCGTATTACGTGGGTTACAGCTATATTGAGCCGTTCTTGCAGCAGGTAGCGCATCTCGATGCCGCCGTTATCACCATGGCACTTACCGTGTTTGGCTTTGCGGGCCTGCTTGGGTCCGTTTCGTTTTCGCGCTTTTTTGACGGGCATCGCTTTGACTTTTTGCTCAGCATGATCGGTGGGCTTGCGCTGTCCCTCCTCCTTATGCAGGCGGCATCGTTCTCGCTTGCGAGTGTGCTTGCCCTCTGTGTGCTTTGGGGCCTGTGCGCCACTGCGTTCAACGTAGCGTTTCAGGCCGAGGTCATCTCGTTTACGCAAGCCTCGGCGAGCGCCGTTGCCATGTCGATTTTCTCTGGTCTGTTCAATTTGGGCATCGGCTGCGGCACGGCTATTGGCGGTGCCGTGGTGTCGCAGGGCGCCATCGCAAGTATCGGTTACGTGGGCGCAGGTATTGGCGCTGTAGGCGTTATCTGCACGGTAGCCTGGCTGTTTCCTGCTATCAGGCGTACTCGCGGATAGCGTAGATAGCGCGGACCGCGTGTGGGCGGGGCGGTGTTTGCCGTTTGTGCGGCGTGGCGTTTTGATTAGCGCGGGGGATGTCTTGTGCATGGCCGGAGCTGTGTTTTCGCTCGCATCGGAGTGTCCCCGCTGTGTCGTCCCTGTGAAATACTGCCGTTTGCCAGGAAAGTTTCAAAATTGAACTTTTTTCCTCGGGCAAGTCGTATACTGCCGTCTAAATTGAACTTCCGAATTGCTCTGCGATATAAAAGTTCAATTTGAGATGAACATGAACGATGGAAGAGGATTCGTGGTCCAAGCAACGTTTGCACAACGCCTAAAACAGCTGATGGAGCTGCGCGGTGCGAAACAGGCCGACGTGATTCGTATGGCTCAAACGTGCGGCAAGCACTTGGGAAAAAGCCAGGTGAGCCAATACGTAAGCGGCAAGACGATTCCGCGTCGCGACGTGATGGACGTGCTTGCCGCCGTGCTCGAGGCAGACGCAACGTGGCTTGCCACGGGCGAGGGGCCGGGTCCCGATACCGCACGAGCTAGCAAGCCGGGTTCAGCCCCGGCGCCTTCAGCACGACCGGCCCGCAGCGATTCTGCATTACACACAACAGGGGGAGTACCCATGCGTACGTTTAAGAAATCTAGCAAGCTCGATAACGTTTTGTACGACGTTCGCGGACCTGTGGTCGACGAGGCGGCCCGCATGGAAGACGACGGCGCGCGCATCCTCAAGCTCAATATCGGCAACCCTGCGCCCTTTGGTTTCCGCGCGCCCGACGAGGTGGTCTTTGACAT
Source organism: uncultured Collinsella sp. (assembly GCA_934647195.1). Lineage (GTDB taxonomy): Bacteria > Actinomycetota > Coriobacteriia > Coriobacteriales > Coriobacteriaceae > Collinsella. The sequence continues at coordinate 152,294 of CAKUFD010000005.1, forward strand.
GCGCCAGCAGCTGGCGGACTGCGAGGGCTATTCCGATTCGCGCGGCCTGTTCTCTGCACGCAAGGCCATCATGCAGTACTCGCAGCTGCGCAATATCCCCAACGTGGACATGAAGCACATCTATACGGGCAACGGCGTGTCCGAGCTCATCCAGCTCTCTATGCACGCGCTGATCGAGAACGGCGATGAGGTGCTTGTTCCCGCGCCCGACTACCCGCTGTGGACCGCCTGCGTGACGCTTGCCGGTGGTAACGCTGTGCACTACATTTGCGACGAGCAAAACGAGTGGAACCCCGACCTTGAGGATATGGAAAAGAAGGTCACCGAGCGCACCAAGGCCATCGTCGTCATCAACCCTAACAATCCTACGGGCGCTGTCTATTCACGAGAGATTTTGGAGGGCATCGTCGAGATCGCCCGTAAGCATCAGCTCATGATTTTTGCGGATGAGATTTACGACCGTTTGATCATGGACGGCTACGAGCACATCTCTATCGCCTCGCTTGCACCCGACCTGCCGTGCGTTACCTATTCCGGCCTCTCCAAGTCGCACATGATCTGTGGCTACCGCGTGGGCTGGATGGTGCTTTCTGGCAATCAGGCATGCATGAAGGACTTTATTTTGGGCATCAACATGCTCTCCAACATGCGCCTGTGCTCAAACGTGCCCGCGCAGTCCATTGTCCAAACGGCGTTGGGCGGCTATCAGTCTGTAAACGAGTACATTCGTCCCGGTGGGCGTGTGTACGAGCAGCGCAACTACGTGTACGAGGCGCTCAATGCCATCGACGGTATCACGGCGGTGAAGCCCAAGGCTGCGTTCTATATCTTCCCCAAGATGGACGTCAAGAAGTTCAATATCACGGATGACGAGCAGTTCGCGCTCGACCTGTTGCATCAGAAGAAGATCTTGATCACCCGCGGTGGCGGCTTTAACTGGGGCGAGCCCGACCACTTCCGTATCGTCTACCTGCCGCGCATGGAGGTACTCAAGGAGTCGATGGAAGATCTGGCCGATTTCTTCGCGCATTATCGTCAGAGCTAATACAGGGCAAGACGGTCTATTTGGGGCAGGGGCCGCAACGGGATGTCCGTTGCGGCCCCTGCTTTTCCATATGCAAAAAAGAACCGGGGAACTTGTGCTCCCCGGTTTGCTCAACGTTGTCTATTACAGTCCAAAATAGGTCTTGAGCCAGGTTTTCTCGGTTTCTGGCGAATCGCAGACGTGGCTTTCTATGCTGCCGTCTTCTTTCTGGATGGTGAGCGTGTCTCCGGTAAGGGCAACGCTTCCTGTAGGCGTGCTGATGCTGACCGCCGTTTTTTGCGTAAGCCACATGTCCGGCGAGGTCGAGCAGTAGTAGTTAAGGACTTCGAAATCGGTATCCTGCGCAGGGTGCAGCGTAAAGCTCATGAGGGGACGATACTCTCCGTCTCGCTTCCTTTCCATCAGGATTTCCCCGTTGGTATCCTGCGGCTCCATTGTCACGCGGAAGCTGCCGTTTTTCTCGGTATGAAGGCCGTCTTCCAACTTGACCGGATACCGGGGACCGGGACCGCCGTAGCCCACGTCGCAGAAATAGGGACCGTCTTCCAAGACAACCATCGTGGCCCTGTGCAGGATGCGGCGAAGATCGTCCGGGCTCCACAGCATTCGTATCGCAAGCGGTGTGACGTCAAAGCCCAGGCCCTTGAGGAGCTCGTAGAAGATCTTGTTCAGCTCAAAACAGTATCCACCCCGTCCTTGGTGGACGATTTTGTGGAAGATGTCCTCGGTTTTGAGGGAGGGAACCCTCTTCTCCTTGAAGACCTCCAAATTTTCAAAAGGAACGCTTTGAAGCTGCAGCTCCATAAGCTTTTCCAGACAATCCTTATCTGTATGTGGCTCTTCCTGGTAGCCGATGCGCTCCAGGTATGCCTTGCATTCCAGTGCATTCATATGCCGTTCCTCCTTACGTTCACAAATAACAGCACGTATATGCAGCGATGCGAGAGCCCATTGAAGTTAGGGATGGCGAGGGACTCACATTCAAGACGATTATCCCATATTTCAAGCTTCGCCAATATTACGTATCGGTCGAGCGGCAACGTGGGGCGGTTGTGCTCCTCACGTTCAACCAGCTCGTCAATGCTATGATGGTTCGGACGTATCGGCATTGACATGAAGGGGCTATCTGCATGTCCTCTCAACTTCGCATCGGACACGGCTACGATGTCCATCGTCTGGTGGAAGGGCGCCGATGTATTATCGGCGGGGTCGATATTCCGCACGATAAAGGGCTGCTCGGTCATTCCGATGCCGACGTCTTGGCTCATGCCCTGGCAGATGCCATCTTGGGCGCTGCTCGTGCCGGGGATATCGGGAAGCTTTTTCCCGACACCGATCCTGCCTATGAGGGTGCCGACTCGCTGCTGCTGCTCGCACGCGTCATGGAACATGTGCGCGGCCTTGGCTTCGAATTTGTTGACGCCGACTGCACCATCGCTTGTCAGGAGCCCAAGATCTCGCCTCATCGCGACCAGATGCGCGCCAACTTGAGCCGCGCTTTGGGGGTCGATATCGAATCGGTGGGCGTCGCGGCAACGACAACCGAGCGCTTGGGCTGGGAAGGCCAAGGCGAGGGCATCGGCGCTTGGGCCGTTTGCTTGCTCGAAAAGAAATCTGAGGAGTAACCCATGCGTATCTACAACAGCGCCACGCATAAAAAAGAAGAGTTCGCGCCCATCGAAGAGGGCAAGGTCCGCATGTACGTGTGCGGCCCCACCGTCTACGACAATATCCACATTGGCAACGCCCGTACCTTTATTAGCTTCGACGTCATTCGCCGTTGGCTCATGGCCAAGGGTTTTGAGGTGACCTTTGCGCAGAATCTTACCGACGTGGACGACAAGATCATCAAGCGCGCCAACGAGCAGGGTCGCACTGCTGCCGAGGTGGCAAGCGAGTTTTCCGACAAGTTCATCGGCGTTATGCGCGCCGCCAACGTGCTCGATCCCGATATTCGCCCCCGCGCGACCAAAGAGATCGGTCCCATGATCGGCATGATCAAGACCTTGATCGAGCAGGGCCATGCCTACGCCGCCGATAATGGTGACGTGTACTTTGCCGTGCGCAGCGATCCCACCTATGGCGAGGTTTCGGGTCGCAATATCGACGACCTGATGGTGGGCGCGCGTATCGAGGAGAACGAGGACAAGCACGATCCGCTCGACTTCGCTTTGTGGAAGGCCGCCAAGCCCGGTGAGCCCATGTGGGATTCTCCGTGGGGCAAGGGCCGTCCCGGTTGGCACACCGAGTGCGCTGCCATGGTGCATCGCTATTTGGGCGTGCCCATCGATATTCACGGGGGCGGATCCGACCTCGCCTTCCCGCACCATGAGAACGAGTGCGCTCAGGCCACCTGCGCTTGGCATCAGGGCTTTTCCAATACCTGGATGCATACGGGCATGCTTTTGGTCGATGGCGAGAAGATGAGCAAGTCGCTTGGCAACTTCTTTACGCTGGCCGAGGTTTTGGAGAAGCACTCTGGCGCGGCACTGCGTCTGCTCATGCTGCAAACAAGCTATCGCTCGCCGCTCGATTTCTCGTGGGATCGTTTGGACGGTGCCGAGAGCTCGCTGACGCGTATCGCCGGCACGGTGCAGAATCTGCGCTGGGCGGCATCGCATGCAACGGCTCAGGCAGATGCTGCTCTTGCCGAGGATTTTGATGCAAAGACCGCTGCCGTTCGCGCGAGCTTTGCCGAGTGCATGGACGACGACTTCAATACCGCCGGTGCCCTGGGCGCTGTCTTTGGTTTTGTGACCGAGTGCAACCAGTACTTGGAGGCCGCGGGCGACGCTGTCGCGGCGCCGGTGACACTTGCTGGAGCCGATGTCCTGGCAGAGTTGCTCTCCACACTGGGTATCGAGTTGCCCGAGCCCGAGGAGGAGCTGCCCGCAGGTTTGCTTGACGTGGCTCGCGAGCTGGTTGATTTTGAGGGCGACGACGTTGCGGAGGCCGCCGAGAAGATCTTGGCCGCCCGCTCCGAGGCCCGTGCAGCCAAGAACTGGGGCTTGGCCGACGCCATTCGTGACCAGCTCAAGGATCTGGGCTTGGTTATTGAGGATACCGCAGCAGGCACCCGTATTAAGTCGGCCTAGTCCCAGCGACCGGATCACAGCACCGCACCTCGCCGCTCATTCGTCGCTTGCGTACCCAAGTACGCGGCGCTCCTCTTTCGGGGCGATCTGCGGCACTGTGACCGGTCGTACTTCCGGGTCCGGGCACCCGACCTTGCCCCTCATTCGTCGGTCGCGTACCTCAGTACGCTTCCCTCCTCTTTCGGGGCAATCTCGGGCACCTGGAAAACCCGTGGCCCCGGGTCCGGCATCGCACCTCGCCGCTCAATCGTCGCTTGCGTACCTCAAGTACGCGGCGGCGGGGGAGCACGGGTCCATCTATTGTTGTAACTTCTTTAAACGAGGAGAGATATCGTGGCGGACAAGCGCGCACGTGGCAATAACCAAAAGAAGGACGCCTCTCGTGGCGGCCGCTCGCAGGCCCCGCGCAAGGCCGCTTCTCGCGCTCCCAAGCAGGGAAGTGAACCTTCCCGTCGTGGCGGCGCACCTCGCGAACGCGTCGCTGTGCCCGCGGGCGACTTTATCGAGGGACGTCGTGCTGCTGCCGAGGCACTGCGCACGGGCTTTCCCGTCAAGCGTGCCCTTGTTGCCGACGGCCAAGGCTCCGACGCCGCTCTTGCTCGCCTGATTGACGACCTCTATCGTGCGAACATTCCCATCAAGACGGTGCCGCGCGCGCAGCTCGATGCTATCTCCAGCCATGGTGCGCATCAGGGTATCGCGCTCGAGGTGGGTTCCTTCCCCTATGCGGACATCTCAGACATCATTTCTCGTGCGGGCGAGGGTCCTGCTCTCGTTCTCGTGCTCGACCATGTGACCGACGATGGAAACTTCGGCGCCATCGTTCGTTCTGCCGAAGTCGTGGGGGCCGCCGGCGTCGTCATCGCCAACAAGCGCGCCGCGGGCGTCACCGTGGGCAGCTATAAGACCTCCGCGGGTGCCGTGATGCACCTGCCTATCGCGCAGGTTCCCAATATCGCCCGTGCACTCGACGATCTTAAAGATGCGGGCTTTTGGGTGGCGGGTGCTTCCGAGCACGCACAAGATGTGTGCTGGGATTCTCCCCTCCAGGGACGCGTTGCGCTTGTTATGGGTTCCGAGGGCGATGGCATTTCGCGCTTGGTGCTCGAGAAGTGTGACTTTTTGACCAAGCTTCCGCAGCGCGGTCTTACCGAGAGTCTGAATGTTGCCCAGGCAGCGTGCGCCCTGTGCTTTGAGTGGATGCGTCGCAACGCGTCCGATCTGGGGGAGTAGCCATGGGAAAGAAAAGTCGCGCCAAGGCCAAAGCGAAGCGATTTGGCGAGAGTTCGGTGCGCGAGACCGTTTCGGCCAGCACGTATGGAGTGGGCAATGCGTTTTCGGCGGCATTCGAGACGCCCGATGTTCCTCCGCGTGGCACCAATGCCTCGGGCAAGCGCGAGCTGCTGGTGGTCGATGGCTACAACATCATTCACTCGACGCCGCGCTACGAGCGTCTGGTGTACGATCGCTCGGACGATCCCTATTCTCGCGACGTCCATGCCTCCGCGCGCACGGCGCTCATTTCGGATGTTGCCGCGTTTGCCCAGGGTCGTTACGAGGCTGTGATCGTTTTCGACGGCGCAGGCAATGTTTCTGCCGAGCGCCCGAATATCTCCCAGGCGGGTTGCCGCATTGAGTTTTCGCCCACAGGGGTTTCGGCCGATACCGTGGTCCAGCGCATCTGCACTGAGGCGCGCGAGACCGGCCGCGCTTGCACGGTGGTGACGAGTGACGCCATGATTCAGGCGACGGTGATGGGCAAGGGCGTGACGCGCATCTCTGCCCGCATGCTTCTGGGCGAGATCGAGCAGATCGACCGCGACGTGGCCGAGGTTGAAGAGGCTCCGCAGATCAAGATGACCTTGGGTAGCCGTCTGAGCCCCGAGGCGCTGGCGAAGCTCAAGGCCCTTCGCGGACGGTAGAGCGCGAAGGGCGGCGCAGGTTGGCTTTGTCCGCTAATTCCATTCAGCGATATCGACCATTCTGCGGACGCGCCACGAGAGTGCTTCTCTTATAAAGGGTAGCCTTGATGCCAAGGCTTCGTTTCCGGATAGAATTTCGATAGCCTCATCAACAAAACCCTCGAGCTTGTCTCCGTCAAACCAGCTCATGTCCTCAACAAGCAGCATCTGTTTGGCGGGGCTTGAATGAAATTGTGTACTGGTAAAGCTATGCTCTCCGGCCTCGAGCGCTTCCAGCGATACATTGCACCACAGCGACGACCCCGAATCAAAAATCGGAGCTGGTCTGCAGGCCAGTGTGTTGACGTTGCGCACCAGCCCGAAGTTGCGCCAATGACGATCGTAATTGGCGATGATGTCGTCGCACACAATCATTCGATCAAGGGCATCTTGGATGTTTGCGACACCGAGTTCTTCGCAGCTTGCAATGTATTTCTCATAATCGGTTAGGCGTTCGTCTGCGCTTGCCCGTTCGTTTACATAGAACGCGGGCACGTATTCCTCTTCATCGGTCAAGAAGACATCGCATGCGCTCAGGGCAGAGGTTCCTTTGCCCTCGAGCGAATAGGGCACATAATCTTTAGCGTCAAGAACCCTTCGATGGAGCGCGGTGGCTACTAGCTCGTTATACGGCTCCTGATTGAGATGGGCGCCAGCTTTATGGAGAACCCTGCGTGCCCCTTCGCAAGTCCAGTACTTTTGAAGATTGCCGTCGGAAGTGTTATCGGGTTTTGCTGCGGTCGCTTTTCCTTCCGGTGCGAAAGGGGCGATAGTCAGCGAGACATCCTCAAATGAGTTGTTGAAGAAGTTGATGTCCTCCCATTTAAGACCGGAACTTTGAGGCAAGATCCAATACTGATCGGATAGAGAGAGGCCGAGGTTGCGTTGAACGAGCTCTTCAGGGAGATCGACTGCAGCTTCTGCCAATAGGGCGGTTAACCCGATACGGGCGAGCGGGATGCCGCGCCCCTTCCACCACATGCGAAATGAATCGAGCGATGCGAGGTTGTTGCGGCCGAAGACTCCGATGGGGGCATGTGACGTGTCGATGTCGGCGCCGATATGGATGAAGTCTTTTCGCGATTTGCTGTATACCAACCGGGCAACTTCGTGGGTTCGATTCATGAGCGTGAACGTGATTTCGTTTTTCCCGCTCCCTCGGCGAGGGCGTCCCCCGCTCTTGTCTGCCGAGCGGAGTCGTTCGTTGACGCTGTCTTTTTCAATAAGCCATACACCGGATGCCTTGCGGGCTGCCAATGTGCCACATTTAATGAGCTCCTGCACCCTTCGTGGGGTGATATTGAGTAGTTCGGCAGCTTCCCGGGTAGTCAACATAACGAAACCCTTCGTCAGAACGAATAGTTTTATCTATCAACGATTATAATAAACTATTCGTTCTGACGAATAGTTTTTGACAGTTAAAAGGTTTTCTCTTGATGTTTGCACTAGAGAGTGCCGTCTTGAGCTTGGCGTTTATGTCGTGTCCTTGCGACCACATGTTGCGTCCAGCTCTCAATTCCTTTATCCTAAACAAGCTTCGCGCGATAGCGCCAAGCGTGCCAGTGTGGCGCAACGGTAGCGCAACTGATTTGTAATCAGTGGGTTGCGGGTTCGATTCCTGTCACTGGCTCCATGAAAAATAGCAGGTCAGGCGGTATAAAAATCCGTCTGGCCTGCTTTCTTTTGCGATGTGCCCCGCTATGCCAAAAAGCTCATTTTGCAGCTGCTGCCTGGCTTTATGCTTCAGCGCGTGCCTAGAGAAGCTCGTTCATCCATTCGATGATCTCGCGATACGTTTCAAGGCCTTCTGGCTTTGTGGTGTCGCGATCAAAATCGTGCGGGAGATAGTACACGGTTTTCATTTTGGCCTGAGGGGCTTTGCGCCAAAGGGTTTTAGAGATGCGAAGGGGAATGTCCTCGTCTCCGCTGCTCGCAGCGATAAACAGCGACGGGAGCGAGGCTATATCCTGTTCGGAGAGCGACCAGGATTCAGGCTCGCGAGAAGGGTCTTTGCAATCGAGTCCAATCATGTTCAGCCATGCGCCGGGCTGTTGACGCGCGTATACGTACAGCGCATAGCGGGTTGCCTTGGCCCCCGTTGTCGGTTGTCCGCTGTCGCGCGTGATGGCGTCAACGGTTTTGTCGCTTACCTCCGGCAGGCTGGAATAGGCCTTGGCAGGAAGCGCGATAGCCTTATCGGTTAAATCGTAATAGCCGTAAAGGTCGATGATTCCCAGCGGCTGAGGGGAGATGTTTTGCCTTTTGAGCTCACGGGACAGAAGAAGCGTGAGATTTGCCCCAGCCGATCTTCCAAAAAGAACGTAGCCATCAAATTCGCCGCTCTCGGTGGGCGCCAAGACCGCTTCTTTGAACGTCTCGGTTATCGCCGCCATGATATCCGGGAGTGCGCTTTCGGGGGCAAGGGGGTAATCGGCGGCGATAACCGTATAGCCAGCTTTTGTAAGGAGTTCGATATAGGGGGACGGCAAATCGTCTCGCTCTCCGTACAAAAGACCTCCTCCGTGGAGGTAAAAGACGGCGACATGCTTATCGCTAAGCTCAGATGCTTTGTATGTCGTTAGAAGGTTATGAACATCCATGTGGTTTCTCCTTTAGAACTGGCCGGAAGTGATGCGGAGGATTTTTTCTGCAAAGGCGATTTGCAGATAATCGTCGGGATTCTTGATGTCGATTCCGACGGTTTCTTTGATTCGATCGACGCGGTAGCGAACGGTTTTAGGGTGGATGAAGAGCTCATTGGCTGTCTTGTTGTAGTCGATTCCGTTGGAGCACAGTTTGGTCAAGGTTTCAAAAAGGTCGGGATGGTCTTCTGACAATTGCTTGAGCCGGGGGTCGATAAACGAGCTGAGCTCCGAGGTGTCGTCTACGGTGAGCATGAGTTTGTAAATGCCAAGGTCGTCGTAGCGATAGCAAGCGTTTTTATGCGTGGTCCCTTCAAAGAGACGGTGCGTATCGAGCGCTTCCTGGTTTGCGATATCGATGGAATAGCGATCGTGAATGCCGCTCAGCGAAGCGAGATGCGTGAAGGGCGGCAAGGTCGAGCGGGCATGAAGATCTGCAAAGGCGGTCTCGATCGAATCGATATCCATCGAGGACATTTGACTGCGAACATTTCGAAGGTATACAGCGCGGTTTCCGTTCATAAAAAAGACCATGCCGGGATAGACCGTGCGCAGCTTTCTCCTGATGGCCTGGTGAATCTCGTCTTGACGGTCGATGTCGGCTGGATCATCAAGATCAAAGAAAACCAGGAGCACCTCATAGAACGGGTACTGGTCTATTCCCAGTCCGTTGAGAGCGGCGTCGATTTTCTCTTTGTCCTGATAGCGCCCAAGCAAAAGATCGTGGACGGTGTTGTTGTTTTGGAAGAAGACTTTCTGCTTAATCGCGTTTTGCTTGAGGATTTCCATTTGCAGCAAGCTGACGATATTCTCGACCGTCATGGTGTCGAAAGGCGTCAGGTCTTTGCCGTCGTTGTGGATGATGAGGTAGTAGTCGATTGCATCTGAGCTTGGTATCCGTACTGCTAGGGCATGCTCGGCTACGGGGTTTTCGCTTTGTGCGGTGGGCTGATCTGCAAAGTAAAGCTGCGCGGAGAAATATGCGTGCGTCTGATATTGACTGGGATCGCGCCTGCGAAGGGAAAACGCTGTAAACGAGTCGCAACTCTTGCCGGTTGAGAGGCGGCGGTCACGCTCGGTGTCGTAATAAGTCACGTCGACATGAAGGGCGTTTTTGAGCGTGCTGAGAATATAGGGGATAGACGGCTGCTTGAGGGCAAGCGCCATAAGGTGTCGATGGACTTCGTAGAAGCGATTGAGAAGCGTTAGGTTCGAGTCCAGGATGTGCCCCATGACACCGAGGAGAATCGCCTCGTATTTTACGCTTGGTCGCAGCTCAATAAGGGGGATATCAAAATCGTTGCAGAGGTCAATGATCTGCTGCGGCGCCTCGGCAACCAACCGTTCGGGCTTAAATGCAATGGCAGCAATGCCAATGAGGCCCATCTTGGTAAAGAACCGTGCGATTTCACGTTCGGAAAGATGCTCAAGGGCGTAAAAGCTCGAGATGATGAGCTGCCCACGCTTGCCCCAGTTTTCGATATCGGTAGCTTCGAGGACCATGGCGCTCGTGACGTCGTTTTCAAGGCCGTTTTTACCTGCGATGACGTGTGAGGAATCGAAGGCGGGAAGAATCAGCATATCCTGAACGATCATGGGCGCTCCTTATCGTATGAGATTAGTTTATCGATACGAAAGTTCCTGTCTTTTCCCATTTGTCTAAAAAAATGGGTTGAACACTAGAATTACGGTACAAGTTTTCCAATTTCGTCTATGGAACAATCTCCTCGTGCGCAATTGAGGGGCTGACACCCGGGTCCGCAGCCTCTTTTTTGGTGCTTTTGGCACCGGCGCTTAAGGTAATCCCCTTAAAGTTGAGGAGGGTATTCGATGCTGAAAACCGTAATCAAGCAGAATGCATATCAGGATTCAATCAACCTGATGCTGTTGACCAACAAGATCAACACGCTTGATGGTGTCATCCAGAGCCAGATCATGATGGGAACGGATGCCAACAAGGATATCTATAAGGCCGCGGGCCTTTTGACCGATGAAGCTGCTGCTGCAAGCCCGAGCGATATGGTTATCGTTGTCGAGACCGAAGACGAAGCCGTTATCGATACGGTGCTCGCCGAGGCCGAGACGTTCTTGAACGACCTTTCGGTAAAGAAGGAGGCTGCAGGCGCCCCCGCCGAGGCGACGAGTTGGGAAGAGGCAGTGGCGATGCTTCCCGATGCCAACATGGCGCTCTTCTCCATCCCTGGCGAGTACGCCGCTCCCGAGCTCGAGCGCGCGCTCGACCTGGGACTCAACGTCTTTTCCTTCACGGATAACGTTCCCCTGGAGGATGAGGTTCGTCTGAAGCAGAAGGCTCACGAGAAGGGCCTGCTCTTCATGGGTCCCGACTGCGGTACCGGCGTCGTTTCGAGCGTTCCCGTGGCATTCACCAATGTCATCAATCCTGGCAACATCGGCATCGTCGGTGCTTCTGGAACCGGTATCCAGGAGGTCACATGCGTGATTGACCGTCTGGGTGAGGGCTGCGTGCACGCAATCGGCACCGGCGGCCGCGATCTTAACGAGAAGGTTGGCGCCGTCACCGTCAAGGACGCCATCGTCGCACTCGAGCATCATGATCCGACCGACGTCATCTGCGTTATTTCCAAGCCGCCCGCGCCCGAGGTTCGCGATGAGGTTGTCGATCTTCTGGAGAAGTGCACCAAGCCCGTTGTCGCCATCTTCATTGGCGAGAAGCCCGAGGCACATCAGGGTAAGGTCTACCTTGCGCACACTCTCGAGGAGACCGCTCGTATCGCCGTCGATCTTGCTCGCGGCGAGGCCGTCAAGAAGAACTACACCGAGCCGCTCGATATTACCGTCGACGCTCCGCTCGGCGAGGACAAGACCGTTATCGGCCTGTACTCCGGCGGCACCCTCGCTGGCGAAGCTGCCATGATGATCACCGAGGCGCTGAATCTCGGCCACATCATCAAAGAAGATGGCTACATGCTGCGCCACGGCGGCTACGACGTTATCGACCTTGGCGACGACGTGTATACCCAGGGCCGTCCGCACCCCATGATCGACCCCGAGGTCCGCATCAAGATGATGCGCGATTATGCCTCCAAGGAGACCACGGGCGTTATCGTGTTCGACTGCGTGCTCGGTTATGGATGCCATCCCGATATGGCCTCCGAGCTCGCTCCGGTCATCTCTGAGTGCATTGCTGCCGCCAAGGCAGAGGGCCGTGACGTCAAGTTCGTCGGCACCGTTGTGGGCACCAAGCACGATCCCCAGGATTACGACCGCTCCGTCGAGATTCTTCGCGAGGCCGGCGCCATCGTCGAGTCCAGCAACGCTCGTGCCGTCCGTGCAGCGCTTGCTTTCAAGGGTATCGATTATGCCGAGGAAGATCGCGAAGTCGTTCCTTACGAGATTAAGGACAACAGCCCGCTGCCCGAGCCCTCCGAGGCCGTCATGGAGCTTTTGACCACCAAGCCGCGCGTTATCAATGTTGGTGTGGAGAGCTTCAACGAGCCGCTGCGCAAGTACGGTGCCCAGAGCGTCCAGTACACCTGGAAGCCCAAGGCGGGTGGCAACAAGCGCATGATCCATCTGCTCAACGAGCTCGATAAGATCGACGGCATCGATGAGGCAAATGAGCGTATCTGCCAGCGCTTCAAGGAGTCCCAGCCGCAGCTTGTGGACGTGAAGGTCGCCAAGGACGTTATCCCCGAGCTCAATCGCGCCAAAAAGACGCTGCTCCACGCTGGTCCTCCCATCACCTGGGAGAACATGCAGGGCCCGATGAGGGGTTCGTGCATCGGCGCCGCGCTCTTCGAGGGCTGGGCTGAGACCGAGGAAGAGGCTCTTGCCCTGCTCGAGTCCGGTGAGGTCGAGTTCATCCCGTGCCACCACTGCCATGCGGTGGGCCCCATGGGTGGCATCACCTCTGCCAACATGGCTGTCCTCGAGGTTGTGAACACCGTCGACAACACGGTTGCCTACTGCACCATGAACGAGGGCATCGGCAAGGTTCTGCGCTTTGGTGCCTATAGCCAGGAGGTCGTCGATCGCCTGCACTGGATGGCCGACGAGCTCGGTCCCGTTCTTGCAAAGGCTCTCAAGCTTTCCGACGGCGGCATCAACCTCAACGTCCTTATGGCTCGCGCCATCACCCAGGGCGACGAGTTCCACCAGCGCAACATGGCTGCTACGCTCAACTTCGTAAAGGAGATGGCTCCGCTCATCGTCCAGACCGATGTGCCTGAGGATGCCAAGCAGCGTGTCATCCAGTTCCTGTGCGATACCGACCAGTTCTTCCTCAACGTGATGATGGCCACGGGCAAGTCGATTGTCGACTATGTCCGCAAGGATCAGGAGGGCTGCGTTGTCTCCACGATGACCCGTAACGGTTACGAGTTTGGCGTGCGCGTCTCCGGCCTGGGCGATCAGTGGTTCACCGCTCCGGTCAACACCCCGATCGGCCTTTACTTCACGGGCTTCACGGCAGAGGACGGCTGCCCGGATAACGGCGACTCCGCAATCTGCGAGACGGTCGGCGTTGGCGGTATGGCCATGGTCGCAGCACCCGGCGTTACCCGCTTTGTCGGCGCCGGCGGGTTCGAGGACGCCCTCAACATCTCCAACGAGATGGAGAAGATCTGCGTGACCCATAACTCCAACTGGGCTATTCCTACGTGGGACTTCAAGGGTACCTGCCTGGGTATCGATATCCGCAAGGTCGTCGCCACCGGCATCACCCCGATCATCAACACCGGTATCGCCCACAAGAAGGCGGGTATCGGCCAGGTTGGCGCCGGTACGGTTCGCGCTCCGCTTGCGTGCTTCGAGCAGGCGCTTGAGGCCTATTGCGCCAAGCTCGGTATCGAGTAGGCGGCACCCATGACCCCATCTCTGGTGAGCGATTATGCCCTGAAGCGTCTGGAAGGGTGCCGGATGGGCAGCGTGCACAGCACGTTTGCGACGAGCTTCAATATCGACATGGACGGGTTCCTTCTCCATGTCGGATCCGATGACGCGCCGCTTTCGTGCCTGGGACTTTCGATCGCCACCGATGAGATGGAAAGGCTTCGCACATCGGTGGAGCTCGGCGATCGCGCCGTGCTCCACGATGGTGTGCTCCGTATCTACGGACGCTATGGAATAGGTGAGATCGATATCTGCGCTGCTCCTATTCACGCATGCAGCGTGCCCGCCTTTGCTTCGGATGAGCCCGTGGGTATCGATTCTCTTCTCCTATATGCGCTCGAGCCGTTTGACCTTCCTGCACGTTGTGGCCTTCCCGACGAGCCGAGGTCGCGCCGCGTGCTCTCTGAGCTTGCGCGGTATTCGGCGATTTGCTCGTGCAGCGCGGCAGGGGATGCGCAAGTTGCCTCGTCGACGCGTGCATGTGCCGCCCGACGTGCCATGGCTGGCGCGGTCGATTATCTAGTTGGTAGGGGGCTGGGGCTTACCCCATCGGGCGACGACGTTCTGTGCGGCTATGGTACCGGCCTAAGGTTCCTCTATTCGGAAACGTATCCGGAAGCTTGGGACCTGTACATACGCACGGTTCGCGATGAGGCTCCCTCCAAGACCACGCGGGTGAGCGAGGCGTATCTCGAAGCCATGTGCCAGGGATACGCAAACGCCGATTACCTCGATCTGCTCGATGCGATTCGGTTTGGTAGATCGGACGACTTGCCCGCGCTTATCGAGACGGTGCTAAACGTTGGCCATACGTCGGGGGCCGACAGCCTTTTGGGTTTTGCGGCGGCGTTTTGTTGCCTGCTCTAACACATGAAAGTAGCTGTTCCATCACGGAAAGGAAACTGAAATGGCAGCTGAAACTAAGAAAAAGAAAGGCATCGACATTACAGTCTGGCTGTTGATCTCTATGATTGCCGCTGTTGTCGTGGGCCTTGTCGTCGGAGAGCCGATGAAGAATGTCCAGTTTATCGGTGACATCTTCTTCCGTCTGATTCAGATGACGATTCCCATCTTCATCCTCTGCACGATCGTTAAGTCCGTTGGTGGCTTGACGCCGCAGACGCTTTCGGGCATCGGCCTCAAGGGCATCATCGTCTTTATCGTCACGACCGGTCTTGCTGCCGCAATCGGCGTCGGCCTGGGCGTTACCCTGCAGCCCGGTTCCGGTCTCGAGAACTCCTCGATCGTTGCCAATGCCAGCTTTGAGGGCGAGGCAACCGCGATGATGTCCATCCAGGACACCATCACGAGCTTCTTTGGTAACAACATCGTGGCATCGCTTTCCAACGGCTCCATGATTCAGATCATCATCTTTGCCGTTGCCTTTGGCCTGGTCATCAGCTTCTGGCGTCATTCCCATGATGGCGAGTGCCTGGCATATGACCTGTGCTGCGAGGTTTCCGACCTGCTGCTCAACATCATCCGTGCCGTCATGAAGATCGCTCCTATCGGTATCTTCTGCTACGTGTCCGCCATGATTGGTACGCTCGGCATGGACGTCCTGCTGCCTTTGGGCAAGTACTTCCTCGTCATGCTTCTGGGCATGGCCATCATGTTCGTGATTTACTTCATCGTCGTTCCGATCTACTGCCGCGTGAGCCCGTTCAAGCTCATGAAGAAGATGCTGCGCATGACGGTGACGGCATTCACCACCATCTCTTCTGCCATTACGCTGCCCACCGCTATGGAAGATGCTAAGAACCGCATCGGTATCCGCGAGGACATCGTCGACGTTCTGCTTCCCCTTGGCGTGCCCCTGAACTCCAACGGCGTTGCCATCCATATGGCGGTTGACGCCCTGTGCATCGCCCAGATGTACGGTGTCCACTTTGGTCCCAATGAGTTGCTGACCGTTTGGGTTATCTGCACCATGATCGCGTTCGTGAACGCAGCCACCCCGGGTGCATCCCTGGTTTCCCTCACCATGATGGTTCCTGCTCTCAACCTGCCTATGGCCGCTATCGGCATCTTCGGTGGTCTCGAGTACCCCACCGGCGCTTCCCGCACCCCGCTTAACGTTGACGGCGATGTCTTCGCAGCCATGCTGGTTGCTGGACCCGATGGTATCGATCACGAGATCTTCGACACCACCGACTAGCGTTTCTCCCTGGGGCACCCCCGCGGTGCCCCGGTCCCCACTCGGACCTAAAAGCCTCTTGCCGCAGAGTTCTAACGCGGCCTTCTCCTATATGAGATGCATATTCATCCCAACAATGCGGGGGAGAGCGGTTCCCCCAAGGGACAGTGATGAAAATGACGGGTCAACTTTCGACTGAGTCAAAACGATTCAAGTACAACCCTACGGCCGCCATGGTTGTTGCTATGGTTGCCGGCGTGGTCACGGGCCTTGTTGTCGGACCCACCATGCAAAACATCCAGTTTATCGGCAACATCTTTTTTCGTCTGATCCAAATGGGTATCGTTCCCTTCGTGATGTGCGAGATCATCGGTGCCATTGGATCTTTGACGAAGAAGGAGCTTGCAGGCATCGGCTTGCGGGCAACGGTCGCCTTCCTGGTTTCGTCTTTGCTCGCCGCATCGTTTGGCATCTTGTGCACGGTGGTTTTCAAACCTGGTGCCGGGCTTGCGCAGACAGCGCTCGTGCAATCTGCGACTACCGACCTTGAGGCGACTTCGGTGAGCATTACGCAAACCATCACGGATTTCTTCCCATCCAACATCATCGGTGCCATTGGGACGGGGTCCATGGTCCCCTGCATCGTCTTCTCCATCTTCTTTGGGATCGCGATCATTCTTGTTCGCGAAAACGGAGACGGTACCTGCCCGGTTTACGATTGGGTGCTCAATCTCAACGAGATTTTGCTCCAGATCATCAAGATCGTCATGAATATCGCACCGATCGGAATCTTCGCTTACGTCTCCTCATCGGTGGGTGCTCTTGGATTCGACGTTCTCCTTGCGATCGGCAAGTACATCCTAGTGCTTGCGGGAGCAACCCTTGTATTCACGATTGTCTGGTTCATCGTCGTGAGCGTGCGCTGCAAGCTCAACATCATGACGCTGATGAAAAAGATGGTCCCGATGTCCGTTATGGCAGCCGCCACCATCTCTTCGGCAGTGACGCTGCCCATGGAGATGGAAGATGCCAAGAACAAGATCGGCCTGCGCCGTGACATCGCCGACCTCGTTCTTCCTCTGGGCGTTCCGTTGAACTCCAATGGCTCGGCCCTGCATATGGCGGTTACGGCGGTGTTCGTTTCCCAAATGTATGACATGGAGTTTGTGGGCAGCGCACTGATCATGGTCTGCGTTATCTCTTGGTTGCTTTCGCTTGCCAACGCAGTTGCCCCAGGTGCAACCCTCATCTCGCTCACGATGCTCATCCCGGCGCTCGGCCTTCCCCTGCAGGCCGTTGCCATCCTCGGAGGCCTCGAGTATATCGTTGCCGCCATCCGCACCACGCTCAACGTCAACTCCGACGTCTTTTGCGCTTTGCTCGTTGCTGCGAGTGAAAAAGACGGTATCGACCGAGACATCTTCAACGATGCCCGGAATGCCGCATAGTTCGTATCCGTTCCTATCAATCCTTGTGTATCAAATTCCATTAGGAGGTTTTACCCATGCTCGTATCACGTGAAGAACTCAAAGACCTTATGAAGAAGAAGTTTATGGCGGCAGGCATGCATGAAGATCATGCAGACGCTCAGGCCGAGGTCCTCGCCTGGTCCTCCGAGCGTGGGCTGCACAGCCACGGCGAGGTGCGTGTCGAGTACTACACCGAGCGCATCTCCAAGGGCGGTATGACGATCGACCCGAAGTGGACCTGGGAGCAGACGGGTCCCTGCACGGGTATTCTCGATGCCGACAACGGCTGCGGCTACCCCTTTGCTATCCAGGGCATGGAGAAGGCTATTGAGCTTGCAAAAGAGAACGGCATCGGCTTTGTTGGCGTTGCCAATGTTTCTCACACCGGCGCTATCGGCTATTACACCGAGATGGCCGCCAAGGCGGGCATGATCGGTTTGTGCTGCACCCAGTCCGACCCCATGGTTATTCCGTATGGCGGAGCCGAGCCGTTCTACGGCACGAACCCCATCGCCCTTGCCTGCCCCACGGCAGACGATCGTATCGTCGAGTTCGATATGGCAACGACGGTGCAGGCATGGGGCAAGATCCTCGACGCCAAGAGTGCCGGTCGCTCCATTCCCGAGGGTTGGGCTGTCGACGAGGACGGTCGTCCCGTCACCGATCCGCATTTGGTCAACGCGCTTGTCGCCATCGCCGGTCCCAAGGGCTATGGCCTCATGATGATGGTCGATATTCTTTCCGGCGTGCTTATGGGTGTACCTGCGGGAAAGAACGTGTCCTCCATGTATCACGATCTTTCCGAGGGCCGTCGTCTTGGCCACCTCAACGTCGCCATCAACCCCGAGTTCTTCTGCGGCGATAAGAACTTCCGCGAGCACATGTCCGAGGTTCTGGATGAGCTTGGCGCAGTCAAGCCCGGCGTCGGTTTTGACAAGGTCTACTATCCGGGCGAGCGCGCACAGCTGCGCATCAAGGCTACCGCTGAGGCAGGCGGCATCGAGATCGTTGACGATATCTACGATTACCTGGTGTCCGACAAGCTCTATATCAACAGCTGGGATCACAAGAACCGCTTTGCCGAGTAGCAAATAAGGGATACGGCGGGTCCATGCGCCCGCCGTATCCGGTTTTGACCCATACGTTGAAAGGGGCATGACATGGCTAATAAGAAGATTGTCATTCTCGATGCGTATGCCACCGTCCCCAATGACATCTCCTGGGACCCTATCGCGCAGATGGGGGAGCTGACTATTTACGACCGCACGCCACCTGAGCTTATTGCCGAGCGCATCGGCGATGCGAATATCGTCATTTCGAGCAAGGTGGATATCGGGCGCGAGGTTTTTGAGAAGTGTCCGAACCTCGAATACATCGGTTTGCTTTCGACCGGATTCAATGTAATTGACATCGATGCTGCTCGCGAACATGGCATCTCGGTGTGCAATGTGCCTGGCTATTCCACCATGGCGGTGGCGCAGATGGCCATGGCATTGCTGCTCGAGATCGCCAATATGGTGGGCATGCATTCTGCTGCGGTGAATGCGGGCAAGTGGGTCGAAAGCCCCGACTGGTGCTTCTGGCTCAAGGACCATATCGAGTTGCTCGACAAGACCATGGGGATCATCGGCTACGGCTCGATCGGTCAGGCGGCCGGAAAGATGGCAAATGCCTTTGGCATGAAGGTCATCGGTCAGAGCCGGCATCCTCATCCCGAGCTCGAAAACGACATGGTTCGCACCACGGCCGACCTTGAAGACGTGTTTGCCAACTCAGATGTGATTCTTATCGCAGCGCCCTTGAACGATCAGAGCCGTGACGTCATTTGTCGCGAGAATATCGCCAAGATGAAGGACGGCGTGATTGTCATCAACATCGCTCGCCCCGGACATGTGGTCGAAGAGGATGTTAAGGAAGCACTTGAGAGCGGTAAGATGCGCGGCTTTGGCGCCGATGCGTCCTATACCGAGTGGACGGGCGGACATACGGTTCTCGAGAATGTCGAGAACTGCTATCTGACGCCGCATATCGCCTGGTGCCCCTATGAGACGCGCGTGCGCATGATCGATATCGTTACCGATAATCTGCGACATTACCTCGACGGAAATCGCATCAACTGCGTGAATCCGTGATTTTGATTAACTAATCGAATAGATAGGAAGTGCCATGAAAAAGACTGCTAAGCCCGACCGCATCGTCGTCGCCCTCGGCGGCAACGCCCTCGGCAACACCCCGGCCGAGCAGATCGAGGCCGTGGG
>CAKUFD010000006.1 GCA_934647195.1 uncultured Collinsella sp.
CTGCATCATCGGCGCCCTGGACAAGGCCGCCGAGACCATGGCCGGCCTCTCCGGCACCCGCATCACGGGCTAAGGGGTCGCCCCGGCCCGCGGGGGTGAATCGCGCGCGGGCCGGGCTCCGCCTTGCCCGGACCATCGGAACCCACGCACAAACGTGCGTTTCCCGCTCTCCAGGACAAAAAGTCGACGTTTGTGCGTGGGTTTTCCGCTTCGAGCGGCTTTGGGCAGTCTCCTTATGCAGTGCCGCCCTCGCCGTACACCATTCATTAGCTCTCAGCTAATGAAACGCAATTCCACTCTCTTTACCATGGGCGGTACATCACGTGACGTATGTTTCCGTTGGACTGGAGAATGGAAGAGAACATGGCAGAGAAAAAGAAGAAGCCTATTGGCAAGATCGTCCTCATCGTTGTGGTAGTGCTTGTCGCGCTCGGTGCGTTTGGCTCGCTTTCCGGCGGCGATAAGGGGAGCGATTCCTCTACGAGCGCCGGCGCTGCAAAGACCGAGCAGACCGAGGAGAAGAAGCAGGAGCAGGAGCCTTACACCATTTCTGACGAGGCACTCGACACCTCGAACCCCTATGGTGTGACGATCACCGGCACGCTCGTCAACAATACCGATGAGGATAAGAGTTACTTGCAGATCGAGTACAACCTGTATGATGCTGATGGCGCGCAAATCGGCACCGCCCTCGCAAACATCAGTAACCTCAAGGCAGGCGGCACCTGGAAGTTCGAGGCGGCAAGCATGGAGAAGCCCGAGGACGTTGCTAACTGGGAGCGCGTGGACGTTTCTGGCTTCTAAGAAGTGGACTCGTGTCAACTGTATTGTCTATGAAAGGAGAGGGAGATGGAGCGCGAACGCCTGACGGAAGAGCTCTTGCACGAACTGCTGGATGCCCCGACAGTCGATTCGTTTATCGGCAGCCATGATCTGCCGAACATCTCCCTTTCCGACTATCTTCAGCAGCTGTTGGAAGAAAAGCATCTTGAGCGTGTGCGCGTAGTGCGTATGGCCGACCTTAACGAGACCTTTGGCTACCAGATTTTTACCGGGCAGCGCCATCCGTCTCGCAACAAGGTGCTGCAGATTGCCTTCGCTATGGCCTTGAGCGTGCGCGAGACCAATCGGGCGCTCGCCGCTGCGGGCGCGGCGCGCCTGGATCCCAAATGCCGGCGCGATGCCATCATTCTTTTTTGCATTGATCGTGCCCGTTCGCTCCAGAAGGTGAACGAGGAGCTCTATCGGCTGGGCGAAGATACCATCTGCTAAGCGCTTCTCACCATATGCCGATCCGAAACCTTGTCCGCACACCTTGCTATGATGCGTCCCATGGATACAACGGGTGACATAGAGAACAGCTTCGACAGCGAGCTTGATCGTTTTCTGCACGCATGCGGATATGATGACCGTTGGCGCGTGATCGAAGTGCTGAAAGATGCTGATGCTACGGGGTCGACCGAGCTCGTCGCGCCTGCTGGCGCGCCGGCAGCGCTCGGCGGTTCCGATGGCGCATCGCAGCGGTATGTTCGCAAGACATATCCCATACAATCGGATGGCGCTGACGTTTACGAGGTTTTACAGCGGGCTCAGCAGGCGGGTCTTTTTGCGGGACGCGTGCCCAGGATTGTCGAATGCTTGCGGGGGCCTGGGAGCCGCTCGGTTGTGATGGAGTATGTCGAGGGGCCCACGCTTTTGGGGTACATTTCGGGCGGTGGCATCTCGCCGGCGGCAGTGAAGTATCTCTTTTTGCAGCTCTGCATTGCTGTTTGTGAGTTGCACGAGCGCATTAATCCACCTGTTATCCACAGGGATCTTAAGCCATCAAACATAATCGTTTCGCCTACGGGGCCCGTCCTCATCGACTTTGGTATCGCTCGCCTGTGGCATGAGGGTGCCGAGTGCGATACCACACATTTTGGCACGCGTCGCTATGCTCCGCCCGAGCAGTTTGGCTTTGGGCAGACGAGTGTGCGCAGCGATATCTATGCCCTGGGCAAGGTGCTGTTCTTTTGCCTTACGGGCAAGCAGCCTCCTAACGCCATGGATGCGTCCTCTTGCGAGGAAGCCGGCGTTTCGCGCTCTATTGCACGGGTGATATGCAAGGCCTGTGCCTTTGATCCGCGCGAGCGCTATACGAGCGTTCGCGAGCTGGGTGCGGCGGTGAGCTTGCTGCCGCAGCAGGCATGGGTGGGGTGTCCTCATCTCGTCTCGAGCGGTCCTTCAACCACCTTTAACTCAATAGAAAATCGGGTAAATCAGGCAGGTCAAGCGCTCGCGAAAGTACAGGGCGGTGTGGGCTCTTTTCGTCGTTTGCTGCGTCGCATCCCTCGATGGGTTGGGACCATTTGGAACCTACTGCTGCTCTGCGAATTGCTGTTGTGCATCATGGGCAGCCAGTTTGCGATCTTCAAGCCCAACGCGTTTGATTCGACGCTTCCATTTTGGTTTCGCGTTATGGAGTACGACCTGCTCACCGTATGTGCTCCTGCTGCCATCGTCAGTATGCTGCTCGATAAACGCGGAGTGTGGAAACGCATCCCCGTGTTTCGAAATTGCGGTCAGCTTCAGGTCTGTTTGGTTGGAACGGGCGTGATTATGATGTGCTTTACCGTTACCGTTTGCGCCTCGCTTATCGTGTTGCCAAAACCCTAGAGCTGCTGGTGCCGCTTGATCGCCGCGCTTTTACTGCACCTGCCCATGCATCTTGAATAACAGTGCGTGAAAAGCTTGCCCGATGAGTGTTCCGGCTGGTAGGGGAGCGTGCGCTCTGTGGTAGGATAGCTCCGGTAAAACATGGCCAAGATGGTGGTGCGGAGACGCACGGGCGCATGCGCCCAGGAGAATCGGGGTGAGAATCCCCGGCTGTACCAGTAACCGTATCTCGGACATCCGCGGAATCAGTGCGCTGCAGATCGGGCGGCGCGCGCGGATGGATGACGTCAAGTCGGATCGCCTCCCATCTAGGTGCCGCCCCATGCGGCACACGGCTCTGGAGAAAGGAGGTCCGACGTGATCGGACAGCAGCCGCGCGACGGCGAGTGGCAGTCTGCCACTTTGCCGAGCGAGGGAGCGCGCAATCGAGTGGCGCGCGCAATGAGGAACATAAGAATAGCCTCCACACGTGTCTTTGTGGCGTTCATGACCATGCTTATGGTCTTTGGCACCACGCCGGCGCAACTGTGGGCGGAAGGCGCTGAGGGCATTGCTCAGGTCGTTGCTTCGCAGGATGCGGGGGCGACGGGGGAGGGCGTCTTAGCTGCAACCGGTGCCGACTCGGCGTCTACTGAGGGCGAGCAGCCTGCGGAGAGCGCAGGTGCCATAGACCCTTCCGATTCCGCCGATGCGCAGGAGGGTGAGCTACAGGATGCATCACGGCCCTCTGCAAAAGCGGAAGCCGCTATCGAGGCGGGGGACGATGCCGAGCCCGCTGCGCTGAGCGATGATGGGTCGGATATTGCTCCCGCCGCGTTTGTGACGGTCGACTCTGTCAGCCTGTTGAACGCCAAGGACCAAGATATTGTTTGGGGATCCGCCTCTAACACTGCTGTCAAGACCGGCGAGACGATCAAAGTCGGCGCCTACTACGAGGACCTCAGCGGCGACGACGAGGAAATCCACGACTCCGAGTACGCCCAGCTCAAGTACCAGTGGTATGTGGGCGAGAAGCAGAGCTCGGCACCGACCGCCTCGGGCTACACGCCTATCGAAGGCGCCACTTCACGTGAGTTCACGCTTACGGCCGATCAGGTGGGCAAGTATGTTGCCTGCAAAGTAACGTACGGTTCGGACAAGTGGGACTACGAGTTCACCGGTAGCACGAAGCTGGCGATTGCACAGGGCGAGGGCTCCACCACGCCCGCGACGCCCGATGCCAAGACGCTTGCCGAGGCCAAGCAGAAGCTTTCCACTTGGAAGCCCAATCCGGTCTATGGCACCGATACCAATATTGTCGATATGCTCTCCGCCAAGCTCAAAGCTCTTGGTTATGAGAACGTGAAGCCGACTCTCAAGTCTGTGACCTTCGGTGCGACCGACCCGGCCCAGCAGGGCGGCATCGCTGCGGACGGCACCATCACGTATTTCTTCTTGTCCAATGCGGAGAAAACCACGTATTCCGATTGGTCGCTGCTGCGCCAGTTCAAGCCTACCTATGCGCTGGCGCTTGGCGACGAGACGGTTGAGTTCACGCCCTCGTCCAACTCAACGCTCGCTTGGGATCAGGCAAAGGTCGAGGAGTATCTGAACGAACAGCTTGACGCCGCAACTCTTGTAGCGTCGCTCAAGACGGGCATCGCACCCTCGACTGCCAAGGAAGAGGAGCTTCCCGGCGCGCTCTACGTGGGCGGCAAGAAGGTTGCCGACCTCGCCTGGACTTCGAGCGATTCGTCTGCAGCCAAGCTGACTTCGGGCTACGATTCCAATTACAACACGGTCTACAAAGTTGCCTACACTCACGGTAACGGCGAGAAGAACGTGACGTTCACCGCAAAGGCGATGCTTTTCGCCCCTGGCTACGGTAACTCGCCCTCGACCGCGATCACGCGCAACTATGCGGTCAAGGTGGCCTCCAAGTCCGCTGAGGACATTGCTGCCGAGA
Source organism: uncultured Collinsella sp. (assembly GCA_934647195.1). Taxonomy (GTDB): domain Bacteria; phylum Actinomycetota; class Coriobacteriia; order Coriobacteriales; family Coriobacteriaceae; genus Collinsella. The sequence continues at coordinate 4,601 of CAKUFD010000006.1, forward strand.
AGGCCGAGCTCGAGGCCGCGCTTGCCAAGATCGACGTCCTGGTGGAGGACTATGCCGACTCGAGCAAGAGCGTTGACCTTTCGGCGGTCGAGGGCGACTTCATCCTGCCCACGACGCGCAAGATCGGTGCCGGCTCGGCGAAGCTTTCCTATGCGTCCAGCAATGATTCCGTGGCAAAGATAAACGGCTATCGCGTCATCGTTACCCGCGACATTGCCGGCGGCTCCAACACCGCCACCATCACGGCAACGCTCACGCGCGATGGCATCACCGCCACGCGCGACATCACCGTGACGGTCAAGCCCATTGATGAGTCCGAGATCGACGCCGCCGTAGCACAGATGCAGGCCGTCAAGGATGCCTACGCCACTTCAATCCTGGGCGCCAACACTTCCGCTCATGCGGTGAGTGCGAATCTCAGTCCCTGGAGTTCCGCCATGGTCGCCGAGGACGGCACCATCTCGTACTCCAAGACGTACCAGACCGGCCAGATTCATGCCGACGATCTGCCTGGCTATGATTCCATGGCTGGCGCCAATTGGCGCACCTACCGCTCGGGCGACACTTCCGTCATCGCGGACGAGACGCTGCGCGTGACGCAGCCTACGGCAGACACGCTCGTTACGGTGGAGAGTTCTCTCACCTACGAGAAGTACAAGGCGCTTGCCGAGGCCCATCCGGAAAACACCAAGCTTCAGAGTCTGGTTAATCAGCCTGTCAAGGCTACGTTCCGCGTGGTGGGCACGACTGATCACACCGATCCTCAGATTTCGGTCAACTTCAAGCTTGTGGGTATCGGAGCCGACGGCAGCGATGAAGTTTGGTTCGACGGCGCCCAGGGCGTTGGCTATGGATCTACTGCCGATGCACTGATCGAGCAGATCCTGGACGCCCAGGGTCTCGCCCACACCTCTGGCACCACGGAGTATGGTTACTATCTTTCTGACATCACCTCAAGCGATGGGCGCACGCTTGGATGGGATGCTGCTACGGGCAAGTACTGGCAGCTCTTCGTAAACGGCAAGGCATCCGAAGTTGGCGCAAGCAGCGTAACGCTTGGAGCTGGCGACTCTATCGCTCTGTATTATTCCGCGTTCGGCGCGAGCCTTGACGATGCGAACAAGGCTACCGTTAAGGCCTCGGTGAGCTTCATCGGCCCGGATGGGAATGGTGACAATTCCGTGTGGGCGTCCGCCAGCGACGTCAAGATGTCTTCCGGCTCCACAGCGGCCGACCTCACCGAACAGCAGCTCAAGGCTGCGGGTCTCACCTATGATAGCCAGGGTACCTCTGGGGCTTCGTTCTACCTGGCTAGCATCACACGCGACGACAAGACCTACGGCTGGGACCAGTCGACCGGTAGGTACTGGCAACTCTACGTGAACGGCGAGTACTCCCAGAAGATGGCGGGCCAGGTTACCCTCAGGCCGGGAGACAAGGTCCAGTGGGTTTACGCCGCAGATAACGAGAAGCCCCTGGAGGGTCTCATCGTCAACCCCTTCGCTTCGCGTCCGGATTGGACCGCCAGCTGGAATGGCTTTGGCAATGCAGGTGGCACGACGCTCGTGAATACGCCGACGCCCACCGAGTCGGCCACGGAGCTGTGGAAGGTCAATCTGGCTACGGCTGCCGACAAGTGGGTTTCGCTGGGCGACCCCATCATTGCAGGCGGCTACGTTTTCGTTACCACGAACTCCGAGCTCGTTAAGATCGACAGCGCGGGCAAGGTTGTCGCGCGCGTTTCTAAGGGCGGCACTACTTCGTATTTCTCGCGTCCCGTGTACGCGGATGGTCTGATCATCTCGGCAAACGACGACGGCTCCGTGTATGCCTTCTCTGCCGAGACGCTTGAGTGCGTGTGGAAGACGTCTGCGCTCGAGGCACCTGCTGCCGGTGGGCGCTATCAGGCAAACTCGACCATGACGGTCGCTAATGGCTGCGTATATGCCGAGTTTGTCACGGGCGCCGGCGCCTCTGGTACCGCGACGGGCGGAGCCATGCTTTGCATCGACATTGCGACGGGCAAGATCGTCTGGTCGGAGGTCACCACCAAGACCGGTTCCTCGACCGGTGAGGGCTATTACTGGGCGGGCGCCGCCGCTTCTGGCTCCGATCTTGTTATCGGCGATGAAAGCGGCTGCGTAAAACTCATCGACGGCAAATCCGGCAAGGTCAAGTCTTCTGTGAGCCTGTCTGGAAATCCCGTTCGTGCAACGATTGTTTCTGCTGGTACCGAGGGCGGCAATCCGATCTTTTTGGCGGTCGGTCGCCAGCCGGCTACGCTCTATAAGATCGTTCGCGAGGGCGATACCCTTCGTCTTGCGGACTCCTGTGAGTTCGCAAACGTCTCGACTTCTACGCCTGCCGTGGCAAACGGCAAGGTCTATGTTGGTGGAAGCAACGCTTCGTATAACGGTCGGTTCACGGTTATCGACCTTGCGTCCATGGAGGTCGAGAAGACCCTCGATATGGGCAAATATGCGGAGGTCAAGGCTTCTCCGATAGCATCTGTGCAGGGCGGCGACGTCTACGTGTACTTTACATGCAACAAAACTCCGGGTGCCGTCTACTGCTTTAACCAGTCGACCGGTGAAGCCGCAGAGATCTATACGCCGTCTGGATCCGATGCGAACTACTGCACCGCGAGTGTGATCGCCGATGCCCAGGGCAATCTCTACTACACCAACGATTCTGGTACGCTGTTTGCCCTCAAGGCGGCTCCGGGTTATACGGTTGCCTTCGATACGCGCGGCGGCAGCACGGTTCCCAGCGCTATGACCGCGCAAAACAAGACCATGGTTGCCCCTGCGGATCCCGAGCGCTCCGGCTACACGTTTGCCGGTTGGTATAAGGATGTCGATTGCACCGAGGCCTGGGACTTCTCCAAGGATGTCGTGACGGCCGATATGACGCTTTACGCAAAGTGGGCAAAGAACGAGAGTCCTGCGCCTTCGCCAACTCCCTCGTCTCGTCCGGGCTCGACCAAGGACAACGCTCCTTCGACCTCCCTCGTCCTCACTTCGCACGCTGCCGTGTCGTTGGCTGGGGCACTTAAGAGCAACGCGGCGCAACAGGCTGCCGAGCATGAGTCGCTTCTCGCTGGCTTTGATTCCAGTGAGCTCGAGACTGCTAGCGAGGAATCGCCTGAGCAAGGCGCTGTTGCGACGGTTTCGAAGGTAAAGAAGGCCATGCTTCCCATCTGGCCGTTTATCGGCATCGCTCTGGGCGTCTGCGTGATTGTCCTCGTGGTGCTCAAGCGCAAAAAGCGGGACGGTGAATAGCATGGCCGATTCTGCACGTAAGAATTCGGATGCCGCGCGCGCAGTTCGCGTTGTCGTCGCAGTGCTCGCTGCCGTCGTAATCACTTTTTGCGGCTGGTCAGCGTATCAGTATGCAAACGGCTCCGATCCGCTTGCCTTCCTGGACGGTAGCGCACTCCAGACGGTCGAGGAGGGCTCATCCCCCTCGGCATCGCTTGAACTCGCGTCTTCTGTGGTGACCGCCGGGGATGTCGAGGAGCAGGTCGCTCAGCTTACATACGGCTCCAGCGACGTCTCCCTTCCCAAGGATGACGTGAACGTCGTTCTTGGCGAGGATGGCATCTGGGTTGAGAACGCGAGCGATTCCACGGCGGAGAATGCAATCGCCGATACCGCATGCCGCGCTGCCGCTCTTGCTTCCTGGGCTCGCGAGGCGAACGTCAAGGTCTCGCATGTTACCTGGATTGCCGAGGACATGGCCGGTTCCGTGCGCATTGTCGTCTCCTACCCTGTGGAGCGTACAAGCGATAACGAGGAGCCTGCCCAAATCCTTGCCGCCTGCGATGGGTATCGCATCTCGGGCGACGCGTATGCCGCGCTTGGGAAAGACCCCGGGTTTGAACAGAATGCGGGTGATGCTCCCGTATTGCCGGATAGCGCGAAGGTTACAGTTATTGCGCAGGTTACCTCGCAGGGCGAGGTTCTTGTCAAGACGACAACCGCGCACAGCGTCCTTGCTGCCCAGTCCCAAGCCGGCTCGGGTTCGAGCTCCTCTGCCCAAGCGGATACAAGCATTACCGTCTCTGTCACCGTGGATGGCTCGGCGGTGGGCGCCGGCAGCTCTTCGGCATCTGTCTCGATTCCCGCCGGAGCGACGGTTTATGATGCCCTATGCGCAACCGGTGTGAGTGTCAACGCCGGCAATACCCAGTTCGGCCTATATGTTTCCTCTATTGGCGGCCTTGCTGAGAAGGAACACGGCGGTAAAAGTGGCTGGACGTATTACGTCGACGGCGTAATGCCCATGACGTCGTGTGCCAATTACAAGCTCGCGGGTGGCGAGAAGATTGTCTGGCGATACGTGACGGGGGAGTAGTCGCTCGCGTTCTCTTCATGACTCGACCGCGCAATCGCGCCGAGGCCCTTGCGGGTCTCGGCGTTTTTTTGTTGCGCGGCATATGAGTGAATTTACCGGATTGTGCTGGCTTGAGTTCGCGCCCCAGATTCTCCCGTCGCGGTGTGCGGGCATTTGAGCATCGTGTCCGAAACCGGGGTCCTGTCGTGGTGCATATCGTGCGTTGCAGGCATTGGGGCATGGTCCAGAGGTGGGGTAGGGGTTCTGCTGCGTTGCTTATCGTGTGCGCACGGCGAGGACTGCGCTACTGCTCTTGGCCCTTTTGCGTGCGAGGACCCATACGCAAAAACGCCCCGCAGAAAACTCTGCAGGGCGTCTATCAATCCATGTGAGATTGCCGGCGGCTATGCGCGGCTACCATCCAGGAAGCGACGACGGCTAAAGTAGTTGTACCAGGTTACCAAGAAGGTGGATACAAGCTTCATAAGCTGATAGCCAATGTTGAAGACCGCGACGCCTACAAACATATACAGGTCGTTGAGGCCCAGGCCAATGGCGGAGAGGATGGCGAAGATCGTGAACTCGCGCTTACGGCTCATGTCCTCTTTGTGCTCGAAGACAAAGCGCATGCTCAGTACGTAGTTCACAATCACGGAAGCAATAAACGAGACCGTCGTGCTGAAGAGCAGGTCGATATGCAGCCACTCAACCAAGACCAGCAGCAAGGCGTAATCGACCGCGAGGGAGGCAAATCCCACCACGGCGAATTTCGCAAACTGCTTCGTTGTTGGCATGTTGGCAAGTTTCTGCACAGATGCTCCTGGATAGACGCTTGACGACGCGAGGTATCGAGTCCAGAGAGATACTTTATGGGTTTTGTTACGCAAAGGTAAGGGGTGTCCTTACAAAACTACTAACCCTACAAATCCGTGGACGGTAGGTGAAGGCCATCTAAACGGTCGATTGTTGTTTAGAGGACAGAATCGATGCCGTTGGGTAGTAACGGCTTGAAGCTCGTCAACATTGAGCAGCCCGCACGGCCCAGCGTCTGCCTCGCGCGCCGTGCGGGTCTGCCTGCGATTAGACCTGGCGAACCTCGGGTAAGACGCCATTTCGATAGGCGTCAAGCAGGAGTCGCAGGTCATTGATGTGCCGGCGGATCTCTTCGCCCGTATCGGTGTCGGAAACCATCAGACGACGTTTTGCAACATCAAAGCGCGTAGTTTCGCTTTGGATATCTGCGTTGCGGGTCAAAGCCTCGTCAACGCTCTTAAACGCCTCATGCGCCTTCAAGCGCATGCCGCGCGAGCTGGAGATGAGCGTATAGCCTGCGATGCCCGTCTTGGGATGGTAGGCGCGACAAAAGCCACCGTCGATCACCAGCAGGCGCCCATCGGCGCGAATGGGCTTCTCTCCCGCAACGGCCTTGACCGGTGTGTGGCCATTGATGATATGGCCCGTGCCCGGCAAAAGACGGAACTCGCGCATGATGGCATCGCATGCGGGAATCTCGCGCGTGAGGGTGAAGTACGGGTCCATGGGCTCTTCCCATGAGGTGCGATCCTCGATGTAGGAACGCTCGAATGTCTTGACCAGGCGGCCGGACATCGGAGATTTAAAGCCGATCCAGAGATACCACATCCAGTCGAGCGCGTCGCGTTCGCGCGTGCGCCATGCGCGACGCGCCACGTTATCGCAAAAGTCAAGATAATCGCGGCCAGAACGATACGTTCCCATGCAGTTAAAGCTGGAGAACGTGCCGTCGTCATTCATGGGTACGCAGCCATGGAACAGCAGGTTGCCATTGCGCACTAGGTAAACGGATCCGTGGCTATAGAGGAATTCGATATGGCGGCGCAGATGGTCGGCTCCGGTGAACTCCGCGACGAGCTTATCGACGATAGCTCGTTCTTCCTTCGTGAGGTCATAAGGATGCTCTGGATCGACAGTGGGGAAGTCGGTTGTGCGCAGCTGCCAGGTAATGCCGTCGATATCGATAGTGCCCGCATTCATATCGATCTTGTCGAGGAGCAGGCGGTCTTGCATGTCGAACTCGGGGTGGCGCATGATGATCTGCCCCTCGAGCTTGAACAGCAAGACGTTGATGGCTTTGATGAGCGGCGTGATGTTGTCATTGGCGTGATAGGTCTTGTTCGCGAAGGCGACAAGAGCGCGCAGCGAGATGCCGTAGTCGTTTTCGAGAATCTCGTAGTTGTCGTAGCGCAGGTTGTTACGCAAAACGCTGATGATGCACGCCTCTTCGCCCGCAGCGGCTCCCATCCACAAGATATCGTGGTTGCCCCATTGGATGTCGAGTGAATGGTAATCCATCAGGCGATCCATAATCTTTGCCGCGCCGCCGCCACGGTCAAAAACGTCTCCCACAAGATGCAGGTGATCGACGGCCAGACGTTTGATAAGCGCGGAGAGTGAGCGGATAAAGTCATCGGTCGAGTCGGTCTCGAGAATCGAGTCGATGATGCGCTCGTGATAGCGAATGCGGTAATTGTTCTCGTCCGGGTGCGTGTGCAGCAGCTCGTCGATGATATAGGCGTAATCGTGCGGGATGGCCTTACGTACCTTCGAGCGCGTGTAGCGACTCGAGAGGGAGCGTGCCACGGTGATCAAGTGGTCGAGATTCTCTTTATACCAGCTAGGGGAATCCTGCTTTGCCGTACGCACCAGGCGCAGCTTTTCGCTGGGATAGTAGATGAGCGTGCACAGGTCGCCCTTTTCGCAATTGGACATCGTATCGCCGAATATCTCGTCAACATGCTCGCGAATAACGCCCGAACAGTTGTTGAGGATGTGCATGAAGGCTTCGTATTCGCCATGCAGGTCGCTCATGAAGTGCTCTGTTCCCTTGGGCAGATTGAGAATCGCCTGCAGGTTGATGATCTCGGTGAAGACAGATTGCTGATTGGGGAACTGCTGTGAGAGCAGTGAAAGGTACTTTATGGTTTGTTCGGCACGTTCGGTAGCGACCATCGATATGCTCCTTGTCGCTCGTGTGGGCGCATTCGCCGCAGTGGCTGGCACATACCAGTGTAGCCATGATGCGGCGCGGCAGGGCGGGGCTATCAAAGAATCGTACGGTCATGCGTTTTAGCATGGAGACGGTATGTGCGCAGGCTGGATATAATCCGTTTACGTGGATGTGGCGGCCGCTGATGTCCGTGCGGAGGGTCTGTTGGAGAGAGCTCTACCAGCACACGTGCGTGTCACGGCGGGAATTCGCAGCAGTTGGATCCGCGCATTCATCGCGATTGTCCGAGGGGTCTTCCAGCAGCTTCCAGGCAGGGATATCCAGTCCTTCGGCGATTCGCTGCAGCGAATCGATCTGGATGTTGCAGCCACGGCACTCAAGTGTGTTAATCATTTGGCGTGAAAGGCCCACCATCAGGCCAAAGCGCGTTTGGGAAAGCCCCATCTCCTCGCGCGCACGGCGAAGGTTGTCGCCTAAAATGCGCGGAAGGGTGCCTGCGGCGTAGGCTCCTTCCGCTTTCTCAATCTTATGGGGCATGGTGGGCTTTCGATTGCTGCCCGTGGGCTAGTTGAACTGGTTGCGATAGGCCTCGCACACTTCTTTGACAGGGCCATCCATGCGAAGGTCGCCCTTTTCGATCCAGACGGCGCGCTTGCAGATGCGCTCGACCTGCTCGATAGAGTGGGAGACAAACAGCACCGTGACGTCGCCCGATTCGATGAAGTGCTGGATGCGCTGCTCGCATTTTTGCTGGAAGAAGACGTCGCCTACCGAGAGCGTCTCGTCGACAATCAGGATATCGGGCTCGGTGATGGTGGCGATGGCGAACGCGATGCGCGCCACCATGCCGCTGGAGTAGTTCTTGAGCGGCATATCCATGAAGTCGTGCAGCTCGGCAAAGTCGACGATCTCGTCCAGATGCTCGTCGATAAACTGCTTGGTGTAGCCCAGCAGCGCTCCGTTGAGGTAGATGTTCTCGCGTGCGGTGAGCTCCATGTCAAAGCCTGCGCCCAGCTCGATGAGCGGGGCGATGTTGCCGCGCACGATGCACTCGCCCTCGCTGGGCTCCAGCACGCCGGCAATAACCTTGAGCATGGTGGACTTGCCCGAGCCGTTGGTGCCCACAAGGCCCACCACGTCGCCACGGCGCACCTTAAAGCTGATGTGCTTGAGCGCACGGAACTCCTTGAAGAACAGCTCGTGCTTTGCGAGCTTGATGAAGTATTCCTTGAGGTTGTTGAGCTGCTCGGAGGCCATATTGAAGATCATGGTGACGTCGTTGACTTCGACGGCGTACTCCTCGGCCGCAGCCGCGACGTTCTTTACATCTGACATGCCGGGCTCCTAGATATAGAGGATAAACTTGTGCTCGTTCTTGTGGAAGACGGCGTAGCCGATAACCATGGCGATAACCGCCCAGGCAACGCAAAGCCCAAACTCGAGCGGGGTGGGGCAGGTTTGGAACACGAAGATATCGCGCATGAACTGCAGGTAGTTATACATGGGGTTGGCGTACATGAGCACACGCAGGATATGCGGCATCTTGAGGATGTAGTCGGTGGTCCAAAAGATCGGGGTGAAGTAGGTCCATGCGGTAATCACGACGCTCCACAGGTGCATGACGTCGCGGAAGAAGACCGTGGCGGCAGAGAGCAAAAGGCCCAAGCCCATACAGAAGAACATGAGCAGAAGCAGGCAGACGGGAAGCAGCAGCAGATGCCAGGTGGGAATCACGTGGAACCACAGCATGACGATGGCCACCGCGATAAGCGAAAAGGCAAAATTCACGAGCGAGAACAGGACCTTTTGCACCGGGAAGACAAAGCGGTGCACTTTGACCTTTTTAAGAAGTGACGACGCGTAGACGATGGACGAGAGCGCCTGGCTCGTGGAATCGGACATCACGGCAAAGGTGACGTTACCCACAATAAGATAGAGCGGATACATCTCCGGGGTAACCGAGCCGTTGCGACCCTGGGCAAAGATCGTGGTGAACACGATGGCCATGACGATCATCATGAGCAGCGGGTTGAGCACGCTCCATGCCACGCCCAGGAAGCTGCGGCGATATTTGATCTTGAAGTCCTTGCCCACGAGCTGCTTGAGGATAAAGATGTCTTTTTGCAGCTCGGTTTTTGCGTGGGTGGATGTTGATTTAGACGAGGTATCTGCCACGAGCGGTGCTCCTTGAACAGGTGGTTCGATTTATTCAGAGGTTTATGGTAGCACGGTATGGGCTTCGGCATCGTTTTTGCATGAGCGCGCCTGCCGTGTCGAAAAGCCGCCCTCTCACGCTATAATCTCCCGTTGGATACGAGACCATTTCGTTACGGAGGGAGCCCGTCGCATGCGTCAGGGGTTTGACAACGGCAGGTACATCGAGCTGCAGGCGGAGCATATCCGCCAGCGTATCGGACAGTTCGGCGGAAAGCTGTACCTGGAGTTCGGCGGCAAGCTCTTTGATGACAACCATGCGAGCCGCGTCCTTCCCGGGTTCGAGCCCGACTCCAAGTTCCGCATGCTCAAGAGCATTGCCGACGAGGTCGAGGTCATCATCTCCATCAACGCGAACCATATCGAGAAGAACAAGGCGAGGGGAGACCTGGGCATCACGTATGACGAGGATGTCCTGCGCCTTGTCGATCTGTTCTCCAGCAACGGCTTTGCCGTCGCGGCGGTCGTTATCACCCAGTATGCGGGTCAGCCCGCGGCCGACGTGTTCCGCCGCCGCCTGGAGGAGCTGGGCATCACCGCAAAGCTGCACTATCCCATCGAGGGCTATCCCCACGATGTCGACCTTATTGTCTCGCCTGAGGGTTACGGCAAAAACGAGTTTGTGGAGACGACGCGTCCCCTCGTGGTGGTCACCGCTCCCGGCCCCGGCTCGGGCAAGCTCGCTACCTGCCTGTCGCAGCTCTACCATGAGCACCTGCGCGGTGTCGAGGCTGGCTATGCCAAGTTCGAGACCTTCCCCGTGTGGAACCTGCCGCTCTCGCATCCCGTCAACATCGCATACGAGGCGGCGACCGCCGACCTTGACGATGCGAACATCATCGATCCGTTCCACCTGGAGGCCTATGGCAAGACCGCGGTCAACTACAACCGCGATGTCGAGGCGTTCCCCGTGGTCCGTGCCCTTATGAAGAAGATCTTGGGCGAGAGCCCCTACCAGAGCCCGACCGACATGGGCGTCAACATGGTCGGCTTTGCCATCACCGATGACGAGGCGTGCTCCGACGCGAGCCGCATGGAAATCGTGCGCCGCTATTTTGCCGGTCGCGAGCAGGTGCGCCGCACCGGTATGGGTGACGAGCAGGTGGATCGTCTGAAGCGCATCATGACCAAGGCTGGAGTCGATAGCAACTATTCTCCCGCCCGCGCTGCAGCATGTGCCCGCGAACAGGAGACTGGGGCGCCTGCAGGCGCCATGGTCATGCCCGATGGCTCGGTGGTAACCGGCAAGACGTCCGATCGCCTGGGCTGCGCGAGTTCGCTTCTGATGAATGCGCTCAAGGCTGTTTCTGGCGTTGACCTTGAGGTCGAGGTTATCAGCGACGATGCCATCGAGCCCATCAGCCGCCTGAAGACCCATTTCCTGGGCAGCAATAACCCGCGCCTGCATACCGACGAGACCCTCATAGCCCTCTCCATCACTTCGGCGGAGAGCGAGGTCGCCGCACGCGTCCTTTCCGGTCTCGAGCAGTTGCGCGGCTGCGACGCGTTCTTTAGCGTGATCATCTCGCCCACCGACGAGGAAGTCATGCGTCGCTTGGGTATCAATGTTTGCTGCGAACCTAAGTACGAGCGCCACACGCTCTATCACCGCTAGGTTGCTTCACAACAAAGTGCCCTTGATAAAGACCGGTCCAGGAGAGCCTGCGGCCGGTCTTTGTCCGCCTGCCAAAAATACGCGCTAACATGCCGATTTCTTTCATTTCGCGTGTTTTATTGCCCTAAAATATGCAAGAGCGGCCGGATTAGCCTGGTCGCGTGTCCGCCCGTGGCGCAGTGACGGACCGTTCTAAGGACATAGCATGGCAGGTAGGGGACGTGCAAGCGTTGCCGATATGGCGCGCGTCGAGTTGGCTATTCTACAGAATATCGATGCCGTGGAAAAAAGAGGCGACGCTGCCGGGTTTTCCCGTGCATGGCTCGCCAAACAGGTTGGTGTAAGCGAGTGGCGCATCCACGCCGCCATCTCTCGATTGTCCGAAGCGGGGCTGCTCGATCAGGAAGTTCACTTTACTGAGGCCGGGGCGCAGCTTCCCAATACCTATTCGATCACCGATTCCGGCAGGTGGTATTTCAAAGGTCTGGAGATGGGGAAGCGCATCGTTTCGGAAAAACGATAGCTCGCTTTCGTGTTCTCGGCGCGCCACCGAGGCCACTGCTTTTGAATGGGCGGCTCCGGCATCCGATGCCGGGACCGCCCAATTTCTTTTATTTCGATTTTGATTTTCGAAACCGAGAGCGGAGGCTCGTCGTACAATAAAGACCCGTCGAAGGCAAAAGAAACTTCTACGGGAAAGCGCAGGTAACTAAATATGACCAAGCATATCTTCGTGACTGGTGGCGTTGTTTCGTCGCTTGGCAAAGGTATCACGGCGGCGTCGTTGGGCCGTCTTCTCAAGTCGCGCGGCTATAAAGTGACGATGCAGAAGGCCGACCCATATCTCAACGTCGACCCGGGCACCATGAGCCCCTTCCAGCATGGCGAGGTCTTTGTTACGGAGGATGGCTACGAGTCCGACCTCGACCTTGGTCACTATGAGCGCTTTATCGACGAGAACCTTACCCGCGACTCCAACTTCACCACGGGAGCCATCTATAAGAGCCTGATTGCGCGCGAGCGCCGCGGCGATTTTCTGGGCGGCACCGTCCAGGTGATTCCGCATGTCACCAACGCCATCAAGGACAAGTTCCGTCGCATCGAGGAGCAGACGGGCTCTGACGTGGTCATTACCGAGCTGGGCGGCACCATCGGCGATATCGAGTCGCAGCCCTTTGTGGAGGCCATCCGCCAGTATCGTAAAGATGCCGGTCCCGAGAATGTCTGCTTCATCCATGTGAGCTTGGTGCCGTATATCGCTGCCGCCCACGAGGTCAAGACCAAGCCTACGCAGCATTCCGTCAAGGAGCTGCGCAGCTTTGGCATCCAGCCCGACATCATCGTCTTGCGCTCCGACCACGATATCGACGACAGCATTCGCTCCAAGATCGCAAGTTTCTGCGACGTCGATACCGATTGCGTGTTTACCAACGAGGATTGTGCAAGCATCTACGACGTTCCGGGCCTTTTGGCAGATCAGGACTTCGATCTGCGCGTCTGCGAGCGCCTGGGCCTCGATCCGCGCGAGCGCGACATGGCCGACTGGAATGCGTTTATCAGCAAACAAAACCACGCCAATAAGCATGCAGACCGCGTCAAGATCGCCGTGGTGGGCAAATACACGCAGCTTCCCGACGCCTATCTTTCCGTTATCGAGGCCCTGCACCATGCGGGCATCTTCTACGATCGCCATGTTGATGTGCAGCTTGTCGACGGAGAGAGCCTTGATGCCTCAAATGTAAACGAGGTTCTTTCCGACGCTTCCGGCATTCTCGTGCCCGGCGGTTTTGGCAAGCGCGCCTTTGACGGAAAGATTTGTGCCGCGAGGTTTGCCCGCGAGCATAAGATTCCCTATCTGGGCATTTGCTTGGGCATGCAGGTTGCGGTGTGCGAATTTGCCCGCGCCGTCGCCGGTCTTGCCGGCGCGAGCTCTTCGGAGTTCGATCCCGAGGGCCCGCATTCCGTTATCGATCTCATGAGCTCTCAGGAAGACGTGACCGAGAAGGGCGGCACCATGCGCTTGGGTGCCTATCCCTGTAAGCTCTCCGAAGGCACGCTTGCGCGTGAGGCGTATGGAGAGGAACTTGTTTACGAGCGTCATCGTCATCGCTTCGAGTTCAATAACGCCTACCGTGACCAGCTTGTCGCGGCGGGACTGGTTATCTCCGGCATTTCGCCCGACGAGCGTCTGGTCGAGATGGTGGAGCTTCCCCAGGATGTGCATCCGTGGTATGTTGCCACCCAGGCACACCCCGAGTTCAAGAGCCGTCCGACCAAGCCGCAGCCGCTGTTCCGCGAGTTCGTCCGTGCGTCCATCGGTCAGCATGAGGGAACTTCGCGTGAGCTCGTGAACCCGCACAATCCGCAGGAGAAGTAGTTGTCGCTGCGCTTTCGCGATATGAATGTTCATAGGGACCCTTCCGATTCCGCCTCGACGCGGGGTCGGGGGGTCCTCTCTGTTTCTGAGGAAGGGGACATATCTCGCGGGTGGTCGGCGGAAGGCTTCCTTACAGGCAAGACTCCGCTCGAGCATGCCGTGCGAGATTATCTCAATCATCTTGCGGTTGAGCGCAACCTTTCCGCAAACACCGTAGCTGCGTATCGTCGCGATCTTGAGGCGTATCTCGTGCATTTGATCGGTCAGGGCATCGAGGCCCCCGAGGACGTTCGGCGTGCCGACGTGGAGTCGTTTGTGGCCGCGCGGCGCGAGGGCGGCTACGCGAGCGCATCGATCGAGCGCGCGCTTTCTGCGGTAAAAAGCTTCCATCGTTTTTTGGTGCGCGAGGGGGTTTGCGAGACTCACCCGACGGCCAATGTGCGCCTTCCCAAAAAGGAGGAACGCCTGCCCGATTACATCTCCATCGATGCCGCGCGGGCGTTGCTTGATCAAGAGTTCCCTGTTGGCGCTGCCGGTGCGCGCGATCGGGCGATTCTCGAGGTGCTTTACGGCTGCGGTCTGCGCGCGAGCGAGCTGGTGGGTCTGGATGTACAAGACCTCTATCTGGATGACGAGTTTATCCGCGTGTTCGGCAAGGGGTCGAAGCAGCGCTTGGTGCCTCTTTGCGGCTCTGCTCTCAAGGCTCTCGTCGATTATCTCGACGGTCCACGCCGCGAGCTGGCGGCGCACGCCCACCGTGTAGCTGCGTGCCCGGGCGTCTTCTTGAATAAGAACGGCGGACGTATATCGCGCCAATCTGTCCATGCCATTTGCGAGCGCTATGGTCGCCTGGTGGGTATCGAAGGGTTGCATCCCCATACGCTTCGTCACTCGTTTGCGACCCACATGCTTGCGGGCGGTGCCGATCTGCGTGTCCTGCAGGAGATCTTGGGACATGCCGATATCTCTACAACGCAGATTTATACTCATGTCGACCGCACGCAGCTGCGCGAGGTGTATCTATCGGCGCATCCTCGCGCTTAAGGGGTGCGTCCACAGTAAAAACTACAGGCGGCTCGACGGTCCCGCCCTCGCGCTTAGTTAGCGTGCTATGGATGTCGGCGGTGGGCGTTCCCGCGCTTCCACGGGCTCGAGGCGAACGTGTGGCGGATAATCGTGCATTTATGGGCCGTCTTCAGCTCTAAAACGTTTCAAAAACCGCCGCTCATTTAAAAATGTTCGAAAAGCCGTCACTCGATGCATGATGCACCAAGGGACGTCACTTGTTTGGCTGAAGCCATCTCGACATGTGCTTAAAGCCGATACTTGTTGATCGGTGCCGTCACGATATGCCCGAAAGGCGCTATCCGTTTGTTGCGGTCCCTTTGATGCTCGTTTGTTGCTTGTCACGAGGTTCGCCGCAAACCGTCACTTGTTTGGCTGATGGCGTCGAGACATGGGTCAAAGGTCGCCGCTCGTTCGCACCTGTTGGGTTGGCGCCTTAGGGCTCGGAAAGACGGACGAGCTGCCCGCTTCATGCGTAAAGAGGCGAATATCCGTGCCATTTTATCCGTCGTGCGAATCGCTTTTCGAGGGCATTTTTCACTATATATAGATAATGATTCATCTGAGCCCCAACAGATTGCCCCCTTTTTCTCCCACCGCAAGCACCTTAGAGCTCTATAAGCTCTCTACCTGGGGCTTAAACAGTTTCGCCACAATTGGCCTCATGCTCTCAAGAAAAAGTGTCGTCTCTTTCCCCTGCGATCGCCGGGCGGGAAAGGGGCGAGTTATTGACGCAAAAGCGCCAGTAAACACAACATCTTGTGTTTCATCGAAAACATCAAACGGGGTGTGTGGGGTGCCGCGTGGGACCTGTGGGGGACGGTGGGGGAGAAAGTGGGAAAAAGTGTTGCGAAAAGTGCTCGCAGACCATAATATTGAAAGCGTCGACAGCGGGGTGGCTCCCGCATTCGCCCACGAGTAAGCCTAGGGGGTGTGCAGCAGTGTATTTAAGCGGTACGTACGAGCGTAATCTCGATGCTAAAGGCCGCCTTTCTCTGCCGCCCGCCTTCCGTAAGCAGCTCGGTGAGAGTGTGCGTGTGCTTCCCGCCCCTGAAAAGGAAGTCGATGCCCTGTACGTGTTCACTGAGGACACCTTCAAGGCTTGGCTTGACGCCGTGTTCGAGCGAGATGGCGGTTACGACCCCACCCGCAAAGATCATCGTGCTGTCAGAAGCGGACTGAATGGTGCGGCAACCACACTC
This sequence comes from uncultured Collinsella sp., assembly GCA_934647195.1. GTDB lineage: Bacteria > Actinomycetota > Coriobacteriia > Coriobacteriales > Coriobacteriaceae > Collinsella. The sequence continues at coordinate 20,395 of CAKUFD010000006.1, forward strand.
GAAATAGACTCCGCCGCACGTATCAGCCTGCCGGAGGCAGACCGCAACCGGGTGAATCTCGATCGCGAGGTGACAATCGCCGGCGACGGTGATCGCCTTACGATCTGGAATCGTCAGGCTTACGCGGAGCATCAGGCTGATGTCGATGACGCTCTGGCGAACTTCTTCGATCGCTAGTCGACATCATTATCGGCGCCTAAGGAGACACGTATGGGAGAGGGCACTTTGACACCTGAATATCGGCATGAACCCGTAATGCTCCCCGAGGTGCTCGAGGGCCTTGATCTCAAACCCGGATCCGTGGTGTGCGATTGCACGCTCGGCGGCGCCGGCCACTCGGTGAAGATGGCCGCGCGGGTGGGGGAGACCGGCCTGCTTCTGGGAATCGATCAGGATGACATGGCGCTGGAAGCCGCGGGAAAGCGACTCGACACCGAGGCTCCCGGCACCCCGCACAAGCTGCTCAAGGGCAACTTTGGAGATCTGGACCGCCTGCTTTGCTCGGCGCAGGTCCCCGGCGTGGACGCCTTCCTGTTCGACCTGGGCGTATCGAGCCCGCAACTCGATTTCCCTGGAAGGGGCTTTTCGTATCACGAAGATGCCCCCTTAGATATGCGGATGGATGCGAGTAATAATCCCTTAAACGCAGCTGAGGTCATAAACACCTATAACGAAGCAGACCTCGCTCGCATTCTTCGCGTGTACGGTGAGGAGAAGTTCGCTCGGCAGATCGCTCGCGAGATCGTTCGCGTGCGCGTCGAGAAGCCGATTCTCACTACGTACGATTTCGTGGACGTCATCAAAGCGGCGATTCCCGCTGCGGCGAGGCGTCACGGAAAACACCCTGCGCGTCGCAGCTTTCAGGCGATCCGCATTGAGGTCAACCATGAGCTCGATGTCTTGGAGCGCGGCCTAGAAGCGGCGATTCGCTGGGCAAATCCTGGCGGTCGCATCTGCGTGATCTCGTATCACTCGCTTGAGGATCGTATCACCAAACGTCTGTTCCAGGAAAAGAGCCAAGGGTGCATATGCCCGCCGGATATCCCGGTGTGCGTGTGCGGTCATGTGCCGATAGTCAAGGTCATAACCCGAAAACCCCTGGCTGCGTCTGCCGAAGAGGTGGAGCGCAACCCGCGGGCGAGGTCTGCGAAGATTCGCGTTGCCGAGAGAATCTGATGTCTCGGCAAAGCCATCGAACAGTCCTTTCCCGTGCACATGTAAACGAACTTGAAATGTAGCACCACGATGTTGAAGGAGGGGTTGCAGCCATGGCTTATCGCGCTTCGAATGCCGCATACGCCTACGATATGTATGAGGCGCAGCCCGTCTCCTATCCCAACCGCACGGCGGCTCCGGCGCCGGTAGCCCCCGAGCGCCCGCGACTCGATGTCGTTTCTGGTGAGGGCCTCGAGGCCAACCAAGCCGTGAGCCCGTACTTCACACATGTCATGAAGCTCGCCTTCGTGTTCGTGGCGCTTTTCTGCGTCGTGGGTTTTGCCCGTATTGCGCTCGCTGGCGCCACCACCGCCCTTCTCAACAACAACGCACAGGCGGCGACTTCGCTTGAGCAGACACATCAGGAAAGCTCGAATTTGCAGGTCATGCGCTCCGTCTATGGTTCCGAAACGCGCATCCGCGATCTTGCCACCGGAACGCTCGGTATGGTGAGCGCCGGGGATGACGACACCACGACGCTCGATTTCTCGAGCGATCAGGCGGCGAATGCCGAATCGGATGCTGCTTCTGCGGAGCAAGCGCCTGCGGCCGAATAGCCATGATAGGATGCTGTAGTCAAAAGCTCTAGATCCCGGGTGCTTCATGCCACAAAACCGAAACCATCATAATAACGATGCCGTGACACGTCTCAGGACGTCACAATCTGCCCAGCGTAGCGCCGCGCGTGCTCGCAGATCTGCGCCGAAGACCGATCTGCTGCATGCGGATATGTCACACGAGCCCGTGTCGAGGCGCACCTTCGTCTTAGCGTTTCTTGGCGTGGCTGCCGCCGCGTGCGGATTCCAGCTTGGAAGATACCAGGTATTTGGTGACGATCGCGCCGAAAATGAGCTGTACTGGCGTCGAGTCTACAACCAGACGCTCTATGCTAAGCGCGGAACTATCTATGATCGCAACGGCAACATTCTCACTTCGAGCGAGAGCTGCTATGACGTTGCGGTCAACCCAAGCCAGGTCACTAAGAAGAACAAAGTTGTCCGCGCCCTGATGGACGTCTTGGATGTGGACGAGAAGACTTGCAATGCGGCAGTTAGCGGAAGCAGCTATACCTATATCCAGCGAAAAGTAGATACCGAGGAGGGCGAGAAGCTCGAGGAGTACGGTCTTGCCGGCATCGTGCTCGAGCCTTCCATGAAACGCGTTTATCCCTTTGGAAGCACCTGCGCCCAGCTGCTGGGCGTAACCGATACGGAGCACAACGGCATTTCAGGACTCGAGCTCCGGTATGAGGACACGTTGATGGGCACAAACGGCTCCATCGTGCGAGAGCATGCGGCCGACGGCAGCTATGTGGCGGGCGGTGCCTACAAGAAGGTTGCCGCAAAAGACGGTGCCGATATCGTTTTAACGATCGACGTCAACATCCAGCAGGCAGCGGAAGAGGCCTTGGCGGAGGCTGTCGAGCGAGCGGATGCGAATTATGGCTCCATCATCGTGTCCGATCCGCGAAACGGCGACATCTTTGCGGCGTGCTCTTATCCCACGTACAATCCGAGCGATCTTTCGACCGCGCGCGCCGAGGATATGAACCTGCGCGTTGTGACCGACGCCTACGAACCCGGCTCCGTTTTCAAGACGTTTGTATGCGGCATGTCTATCGAAGAGGGCATTGCCGGTCCCGACACGACGTACGAAGTTCCCTCGACGGTCAAGGCCGGCGACGATGACGTCTACGATTCTGACATGCGTGATTACAGCATGACCATGACCATGCGCGAAATCCTGCGCCGCTCTTCCAATACCGGCATGGTACTTGTGGGCAAGCAGATCGGAGCCGACCTCTTTGCCAAATATATAACGAAGTTTGGCTTTGGCAAAAAGGTGGGCGTCGATTTTCCGGGAGAGAGCTCGGGTATCGTCAAGGATCGTGGAGACTACGATGGCGCGAGCGTTGCTGCCATGTCGTTTGGCCAGGCGATCTCCCTGTCTCCCATAAGCGTGCTTCACGGTATGAGCGCTATAGCGAACAAGGGAGTTATGACCGTCCCGCATTTCCTCAAGTCCTGTGGGGGCGAAGAAAAGGACTGGTCGGATAAAGACGAGCGCGTTTTTTCCGAAGAGACCGTTGAGCAGGTTGCCGATATGATGAAGACCGTCGTCGACGAGGGAACGGGCACGCTCGGCCAGGTTCCCGGCTATGACGTGTCGGGAAAGACCGGTACCGCACAGCGTGCGAGCGAGGATGGCGGCTATCAAAAAGATGTCTACATGTCCTCGTTCATCGGCTTTGCGCCCACGGATGATCCCCAGGTGATGGTCTATGTGACGCTTGACGGAACGCCCTATATCTCCACTGCTGCTGCGACGCCCTTCGCTACTGTCATGGAGAGCGCTTTGGCTATTCTGGATATCCAACCCACTTCTTAGAAGCCGGGTTGCGCTGTCTGCACTTGTATTCACACAGGGCCTGCACCACATGGGCGCATGGCAACGGTACAATAACCGGTTGGAATATTGGCTCGCAAAGGAGCATGCATGATAGAAATCGCAGTCAAGGACATCGAGCGCGTATGCGATGTGCAGCGCAAGTCCGGTGACGAGAATCGTATTTGCAAAGGGTGCGTTATCGATTCGCGCCAGGTCCAGCCCGATTCGATTTTCGTTGCCTTCTCGGGTGAGCGCGTGGACGGTAATTCATTTGCGCCCGCGGCTATCGAGGCAGGTGCCGGAGCCGTTGTTCTTACGGTTGAGCCCGCGGTGGACCTGATTGACCTTGCAAACGAGCACGGCTGTGCCCTGTTTACCTGCGAAGACCCGATGAAGTTCCTGCTTTCCCTGGCACACGACTACCGCATGAGCCTGGATGCTACCGTTATCGGCGTCACGGGTTCCATCGGTAAGACCACCACAAAAGACTCGCTTGCAAAGATGCTCGCCTGCCGCTATCGCGTTCATGTGACGAGCGGAAACTTCAATAATCTCATCGGTATGCCCTTGACGATTCTTGCGGCACCGGCCGATACCGAGATGCTCGTGCTCGAGATGGGCATGAATGCCACGGGCGAGATCGCTCGTCTTACGGCATGCGCCCGCCCGGCCTTTGCGGTAATCACCAAGGTGGGCACGTCGCACATCGGTATGCTTGGCAGTCGCGAGAACATCGCGCGCGCAAAGGCCGAGATCATCTCTGGCATGATGCCTGCGCACGAGGGCGAGACCCCTCTTTTGGTCATGAACGGCGAAGACGATTTCACGCCTTTTATCCGCGAGGGATTTGCCGACCCTGCCGGTGTCGACGTGCTGCTGTGCGGCTCGGGTGCTGCGGACGACGTTCGCGTGAGCGATATCCGCGTGAGCGATGAGGGACAGCCTTATTTCACCCTCACCTTTGCCGACGGCACCTCCCTGGATACCCATGTGGCGCTCCCCGGCGCGCAGGCCGTTATCAACGTCGTATATGCTGCCTCCATCGCCCACCGTTTGGGCGTGAGTGCCGAGCAGATCGATTCCGTCTTGACGTCCCTGCAGATCACCGGTCGTCGTCAGGAAGTTCGCCGTGCCGCCTGCGGTGCACGCGTTATCGATGACACCTACAATGCCGCTCCCGAGTCGATGGCTGCCGCCCTCGACCTGCTGTGCTCCCTGCCTTGCGAGGGCGCTCGTATCGCCATTTTGGGTGAGATGGGCGAGCTTGGCGACGATACAGAACGTCTTCATGCTCTGACGGGTGCCTATGCGGCTGCAAAGAAGCTCTCGACGCTCGTGTGCGTTGGGGATGAGGGCGCCATTGCGATGGCTGGCGCTGCAAAGCTCATGGGGATGCCGGACGATCAGATTTTCATCGTGGGCGATACCGATCGGCTTATCGAGCGCTTCTCCTCGTCGCTATGCGCCTCCGACCTGGTTCTTGCCAAGGGTTCTCGCGCTGTTGGACTCGACCGCTTTGTTGAGGAGGTCTGCGCATGCTAGGCAACGCGTCTTACCCCACCTATCAGGCCTTTTTGGCTTTGGGCATCGCTGCACTCATCACGATCGTCCTCATGCCTTTGTGGATTAAGATTCTCAAGTATGAAAGCATCGGCCAACAGGTTCGCGCCGATGGCCCCAAGCGTCATCTCGTTAAGCAGGGAACGCCCACCATGGGCGGCGTAGTGATTCTCATCGCCATCGTGCTTACCTGCTTGATTATGGCGAAGCACACGACCGAGATGCTGCTCGTGCTTATCGCTACGGTTGCCACCGGTGTGCTCGGCCTGATTGACGACCTCACTTCGGTCACCCATGGTCGCTCGCTTGGCTTGACGCCGCGCGCCAAGATGTTTGGCCTTACGCTTATCTGCGTCGTCTTTTGCCTGGGTGCCGTCAATTTCTGCGGCGTTCCCGCCGAGGTCCGCTTCCCCGGTGGTTTCGCTATCGACCTCTCTGTGCTTTCCACGACGTTTGACGTGGCCGGTACGGCATTCACCGTGCCCTGGCTCTTTGTTATTTTCACCTGGCTTTTGATTGCGGGCTTCTCCAACGCCGCCAACCTTACAGATGGTCTTGACGGACTTGCCGGCGGCACGTCGATGATCGCCCTGCTTATCATGGCCGCCATTGCGTTTCTTTGCGGCGATTCCAATCTCGCTATTTTTGGTGCTGCCGCTGCCGGTGGATGCCTTGGCTTCCTCTGGTTCAACTGCTATCCGGCAAGCATCTTTATGGGTGATACCGGCTCCCTCGCGCTGGGTACCGCCTTTGCCTGCATGGGCATCGTCACCAATACCGAGGTGTCGTCGCTCATTATCGGAGGCCTTTTCATTGTCGAGGCGCTTTCCGTCATGATTCAAGTCGTGAGCTACCACTTCACCAAGAAGCGCGTGTTCCTCATGGCTCCCATTCATCATCATTTTGAACAGAAGGGCTGGGCGGAGACCAAGGTCGTCATCCGTTTTTGGATTGTGGCGGCTGCCTTTGGCGCGCTCGGTCTTGCCCTCTTCTTCCAACTGGGATAGTGATTTAATATGCCATTGCCGCAGACGTTCTCGCTTTTGGTCTTGGGCCAGGGTTCCTCGGGTCTCGATGTTGTCCAATGGGCATGTGCCCACCTGGGCGAGCGCGTATCCAGCGTCACCATGTACGGTGGAGCAAAAGCGCAGCCCAACAATCGTACGCGCGAGCTTGAACATGCGGGCGCTCACTTTGTTTTTGGCACCGAGGATGTCGAGGGCTCATATGACATTTGTGTCTCCAGCCCCGGCATTTCGGAGTTTTGCGATTTCTTTGCCGCAGGACGCGCTCATTCGAGCGAAATAATGGGCGAGCCCGAGTTCGCTTTCCGCCTTTCGCCAAGCAATTGGTGCGCGGTGACGGGAACAAACGGCAAGACCACCACTACGTCGCTTGTCGACCATCTGCTTCGCTCCGCCGATATGTGCAGCGTTGCCGTTGGCAATATTGGCAACCCGCCCATCAACGAGGTCGATGGCCGCGTCGATGGGTCATGGTTCTGTGCCGAGCTTTCGAGCTATCAGATTGCCACCACGACGGAGCTCCATCCGCGCGTGGCGATTCTGCTCAACATCACCGATGACCATCTGGCGTGGCATCGCACGCATGAAAACTATGCCGAGGCGAAGATCCGCTTGTTCCAGAATATAGATGAAGCTGACCTGGCTATCGTCGATGTCGAAGATGAGGGCAATATGGCCCATCGAGACGAGATTTTCGTGCCCGGCCGACGCGTCCTTTCGCTTTCCTGCGAGGATAGTGGCGCCGCTGACGCTGCCTTCGTGCGCGATGGCCTCATGATCGTGCGTCTGGGCGGCGAGGAAAACGAGCTCGTTTCTACGGCGGACCTGCAGATTGCCGGCCACCACAACATCATCAACGCTCTGGCCGCCGCCGCTGCGGCCCTTGCTTGCGGCGCTCCCGTGGAGTGCGTGCGTGCGGGGCTTGTAAGCTTTGCTCCGCTTGAGCATCGTATCGAGCCCACCGGGTCTATCGCGGGCGTTCACTTTTACAACGATTCCAAGGCAACAAACACCGATGCTGTCGAAAAGGCGCTCACGGCATTCCCTAACGACCGTGTGATCTTGCTTTTGGGCGGTCACGACAAGGGAACTCCCTTGGAGGAGTTCTCGCGCATCGTGTGTCAGCACGTTGCTGCTGCCGTCTGCTTTGGCGAGGCCGCTGAGCGCTTCGAGCAAGCGCTTGTCGCTGCCGGCGCAAAGGATCTTGGCGTGGTGCTTGCGCGCGCGGCTCACATGCGTGATGCCGTCGACGTCGCTCGCACCCTTGCCCACGATGGTGATGCCGTGCTGTTCTCTCCCGCCTGTTCCTCGTTTGACGAGTTCTCTGGCTATGAGGAGCGCGGGCGCGCATTTAAATCCTATCTCGATGAGCTTCGCGCGGCCGATACCGCCGTTGTCGAGGGCTAGGGGAGAGCGTGCGAGAAACGAACGCAGGCATGCGAGATAGAACGGCGAAGGAGTCCCAGGGCGCTATGGCGCGTCGTGGGCGCGACCGCGTGGTGCGCGACGGCTCTCCCGAGCATTCTTCCTGGGGCGAAAAACTCATCGCGGGCGTTCCTGCACGCATTATGCGTCCGCGCCTCATATTCATCGCTTGCCTGGTGGCTCTTGTTGCTTTTGGCTTGCTTATGGTTTTCTCTGCCTCTTCGGTCGAGGCCCTGTCTGAGCAAGGCGATGCTTTGTATTTCTTCAAGCGCCAGTTTGGCTTCGCCGCAATAGGTTCCGTGCTGTGCGCTCTCATCTCGTTTCGCGCGATTTCTTGGGATTTCGCTACGACAAAGGTGGCGAAAGCCGTTTGGGGCACGCTCGCTTTTGTGCTTTTGCTGGTCTTGTTCGTTGGTGCTGGTGCTGGCGGCGCCAAGCGCTGGATCAGGCTTTTTGCAGGCTTCCTTTTTCAGCCTTCCGAGTTTATCAAGCCTTTGATCATCATCTTGGTCGCAGGCGTGCTGAGCGATTTTTACGATGAAGAGCGGATCGACTCCAACGGTTTTTTAAAGCGGATTGCGTTCTATGTGGGTGTCCCCGCGCTGCTTATCCTCTTTGAGCCGGACACGGGCACGTTCATGATTATTCTCGCGACGGTGTTTGCGATGCTCTTTCTCTGCGGCCTTTCATGGAAGGTGGTTTGGGTCGCGGTTGGCTTTGTCGTGGTTCTTTTGGTGGGCATGATTGCGCTCAGCCCGTATCGACTTGAGCGCTTTTTGGTGCAATCCGACCCTTGGCTCGATAAATACGGCAGTGGCTTCCAAGCCACACTTGCCCTCATGGCGTTTACCTCGGGTGGCCTATTCGGACGTGGCATCGGTAACTCCACGATGAAATACAGCTATCTGCCCGAGGCCCATAACGATTACATCTTCTCGATTATCGGCGAGGAGCTCGGCTTTGTGGGGACGATGCTGTTTTTGGCAGTCTTCGCGCTGCTTATCTACATGGCATTTCAGATTGGTCGCCAGGCGCCCGACCTCAAGGGGCGAATGATCGCGCAAGGCTCTGCCCTTATGCTTGCGCTCCAGTTCTTTATCAACGCTGCAGGTGTCTTGAACATCATTCCTATGTCGGGAAAGACGATGCCCTTCATCAGCTATGGCGGATCGTCGATGATCTCGTGTCTGATTCTGGCTGGTTTGATTATCCGCGTGTCCGTCGAGAGCAATGCTCGTACCGTCTACGATGCTCGTCGTCGCAGCTTTGCCGTTATGGACGAAGATGATGACGTTTCCGATCATATCGGCGTGAGCACTGCGGGGCGTGTTCGTACGCGTTCTGGACGAGCGGTGTCGAGCGAGCGCGCAGGATTTACTGTGATGGATGGAAGGTCTGGCAAAGAACCTCGTGCTCGGGCTCCCCGGCCGCAGGACCCTCGTCCAAGAAGATCGTCCCCTCGTACCGATGGGGGATGGAGCCGCGTCGATTTAAATGCCGACCCTACAGATCGCCTGCGTGGCGATGGGCGCGACGGCCAGCCGCGCCGCCGGTCGGATTATAGAAGGGATCGTTATGACCGATAAGATGTCGATTGCAATTGCCGCCGGCGGCACCGCCGGTCATGTCAATCCCGCGCTTGCCCTGGCAGACGAGCTCGCCTCGCGTGGGCATGACGTTCGCTTTTTTGGCGAGACGCGTCGCCTCGAGGGCAAGTTGGTTCCCGAGGCGGGATTCGACTTCTTTCCAGTCGAGGTGACCGGTTTCGACCGCGCACGTCCCTGGACGCTCATTACCGCTCTTGCGCATCTTTCGCGCGAGGAGCGTCGTCTGGTCCGCACGTTCAAGGAGAATCCTGCTCTCAAGCCTGACGTAGCCATCGGATTTGGCGCCTATGTCGAGCTTCCTTTGGTGCGAGCTGCGGCAAAACTCGGCATCCCCGTAGTCCTGCACGAGCAAAACTCCGTTCCCGGCTTGGCCAACAAGCAGTCCGCCAAGGTCGCGAGCCTTGTTGCCATTGCGCAGCCGAGCGTTCGCTCCATCTTCGAGCATGCCGGTGCGAAGCGCATCGAGTTTACGGGCAATCCCGTGCGCGCTTCCGTGCTTGCCGGTGACCGTGCGCGCGGACGCGAGGCGTTGGGCATTCCGCAGGATGCGACGGTGCTTCTGGTCTTTGGCGGCTCCCTTGGCGCCAAGCACCTCAACGAGCGCATGGCTTCGCTCAAGTCCGAACTTCTGGCGCGTAAGAACCTCTATGTGGTTCATTCCACCGGTGCGGACGGCTATGACGACACGGCGGCGGCGCTTGCCCTGACCGATGGCGAAAAGCAGCGATATCGCTTGATGCCCTATATCGATAACATGGGCGACATGCTGAGCGCGGCGGACCTTGTCCTTTCCCGTTCCGGTGCTTCGAGCGTTGCCGAGATTGCGGCCTTGGCCGCGCCTTCTGTGCTCGTGCCGTATCCGCTTGCTACAGCCGATCATCAAACGACCAATGCTCGCTTCCTGGTCGATGCGGGCGCTGCGGTCATGTTCGCCGATGCCGATATCGATGGTGAGGATTTCCAGCGCACCGTGCTTGAGCTGCTGGATAATCCTACTTGCCGTGCAGCTATGCACGAGGCCGCGCGTGGGCTTGCGCAAGATCGGGCCGCTTCGACCCTCGCCGATGCCATAGAGGGATTGCGCAGATAACGCGTCGCTTTGGTCTGTCTGGAAGAGTTGCGGTACAGTAAACAGGTTGAAGATTGTTTATTCGCCGCAAGGAGTAGATGGACCTATGGCAGATATCGAAAATGCATCTAGCGAGCCGACGTTTAAGCGCGCCCACTTTATCGGGATTGGCGGCGCCGGCATGAGCGGTATCGCCCTCGTGCTGCACGAGCGCGGCTTTGTCGTGACGGGCTCCGATCTTAAGACCTCTCGTTATATCCGTCAGCTCACGCGCGCCGGCGTCGATATCCACGTGGGTCATGAGGCTAAGACCATCGACGAGGTGCAGCCCGATGTCGTGGTTGTCTCCACGGCTATCCCCGAGTCGAATCCCGAGCTGATTCGTGCCCGTGAGCTGGGTATTCCCGTTTGGCCGCGCGCAAAGATGCTTTCTGCCCTGGGTCACGGCCATACAACGGTTGCCGTTGCGGGCACTCATGGCAAGACGACTACGTCTTCCATGTGCGCCACGATGCTCGACCGCATGGGCCTCGATCCCAGCTTCTTGATCGGCGGCATCGTTGAGGGGTATGACACCAACGGCCGCAATGGTTCGAGCGAGTACTTCGTGTGCGAGGCCGATGAGTCTGACAGCTCGTTTTTGTATCTCGACCCCAACGTAGTGGTTGTCACCAACGTTGAGGCCGATCACCTCGATCACTACGGTTCCCTCGAAGAGATCGAGGCTACCTTCGTCAAATTCATGAAGCTTGTGGGCGAGGACGGGACCATCATCGTTTGCGGCGATTCCCCGCATCTGGCCGAGCTTGCTCACGGCACGGGTCTGCATGTCATTACCTATGGTTTTGCCGACGAGAACGATGTCGTGGTCAAGCCCGATGCCTGCACGCATGCGCTCGGCGGCAGCTTTGTCGCTACCGTGGACGGCGTGCAGCGCCACGTTTCCATCAAGAACAATCCTGGCCGCCATAATATGCTCAACGCCTGCGCGTCCCTTATCGTCGCTTCCGTGCTTGGTCTCGATGTCGATGCCGCGGCGACTTCGCTTTCTACTTTCGATGGCGTCCGCCGCCGCTTCACCCATGTGGGCGATACGCGCGGCATTTGCGTTGTCGATGACTACGGCCACCATCCCACCGAGGTGGCCGCTACGCTCAAGGCAGCAAAGACCCTCGACTTCAAGCACGTAGTCGTGGTGTTCCAGCCGCATCGTTATTCACGTCTGCAGGCGCTTGCCAGCGATTTTGCCGATGCCTTCGCCGACGCCGATACCGTCATCTTGATCGATGTGTTCTCGGCAGGCGAGATGCCCATCCCGGGTGCTACCTCCAAGATGCTTGCAGACCTGATTGCCGAGCGCCATCCTGGCAAGCCGGTATTCTACGCTCCCGATCGCGCGGCGCTTATGAAGCTCATCGACGAGAACACGCATGAGGGCGATCTGTTGATCACCATGGGTGCAGGCGATGTCACTGCGGTGGGCCCCGAGTATCTTGAGCATGCTCAAGAGCAATCGAAGGACGCGCAGTAGGCTATGGGCCTGTTCAACGCCATCATGGCGCTTTCGGGTGCCGCTGATATCGATATCATCGAGGACGAGCGCATGTCGCGCCATACCACCTACCGTGTGGGTGGCCCAGCATCGCTGTTCGTAACGTGCCAGAGCTATCATGGCTTGCGTCGTGCGGTCGAGGTGCTCTCGCGCGAACAGATTCCCTGGGTCCTTTTGGGAAGGGGATCGAATATCCTCGTCTCCGACGCTGGATACCAGGGGGCTGTTATCGTTTTGGGCCGTGAGTTCCAGCGCACCGTTATCGCAGACGACGGCGCTCACGTTACGGTGGGTGCGGCGACTGTGCTTTCGCGCCTTGTCAACGAAATGATGTCGCTCGGTCTTTCCGGCTTGGAGTTTGCCGTGGGCATTCCCGGTACCGTGGGCGGTGCCGTTTCCATGAACGCGGGTACTCGGCGCGAGTGGATTGGCCAGCTGGTCGAATCCCTTGTTACTTATGTTCCGGGAGAGGGCCTGCGCTATTACGATCACGACGATATCTATTGGGGCTATCGCGAGACGGGCCTTCCCGGCTCCGAGATCGTTCTCGAGGCGACGCTCGTTTTGAAGCCTGGCAAGAAAGACGATATTCGCGAGCGCATGGAGCGCTACCTTGGGCGTCGGCGTCGTTCGCAGCCTATTGGCAAGGCTTCGTGTGGCTCCGTTTTTCGCAATCCGCCCGATAAAAGTGTCGGCGCTATGATTGACGACTGTGGATTGAAGGGTTTTTCGGTTGGGGGCGCGGAGGTTTCTCCCGTTCACGCTAACTTTATTGTCAATAACGGGTCGGCAACGGCCAAAGATGTTCTGTCCGTGATTCAGCACGTGCACGCGAAGGTTAAGGAAACGTATGGCGTCGAGCTACAGCCGGAAGTCAAATTCCTCGGCTTCTAACGGGAGGCCGACGCCCCGTCGTGCCGCAACGTCGTCTTCGCGTCCGCGCACGTCTTCATTTGGGCCTTCGTCTTCTCGTCCCGCAGGACGTCCTCAGAGGGCGCATCCTGTGGCATCTCGATCGAGTACCAACCGTCAGTTGGCGCGCCCGGCTTCAACGCGTCCGAGTGCCAATCGTCAGCCCTCCCGTTCGCACACCCAGTTGCCTGCTCAGCGCACGGCGAGCCTTGCGCGTCGCGGAAACGTTTCCATTCGTCGCACTGTGTCGTCGACACCTCCTGCGCGCCCGCAGCGTCCTGTGGCCTCGCGTCAGCGTTCGCAGATGACGCCCGTCGGTCGTGGCGTTACCGCTCGCACGCAATCTCCTTCGAGATTGAAGATGCCCGACCGCCGCTCCACCGGCTCGCTTTCTCGGGGCAACTCAAGGCAGGGAAACCCTGTCCTCGGCGCCATTCGGTCTGTCGTCTCTTCAATCCATCTGCCACAGTTATCCTCCTCGGCTCGTCTTGTCGCAAGCGCCGTCGCGGCTCTGGTCGTGGTTATCTTTATCGTGGGAACTATTCTGTTCAAGTCGAGCCTTTTTGCCGCAACAGATATCGTGATCAACGGTTCGGAGCACATATCGCAAGAGACCGCTCAGAAGTTGATTGACCTACCCGACGACACGACGCTGTTAAATGTGGATAGCGATGCAATTGTTCAGAGCCTTAAAAAGAGCCCCTGGGTGAAGGGCGTGGATGTTAAGCGTGAGTTCCCTCATAAGCTCATCATCACGCCTACCGAGCGCAAGGTCGTGGCTGTCGCCTACATCTCTGCCGATAACGTGGCCTGGGCCATTGGTGACGACGATACCTGGATCGCACCCGTTTCGCTTGCCGTGGGTCTCGATGCCGATGGCAATGTGGTAGATGCGACGGGGCTTGCTGCGCAAACCACCGATGACCAAACGGATGATTCCTCATCGGGCGATTCCTCATCGGGCGATACCGGCCAGGATTCATCCGATGCTTCGGACAGTTCCGATGCCGCCGATTCTACCGATAGCTCAAGCGATGCACAGGATGGCTCTGCAGATGCCTCTGATGATCAGGAGCCAGTTAAGACTGCCGATGGTGTGACCTTGCTTTCGGGCGAAGATGCCGCCCGCGCGGCGGCGCAACAGCTCGATGCCGTGCTTCTAACCAACATGGGCACCGATGTTTCACCTCTGAGTAGCTCAAAGGTGAAGGGGGAGGGCCTTGCTGCCGCGCTTAAGTACATCGCGGGGTTCTCGCCCGATTTTCTGAAGCAGATCAAGAGCTTCTCGGTCCCCTCGGTTCAGGCCCTCGCCTGCAACCTCAAAGGCGGGGTCGAGGTTTCCCTGGGCGACGCCGATGACATTCAAAAGAAGGAGCGCATCGTCACCAAGCTTTTGGAGGAACAGACGGGGGTTACCTATATCAATGTGAGGACGCCCGACGCTTACACATATCGTTCGGTCGATCTGTAAGCGACGTTCATGCGCCTGAGCTTGAGTTCCGTGAGCGGCATAGCCGTTTACCTGCGAAATCCATATTTTTGATTACGGGGGTTTGACTTATTTGCCCTCGATGTGCAAACATACCATGGTTTACCTCGACATTTAATCTCTACTTGAGGGTTAACGTCGTATAACCGCAAAGCGCCTTACCCACTGTTCGGAGGACCGTCAAATGCACGAGAACGAGATCAATAATTATCTTGCCGTCATCAAGGTGGTGGGTGTAGGTGGCGGTGGCACCAACGCCGTCAACCGCATGATCGAAGAGGGCATCCGCGGCGTTGAGTTCGTCGCTATCAATACCGATGCCCAGGCGTTGGCTATCTCCGATGCCGACATCAAGGTTCACATCGGCACCGACCTCACCCGTGGCCTGGGTGCAGGCGCGAACCCCGAGGTTGGCCGTAAGGCTGCAGATGAGAGCCGCGACGACATCTCCGAGGCGCTTGCCGGCGCGGACATGGTGTTCATCACGTGTGGCGAGGGCGGTGGCACCGGCACCGGAGCCGCTCCCATCGTTGCCGATATCGCCATGAACGAGGTTGGCGCTCTGACCGTCGCCGTCGTGACCAAGCCCTTTACCTTCGAGGGTCGCAAGCGCAAGTCTTCCGCCGAAGAGGGCATCAAGACGCTCTCCGAGTGCGTCGACACCATGATCGTTATCCCTAACGATAAGTTGCTCGACATCGCCGAGAAGAAGACCACGATGCTCGAGGCATTTGCTACCGCCGATGGCGTGCTTTCCCAGGGTACCCAGGGCATCACGGACCTCATTACCGTTCCGGGTATCATCAACCTCGACTTCGCCGACGTTAAGACCATCATGAAGCAGGCTGGTACCGCCATGATGGGCATCGGCACCGCCTCGGGCGATACCCGTGCCGTGGACGCCGCCCAGCAGGCTATCTCCAGCCGTCTGCTCGAGAGCTCCATCGATGGCGCTACGCGCGTGCTTCTCTCCATCGCCGGTTCCAAGGATCTGGGCATCCAGGAGATCAACGACGCCGCCGACCTTGTCGCCAACGCTGTCGACCCCGATGCCAACATCATCTTCGGTACCGTTGTCGACGAGTCCTTGGGCGACCAGGTTCGCATCACCGTTATCGCTACCGGCTTTAGCGATGCCAACGTCAACCGTCAGGACCAGCTGTTTGGTCAGAGCCAGTCCTCTGCTTCGAAGTCTGCAAGCGATGTTTCCACCCCGGCGCACGCTGCCCCGGCGGCAACGCGTAACGTGGGCGGCTCTGAGCTTCCCAACTTTGGCAACGAGCAGTTCGAGCTACCCGATTTCCTGAAGCGCGGCAATTTCTAATCGCTGCTTTACGGGTTGATTCCTGCTAGATAGCTTGAACCACAGGGGGTGCGGATAAGATGTTCCGCACCCCCTGTTCTGCGTTTACCTCAATCGGTCTGCTCTTAGGGCGATCGCATCTTTCGAAGGGAGTATGGCATGGCGTGCGGACAGCCGGTTAAGTTTGAGCGTCTTGTGAATAACGGGGTGACGGTCGTAGGCGCCGAGGAGCACGGTATCGCATTTGGCTTTACTGAGCGTACCGGTGGTGTTTCTGCTGCGCCATACGCATCTTTAAATTTGGGAACGCATGTTGGTGACGACCCTCGAGCTGTTGTCGAGAACCGCCGTCGAGCGCTAGCCGTTTTGGGAGGGGAGGCCTATCTCGATCGCCTTCTTGTGCCCAATCAGGTTCATGGAGATAACGTCGTTGTGGTCGATTCCATTGAAGCGTCTGCACTCGACTCCGTGCGCGCTCGCATTGCCCAAGGGGCAGATGCCATCGTTTGCACGCAGCCGCACGTGCCCGTCATGCTGTGCTTTGCCGACTGCGTACCGGTTATCCTGACCTGCCTGGGAGGCTTCGCGGTAGTTCACTCCGGCTGGCGTGGTACCTACGCGCGCATTGCCGCATCCGCGGCCCGTGTCCTTTCTCAGGCGACGTGCGCGCCCATTGAGCAAATCCATGCGTATATCGGGCCGCATATTCTTGGAGAGGAATACGAGGTATCGTCTGATTTACTGCATACATTCGCTTTACAATTTGATAGCATTAAAGAATCTGCGTCGCGTAAGCTTGACCTTGCGCGCGCCATTGAACAGTCCCTTGTAGAAGTGGGAGTTCCTCTGTGCGGGATTCACGATACACGTCTCTCGACCATGAGCCTCAACGAGAGGTTTTACTCATATCGCAAAGAGCTGGGAATGTGCGGCCGTCATGCGGCCCTAGCGCTCATGCGATAAGTCGACGTTCCTTTTTGGCATGCGTAGCCGCCGGTCTAATGCTTCCGCTCGCCGGTTGCCAGACATCCGGCTCCTCCTCAAAGCAGATTACCGTGGCGGGTTCGACCACCTGTCTGCCCATCGCCGAGTCCGCCGCCGAGGGTTACCAGGACGAGACCGGCATCTCGGTGCTGGTGAGTGGCCTGGGCTCCTCTGCGGGCATCGAGGCCGTCGCTAACGGCACGGCCGACATTGCCTCGTCTTCACGTCAGGTGAATGCCGATGAGCAAAAGCTCGGTCTTACCGAGATCGTTATCGCCCACGATGGCATCGCCGTGATCGTCAACACCGATAATCCGGTGCAGAATCTCTCGACCGATCAGCTGCGCGATATCTATGCCGGCAATATCACCAATTGGAGCCAGGTGGGTGGCGACGACCTGACGATTCAACTCGTCAACCGCGATGAGGCATCCGGTACGCGTGAGGCCTTCAAGTCCATCGTCATGGACGGCGCTTCCTTTGATCGCCGTGCTGCCGTTCTTTCCGGCACCGGCCAGGTGCGCGATGTCGTGAGCCGCAGCGCGGGCGCTATCGGTTATATCTCCCTGGGCTTCGTTGAGTCCAAATTCGCCACGACTGCGGTGCGCGCCATTAACGTGAACCACGTTGAACCTTCCGAGAAGACGATTGCTTCGGGCGGTTACCCCATCTCCCGTGATTTGTATTTTTACGTCAAGGGAACGCCGACCCCCGAGGCTCAGGCATATATCGACTACGTGACCTCCGAGAAGATGGATTCCATCGTGCGCGACGCGGGCTTTATCCCCGTGACCGACGACGAATCTGCGGGGGAGTGAGCACATGGAGGACCCGACAATGGAAGAGACGCACAGCGCGGCTCCCAAACGCGAGCTCGCGCTCGTTTCGCATGCAACGTATGTTAAGGAGAAGGCTCTCCAGTACCTCTTTTTCGCCTGCGCCTTCTTGGCGGTCGTGACGGTCATCTTGATCTTCGCGTTCACCACGTACAGCGCTTTCCCCGTTTTTACCGATATCGGCCTTGCCAACTTCTTTAGTCTTACGTGGGCTCCGAGTGAGGGTGAGTACGGCATCCTTTCGCTGCTTGCGGGCTCTGGCCTCGTGACCGTCGGTGCGCTCGTCATGGGTGTGCCGCTTGGCGTGGGAACGGCGGTTTATCTGGTAGAGATTGCGAGCGATCGCGTTCGCAAGATCATCAGCCCTGCGGTCGACCTGCTGGCAGGCATCCCTTCGATCATCTACGGCTTCTTCGGCATGGTGATCATCCGTCCGTTCGTGGCCCAGATTTCCGACGGACTGGGCTTTGGCGCGCTTACCGCTTGGTTCGTCCTTGCCATCATGATCGTGCCCACGATCACTACGCTTACCATGGACGCCTTGAATTCCATCCCTATGGGCATTCGCGAGGCGAGCTACGCCATGGGCGCCACCAAGTGGCAGACCATCTATAAGGTCGTTCTTCCTGCGGCTAAGCTCGGCATTGTCGATGCCATCGTCCTTGGTATGGGCCGTGCCATCGGCGAGACCATGGCGGTCCTCATGGTGGTGGGCAACGCCCCTGTTATCCCGTCTTCTATCGCGAGCCCCATCTCGACGCTCACGAGCCAGATTGCGCTCGACATGAGCTACTCGAGCGGTCTTCACCGTTCTGCCCTGTTTGGCATGGGTGTGGTTCTGTTCATCATTTCCGCTGCGCTCGTGGGTATCGTGCGCTTGATTTCGAAGAAGAGGAGGTAGGGCATGGCTGACCAATCTGCTCAGGCCGATGAGCTTACCTCGCGCGAGCGCATCAAGCGCGCCCTCTCACATGGAAAAGCTGGTCGCATCTCCAAGGATACGTCCAACAAGGTGATGCTCGGCGTCTTTCGTGCCGCTGCCTATATCACGACGCTGGTGCTCGTCGCTATCATCGCGTATGTGGTGATCAACGGCTTGCCGCACATCTCGCCCGACTTCATCTTTGGCTGGCCCGAAGGCGTCAACGCCGAGGGCGGTATCTGGCCCACGATCGTCTCGACCATCTACGTCACGGCGCTCGCCATGCTCATCTGCACGCCCATCGCCGTGCTCGCTGCAGTCTATCTTGCGGAGTACGCCAAGCAGGGCCGCCTGGTCAACATCATTCGCTATGCGGCCGATGCCCTGGCTTCGGTGCCCTCGATCGTCATGGGCCTGTTTGGCTATGCGCTCTTCGTTGAGGCTATGGGCTTGGGCCTCTCCATGCTTTCTGCCGCCATGTCCTTGGCGTTGCTTATGCTCCCCATCGTCATGCGTACGACCGAGGAAGCCATTCGCGCCGTGCCTCGCTACATTCGCTGGGGCGCATACGGTCTGGGCGCCACCAAGTGGCAGGTTGTGAGCAAGATCGTGCTTCCCTCTGCCTTTGGTCGCATCGCCACGGGTATCGTGCTTGCCATCGGCCGCGCTATCGGCGAGACCGCTGTTGTGCTCTACACCATGGGTCAGGCTATCAACATGCCTGTCACGCCGCTTGATTCCGGCCGCCCCATGACCGTTCACCTTTACTTGCTCGCCAACGATGGCATTAACATGAACGCCGCCTACGGCACCGCGCTTTTGCTGATGGTCATCATTCTCGCGTTCAACCTGTTCTCTCGCTATCTGTCGCGTCGAAGCCGATAAGTCGCATAAAGGAGTTCCATGTCTGTCTATCAGTCTGCGCCCACGCCCGAGTCGAGCGCCATCATCGCCAAGGATTTTGACTTCTGGTACGGAGATTTCCATGCGCTCACCGGCCTTAACGTCAATATCGCCCGCAACAAGATCACTGCGTTCATCGGCCCTTCCGGTTGCGGTAAGTCGACGTTCCTGCGTTGCATGAACCGTATGAACGACCTCATCGAGGGAACGCACGTGAGCGGCTCGATGTCGCTTGACGGCAATAACATCTACGCCCCGGGCGTGGACCCTGTCGACCTGCGCCGTCGCGTGGGCATGATCTTCCAGCAGCCCAACCCCTTCCCCAAATCCATTTACGAGAATGTCGCTTTTGGCCCCCGACTGCAGGGCGTGACTAGCAAAAGCGACCTCGACGATATCGTTGAAGAGTCCTTGAAGCGCGCCAACCTTTGGAAAGAGGTCTCCAATCAGCTCTCGAAAGACGGCTTGGCGCTCTCTGGTGGCCAGCAGCAGCGACTGTGCATCGCTCGCGTTCTGGCTGTGCAGCCGGACGTTCTCCTGATGGACGAGCCTTGCTCCGCCATCGATCCCACCTCCGTTCAGAAGGTCGAGGATCTGATGGCCGAGCTTGCGCCCGAGATGACGATTATCATCGTTACCCACAGCATGCAGCAGGCGGCGCGAATCTCCGATTACACGGCATTCTTCTTACAAGAAGTTGCGGGCGAGCCTGCTACACTTATTGAGTACGGTCAAACCGACGCGATCTTTACTAGTCCCATGGATCGTCGCACGGAAGACTACATCACCGGCCGCTTTGGCTGATTTGCGCCCGGTGCCCGTTCTTTGCGAGTTGCACATGCTCGCATCTGTCTGATTGGAGAAAACCATGCGCAAGCTCTTTTCACGTCAGCTCGTCGAGGCGCGCCACGAGATGCTTTCCATCTACGAGGCCGTCGACTTGACGCTCCACGATGCCGTTACCGCATTTTTGACGAGCGACAAGAAACTCGCCAACAAGACCAAGAAGGCGACCCTTCAGATCGATGCCCGTTGCGCTAACCTCGAGGCCGTGTGCTACAACCTCATCGCTACGCAGGGCCCGGTTGCCTCTGACTTCCGTCTGCTGCAGACCATCATCTACATCGATTTCAATCTGCAGCGCATGACCGATAAGGTGCGTCAGATTGCCCGCGCGGCAAAGCATAAGGTCAAGGCCGATATCGAGCTGCCTTCCGAGCTCAACGACCTTATTCTGCGTGAGGCAGATTGTGTTTACCGCGTTGTGGGCTCCTCCATCTCTGCTCTGGTGAACAACGACATGAGCATCGTCTGCGGCCTTTCCGATCAAGACGAGCCCGTGCACCAGATTTATGAGGAGTTCTTCCGCACCTACAATCGTATGAGCGCCCCCGAACTCTCTGACGATAGCTCCTATGACGACCTGCGCCGTACGATTATGGTGTCGCGCTATCTGGATCGCACGGCCTCCATTTCCATCGATGCAGCATGCCGTCTGACCTTCCTGCTCACCGGCCAGCGCCTGACCGCTGCCGACCTCGCTGATATCGATGAGGACGAGTTGGAGAGCATGCGCGTGCCTTCCGGTGAGGGCGTGGTCTTGGATCCCAAGACCGATGCACAGTACGTTGCCAAGCTTCCTCTGGACGAGGTGGGCGAGGGGCTCCGTCGTCTGATCGAGTCTCTTGATGATGACGATGACGTCGATGACGACGAGTCTGTGGCCACCGAGGAGTAGTCATCTGCTGTTTGCGTTTGGCATGCAAATAAACTGAGGTTTATGAATTTAGGCGCGGCGCCGCAGTGGTGCCGCGCCTTTGCGTTAGTATGGCAAAAAGTCGTAAACCTAAAGGCGGACGGGATGATGGGCATGGCTCGGACATATCTTGATGAGGTGCGTTGCCGCCGCGAGGAAATTCTGGAGCGGGTTGATATCGCGCTCGCTCACGCCGGTCGTTGCCGTGAAGACGTCAAGATCATGGCGGTTTCCAAGACGGTTGATATCGACGCCGCTGCCGATGCTGTGCGCGCGGGCTACACCTTGCTGGGGGAGAACCGCCCACAGGAGCTTGTGCGTAAATTCGAGGGCCTGCATGCTATCGAGGATCTGCCTCATGTTCGCCTGGATATGATCGGCAACCTGCAAAAGAACAAGATCAACGCCGTGCTGGGTCACGCTGAGCTGATTCACTCCATCGAATCGCTCGGTCTGGCTCGTGCGGTATCGGAGCGTGCGAGCCGCCGTATCGAAGCGGGGGAACTCCCCACTGCTCAGCAGGTTCTTCTGGAGGTCAACGTGAGCGGCGAGGAGTCGAAGTCGGGATTTTCGCTCGAGGCACTTCGTGCGTGCATCGAAGACCTCATAGAGCTTCCTGGCATTTCTATTTGCGGCCTTATGACTATGGCCCCACGGGGTAGTAAAGAGGTGGCTGCAAGGACCTTCGCCGGCCTGCGCGAGCTTCGCGATGAGCTGGAGGGGCTCTATCCCTCCCTGACGCTCAGCGAGCTCTCGTGCGGCATGAGCGAGGATTTTGATGTAGCCATTGAGGAGGGCTCAACCCTCATTCGCCTTGGTAGGGTGGCATTTAACCCATCCTTTGCACTACAATAACCACAGGCTGATGCGTGTGGTTTGACCATACACCCACCTATACATCAATCGCACTACGGGCAGAAAGGTACCATCGTGGGCTTTCTAGATGAACTCAAGAACAAGCTCCCCTTCGGCCAGGCGGGGGCCTATCCTGAAGATGATTACGGCACAGAGGAAGGCTATGACGACGCCTACTATGACGATGCGCCCGAGGGCGGCTATCCAGACGATTCCTACGGCGCTGGCGCTTACGGTACGTCGGATGGCTATGGTTACGATGATGAGCCCAGCAACGGCGTTCTTGGCCAGACGCGCCGCGGAGAGGCCGAGTCTGTTGCCGTCTATACTCGCAGCGGCCAGCTCGTAAGTGATGCCGATCGCCATGCAACCACGTATAATCCGCCGGCGCGCTCGCAGGACGCTGTCGCATATCGCCCGGGTGCCTATGACACCCCTTCGAGCTATGCGAGCGGCATGCACGCCGCGCCCACTCCTGCACCCACTCAGACGTCCTCGACATCTGCGACTGCAGATCGTGTCGCTGCCGTGATTAACGGTACGCCGCAGCTTCCGGCATACGTCTTGCGTCCCGAGAGCTACGACGATGTCGAGACGGTGGTTCGCCGCGTGCGCACCAAGCAGCCTGTTGCCCTCGTGTTCGTGGGCGTTCGCACCGAGGTCGCCAAGCGCGTGCTCGACTTCTCCTATGGTTTTGCCTGCGGCTTGGGCGCTTCCGTGCGCGAGGTGGGCGACCGCGTATTCATGGTGCTGCCCCAGGGTTGCGAGGTTAAGGATTCCGACCTGGCCAAGCTTCGTGCCGATGGCTATCTCAAGAGCTAGGTGAGTGCGTGAATCCCTATATAATCGTTAACCTCATCAACACCCTGGTCAATTTTTATAGCACGTTGATTGTGATCTGGTGTCTGCTCACGTGGATTCCCATGAAGCAGGATGGCTTGCTTGCCGATATCGCTGCCGTGATCGGTTCTCTCGTCAATCCGTATCTCAACCTGTTTAGGAAGATGATGCCTTCGACGATGGGCATCGATTTCTCCCCGGTAATTGCAGTTCTTGCGTTGACCGTGGCGGAACGTTTGCTGATTAGTATAATTTTGTAGGTACGCGGATGCTCTTGGCAACGATGACCTTGAGCATGGCGAATGAAAGGATTGTTTTAGATGGCTATTACACCAGCTGATATTCAGGCCCAGACGTTCTCCGAGGCCAAGCGCGGCTATGATCCCGGCGAGGTTGATGTTTTCCTGGAGCAGGTTTCCGCCGAGGTCGACGCGATGCTCAATAAGATCGTGGACCTCAAGAATCGCCTGACCGCTACCGAGCAGCAGCTTGCCGATACGCAAAATCAGCTCGCACAGGCTCAGGCCGCTCCCGCCCCGGCGCCCGTTCCCGCCCCGGCACCTGCCGTGCCCGATTACACCGCTAGCGAGCGTCAGATCTCCGCTGCGCTCATCGCCGCTCAGCAGACTGCCGATAACATCGTTAACGAGGCTCGCGAGAACGCCGAGCGCATCAAGAACGAGGCTGACGCCAAGGCCCGCGAGGTCATTCGCCAGGCTCTTGCCGAGAAGCAGAACGAGATCGAAGAGATCGATCGTCTGAAGGCTTCCCGTGAGGACTTCAAGAACGAGTACATGAAGCTTGTCCAGCACTTCATGGATGAGGCTCAGAACTCCTTCCCGCGTGACCTGATGAGCTCTACTCCCACCGGTTCTGCCGCCGCCCCCGTGGCCGCTGCTCCTGCGGCTCCTGTTGCCACTCCGGCTCCCGCGGCGCCCGTCGCTGCTCCGGCTGCTGTTGCCGATCCGTTTGCCCCGATCGACAACTTTGGCATGGACGACCTGGATTAGTGCCCACGGTACATACCCAAGATACGCAAAGCGGGGGTCTTTTCGCATTGTCGAAAAGACCCCCGCTTTTATTCGTGATACTCACTGGTCTGTTTTGCCGTTTAACTGGGAAAATGACCGTCTACCGATGATGCTGAGCTGGGCTTTTACCGCTCTGGTATAAATAACTTGTCGTTGGTGCCGCTCAGCATGTATGTGCTGAGCGGTTTTTTGTTAGAGGGTGAAATCTTCGAGGGAGATGCAGCGGGCTTCACGGGATTCGGGCGCAGCGATTGTCTCGGCAGGGTAGCCAAGGGGCAACATGCTAATGGGGCGCAGGCCTGCAGGCAGGTTGAACTTCTCTTGAATGACCTGCGGGTCAAATGCGCAAACCCAGCAGGTTCCCAAGCCCTGCTCCGTTGCTGCCATCATCATCTGATCCACAACGATAGAGGTGTCGATCTCACTCGAATTCATCTGGTCGTACTTGCGAACCCAGGCGCGCTCGGTCTCGGCGCAGGCGATGATCACCGCCGGGGCGCCAAAGATGCTGCCATCGCGCTCAAAACGCGGGCAGGAGAGGGCGGCGCGCGCAAGATCATCCTTGCTTGTACACACCTTGATTCGCGTCGGATGGTTGTTGCAGGCAGAAGGGGCAATTCGACCGGCTTCGATCACGTGTGCGAGCACGCTGTCTTCAACAGGACGTTCCTCGTAGTGGCGGCAAGAGAAGCGAGTGCGCGTAAGATCTTCAAAAGACATAGCAATCCCTTTCAAAACGTCTGCATGATTCGTCATTCAATTGTAGCGTGAGGAAGGCGCGTGACCCGTGGGCGACCTTAGCTGTTTTTCATGGCAATCGACGCAACGGTCTCTGCAACATGCTCAAGGGAGTCGGCGCAGAGCTCCAGGAACGTATAGACGTCGCGCCAGGCGATGACCTGCAGGGGGTCGCTGCAGGTGGTGTGCAGCTCGCGCATGGCGCGGATATACAGAAGGTCTGCCTCTTCCTCAATGGAGTTGATGGTGATAATGCGCTGCTGGAGGGTCTTTGACTTCTTGAACTGCGGGAGTTCGTCTACAAGACCGCGCATCTCCTTGCAGCCTCGCACGACGGTGTCGACCATCTGGAGTGCATCGGGACGAATTTCTTGGATGTTGTCGAAGTAGAGGCGATGAAGGACGCCTTCGACGTGATCGGTCACCGCGTCGAGCTGGTTGCTCAGAAGGCCCATGTCCTCGCGCTCCATTGGGGTGATGAATGCTTTGACAAGGGCGTCGGACATCTGGTGGCGCAGCTCGTCGGCCGATTGCTCGATCGCGTGCATCTCGTCAAGCTTTCCGCGCATCTCGCCCGGGTTAAACGAGCTCATGATATTGGCAAGGAATTCGGCTGCCTTGCAGGAGCAGTCTGCGCAGGCACGGTAGTTGTCGAAGAAAAACGTATCGTTCTTTTTAGCCATGATGAATCCTTAACTGATGGTCTAGAACAGGAACATGAAGAGCTTTGCCATCGCATAGCTGATGACGCCGCATCCGGGGAACGTGAAAATCCAGGTGAGCATCATGTCTTTAACGACGCCGAAGTTAATGGCCGAAAGACGGCGAACTGCGCCGACGCCCATGATGGCGCTGGTCTTGGTGTGCGTGGTCGATACGGGAATGCCCAGTACCGTCATGACCAAAAGGCAAATCGAGCTGGAGAGGTCGGCAGAAAAACCCTGGTATTTTTCGAGCTTAACCATGTCCATGCCTACGGATTTGATGATTTTCTCGCCGCCTACGCTTGTGCCCAGGCCCATGGTCACGCTGCAGAGCATCATGAGCCATACGGGGATTACGGCTCCGGCGACATCAGGCTGGCCGGAGGCAAATGCTACGCCCAAGAAGAGCACGCCGATAAACTTCTGACCGTCCTGCGCGCCATGCATAAAACTCATGGTGGCGGCGCCGAAGATCTGCGCATACTTAAAGAAGGTGTCGGTGCGTCGACGATCAAGCCCTGCACACACGACGGTGACTACTTTTGCGGTGGCCCAGCCAATCGCAAAGCCAAAGAGCAGGCTCATCACCAGGCCGTAGATAACTTTGACCCACTCGTCCATATTGACGCCGCCGGCGCCTCCCAGAGCGATGGCGGCACCGGTGAGGCCGGCGATAAGGCTGTGGCTTTCGCTGGTGGGAATGCCAAAGATAGAGGCTCCCACGCTGTAGACCACAATGGAGAAAAGCGCTGCGCACAGTGCCACGAGTGCCATGGTGGTGTCTCCGCCAAAGTCGACCATGTTGCTGATGGTCGAGGCGACGCTTGCGTTGATATGGGTCATGATAAGAACGCCAAAGAAGTTGCAGATGGCGCTCATGATGATTGCCGAGCGCACGCGCATACATCGGGTGGTGACACAGGTGGCGATGGCATTGGGGGCATCGGTCCAGCCGTTGACGAAGATGACGCCCAGCGTGAGGGCAACGGTGATTGCCAAAACAGGATTCGAGGTTACCTGCTGGAGAAAAGACGCAAGAGAGATTCCCACGACGTCCGCCTTAATCGAATACCGCTACAAACGTGAACTAACATACCCTTTACGCAACCTTGACGTATGGTTGATGTTTGCGGGCGTAGCTATTTTCTCGGCAATCGACGATTTGGTAAAGCGTTTTAAGCATTTTGGGAAGGAAAGAGGCGAAGTGGGCCGATAAGCCGGGTTCTGTCGTGGACGATCATTTATCTTTGCCCACGCACCAAGGTGCGCGGTGCAGCAGTCGCACGCAACCCGAACGCGGACCGGGCCAGCCCATAGCGTTCCTATTCGCGTTTGCTCCGGATGGGGTTTACCAAGCCGCCGCGTCACCGCGGCGCTGGTGGTCTCTTACACCACCGTTTCAGCTTTTCCCTTTACGTGCGCCAAGGCGCGCGCAGGTGGGAGTCTTCTTTTCTGCGGCACTAATCCGTCGGGTCACCCCGCCTGGCCGTTAGCCAGCATCCTGCCCTGCGGAGCCCGGACTTTCCTCACGGACGACATGCCCCTGACGGGACTGCGTACGCGCGATCGTCTGGCCCACTTCGCAGCTAAGGATTGTAGCACACGCTATAATGCATGCAGAAATACGATGCGGGCCGCAACTCCATTTGCACAAATGGGCCTCGGCTCACGCGCAGTTGATGCGAGACGAAAGGTCGATGCACCTATGTTGATCAAAGAATTCTGTGCCGAAAACTTCGAGCATGTTGCCGAAGCCATCGATGCTGGCGCCAAGCGCATCGAGCTGTGCGACAACCTGGCTGTAGGCGGAACCACGCCCTCATATGGCGTGATCGCGCATACCTGCGAGTACGCCCTGTCCCACGGCGTGGCTGTGATGACGATGATTCGCCCGCGCGGCGGCAACTTCGTCTATTCCGACGAAGAGGTCGAGATGATGCTCGACGACATAGAGGCGGCACGCAGCCTGGGCAGCACCGGCGTGGTCTTTGGCTGCTTGACCGAGGCGGGGGAGTTGGACATCCCTGCGCTCGAGCGACTCATTGCCATGGCGCATGTTCCTACAGTCGAGTCGGACCGCGGCATGCGCGTCACGTTCCATATGGCTTTTGACGCTATGCCCGCCGAGCTTCAATTTGACGCCATCGACTGGCTGATCGAGCACGGGGTCGACCGCATCTTGACCCATGGCGGCCCTGCCGGCACCAAGATCGAGGACAATATCCCGCGCCTGCAGGAGCTTGCCGAGTACGCTGCGGGCAGCATGATCATTCTTCCGGGTGCGGGTATCACGTATGCCAATGCCGAGCAGGTTGCGGGTGCTGTGGGCGTCTCCGAGGTGCACGGCACCAAGATCGTGAAGCTTGGGTAGACATCCGTGGAGAGCTATTTCACGCTGCGCTCCGGTGTTGAGGCGACGGGCGAATTCATCGATCGCAAGAGCCGTTTTATCGCGCAGCTCGTACATATCGAAAGCGAAGAAGAGGCGAACGAGTTTATCGCCGCTGTTCGAGCGCGGCACTATGACGCGCGTCACAACGTGCCGGCGTGGATTTGCACCGATGGTCGCGAGCGCCAGTCCGACGACGGTGAGCCGAGCCGCACGAGCGGTATGCCTACGCTCGAGGTACTGCGCGGCGAGGGTCTCAAGGACGTCTGCTGCGTGACCACGCGCTACTTTGGCGGAACCCTTTTGGGCCCCGGCGGCCTGGTGCGCGCATATACTGCGGCTGCGCAGGAGGCGGTGGCCCATGCGCGCGGGGCGGGCATGATCGTTGAGATGACGAGCGTGACGCCGGTCGATGTGATGCTCGATTATGCTCAGTACGAGCAGGTCCTCCATATCGCTGAGGGCCTGGGCGCCGCTGTTGCCTCGACCGATTTTACCGATCGCGTGGTCTTGCACCTTGTGTTCCGCACAGGCGAGGAGCTGCCGTTTTGTGACAAGATGCGTGAGCTCATGGCGGGGCGCGAGGAGATTGTCGCCGCACCGGCGCATTTTGCCGAGTTTGCGCGGCCCTAGCGAGAACGTTCGTTTTTTCATTCATATGCAGGAAAAAGGTCCCGTTTAGACGCGAGGAGCGTTCTAAACGGGACCTGTTGCGATGTGCGGTGTTTGAGCCGCTTACGCTTGCTGCTCGCTTATGATCTGGATAACAATTTCGACGGCGTCGTCGATGCAGCCGGGGCAGCTACGGATGGGGCCAGCGTTCGTGCCCACGCCCTTGAGTTCGCGGCAGATGGTCGTCGTGTTCTTCTCCTTAAAACGCGCGGCCGCTTCGCGCGAGAGCTTATAGGAGCGAGGCTTGGTCGTGGGGTTAGCCATGCCTTCGCTATTCAGCAGGCCCAAGATGGCGACGGCTCCCGAGAGGGCGCCGCAGGTCTCGGTCATTCCGCCCATGCCTGCACCGAACGCCTCGAGAAGTCGAAACGCGGTGTCGGCATCAAAACCCAGTGCCGGGGCGAGTGAGCACGCGACGGCCTGGGCGCAGTTGAAGCCTTGCTCATGATAGGATGCGGCCTGTGCCTTGCAGGCTTCGAGGTCGAGTTTGGTCATGTCGGTGGCGTTCACGGCTGCCCCTTTCGCTGGCGATTGCGTTTGCTCGTCATTGTACTCGCATTCCGGATGGTCGGAGCTACGCCTTTTCTTGTTGCATGACGCATGCGCAGCGGGAGCGCGATACAGCTTAATCCTATAGAACTTATGGGTTGAGCAGGGTAAAGCGGGGGAGTATCTTTTCTCTATTCCGCACAAACAAAGGAGTGTCTTATGACCGAACAGCGCATGGATACCGTTTGCGTCCAGGGTGGATATCATCCGGGCGATGCCGAGCCGCGTCAGGTTCCCATCTACCAGTCCACCACGTGGAAGTACGACACTTCCGAGCACATGGGCCGTCTGTTCGATTTGGAGGAGAGCGGCTACTTCTATAGCCGTCTGCAAAACCCCACCTGCGACCTCGTGGCGGCAAAGATCGCCGAGATGGAAGGCGGCTCTGCGGCCATGCTCACCAGCTCCGGTATGGCGGCGAACTTCCTTGCTATCTTCAATATCGCCGAGGCGGGCGACCATGTGGTGGCAAGTTCTGCCATCTACGGCGGTACGTATAATCTGCTGGCGCATACCATGAAGCGCATGGGCCTTTCCTGCACTTTCGTGGCGCCCGATTGCTCCGACGAGGAGCTTGAGGCCGCTTTTCAACCCAACACCAAGCTCGTCTTTGGCGAGACCATTGCGAACCCCGCTCTCGCGGTGCTCGATATCGAGCGTTTTGCCACGGCGGCGCATGCCCATGGCGTGCCCTTGATGGTAGACAATACGTTCCCCACGCCCGTGATGTGTCGCCCTATCGAGTGGGGCGCCGATATCGTTACGCACTCCACCACCAAGTACATGGACGGTCATGCGGCCTACCTAGGTGGCGCGATTGTGGACGCTGGCAAGTTCGACTGGATGGCTCATGCCGATACGTTCCCGGGACTCACCACTCCCGACGAGAGCTACCACGGCGTGACCTATGCCGAGAAGTTCGGCCTGGAGGGCGCTTTCATCACCAAGGCGACTGCGCAGCTCATGCGCGACCTTGGCCCCATGCAGAATCCTCAGGCCGCATTCTTCCTCAACAGCTCGCTTGAGAGCCTGCATGTGCGCATGCCGCGCCACTGCGAAAACGGCCTGGCTGTGGCCACGTACCTCAAGAGCCATCCCAAGATTCGCTTCGTGAGCTATCCGGGTCTTGAGGGCGATCCCTATTACGAGACCGCGAAGAAGTACATGCCCAACGGCACGTGCGGTGTTGTGAGCTTTGGCTTTGAGGGCGGCCGCGCCGCAGCAGAGACTTTCATGAAGAACCTCTCGCTTTGCCAGATCGCCACGCACGTGGCCGATGCGCGCACCTGCTGCCTGCATCCCGCAAACGCTACGCATCGCCAGATGAACGATGCCGAGCTCGAGGCATGCGGCATCAGCCCCGATATGGTGCGCCTTTCCTGCGGTATCGAGTCCTCGCAGGACCTGATTGCCGATATTGAGCACGCCCTTTCGCTTGTCTAGAAAAGCAAGTCGTGCACGAGGCGCGAGTGTCGTGTTCTTGCCATGCTTTCGGGGTATGAATCGGCCTGCGTAGTAGAATAAAGCGGAATATTCGGTGCCTTCGGCGCGCGTGGTTGTCCCTCGCGCGCCGAGACCGTAAAAAGGAGCATATATGGCAAAGAACACCGTTCTGACGCTCAAGAAGAAGGTTGACGAGGGCGGCAAGGTCACCATGGTGACCAGCTACGATTACACGATGGCGGCGCTGGTCGAAGAAGCCGGTATCGACATGATCCTTGTGGGCGATTCCTTGGGCATGACCATGATGGGCTACGATTCGACCCTGCCCGTGACCATGGACGATATGGTCCACCATACGCGCTGCGTTACGCGTGCCTGCAACGATACCTTTGTGGTGGGCGATATGCCTTTTGGTTCCTATCAAACCGATATTCCCACCGCTGTGGCCAATGCCGCACGCCTTATGAAGGAGGGTCGCTGCCAAGCCGTCAAGCTTGAGGGCGGCGTGACCGTTTGCGAGCAGATTCGCGCGATGGTGCAGGCAGGCATCCCTGTGGTGGGCCACATTGGACTCACGCCGCAATCCGTCAACGCTTTCGGCGGCTTTAAGGTGCAGGGCAAGTCCGTTGAGGCTGCCAGGCAGCTTGTTGAGGACGCCCTGGCTATCGAGGCCGCAGGTGCCTTTGCTATGGTTCTCGAGTGCGTGCCGGCAGACCTTGCAACGTATGTGACCGAACAGCTGACCTCCTGCTTCACCATTGGCATCGGTGCCGGTAACGGCACGGACGGCCAGGTGCTCGTGGTGCAGGATATGCTCGGAATGACGACGGGCGGCTTCAAGCCCAAGATGGTCCGCCAATTTGGGCAGGTCGGCGAGGCTATAAAGCAGGCATATCATGACTATGACGAGGCTATCCAATCGGGAGATTTTCCCGCTGCCGCCGAGAGCTACAAGATCGATCCCGCTGTGATGGAAGAGCTCCGCGCCGCAAAGTAGCGCGGTCGTGTTCATCATCTGTCGTCACTGTCATTGAGGAGAAAATGATGCAAACAGCAACTACCGTCGCCGAGGTTCGCGAGCAGGTGCGTGCATGGCGCCGCGAGGGCTTGACTGTTGGCCTTGTTCCCACCATGGGCTTTTTGCACGAGGGCCACAAGAGCCTGATCGTGCGTGCCGCGTCCGAGAACGATCGCGTTGTCGTGTCCGACTTTGTGAACCCCACGCAGTTTGGCCCCACCGAGGACCTGGAGAGCTATCCGCGCGACTTCGATCGCGATTGCAAGCTGTGTGAGGAGGCGGGTGCCGCGCTCGTCTTCCATCCCGAGCCGTCCGAGATGTATGCGCCCAACGCCTGCACGTATGTGAACATGGACGAGCTCACGCACGAGCTGTGCGGCCTTACGCGCCCGATTCACTTCCGTGGCGTGTGCACCGTCGTCTCCAAGCTGTTCAACATCGTGTGTCCCGACCGCGCCTACTTCGGCCAGAAGGATGCCCAACAGCTCGCTGTCATTCGCCGCATGGTGCGCGACCTGAACTTTGGCATCCAGATCGTGGGCTGCCCGATTATCCGTGAGGAGGACGACCTGGCCAAGAGCTCGCGTAACACGTACCTCTCGGCCGAGGAGCGCGTGGCCGCCCTGTGCCTTTCCCGTGCCGTATTCGCTGGACAGAAGATGGTCGAGGGCGGCGAGCGCGATGCCGCGACCGTGCTCGACGCCATGAAGGCCATCATCGAGGCCGAACCGCTCGCGAAGATCGACTACGTGAAGATGGTCGACTTCGAGAACATCGTCCAGATCGAAAAAATCGGCAACGAGCCT
The DNA here is from genome assembly GCA_934647195.1 of uncultured Collinsella sp. Taxonomy (GTDB): domain Bacteria; phylum Actinomycetota; class Coriobacteriia; order Coriobacteriales; family Coriobacteriaceae; genus Collinsella. Next base: position 52,386 of record CAKUFD010000006.1, read on the forward strand.
GTTCTGTGCGCCATGGCTGTCTACATTGGCAAGACACGCCTGATCGATAACTTTATCTTCGATCCGAAGGCCGAGTAGTGATTCTTACACCTGTTGGTTTTGTCGGGGCGGGCAAGGTTGGTTGTTCGCTTGCGCGTTACTTGCAGCAAGAGCCGATGCTGAGGCAGCTGGGGTTCTTGAGCAGGTCGGCAGAGCATGCCCGTGAGGCTGCGGAGTTTTGCGAGGGGTTTGCGTATGACTCGCTGGCAGACCTTGCCCGCGACAGCCAGCTTGTCTTTTTGACCGTGCCAGACGGTGCCATCCGTGAGGTGGCGGAGGAGCTTGCCGGCTGCGGCGTGGACCTTGCGGGAAAGAGCGTCGTGCATTGCTCGGGGGCAACCTCGTCCGAGGCGCTTGCTGCATGTCGCGATGCCGGCGCGCATGTTGCCTCTATGCACCCGCTCTACGCGGTGAGCAGTCGCTTTCACTGTTGGCAAGAGCTTGGCCACGCGTGGTTCTCGCTTGAGGGCGATGATGAGGCGGTCTGTCTGCTCGAGGCTATCCTTGACGGGTTGGGCAACAAGCATGCGCGCATCGACGCGAAGGACAAGGTGCGCTATCACGTCGCTGCCGTTATGGCGTCAAACCTGGTAGTGGGCCTGTATCACGAGGCTGCCGCGCAGCTTGCTGCGTGCGGGCTGAGCCAGGATGACGCCGAGGACGCCCTGGCTTCGCTCTTTTTGGGCAACGCGGAGCATGTGGCCCACGATGGCTGCGCGGCGGCGCTTACCGGACCCGCCGCCCGTGGGGATACCCAGACCATCGAGGCTCATCTGAGCTGTCTTTCTGGAGATGATCGACAGATCTACCAGCTCTTGACCAATGTGTTGTACCGTATTGCGGCGCAACGTTAGCGCAATCACACCAACGCAACAAGGGGAGAATCTCTCGCATGATGCTCACGATGCTCAAAGGCAAGATTCATCGCGCAACGGTTAAACAGGCCGAGGTCGACTACATTGGCTCGATTACCATCGATTCCGAGCTGATGGAGGCTGCTGGCATTTTGGAGTACGAGAAGGTCCAGGTCGCCGATGTGAACAACGGCAAGCGTCTGGAGACCTACGTGATCGCAGGCGAGCCGGGCAGCGGTATGATCTGCCTCAACGGCGCCGCCGCGCATTACGTCGAGGTGGGCGATAAGGTGATTATCATGTGCTACGCGCAGGTGGATGACCAAGAGGCTGCCCAGATGAAGCCGCACGTAGTCTTTGTGGACGACGATAACAAGATCTCGCGCGTCACGCGCTACGAGAAACACGGCCGTCTGGAAGACTTGCAGTAGGCACGATGGGGAACAAGAGGGACATGAACCTCTTGTTCCCCTTTCTTTTTGCAAGGAGTGCCCATGGTCACCACGAGCATCAGCTATCCCAGCCACGATGGTTCTTCTACGATTCGCGCCCTGGTGTGGGAGCCTCAAGATGTTCACGATGGTTTGCGCGCCCCGCGCGGTTTGATCCAGTTGGTCCATGGCATGTCTGAGCATGTTGAACGTTATGCGGACTTCGCTGCGTATCTGTGTTCGCAGGGTTTTGCCGTATGCGCAAACGACCATGTGGGACACGGAAAATCGGTATCTTGTGAGGAAGACTTGGGCCATATGCCACTGCAGGGTGGCGCCGATATCCTCGTTGCCGACGTGCACGGGCTGCGTTGCCGTGTGATGGAGGGCTTTGCGGTTGCCTATCCGGATGCCCATATCCCATACGTGATTTTCGGGCACTCGATGGGCAGCTTTGTCACGCGCGTGTACCTTACGCGCCATGCCTTTGGTGTCGATGCCGCGGTGATTTGCGGCACAGGTCAGCAGCCTATGCTCATGGCGGTGGGCGGGCGCGCCGTTACCGGGTTGATCGCACACGTGCACGGCGAGCGCTATCGCAGCAAGCTTGCCGATTCTTTAGGCGCGGGTGCGTATAGCAAGGCCGTGAAAGATGCGCGAACGCCGCTCGATTGGCTCTCGACTGATGAAGCTGTGGTCGATGAGTACATTGCCGACCCGCGTTGTGGCCAGATGTTCAGCGTGGGCGCATACGCCACGCTGGCAACGCTCGTCAAAGAGGCCATCTCGAGCAAGGGGGCGCAACGTGTGCCCAAGGGTTTGCCCATGCTGTTTATCGCCGGCGCCCAGGATCCCGTGGGAGATTGCGGACGGGGTGTGCGCGCTGCGGTGAAGGAGTACCAGGACGCGGGTGTTGAGCGCGTTGATCTCAAGTTATACGAAGGCGCGCGCCATGAGATTCTCAATGAACCCATTCGCCAGGATGTGTACGCGGATTGCGTCTTTTGGCTGGGTGAGCGAGGTCTCTAGCGCGCGCCGATGCTGCAGCTGTGCTATTGAAGAACTGAGGATGAACTGTCTTTAGCAGAGGTGACGGGCATCGAGCTCGTTCTCATAGCCGTCAAGCTTGGAGGTGCAATGCGGGCAACGCGTTGCGTCCTCGGGGATTTCCTGACGGCAGTAGGGGCACAGGCGCGGGGCAGGTGCCTTTTCTTCTTCCTCGTCTTTGACAAGCCCCACCTTATGGGCCGCCTTCTCCTTCATGTCGTTAAGAGCGTTGAGGGACTTGACGATAGCGAAGACGGCCGCGGCGGTGATCAGAAAGTTGATGACGGCGCCGAGGAATGCGCCGAAGTCGACAACGTTGCCGCCAAGGGAAATCGCCATGCCGGGGACTTCGGTGCTACCGCCGGTGAGAAACGAGATGAAAGGATTGATGACGTTTTGCACGAGAGAGTTGACGATCGCGGTGAACGCGCCGCCGATGATCACGCCAACGGCGAGGTCCATCACGTTACCGCGGCTGATAAACTCTTGGAATTCGGCGAGAATGCCCTTTTTCTCGTTTGCCATGGTTTGTTACTCCTGTTCGTCACCAAAGCTGATGCCGAGCATTTTTGCTTCGCGCACCAAATCGCTCTCGGGATCAACGTATTTTAGTTTGCCGGCGACTTCCGCAAGCGGGACTCGGCACATTTTTCCATCGCGCTGGGCAACCATGAAGCCAAACTCGCCCTCAAGGCAGCCACGAGCGGCTTCGACGCCGCACTGGGTGGCAAAAACGCGGTCTTGAGCATCGGGTTCGCCGCCGCGTTGGGTGTGACCAGGGATGGCAACGCGGGTCTCGCGTCCGGTAACGCGCTCGATATCTGCCGCGAGGTCGTAGGCAATGGAGGGCGAGGTGCGGGCGGCAACCTTCTTCTTGTACTCCTTCTTGGGCAGGGCTGCGTCTTCCTTGGAGATGGCGCCCTCGGCCACCACGACGATGGCAAAGCGGCCGCCGTTATTGATGCGCTGCTCGATGCTGCGCTCAACGGCCTTGAGGTCGTAGGGAATCTCGGGGATCAAGATGATGTCGGCGCCGCCTGCGACACCGGCGTAGAGGGGAATCCAGCCAACTTTATGGCCCATGATCTCGATCACAAAGACGCGGCCATGGCTCGAGGCGGTGGTGTGGATGTCGTCGATGCACTTGGTGGCAACCTCGACTGCGCTCGTGAAGCCAAAGGTCATGTCGGTGCCCCAGGTGTCGTTATCGATGGTCTTGGGCAGGGCGATGACGTTCAGGCCCTCTTCGCGCAGGCGGTTCGCCGTCTTGGTGGATCCGTTGCCGCCCAGCATGAACAGGCAGTCGAGCTTGAGCTTATGGTAGGTGTGTACCATGGCGGGAACCTTTTCCACGCCGTCGGCCTCGGGCGTGTCCAGCAGCTTGAACGGAGTGCGGCTCGTGCCCAGGATGGTGCCGCCGCGCGTAAGGATGCCGCTGAAGTCTGCAGACGTCATAACGCGAAAACGGCTGTAGATGAGGCCTTGATAACCATCCTCAAAGCCATAGAACTCAACGGGCTCTGGGGAGCAGTTAGTGAGTGTCTTGACGATTCCTCGCATGGTGGCGTTCAGCGCCTGGCAGTCGCCGCCGCTGGTAAGAAGTCCAACCCTGAGCATGGTATTCCTCGCAGTGTGTTAGGTATTGATAGACGAAAGAAAGTTTACCGCAACTCGTGTCTCTTTATGGGTGGCTGACAAGTCTGTAACCATCATGGTTATGTCAGTTTTCTATCAGGTGATGTCGGGCGCGCCGGGCGTGCGTTGAGGTCGGCGTTGGCTGACATGCGTGCCCAGGCAGCGCGGATGGACCACGGGATGCTTCCGGCGGGTCGGCGACACTGGTTGACTCGGGTGCCTAGGTAGTGCGGGCGAGGCCATGGGATGCTTCCCGTGGAGCGTCGGCGTTGGTTGGCGCACCCGCCCAGGTGATGTGGGCCGGACTGTGGGTTTTCTCGACGGGTTTGCCGGCTGGCGCACAGTCTGGGTGGGGCTCCTCAGCGAGCTCTTCGTTACTTTTTGTGAAGTCACAGGATTCATGGTACAAAAGATGGCAATGAACCAAAGGCGGGTTCCCAGCTCATGCTGCTATGAGTGAGGGACCCGCCTTTTTGTGTGCTCGCGGCCGTTGCGTGCGACCGCTGATCGATAGGGGATAGAGAACGATGGATAACGAGCGTTTGAACACGACTCCCGCAAAGGATGATTGCAATAGCGTCGCGAATTCGCCCATGTGCGGCCCTTCTGCCGAGGAGCGCCGCCGCATTGCCCTTGAGGGCGATACCCATGGCAAGAACAAATGGGCGATTCTCTTTACCGTGCTTGTTATGACGTTCATGTCCACGCTCGATTCGAGCATCGTCAACGTGGCACTGCCCGTGATGCAAAAGGCCCTTGCCGTGAGCCTGGCCGATATCCAGTGGGTTTCCACAGTTTACCTCGTGGCCATTTGCGCCTCGATGCTCATCTTTGGGCGCCTGGGCGATATGCTTGGCAAAGTCTGGCTCTTCCAGGCGGGCGTCGCGCTCTTTACGATCGGGTCGCTTTTGTGCGGCCTTTCGCATACGTTTGCGATGCTGTTGGTCTCGCGCTGCGCACAGGGCATCGGCGCTGCAGCGGCCATGGCAAACAACATGGGTATCATCACCGAGTCGTTTCCCGCCAAGGAGCGCGGGCGCGCGCTGGGTTTGCTCGCGAGCTTTGTGGCCCTGGGCATGATGTGCGGCCCCGTGCTGGGCGGTGTGATCGTATCGTCTTTGCCGTGGGAGTACATCTTTCTTATCAACGTGCCTGTGGGCGTCGTGTCCTTTGTCGCAGGTCTCAAGACGCTGCCGCATGTGCGCCCCGACCGCCGCGACATCACATTCGATCTGGCTGGTGCCTGCGCGCTCGTGCCGGCGTTGGTTTTGCTGCTGTGCTCCATCACCTTTATGGGTGAGGGGGCTTCACTCAAGATCTCAGGTATGCTGCTGGTCGGCCTGCTACTCATGGTGCTGTTCGTGCGTATTGAGCTTCGCGCGGAGCAGCCGCTTGCGCGCTTGGGCGTTTTCAAGAGCCTTACCTTCAACATCAACGTGCTCGCGACGCTCATCAGCTTTATCGCCATCGGCGCGAGCGAGATCATCCTCCCGTTTTATTTCCAGGATGCACACGGCTTCTCGCCCAGCCTCTCTGGTTTTCTCTTCGCCGTGATTCCGCTCGTAAACATCGTGGTGGGGCCGCTGTCCGGCTCCCTTTCCGACCGCGTAGGGTCGCACATCCCTACCTGTGTGGGCCTGTTTATCTACTCCGTTGGCCTTGCTGCGGTGGGGTTGCTCAACGAGCACAGTTCGCTTCCGGTGATTGTCGGCGCTGTGGCGCTGATGTCTTTGGGCACTTCGACGTTCCAGTCGCCCAATAATTCCCTGTTCATGAGCGCGGCTCCGCTGGACGCTCTCGGTTTTGTGGGAAGTCTATCTGCCCTTTCGCAGAACATGGGCATGGCTCTGGGAATCTCGGGCGGCATGGCGATTCTCTACGGCAAGATGGGCGAGGCCGCGGGCAGGCCGGTCGCGGGCTATGTGGCAGGCCGGCCGGATATCTTCTTCTACGGCTACCGCTGGGCCCTCATGAGTGTGGCCGCCCTTGTGGCCGTGGGTTTTGTCCTGTGTCTGGTGCGTGCGGCTCGCGCTCGTCGCTAGCGTGCTAGTCTTGGGGACATGGAGGAACAACGCCTGACATATCGAGAGTACGCCGCGTTTGCGCAACAAACGGCGGCTGAGATTGCCCGCGACTGCGAGGTGGACGTCTTTCGCGCTACCGGTCCAGGCGGGCAGGGCGTGAACACCACCGATTCAGCCGTGCGCATGCGTCATCTTCCCACGGGGATTGTAGTCACCGCGCGCGAGAGCCGCAGCCAGTTTCAAAATCGCGCATCGTGCGTTCGCAAGCTCCAAGAGGAGTTCCGCCGTCGTGCCGTGCCGCCCAAGGTGCGCCACGCTACCAAGGTCCCGGCTTCTCAGCGACGTCGTCGCCTCAAGGACAAACGCATGCGCTCCGACCTCAAAGCAACACGCCGCCGCATCACAGGCGACGAATAATGTGCCAAAAAGTCGACAGGTTTATTTTGTCACATTCCGCTTAAATCGCAGCTCAACAGGGGTTTAACCCTTGTGACAGCAACAAGACTGTGACGGCAACAAGACAGATTTATTTTGTCACATTCTGCCGGGGCTTCAGCACAGTGAGGACTCCGGGCAGGACGGTGACAGTTGCCTTGCGTGCGCGGATTTGCTCGCCATCGGCCTGGATAGGGTAGTCGTCGTCCTCAAAATCAAGAACCAAGCGCTCGCCGCGCAGTAGGTGGATGAGCCTCGATTTCACATGGCCGCCGTTCTTGGCGCGCAAAAACAAGGGCAGTGCCACGCCGCGAGGAATCGACCCTGCGGAATAGCAGATGTCGAAGAGGCCGTCCGTGGGGTCTGCGTCGGGGCAAACCTTAAAGCCCGAGCCATACGTGGGGCCGATCTGCACCGCAAAGATCAGCGAACGCAAGCGACCGAGATTGGCATCATCTACCTGTACATTCGTTGGATAGGTGCGAAAACGCCTGCCAAAGACGTCAAGTCCGCTTGCCGTATAGAGCGCGCCGCCGGTAAGACCCGTGCGTCGGCGGCGTTCCACGGTGTCGATGGCGATTGCCGCGTCGAGACCAAAGGAGAACGTCTCGACAAAAAACTCCGTACGCAGGGCATCGTCCGCAGCCTCCGCCTGGGCGGGAACATACTCGATCTTGCCCACGTCCATGTGGACGGGCTTGTAGTCAAAGATCTGCTCGATGGAAGACACTTGGTCCGCAGGGATGCCTAGGGTGCGTGCGTAATCGTTGCCCGATCCCACGGGCACCACGCCCAGGCGGGGGCGCGAAGCGGCATCGATTTGCATAAGCCCGCAAGCAACCTCGTGGACTACGCCGTCTCCGCCCAAGGCGAGTACGGTGTCGAAGCCTTTGGCCTCGCGGGCGAGCTGCGTGGCGTGGCCTGCATGTTCTGTGCAGACGAGCGAGAACGCGTCGGTTTCATGCGAGTAGAGCGCGCAGAAGCGCTGCATACGCTCGGCTACGCCGCGTGCGGCTCCCGACTGAGCGGTGGGGTTGGCGATGATGAGCGTCTTTCCCAACGAGCCGCTATCTCGAAGCTGCATTCCCTTTGGTCCTTTCCGCGCAATGTCCATCTGCACAAGTATGGGGCAGATGGGCCATTAATGCTATGGGAACCCGGTGAGCGCAAACGCGTGCGTTACTTGTTGTCGTGTCTGGCGGTGCTTGCCGACTCGCCTTCGATGACAACCTCGTGGTGGCGCTCGATGGCATGCTCCACGGTATCGCCCTCGTCAAACTCGAGGGAACGACGTTTGGGCGTGACGATGCGCTGCGCCGGGTATACGCCGCGATGGCCCGCAACGAGGTAGCTCACAAACGCGACGATCACAAAGTAAGCGGCTGCCTTGCCGCTGAACATGTCAATGCCGAGCATGATGGTGGTGATGGGGACGTTGAGTGCGGCTCCAAAGACGCCCAGGAGGCCAAGCGCTGCCATGAAGCTCGGGTCGCTTCCGGTGATGGTGGCAATCCATCCGCCAAGCGAGGCGCCGATGCCAAACAGGGGAGTGACCTCGCCGCCCTGGTAGCCGGCGCCCAGAGTGAGCGCGGTGCAGAGCAACTTGAGGGCAGGGTCGTACCAAGTTGTTTGCCCTTTAAAGCCCGAAGCGACCATCCATTCCGAAAGTCCGCCGTAGCGCTGGAGGCCAAAGATCATGTATGTGCCCATGAGGATGAGCGAGGAGAGCAGCGCTGCCAGAAGATAGCTGTGCACGCGGTGTCCCCAAAACTTCTTGACCACGCGGATGGAGAACGAGAACAGGCGAGCTGCCAGTCCAAACGCAACTGCGCAAACAAGGACGAGGGCAACGGTGGTAGGCGTCATGGCGGGGACGTGGGCAATGGACTGGAAGGAGTGCTGCGTGCCCAGCAGGCGCGCCATGCCGTCGCCTGCAAAGGAGGCGACAAGACAGTACATGCCTGCACTGTACGTGAGCTTGCCCATGGTGCACATCTCCATGCCAAAGAAGGCGCCTGCGAGCGGCGTGCCAAAAACGCCGCCAAAGGCTGCAGAGATACCTGCAAGCATAAGGTCTTTACGATCGCGGCCCGAGAGCTTAAAGAGCTGCGCCACGTTACTTGCGATGGTGCCGCCGATCTGCACAGCCGTTCCCTCGCGGCCGGCAGATCCGCCTGCCAGGTGCGTGGCGACGGAGCACACAAAGGTGAGGCCCGCCATGCGCGCGTGGATGGGCGTTCCGGTAAGGGAACTGTCGATCACGAGGTTGTTGCCGCGCGCGGCGCGCAGGCCGTGGGTACGGTAGACCCAAGCGGTGGCGACGCTTACGACGGGCAGTAGGGCAAAGAGCCACAGGTGCGATTCGCGCTGCTCGGTAACAACGTCGAGCGAGGTCAGGAACGCCCAGGCAGCGACACCCATAAGGGCGGAGACGAGCAGCACGAGCAATAGCAGGCGCAAGCTTGCCTTCATGTTGTGAAGGTCGCGCATGCCGTCTTTGGAGGCGATGCGCGATGCGATGCCCTTGCCCACTCGGATGTCGTGCCTGAGGGATGCGCCCGTCGAGTGGGCGTGCTCGCTGGCGTGTTCTGAGGTGTCGTTGGATGCCATGATGCTCGTTCCTGCGCGTTTGCTGTGATGGGGTGAACGTTTGCATTATAGGCGTCTGAGCTTTTTGGTGTTTGCGTGGGTGAAATCCTTTTGCCCGTTGCCAGATATTGCGCGATATATTAGAATTCAAAAGCCTTGGGACAAGCAGGGTCTAATCGACCCGAGCTGCCTAGGTTCTTCGGGACGTGGCGCAGTTTGGTAGCGCGCCTGCTTTGGGAGCAGGATGTCGCAGGTTCGAATCCTGTCGTCCCGACCATATTCTTGCGGGCGTAGTTCAATGGTAGAACCCCAGCCTTCCAAGCTGATGACGCGGGTTCGATTCCCGTCGCCCGCTCCAGTAAATTTGCAGGTCAGAAGTGTTAATGCTTCTGACCTGTTTTTTATGTAACGCTGGGGCGTAACAAACGCGGATTAGCTTCGGTTGTTTTGTTTTTAAAGCGAGCTCATGTCAAATGCTCGTGCCAAAAGCTGTCGCTTTGATCATGATCCGGGTGTGACACCACATCCGTGGCACACATGCTCCCAATGGCCTTCAGCATCCTGTAACACGCAGGAAACGAAACAAGACATTAACAGAGAGAAACACGCCGTTTACCAGCGGATTTGTTAACAATGAGAAAACGTACCCATCTTGTTTGTTACGGATTCGAAACCTCGTCGTATGATAGCTCAGGCTTTTAACATCAACTTTGGAGGCTTACATGAGCTACACCCAGACGGTCCTCGAGGACCTCAAAGCTCGTTACCCGGAGCAGACCGAGTTCATCCAGGCTGCTACTGAGATTTTGGGCACCCTTCAGCCCGCTCTCGATGCTCACCCCGAGTACGAGGAGGCTGCCATTCTCGAGCGTCTTGTCGAGCCCGAGCGCATCGTGATGTTCCGCGTTCCCTGGGTTGACGACTCCGGCAAGGTCCAGGTCAATCGTGGTTACCGCGTCGAGTTCAACTCCGCTATTGGACCCTACAAGGGCGGTTTGCGCTTTAACCCCACCGTCACGCTGGGCATGCTCAAGTTCCTGGGCCTCGAGCAGATTCTTAAGAACTCTCTGACCACCCTTCCCATGGGCGGCGGTAAGGGCGGCTCCGACTTTGACCCCAAGGGCAAGTCCAATAACGAGATCATGCATTTCTGTCAGTCTTTCATGACCGAGCTGTATCGCCACATCGGTCCCAACACCGACGTTCCCGCCGGCGATCTGGGCGTTGGCGGTCGCGAGGTCGCTTACCTGTTTGGTCAGTACAAGCGCCTGCGCAACGAGTGGACCGGCGTTCTTACGGGCAAAGGCCTGAGCTTTGGTGGCTCGCTTGCTCGCACCGAGGCCACCGGCTACGGCCTGGTGTACTTCGTTGACGAGTACCTTAAGAGCAACAACGACTCTTTTGAGGGCAAGAATGTTGTTGTTCACGGCTCTGGTAACGTTGCTATCTATGCTGTCCAGAAGGTTGCCCAGCTGGGCGGTAAGGTTTTGGCCTGCTCTGACACCAAGGGCTGGGTCGAGGATCCCGATGGCATTGACTACACCGTGCTCGAGGGTATCTACAACAAGAAGCGCTCCGGTCATGACAAGGGTGTAAGCCTTGCTATGTACGTTGATGAGCGTCCGAACGCTGTGTGGCACGAGGGCGACGGCCGCGGCGTGTGGCAGCTTCCCTGCGATATTGCGCTGCCTTGCGCTCGCGAGAATACCCTGCTCCTCGAGGATGCCAAGGCTCTGGTTGCTAACGGCTGCAAGGTTGTGGGCGAGGGCGCAAACATGCCCACCACGATCGATGCCACCGAGTACTTCCAGGCCAACGGCGTTGCCTTTATGCCTGGTAAGGCTGCCAATGCAGGTGGCGTGCTCGTGTCCGGCCTGGAGATGAGCCAGAACGCCGAGCATCTTTCCTGGACCTTCGAGGAGGTCGACGGCAAGCTCGAGCAGCTTATGCGCGGCATGTTCCATAACGTGGACGACACCGCCAAGAAGTATGGCCATGACGGCAACTTCGTTATGGGTGCAAACATCGCCGGCTTCGAGAAGGTTGCCGACGCCATGCTCGCACAGGGCGTTTGCTAGTCGCTGCTTCACAGTTAGTTTGGAATGGCTCTTCCCGCTGCGCGGGAAGAGCCATTCTTTTTACCAGGTGGATCTGTCGTGGCTGCTTCCGGTTGTCTTGTGAGTGCTCTTTTATCGCTTTTGCATCTGTCCAGCAGGCGCGAGGGTTTGTCTTGGTGAAAAAACTAAAAAATGTACGATTGCCCGCTTATTCTTGCTGCGAAAAGACCTTGAATTTCATGCATAAAGCGATTCGTAGCGATTTGTCGAATTGCTTGAATCAATTTGCGTGCGTTTGGGTCTCCTCCGAGCTGTTTTGAGCTTAATGCGTTATTTCGCATCGTACATATTTCAAATATTCCACCAAAACATAAATTGTACATTGCACGGTATCGTATATTTATGTCCGTCAGGAATGACGTTTGCGAGCAGCGAGTTTGAAGTATACATTTTCATTATGGTTTTATTCATTTTTACCCCGCATCCAAGCAGTTAGCTCGCGCATGAGTTGATATTGCTTGGTTTGGTAAGCATCAATGTAGTAGCGAAACCGTAATCCAGACTGACGATAGAGTCGCTTAGCTATAGCCTCAAGTGCGGCGGCATCTTTTATCTGCTCGTTGTTGATAGATGTGACTCTGAATCCCATTGCGCTCAATCCGGCTTCACGCTTTTCATCTCTGATTCGCGATTCCTTTGAGTCGTGAGGGTGACCCTTATATTCCAGAATTTCACCGCTGGCGGGAAACACAAGGTCGCCAATTGCATAAGGCATGCCTGATACCGTAGTTGCCTCTTCATTGAAGTCAATCCGATGGTTGGAGATTCCGTCTTTACAGGCAAATCCTCCACGCGACATTGGCAGGCAGAACATTCCGAACATCATGATTTCCATAGGAGAGCGCGCTTTGCCCAAAACATAAGGTGCTATGGTACGTGCCTTATTTAACCCTGGACACCAATGGATTCTTTTAAGCCAGTTGTTAAGCTCGCTGGGAGTGAGCGTTGCTTCACATTTGAAGTATCGTGTTTTTGGAATCGATATTGATTCGCTAGATGTGTCTTCTGATTCCCCGTTTGAGATGTCTTCTGGATCGGAATCTGTGAGCCATTCCTTATAGCCCGGTTCTGCAAGGGTGATTTCGCCGCACAGTTCTTCGAAGAATGCGTACGCCTCTCCAAATGAGTGGCAGCTTGCATATAGGGCGGAAATCATGGTCGGGGAGAGGATGTCGATTCCCGGCGCAATATTGTATAGCGATCCCGTGGGGAGCGGTTTTGATAGGACGTGCATCGATATGGAGCCAGTGTGCCTTCTTTTGGTTTGACTATTGACCAACAGATGCAACTCTTCGCCGGGGCTCCAGATGCCCAACTGCTCCAAAAGGTCATAATCGATGCAATCGGTGTTGGCGCTGCTACAGGAAACGGCGAGCTGAATCTCACGAGAACTTAGGGGCGTCCAACCAAGGCCTTGGTATCGGCGACGCTCGCAGCGCAAGGCGCGAAAGGCCGACGCATCGCAGATGATGATGTGACTTGGTTGCGTTGATTTGGTCATAGTCCCCTCGCATTAAAATCGTTTGATAGCCATATGCCACCTACGAGGGTGAAATATACTCAGATTGAGTGGCACGGTTGAAGATGGGCTATGAGCGGCGGGGGAGATGGCCACAAACGCTGGGCAACTACTTGCACTGCATAGAATCTCGCTTGCAGAAACTACCCTTGACAGACGGGGCACGGTTGGAACAGTTTGCGCGCCTCGCTCAACGACATTTCGCTGGTGGAGTAGCCACGCTGGCGAAGCAGGCTCAGCTCGTCGCAATCGTAGCTATGATAGTAGGCGTTTCCTGCACTCTCGCAAACGTAGACCATAGGCTCGGCAGGTACGCTGTCGCTGGACGAAGCAGCCTCTTCGTTGCCTTGCGCGGTCGTGCTTTGCAGGCTAAATCCTCGCTGCTCCTCGATGGGGCCAAACGGTGCGCTTGTGCACGAAACGCCCGAACCGTCCTCCAGCACGGCATACTCAGTTACACGAATCAAGCATCCAACGGTTTCTTTTGATGCGATTACCCACTGCGTGAGTTCATCGGGCTCGCAATCCCAAGGCTGCCACGTGGCACCTTGGTCGCGCGAAATCTCCCAGAATCGGGATTCGATGGCCCCTTGTGGAAAGTTGTAAACCTCCGGACGCAAGGTAATGCCCCATTCCATGTCTCCGGAGAGGGGGCCGCACAGCTCAACATACATCTTGCGTTCTGGTTGGGCCTCTGCGGCGGGCTGCGGGGAAAGGATGTCGCGACTTTGTCCGCCGGTAATCCACCAGATATCGAGCGCGATAACCATAAGGGCAACGACTGCAAATAGCATCCGCTTGCGAGCGCTGGGATTGTTCTTCTTGTCGCTTGCCATGGCGTTGTCCGTTCTCGTTGACCCGTTGAAACGTATCATAACCCCTCTAAACAGTAACGTTCCGTCCGGACACGCCGCCCGTGCCCGTCCTGCATGAACTTACGGATCGTGTCTGCGCGAAGGACTAGAATCAAGGCGTCACCTAGGCAAGGGATGTACCGTGAAGAATAAGAAAAGCTTGTTTGAGCAAGTGGCTGCAATAATCTTTGGGCTTTCGCTCGTTGCGGGATCCGGTTTCCTCCTCTTTGCGGTGTTCACCCATGCATATAGCGGGCCAATCGCTTCCTATAGGGTCAATACCCCTACGTACATAGGTCTGGGCCTTGGCGTGCCGCTGCTGGGGTTCATCCTGTTAACCATCGCGAGCTTTGGCCTTAAGGGCGCCGCGGAGTACTTTGCCATTCTTATCGGCGGACTTTTGGGCGCGGCATTCCGGCTGCTGCTCGCGGTAGCCCTCCTTGCCTCGCCGATCATGGCGTTTGTCTGCGTGATGCACAATGACTATGCGAGCGCCGCGTTTTGGCTCGTCTCCGGCATCGTCCTCTACGTTGTGGGTCAGGCATTTAAGACAGTGCCTACTGCCGAGGAGCTCCAGCAAAAGGAGCTCGAGCGCGAAAGAAGGCGCATCGAGTACGAGGCCCAGGCGAAAGCGTGGCGCGAGGAGGAATACAAGAAGCGCATGAAGAGGGCTGGCCTCATGTGCCCGTATTGCGACTCCGAGGACGTTGTCCAGCTGGGGACCACACGCAAGCCATACTCGGTTGGACGCGCGTTTGTATTTGCCGCTCTCTCGGGTAGCGCCTGGGTGGGTGCGCTCGGCGGCTTCAAAAACCCTGGCAAGAACAAGATGATCTGCAGGTCGTGCCACCGTGAATTCACGGTGAAGCCTAGGTAGGAGGTAGAGCAATGAAGCTATCGAATGAGGAGCTCGATTCAATCCTTGACGAGGCGGGGCTCGAGCTTGCGCAGCCCTATAACGAGAAAGGCAAATACCTAAAGAGCCAATATCTGTTTACACGTTGTAAGACGTGTGGGACGCAAGCCCATTATCGTTTGAAATACGTCTTGGATAAGAACGATATCGCCGAGAAGGTCTGCCGCGCATGCTATTGGACGGACTGGTATGCCGATTGCCGCGTTTTGCGAGACGAGGCAATCCAGTCGTTGCTCTCCCAGGGTTATGACTATAACGATCTGGTCAAACAGGGTGTGATGGACGAGCGAACCGCCCTGCGTCTTTCCCAGGCGCGTGATCTTGCGGAGGAAAACGGTTACGAGCTGATTGATCTTATCTCTGGAAAGCTGCCGGGAGACGACTTGCTACTCGTGAAGTGTCGCGCATGCGGCAAGCAAACGGTCGAGCGCCCCGGTGACGTTGTGTACGGCTGCACCTGCAAAGGCAAGGGGCCGAGCATCTCCTAGGTGGGCCTAAGTGAGCTTTCGCTGAGGAAGCCCTTGCGCCAAAAGATGGGGGAGCCATGCAAGTAAGCTGCATGGCTCCCTCGTTTGCGATCGAGGCGAAAACCCAGCTAGCAATTAAACACGTCGAGCAACATATGAGGATTGCAAGTTAAGAGTCGTGCCGAGTTGTTCTATCACCTGGTAGAGCACTTCGCTTTCAATAATCCTCGACTTGGGACGCGAAGTCATACGTCTCGCGACGCGCTTGCGCCAATTTGTATAACGAAACCCAACATTGCCCCATACCGTTAACCCCGCATGGGGTGTGCCCCGTGCATGCCAACTCTGATACACTGCCAAGCATATCGTTGTATTGCACTGTGCAAGCGGGCGGAGGCTCCCATGAAGTATGCAGACCTGATCGACGGCCATGCTACTCGAAGCGAGATGCAGGCATTCCTAGTCGATGGTAAAAACGTTGCCGTCACGGTTCGCATCCCCAAAAACATGCGCGATGCCGCCAAAGAAGCCGCCGAGCTCAACGGCGTGAGCTTCACTGCCTTGCTCAAGATGAGCCTCATCGAGTACTTGTCAAAGGATGGGCGATAACGGATGCAACCAGAGTTTTTCGATAACAGGACCCGTATTGTTAAAGACGGTCTTGTTAATGCTATCGGCAAGGGTGATCGCGTTTCAGTCGCTGCGGCTTTGTTTTCAATTTACGGCTATGGAGAACTCAAAAAGCAGCTGAACAATTGCGACTCCTTCCGCTTTATCTATACCGAGCCAACATTTCTTACAAAACGGGCTGCAAAGGAGCAACGTGAGTACTTCATCCCTCGTGCGGGACGCGAGAAAAGCGTTGGCGGTACCGATTTGGAAATCAAGCTTAAAAACGAGTTGAAGCAAAAGGCAATTGCTCGCGAATGCGCCGAGTGGATTAAGAACAAGGGCGAATTCCGCTCTTACAAGGACTCGGGCCGAGCGACCGGCGGATATCTTGTCGTCGATGGTTCGGAGCCGTCGGCGATGCAGCCTATCGAGGGTCTTACGACTTCCGCCCTTGGTACCACTCCTAGCAAGCAACTGACGATGACCATGACGATTCCCGCTCCAATGACGCAGGCGTATCTGCAACAATTCAACGCAGCCTGGGATTCCGATGAGCTTGAAGACGTTACGCAAACAGTCATTGATTCCATTACCACTATGTACCGAGAAAACCCGCCCGAGCTTATCTACTATGCGGCGCTCTACCAGATTTTCAGTGAGTTCCTCGAAGACGTTTCGGTCGATGACCTTGCAAAAGAAGGGACTGGATTCAAGGAAAGCAAGGTCTGGAACCTGCTTTACGATTTCCAGAAAGATGCCGCCCTTGCTATCATCAACAAACTCCAGACTTACAACGGCTGCATTCTTGCGGACAGTGTTGGCCTGGGCAAGACGTTCACCGCTCTGGCTGTTGTTAAGTACTACGAACTACTTAACCGCAACGTGCTCGTGCTTTGCCCCAAGCGCCTTTCCGATAACTGGCTCACGTATAAAAAGAACTACATCAACAACCCAATTGCTGCCGATCGTTTGCGCTACGACGTGCTCTACCATACCGACCTATCCCGTGACAGGGGAAAGACGGTAGAGGGAAACGACCTTGAGAAGTTCAACTGGGGTGCCTACGACCTTGTCGTCATTGATGAGTCCCATAACTTCCGCAACGGTGCAGATTCCTCATCCAAGGTTGAGGACGAGGCTCAGGGCAATCGTTTTGAGAGGCTTCTGAACAAGGTTATTGAGGACGGAGTCGAGACGAAGGTTTTGATGCTTTCGGCTACTCCGGTAAACAACAGGTTTCGCGATCTGCATAACCAGCTCAAGCTCGCCTATCAGGGTGATCCCGACGCATGGTCTAGAAAACTCGGACTTGATAAACCGGTCGATTTGGTCTTCCGTGACGCGCAGGGCGCATTTCGCGTTTGGTCGGAATTGCCGGCGGCCAAAAGAACTACGGCTGCGTTGACGGAGCGGCTCGACTTCAATTTCTTCCAGATTCTCGACCGAGTTACGGTGGCTCGTTCGCGCAGACATGTGCAGCGCTACTACGACGTATCCGCGATTGGACCGTTTCCCAAAAGACTCAAGCCGATATCGCTGCGCCCGAGCTTGTCTGCCTCGGAGGAGGCGGGCACATATTCGCAGATTGCAGAGACGCTTGCCTCTCTTACGCTCGCGGTCTATTTACCAACGGTTTATCTTCATCCCAGCGCGGTCCCCAAGTATGCCGATGAGCATGGGCGTCCTCCTACCAGCGGTCGAGAGCAGGGCATGGTTCGGCTTATGTCGTCTATTCTGCTCAAGCGTCTGGAGAGCTCTGTTTACGCCTTTGGAATCACATTGGTCAAGATCATGGAGGTCATCGAGCGCAATCTGAGCGCCATCGATGCATATCGTGATGGTATGTCTGGTGTGTCGGTCGAGGGCGTCGAGTCATTCGAGTATGAGGAGGGGGATACCGACTTTACGGTCGGCACCAAGAGCAGGTTCTCGCTCAGGGACATGGACTGGGTCAGCTGGGAACGCGATATGCTCCAGGATCTCGAGGCACTTGAGGGCATCCGTCAGCTCATTGCTCCTATCGATGCCGAACGAGATGCTAAGCTCGCCGAGCTCAAGCGTGTTATCGCAGATAAAATTGAGAACCCCTTAAACCCGGGCAATAAGAAGCTGCTAATCTTTACCGCATTTGCCGATACAGCGGATTACCTTTACGAGAACATCGGCGCCTACATCGAGGACTGCTTTGGGCTCGAGGTGGCAGAGGTTGCCGGCGGGTCGCAGAGCGCCCGCTGTTCGATTGAGGGCGTTCGCAATGACATGAACGAGGTCATCACCTGCTTTAGTCCCGTGTCCAAGGACCGCGACGTCGCGTATCCGCGCCTTAAGGGCAAGGACATCGACGTGTTGATTGCAACCGACTGCATCTCAGAGGGTCAGAACCTTCAAGACTGCGACTGCGTTATCAACTACGACATCCACTGGAACCCAGTGCGCATCGTGCAACGCTTTGGCCGCGTTGACCGTATCGGTTCCAAAAACGCTTGTATCCAACTCATCAACTTCTGGCCAGACGTCGAGCTTGACGAATACATCAACCTTAAGGCGCGTGTTGAGAACAAGATGCATGCGCTGGTGATGGCCTCAACAGGCGACGACGACTATATCAACGAGGGCGAGAAAGGCGACTTGGAGTATCGCCGCCAGCAGCTTGAGCGCATGAAGGACGAGGTTGTCGACCTGGAAGACGCCCAGGGCGGCATCTCCATCACCGACCTCGGTCTCAACGACTTCCGTATGGACTTGGTCGAGTATCGGAAGGAACATCCCGAGATCGAGAACATCCCGTACGGCATCGAGGCGGTCGCTGCCGGCGAAGAGCCAGGCACGATATTTGTGCTGCGCAACGCGAGCGGCAATATCGATCGTCTTTCTGGCAACCCTATTCATCCCTTCTATCTGGTGTACGTTGGCGAGGACGGGTCGATTCTGCATGGCTATGCTATGCCCAAGGATATCTTGGACGAGATGAGGCGAATCTGCCGAGGCGTTAAAGCGCCGCTTGAGGACCTGTGCCGCGCCTACAATGCCCAGACCGACGACGGACGCGATATGACCGCTCAGACAGATTTGCTGGCAAGTGCGATTGGCTCGATTGTCGAGGGTAAAAACGAGTCCGATATCGATAGCTTCTTTAGTGGCGGAACGACAAGCTTTTTGGAAAACGACATCGAGGGCATCGATGACTTTGAGCTCGTGTGCTTTTTGGTGGTGAGAAGGCCGTGCTAGGGCTCCCGACAACAACCGAGGTGGGCAGGCGCCTGCCAAAAGAGGCCTTTTATCGCCATATGAGCGTCGATGCTGCTACTCGGTGCGATCTTACGGCAGGCGTAGCGGCAATTACCGTTGCGAATTCCATAAAACCAACGACGGCAAATATCGCGGACGGCAAAACGGTACACGAGATCCTCGTATTAAAAATCGACCCTAAGGGCGAACGGGTTCCCGAGAGTGCCGTGCGCTTGGTGAGCGGGGCGACGCCCAATAAGGCTGTGGTTGTCGATGGCAGGTCTGGCGTTGTCTCGATTTGTGAGAAGGGCCGCTTGCTGGAGACGCAGGATGTTGAGCATCTTGATTTGAATGGTTTCGATCTCGATACGGTATGGGATTCTATCCTTGCTCAGGTTGCACTAGGAGAATTTGATGGTCACAACGTCTGGGCGAGAATCGAGCGCCGTGAGACAATAAACGGGCTTCGCGCGGAGGTGGCTGCGCTTGATGCCAAAGCCCGTAGGGAACGCCAGATTGCTCGAAAAAACGAGTTATTTGCACTGATGAAAAAGAAGCAGGCCGAGCTTAGACGGCTTGAGGAGGAATGGCAGTCATGGATAAGATAAGTCAGGAGACCCCCGATCTCACGCAAGAGAACATCGCCAAGATCGCCGCACTCTTCCCCGATGCGGTTACCGAGGCTATGGGCGCAGACGGCAACGTCACACTTGCCGTTGACTTTGACGCCCTTCGCGATGACCTCTCCGGCGAGGTGGTCGACGGCCCGCGTGAGCGCTACCAGTTCACCTGGCCCGGCAAGCGCGAGGCAAAGCTCGAGGCGCGTCGTCCCATCAAAAAGACTATGCGTCCCTGTCCCGAGAAGTCCAAGGGTTGGGATACGACGGAGAACCTCTACATCGAGGGAGACAACCTCGAGGCGCTCAAGATCATGCGCGAGACCTACGCTGGCAAAGTGAAGTTGATCTATATCGATCCGCCGTACAACACGGGTCACGACTTCGTCTATGACGATGACTTTTCCCAGACGCGTGCAGAATACGATGCTCAGAGCGGCGACTACAACGAGGAGGGTGGCCGCCTGGTAGCCAACCCCGAGTCCAATGGTCGCTTCCATTCCGACTGGTGCTCGATGATGTATCCGAGGTTGTTGTTGGCTAGGGATTTGCTGAGTGATGACGGTGCCATCTTCATTAGCATTGACGACAACGAGTCCATGAACCTCCGCGCCATCTGTGACGAGGTGTTTGGTGCGTCTTGCTTTGTTGGGGATGTAATCTGGCAGAAAACCTATTCACCTAGAAATGATTCGAAAGGAATCCCCACTGTAGCTGAGCATATCCTTGTTTATTGTAGGGTATCTGGCTGGATTCCGCAACGTTTGCCCAGAACAGAGGCTATGAACGCAAGTTATGGGTCGCCCGATGGCGACAGCTTGCTGTGGTCATCGGGCGACCCGGCCGCAGCTGGAGGAGCCAGTCATCAAGGTATGGTGTACGGAATCCAACATCCCTTTACGGGACAGTTTTTTTACCCGCCAATGGGTTCCCATTGGCGGGTCGGACAACCCGGCCTATTAGACATTCTCTGCGAATGGGCCCCTTATGAACTTAGGGATTTGCATGATGAAGAAGAGCGTGCCAAAGTGTGCGGCATTTCTCCTAAGGAAGTGAGGGCTGGGGTCAAGGCAATCGTGCTGTCTGTTCCCGTTGAGGAAGCGGCGAAGATTGCTCGCAAACGTTACGAAGAGGGCTCATGGCCGCTTATGTACTTTACCGGGGGCGGCACCGGGGGAATGCGCCGAAAGCGCTACCTTGACGAGTCACAGGGTCGTGTCTGTGATAACCTCTGGCTCCATGAGGAGGTTGGCCACACCGATGAGGCCAAGAAAGGCCTTAAAAAGCTATTCGACGGTTCCGCGCCCTTCGACACCCCAAAGCCCGTTCGCCTGCTCGATCGCATCCTAACCATCGCCAGCGACAAGGACTCCATTGTCCTGGACTTCTTCTCTGGGTCTGCCACCACAGCAGAAGCCGCTATGCGCAAGAATGCCGAGGACGGTGGCAATAGACACTTCGTTCTCGTTCAGTTGCCCGAAGAAACTTCTGGCGGTTGGGGCAACCTGTGCAACGTTGGAGAGGAACGCATCCGTCGTGCCGGCGAGAAGATCAAGGCGGAGATTGCCAAGGACAACGAGCAGCTCGAGCTCGGCGCTGAGCCCAAGCCCGTGCCCGACATCGGCTTCCGCGTGTTGCGCGTAGATGACTCCTGCCTCAGGGATAAGTTCGCTTCGCCGGACCAGTACGACCAGGCTCAGCTTGACCTCTTTGCCGACAACGCCGCCGAAGGTGCTGCGCCGCTCGACCTACTCTTCCAGGTTCTGCCTGCCTTCCGCATCGAGTATTCTGCCAAGATCATCGAACGCGAACTCGGCGGCAGGACGTGCTTCGATGTCAACGATGGCCAGCTCATTGCCTGTTTCGATGAAGATGTCGATACCAAGGCATTGGAGGCTATCGCCAAAGAACGCCCCCTCTACGCTGTATTCCGCGACGCATGCTTCTCCAACGATGCCGCCGTGGCAAACCTTGAGGAACTATTCAAAACCTTTAGCCCTGACACCATCCGCAAGGTGATCTAAGGCGCATCGGGCCGCCACTGGTTGAGTGGCCGCCCGATTTATTGACAGGCGCTAACTCGTTGAATGCAGCTTCGAGCTAAGGCAGCTCGAACTAGACCTAGTCACTCGTTTCGTTTGTGGGGTCCACGACTTCGAAATCCTCTGGCGGATACAGATAGTCCTCTCCGCTGTCGTCGACAATGCGGTACCAGTCCTTCTCTACGGATAGGACCGTGTAGACCTTGCCGTTAGTTAGCTCGAGGAATGAAGTTTCGCCCAGGTATTTTACTTTCACGACAACCACCTCTTAATCTTGAATTTGACTTTCGGTTGGCCGGAGGCTTCGAACCAATGGACTTCGGCTTCTCTGCTCTGCCCGTTGTAGTCAATGACGCCGATTCCCTTGACGTGTTTCCAATCGCGAGGGCGTCCTCCAATTTGTTGACTTAGGCCTAAAGCGACTTTCGGGTTGAGTTTGTTTCTTACGCCCTTGCCGGCAAACACTTCGACATTGCGTATGGTTGTGCCCTCTAGAAATCTAAAGATCCGACCACTATCGGGATCTTTAATGTCATAGTTTAAGGCTTTGGCGCTCAGGCTGCGACCGATTTGAATGTTGGCCATGGGAAGCGTTTCGGGTTCAAATCCAGTCAACGGCAATTTGCCTGATCCCCAGGTCGCGCCAAAGTCTAGGCCGCGTCCAAATCCCCCGCCCATTATGCCGCCTCTGTCTGATGCGCTAGCGCAGTTTGCGTTGGATAGCTTTTAACGTTGACCCCTGCGCCCAATGCGGAATCAAAGATGTCGGCTGGCGCTATTCCATAGACGATGATGTTTTTAGGACGGAGGCGAGAGACGGACTCGTCGACATATGCTTTGAAGATTGCCCTATCGTCTGCGGTGTTTAATGCGCCGGCAGTGCCCATGGCTATAGTTGCTTCAGTTGGAATGCCGTCAAAGGCGTATATATAGCTTCGCCTGTCGGTTGGCCTTATGTTCGGTATGCATACTCCGCCACAACGCTCATAGAGGCTTCCGAGCAGCCTTCCCCTAAAGCAATTCCAATATTGCAGGGCAAACGGCATGTTTCTGTACATGCTGAAGTCCCAAGAAACGATTCCCGGATGTTCGAGAAGGCGATCCATGTATTTAAAGGGGTTGTTCCAGAAAGGGCGGAGCTTGACGTCGTACTCGTATGGAACCACCCAGGCGGAGGGGTCGTTGCGTTTACGAGATTTTGAATCAGAAAAGCGAACGATTCGTTCGGGTATTTGATCGGTCCCATTAATTACGGGCATTTCGAAATCTCCGGCGTATGTTACGCCAGAATAGTATCTGGTATGAAAAATGTCATAATTACTTAAGCTGCCCATGGCAACCTCCGTTTCTGTCGAAATCTGACTGTTATCTAGGCTTGTGCAGAATTCGACAGGAATATAGGCGTCAACAGACATAAATGCGCCTATACTAGAAATTGCATCGTGAGTCCTTGTCGACTCCAGCGCGGCTGTTTCTGCGCCAACAGAAGCAGCCGTTTTATTTAAGCGCGTCCAATTAGACCACCCCCTCTCCATACGGCGTTGTTAACAAGCCATTGCTCATGGGGCTCCCAGAATGAACTTTCCTTGCAACGGCGATTTGCTTGGTCTATGGCAAAACTGGCGCATTGGCCACTGATGCCAAAACGTTCTGCAACGGCTGCATCTTTTGGCAACGTTAGAATTAATGGATGCGGGGCAAGTAGGTATCCAGCAAAATAGTCTGCCTCTTCTTCCCTGCAAGGGCTCTTTTCATTGTGTCCCAAAAAGATATGGGCCAGTTCGTGTGCGCCGGAAAAACGCGTCCTGTTGTAGTTTGAGCCACTAACGTCGTTAACGGCGAGTGTGGTCAAACTATATTCGGCATCGGCAATGGTGAAGGCATCGTTCGATACGGAAAACGCCATATTTTGCGTGTGAGAGTCGAGGGTAGAGTAGGGAACGACCCTTACTTTCAGTGCCTCCGCAACCGCTCCTACGCTTATTGGGTACTTCGCAAGATCGTAGTCTTCGAGCATCTCGATAACGGCTCGTTCGATTTCTTTTTGGCGTTGTCGTTCGAGCAATGAAATCCTCCTATTAACGCTTGGCTAAAGCGGCAATTAGTTCTGCCCTTTGTTCCTCGGTGAGGCTGTGAGCATTACGCGCTATCAGGCGAATTGCGTCATCGGTTTCTTTTTGATTGCTGTTCCCCGTGATTGCTTCGGGCAGCACACCGAGTGCTTTTGCGATGGCGGCAATCGTAATGGGTCTTGGCTCGCGTGCCCCGCTGACGTATCTGCTAATAGCTGCTGGGGTAAGTCCAGTCTTTGCGGCAAGCTCCTTCTGGCTCATTTCCTTTTCTGCCAAAAGTGTGCTTAGCCTCCTTCCAACCAAAGATGTCATGTGCGCTCCTCTCGTATCGTTGATGGTAATAGTTACCATTCATCGGTAACTATAACTATATACAAATCGGCCTGTCAAGTCACTTTTTGTTATGCAACCTACTTTGGACGTCTATAAATGTCAGATGATAGGAATTTTGACGCTGAGACTATTCGAGCGATAATAGTGGTCACTTTGGTGAAAATAGCAACGGAGTGCTCAGATGCAGTTCAAGTTTAAAATCCAGCCTTATCAGACCGAGGCTGCGCGCGCGGTCACCGATGTCTTTGCGGGCCAGCCTAACATCGGCGCATCTCTCTATCTCCGCGATTTGGGCCGTACGGTGGGCAGTGACGGCACCGAGGCTCTGCCTGGCTTTGAGACGCAAGTTCAAGCTTCTGAGGGCTATGCCAATACTCCCATTGCCCTGGGCTCTGCAACGCTTCTCTCCAACATTAATAAGGTTCAACGCCGTAATCGCGTTATGGAGTCTACGGGTTTGGCAACGGGCCCTGCTCCTGTGAACCTTGATATAGAAATGGAAACGGGCACCGGTAAGACCTACGTCTATACCAAGACGATGCTTGAGCTCAATCGTCTTTACGGATGGACCAAATTCATCGTTGTGGTGCCGTCCATCGCTATTCGCGAGGGCGTCTATAAGTCGCTCAAGAATACCGAACAGCATTTCTTTGAGCAGTATGGCAAGGCCATTCGCTATTTTATTTACAACAGCGCGCGTCTTGGAGATATTGATCGCTTCTCTGCAAGTTCTGACATCAATGTCATGGTCATCAACATGC
Source organism: uncultured Collinsella sp. (assembly GCA_934647195.1). Taxonomy (GTDB): domain Bacteria; phylum Actinomycetota; class Coriobacteriia; order Coriobacteriales; family Coriobacteriaceae; genus Collinsella. The sequence continues at coordinate 76,978 of CAKUFD010000006.1, forward strand.
AGGCGTTCAATACATCCATGAAGGAGGGAGGACGCTCAAAGGAGGCTCGAATCATGTATTCCGAGCGCGATGAGTTCGCGAGCCGCCGTCCCATCGATGTGATCGCGGCAAATAATCCCATTGTCATTTTGGATGAGCCGCAAAAGATGGGCGGTGCCGCTACTCAAGCGGGTATTAAGCGTTTCCACCCCCTTGCTTGTCTTAACTATTCGGCCACGCATCGCGTTCATCATGATGCCGTTTACGTTTTGGATGCCCTTGATGCTTTTAACCAGCGTTTGGTCAAGCGTATCGAGGTTAAGGGCTTTGAGCTCAAAAACATGCGCGGTACCGATGGCTACCTTTACCTGCAAGACATTAAGGTTTCCAAGAATAAGCCGCCTCGCGCGCTTATTGAGTTCAAGAAGCTCGGCGCTTCCGGTTCGGTTTCCAAGCGCGTGCAGGGCTTTTTTGAACACGATGACGTCTACGCTGCCTCGAGGGAGCTTGAGGCTTATCGCGACGGCTTTACCGTCTCGGAGATTGTGCCCGATACCGATACCAGCCTTGGCTACGTTAAGTTTCTCAACGGGATTGAGCTTACTCGCGGTGATATTTACGGCGATTCTTCCGCTCGCGATATGCGTAGGGTCCAGATTCGCGAAACCATCAAGAGCCATCTGGAAAAGGAAGAAGCGTTGTTTGCGCGTGGCGTCAAATGCCTGTCCCTCTTCTTTATCGACGAGGTTGCCAAATACCGCGTCTATGATGACGATGGGGAAGAGGGCCTTGGCGAGTACGGTCAAATCTTCGAGGAAGAATACGCCCGCGCGGTCGAGGATTACGGTAAAGGGCAGCAGAGCCTCGATGCCTCGCTCGATGCGGGCCTCGGCGAAGCCCGTCGTCGCTATATCTCTTGGCTGCGCGGTATAGATGCGCACGAGACGCATAAGGGTTATTTCTCAATTGATAAGAAGGGCCGCTCGATTGACTCTAAGCTCAAGCGTGGAAGCGACGAGTCTGATGATGAGAGTGCGTACGATCTGATTCTCAAGGACAAGGAGCGCCTGCTCTCCTTTGAAGAGCCGACTCGTTTTATCTTTAGCCACTCCGCTCTGCGCGAGGGCTGGGACAACCCTAATGTTTTCCAGATCTGCACTCTTAAGCATTCAGATTCCGAAACTGGCAAGCGCCAAGAAGTCGGCCGTGGTCTGCGACTTTGCGTGAACAGCGACGGCGAGCGCCAAGACCTGGAGGCTTTGGGCGAACAGGACGTCCAGCGCGTCAATACGCTTACGGTTATTGCGAGCGAAAGCTATGCAGATTTCACCAAGGCGCTGCAGGCCGATACAAAAGAGTCTCTTCGCGAGCGGCCCAAGGCTGTTACCGAAGACTTTATCAAGGGCTTTGTCGTTCAGGCTGGCGAGGAAAACCCCTATACGATTACCGAAGACGACGCCCATGAGGTGTACTTTGCCTTGGTGAGTCATGGCCTTATCGATCGTAAGGGTGCGCCCACGCAGGCTTTCAAAGAAACGGGCATGACGTCTGTAACCGACGACGATTTGTCTGAGCATCTTTATGCGTATCGTAAGGATATCGAGGCGCTTGTTCGAAGTGTCTATGACGCGCATGCTTTGGATAATTACCTCGAAAATGGCCTTAAGTCCAAGGTGCGCCGCAACCCGCTCAATGATAATTTCAAGCGCAGCGAGTTCCAAGAGCTATGGAGCAAGATCAATTCCAAGCACTCTTATACCGTCGATTTTGATGATGAGGAGTTGCGTGCCAAGGCAATCGACCGCATCAATCAAGAGCTCTTTGTGGCAAAAGCAAGTTATGTCATGACTTCTGCCTCCCAGCGTTCGACTCAGACAAGGGAAAACCTCGAACGCGGTGAATCGTTTGGCACGGCTACGCGCCGCGACTACGAGGTGGGTGAAGGCGCCATAGGCGTTACGTATGACTTACTGGGCGAAATAGCTTCTGGTGCTCGTATCACGCGCAAAAGTGCCGCGGCGATCCTTAAAGGCATCGCTCCGGTGAAGTTCCGCATGTTTCATGAAAATCCCGAAGAATTTATCGCTAAGGTTTCTCGTTGCATTCTTGCCGAAAAGGCGACAATGGTGGTCGATCACATTACCTACCACAAGCTTGATGCTTGCTACGACTCGGAGATCTTTACCGAGCAAATGCCCGAAAACATGACGCGGGCGTTTGAAGCAAGGCGATGTATTCAGGATTACGTATTCTGGGATTCTGAGGGCGAGCGCGATTTTGCTCACGATTTGGATTCCGCAGAGGGCAAGGTTGCCGTTTATGCCAAGCTGCCGCGATCCTTCCAGATCCCTACGCCCGTGGGCAACTATGCGCCCGACTGGGCAATTGCGTTTGAAAAGGGGAGTGTGCGCCACGTTTTCTTTGTTGCAGAGACTAAGGGCAGCATGGATAGCCTTACGCTTCGCGATATCGAGCGTGGCAAGATTGCTTGTGCACGCAAGCTCTTCAACGTGTTTTCTGGCGAGGACGTGCGCTATGACGTTGTCCATAGCTACCAAGACTTGCTTAACGTGATTCAGGGGACTGAGTAGCTGGCTGCGTGTTTGAGGCGGGTGCGGGTGCCATGGGGCATTCGCATCCGTTTTTTCTTGCGCGGGGTTCTGCTCTTAACCCATGTCCACACGATCGCGTACACTCAAAACAACGCAGCCGGCATCGGCCGGGCGCTGTTTGAGAAAGAGGGTCCACCATGGAGTTCAAGAAGATCACCGATCAGGAATTCGCAACGCTGCCTAATTTCGACGTGGAGTACGAGGACTCTGCCTACGTAGGGGAGATGAGCGAGAAAGCATATAACGCTCTCGCCAATGCCTGCGACGACGCCGCGAGTGGTTACTTCGACGAGATGCTTCAAGATCCCTACCTTAACCAGGCTCTCCTTGCGCGCGAGATGAAAGACGATGGCGCCTTTGCGCGCATCGTCAAGCGTCTGTACGAGCACGGCGTGGCTTGTGGCGACGCCGGCTGCTGCTGCAACCTGGCCAACATCTACCACGATACAAGCAATCAGGGGAGTGCAGAGGATTGCGCCCGTGCGGTCGAGCTCTACGAGCTTGGCTCCGATCGCGGGGACACGCAGAGCATGATCAACCTGGGCTATATCTATTACTACGGTCGCGGGTGCGAGAAGGACTACGCCCGTGCCTACGAGTGCTACGCTCGCGCGGCGCTTACCGATACCAATCCCGAGGCCTTTTGGAAACTCGGTGACTTCTATGCCTCGGGCAAGGGTGTTCGCAAAAGCGAGCGCATCGCTTGGCAGCTGTACTCAAAGGCCTATGAGCTTGCCGGCAAGAGTCCCCTTGCCGCCCGTGCGGCGCATCATATGGCCGATTACCTCATGCGCGGCATCGATGGTGTGGTGATGCCCGATCCCGAACGCGCGCTGAGCCTCTACGTGCAAGCCGAGGTGGGCTACTACCATCTGATCGACGCCGGGCTCAGGTATTATCAGCGTCAGCTCGACCAGTCAATCGAAGGTCAGCGGCTGGCCCGTGAGGCGCTGCAAAGGCGACACGTGGACATTCGGGCGGGGGAGTAATCGACCCCCATATCGTGTATCCCTCGTGTTGCCTACGTTCACCAAACCTTTGCTCAGCAAATGAGCGTGCTATCTGCTATCATGCTTAGGCTGTGCGTCTTTATGCGGGCGTGGCGGAATTGGTAGACGCGCCAGATTTAGGTTCTGGTGGGATTCCCGTGAAGGTTCGAGTCCTTTCGCCCGCACCAATCGCACGAACTTTGTTACCAAGGGCTATCGGCACCCGACGTTTGCCGAGCAGGTTTTATAGGAGGAACGTTGAACATCACCGCTTCTGACGTGCAAGACGCCAAGCTTACCGCTACGGTCACCATCCCGGCCGCCGATGTAGATGCCGCCATCAAGAAGGCCTACAAGGACGCTGCCAACAAGTACCGCTTCCCGGGCTTCCGCGCTGGCCGCGCTCCGCGTCCCGTCATCGATAACATGCTGGGCAAGGAGGCTACCCTCGCCCAGGCTACCAACGACATCCTCGCTGCTAACGAGCCTGCCGTTCTCAACGAGCTGGATATCGTCCCCCTCAAGGAGGGCGACTACCAGGAGCTCGACCTCGTCAAGGATCACGAGGACTACACCTACACCGTGACTTTCTCCCTGCGTCAGTCCGTCGAGCTCAACTCCTATGAGCCCGTCGAGATCGAGATGCCTCCCGCGGAGGTCACCGAGGGCGAGATCGACGCTCAGATTGAGATGCTCATGGGCTATCACGCCACCTTCGAGGAGGTCGACCGTCCCGTCCAGAACGACGACTACGTCACCGCTGCCGTCAAGGACGTCAAGGGCGCTACCCGCTTTGCTGGCGAGAACCGCATGTTCGTCGTTGGCTCCGAGAACTTCCCGACTGAGGTCAACGAGGGTCTCGTGGGCATGAAGAAGGACGAGTCCAAGGAGATCTCCTGGACCCCCATGGGCGATAACGCCGAGGAGGTCACCATCGAGGTCACCGTCAACAACGTCAAGGAGCGCAAGCTTCCCGAGCTCACCGATGAGTTCGTGAAGGAGAACTTCGGCTTTGACACCATCGCTGCCATGCGCGAGGGCGTCAAGGAGGAGCTCGAGGGCGACAAGGCCTCTAAGCTTCCCGGCCTCAAGGAGAACCGCGCCGTGGCCGCTCTGGCCGAGCGCCTGGAGCTCGAGAAGGTCGACGAGGATTACGAGCAGTCCGTCTTCTCTGAGCTTGGCCAGACCTTCCTGCAGAACCTCTCTTCCCGTGGCATGACCCTCGACGTCTGGCTGCAGGCCTCCGGCCTCACCTCCGAGGCCTTCATCGCCGACCTGCACCGTCAGGCCAACGACGTTGCCCGTGAGTCCCTGGCCCTCGACGCTCTTGCCCGTCACCTGGAGATCGAGGTTTCCGACGAGGACGTCGACAAGGAGTTTGCCGACGCTGGTGTTGAGGACGTTGAGGCTTCCAAGGCTCAGTTCGTGGCCGACGGCCGCATGCCCGCCGTGCGCGACTCTATCCGTCGTTCCAAGGCTGTTGACTGGTTGGTCGAGAACGCCAAGGTTACCGAGGTTGACGAGTACGCCAAGAAGGACGCCGAGTAACCCTCGCTCCTAAAAATAGGCTATGATACCGGCGAGCCGGTATATCTGTACGGTGCTTCGATTCTGCGCTCCGGCGCATCCGGGGCACCGTACGTTTCTATCGAGTATGTATGAAAGGAGTTGCCATGCAGCACATTCAGTCTTCGCTTGTGCCCTACGTTATCGAGCAGACCCCGCGCGGTGAGCGCAGCTACGACATCTATTCGCGCCTGTTGAACGATCGCATCATCTTTTTGGGTGAAGAGATCAACTCCGTTTCTGCCAACCTGGTGATCGCTCAGCTGCTTCACCTGGAGAGCCAGGATGCCGAGAAGGACATCTCGATCTACATCAATTCGCCCGGCGGCGAGGTCACAGCTGGTCTGGCTATCCTCGACACCATGAACTTCATCAAGCCGCAGGTCTCCACCATCTGTGTGGGCATGGCTGCCTCCATGGCTGCCGTCCTGCTTTCTTGCGGAGCTCCTGGCAAGCGCTTCTGCCTGCCTAACTCGCTCGTGATGATTCACCAGCCCAGCGGTGGCGCCCAGGGTCAGCAGACCGAGATCGAAATCGCCGCTCAGCAGATCAAGGCCACTCGCGCCAAGCTCAACAAGATCTTGGCCGATACCTCTGGTCAGCCTTTTGAGAAGGTCCAGGCCGATACCGAGCGCGATCATTACCTCACGGCCGACGAGGCACTTGAGTATGGTCTGATCGACCGCATCGTTTCTTCCCGCGCCGAGGCCGCGAAGGGAACCAACTAACGATGGCAAAGAACACGACGCCGGATCAGGACAACTTCGCTCCTATCCATTGCTCGTTTTGCGGCAAAACCCAAGACCAGGTGCGCAAGCTTGTTCGCGGGCCCAGCAATATCTTTATCTGCGATGAGTGCGTAGCTGCTTGCTCCGAGATTCTCGAAGAGTCGCTTGCCCAGGACTTCATGGCCCATGGCATGCCCGATCTTTCTGAGCTCGAGCAGGAGTTTGAGCTTGAAGACGATGGCTACGAGCCTGCCGTTGCATCGAGTATCATCAAGCGCGTGCCCACTCCGCACGAGATTTATGACGAGCTTTCGGCCTACGTGATGGGCCAGGAGGACGCCAAACGCGCCATGTCCGTGGCGGTGTACAACCACTACCGTCGCGTGCTTGAGGGCGAGGCCGCATCCGAGAATGCCGCCGATGGCGCGCCTTTGGGCAAGCATGCGGTCGATGCTGCGGACGATGTGGATACCGTCGAGCTTGCAAAGAGCAACATCTTGCTGCTTGGTCCTACCGGTACCGGCAAGACTCTGCTTGCGCAGACGCTCGCGCGCATCCTGGAGGTTCCTTTCGCCATCGCCGACGCCACCGCTCTCACCGAGGCCGGCTACGTGGGCGAGGACGTGGAGAACATCCTGCTCAAGCTCATCACTGCCGCCGACGGCGACATCGAGCGTGCGCAGATCGGCATCATCTACGTGGACGAGATCGACAAGATCGCTCGCAAGGCCGAGAACCTTTCCATCACGCGTGACGTCTCGGGCGAGGGTGTGCAGCAGGCACTTCTCAAGATTCTTGAGGGCACCGTTGCAAGCGTTCCGCCCACGGGTGGTCGCAAGCATCCTCAGCAGGAGCTTTTGCAGATCGATACCACGAACATCCTGTTTATCTGTGGTGGCGCCTTCGTGGGGCTGGACAAGATCATCTCCGACCGAGTGGGCAACAAGGGTGTTGGCTTTAACTCCGAGATCGCCGGCCCCTCTTCCACCGACGAGAACACGCTGCTTCACCAGGTGCTGCCCGAGGACCTTAACGCCTTTGGCATGATTCCCGAGTTCATCGGCCGCACTCCGGTGATCACGCAGACCTGCGCGCTTTCCGAGGACGACTTGATCTCGATTCTCACCGAGCCCAAGAACGCCATCGTCAAGCAGTACCGTCGCATGTTCCGCCTGGAGGGCTGCGAGCTCGAGTTTGAGCCCGAGGCCCTGCGCGAGATTGCCAAGCTGGCGCTTGCTCGCAAGACGGGTGCGCGTGGTCTTCGCTCCATCTGCGAGGACCTGCTGCAGCAGACGATGTTCGATCTCCCCAGCGAGGAGAATGTTGCCAAGGTTGTGGTGACCCCCGCCGCTGTGCGCGGAGAGGAGCAGCCGCGCCGCATCATCGTTGCGTAAGTGCTTGCTAGCCAACTTGCTGCGACTCACACACATTAACGGGTTCAAGAGGTTCGTCCTTTTGAACCCGTTTTTTGTTGGCGTGCGTGCCGTTGCTTTTGCGCCGTTGACGTGTGGTATTCTTCTATGGGCGCCATGCGTGGCGCGCTCATTTTTTATTGCCAAGAAGTACTTGATGCCCGGGAGAAATCCCGTTTGCCTTTCGTAGATTCCGCACAAGCCGAAGGCGCCGGTGGCGCCTTCGTGCGAGCAGGACTTGACCGAGCGAAAGGAAAACGGAATTTCTCCCCGAGAAGGGGAGCGAGATATGACAGAAGAAATGCCCAAAGTTTACGACCCGTCTGAAAACGAGCCCAAGATTTTGCAGAAGTGGCTCGACGGCGGCTACTACAAGCGTCGCGCGGGCGTGGGCGACTGCACCGTCACCATTCCGCCTCCTAACGTCACCGGCAAGCTCCACATGGGTCATGCCACCGACGACTCCATCCAGGACGCCATCATCCGCATGGCTCGCATGCGCGGCAAGTCCACGCGCTGGGTGCTCGGCACCGACCACGCGGGTATCGCTACGCAGACCAAGGTCGACAAGAAGCTCAAAAGCGAGGGTATCAGCCGCCTGGAGATTGGTCGCGATAAGTTTATCGATGCTTGCTGGGACTGGACGCATGAGTACGGCGGCATCATCGTCGAGCAGATCAAGCGCATGGGCTGCTCAGTTGACTTCGACAACGAGCGCTTTACCATGGACGCCGATTACGCCGAGGCCGTGCGCCGTGTGTTCTGCGACTGGTACCACAACGGTCTGATTTATCGCGGTAAGCGCATCGTCAACTGGTGCCCCAACTGCACCACCGCCATCTCGGACGACGAGGCCGAGTATCACGACGAGCATGGCCACCTGTGGCACCTGCGCTACCCGCTTACCGAGCCGGTGAACGGCCAGGATTACATCGTCGTCGCCACCACGCGTCCCGAGACCATGCTGGGCGATACCGGAGTGGCCGTCTCGCCCAAGGACCCCGAGAAGGCGGCTTTTGTAGGCAAGACCGTCAAGCTGCCCATCGTCGACCGCGAGATTCCTATCTTTTCCGATTACCACGTGGACGCGAACTTCGGTTCCGGTTTCGTTAAGGTCACGCCCGCGCACGATCCCAACGACTACGCCATGGGTCAGGCTCATGACCTCCCGCAGATCAACATCTTTGACGAGCACGCGGTTGTCGTCGAGGGCTACGGCGAGTTCACGGGCATGAACCGCGACGAGTGTCGCGAGGCCGTCGTCGCATGGTTCGAGGAGCACGGCTTGCTCGATCATGTCGAGGATCTCGACCACTCCGTCATGCACTGCTATCGTTGCGATGCTGCTCTTGAGCCCTGGCTTTCCGAGCAGTGGTTCGTTGCCGTTGACAAGCTCAAGGGGCCGGCACTCGACGCCGTTAACTCCGGCAAGGTGACGTTCCATCCCGCGCGCTGGACGCAGACCTACACCACCTGGATGGAGAACCTCAAGGACTGGTGTATTTCCCGTCAGCTGTGGTGGGGCCATCGTATCCCTGTCTTCTACTGCGAGGACTGCGGCTGGGAAGACGCCCTGCTCGAGGATACCGACGTGTGCCCCAAGTGCGGCGGCCATCACGTTCATCAGGACGAGAACGTGCTCGATACCTGGTTCTCGTCTCAGCTGTGGACCTTTGCCACCCAGGGTTGGCCGCAAAAGCCCGAGCAGCTTGAGGGCCATCATCCCACCACGGCGCTCGTCACTGCGCGCGACATCATTGCCCTGTGGGTCGCTCGCATGATCATGAGCTCGCTGTACTTCTTGGACGAGGTGCCTTTCAAGGATGTTGTCATCTACCCGACGATCCTTGCCAAGGACGGCAGCCGCATGTCCAAGTCCAAGGGCAACGGTGTTGACCCCATGGACCTCATTGGCATGTATGGTGCCGACGCCATGCGTTTCAACCTGCTTACGCTGTGCACCACTAACCAGGATGTGAAGTTCGACGCGAACATCGATAAGAAGACCAAGGAGCTTGTCGACAGCCCGCGCACTGACCAGGCAAAGAGCTTTGTGACCAAGATCTGGAACGCAAGCCGCTTCCTGCTCATGAACATGGAGGGCTACACACCTGGCGAGCCCGTGGCCGAGACCGCGGCCGACGCCTGGATGTTCAGCCGCCTGGCCAAGGCCGTGAAGATGGTTACCGAGGGCATCGAGAACTACACCTTTGGCGATATGGCCCGCGGCGTGCAGACGTTCTTCTGGAACGAGGTCTGCGACTGGTATGTCGAGGTCACCAAGGCGCGCCTTAAGGACGATTCCACCCGTCTGCAGGCTCAGCGCAACCTCATGTTCGTGCTCGATACGTCCCTGCGCTTGATGCACCCGCTCATGCCGTTTGTGACCGAGGCCATCTGGGATACCATGCCCGCCTCCGTGCTTGACGAGAAGGACGGTTCGCTCGAGCGTGCCGAGGCCCTGATGATCGCTGCTTGGCCCGAGCCTGTGGACTACGAGAAGTTTATCGACGAGGATGCTGAGCGCTCCTTCGAGCTGCTTCGCTCCGTTGTCTCTGCCGCTCGCTCCACGCGTGCTCGCTATCGTTTGAGCCCCAAGGAGCAGCTGGTTGCTGTTGTTCGCATGGGCGCTGAGGACCAGCAGCGCTTCTCGACCATGGCCGACCTTGCCGCAAGCCTGGGCAACTTGGAGCTTACGGTTGCGGGCGAGGATGCCGCCAAGCCGGCTGCCTCGATCGGCGTGGTTGACGGTGGCGTCGAGGTCTTCATCGTGCTCGAGGGCAAGGTCGACTTGGCTGCCGAGCGCGCTCGCATGGAGAAGGAGATTGCCGCTGCCACCAAGGAACTCACCGCTGCCGAGCGTACGCTTGCCAACGAGGGCTTTGTGGCAAAGGCCGCTCCCGAGGTCGTGCAGAAGAAGCGCGATCGCGCCGCCGAGCTCAAGGAGACCATCGCTGCCCTCCAGTCCCAGCTCGCCGACTTCGAATAGCAGATGTGACAAAAAGTCGACAGGTTTAATTTGTCACATATTCATCGTTTGTTCACATGTGTGGATGCGATGTGAAGATGTGACAGAATAAACCTGTCTTCCAAGTGTCACATTTTGGGTAATTGAGAGCGCGCTGGCTTGGCTGGCGCGCTCTTTGTTCATCGCCAAGAAAGGTCTTGCATCCTATGTATACGGTTCCGTTTTCTTACCCCGTGTTCTCGTTCGAGAAGGCCGTCTCACTTGCTTGCGATACCGGCGTGATCTCTGGCGATGCGGGCCCGCTGCTGGAGACGGTCGTCGAAATGTTCAATGAGCTTGAACGACCGGATGCTCATTTTGATTGCATCCAGATCGCGGGCACCAACGGCAAGACCTCTACAACGCGCTTTACCGCGGCGATTCTTCGCGGCGAGGGCTTGCGCTGCGCGCTCTATACCTCTCCTCAGCTTGTTCGTTATCCCGAGCGTATGGAAATCGACGGTGCTCCCATCTCGGATGAACTGTTCGCGCAGGGCATCTCGGCTGCATATGAGGCAGGCCGACGCGTTAACGAGCGTCGCGCTGCGGCGGGAGAGAGCATCTTTACCATCACCCCATTTGACCTTCTCACGGTGGCAGCCTTGACGGTTTATGCCCTTGAGGGGGTCGACGTTGCTGTGCTTGAGGTGGGCATGGGCGGTCGCTGGGATGCCACGAGCGCTACCGACCCGCATGTTGTTGCGATTACCGGCATCGGCCTTGATCACATGCGCATTCTGGGTAACACGCTCGCCGAGATCGCGGGCGAGAAGGCTGCCGTTATCAAGCCTGGTCGCTCTGTCATTTTGGGCGAGGGCGTGCATGAGCCCAGCGTGTGGCAGGTTATGGAGGATCGCTGCCGTGAGTGCGAGGTTTCACCCCTTGTGTCCTCGCATAAGATCTTGAAGCGTCCGACGCATCTGGGCGACACGCTCGATTTTGCCTGCGAGACCTCGCGCGCTTGCTATGAATGCTCCCTCTATAAGCCGCTCTACCAGGCGCAAAATGCATCGTGCGCTATTTTTGTTGCGGAGGAGTATCTGGACCGTGCGCTCAACAAGGATGTATTGGCCGCATCGCTTGCCACGTGTCCTACGCCTGGCCGCTTTGACGTGTTGCAAAGCGAGCCGTTGATCCTCATCGACGCTTGCCATAACCCTCAGAGCTGCGAGAATTTTGTCTCCTCACTCGATGAGATCAACCCTAACGTGGCACAACGCCCGCTGCTTCTAACAGCCGCCCTTGCCGATAAAGACGTGAGCGGCATCGTTGACGTCTTGGTGCCCGCTTTCCCACGCATCGTTGTGACGCAGACGGCGAGCGATCGCGCGATTCCGGCCCAGGAGTTGGCTCAGCTTGTGCGAAACAAGCTTCAGGAGCTTGGCCGTCCAGCTTCTGACCTGGTGGAGGTCGTGCCTTCCGCGCCGGATGCGGTGGAGCGTTTGGCTGCGGCGGGGGAGGCCTTTGTCGCGGCCGGCACCATTACCCTTGCAGGCGAGGTTGCGGGTATCGTGCGCGGATAGCCGTTTGTATTCGCTCATGGGTGGCCAAATTGCCCCTTAAGGTTCAACCTCAACTCAAATTAACCTTAAAGTTGAGGTTGAGATATGGTGCCTGTGTATAGAACCTTGAAGCTCAGGTTGAAGTTGAGTCGTATCGCTATACTGTTATGTCAATGAGATAACGACGATCAAGGCGGTACTTCTCTTATGCATGTGAATTCGGCAACCTCCACTTCCCGCAAGAGCGGCTTTGCGCGCATCGCGTGCGTTGCCGGTCTGACGGCTGTGCTTGTGGGGGGAAGCTGCCTGGGTGTGGCTCCGTGTAGCGCATACGCTGCCACCGCACAGACCGAGGCCGAGCTTGCAGCCTTGACTCAGCAGGTCAACTCCGCTGCTACTACGTATCAGCAGGCGACCGATAGGGTCAACGAGCTTAACGAGCAGATCAGCGAGATGGCTGATGAGATTCTTGATTTCGAGCAGAATAAGCTGCCTGAGCAGCAGCAAAAGGCATCCGATGCTGCAGCCAATCTCTATAAGCTGCAAGTCGCCTCGCCCAATGTTATGTCGATGCTCCTGAACTCCGCCTCCCTGGGCGATCTCATCACCCAGGGCAAGTACCTCACCACCATTCAGGACGATAACACCGCTGAGCTCGAGCGTCTCAACGCCATGCACGAGGAGCTTGAGTCCAAGATGGAAGAGCTTTCGGCCGCTAAGGACGAGGCCGAGCAGGAGCAGCAGAAGGCTTCCGAGGCTCTGGCTTCCGCTCAGTCTGCTCAGGCGCAGATGGCGGCTCGCGCACAGAGCGAGGATGCTGCCGAGGCGGAGGCAGCTCGCAAAGCTGCCGAAGAGGCTGCAGCCACGACCGCTCAGATGCAACAGCAGGGTTCTGGCGCTAACGGCAACAGCCAGGGCGGCAATGGCGGAAATGCCGGTTCGGGCTCTCAGGCTCAGCAGCCTTCCGACAGCGGCAACGCTTCTTCTGGCGGTACCGTTACGAGCGGATGGAAGTCTGGCGTTGCTTCCTACTACGGCATTGGCGATGGCTTTATGGGCGGCACGACCGCATCGGGCGCTATCGTGACCGAGTCCTCGATGGGTGTGGCAATGCTGAACGTTCCGCTTGGTACCTATGTCGAGATTAGCTATGGCGGTCGTTCCGTTATCGCGGTGGTCAACGACCGCGGCCCGTATGTTCACGGCCGTGTGATTGACATGCAGCCCGCCGTGGCGCGTGCGCTCGGTTTTCTCTCCGTGGGCGTGGGCACCGTTCAGTATCGCTTCCTCTAAGGTAGCTGCTTACATAAAACGTCAAAAGGACCGTCGATTGAATCGGCGATCCTTTTTTATCAGTTTTCGGCGAATGGCAAAATGTGACAAAATAAACCTGTCGACTTTTTGTCACATAGGCGGTCGACTAGCTGTCGCGGAGGGTGATGGGGGCGTGGGTGTAGCTGTTGAGGATCTCCACTCCGTCCTCGGTGACGAGGGCTAGATCTTCGATGCGCACGCCGGTGCGGCCGGGGAGATAGATGCCCGGCTCAATGGAGAACGTCATGCCTGGCTGAACCGTATCGGTGTTGACGAGCGAGACATCGCCCGGTTCATGGTCCTGCAATCCGATTGAGTGGCCCAGGCGGTGAGTGAAGTACTGACCGTATCCCGCCTCTTCGATGACATCGCGCGCAGCGCGGTCGAGGTCACAGAAGCGCACGCCGGGGGCGATGAGCGCCTCGGCGGCTTCGTTTGCGCGACGCACTACGTCGTAGATGCGCGCGGTCTCCTCGTCGGGCTCACCCCAAGAGAACGTGCGCGTCATGTCCGAGCAGTAGTTGCGGTAACGTCCGCCAATGTCAAACAGCACCACATCGCCCTGTTTGAGCACGGTGCCGTCTGGCTCGTGATGTGGATCGCCCGCATTCGCCCCAAAGCTCACGATGGGTGGGAACGAGAACGCGTCACAGCCATGGGCGCGATACAGGCCAAGCATCTGGTCGGCAATCTCGCGCTCCGTCACACCTTCGTGCACCAGTTTGACGGCGTTGGCCATCACGGCATCGTTGGCGGCGGACGCGGCTCGCATGAGCTCGCGCTCCTCCTCATCCTTAAGAGCACGTGCCGTCGTTACGGCAGGGCTTCCTAAGAAGAACTCGCTCGCCGCGCGACGCTCGATAAGGGGCATTAAAAAGCCGGAGCGCATGACCTCATCGACACCAAGGGGCTTTGCTGGGTCGATTTCGCGCGCGATGGCTTCGGCAACAATATCGGTGTCGGTGTGATAGGCAACGCGTGCGTTTTCATACTCTGGTAGCTGATGCAATGCGTTGACCATAATGACAGGCTCTTTGCCGCGCGCGAGCAGCACGCCGCAAAAGCGCTCGAACATATCGGCATAAAAACCTGTGAGGTAATAGATCGACCACGGGTCATTAACCAATACTTGGGCATCGGCATGTTCGTCCTTAAGATTGTTCAGCACGCGTTCGACGCGCTCCATATTCACCTGTGCCATGAAAAACTCCAATCAGGGTCATTGCCTCGTGGTGCCCAAACGGGCAGTCATTTCACCGGACCGCTCACTATTTGCGAACCAGTGTCCTCGAGCGGCACATCTTCTGGCAGGCAGTTGAGTTCGCGGGCGAGAATCTCGACTACGCGGCTTTGGCAAAAACCGCTTTGGCAACGGCCCATACCTGCACGGCAACGGCGCTTAACGCCCTCGACCGAAACCGCGCCGGGCGTGCGATTGATGGCCGCGATAACCTCTGCCTCGGGCACCGTTTCGCAGCGACAGACGATCTTTCCCCAGTAATGGTCGCGTTGTATGAGCTCGTCTTGTGCGGCGATATCAAGCTGATCAAAATCGATCGGCGGACGACGGAAGGGCTGATAATCAGCGCGTTCATGAAGTGCGGCGCCGTCCTCTCGCAGCAGCTCCTCAACCTTTTGCGCGATAGCGGGGGCACTAGCCACGCCGGGGGACTGGATGCCCGCCGCTTGAATAAAGCCCGGCACGATTGCGGAGCGGCAGATAAGGAAGTCGTTGAGGCCTTCGATGACCGCACGCCCTCCGGCAAAGGCGCGGATCACGCGACGCGTATCGAGTGAAGGGACAAGTTTTTGCGCGCCGTTCAGCAGCGCTTGCATATCGGCCGCATAGGTGTCTGTATCGCCCGGCTTGCGGATGGCCGCCGTGGCGGTGATCACCGTGTTGCCGTGAACGGTTCCGGTGACAATCGCGCCTTTGCTCACAGGGGTAGGGGTGGGGTAGAGCGGCGTATACGGTCGTGCCTCGCGGTCGAGTACGAGGATATTGCCTTGACGCCATACGAGATTGAACTTTTCGGCGCCTGCCATGTGCGAGATGTCGGCACAGCCGTTGCCTGCGGCGTTAACGATGCGTCGTGCCCAAAGGCTTCCCGCGTTCGTATCGATTTCGAATCCATCGTCAACCCCGGTGATGCGCGTGACCTCGTGGCTACGCAAAAAATCGACTCCATTTGCGGCGGCGTTTTCTGCTGCGCTAATCGCAACGTCGAAGGGATCGACATAGCCCGTCTGCGGGCACCAAAGGGCGGCGATTGCCTGCTCGCTGGCACGCGGCTCAAGCTCGTGGATGCGCTCGGGGCCGATGATCGCAAGACCGCTTACGCCGTTTTTCACACCTTGAGCGTGCAGGCGGTCGAGCGTGTGCCTATCTTCATCATTAAACGCGAGAACCATGGACCCCGGACGCTCGAAAGCAAAGCCGAGCTCTTGGGACCATTGGGAATAGAGCTCGCATCCATGTGCGTTGACCTGCGCTTTCATGGATCCAGGTTCGGGATCGTATCCGCCGTGCACCAGGCCGCCGTTGGCCTTGCTGCTGCCGCATGCGATATCGTTCGAGGCTTCGATTACGGCGATATCCACATCGTAGCGGGCAAGCTGGCGAGCGATGCAGCACCCAACGATGCCGCCGCCGATAATCGCGATGTCATAGCGTTGCATGAGGCCTCGATTCCCTGGCGCCGAACTCTGCTCTCCATGGTACCCCATGTAGGGCTATTAAAATCGTCGTTTGGACGTACGGGCCTCTTGGGCGCTATCGAGGATGTTCGCAATTATTTTCCCGCTATCTATGTCATTAGCGTGTCTACATTAGGAGTTTGGGGAGAGGGGGAGTAGAATAGCTAGGCAATTCTGACCTTCCTGCTCGCTGGGGGAATCGAAAGGTAACTCGCATGTCTAAGTACATCCAAGAGCTCATGTCGCCGCAACTCATGATGGCGATCTATCTGTTTGTTGGGTTTATCGCCGCCCTGTACATCCTCTCCGTGGTGTACGTGTTTATCGATGCTAAGCGTCGTGGCGTGGGCGCCTTCTGGGCATGGGGCATCGTCGCCCTCATCCCGTTCGTGGGCCTTATTGCCTACCTGGTGCTTCGTCCCAACTCCTACATCGCCGACCGCGAGGAGCAGGAGCTCGACATGGCCCTGCGCGAGCGTCAGCTTGCCCAGTACGGCAGCTGCCCCAAGTGCGGCAGCCCTATCGAGAAGGACTTTGTGGTGTGCCCCGTGTGCAACACCCAGGTGCGCAACGTCTGCCCCAGCTGCCATCGCCCGCTCGATGCGCACTGGAAGGTCTGCCCGTATTGCCGAACTCACATTCAATAGCGCACGCGCCGCTTGTCGGTTGTAAACGTGCGCCAGTGTTTGCCCGCCGCCCCGTTATGGAGCGGCGGGCACTTGTATAATCATCGCTTGTGAAACGCAAGCGATTACTCGATACGGAAGGAACAATCGTATGAAGGCCCTCTATAACGATGGAACGGTGGCCGACCTGCCCGAGGACGAGGTGACGCACGTAGTCCGCCATTCCGCGGCGCACGTCATGGCTCAGGCTATCAAGCGCCTGTACCCCGAGGCCGATTTTGCCTATGGCCCTGCTACCGACAACGGCTTCTACTACGATATCGATCTGCCCGAGGGCCAGAAGATCTCCGAGAACGATTTCCCGGCTATCGAGGCCGAGATGAAGAAGATCGCGAAGGAGAATCTCAAGTTCTCCGTCTTCGAGTTGCCCCGCGCCGAGGCCATCGCCCTTATGGAGGAGCGTGGCGAGAAGTACAAGGTCGAGCATATCGGCGATCTGGATGAGGATGCTCGCATCACCTTCTACCAGCAAGGCGAGTACATCGACATGTGTGTTGGTCCCCATATCTGCTACACCAAGGCTCTTAAGGCCTTCAAGCTCACCGGTGTTTCCGGCGCGTACTGGAAAAACGATAAGAACAACAAGATGCTCACGCGCGTGAACGGCGTTGCCTTTGCCACCAAGGAAGAGCTTGACGAGCACATGCACCTGCTCGAGGAGGCCAAGAAGCGCGACCACCGCAAGATCGGTGCCGAGATGGACCTCTTCATGATGCGCGACGAGGCCCCCGGCTTCCCGTTCTTCCTGCCCAACGGCATGATTCTCAAGAACACCTTGCTCGACTACTGGCGCGAGATTCATCATGATGCCGGCTATGTCGAGATCTCCACGCCGCTCATCATGAATAAGCAGCTGTGGAAGACCTCCGGTCACTGGGATCACTACAAGGACAACATGTACTCCACCGTCATCGACGATGAGGAGTACTGCATCAAACCCATGAACTGCCCGGGTGGCGTGCTTGTCTATGCCTCCAAGCCTCATTCCTACCGCGAGCTGCCCATTCGTGCCGGCGAGATCGGCCTTGTGCACCGTCATGAGCTTCGCGGCGCCCTGCACGGCCTGTTCCGCGTGCGCTGCTTTAACCAGGACGATGCTCACCTGTTCGTGCGCCCCGACCAGCTTACCGACGAGATCGTGGGCGTGGTGCACCTGATTGATTCCGTGTATCAGAAGTTCGGCTTCAAGTATCACGTCGAGCTTTCCACCCGTCCCGAGGACTCCATGGGTTCCGACGAGGATTGGGAGCGTGCCGAGGCAGGCCTCAAGACTGCCCTTGAGCAGCTGGGCATGGAGTATGAGGTCAACGAGGGCGACGGCGCCTTCTATGGTCCCAAGATCGACTTCCATCTGGAGGATTCGCTCGGCCGTACCTGGCAGTGCGGCACGGTGCAGCTGGACTTCCAGATGCCTATCAACTTTGACCTCGAGTACACCGACGCCGATGGCTCCAAGAAGCGTCCCATCATGCTGCATCGCGTGTGCTTTGGCTCCATCGAGCGCTTCATCGGTATCCTGATCGAGCACTTTGCGGGCAAATTCCCCACGTGGCTCGCTCCCGTGCAGGTGGATGTCCTGCCCGTCTCCGAGAAGAGCCGCGCTTACGCCAACGAGGTCGCAGCCAAGCTCGACGCCGCCGGCATTCGCGTGAAGGTCGACAACCGCGACGAGAAGATCGGCTACAAGATTCGTGAGGCTCGCGGTATCGATCGCGTTCCCTACATGCTCATTTTGGGCGAGAAGGAGGCCGAGGCCGGCAACATCTCCGTGCGCGACCGCTCCAACGAGACCGTTCCGTCTACGGTCGACGAGTTTATCGCCAAGGTTACCGAGGAGATCCGCACCCGCGCGTAGACGTTCGCGTGTTTCTGCTTTGGCGGTTGCAAGGTGTGATTGATGCGCTCGGCGGATTGATTCCGCCGAGCGTTTTGTGTATATGCCGATGAAGGAGTTTCTTTGACTGCAATCGAGCAATATGCAGATCGGCTGCATGCCCGTGCCGCGCGGGTCTGCGAGGCTGCAAGCCCCTTGGAGGCATTGCGAGAGGCCGGCATTCTGGAAGAAGGGTCTGACCCTTCCGTCCGTATGGACGAAAGGGGCTTTGAGATATGCGAGCGTGTGTTCCCTGCAGATAGGGATGCTATGCGCATTTGGCTTGTAGACGCTATGGGAGGCGAGCATCTCCGGGTGCCCGATGCGCGCTCGCTGGCTTTCGCAGCGCGTGAGGCTCATGCCTGTTTGGTGCTCGACATCACGGGCCTTTCTTCATTTGGTTGTGATCCGCTCAACGCCGGTGCGCCGGTTTGCGTCGAGTGCCTGCATCCTGGGATCTACGCGGTTTGTGTTGCACGCTCGGGAAAGCGAGGCCGTGTCATCGACCCGTATGCCGAACAGGCATTCCGCGCGCTTGCGCCGGAAGGGGGCATCTCGCCTGTCTGCCGGGAGGCTATCGAGCGCACGTGCGACTCTTCGTGTCAGCAAAGCCTTCAGAGGCGATTCGACTTCGCGCGTGCTCTTGCCGAGTACGCTGCGGCAAATCCATTGATCGACTCCTGCTGGTATCCGGGCCTCGCGTCGCATCCGGATCACGCCGCCGCAGCTAGTTTGCTTCGCCACGGTTTTGGTCCTTTTGCCTCTGTTGAGCTCTCTGACGCAAATGCCTTGCTCCAAGTCTTTAAGCTCCTTGGCGGCACCGGCGGCGAGCCTTTGTATCTACCGGGCGGCACGACGGTGACTCTTATGAAAGGGGGGAGCAGCCCCTGTCTGCTCTTCAACGTAGGCGAAGGCAACGTATTCGAGCTCATCGACCAGGTTGATAGCGCTCTTCGTAAGGTTTGCATCAGGTAATCGGACGACGGCATTAAGCGGTGTATACTTTTGCGCTCATCGTTTGCTTCTGGGGAGGGGCAGCAATGCTGTTTGATACCGCCGATATTGTTGAGAGCGCCTTTTTGGGAGTGGCGCTCGCCATGGATGCCATGGCGGTCACGCTATCCAATTCGCTGGCAGAACCTCATATGCCAAGGTCCAAGAAGATCGCCATGCCCCTGGCGTTTGCCATCTTCCAGATGGCCATGCCTGTTCTTGGCTACTTTGGCGGCACGCTCGTCGCCTCATATATCGATACTTATGCTGGCATCGTTTCGTTTGTCATTCTCGCCGTCGTGGGCGGCAAGATGATCTGGGAGGCGTTGCAGGAGATGCGCAACCTGGATGAGGCCGCTCCCTCGCGTCTCACCTGGTGGGAGCTTTTCGTCGAATCCATCGCCACCTCTATCGATGCCTTTATCGTTGGCGTCTCGTTTGCCGCAACGGGCAAGAGCATCGTTTTGTACGGTTCGATGATCGGCGTCACGACGTTTGCATGCTGCTTGGTCGTACTCATGCTGGGCAAAAAGCTCGGCGAGCGCTTTGGCGCACATGCGCAGGTAGCAGGCGGCGTGGTGCTTATCTGCATCGGCTTGAAAGCACTGTTGTTCTAGCAGACTATTGTGCGTTCAGACGTGCCATTTTAGCTACAGCGTCGCCGTGCGGCATCGTGTCGAAGACTCCGTGGACTTTAGGCAAAGAGCTGTTTTGCGTGACTGTTGCGCGTTAAGATAGCAGCGCTATATATAGGGCGCGACGGTAGGGCTGGGTCCACGGGGCCTGCAGCTAGTCGTCGGCGATGTTAGAAGGAGAAACATGGCAACGTTCTTTCCCGGTGAGTCTCACACATTTTCTGAGTATCTGCTCGTCCCTGGCTATTCCTCATCGGAATGCATCCCCAACAACGTTTCCCTTAAAACGCCGCTGACGCGTTTCAAGCGTGGCGAGAAGCCCGCAATCACCCTTAACATCCCCATGGTCTCGGCCATCATGCAGTCTGTTTCCGGCGTGGACATGGGTGTTGCCCTGGCTACCGAGGGCGGTATTTCCTTCATTTACGGCTCCCAGACCCCCGAGTCCGAGGCCGCCATGGTCAAGGCCGTTAAGGACCACAAGGCCGGTTTCGTGGAGTCCGATTCCACGCTCACCCCTAAGATGACCATGTCTGAGGTTATGGCCCTCAAGGAGAAGACCGGTCACTCCACCATGCCCGTCACCGACGACGGCACCTCGCGCGGCAAGCTCCTGGGTATCGTGACCAGCCGCGACTACCGTCCTTCGCGCGACGATCACTCCGCTTTGGTCGAGACCTTCATGACCCCGCGCGAGAAGCTCATCGTGGGCGACAAGAACATCACTCTTAAGAAGGCTAACGACGTCATCTGGGAGAACAAGCTCAACGCGCTCCCCGTCGTCGATGACTACGATCATCTGATCGGCATCGTGTTCCGCAAGGACTACGATAGCCACAAGACCAACCCCAACGAGATGCTCGATGCCAACAAGCGCTATATGGTTGGTGCCGGTATCAACACCCGCGACTACGCTGAGCGCGTGCCCCTGTTGGTCGAGGCCGGTGCCGATGTGCTGTGCATCGACTCCTCCGAGGGCTTCTCCGAGTGGCAGAAGCGCACCATCGAGTGGATTCGCGCTAACTATGGTGAGGACGTCAAGGTTGGTGCCGGTAACGTTGTCGACGCCGAGGGCTTCCGCTTCCTGGCCGACTGCGGTGCCGACTTCATCAAGGTCGGTATCGGCGGCGGTTCCATCTGCATCACCCGTGAGACCAAGGGTATCGGCCGTGGCCAGGCTACCGCTCTGATCGACGTCTGCCGTGCTCGCGACGAGTACTTCGAGGAGACCGGCATCTATGTGCCTGTTTGCTCTGACGGCGGTATCGTCTACGACTACCACATGACGCTTGCGCTCGCCATGGGCGCCGACTTCATGATGCTCGGCCGTTACTTCGCTCGCTTCGACGAGAGCCCGACCGACCGCGTGAACGTCAACGGCCAGTACATGAAGGAGTACTGGGGCGAGGGCTCTGCCCGTGCTCGCAACTGGCAGCGCTACGACCTGGGCGGCGCCGCGAAGCTTAGCTTCGTCGAGGGCGTCGACTCCTACGTGCCTTACGCCGGTTCCCTCAAGGACGGCGTCAACGGTACGCTCTACAAGGTCAAGTCCACGATGTGCAACTGCGGTGCGCTCTCCATTCCTGAGCTTCAGGAGAAGGCTCGTCTGACGCTCGTTTCCTCCACCTCAATCGTCGAGGGCGGCGCTCACGACGTTGTGGTCAAGGACACCCAGCAGACGGTGACCTATCGCTAAGCTTCGATTCGGCCTAGCGCGTTTGCGGCACCGAGAAAGCCCTTTCGATTTTGAGTGGGTTTTAAGCGGAGGGTGAATTTACGCCACGTTATTGGGATAAAGCGAGATGCCTGCAACTTGCGGGCATCTCGCTTGTTGTATTTGCTATCATCAACCAAGTTAACCCTAGGGTCGGTCGGCTAGGTTTTGCTCGCTGCAAGTTTCGCACGAGCCGAAGGCCACTTAATGTGGCCTTCGTGCGAGCAGAACTGTCCGCAGCAGTGAGTAAAGCCTAGCCGACCGACCCCAATCAAGTTAAAAGGAGCTGATATGTGCGATTGCACAGATCATAAGGAAGAGATTCCTGCCTACGATGCGAAAACCATTGAGGAAAAATGGGTGAAGGCCTGGGACGACGAGAACCTTTTTGCCGTCGATACCGATCCCGCCAAGCCCAAGAAGTACGTGCTCGAGATGTTTCCGTACCCCTCGGGTGACCTTCACATGGGCCATGCGCGCAACTACACCATCGGTGACGCCATGGCGCGTCAGGCTCGTATGCGCGGCTTTGATGTGCTGCACCCCATCGGCTTCGATGCTTTTGGCCTTCCCGCCGAAAACGCCGCCATCAAGCACAACACCCAAGCCGCCGCTTGGACGTATAAGAACATGGACCAGGCGCTCGCCACGATGAAGCGCATGGGCTTTTCCTACGATATGGATCGCATGGTCAAGACCTGCAGCCCCGATTACTATCGCTGGGGCCAGTGGATTTTCGAGAAGCTGTGGGAGCGCGGCCTGGTCTATCGCAAGAAAAATCCCGTCAACTGGTGCCCCAAGTGCGAGACAGTGCTTGCCAATGAGCAGGTGACCGAGGGCCGTTGCTGGCGCTGCGACTCCGAGGTGGAGAAGCGCGACCTGGAGCAGTGGTACATCAAGATTACCGAGTACGCGCAGGAGCTCCTCGATGACCTTGAGAAGCTTCCCGGCTGGCCCGAGCGCGTCAAGCAGATGCAGGCTAACTGGATTGGTCGCTCTGAAGGCGCCGAGGTCGATTTCACTCTTTGCGATGCCGAGGGCAACCCCATCGAGGGCGATGAAGGCAAGATCACGGTCTTCACCACCCGTGCCGATACCCTGTTTGGCAACACGTTCTTCCTGCTTGCTCCTGAGTACAAGGGCCTGATGGAGCTGGTTGAGGGCACCGAGTATGAGGATGCCGTTCGTAAGGTCGTGGAGGGCGCCAAGCATATCTCCGCCGTCGAGCGCGCCCAGGGTACCTTGGAAAAGCACGGCGCCTTCACGGGCCGCTATGTTGTGAACCCTGTTTCCGGCGCCAAGGTGCCGGTTTGGGTTGCCGATTACATCATTTCCGATTACGGTACCGGTGCCGTCATGGCCGTTCCCTGCGGCGACCAGCGCGACTTCGAGTTCGCCAAGAAGTACGATCTTCCCATCGTGCCCATCATTCTCTCCGATGATGACCCTCTGTATGATCAGCTCAAGAACGAGCAGAATACGGTTGTCACCTCGGTTGACTGGGATGAGGCGCTCACCTGCGAGGGAACGCTTGTCCAGTCCGGTAAATACACCGGCATGGTGGGCGGCAAGCACTCCGAGGGCGAGGCAGCAATCGTTGCCGACCTCGAGGCTGCCGGCACCGGTAAGCGCTCCGTGCAGTATCGCCTGCGCGACTGGCTCATCTCGCGTCAGCGCTATTGGGGCAACCCCATCCCTGCCATCCACTGCGAGCATTGCGGCATCGTTCCCGTTCCCGAGGATCAGCTGCCGGTGACGCTGCCCGAGAATCTCGACCTCGGTGCTGGCGAGACGCTTGCCGAGTGCCGCGATTTCTACGAGACCACCTGCCCGGTGTGCGGTGCCCCGGCACGTCGCGAGACGGATACCATGGACACCTTTACGTGCTCCAGCTGGTATTACCTGCGCTATACCGATCCGCACAACACCGAGCTCCCGTTTGGCAAGGACGCCGCGAACCACTGGATGCCGGTCGATAATTACATCGGTGGTATCGAGCATGCCATCCTGCACCTGCTCTACAGTCGCTTCTTTACCAAGGCGCTGCGCGATATGGGCCTGCTCGATGTCGACGAGCCTTTCACCAACCTGCTGTGCCAGGGCATGGTCAAGGACGAGAACGGCGACACCATGTCCAAGTCGAAGGGCAACGTCGTGCCTCCCTCGAGCGTGATCGAGCCGTACGGTGCCGACACCATGCGTCTGGCGATTCTTTTCATTGCTCCGCCCGAGAAGGACTTTGACTGGGACCCCAAGGCCGTGGCCGGCGCCAACCGCTTTATCAAGCGCGCCTGGAATATCGTGTGGCAGCTTGCAAACGATGGCGATGCCAATGCTGTGCTCGACACGTCTGCACTCTCCGACGCCGCCATGAAGCTCTATCGCGAGCGCCATCGCACGATTGCCCGCTGCACGCAGGATTTCGACCGCCAGCAGTTCAACACGGCCATCTCCGCCGTGATGGAGATCGTCAACGCTGCAAGTACGTATCTCAACGCCGAGGCAGCTGGCGAGCGCGACGCTGCTCTGTGCAGGCTCGTTGCCACCGATATCGTTTCAGTTTTGGCTCCCGTGTGCCCCTTCTGGGGAGACGAGCTGTGGCATGAGGCCTTGCATAACGAGGGCAGCGTCTACACCGCTCCCTGGCCGGAGTTCGACCTGAGCGAGGCCGTTGAGGATGAGGTGGAGATCGCGGTCCAGGTGCTCGGCAAGATGCGTGCACATGTAAATGTTCCGACTGATGCCACGTCCGAGCAGATGCAGGCGGCCGCCGAGGGCGTTGTCGCCAAATGGATCGAGGGCAAGACAGTCGTCAAGGCCATTTGCGTTCCCGGAAAGCTTGTGAACCTGGTTGTTAAGTAGCGATTTGTGCAAATAATGTGATGCAAATCGCTGCCAGCATCGTTGCCAGTGAGTGATTTCTTTGCATCTAGCTGCAGGTTTGCTATACTTGCTTAGCAATTGAAGTTAAGCCGTGAGAAGTGGGGTTTCGACCCCGCTTCTTTTTTGTATGAGGAGGTGTTGCATGGTCAAGACCAAGGTAGAGCAGAGCATCATCGATGCGCTCGAGGCAGTAGCCGCCGAGCACGGCGTCGATATCGTCGATGTCGAGGTCGTGGGTGCCACCAAGGCGCCGTGTGTCCGCGTGAGGATCGACAATCTCGATGGTGAGTCCATTTCGCTCGATGAGGTGACCGCGCAGAGCAGCTGGGTAAGTGATGTCGTCGAGAGTTTGGATCCTATTTCGAGCAGCTACACGCTCGAGGTCTCTTCCCCGGGTATGGCTCGTCCCCTGCGTCGCCCTTCGGACTTCCAGAAGTTCATCGGCGAGCGCTGCGAGCTCTCGACCACTGCAACCGAGGGTCAGCGCCGCTATAAGGGCGTCATCGCCGCGGCAGACGATGCCTCGGTCACTATTGAGACCGAGGATGGCGAGCAGACGACCATCTCCTTTGACGACGTGAAGAAATGTACCTTGAAGCCGACCTTCGACTTCAAGAAAGAGAAGGGCGGTAAATAGATATGGCAGCATCCGAGATGATGGAAGCCCTCATGGCTCTGTGCCAGGAGAGGCATATCGATCAGCTTTACCTCATCGACCGTTTGGAGCAGTCGCTCGCCAAGAGCTATGCCGAGATCCTCCACCTTGACTGGGGCGCAAAGGTCACCATCGACCGCTCCACCGGCAAGATCTACGTGTACAAGCTCATTCCCGACGACGATTCCATGGACGAAGAGGGCAACTACACTCGTTTCGAGGAGATTGACGTCACCCCGAAGGATACCTCTCGCATCGCGGCACAGCACGCCAAGGCAGAGATCAACGCCATCGTGCGCAATTCCGCCCGCGAGCAGATCTACGAGGAGTTCTCCGGCCGCATTGGCGATATCATCACCGGTACCGTGCTGCAGTCCACGCCCGACTTCACGATCGTCAAGATCCGTGAGGGCGTCGAGGCCGAGCTTCCGCATTTCGACCTTCACCGCTATGAGGACGAGCGCAATGAGCGCCCCGTGGGTGAGCGCTACCTGCACAACCAGCGTCTGAAGGCAGTTATCATCGACGTGCGCGACCCCAATTCCACGGTGCCGCCCGTTCGCGGCGAGCACAGCCGTCCGCCCATCGTTATCTCCCGTACGCACCCGGCTCTCATCAAGCGCCTCTTTGAGCAGGAGGTGCCTGAGATCTACGAGGGCACCGTCGAGGTCAAGTCCATTGCTCGCGAGCCCGGCCAGCGCTCCAAGGTCGCCGTCCATTCCCTGGACGATCGCCTGGATCCCGTGGGCGCCTGCGTCGGCCCCAAGGGCAGCCGTGTGCGCGCCGTCGTGGGCGAGCTTCGCGGTGAGCGTGTGGACGTTATCCTGTGGAATGCCGACCCTGCCGTCTATGTTGCCAACGCGCTGTCTCCGGCAAAGGTCACCCGCGTGCTCATCGACGAGGAGAAGAACTATGCCGGCGTCATCGTTCCCGACGACCAGCTTTCCCTCGCCATTGGCAAGGAGGGCCAGAATGCCCGCCTCGCCGCTCGCCTGACCGGCTGGCACATCGACATCAAGAACGAGACCCTCGCCGCCGACATCCTGAAGAACGTTCCCGTTATCGAGGAGCAGCCGGCAGATGACCTGCTGTCCGACGATGAGCCCGAGCGTTGCGCATATGTCAACGAGGACGGTATCCGTTGCCGCAACCAGGCCCGCCCCGGTTCGCGCTTCTGTGGTGTGCATGACCCCGTGAACATGGGCGAGGGCGAGTCCGATTACATTTCGGAAGCCGAGGATCTGATCTAGCGGGAAGGCGCGATCGCGCCCATCCGCTTATCTGTGAGGAACCCGCAAGATCATGGGCGCTCCGTGCGCCCGAAAGGTAGGTGCTTATGGCAAAGGTTCGTGTTTCAACCCTCGCCAAAGAATTTGGAATGACCTCCAAAGAGATGCTCGAGCATCTCGCGGAGATGAAGATTCCCGCCAAGGGCGCATCGTCTGCCCTTGAGGACGCATACGTATCCATGGTGCGCAAAAAGCTCGCCCCGATCCTTGAGGCCCGAGCCGCAGAGATCGAGGCCGAGAAGCGTGCCGAGGAGGAGGCTGCTGCCGAGGAGGCCAAGCGTGCCGCCGAGGAGGCAGAGCGCGAGCGCATCGCCGCCGAGGCTCGACGTGAGGAAGAGCGCAAGATTTCCGAGGCTGCCCGTGCCGCCGAGGAAGCTGCCCGCGCTGCCGCCGCCGAGGCCGAGCGCATTGCTCGCGAGAAGGCCGAGGCCGAGCGCCGCGAGGCAGAGCTCGAGGCCAAGCGTCGCGCCGTGCCCGCCAGCGACTCCGGCTCTCGCTTCCGCTCCCTTCTGGACCAGATCGCCGCTCAGGAAGAGGTCCTGAAGGAGAAGAAGCAGGAGAGCGCCAAGAAGGAGGAGGCTCGCGAGGACCGTCGCGGCAACCGCGACAACAACCGTCGTGGCGGCCGCCGCAACTCCGGCGAGAAGTCTGAGGACACTCCCGCCCGCAGCTCCCGTCGTTCGAGCGCTCCCTCCATGCCTGCTGGCATGGACTTCCCCAACCCTGATAAGCAGGGTAAGGGCAAGAAGCAGCACAAGGGCCACGCGGCAGGCGAGGAGGACCGTTACTCCCGCATGGCTCGCGAGGCCGAGGAGTACAGCCGCGAGAAGGTTCTCGAGGAGGCCCGCGCCGCCGTCGAGGAGGCTTCGCGCGAGTCTACCGGTCGCCGTAAGAAGCGTAAGGAGAAGCGTGAGCGCGAGGCTGCTCGCGTCCAGGAAGAGAAGAAGATCGAGGAGGCGCTGGCTCAGGGCATCAACCCCGAGGAGCTCGACGCCGTCCGCGTCTCCCAGGGCGTGACCGTGGCAGAGCTCGCTGAGGCCCTCGAGGTTCCCGCTAACGACATCATCAAGCGTCTGTTCCTGTTGGGCACCCCGCTTACCATGACGCAGACCATGAGCGACGATCTCGTCGAGCTCGTGGCCGACGACTTGGGCCGTCAGGTCAAGATCATCACCCCGGAGGAGGAGAACACCTTCTCGTTCTACGATGACCCGGCAGACCTCAAGCCTCGCGCCCCGGTTGTTACCGTCATGGGCCACGTCGACCACGGCAAGACGAGCCTGCTCGACGCCATTCGCCACACCGGTGTCGCTGCCGGCGAGGCGGGCGGCATCACCCAGGCCATCGGTGCTTCCCAGGTTTTCATCAACGATCGCAAGATCACCTTCATCGATACCCCTGGTCACGCCACCTTTACGGCCATGCGTGCCCGTGGCGCCAAGGTGACCGATATCGTCATCTTGATCGTCGCTGCCGACGACGGCGTCATGCCTCAGACCATCGAGTCCATCAACCATGCGAAGGCCGCCGGCGTACCCATCGTCGTCGCCGTCAACAAGATCGATAAGCCCGGCGCTAACCCCGATAAGGTTCGTCAGGAGCTCACCGAGTACGGCATCATCCCCGAGGAGTGGGGCGGACAGAACATGTTCGTCAACATCTCGGCCAAGAAGAAGATTGGTATCGACGAGCTTCTCGAGACCATCATCCTCCAGGCCGACGTCCTCGAGCTCAAGGCCAACCCCGATACCTTCGCTTCGGGTAACGTTCTTGAGGCCAAGCTCGACAAGGGCCGTGGCTCCGTTGCCACCGTGCTGGTGACTCGCGGTACCCTGCGCGTGGGCGACACCCTCGTCGCAGGCCTCACGTATGGCCGCGTTCGCGCCATGCTCGACCCCAAGGGCCGTCCCGTCACCGAGGCTGGTCCCTCCGACGCCGTCGAGATCCTCGGTCTCCAGTCCGTGCCCAACGCCGGTGACGAGTTCCGTGTGTTCGAGGACGAGCGCGAGGCTCGTACGCTTGCCGAGCAGCGCTCGCTCAAGGCGCGCATCGAGGAGCAGAGCCACGTCAAGCACGTCACGCTCGAGAATCTCTTTGACACCATGGCCGACGCCGAGGTCAAGGAGCTCAACCTCATCATCAAGGCCGATGTTCAGGGTTCCATCGAGGCCCTCAAGGACTCGCTGGACAAGATGGATCAGTCCGAGGTGCGCATCAACACGATCCACGCCGCCGTCGGTGCCATCAACGAGACCGACGTCGTGCTCGCCGACGCCTCCAATGCCATTATCATCGGCTTTGGCGTGCGTCCCGATGGCAAGGCACGTTCTGCCGCCGAGCATCAGGGTGTCGAGATTCGCTGCTACGATGTTATCTACAAGGCACTCGAGGACCTCGATGCCGCTCGTATCGGTATGCTCAAGCCGACTGAGGTCGAGGTTTCCACCGGTCTCGCCACCGTTCTCGACACCTTCAAGGTGCCGAAGGTCGGCATTGCCGCCGGTGTCCGTATCGAAGAGGGAGAGATCGCAGCGACCGACTCCGTGCGCCTGGTGCGCGATGGCATCGTTGTCTTCAACGGCAAGATCGCTTCGATGCGTCACTACAAGGACGAGGCCAAGAGCCTTCGTAGCGGTACCGAGGGCGGTATCGGCCTCGAGAACTTCCAGGACATCAAGCCTGGCGACCAGATCGAGGGTTACCGTATCGACCAGGTTGCCCGAACCGAGTAAGAAACAGAGGGTATCGTGAAGCAAAACGCCGCCACTCGCCGTACCGGCGAGCAACTGCGCGAAAAGCTCGGCACCATCTTGCTGTTCGAGATCTCCGATCCGCGTCTTGACCTTGTGACCCTTACGGGTTGCGAGGTCAGCGTGGACCGCTCCTTCGCGCGCGTCTACGTGTCATGCGAAGCCGACCGCTACGATGAGGTGCTCGAGGCGCTGGAGAGCGCTAAGGGCAAGATTCGCAAGCTGTTGTCTCGTGCGCTCGATTGGCGTGTGGTCCCCCAGCTCGACTTCAAGATCGATCGCTCCACCGACCAGGCCGAGGCTATTGCCGAGGCACTCAAGGTCGTTCCCGAGACCATGTCGGTCGAGAAGGATGAGGAAGGCTACCCCATCGTGGATCCCGTTTCGCTGGAGGGCGATATCGACCATGAGTAGCATCTCCTGCTCCTGCGGGGAAGAGGGCTTGGACGCTCCCGAGCCCTCCTTCGTGTGGGACAGCGTTGTCGAAAAAATCGAGGATGCCGAGACGATTGTCATCTGCGGTCATATCAATCCCGACGGCGATGCCATCGGATCAACGCTGGCGCTTGGTCAATCCCTGCGCCGGCGCTACCCGCAGAAGGCTATTTCGTGCCTTCTGCCCACCGAGGCACCTGTCCCGCGTGTCTACCGCTTCCTTCCGGGAGCGGCAGACATGACTCCGGCATCCTCCTATCCGCTCGATCCCGATCTGTTCATCTCCGTGGACGTGCCGACGATTGAGCGCTTAGGTGATGCCGCTGCGATTGCGATGCGTTCGGAGTATGTGGTTACGATCGACCATCATCCCGCCCGCTCGGAATTCGGTGATGTCGTGGTGCGTCGTCCCGAGGCCGCTGCCTGCGCGGTGATCATCGATGACTTCTTGATCTTTGCCGGCTATCCGGTGGATCCCGATGTGGCAAATTGCTTGCTTACGGGTCTTGTTACCGATACCGGCCGCTTCCAGTACCAAAACGCCAATTGCGAGGCGTTCACCTGTGCTTCGCGCTTGGTCCATGCCGGCGCCGATCCTGCTCTTGTGGCCCTTCGCGTCTATCAGAGCCAGCGTCTGGAGTACCTGCACCTGGAAAGCGTCGTTATGGGTCGCATCGAGGCTGCAGCGGAGGGACGTATCACCTATAGCTATGCGCTCGCCTCCGATCTTGCCAAACATGGCGTTTCTCCCGATGAGTGCGATGGCTTGGTTGACGTCGTGAGGTCCATCGATGGGTCCATCGTCTGCCTGTTTCTGCGTGAAGTGGGGGAGGGTGAGATTCGCGGTAACCTGCGCTCCAAGTGTGCGCTCGATGTTTCGCAAATCGCTGCTCGACACGATGGCGGCGGCCATGCGGCTGCTGCTGGATTTACTTTTTATGGCACGGTTGAGGAGGCGTTGGACGTCCTTCTTCCCGAGCTGATCGAACTGGTTCACACGCTCGATGCGTAAAGGTGATGCATGGTAAAGCGCATTCCTTCTGATATCAATCTATTATTTGCCGTCGATAAGCCCCTTGGGTGCACGTCTCACGATGTCGTTTCGCGCGTAAGACGGGCCTTGGGGGTTCGTCGTGTGGGTCATGCGGGAACGCTCGACCCGTTGGCTACCGGCGTCATGGTGCTCGGTGTGGGGCAGGCAACGCGCCTGCTCGGTATGCTCACGCTCGACCGCAAGAGCTATATCGCTTCCGTTGCCTTTGGAAGCGAGACCAATACCGATGACGCCGAGGGCGAGGTCACTCGCACGGCTCCTGTTAGCGCGGACCTTGAAGACGAGGCATACGCCCGTCAGGTCTTGGCAACGTTTATGGGGCCACAGATGCAGGTCCCCCCGGCATTCTCTGCGATCTCCGTCAATGGTGTTCGTGCCTACAAGCGCGCACGCGCGGGGGAGAGCGTGGAGCTGCCCGCCCGTCCTGTAGAGATTTTCGATCTTCAGCTCCTCTCGATTTTGGCCGATGGGGAACAGGTGGTTTGGAATATCGCCTGCACCGTGAGCAAGGGTACCTATATCCGCTCGCTTGCGCGCGATATCGGTCGCGCTGCTCAAAGTGCGGCTCATATCGTTTCGCTGCGACGCAGTGCTTCTGGCTCCATCTCCCTGGTTCATGCGGTTGAGCTCGATGGCATCAATGCCGATGCCCTTCGCGCGCATGCCATCGATCCCATCTCCTCACTCGGATTGGGCAGAGTTGATTTGCCGCAGGAGGCGCTTGCTCGTATTCTTAACGGGCAGGCAATTGACGTCGGTTCCTTTGCGGAACGCACCCCAGAGACGTCTCCGTGCGCGCTTGTTGTCGAAGGGCAGATGCGCGCCATCGCTTGCTTGGAGCAGCAGCGTTTTGTTATGCGCGATGTATTTCCGCAGGGTATCGAAGGTGTGTCATGAATCGTCCCGATGCATATTCGTTAAGGCGAGACTTTATGCTCGGCAAGGCATTGGCGCCTATTTACGCTCTTGAGGACGCGACCGCCCTTTCGCGTTGCGGGTGCGCGGTCGCTATCGGTGCGTTCGACGGCGTGCATCGCGGGCATCGACACCTTATCGACCAGATGGTTGCAGACGCGCATGAGCGTGGGGTTGCCGCTATCGCGGTGACCTTCGATCCCGATCCCGATACCGTGGTGTCTGCAACTCCTGCGCCCAAATTGACGCTCGTTGCCGATCGGCTTCGTCTGCTCGCTTCGTCGGGTGTCGACGCTGTTTGCGTGGTTCCGTTTGATTCTGCCCTTGCGTCCATGGATCATGACGCGTTTTTTACGCACGTTCTTCTTCCGGTCCTTGATATTTGCGCCGTCCATGTGGGTTCGAACTTTCGCCTGGGACATCGCGGGGCTTCCGATGTGAACGTCATTCGTAATTGGGCGTGCAGTCGTGGAATCGAGGTATTTGGGCACGAGCTGGTGCGCGAAGACGGCGATGCCGTGAGCGCGACGCGCATTCGCTCGCTTATCGCTTCCGGCTCTATGGAGATGGCCGCAGCGGAGCTCGGTCGAACATATGCGGTTCGCGGGCATGTCGCTCGTGGTCGCGGCGAGGGCCATAAGATGGGATTTCCCACGGCGAATGTTGTAATCGATCCGGGCATCCTTGCTCCCCAGGAAGGGGTCTATGCTGGTTTTGCCTGCATAGGCGAGGACGCATGGCCTGCAGCCATCAATGTCGGATTGCCCCCGACGTTCAAGGGCGTTCCGGGCTCGGCGAAACTCGAGGCAAACATCGTTGGTTTTTCGTCCGATATCTACGAGCGTGACATCGCCCTCTCGTTCGTAAAACAGCTGCGACGCTCCCGTCCGTTCGATTCGCTCGAAGAGCTTATCGCGACGGTCGAGGGCAATATTCAAGATGTCCGTGATCTGTATGGTGAGGGGAGGTACGATCTTCGCGCATGATCAGTGATGAAGATAAAAATCGCGTCCGTGCGGCGACCGATTTGGTTGCGCTCGTTCAAGAGACCGTGGAGCTTCGTCCCCGTGGACATGAGTTTTGGGGCTGTTGTCCCTTCCATGGCGAGAAGACCCCCTCGTTTCATATCATCCCTGCAACGCAGGTATGGCATTGCTTTGGCTGCGGTGAGGGCGGAGACTGCTTTACCTACATCATGAAGCGCGAGAACCTCTCGTTTCCCGAGTCCATTCGCTATCTTGCGGAGCGCGCAGGCATCGAGCTTCAGGAAGAAGCCTCCTTTACACGCCGCGGCACGAAGCGCACGCGCCTTGTCGAGGTGTGCGAGGCGACGTGCGACTTTTACCATACGATGCTCATGCGCGGCAAGGATGGCCGCGGACGCGAGTATTTTGCGAGCCGCGGTT
This sequence comes from uncultured Collinsella sp., assembly GCA_934647195.1. Taxonomy (GTDB): domain Bacteria; phylum Actinomycetota; class Coriobacteriia; order Coriobacteriales; family Coriobacteriaceae; genus Collinsella. Next base: position 110,072 of record CAKUFD010000006.1, read on the forward strand.
TGGGCTCGGATGTGTGTCAGCGCTATCGACTGGGTTTTGCTCCGGGGCACGGGGCGCTCGTCAACCATCTGCGCTCCCAGGGCTTTTCTCCGCGTGAGATGATCGACGCAAATGTGGCCATCGACCGCCGCGGTGGCCTTGCCGATCGCTTTTACGATCGCGACATGTTCCCCATCTTCGATGAGCAGGGAAAGTGCATCGCGTTTGGAGGGCGCATCATGGGTGCGGGTGAGCCTAAGTACCTCAATACGTCCGAGACCCCGCTGTTCCATAAGAAGCGCAACCTCTATGGTTTTAACTGGGCAAAAGAGCACATCGTCGCTGCCAACGAGGCTATTGTGGTCGAGGGCTACACCGACGCCATCGCCTGCTGGGAAGGCGGCATCAAAAACGTCGTCGCCACGTTGGGAACGGCACTCACCGAGCATCACGTCAAGACGCTCACGCGTTTTGCCAAGAAGATCATCTATCTGTTCGATGGCGACAATGCGGGGCAAAAAGCCGCCGAGCGCGCCATCCAGTTTGTCGAGACGGGGTCTATCGATCTGCGCTGCGTGATCTTGCCCGACAATATGGACCCCAATGACTACGTCAACGCCAACGGCGGTCCCGCTTTGCGTCAGCTGCTCGATGCCTCCGAGCCCCTGCTCGACTTTGTTTTCCGCAAGCTCGAACAGCGCGCCGACGCATCTACCCCCGCAGGGCGTGCGCGTGCCCTTGAGGATGCGTGCCGCTTGATCTATCCGCTACGCGCGAGCTATATGATCGACACGTATTTCGTGCGTATCGCCGATCTTTTGGGTGTGGATGTCGAGATGGTGCGCACTGCCTCCAAGCGTGTCTTCAATGACGTGGCTCGCGAGGAAGAGCAGGCCCAGCAGCGCGAGGCGGCGCGTGAGCGCTACCAGCAAGGTTCGACATTGTCGCAGGCTAAGGGTCCTTCGGGCAGACCTGTCTCGCACGCAAGCCGCGAGCTGGTGCTCCCTGCCGATGCTGCTCTCGGTATTCCTCCGGTGGACGAAGAGCCTTACGAGCCCTATGACTATCTTCCTGCAGAGGCTCAGGGTGCAGCACCCGTCTCTTCTGTCGTGCCCGCCAGCGCCCCTGCATCGTCTGCTGCTGTCGCTGCTCCGATCTATACGGATCTCGAGCGTCGCTCACTTGCGGGGGAGCGTGAGCTTCTTTGCCTGATGACGAGCCATCTGGATAGCTTTAGACCGTATGGGGACAGAATCTGCGAAATCGATTGGGTCGATGCGCGTCATGAGGCGATTGCATGGGCCGTTCTCGCAACGCCAGAAGGCTCCGGACCCGCAGAGGTCATGGATGCGGCTCGTGCGGTTTGCGAGGATGCCGCGTCTCTTGTGAGCGCTGGCACCATCGGCGTGACCAGCGAGCATCCAACCGAGACGAACATCGTGTTTTTGCTCGATACGCTCGAGCTCAACACGCTGCGTCGTCGTATGCGTACGGCTCAGGCGCGTTTGCGCTCTGATTCGGGCATGGATGCCGCGATGCGTCGAGAGCTGGCGATTCAGGCAACGCGGGATGCCGCTCGCGCCCGTGAGCTCGCGTCTGCCGTAGAGGGCGTTGCGGATCCGTTCAGGACGCTTTCCGAGCAATTGAATCAAAATAACGCTGCGTCTAATGAGTGAAGTTGTGCTGATCAGGTTGAATTGTCCTGCATGGGGTATACAAGCCTGTGTTAAAGTAATGTGTCCTGTGTGCTATGAAGGGAGAATCTGTGCCAAATAAGACTGAGAGCATGGGGAACGAGATCAAATCTCAAATCGCCACGCTTCTTCTCAAGGGTGCTGAGAACGGCAGTGTTACCGAAGACGATGTCCAGGGAATGCTCAAGGATATCAGCGTCAGTGAAGAGCAGCTCAACGCCGTCTATGGCATTCTCCGTGAACAGGGTATCAGCGTTGTGTCCACCGATGATGACGACGTTGTGATCGATGCCGACGACGATGATCTTGGCGCCGGTACCGATGACCTTGATGACGATCTGGATGACGAGGACAACGAGGACCACGACATCAGGGTAGCCAAGCGCGCCGATGCCGAGATGGCCGCCGCCAAGCCCAAGAAGAAATCGCGTTCCCGTACGAGCCGTTCCCGTTCTCGTACGCGTGGCGTTGACGCTTCGACCGTCATGCTCACCGGCGACCCGGTACGCATGTATCTCAAGGAGATCGGTAAGGTCGACCTGCTTACTGCTGCCGATGAGGTTGACTTGGCCATGAAGATCGAGGCTGGTCTCGAGGCTTCGAACAAGCTTGAGGCTGCCGAGAACGGCGAGATCGAGCTCACACGTGCAGAGATGCGTCGACTTACGCGTGTCGAGAACGTGGGCCTCGAGGCCAAGCAGGCGCTTATCAGTGCAAACTTGCGTCTGGTCGTCTCTATCGCTAAGCGTTACGTTGGCCGCGGCATGCTGTTCCTCGATCTGATTCAGGAGGGTAACCTTGGCCTGATTCGCGCGGTCGAGAAGTTCGATTACGAGAAAGGCTTCAAGTTCTCCACGTATGCCACGTGGTGGATTCGCCAGGCTATCACCCGCGCTATCGCCGATCAGGCTCGTACCATCCGTATTCCGGTCCACATGGTCGAGACCATCAACAAGCTTGTCCGCGTGCAGCGTCAGCTCCTGCAAGACCTCGGCCGCGACCCGACCCCGGAAGAGATCGGTGCCGAGATGGACATGAGCGCCGATCGCGTCCGTGAGATTCAAAAGATCAGCCAGGAGCCCGTTTCCCTCGAGACGCCTATCGGCGAGGAAGAGGATTCTCAGCTGGGCGACTTCATCGAGGATTCCCAGGCGGTCGTTCCGCCCGATGCAGCAAGCTTCTCGATGCTTCAGGAGCAGCTCACCCAGGTTCTGGATAGCTTGGCCGATCGCGAGCGCAAGGTTATCGAGCTTCGCTTTGGCCTTGTTGACGGTCATCCTCGTACGCTCGAGGAGGTTGGTCGCGAATTTGGTGTTACGCGTGAGCGTATTCGTCAGATCGAGTCCAAAACGCTGGCGAAGTTGCGTCATCCCAGCCGTTCGAGCAAACTCAAGGACTACATCGAGTCTTAACTTCTTGTGCCCCGTCAAAATGGCGGGGCATATTTATGCAAAAAATGGGTCGGCATCATCTTGGATGCCGACCCATTTTGGTGTGAAAATCGGGGGATAACAAAAAAGCCCACCTTTTCAGGTGGGCTTGAAGTTTCTGGCTCCTCGAGTAGGACTCGAACCTACAACAGCGCGGTTAACAGCCGCGTGCTCTACCATTGAGCTATCGAGGAATGGTGTGTGCTGCTGAGCAACAAAATTTAGTATAGGGGAAAGTTCTGGGGATGCAAGAACTATTTTAAAATTTTTTTCGGCATCCAATTTTAGTGGCGGTTGAGTCGAAATCCGATCGAATCGTTGCCATCCGTTTGATGCGAAAGACCGTTTGTCGTTGCCTTGGTGCTTTCGTCTATGTTCGCTTGACAAGCATGCGGGGCAGTTTAGACTGGATACGACCATTAAGCGCGTACGAGATGCTCGCATGGAGACAACATCATTGAGTGTTCATCTGCCTTTCGAGATGCCGTTCGCCTTGGTGGCCGGCATCTATTTTTTTATGCGCCCCGTGCGCATGAATCGGGAAGGAGATCGATGGAACAGTCTTCACCCAAAGCGATCATCATGGACGAAGTCGCCGTCTCGCGTGCCATCAAACGCATCGCGCATGAGATCGTCGAGCGCAACGAAGGATGCGAAGACCTCGCACTCGTTGGCATCGTTACCCGTGGCGACCTGCTGGCAAAGGAGCTCGCGCGTCAGATTGAGGAGATCGAGGGCGTTAAGGTTCCCCTGGGAAGCCTCGACATCAGCTTCTATCGCGACGATTACCTCACGCATTTCTCTCCTGAGGTTCACGCTACCGACATCCCCTTTGATGTCAACGACAAGCGTATCGTACTTGTCGACGACATCCTCTATACCGGTCGAACCATCCGCTCGGCTCTCGATGCGCTGATGGACTTGGGTCGCCCCTCTCGTATCGAGCTGGCTGTCCTTGTCGACCGCGGCCATCGCGAGCTTCCCATCTCTCCGGATTTTGTTGGTAAGAACGTCCCCTCGTCTCATGAGGAGAACGTGCGTCTGTATCTGAAGGGGCCCGACTCGCACACTGCGGTCGAGATCTTCGATGTTAAGCCGGGCGACCGCGTCGGTTCAGCTCCGCTGGGAGGGGAGTAGCGAATGTCCTTCAACCATAAACACCTCATCGACATCACCGAGTATTCCGATGCCGATATCATGACGATTCTCGAGACCGCAAAGGCGTTTTCCGCCGTTAACGAGCGCGCCATCAAGAAGGTCCCGACCCTCAAGGGCAAGACCATCGTCAACATGTTCAACGAGCCCTCCACGCGCACCCGCAGCTCCTTCGAGCTTGCCGAGAAGCGCCTTTCGGCCGATAGCCTGAACTTTGGCGGTTCTTCCACCTCGACCGTCAAGGGCGAGAGCCTCATCGATACCGTCGAGACGCTCAACGCGTACAAGATCGACTGCATCATCGTGCGCGACAAGCACGCGGGCGCTCCCTACATCGTGAGCCAGAACACGCCTGCAAGCGTCATCTGCGCCGGCGACGGCAAGCACAACCATCCCACCCAGGCCCTGCTCGACCTCTACTCCATCTGGGAGCACAAGGGCAGCTTTGAGGGTCTGAAGGTCGGTCTGGTGGGCGACATCAGCCACTCCCGTGTTTGCGGCTCCCTGCTTCCCGCGCTGAAGATCATGGGCTGCGAGACCTACGCCATCGCTCCGGGCACCCTTCTTCCTCCTGCGCCGGAGGTTCTGGGCATCGACCACGTTTCCTCTTCGCTCGATGACGTGCTCCCTGAGCTCGATGTCGTCTACATGCTGCGCGTCCAACAGGAGCGTCTCGAGGGCTCGCCGTTCCCCAGCATTCGCGAGTACCACAACCTGTTTGGTCTCACGCGCTATCGCGAGCCGTTGATGAAGCCCGATGCGATCGTCTGCCACCCCGGCCCCATCAATCGTGGCGTCGAGCTCGATTCCTATATGGCCGATAACCCGTCGCGCTCGGTGATCCTGGAGCAGGTCTACTCCGGTATCTGCGTGCGTATGGCTGCCCTGTACCTGCTGCTTGGAGGTTCCGATAATGGCCTTTCTGCTTAAATCCGCTCATGTGGTCGATCCCGCTGCCGGCCTTGACGAAGTCTGCGACGTTCTGATCGAGGGCGACAAGATCGCTGCCGTCGCATCTAACCTTGACGCTGGGGACGCCACTGTTCTTGATATGTCGGGCAAGTATCTCGTTCCCGGTCTTGTTGATATGCACGTTCATCTTCGCGAGCCTGGTTATGAGCATAAAGAGGATATCGAGAGCGGTACCCGTGCTGCTGCCAAGGGTGGTTTTACCGGCGTGTGCTCCATGCCCAACACCGATCCTGTTGCCGATAACGGCTCGGTCATCGAGTTTGTGAAGGCTCGTGCCGCCGCTGTTGGTCATTGCCGCGTCTTCCCTTCGGGCGCTTGCTCGCGCGGTCTTAAGGGCGAGGCTCTTTCCGAGATGGGCGACATGGTCGCTCGCGGCGCCGTTGCCTTTACCGATGACGGCCGCGGTGTCCAGGGTGCTGGCATGATGCGCCGCTGCATGGATTACGGCAAGATGTTCGGTAAAGTCTTTATGAGCCACTGCCAGGACGAGGACCTTGTGGGCGACGGTCAGATCAACGAAGGCGCCGTCTCCACGCGTCTGGGCCTGCTCGGTTGGCCGGCACAGGGCGAGGAGCTCCAGATCGCTCGCGACATCGAGCTCGCTAAGCTCACCGGTGCCAAGCTTCACATCCAGCACATCTCTACCGCCTACGGCCTCGACCTCGTTCGTCGTGCGAAGGAGGAGGGCGTCGAGGTTACCTGCGAGGCGACCCCGCACCACATGTTCCTGACCGAGAATGATCTTGACGAGACTTACAACACCTCCCTTAAGGTTAATCCTCCGCTGCGCACCCAGGATGACGCCGAGGCGATTCGCCAGGGCGTTATCGACGGCACGGTCGACGCGATCGTTACCGACCATGCACCCCATGCTGCATGGGAGAAGTCGCGTGAGTTCGAGCTCGCTCCTTTTGGTATGACCGGCCTGGAGACCTCGCTCGCTCTTGTTCTCACCAATTTGGTGCGCACCGGCAAGATGGGTTACGATCGCCTGGTCGAGGCCATGAGCATCGCGCCTCGCCGCATCCTGGGCCTGGAGCCTGTCTCCATCCGTCCCGGTTCCGTTGCCGATATCACCGTGTTCGACCCCGAGCTCACCTGGACCGTGGGCGAGGACGGCTTTGAGTCCAAGGCTGCCAATTCCGGCTTTACCGGCGTTGAGCTTACCGGACGTGCTACCGACGTGTTTGTTGGCGGCAAGCAGACCCTCGCCAACGGCGCAGTCTGCTAAGATTGCTTTCGTCACATGGGCGGCGCCCTTGATGGGATGCCGCCCATTTTTATATCGATTCAATGCGTCTGTGAGAGGATTGGAGTGTCCATGCCCACACCATCTCCTGCCCGAATCCATGACTTCGAGGTCGTTTCGAACGACAAGATCGCCGATGGCATCTACTCGATCGTCATCTCGGCTCCCAAGCTCGCCACAATGCTCGAGCCTGGTCAGTTCGTCAACATCGCCGTTCCCGGCGTCTCGGCAAATCTGCTTCGCGTTCCGCTGAGCTATGCCAAGGCCGATCCCGAGGCTGGAACCGTTGAGATCTGGTACGCCGTTGTGGGGGAGGGGACGCGTAACCTTTCTCTTATGGAGCCCGGCTCTACCTCCAATCTCTTGGGGCCTGGCGGCCATGGTTGGCGCGTTCCTGAGGGCGCGAGCCGTGCGTTGCTCGTTGCCGGCGGCATCGGCGTTCCGCCCATCCTGGGCGCCGCAACCATCCTTTCCCAGATGGGCGTGGCCTTTGACGTTTGCCTGGGCGCCGCTACGGCTTCCAAGATCGTGGGCGTCGATGAGCTTCGTGCGCTCGGTGCCGAGTCTGTGAGTGTCTCTACCGATGACGGCACCGCCGGAGCTTGCGGTTTTTGCACCGACCCCGCTGCTGCTTTGCTTAGCAAGGGCGGCTACGACTATGTTGCCTCCTGCGGTCCCGCTCCCATGATGAAGAAGGTCGCGCAGGCGGCTGCCGAAGCCGGCGTCTATTGTGAGGTTTCCCTTGAGCGCATGATGAGCTGCGGCTTCGGTGCCTGCAATACCTGCAATGTCGAAACAGTCGATGGCATGAAGGGCGCCTGCATGTGCGGTCCCGTTTTCGATGCCTCCAAGGTGGTGGTCTTCTAAATGAGCGTGAACATGGCCGTCGATTTCGGCGGCGTCAAGATGCAAAACCCCATTAACACTGCAGCTGGCACCTTTGGTTACGGTTGGCAGTTCCAGAATTTCTTCGATGTCTCCAAGCTCGGGGCCATCACCACCAAGGGCTGTGCTGCCGAGCCCTGGCCCGGCAACCCCGCTCCGCGTATGGCGGAGGTCCGCGGCGGTATGATCAACTCTGTTGGTCTGCAAAACCCCGGCGTTCGCGCGTTTGCCGAGGAGTCCGGCCCCTGGCTCGACCAGCTGAGCAAGGATGGCTGCCAGGTTATCTGCCAGGTGTGCGGTCACTCCACCCCCGAGTACGTGCGTGCACTCGAGCTCTTTGATGAGCTGTGTCCTTGGGCCGCGGGCTTCGAGATCAACGTCAGCTGCCCCAATATCGCTGCCGGCGGCGCCGCCTGCGGCTCCACCCCCGAGGGTGCGAGCGAGGTCATGCGCGCCTGCCGCAAGGTGACCGACCGTCCCCTCTTTGTCAAGATGGCTCCGGCCAACGTTGTCGACGTGGCGCGTGCCCTTGAGGCAGAAGGTGCCGACGGCCTCTCCATCATCAATTCCATCCAGGGTATGGCTATCGACGTCAATACTCGCAGGTCCAGGGTCGCTAAGCCCAAAGGCGGTCTTTCGGGCCCGCTTTGTCATCCCATCGCCGTCCGCATGGTGTGGGAGGTTGCCCAGGCGGTCGATCTGCCCATCAACGGCGTCGGTGGCGTTATGACCGGCGAGGATGCCGCTGAGTTCATCCTTGCGGGCGCTACGTGCGTTTCTGTTGGCATGGCGAACTTCATTGACCCTGCGGCTTCCCTGCGCATCGCAGGCGAGCTCGAGCAGTGGGCGGAGTCCCAGGGCGTATCCGACATCAACGAGTTGGTGGGTGCATTCGAATGTTAGACGCAGACGCACGCGACCGCGTGATTATCGCACTCGATTGCGATCGCGATCGAGCATTGGAGCTTGGCCACGCACTTGCGGGCAAGGCATCTTGGATCAAGATCGGCATGACGCTCTTCTACGCCGAGGGTCCTGCCATCGTCGAGGAATTCAAGTCCCTTGGTTTCAAGGTCTTCTTGGACCTCAAGTTCCATGACATCCCGCATCAGGTTGAGGGTGCTGCGCGCTCGGCCGCCCTTGCCGGCGCGGATCTGCTCTCCGTTCACGGCTCAGGTGCCTCTGCTATGCTTCGCGCCTGCCGTGAGGGTGCAGAGCAGGCCGCGGCTGTTCGCGGTGATCGTCCGCGCCTGGTTGCCATCACCGTTCTCACCAGCATGGATCAAGATTCTCTGACCGAGATCGGTGTTGACCATCCGGTGGCCGAGCAAGCCGATCGCCTTGCTCGCCTGGCGCAGGGCTCCGGCATCGATGGCATTGTCTGCTCTCCGCGCGAGGCGGCGCATATGCGTGAACTTCTTGGGCCCGATGCGCTCGTCGTCACTCCCGGTGTGCGTCCTGCCGGTGCCGACCTGGGCGATCAGAGCCGTGTCGCTACGCCGTCCGACGCAATCCGTGCCGGTGCCAGCCATATCGTTGTCGGCAGGCCCATTACCGCAGCTCCCGACCCCCTTGCTGCCTACGAGGCTATCGTTTCCGAGCTGGTTGAGAAGGTCGAATAGCACATAGAGCGAATACGGGGCATTGAATATGCAGGCAGTGCGCGTGCATTGTATGGAATAACGTCCATAAGCTGCATGTTTTTAATTGTCTGCTTGTGCTTTATGCCCCGTTCGTCTAAAGTATGTTCCTGCAAAAGCCGTTTTTGCGGGCATTTCCCCTGCAAAACGCTACTATCGTTCATAAAACCAATCCTATTTGGAGGTTCGAATGCCGCTCCCTCAGCTCACTGATGAACAGCGCAAGGCCGCTCTCGAGAAGGCTGCTGCTGCCCGCCATGCGCGTGCAGAGCTTCGTGAGAAGATCAAGAAGGGTGACGTCTCCCTCGAGTCCGTTCTCAACTCCGATGATCCCATCGCTTCCCGCATGAAGGTTTCCACCCTCATCGAGTCCCTTCCCGGCTACGGCAAGGCTAAGGCTGCTAAGATCATGGAGGAGCTTGGCATCTCCGCCACTCGTCGTGTTCAGGGCCTCGGCGTTCGCCAGCGCGAGCAGCTGCTTGAGCAGCTCACCAAGTAAGTGAGTGCTTTCACGCCCAAACTTTTTGTGATTTCCGGACCGTCAGGTGCAGGAAAGGGAACGTTGGTTGCGCGCGTGCGCGACCTTCACCCTAACCTGGGCCTGACGGTTTCCGCTACCACAAGAGAGCCTCGTCCCGGCGAGGTCGATGGGGTTAATTACCACTTCTTATCCGAAGAAGACTTTCGCCATCGCATCGATGCCGACGAGTTTGTCGAATGGGCAAATGTTCATGGGCACATGTACGGAACTCCTGCATCTGAGGTCAAAAAGAATCTCGATGCGGGAAATTCCTTGATTATCGAGATCGATGTTCAGGGTGCCTTTCAGGTCAAGGAACGTTTCCCCGAAGCTGTCTTGATCTTTATCATGCCTCCATCTCTTGAGGTATTGGCCGAGCGCTTACGCAACCGTGGCACCGAGACGGAAGAGTCCCTGTCGCTTCGTCTTGCCAACGCCAGCCATGAGATTGAATTGAGCGACCGCTACGATGACGTTGTGGTCAACGACGATTTGGACGATGCGACAGCCGAGTTGCTGAATGTCATCCAACAGCACGAAAGGAATTGAGGCCATCATGTCTGTTGTTAAGCCTCGTATTGACGATCTGCTTGAGAAGACCGACGAGAACCGTTTCCTGCTCGCCGCTCTCGCTTCCAAGCGCGCATGCGATATCAATAGCATGCTGCGCGGCCAGCACAATCGTGTGCTCGCCGTCCAGGATGTTGACGATATCACTATCGCCATGTCCGGCAAGGACACCATTTCTATGGCCATGGAAGAGATCGAAAACGGCAACATCTCCTACGATCATGACCGTTTTGAAACCGCTATGGGTCATAGGGTCTCGGAGTAGCCGATGGCAAGTCGCGTATGCCTGGTGCACTATCACGAGATAGGGCTTAAAGGCAAGAATCGCGCCCATTTCGAACGCATCCTCATGGATAACCTGAAGGCGGCCTTGGCCGCCTTTTCAGTCTCGACCATCGTTCGAATCTCTGGGCATATTCTTGTCACGTTTTCCGAGGCTGGTCAGGCGGAAGAGGCATTTGATCATATGCTTCGCGTTCCCGGCGTCGCCCGTGTTTCGCTGGCGTTCCATACCAATCGCGAGCCTGCGGAGTACTGCGATGCGGCCGTAAGGGCGCTTGGCGAGTTTGGTGAGTTTCAGACGTTCAAAGTCGCGGCCAGACGCTCCAATACCGATTACCCCTTGACGTCTATCGACCTCAATCGTCAGGTGGGAGAGGTGCTCTGCGAGGCCTTTCCCGATAAAAAAGTTCAGATGCACGATCCCGATGCCACAGTTCACGTACTTGTGGTGCAGGGAAGTGTCTACGTGTACGCCAAGAGTGAACGCGGCTGCGGCGGTCTTCCCCAGGGGAGTGCCGGCAAGGTTGTCACGCTTCTCTCTTCGGGTATCGATTCTCCCGTTTCAACTTGGATGCTCGCGCGTCGCGGCGCCGTGCCGGTGCCCGTCCATTTCTCCGGTCGTCCGCAGACTGCCGATACCAGTGAGTATCTGGTCCAGGACATCGTTCAAGCGCTTGGTCCGGAGGTTCAAATCGGTCGTGTATACGTTGTTCCGTTTGGTGACTGCCAGCGCGAGATTTCGATTGCCTGCCCTAATGCCCTACGTGTGATTATGTATCGACGCATCATGTATTCTGTGGCTGAGCGTATCGCTCAGATTGAGGGCGCGAAGGCAATTGTCACGGGCGAGTCCCTGGGCCAGGTTGCTTCGCAGACGCTCGAGAACATCATGGCTGTCAACGAGGTTGTAGATATTCCCGTTTTCCGCCCGCTTATCGGTTCCGATAAGCAGGAGATTATCGAGCGTGCCAAATCCATCGGTACGTTTGATACCTCCACGCAGACTGCTCCGGATTGCTGCACGTTGTTCATGCCCAAGCGGCCCGAAACCCATGCTCGCTTGGATGCCGTGCATGAGGCTTGGGAGCTGTTCGACCACGAGGCGATGATTGAGCATTTGGTCAAGAACGTTGAATATATCGACTTCAAGACCTCGTGTTACCGACGTCCCAAGGAACTTTCACGAATTCACAACAGTCTTGCCCCTGCTGAGCAGGCCTGTTAGATTTTATTGAGATTCTTGTAAGGTCTCGCTTCGGTATTTGATGTTGTCCATCCCCCTTCTCTCCTCCTTTGCAAACATGGATAGAGAGGAGGGGGATGTCTTTTGGCCCAATGCACTCATAACAAGGCTTTGTTCACGAGAGCTATTGCGCTTGTTCGCCAAAAGCCGCGCTTTCTTATACTTGCGCTGCTTGTCTTGCTTGGTCTTCTCGTTGCGCTGTTTTGCGGGACTGCTGCCGCTCGTGGAGAACGCGACGCTTTGATTGAGCGTTCGAGCGAAGAGGCTGTCTCATTGCCGTCTTCTGCGTCGAAGGCGTCCCCCTCTCCGGATTCTTCTGCGGAAAGCCTCGTTCTTGTTGTTGATGTGTCGGGTGCCGTTGTGAATCCCGGGGTATATGACCTCAAAGAAGGTGCCCGAGTTGATGATGCCATTCAAGCAGCTGGAGGCTTGGCGGAGGATGCCGATACTTCTGCGCTCAACCGTGCATCGCTTCTGTCCGACGGCATGAAAATAACGGTTCCTCGTCAGGGGGAGGTTGTGCCGGAGGCTTCTTCTGGTGCTGAGGGCGCGCCGGCCTCTCCCGCTTCATCTGCGGCAAAATCGCTGGTAAATATTAATACGGCTTCGGCAGAAGAGCTCCAAACGCTGAATGGCGTTGGTCCGTCTACAGCTGAGGCGATTATCGCGGAGCGCGAGGAAAACGGCCTTTTTGCTACGACGGAAGATCTGATGCGCGTTTCGGGTATTGGCGAAAAGAAGTTCGCCAAGATCAAGGACGCCATATGCGTGTAAGGCACATGCCCGAGTTCCCACCGCGTCCGTATATACCGCCACTGTTCTATTGCGCAGTCGGTTCCGTCATCATATCGATGGTGATGCTCGAGGATTCCTGGGAGCGCGCGAGAGCGGGAACTTGGTGCGGGTTTTCACTCATCCTGCCGATCATTGTTTCTTTGGCTTGCATTGCAGTTTGTCTCATAGGCACTCGCCTCATGCGCCTGAGTAAGGTGGGAGGTTTTTGGGGAACTCTGCGTCTTGCTTGCGTTTGCTCGATGGCGCTTGTTTGGTCGGCATGCCTATGGTCAAATGCTATGGCCCACCAGATAGAAGAGGTCAAGGGGACGGCGAGTTCCTACGTCTTCGAGGTCGTTAGCGACCCAAATCCAGGCGAGCGCGGCATTTCCTATACTGCTGTGGCGAAAAGGAAAGACGGCTCGGGATCGACCTTTCGCGTGCGAGCGACGGGGGAGAAGAGCCTCATGCGCGGCGAGCGATTCGATGCTGTTGGCAGGTTTGCTGCTCTTGGTGATTCTGATTGGGCACGTTCGCGGTTTTTTAAAGGCGAGGCAGCTCGTCTTTCTCTTCGCATGTGCCATCCGCTTGAGCAAGAGGCGCCTGGCGGTATCGTTCAACAGGCGCGGCGTTTCCTTCTAGATCGTCTCTCCCCGGGTTCCAGCGATGAGGGATCTTTGGCCGCGGGCATTCTTTGCGGCTATACGAGTGAGTTGAATCGCGGATCGATCCGGGAAGATTTTGCTGCATGCGGTCTCTCTCATCTGATTGCAGTTTCGGGAAGTCATCTGGCGATTGTCGCGGGCCTTGTGCAGAATATGCTTTGGCGATGCGGGTTCAATGCGCGCAAATCACGCGCCCTCATGCTGGTTGCCTGCTGCTTCTACAGCATGTTTACCGGTGCGGCACCATCGACGATTCGCTCGGTTTGCATGGTTGCCTGCACGAGCGTTTCGGTGGATTCCGGTCGCCGTTCTCATGCGCTTTCATCGCTTGCCATGACGCTGATAGCCATGTTGATTCTTTGGCCCAATCTCGTATTCGATTTGGGATTTCAGCTTTCTGCCCTGAGCGTCGCTTCGATTTTGATATTTGGCCGCTACGTTTCTTTTGCGTTGCACCTGTTGCGTCTTCCACCGTTTATTGCCGAGGGTATGGCTATCACACTGACCGCTCAGATGGCGACGATTCCTTTGACGGCTTCTGTATTCGGTCAGATATCCCTCTTGGCTCCAGTGGCTAATGTGCTCATCGCTCCACTTGTTTCCCTTCTCTTGACCCTGGGTGTTGCCTCGGCGCCGCTCTTCTGGGTTCCCGGTATATCGGGTGTCCTGACAGGGATTCTATATCTATGTTCTCGGGTGATTCTCTTTTTGGTTGCTGCCCTGGCTTCGGCTCCTTTTGCGAGCCTGTATGTATCCCCTATACCTCACGCCTGGTTTATCTTTCTCGCTAGTGCCGTGGTTCTCTATGCGTTATGGCCTCGTCCGTGCAGGCGAATGGTCATCGTTTTGTTTTCGTTCGTGGCTGCGCTTATAGGTATTGACCTTGCCTATTGGGGATGGTTTGCTCCTCCTCAAATCACTGTTCTCGACGTTGGCCAGGCTGATTCAATTCTCATTCGCGATGGAGACCGTTGCGTTTTGATTGATGCGGGGGTGGACGATACGGTGCTCGAAGCATTGGCTTCGGAGCATGTGCTGTCGCTAGATGCCGTTTTGATAACGCATTGGGACAAGGATCACTATGGAGGGTTATGCGATATCGCACAACGATATCCTGTGGGGGAAGTTGTTGTGGCACAAGGGGCTGCTCGGCAGGCACCTTCTGAGATTGTAGATAGCGGCTTGAAGCTCGTGGAGGTCGAACACGGGGATAGTATCCACGTTGGAAGGTTTAACTGTACTGTGGTTTGGCCGCATCAAACGGTCGATGGAGACGATAACGAAGATTCCCTTGTTGTGCTTGCGCGATATGCTTATGGTCCTGCGAATCTCAGTATGCTGCTGACAGGAGACTCGGAGGTTGATCAAGAGCATGAATACGCGCCCGCGGTGGGCGATATCGATATTTTGAAGCTGGGTCATCATGGTTCTGCCAAATCGGTAGACATGCCGTTGCTTGAGATTCTCGACCCAGAGGTGGCCGTGGCTTCGGCTGGAGCTCATAACAGCTATGGTCACCCATCGGAAGAATGCGTCACTGCGGTGAAGGGCCATGGCATGCGCTTCTACTGTACGATCGACGACGGTTCGGTTTCGTTCTTCCCGGACGCGCGGGGAATACGTGTGCATTGCTCCGGCTCAAGGGACGCCGCGTTAGAATAGGCACAGCATAACGATGATATGGAGGAGGTATCGTGGCAGAGGCCCCGTTGCTTTGCGGTTATCTGATTGTCGGTGCCGATGAGCTCAAGCGCTCTCGTGCCATCGCTCGCATGAAGGCGCGCTTGGAGAAAAGCGGCATGGCTGCATTCAATCTCGACGAGCGCGATATGACGCATGATCCGCAGATTGCCGATATTATCGCCTCTCTGAATACCCTTCCCATGGGTGCTGATTTTCGTCTTGTGATTCTTAACGGCTGCGATAAGTTGCCCAAGTCGGTAAGCGAGCCTTTGGTCTCCTATTTTGAGAACCCTTCACCCACAACCGTTTGTTTGGTTGTGGCCAACACGCTTGCAAAAAGCACGCGTCTCTATAAATCGGTGGCAAAGCTCGGGGCTAAAGCCCTTGTTGACTGCGCGCCTAAAAAGGGCCGAGAGGTGCCGCAGCAAGTTGTCTCTATGGCGCGTGGTTACGGCAAGACGATCGACATCATGGCTGCCGAGGAGTTGGTGAGCAGAGTCGGTGAGAATTCCCGCATGCTCGACAATGAGCTCAAGCGACTCTCCTCCATGTTGGAGGGGGAGAGCATCTCGCGCTCCGATATTGAGGCGATGGTCGCTCGCACTGCCGAGGTTAAGCCATGGGACTTGCTCAATGCGGTTTCGGCGCGCGATATAAAGCGGGCACTTGAGCTCTATCAACTTCAGCCGCCGCGCAACGAGGTGCGCCTTTTTTCGCTTTTGGTAACGCGCCTGCGCGAGCTCATTTGCGCTAAAGCACTTGATGCCCGCGGCGAAGGCAGAAGTCTCGCCCAGGTTTTAGGGCTTCAGGGCTGGCAGGTGCGAAACCACGTTGGCTGGGCGCGCAAGTATCGCATGGATGAACTTCTTGGTGCTCTACGTTCTGCTGTTGACGTCGAAGCCGCACTCAAGGGGTCGGCGGATTCCGAACTCGCCTTGAGGCTTTGGATTATTTCGTTGATCGAGCGAGGTTAGAAAAACCCGCGAAACGTGATTGCCACGTTTCGCGGGTTTCTAAAAACGGGTCCACATTGCTGCGGACCCGTATTGCGCACGAAAATATGTGCAACCTGTTGGCTAGTTAAGGCCGTTGACCAGGTTCTGGAGGCCAGACTTGCGGTTAGCAGCCTGGTTCTTGTGGATGACGCCCTTGGCGACAGCCTTGTCGAGGGCGCGGGAAGCGCGGGTGCAAGCAGCGGAGGCAGCGGCCTTGTCGCCAGCCTCGACAGCAGCCTGAACGTGCTTGGTCAGGGTCTTCAGCTCGGAACGAATCGCCTTGTTGCGAACGCGAGCGATCTCATTGGTGCGGATGCGTTTCTTCTGAGACTTGATGTTTGCCACTTCTGGATTTCCTTTCGGTTTCTCTTCCGCCTTCTATCCGGCCTCTGAGACACGGTTGTTGAGGTCACAAGCGGGAAGTATAGCACGGGAAATGCTGCATGAGAAGCACGAATGCTATGGAATAGCCGTGTTTCTCACGATATATGCATGAGCGCCGAGCTGTTTTGCGCCCTATGGTTCGGGTATGATATCCCGCATGGATACTCAAAATACTTCACATATCAGAAATTTCTCCATCGTCGCTCATATCGACCACGGTAAGTCGACGATCTCGGACCGCATTCTCGAGTTGACGAATACGGTCGATGAGCGTGACATGGAGGCACAGCTTCTCGACTCGATGGATATCGAACGCGAGCGCGGCATCACCATCAAGAGCAATGCCGTTCGTGTCGACTACACCGCCGACGATGGGGAGACCTATCAGTTCAACCTGATCGACACGCCCGGTCACGTTGACTTCACGTATGAGGTCTCGCGCTCCCTTGCGGCGTGCGAAGGCGCAGTGCTCGTTGTTGACGCCACGCAAGGCGTTGAGGCTCAAACCGTCTCCAACGCCTCGCTTGCCATGAACGCCAACCTTGACATTGTTCCCGCGATCAACAAAATCGATCTTCCCAGTGCCCATCCCGATGAGGTGAAGACCGAGATTGAGGATGAGCTCGCCATTCCTGCCGATGACGCCGTGTGCGTTTCGGGCAAGACGGGCGAGGGCATCCATGATCTGCTCGAGGCTATCGTCTTCCTAATCTCGCCTCCAAAGGGTGATGCCAACGCTCCTCTCAAGGCGCTTATTCTCGACTCTTATTTCGATGAATATCGTGGCGTTGTTGCTACGGTGCGTGTCTTTGACGGGTCGATTTCCAAGGGCGACCAGCTCGTGATGATGCAGGCAGATGTCCCCTTCATGGTGGATGGCGTGGGCGTGAAGCGTCCTGCCGAGGTTCTTGTCGATTCGCTTTCCGTGGGTGAGGTCGGCTTTGTCGTCACGGGCCTTAAGGACCCCGAGGCGGTTCATGTGGGCGATACCCTGACGGCACGCGATCGTTCTTGCGATACTCCCTTGCCTGGTTATCGCGAGGCCAAGCCCATGGTCTACACCGGTATCTTCCCCATCGACAATAAGGATTACGAGAATCTGCGCGATGCGCTCGAGAAGCTGCACGTCAACGATCCATCGCTTATCTGGGAGCCGGAGACATCCGTGGCCCTTGGCTTTGGATTCCGCGTTGGCTTCTTGGGTCTGCTGCATATGGAGGTCGTCAAGGAGAGGCTCGAGCGAGAGTTCGCCCTCGAGCTTATCGCCACGAGCCCCAGCGTGGACTATCACGTCTTTAAAACCGATGGCGAGATGGTAGATGTTCGCAGTCCTCAGGACCTTCCTGATGTCACGCGTATCGACCATATCGAGGAGCCGTTCCTACGCGCTAAGATCATCTGCCCGCCCGAGTACACCGGTGCGGTTATGCAGCTTGCTATCGAGCACCGCGGAATCACTACCGACATGATCCACCTGACGAGCAAGTCGGTTGAGATGCATTTTGACATGCCGCTTGCAGAACTCATTCTCGATTTCTTCGATCAGCTTAAGAGCCGCACCAAGGGTTATGCTTCGCTTGATTACGAGTTCTCGGAGTATCGCGTGAGCGACCTTGTCAAGCTCGATATCTTGCTTTCGGGCGATGAGGTGGACGCGCTTTCGTTTATCGTCCATAAGGACAAGGCGTACGGTCTTGCCCGCGGACTGTGCGACAAGCTCAAGGAGATTATCCCGCGCCAGCTCTTCGAGGTTCCTATTCAGGGCGCTATCGGCAATAAGGTCATTGCCCGCTCAACGGTTAAGGCACGCCGCAAGGACGTCCTTGCCAAGTGCTACGGCGGCGATATTTCGCGTAAGCGCAAGCTGCTCGAGAAGCAGAAAGAGGGCAAAAAGCGCATGAAGGCCATCGGTTCTGTCGAGGTGCCACAAGAAGCGTTCCTGGCGATTCTCAAGGTGGACGAATAATAGATGGCAGTTTCTTCATCGGAATGCCTGCGTGATCGCTATCGTGAACAGCCGTTTCTGCTCGCGCCCATGGCTGGCGTGACGGATGCCGCCTATCGCATTATGTGTCGCCGTCACGGTGCCAAAATGGCTTTTTCCGAAATGGTGAGCGTGGCGGGCCTTGCTTACAAGAGCGAGAAAACCTGGGATCTAGTGCTGCCGGCGGCAGAAGAGCCGCAGATTTGTGTACAGCTCTTTGGATCTAAGCCCGAGCAGTTCGCCTCTGCTGTCGAGGCCGTTGAGGAGAAGGTGGGGGAGAAGCTCTCTTCCATCGACATCAATATGGCGTGTCCTGCGCGTAAGGTCGTTACCAAAGGCGAGGGCTCCGCGCTGATGAAGGACCCTGAGCTTGCAGCCCGGATCGCCGCCGCCGCAGTGAGCCGCGCTCATGTTCCCGTTACGTGCAAGATGCGCATCGGTTATGCTGCCGGTGAACGCGTTGCGCCCGATTTCGCGGCGCGCTTGGAGCAGGCTGGAGTCTCGGGCGTTGCCGTTCACGGTAGGTTTGCGACGCAGCTCTATACCGGTAGCGCCGACTGGTCGATTATCGACGATGTGGCTTCGCGTGTCGCTATCCCCGTCGTCGGTTCGGGCGATGTCTTTTCGGCCGAGGATGCCGTTCGCATGCTGACGACGACTGCGGCAAGCGCGGTTTTTGTCGCCCGCGGCACGTATGGCAACCCGTGGGTGTTTGAAGATGCCTTCAATCTGCTTCAGGGTAATCCTGTGTCGCCGCACACGGAGTCGGAGCGTCTTGATGCCCTGCGCGAGCATCTTCGCCTCCTCCATGCGCACGATGCCCACATGGCTCGCGCTCGCACCTTTGCAACGTGGTATCTCAAAGGAATGGTACATGCTGCTGCATGGCGCGGACGGGTTGTTCGCTGCCAGACATTCGAGGACTTTATGCAACTGGTCGATCTTATTGAGGAAGACGTGCGCGCTTGTGCCGCCCTCAAAGCTGATGGACAGGCTGTGCCTGCGCTTTCCGAGATGTAGACCATGGCGATCAAGGCCCTTTATCTGCATATTCCTTTCTGCAAATCGAAATGTGCCTATTGCGATTTCGACTCGGTGCCTGCATGCGGGCTCGATGATGCTCGCTCCGCGCAAGCTCTTTATCTCGATCGACTCACGTCTCGACTCGATGCTTTTGGTGCAGCGGGTCTGCTTGATGAGGTTTGCACCGTCTATATAGGGGGAGGCACGCCTTCAATTTTAGGAGGGCGCCTGGTCGAGCTGGTGCGCTCTGTGATGCACTGGTGTGTCCCCGAGGAGTTTACCTGCGAGGCTAATCCCGAGTCGTTTACGGCCTCTCTTGCATTCGAGCTCGCACATGCCGGCGTGACGCGCGTCTCGTTGGGGGTCCAAAGCTTGCAGGATGACGAGCTCAAGGCCATCGGCCGAATCCATAACGCTGTGCAAGCGCTCGATGCGATTCGCTTTGCACGAGATGCTGGGCTCGACGTTTCTTGCGACCTGATGTGCGGTCTTCCTTTCCAGACTCAAGACAGCTGGACAACGAGCGTGACGCGCTTGATTGAGGCCGGTCCATGTCATGTTTCCATCTACCCGCTGAGCGTCGAAGACGGCACGCCTCTTGCTTCAATGGTCGACTCGGGTAGGCTAATTCTTCCCGATGAGGATGAGCAGGCCGATGAGATGGAGCTTGCAAGGCGTCTTCTCACGGGAGCGGGTTTTGCTCCCTATGAAGTTGCAAGCTATGCCTTGCCAGGACATGCCTGCAAGCACAACATCTCCTATTGGACCGGTGTCGAGTACTTGGGGCTTGGCCGCTCAGCCGCAAGTATGGTCTCTCCCGAAACGCTCCTGGCTGCCTCAACGCTCTTTTCTGACTTTGAGTCCTCTGACGACACTACTCGCGTTCGCATACTTCAAACGGATGACACTGCTTCTGCCTTTGAGGTTGAGCAGCTTGGCGTTCGAGAGGCGATGGGCGAAGATTTGATGCTTGCCTGTCGTATGACACGGGGAATATCCCAAGACCTGCTCCTTCGAGCTTCTGCTGTCTTTGGGGAGAAAAATGTGGCGGATACGTGCGCGCGTGCGATTGAACTCGGTTTGGCGACATGGGCGGTGCCGGACGGGGAAAACTACGTTGACGCATCGAGCGTGCGCGGAAGCCTTTTCCCCGGCGCGCTTGCTCCTACTAAACAGGGGTGGCTCGAAGGCAATGAGCTCTTTGGGCTCTTTTGGAATTTGGCATGATGGTTCGCTACAATAGCGTCCATCTGCGGTAAGGCTGGACTCGGCTAGAAAGGTAGCCCTCTATGGCTACGATGAACGAAAAAGACTATTACGCCATCCTGGGTGTATCCAAAGACGCTACGGCGAAAGAGATTCAAAAAGCCTTTCAGCTCAAGGCGCGTAAACTCCATCCTGACATCAACAAAGCGCCTGATGCTGAGGAGAAGTTCAAGGAGGTCTCCGAGGCCTATGCGGTGTTGTCCGACGAGCAAAAGCGCGCTCGATACGATGCCATGAGGTCCGGCAACCCCTTTGCGGGAGCACAGGGTCCCTCTGCATCTCCTTATCGCGGCGGCTATGCGGGCGGTATGGGCGGATTCCCCTTTGGTTTCCCGTTTGACGGCGCGGGCTATGGTTCGCGCCGCGGTTCCTCGGCATTTAATCCCGAAGCTGGCGCCGACGTTGTGGTCGATGTCGACCTCAGCGCTGAGCAGGCAAAAAACGGTGCCCGTCGTGCGGTTAAGTATCGCAGGTATGAACCGTGCACGCGCTGCTCGGGCATGGGCTCTGTGTCCTCTGAGCACTCTCATACTTGCCCCAGCTGCGGTGGTTCGGGTGCCATCGAGACCGATATGACCTTCCTCTTTGGTGGCGGTACCTTTAGGATCGTGTGCCCCGAGTGCGGCGGCTCCGGCCAGGTTATCTCCGATCCCTGCCCTGATTGCGGCGGCACGGGTCGTACGCCTGTCGTGACCGAAGCGGTCATCGATTTTCCTGCCGGCACGCATGATGGCGATCTTATCCGTGTCTCTCAGATGGGCCATGCGGGCACGAATGGAGCGAGCGGCGGCGACCTCGTTGGCCGTGCGCGCGTATCGGCCGAGCGCTTGGAGGGCAGGGCTGCCATTGGCTTTTATATCATGGGCGTCGTCTTGCCGTTCCTGCTTCTCTCGGCCCTAAGCGGCGTGTTCGCTTATTTCAGCGTGCTCATTTTGCCACTGATTTTCGGTGCCGTTCTCATCATTTCCGATGGCATCTTGCATCGCAGCGGTCTTTGGTGGAAGCGGGGCGGCACGCAGCTTGTCAATGGATTTGTGAACGGCCTGCTGTTCGCTATCATGTCCGTTGGTTTCACGCGCTGCGGGGCGTCGATGATGACGGGCATCCGTTAGCTGTGCGCCTGGCTCACTCGAGTGTTTTGGGCCAGCATGATATGGGTATAGACGATTGCGTTGGCGCGGATGCGCCCTGTGTTTGTATTGGTTTGGGGAGGATTTAGGTCGTGTCGGAGAGCAGGGATTACTACGAGGTACTCGGTGTCGATAAAGATGCCGATCAGCGGACTATCAAAAAAGCGTTCCTCAAGAAGGCTCGCCTCGTTCATCCCGATGTATCGGACGATCCGGAGGCCGAGGAGAAGTTCAAGGAGCTCAACGAGGCGTACTCCGTTCTTTCCGATGAGCAGAAGCGCGCGAATTACGATCAGTACGGCACGGCGGACGGCCCCATGGGTTCCGGTTTCGTTGATATCAGCGATATCTTCGGCGGAATGGGCGATGATATTTTCTCGTCCTTCTTCGGTGGTAATGCGCGCTCGGGACGCGGCGCGAGCGTTCGAAAGAACGGCCGAGATATGGCCATCGCTCTTTCCGTGACGCTTGAGGAGGCCGCTTGCGGCCGCACGAAGACCATTAACTACGAGCGACTCGCCACATGCGAGGACTGCGGCGGCACCGGTGCTACCGACGGCGGCAAGCTTGTCACCTGTACGCGTTGCGGCGGCTCGGGTTATGTGACCAAGGCGCAGCGCTCGCTTTTCGGCTACGTTCAGTCTTCCTCTCCTTGCCCCGATTGTCATGGCGAGGGTAGTATCATCGATCACCCCTGCGATATGTGCGGAGGCCAGGGTAGGGTTCCCACGCGCGAAAAACTTGATATCGATGTCCCTGCGGGCGTTTCCACCGGTCGACAGCTTCGCGTCAAGGGCTACGGCGAGGCGGGCCTTCGTGGGGCGCCTTCCGGCGATCTTATCGTTACCATTCAGGTTGAGGAGCATGAACGCTTCGTCCGTCGTGGCGACGACCTGTACTGCGATGTTGCCGTCTCTATCGCGCAGGCGGCATTGGGTTGCAAGGTCCAGGTGGCGGGAATCATGCCCGATGAGACCGTGACCGTGACCGTTCCTGCCGGCACCCAGTACGGAGAGATGGTTAAAGCCGCCGAGTTCGGCATGCCTCGTTCCGGCGGCGGTGGCTCGCGCGGTTCGCTGTATGCCCGCGTTCTTATCACTGTGCCCAAGAAACTCAATCGCGAGGCCCGCGAGGCACTCGAAAAGTACGCTCGTGCCATGGGCGATGAGTTCGACGCGCCCCGTTCCGTGGGTGATCGAATCCGTGACGCCATTGACGACATCATCGACTAGCGAGGAAATACGTGGCTGCACCGTTTGTTTCCGTGATTAACCTCGGTTGCCGTGTCAACCGTGTTGAGAGCGATCGTATCAGCGCGGATTTGACCCGTGCGGGTTTTTGTCTTGTCGACCCCGAGGACGCGCAGCTTGTTGTCATCAACACGTGCGCCGTGACGGGAGAGGCCGAGGCGAAGACGCGCAAGGCTGTCCGCCATACGCTCTCCCTTCCGCTTGAGCCTCTTGTTATCGTTACGGGTTGCGTGGTTAACCTGCATCCCGATGTACTTACCGATATCTCGTCGCGTGTGACTGCGGAGCCTTCTAAAGTTGCCGTGGTAGACCGTGCGCGCGAGCTTCTTTCGCATGACGCTCGTCTTCTTGCGTACCCCCCTCATACGTCTGAGCCGCGCGATCTCGCCGATATGCTGGGCCGCTCCCGTTTGGGCGTCAAAATCCAGGATGGCTGCAACCATCGTTGCACGTACTGCATCGTTTGGAAAGCACGCGGTCCCGAGCGCTCTGTTCCTGTTTCGGCTGTTTTAGAGCAGGTCAACGAGGCAGTACAGGCTAATATTCCCGAGGTCGTCCTCACGGGCGTCAATCTCGGTGCGTATGACGCGGAAGGACCGGGGGACACGCATGTCGAGATCGACGAGCTCCTCGATCGCATTTTGCGCGAAACTGCAGTGCAGCAGGTGCGGCTTTCCTCCATCGAGCCCATGGACGTATCTGAAGCTCTGCTCAAACGCATGGGGGAATTTTCCGACCGCGTGGCTCCGTTTTTGCATCTGCCCATTCAATCCGGTTGCACGGAAACCCTTCGACGTATGGGTAGGCCTTATTCTGCCGAAGACCTCCTGGCACTCATCGAGAAGATTCGCTGCTATGTTCCGGACATCGCCCTGTCGGGCGATTTGATCGTGGGCTTCCCCGGAGAAACCGACGAGGAATTCGATGCGACCCTCGAGGTTGTCGAGAAGATCGGCTTCGCCCGTCTCCACGTCTTTCGTTACAGCGCGCGTCCTGGTACGCCCGCTGCGACCTATCCCGATCAGATTGACCCGCAGGTGGCCGCTGCCCGTTCCGCGCGCGTTCGAGAGCTTGTGCAGCAATCTTCGCTGAAGGACGCTGCTCGCCGTCTCTCCACGCTCGAGCGTGCCGTGCTCGAATATGGCAATCGCGGTACACTGGGGTCGTTCCACCGCGTTATCGTGGACGATGCCGATGCTGCGCAGGAAGGCTCACTTGTCCATGTTCGCATCGACTCGCTGGACAATTCTGGGATGCTTCATGCCCACCTGGTTTGATGCCTTTCGGGAAGGGAGAGCTTCTTGAATTCGACTCAAGTGCGCATTGCCGTGCCCGAGGGGATTGATGCCGGTCTTATCACTGGCCCGCAGGACAGCCTGATTCGTGCTCTCGAGAAACGCGCTCAGGTAGAGATAACCGTACGCGGCTCGGCTCTTTCCATAATGGGCCCAGCACGTTGCTGCGAGGCGCTCGTCAAGTTGTTTGAGCACCTATTTGAGCTCGTCGCCTCTGGTGATGTTCCTGATGTCGAGGACGCCGTGCGCCTTCTCGATTCGCTCCTTAAGCGAGGCGGGGACGCATCGGGTATGGCACAAGATGTTATCCTTACCTACCGCGGCAAGTGCATTCGCCCGAAAACAGTGGGACAGAAGCGCTATATCGAGGCCATTCGCTCTCACGCCATGACCTTTTGTATTGGGCCGGCGGGTACCGGTAAGACCTATCTCGCTATGGCTATGGCCATCTCCGCTCTCCAGCGTCACGATGTGGGCCGAATCGTCCTTACGCGTCCGGTTGTCGAAGCCGGCGAGAACCTCGGCTTTTTGCCGGGTACGCTTGAAGATAAGGTCGATCCGTATGTGCGCCCGCTTTTCGATGCCCTGCTCGATATGATGGATTCCGAACGAGCATCCCAGCTGGTGGAACGCGGCGTTATCGAGATTGCTCCGTTGGCATATATGCGCGGTCGTACGCTCAATGACGCTTTCGTTATCCTGGATGAAGCGCAAAACACTACGCCCGAGCAAATGAAGATGTTCTTGACTCGCTTGGGCTTCAATTCGACGTTTGTTATTACGGGAGATGCCTCGCAGCGCGACCTTATCGGCCGGCCCGATGGCCTGTCCCATATTCAGGATATCTTAGGCGATGTGGAGCAGATCTCCTTCATTCACCTGGATAGCGCCGACGTTGTCCGCCATTCGCTTGTGGGCCGAATCGTCGAGGCGTACGACACGTATGAACAAAAACGCGCCGCCGAGGGCGGACGTCGCGGGAAGGGGAGCGCACATGGGCGTGCTCATCAGTAACGATGCCGAGCTCGATCAGCTGCTCGATGCGGACGAGATCGAGGATATCGTTCGTTTCGTGCTCAAGGAAGAAGGTGTCTCTCGCGAGGTCGAGGTGTCCCTCTCCTTTGTTGACGAAGAGGAGATGCACGGTCTTAATCGTCAATGGCGTGGTATAGACAAGACCACGGATGTGCTGTCGTTCGAATGCGATTCTGCCTTTGACGAGGATATTCCTCTCGATGAGGCGCTTGAGCTCGGTGATATCATCTTGGCACCTCAGGTGATCGCACGTCAGGCCCCGGAATTTGGCAACTCGGCTCAAGATGAGTGCCGCCTCATGCTGGTGCATGGGATGCTGCATCTTCTTGGCTATGATCATATCGAAGATGATGAGGCCGAGGTGATGGAGGCACGGGAGGACGAGATTTTGCGCCTTTTGGCCTCCGCGCGAGGCGAGGACCCCGCGGCAATTGAGGTTGGCCCTATCACTCGCCACGTCCACGATTAAGGAGCGCTCATGATCCCCGGTTCTTCCAAGGACCATCCGTCGTTTATTCGCTCGTTCGGCTATGCCATCGAAGGCTTTGTCACTGCGGTGCGTACGGAGCGCAACATCAACGTGATGCTGTTTGTTGGCGCCTTAACCGTTATCGCCGGTCTGGTTGTCGGTCTCGATCTTGCCTCGTGGTGTATCATCGCTGTCTGCTGCGGACTCGTTATTCATGCGGAGCTGTGCAATACCGCTATCGAGGCCGTTGTCGATCTTGCCACGAGCGAGATGCATCCTTTGGCAAAACGCGCCAAGGATATCGCAGCGGCTTCGGTGTATGTGCTTTCAATCACCGCCGCTATCGTTGGCGTTCTCGTGTTCGCCCACGCCCTTCATGTAATTTAGGAGTTCCCATGTCCGATGTTGAAGAGTTCGATCCTTTTGAGGACCTGAGCGACGAAGAGCTCGATGCCTTGCTCGCACAGGGCTCCGGTTTTGATGGTATCGATGTCGAGGAAGCTCCCGATGTCGATCGCGCGCAAGGCTTTCGAAGCGGTTTTGTCGCGCTGGTCGGTCGTCCGAATGCAGGCAAATCGACCTTGATGAACGCGTGCTATGGTCAGAAGGTCGCCATCACGTCGCCGGTGGCTCAAACGACCCGTCGCCGCATGCGTGCTGTTGTCAATCGTCCCGGCTGCCAGCTTGTCTTCGTTGACACCCCCGGTATCCATAAGCCTAAGGATGGTCTGGGCTCCGAGCTCAATCGCAGCGCTTTGTCGGAGCTCAATGATGTCGACGTCGTGTGCTTTACCTTGGATGCCACCAAGCCTTTTGGCCGTGGCGATGCCTGGGTTGCCCAGAAGGTCAAACAGTCTCGTGCCCATAAGGTGCTCGTTATCACTAAAGCCGATCGCGCCGATCAGGCACAGGTCATGGCTCAAATCGATGCAGCTCGCGAGGAGGTCGACTTCGAGGACGTCATCGTAACCTCGGCCAACGAGCGTTTCAATGTCGACGAGTTCATCGATCTGCTTTGTTCTTATCTCCCTGAGGGGCCCATGTGGTTCCCTGAAGGAATGGGCACCGATACTACCGATGAGGTCCAGGTGGCTGAGTTCGTGCGCGAGAAGGTATTGCTCCACACGCGCGAGGAGATTCCGCATTCCGTGGGCGTTATCTGCGATTACTTTGAGCGTACAAAGAAAGTCGTGCGCATTCACGCCACCATCTTTGTCGAGCGCGATGGCCAAAAGGGCATCATCATCGGCCATAAGGGCGAGATGATCAAACGCATCGGAACCGATGCGCGTATGGACCTGGAGCGCCTTTTCGATTCCAAGGTGTTCTTGGAATTGGATGTCAAGGTTAAGGCCGGATGGCGCGATGACGCTGCCCAGATTCGTCGCTTCGGGTATGCAGCAGACGAGTAGTTCTTGGCGGGCGGAAAGACATATCGCATTTGCGCAATCGTCCTCGATAAGGTGAGGCTCAAGGAGTGCGACCTTATCTTGACGCTTCTCGCTGCCGACGGCCGTCAGCTTCAGGCTGTTGCGAAGGGCGCTCGTAAGCCGGGTGGACGACTGGCAGCGCGCTGTGAGCTTTTTTGCACTGTTGACCTGCTGCTCGCCCGTGGTCGCTCGCTGGATATCGTTTCGCAGGCGGAGCTGATGCAGGCGCCCCTGGGGGCAAGTCCCGACTACGCGCGGCTCATGGCGGCGAGCGCGGTGGCAGAGGTCGCCAAGCGCTGCTCATTCGAGGATGCCGAGGATCGCTATGTCTTTCCCATTACACAGCGGGCCTTGGAGCTTTTGGGTTCGCCAGCGCTCGATGAGGTCCATCTTGACCTTTTGATAGCTGCCTATGTATTCAAGCTCTTGTCGCATATCGGCTATCGACCTGATTTTTCGGCATGCGTATCCTGCGGCGATCCGGCGCTTTCCTATTTCTCGCCGGTGGCAGGAGGTCTTCTGTGCGCTGCGTGTGCAGCGAGCGTTCCTGCGGCAGAGCCTGTCGATGCCGTAACGGTCAACTGGTTGCGTTCGCTCATCGCCTTGCGTTTTGACGAGCTGGCTCAAGTTGATATCGATGCTTCGACGTCGTCTATGCTTCTCTCCTTTGCCCACTTGTGGGCGGCTACGCACCTCGATTGTCGCCTTCGCGCTCTCGAGTTTGCTTTGGGCAGGTAGGGGAGTACATGTGCAGTTCGTGCGAAGAGCTGCGGCTGTGGTATCATACCGACCTGTTGGTACCCCGATCTTGGATGCGCGCATCACCGGCGGCTTCCCAGCCCGGGGCGAATCGAGGCTTTAGCGATAAAGCTGTAAACGAAAGGTGAAACATGACTGTTTCCAAGGAGCGCAAGGCCGAGCTCACCGCTCAGTTCGGCAACACCCCCGTCGACACCGGTAACCCTAAGGTTCAGGTTGCCATCCTCACCGAGCGCATCAAGGAGCTCACCGAGCATATGAAGAGCCACCAGAAGGACTTCCACACTCGCCGTGGTCTTCTCATGCTCGTCGGTCGTCGTCGTCGTCTTCTTTCCTACATCAAGAAGAACGACATCTTCGAGTATCGTGCCCTCATCAAGGAGCTCGGTATCCGCGACAACATCCAGTAGTATCTCCTACTGACAAAACTGCAGCTAGAAGGGGCCTTTCGAGGCCCCTTCGTCCTTAAATGTCCCTGAGGGTACCTAACTGGTTCTCCGGCTCGTCCGGGAAGAGCGCCCGGTCGAGCGCCTCGACGAACAGCTCCTCGTCCGGCCTGTCGTAGTGCCTGCCCAGCACCGTGCCCACGGCGTGGCCCATCATCTTGTCCACCATCTGCGAGGGCATGCCGTGCTTCCACAGCATCGCCGTGGCCCAGCTGTTGCGCAGCTTCTGCATCGGCAGGTACCGCTGCGTCGTCACCCCGTCGGAGAAGAGCTTCCGCCAGGCCCAGTTCGCCCGCCCGCGCGCCATCGGCGCGCCCTTCCCGCCGTCGGTGAGGAAGGCGAGGCCCTGCGCCTCGCGCTCGGCGGCTATCTCGCGTATCCGGCCGCTCCACGGCGGCGGCACGATCACGGGCCTCACGCTCTCAGGCGTCTTGCACGGCATGAAGCCGGTCTTCGCGCTCTCGTACTGCCGGGTGAGGTCGTAAACGGCGTACAGGCGCTCACACTTCCCCTCGCCGCGCGTCACATAGCCGATGTCCGATGTCGACGCGGCCAGGGCCTCGCCGTTGCGGCACGACCCCTTGGCCATGAGTATGGCCATGGCCTCGAGCGCGCTGCCGCGCAGGTCCTCGAGCAGGGCGTCCGTCTCCGGGAGCGTGTAGACCTCGAGGCCGGACGGCCTCTCCCTGCCCTGCGGCATCTTGTACCTCGCGTCGCGGAACGTTATGTCCCGTATCCCGTGGAGGCGGGCGCAGTTGACCATGTTCCCGACGAGGATGTTGCACAGGCGGGCGTTCGACCTCGACAGCGAGAGGAGCCAGGCCTGGTACTCCTCCTCCCTGACGGACGACATGACGGTCGCGCCCCAGAGCGGCGAGACGTGCTTCCGCCATAGCCCAATGTAGTTGTTCGCGGTGTTCCTCGCGATCTCGCCCGACTCGAGCCTGGACGCTATCTCCGGCATGTACCACTCGTCCCAGCACTGCCTGAAGGTCGGGCACGGGCGCTCCGCCTCCCACGGCTTCACGTGGTGCAGCTCCCACAGGCGGTGCATCTCCGCGTCCGCCTCGCGCCTGCACACGCCGTGCAGCGTCTTGGAGCGCCTGCGCTGCTCGCGGCCCTCCCATTGGGTCCAGCGCAGCCGGAAGTCGCGCGGCCCTATCTTCTGCACGCATCCCCACGACGAGCGCGTCCCGTGTGGCATAATGGTCACGTCCCTTCTGAGATTCTCCGTCTCCGGGATAGGCCCCTCGCGATGATCCGGAACTCGCGCGAGGGGCTTTTTCTTTACGCTTCGGCGGAGGCCCTTCACTCCTTGCCGTCCAGGCGCTTCGCCATGAGCTCGAAGTCGTTCTCGTAGGTCTTGTCCTGGAGCTTCTGGAACTCGTGGAAGCGCTCCTTGGCAATCTTGTCCGCCGTCTTCTTGTTACGGTTGCCGAGGCCCTTGAGCACCTCGCGCCCGCTGAATGTCAGGAAGCCGTCGAGCAGGCGCTCGCAGTCCTCCATGCTCGTCAGGACATGCTGTTCGGCCCTGTCCTCGAGCGTGTCGAGCAGCATCGTGACGAGGCGGTTCAGCTGCCTGATCTCGTCCTCGGACAAGTAGTTCTTGGCCACGGTGACGTCCGAGGAGTGGATGCGGCCCTCGGGGCCTCCCCTCCACGACGTGAGCCCCATGTTGGGCTTGGAGGGGTCGGAGCGCCCCTGGACGATCTCTGCCGCGGTATGCCCGGTGACGGCGTAGTGCATCTTGTTCTGGACCGCGGCATAGAAGCTCTTGGCCATGGCCGAGTCCTTGTCGTAGTCGAAGCTGCACTCCTGGAAGATGTCGGTGATCTTGAGCCACACGCGCCGCTCGCTCGCGCGGATGTCGCGGATGCGCGCGAGCAGCTCATCGAAGTAGTCCTCGCCGAAGGCCCGGCCGTTCTTGAGCATGTCGTCGTTGAGGACGAAACCCTTGGTGATGTACTCCTTGAGGGTCGCCGTCGCCCACTGGCGGAAACGGGTCGCGCGCATAGAGTTGACACGGTATCCGACGGCGATGATGGCATCGAGCGCGTAGAAGTCGACCGTATATGTCTTGCCATCTGAGGCAGTTGTTGCAATTTTTGCAACAACTGAGTCTCGGGCAAGCTCACCCTCTTCGAAGATGTTCTTCATGTGGCGCGAGATGGTCGACTTGTCCTTGTCGAACAGCTCGGCGATTTCCTTCTGGGGCATCCAAAGCGTTTCGTTCATGTAGCGCACCTGCACCGGCACGTTTGTCCCCTCGGACTGGTACAGGACGATCTCGGTCTGGATAGGGTCTTCCATATATCTTCCTTTCCGTTGAATGTCTACGCTGACCTTACTTGACCGTGAGGACCTGCCAAGATCGCCGCAGTCTCCGATCTCCACAACTGCTCGATTTACAGCAACGTCCATTAGCACGATAATCACGGTAACGAGACGTACCCGCGAAGGAATACGGCTGGGTTCCCGAATGGGAGTAGGCGGTTATTTCCGCTTAGAATCCTTTGCCCCTGGGGTCGTCTCGTTTTGCTTCTGGGCACTGTCACCTTCCAAGCGGTCCGGAACCATTGGGTTCCCTGAACTCCTCCGGGATGTCATCGGGGTCCGTGTACATGGAGTTCAGGGAGGAGGGGCGTATCCTCCCCATGAACTCCATCGTGACCTCTTCTATCGAGGCGGACAGCCTTGCCCGTTGGCTATCGTTGAGGATACGGTACAGGGACGTCAGGGCGGCGTCGAAGTGCGCCCCGCTGACGCTTGCGCAGTAGAGGCGGTCGTCGTGCGCGCAGATGTTCCTGAAACCGACCAGGACGTCGAATACCCTGAGAAGCTCCTTCGCGCCGATCCTGCCCTCCGCGCCGCTCGAGGCCGATACCGACCTGGCAGCGGCGTTCTGTATCCCGCGCTTCTGCAGCTGATAGAAGTGGGATATGTTCCCGAAGGTGAGGTCGTTCTGCAGGACCCACAGGGGGACCATGCCGTACGTCTCTACGTAGTGCCTCGTGAAGGGCTTCATGGTCTTGCTGGGGGTGAGCTTGTTGTTCAGGCGGCTGAGGAGAGAGTTGAGGTTCCTGGCGTGCTCCTTGGCCTTGTTTCCCCGGAACCCGTTGGGTACGAGCATGTCGCGGGCAGACACGTAGTTGGCTCTGTCGAGGTAGTCGGCAGTTCCCCTGTGTTCGTCGCAGAACGCGTAGACCACGGCGTTCTTGAGCGTGGACTCAGCCTCGATGAGGCTGGGCATGACAGCGTTGCGCATGGCGCGGTCGAACAGGAACATGTCGTAGATCATCTTGAAGGTGGTGCCGTGCAGGTACATGTCGCCCGGCGACCTCTGCATCGCGTCGCGATCAAGGAAGGTGTCCTTGTAGCCGTTCACGATCGCGTAGTAGCCCTCACGCCTCAGCGCGTCGGCCGTCCCCTCGCCGCACCGCACGCCCCTGGACTCGAGGAGGAGTATCTGCTCGTCTACTGTCTTGAACTCTTTCATGATGCTCCAAAATCAGAAGGGCCGCTGCCCGTCATCGGGGCAGCGACCCTTCCTTTGTCACCGATTCACGCAGATTAGGGGTGACTCATCACTGCCTCAACTATAGCGAATTCGGCGCGCGAGTCAACGCGCCACCGGATTTCCATCCACGCCCCTAGTACCTCCGCACCTCGCTGGCCTGGTGCCACTTGACGACGCCGCGGAGCTCGACCGGGGCGCTCTCGGGGTCGTCGAACACGATGTCCGTGAAGCCCTCCTCGTAGCTGTCGGGGGAGAGCACGAGGGTCGACGCCCCGCGGTAGTAGCTGCGCAGGATCATCTCGCCGTTGTACTCCGCCGCCACCGCGTCCCCGTTGCGCGGCTCGCACCTGGGGGAGAGCAGCGCGTTCTCCCCGTCGCAGAAGCGGCGGTTCATGCAGTCCCCGCGCACGCGCATGAGGTAGGCGTCCGGGTCGTTCACGCGCTCCAGGACCGACAGCGGCACGTC
Source organism: uncultured Collinsella sp. (assembly GCA_934647195.1). GTDB lineage: Bacteria > Actinomycetota > Coriobacteriia > Coriobacteriales > Coriobacteriaceae > Collinsella. The sequence continues at coordinate 142,262 of CAKUFD010000006.1, forward strand.
GGCCACCTCGTCGGGGCCGAACTCGTCGGTGAACTCCCCTGCGTGGCCCGCCACGAGCACGGGCAGCGTGGCGTACTCCGCCGGGCGCGGGCGCACCCCCTGGGCCTCCTCGCCCATGAGGTCGGCCACGGTCACGTTGAAGAGAACTGCAAGTTCCTTCATCTTATCCAAGCGAGGTCTGGAGCGACCGCTCTCCCAGGCGCCGACGGCGCGATTGGTTATGCCGAGCTTGGCAGCAAGTTCTGCCTGCGTATAACCGCTTTTCAATCGGAGAGCCTTGAATCTGGTAGAGAAGTCCATATGTATCTACCTCCTTATTTTTCCATGCTATAGAAAAATAATTTCCCTATCTAGAGAAAAGTTATTGCGCTTAAAGGGAAAAGAAAGTACTATAGCTTTAGCGAAAGGGAAGGAGGGAAGATGCAAGAGCTCAAGTCAATCAGAGAAGCGCGCCAGAAGCCGTTCCTTGAAGAGGCTTCAAGGTTCAACCAGGAGTCAATAGCTGCGGAATTAGGGGTTACTGTTCAAACCTACAGATCCTATGAGAGAGATCCCTCGTTGATGAAGCTTCCTGTTGCCACAAAGCTCGCGCGCATTCTTTGCTGCAAAGTGAGCGATTTTTATTTGCCGATGAAGGGCAATTAAAGTTCCCTACGAGACGGAGGAGACCATGACAGACAGCAGGTACACGGGAGGGCACTTCGAGATCGCGTGCCCGGACGGCTTCGGGGCCGTCGGGGCGATCGTCGGGTGGCTCGCCGCCGACGGGAGCTGGCACCGCGAGGCGTTCGAGCTGTTCGCCGACGCGCGTGTGAGGCTGGGGGAGCTGGCGGGCGGCGACGGGGCGTCGATATTCTACATCGACCGCACGGTGACGATGAGCGTCGCGGACGCCATCGACCCGGACGTCTCGCCGCGCGCTGTGGGCATCGAGGAGGGCCAGTGGCTGCGCCGCCGCAAGGACTCGCCTGAGGTCGAGAGGCTCCGCGAGGCGGAGCGCGAGGCGTTCAGGCGCTTCGAGGAGGCCGACTGGAAGACGGCGGACAGACGCCTGCACGAGTGGCTGGACGCGGGGCGCGCCCTGCGCGAGGCCGAGGAGTAGGCGGACGGCCGCGCAGCCCCGCACGGACGGCGCGGGCCGCGGGGGAGGGAAGTGTCTCCACCTCGCCTGCGGCCGTTCCGGCGCGCCGCCCGCGCGGGGCTGCGGGCCTTGAAGGGAGAGATGGGATGGAAGCGAGGATCGCGGCGGTGCCGCGCGACGCCTACGAGGCGCTGTCGGACGCCATGGACGAGGCCCTGGGGGCCTTCCGGCGGACGGTGGAGACGCGCGGCATCGAGATGTGCGGCAGCGAGGCCCTGGGCTACGCGGTCGCGGCGGGGCTGCCCCCGCAGATGGCCTACACGGTCAAGGAGACGTCGAAGTACACGGGCGTGAGCGTCAGCCAGCTGTACTGCGAGAGGAACGAGGGGCGCATGCGCTTCATGCTGCCGGAGGGCAACTCGAGGGGCGCGCTCATAAGCGTGAAGGAGGTGGACAGGTGGATGAGAGAGTGCTGCGCGGCCTGATCGCCATCGGCTCCGCGAGCCTCCTGATGGCGGGCATCCGGCTGTTCGAGGTCGCCGTCGTCGCTTTCGCGAGGGCGCTGGGGCGCTGCTAGGAGGTACGAGTTGAGAGATCAGGGAAGGCACTACGCGCTGCCCTCGGACGTGAGGCTCGCGAGGGAGCGGCGCATCTTCGCCTCGGGCTTCGCCTGGGGCGTCCTCGCGGCGCTGGCCGTGGGAGCGGCGCTCGCCGCGGCCGTGCTGTGGGGGCTGTGATGGGAGGTCAGATGGGAAGGACGAACAGGAGCGCCCGCGACGCGGGCACCAGGTTCGAGCGCACGGTGGCCGACTACCTCGCGGGCCTGCTCGGCGACGGCGGCATCGACCGCCAGGTCAAGGTGGGCAGGCGCGACGTCGGGGATATCCGCGGCGTGCTCATGCGGGGCGGCAGGGTGGCCGTCGAGTGCAAGGACTACGGCGGCAGGCACGACCTGCCGCAGTGGCTGCGCGAGGCCGAGGCCGAGCGCGGCAACGCCGACGCCGCCTACGGCGTGGTGGTCTGGAAGAGGCGGGGCACGGCGGACCCCGCCGAGCAGTACGTGACGATGACGCTCAGGACCTTCGCGGCGATGCTCGCGGGAGGGCCGGAGCTTCTGGAAGAGGAGGAGTAGCAGATGGGGACCGAGAAGAAGGCCGCATCGGCCGAGGCCGTGGAGGAGAGGTCGCTCTCCGTGACGTACACGCCGTCGGTGATCCAGGCGAACTTCGACGCGCTGGAGGAGCGCGTGCGGGCCGTCGTGGCCGACTACGAGGGGGCGGTGTACGACCTCGCGAGCGCCGACGCGGTGCGCGAGGCCAAGCACGACCGCAGCTACCTCAACGGCCTGAAGAAGGAGATCGAGGAGCGCCGCAAGGCCGTCAAGCGCGAGTACAGCAAGCCCCTCGACGCCTTCGAGAAGAGGTGCAAGCAGATCACGGCCATCATCGACGAGGCCGCGGGCAACATCAAGGCGCAGCTCGACCGGGCCGAGGAGGAGCGCAGGGCGCGCGCATACGCCGCGCTTCAAGAGCACTACGAGGAGTTCGCGGGGCTGCTGGCACCTGTCGTCCCCTACGAGCGCCTTCACGAGCCGCAGTGGCTCAACAAGACGTTCGGCGAGGTCAAGGCATACGAGGCGCTTGAGGCCAAGGTGTCGAAGCTGGCCGGTGACTGGGAGATGCTCAAATCGCAGTTCGAGGGCGAGCCGTTCTACGCCGAGGCAGAGCGCGAGCTTTTCACCACGCTGGACCTGGGCGCCGCGCTCGCGGCGGCACGGAAGGCCGCCGAGGAGAACGCTCGCATCGCCGAGCTGAAGGCCGCCATGACGCCCGAACCTGAACCCGAGCCTGAGCCTGAGTCTGAACCGACCGCGGAACCTGAGCCGATGCCAGCGCCCGCGCCGATGCCCGCCCCCATGCCCGCGCCCGTCGCGCCGAGCGGCCCCGCGACCCCGTGCGTGATGGTCATCGACTCGGCGACGACCGAGCAGATGCGGTCCATCGGGCGCTTCGCCGGGAGCATCGGCGTGACCGGCGTGTTCAAGCGCGGCACGCTTCAGCAGGCCTACGAGCGCACGATCCGTTAGGAGCCACGAATGGCAGACGAGAAGCACATCACCATCACCGAGGCGGTCGCCAAGGTCCAGCGCTCCGTGGTGGTGCCGAAGTCGCGCTACAACGCGCACGGCAAGTTCAACTACCGGAGCATGGAGGACATCGTGGCCGCGCTCAAGGAGCCGTGCAAGGAGGCGGGCGTCGCCTACACCCTGAACGACTCGATTGTGCAGGTGGGCGACCGCCACTACGTCAAGGCCACCGCGCACCTGTTCTTCACGGACGGCGGCGAGGGGTCCATCGACGTGGACGGCTACGCCCACGAGCCCGATACCCAGACGGGCATGAACCCCGCGCAGGTGACCGGCTCCGCATCGAGCTACGCCCGCAAGTACGCGCTGTGCGGGCTTTTCGCCATCGACGGCACGAGCGACCCCGACGCCCTGTCGGACAAGCCGGAGAAGGAGCCGCCCGAGTTCGGCGAGTTCACCGCGAAGTGCAAGGCGTGCGGCACCGCCTACGTCTTCAACAGCCGCGAGCAGTACGAGGCCTTCAAGAAGGCGCCGGGGTGCTGCGCCGCGCCGACCTGGACGGTCGTGTAGCCGATGCAGGACCTTTACGCGCAGCGCGAGGAGCTCTTCAGGCAGCTCATGTGCGAGCTGGAGGCCATGAGGAGGACCGGGCAGCAGTACGCCCAGAACGAGTCCGAGTACAGGCGCGCGCTGCGCACGGCGATCCTCGAGGAGAGGGAGAAGAAGACGCCGGTGACCATCATCGGCGACGTGTGCCGGGGGCGCGAGGACATCGCGGAGGCGAAGATGCTCCGCGACTGCGCCGAGGCGCTGTACAAGGCGTCGGCCGAGGCCATCATGGCGCTGAAGCTGAGGATAAGGACCGTGGACGACGACATCCGCAGGGAGTGGACGAGCGGCGGCACGGGAGAAGGGAGCTACCTATGAGCATCAACAGGACGGTCATCTCGGGCAACCTCACGCGGGACCCCGATGTCCGCGCGACGGCGGCGGGGACGCAGGTCCTCTCGTTCACGGTGGCGGTCAACGACCGCCGCAAGAACCAGCAGACGGGCGAGTGGGAGGACTACCCGAACTTCGTGGACTGCACGATGTTCGGCACCCGCGCCGAGGCCGTGAGCCGCTACCTCTCCAAGGGGACGAAGGTCGCGATCGAGGGCAAGCTGCGCTATTCGAGCTGGGACAAGGACGGCCAGCGCCGCAGCAAGCTTGAGGTGATCGTGGACGAGATCGAGTTCATGAGCAGCCGCCAGCACGCGGAGCAGGGCAACCCGCCCTACGTCGCGGAGCGCCCGCAGGCCTACGCGCCGCAGCCCGCGCCCCAGTGGTCCGCGCAGCAGGCGTACCGGAACCCGCCCGCGACGACCCCGCAGCGGCCCCAGGCGCCCGCCCAGGCCCCGCAGTCGGCCCCGCAGGCGGCTCCCCAGGCCCCCGCGCCGCAGCCGGTCCAGCCGGAGCTCTACGACGGCGACATCCCGTTCTAGGGGGCAACGGCATGCAGGTACTGGACTCGCTCATAGACGGGCCGCTTAGGCTGCGCAACCGCAGGGAGGGCGACGAGCTTATCGGCATGATCGTCCGGTACCTGCGCACAGGCGAGCAGCCCGAGCCTCGGACGGACGCCCAAGAGGCCGTGCTGTTCGCCGTGCAGCCCGTCATGGAGACCTCGCGCAAGCGCATCGTGGCGGGAGGCTCCGGCGGCAAGGCGGCAAGCAACGATGCAAGCAAAACGGGAAGCAAACCGCCAAGCAAAAGCGGAAGCAAAACGCAGAGCAAAGCGGCAAGCAACGATGCAAGCAAACCCGAAAGCAAACGGGCAAGCGAAGAGGAAGAGGAAGAGGAGTTAGGAAAAGGGATTAAGGAGAGAGGTAAAGCGGCGCGTTTCCGCGCCCCCTCCCCCGCCGAGGTCTCCGAATACGCCCATCAGTTCGCTGCGGACAAGGGCCTCGACCTCACCGCCCTCGACTTCGACCCCGAGCGGTTCGTCGACTTCTACGCCCAGAAGGGCTGGATGGTCGGCCGGTCGCGCATGAGGGACTGGAGGGCCACGGTGCGCAACTGGCTGCGCACCTCGAAGCCCAGGAACGGAATCGCGAAGGAGGTGCCGGACGATGGATTCTCGGCCTACGACTGAGTGCCCGCACTGCGGGGCCGTGCTCAAGGCCCGCTACACGCAGCTGGGCACCAGGCGCCTGTTCTGCGGATACGAGCAGTGCGGGTGCCCGGGCGCCGAAGCCGAGCGCGAGGAAGAGCGCCGGGCCGAGGCGGAGGCCGCACGCAAGGCGGTTCAGGACAAGGCCATGCGCGACTGGAAGCGCGCCGGCGTGCCCGAGCGCTACATGAGCCTCGACCACCCGCTGGCCGCAGAGATCGCCGACGGCCTGGAGCGCGGCCAGTGGGTCTACCTCTGGGGCGACGTGGGGACGCGCAAGACCGCCTGCGCCGCGGCCGTGGCGAAGCGCCTGGCCGGAGGCGGGCGGCCGGTGCTCATGGCCCCGATGTACCGCATCCTCGACGAGATCCAGCGCAGCTTCCACGAGGGCGGCGACCCGCTCAGGCGCTACGCCGAGGCGCGCTACCTGATCGTGGACGACCTGGGCAAGCGCAGGCCCACGGGCTTCGTGCTCGACAGCCTGTTCAGCCTGATCGACCAGCGCTACTCGGCGATGCTGCCCACGCTGGTGACCACGCAGTACAGGCCCAGCGACCTCGTGCGCAGGCTCGCCGAGCAGGGAGACCCCGACACCGCCAAGGCCATCGTGTCGCGGCTCAGGGGCGGGGCCAGGGTCGTGCACTTCGACGGCCCGGACGGGAGGCTGCGATGATCCTCGATGCAGGCATCTTGCGCGGCTACCCGAAGGAGCGAGCCGAGCTCTACGGCAAGCCGCACCTGGGGGCGCGCTACACCCACGGCAGGGCATACGAGGCGCTGTCTCCCAGATGCTGCGTCTGCGGCAGGCGCGCCGGAAGCGTGCACCACGTGGCGCGCCGCTCCTGGGGCGAGACCTTCCGCCTGGTGACGCCGTGCGGCACCTGGGACCTGCGGAGCCCGCTGTTCTGCCTCTGCGGCAGCGGCACCACGGGCTGCCACGACGGGTTCCACGGCGGGGCGCGGCTCAAGGCCGAGTGGGCGTGGCGCTCGAAGGTCTACGAGGAGGCGTGGTGGTCTGGAGAGCTGCTGCAGGCCTACGGGCCGCACCATCCGGGCCTCTACGAATACGGATACTGGCTGATCACGGACCGTGACGGCAACGAGATGATACGGGAAGGGATGTGACCCATGGAGATCAAGACATGCGAGCAGTACGTGCTCGCCGAGCTGGACTACGAGCAGCGGCGCAACGGGCGCCTCGAGGCCGAGAACAACAAGCTGGCCAAGCAGCTCGACGCCATGACCAAGAGGGCGAAGAGCTACAAGGAGACCATCGACCGCCCGATGACGCCCATCGAGGCGCTCGCGGACAGGGTCATGCGCGAGGAGATGCTGGTTCGCTTCTCCTACGCAGACGTCACCGACGTCATGAACGCGCTCACCGGGCAAGTGCTCGGATTCGATGAGTGGTGCCGCAATGCGATGAGGCTGAGGCGCGTGCCTAGCGACATCAGCGATGAGGAGATCATCGAGTTCATGCGCGCCGACCTCAAGGCCATCTACGACGAGAAGGCGGCCTCCTTAGGCAAGAGCGGCGGCGGGCGATGAACGAGGACAGGCTCATGGCTGCGGCGCTGCAGGCCGCGCTCCAGAGCGACGACGTGACCGACCTGTACACGGGCGACTGCCGCGGATGCGGCGAGTGCTGCTCGCGATTCCTGCCGATGAGCCCGTTCGACCGGGTTCGGCTCGAGGCCTACGTCCGCAGGCATGGACTCGAGCCGACCGCGCCGCGCGCCGACTACGACCTGTTGTGCCCGTACCTCACGGATGGGCATGAGTGCGCGGTCTACGCCGCGAGGCCCGAGATCTGCCGGGTGTACAGGTGCGACAGACACAAGAGGGGCGAGCTCGGCATGTTCTTCGGCGCGGGGCGCGCCGAGGTGACCGACATGCGCGTGTTCGCGGAATCAATCGACAAGGAGAAGAAATGAGCAAGGGAATAGGAGCGGTGAACGACGCGCTCTTCCGCGAGCTTGAGCGACTCGAGGCCGTCAAGCTCGAAGACCCCGAGGCCGTGAGGTGCGAGATCGAGCGCGCCAAGGCCGTCGAGGGGATCGCGGCCACGGTCATCGCCAACGGCAGGCTGGTGCTCGACATCGCCCGCGCCGGCACGGACGTCGGCGAGGCGGTCAGGCTTCCGAAGGGGCTGCTCGGCGAATGAGGCGCTGGACCGAAGAGGAGGAGGCGTGGCTCCGCGGGAGGTTCGCCACGGAGCACATCGGCGCGCTCCTAGACGGCTTCGAGCGCGAGTTCGGGCGCAGGCCGACGCAGCGCGCCATGGAGCAGAAGTGCTTCAAGCTCGGGCTGCGCAAGCGGCCCAGGGACGTGCCCGCCCGCGCGGTGCGCCCGGTCCGGTGGCGCTGCGAGCCCGAGATGCAGGCGTGGATGGAGGCGCACGACACCGGGCAGTCCCTCACGGTGCTCTCCTCGCAGTTCGCCGAGCGCTTCGGCTTCCCGCTGTCGCGCCCGCAGATAAACCTCTGGCGGGCGTCGAACGGCAGGCAGGCCACGAGGAGCCACGGCGGCGGCAGGAAGCGCAGGCCGGTAGGCGCAGAGCGCCAGAGCGGCAAGGGCTACGTCCTCGTGAAGGTCGCCGAGGAGGCCACCGTGCCCATGAGCAAGGACAACTGGCGCATGAAGCACGAGCTGGTCTACGAGCGCGAGCACGGGAAGGTCCCGGAAGGGTACGTGATCGTGTTCGCCGACGGCGACCACGGCAACTACGACCCGGCCAACCTCGTCGCGGTCCTGAAGGCCCTCGTGGCGAGGCTCAACAGCCCGGACAGCCCGGAGTGGGACGACGCCGAGTCGCTCGAGTCCGCCGTGGCGTGGTGCAGGCTGCACTCCGCCATCGCGGACGCAGAGCACTCGCTGCCGCGGACATGCGGTGTCTGCGGCAGGACGTTCACGCCGCCTGCTGGCTACCGCAACGACGCGAGGCGCAACTGCAGGACGTGCCCGGACTGCCTGGCGAAGGGCAGGAAGGCGCGGGGAGTCAGGTCCGTGAAGTTCATCGCCCGGTGCGCCGTGTGCGGTGCCGAGTTCGGCGCGACGCAGAGGAACCAGAGGCGGTGCCCGGGGTGCATCGCGAGGAGGCCGACGTGGGGCGTCGGGAAGCAGAAAGGGAAGGACGGATGATGGTGGAGAGCATAGACGACGTCGTCGCCGATTGCGCGGCGGTGTTCAGGTTCGAAGAGAGGAAGCCGCAGGAGCGCGCCCACGACTACCTGAGGGAGCGCCGTGTGGCCCGCGGGTGCGACGACACGGCCATGCAGTGCGCGTGCGAGGACATGGTGCGCAGGGCCTACCGCGTGGGCCTCACCGAGAACGCCACCGAGGTTGCCAGGGAGACCGCGAAGGTCATCGCGGAGGGGATCATGGGGGTGCTCGACGATGAGTGAAGGCACCGCGCGAAACCTCGTGATGAAGAAGGTCGACCCGTTCACGGGCGAGTACCGGCGCACCCCGGGGTTCGTGGAGTGCTCCGCGTGCGGGTTCCACGGGGTGGTCTACGAGTACTCGGCGTTCAGCGACATGCTGGGGGCGGATGTCGTCTTCTGCCCCGTATGCGGAAGGAGGTTCGACGATGACCAGCTATGAGCCGGCGAGCGGGCGGAACCTCCCGCCAGGCTGCAGGGACGAGGACATCGACCGGGAGTTCGGCAGGGTGCCGACGTGTGGGGACTGCCACAACCTGCTGGAGGGCTGCTGCGACTACGGGATATGCGGGCTCGAGTTCGAGGAGGCCTTCGACGAGAAGGAGGCGCGCGAGCCCCTGGCGGCATGGGAGGCCGCGTGCTGGGCTCGCGACTGGATCGTCGACCACTACAAGGACATGCGGGAGGACTGGTGTGAGAGGTGCGATGGCTAGCCGCGACGGCGCTTCTCCCGGGAGCGCTGCTCGCCTGTGGGCGATGCGCTCGGTCGTGTCCGTGCCGCCGCTCATCGCCGTGGCGCAGGGGGCGGAAGCCCGATGACCGACGAGAGGGTATGCCGGACGTGCGCGAGGAGCATGTTCACGGCTAAGAGGCGCGCCGACGCGGAATGCGAGGCGTACGACCTCCTGGTCTGGTGCAGGAGGGATCTGATGCGCGCCCGCCGGGTCGAGCCGCACGGCACGTGCGAGAGATGGAAGGGATTCGATGACGATGGAGGAAAAGACGATGGGGAGTAGCAAGATGGTCGGCCTGCCCCGCGACGCCGAGGGCCGGGAGATTCCGCTGGATACCAAGGTGCTGTACGACAAGAACGGAAAAGAACTACGCGTTAAATGCGCCGAATTCGACCCCTTTGACGAGAATTGGAGATTCACTCTCAAAGCAGATTCGAGTATATGGTTCGATGCACGCTATCCAAGATACTTATATCTCGAAAAGCCGACCACGCCCGACAGCTGGGAGAAGCTGCTGGAGGACTTGGACAACGCTGCGAAGGGCGGAGACAACGCCGAGTGCCTGTACATGCGCCGCGACGGCATGGAGGTCCAGTGCCCCGGTTGCAGGCTCGAGGACACCGAGAGCGACGACATCGAGTGCTCATACCTTGTCTTTGCCGACATCGCGGCGCGAATCCGCAAGCTGAGGGGTGAGGGCGAATGAGCTGCGATCCGACGCAAAGCGGTATCAAGACTTGCGATAACTGCAACTACATCCGTGAGGTAACTCTTACCGACGGAACGAGGATAACGGTATGCGACGGT
>CAKUFD010000007.1 GCA_934647195.1 uncultured Collinsella sp.
CGCGGTGACGGCGCGGGGCGCTTTCCGGCGCGGCGAGCAAGACGCGGGACGCGCCGGGGCGGGCGCGGGCGGCGCGGCGCGCGGAATCCGAGAGCTTCTCCAAATGAAGCAGAAAATCCCTTTTAGCACGGGCGCAAGGCGGCCCGAACGGGATTTTCTGCTCCATTTGGGATCGGGGAGGACGGGGTTTCTCGGAAGATCCTTCGACACCACCGCTCTCGATAAAAACAATATTTGTCGATTATGCATCAATTGTACGTTTCTCTACATATGTGGTCTATTTATCCATTGTTGATGAAAAGCTCGAGGAGTATTCTTTCGCGGTGAATTTAATGGACACGTGTTGCGCGAGCAGCTGCGGCACAATGGAGAAAAAGGTGCATCATGGCCTTTTCCAAGAAGAATTACTTCAAGCCGACGGTCGCCGCGGTGGTAACGGCCGGATTCGCACTTTCCCCCATGCTTTCTACTGCCGCGATGGCGCAGACCAATAACGACTTGGTGCTTGCCGGCTGTTATGAGGAGTGCCAGGGCGGCACCATGTCGCTCTCCGCGTGCAAGAAAAACCTCGATGATGCTAAGGCTAAGCTCGATGAGGCGAAGGCGAACTATCAGGCCAAGCGCGATGCGACTGGCGATGCCGTGACCGATCTCGAGACCGCCCAGGCGGCAGAGAAGGAGGCCGCCGCGAATCTTGAGGCCGCTCAGGCAGCATATGACGAGGCCGCTGCCGCTAACGAGGCTGCCCAGCAGCACCTTAAGGATATCGAGGGCGGGTGGACCGAGAAGAGCGACGAGGTCAAGGAAGCCGACCGCACGGTCGTGAAGAAGACTGCAGAGCTCGAAGCTGCTAAAGCCGAGCACGCTAAGGCGACGCTCGAGGTGCAGCGCCTCCAGGCTCTCGCCGGTCTCTCGAACGATTCCGTCGACAGCCTTAAAGCGGCAGCCGATCTTGCCCAGAAGAATTACGAAGCCGCCCAGAAGCTCTGGGAGACGGCGAGCGCTCAAAGCAAAAAGGCGCAGGACAAGTTTGACGATGCACGCACTAAGCACGATGCCGCGGCAAGCGCGCTCGAGACTGCCAAGAAGAATCTCGAAAACGCTGAGAACTGGTATAACAACATGGTCGATCGCCAGAAGGACGCGCAGGCCAAGTACGACAAGGCCAAGAAGGCTTTGGACGACGCCAACGCGCGTCGCGACGAGATCAACCAGGGGCACGACGACCTTGAGAAGAAGGTTGACGAGGCAAATACGGCGCTCGACGCGGTGAAGGCCGATGTTGCCTCGGCGCAGGCCGCGCTCGATGCCGCGACGAGTTCGTATAACGACGCAGTGGCAAATCAGCAGGCAAAACAGCAGGCAGCCGATGATGCCCGTACGCTCTATGAAGAAGCCTCAAAGGCGGCTGGCGATGCATCGCGGGTCCAGGCGCTGCGTACCCGCAAGAGCGAACTCGAGAGTAAGGTTGCGGACGAGAAGCAGCAGGTCGAAAACGATCAGGCTGCGCTCGATAGCGCTGCCGCGGCGCTCGATGCGGCGCGGGCGGCTCAAAAGACCGCCGAGGATAATCTAGTCGCCCCGACGCAGGCGGTGGAGGATGCCCAGGCCGCTCTCGCTGCAAGGCAAAAAGAGAAGTCGAAGATCGACTCTGAGGTGAGCGCCTCCCAGACCGTATACAACGCCGCGAAGTCCAGCTACGACGCCATCAAGGACAGCAAATGGGTGTTGCAGGCGGTGAAAAACGAGGCCAAGAAGGCGCTCGATTCCGCCGAGTCCAACCTTAACGACCTGAAGGCGAAGCAGGATGCCAAGGCGGAGGAAGTCGCCGCCGCCCAGGCTGCGCTCGACAGCGCAAACGCCGCGAAGGCGCCGCTTGACGAGGCTCTGGCTCAGGCAAAGCAAGACGTGGCCGATGCTCAGGTGACAAAGCAGACGGCAAGTGACGATCTCGATGCGGCGAAGGCCGCCCTCGATACCGATCAGGCCGAGCTCGACGATGTGAGTACTCAGCTGGACGCTATCGACCATTTGGATGAGTACAAGCAAAAGCTCGACGATGCCGAGACGGCTCTCGACCAGGCGAAGCAAGCGACCGAGCAGGCCGAGGCAAAAAAGAGCGAGGCCCAGCAGGCTCTCGATCAAAAGGTCGTCGCCCAGCAGGACGCGCAGGCTGCCGTCGATACCGCTCAGTCCGCCGTCTCCTCCTACGACGCGGAGCACGCCGCCGAACTCAAGAAACTCGATGAGCAGATTGATGGCAAGACCGTGCTTGGCGTGAAGATCCCGGGCGAACTTACCCGAAAGTACGAGGAGGCGAAGGCGGAGCTCGATGTCGTGAACGCGCAGCTTGCGGTGGCTGCCAAGAACCTGGAGGCTGCTCGCGTGCTCGTGGTGGGTGCGGAGGTTGCCGAGAAGGCGACGAAACTCGCCATGGACGCAGCGGGCGTTCAGCTGCAGGTTGCAAAGGACGCCGAGGCTGCTGCCTATACCGTTATGGAGGCTGCTCGCAAGGTGGCTGATTCTGCCTCCAAGCTTGCCGAGAACGCCGAGCAGGCAGCTCAGCAGGCGGCGCAAAAGCTCGAGGAGGCTCGTGCGGCGCAAGCGGCTGCAAAGCAGAAGGTCGATCAGTCCCGTACCGACTTGGATGCGGCGAAGCAGCATGCGGAGCGCGCAAACAAGGAGCTGACCGAGTTGAACGCGCAGGTTGCCCAGGCCGAAGTGAACGCCATCAAGGCTAAGATTGGCCTGCAGATGAAGGAGAAGCCGCTTGCTTCCGCCAAGGCGGCGCTTGAGACCGCTCATGCGAACGCGCTGGCGAAGCAGGCTGCATACGACAGCGCCGTGTCTGCGGAACGGCAGGCCAAAGATGAGCTTGATGCCGCGCAGGCAAACTACGACGCTGCGCTCGAGTGCTTCAACAAATGCTCGCAGGCTGCAGGTTCTGGTACCGCCGCGGGCTCTGCATCTGGCGCCTCTTCGGCATCTTCGACGGGGGCCTCGGCTGAAGGCAAGGGCAACGCGTCCACCGCGTCCCAGCAGGCTTCGAGCGGCGCTGCTGCCACCTCGCACACCGCGGTCGCTGCGTTGCCTCAGACGAGCGATACGACTCTTGAGGGCATCGTGGTCATTGCCGGTGCTGGCGCTGCCGCCATTGCCGCGGGCGAAGCTGCTCGTCGTCGTCATGTCGCGAAGTAGACGCGAATTTTCGCATCCGCAATCTTCGATTTGAAAGGCGCGCCGAACCATGTGGTTTGGCGCGCCTTTTTCTTTGGTGAACGCACAACATATAGGTCAAGTGCTTTTTTAACGCCGTTCATCGGTGGACTCGTGAGGTTTTGGAAGATTTCCAAAAGGAATATGTCCGATGTGCTTGGCAGCCAAACTGCAGGTCACGTGTTGGGGGCGTGCGGAATAAAAATGCCAACGGGGGTAGTGCGGATATTTACGGTATCTTTCTTATGCCGTTGACCTGCTAAAACACAATATATAGTGTTGACCATAAATAAGAAAACATTATATAGGGTGAGTAACTTGTCGTATGATAGGTATCAACGCACCGTAAGATATGACTTCGCGCTTGCCGAGTGAGTTGCGGCACTTCCCTTGCTTGCCCCATAAGCAAGGTGGATTTGTCCGCACGCGAGCGTAAAGTCTTTCAACGAATAAAGAAGACGCAGGAAGGCGGGGAAGACCCGCGACGTTCGTGCGCCTTGAAGAAGAGGACGAGAGGTACGAGCTTCATGAAGATCATCAAGCGCAGCGGAGTGGAAGTTACGTTTGACATCGAGAAGATCACCAATGCGATTCGCGCGGCGAACCGCGAGGTCAAGGAATCCGATCGCCTGACTGAGCGTCAGGTTGTCTACGCTGCGCAAAACGTTGCCGACGCATGCGAAGCCGCTGGCCATACCGTTTCTGTCGAAGAGATTCAGGACATGGTCGAGGACGAGATTATGCGTCTCGACTGCTACGAGGTGGCGCGACACTACATCATCTATCGCTACGTGCAGAGCCTCAAGCGCACCAAGAACACCACCGACGACAAGATCTTGTCGCTCATCGAGTGCAACAACGAGGAGGTCAAGCAGGAGAACTCCAACAAGAACCCCACCGTCAATTCCGTGCAGCGCGACTACATGGCCGGAGAGGTCTCCAAGGACCTGGCCCAGCGCGTCTTGCTGCCCGCCGACGTCGTGGCCGCCCACAACGAGGGCCTCATCCACTTCCACGACTCGGATTACTTTGCCCAGCATATGCACAACTGTGACCTGGTGAACCTCGAGGACATGCTGCAAAACGGCACGGTCATTTCGGGTACGCTCATCGAGAAACCGCACAGCTTCTCGACGGCGTGCAACATCGCCACGCAGATCATCGCCCAGGTTGCTTCCTCTCAGTACGGTGGCCAGTCCATCTCGCTGACGCACCTGGCGCCGTTTGTCGAGGTGAGCCGCCAAAGAATTCGCCGCGAGGTGATTCGCGAGCTCGAGGAGCTCGGCGTGAACGCTCCCGAGGAGAAGGTGCACGAGGTTGTGGAAGAGCGCCTGCGCGATGAGATCCGTCGTGGTGTCCAGACCATCCAGTACCAGGTTGTGACCCTCATGACCACAAACGGCCAGGCGCCGTTCGTCACCGTGTTCATGTACCTCAACGAGGCTCGTTCGGAGGCCGAGAAGCATGACCTTGCCATGATCGTCGAGGAGACCTTGCGCCAGCGCTACGAGGGCGTGAAGAACGAGGCAGGCGTGTGGATCACCCCGGCGTTCCCCAAGCTCATCTATGTGCTCGAGGACGATAACGTGGCCGAGGACTCTCCGTTCTTCTACCTCACGCAGCTTGCGGCCAAGTGCACTGCCAAGCGCATGGTGCCCGACTACATCTCCGAGAAGAAGATGCGCGAGTACAAGCTGTCCCTTGGCGAGACCGAGGGCAACGGCGATTGCTACACCTGCATGGGCTGCCGCAGCTTCTTGACTCCCGATCGTTCTGGTAACGGCTACGACAACGTGGCGAATGCCGGCAACTGGGAGCCGGGCAAGCCCAAGTACTATGGCCGCTTTAACCAGGGCGTCGTCACCATCAACCTGCCGGATGTGGCGCTCTCGTCCCATCAGGACATGGATAAGTTCTGGGAGATCTTCGACGAGCGCTTGGAGCTGTGCCACAAGGCGCTCATGTGTCGCCACAACCGTCTGAAGGGCACGCTGTCCGACGCCGCTCCGATTCTGTGGCAGTACGGCGCCCTTGCGCGCCTCAAGAAGGGCGAGACCATCGACAAGCTGCTGTATGGCGGTTATTCGACCATCTCGCTCGGCTATGCGGGCCTTTACGAATGCGTCAAGTACATGACGGGCCACAGCCATACCGAGGCCGAGGGCACGCCCTTTGCGATGCAGGTTATGCAGCACATGAACGACAAGTGCAACGAGTGGAAGGCCGAGAGCAATATCGACTTCTCGCTTTACGGTACACCGCTTGAGTCCACGACGTACAAGTTCGCCAAGTCGCTGCAGCGCCGCTTTGGCATCGTACCGGGCGTAACCGACAAGGGCTACATCACCAACAGCTATCACGTGCACGTGTCCGAGCAGATTGACGCCTTTGACAAGCTCAAGTTCGAGAGCCAGTTCCAGCGTTTGAGCCCCGGCGGCGCCATCTCCTACGTCGAGGTTCCCAACATGCAGGATAACCTCAAGGCTGTTATCCGCGTGATGCAGTACATCTACGACAACATCATGTACGCCGAGCTCAACACCAAGAGCGATTACTGCCAGGTCTGCGGCTACGACGGCGAGATCAAGATCGTGGAGGACGATGGCAAGTTGGTGTGGGAGTGCCCCCATTGCGGCAACCGCGATCAGGAAAAGATGAACGTGGCGCGTCGTACCTGCGGATACATTGGTACGCAGTTTTGGAATCAGGGCCGCACCGAGGAGATTCGCGACCGCGTTTTGCACCTGTAGGAGATTGCATAGGGGCGCAGTCTCGATATATGCGAGAATTTATGGGGCTGCTTTTGCGGCCCCATTCTTTCGTTTGTGCTATATCTGGCTTGGAGCCTGCGCAAAAGACGCTCGCGGGGAGGCGTTATGAATTACTCGGCTATCAAATACTTTGATATCGCCAATGGCGAGGGGGTTCGTACCACGCTGTTCGTCAGCGGGTGTCGTCGTGGCTGCAAGAACTGCTTCAATGCCGTGGCATGGGATTTTGCCGCCGGCGACCTGTTTACGCCCGAGGTTGGCGACCAGATCATCGCAAGCATCGACCACCCGTTTTGCGACGGCTTCACGCTGCTGGGCGGCGAGCCGATGGAGCCGGAGAATCAAATGGGCCTCGTGGATTTCGTCGAGCGTGTGCGCGCCGCGTATCCTGCGGGTTCGGGCAAGACTATCTGGTGCTATACGGGCGACACGCTCGATGCGCTCATGCCGGGTGGGGCGCATCGCACCGACGTCACCGAGCGTCTTCTCGCCTGCATTGATATCTTGGTCGACGGTCCTTTCGTGCAGGATTTGCATGACATCACGCTGCGCTTCCGCGGATCGTCCAATCAACGTATCATCGACATGAACGCGACGCGTGCCCGCGCTGCTGCGGAAGGCGTGAGCCTTGCAGATGCAGTTGAGCTCTGGCATGACGAAGCGATATACAGCACCCATACAATGGAGTAGGAAAGGCCCTCATGGTCGATTCGGAAAAGGTAAAAGAAGCGATTCGTCTGCTGCTCGAGGGGATCGGTGAGGACCCGACGCGTGAGGGCCTGGTAGAGACCCCCGACCGCGTGGCGCGCATGTGGGAGGAGCTTGCCGGCGGAATGGAGTCGGATGCCTCCGAGCATTTGAGCCGCACCTTCGCGGTGAATTCGAACGACCTGGTGATCGAGCGTGATATCACGTTCTACTCCATGTGCGAGCATCACATGCTTCCCTTTTACGGACATGTGGCCATAGGCTATATCCCGCGTGGCCGCGTGGCGGGCCTCTCCAAGCTTGCGCGCACGGTCGAGGTTTACGCGCGTCGTCTGCAGTTGCAAGAACAACTCACCGCGCAGATTGCCGATGCATTGATGGAGCATCTGGCTCCCGAGGGCGCGATCGTCCTTATCGAAGCCGAGCACATGTGCATGACCATGCGCGGCGTGCAAAAGCCCGGCACCACTACGGTGACGCTTGCGCGTCGCGGATGCTTTGAGAGCGACCCTGCCCTTGAGGAGCGCTTCTTCCGCATGCTGGAGCGCTAGCGTTGCTCGCGAGCATGCCGCGTGTCGACGCAATTTGGGCAAACCCCCTGTTTCAAGAAAACCTGGCTGCTATCGAGGCGGCGGAGGCGCAGCGTGCTTACTGCCGCCACGGTTCGTCCCACCTGTTGGATGTGGCACGCGTGGCGTGGATCATCAACCTTGAGGACAGCTTTGGCCTTGCGCGGGACGTGGTCTACGCTGCAGCGCTTTTGCATGATATCGGCCGTGCGGCTGAATATTCCGAGGGCATTTCCCATGATGAGGCAGGTGCCGAGATAGCGCGCCGAATTTTGGGTACGGTAGTGCCTGAACAGAGATTCTCTTCTGCCGAGGCCGATGCGATCGTCGAGGCGGTGCGAGGTCATCGTGCCGACGATGTCGATGCGGTGCCGCGCGAGCTTTCCTCTCTGTCGAGCCGTCTGGTCCGCGTGATTGCCGAGGCCGATCATCGTTCCCGCCCCTGCTTCGCATGCGCCTCGCGCGCTACCTGCTACTGGTCGGAAGAGAAGAAGAACATGGCGGTGCGTATCTAGCCGATGCGAACCGCGTTGGAGGAGTGATTCGCATGAGCAGCAAGAAATTGCCCGATAGCACAACGCCAATCGAGGGAGCGAAGCTCGCGCGTCGTGAT
The DNA here is from genome assembly GCA_934647195.1 of uncultured Collinsella sp. Lineage (GTDB taxonomy): Bacteria > Actinomycetota > Coriobacteriia > Coriobacteriales > Coriobacteriaceae > Collinsella. The sequence goes on from CAKUFD010000007.1 coordinate 7,878, forward strand.
GGCGCAAATGTTCCTGCGACGCGAACCTCGATCGTTCACGTGACGCCCGATCAGATTTCCCATGCTGACCGCATTCTGGTCGACGGACTTGAGATCTTCGCTAATCATGGCGTGTATCCCGAGGAAAATGCACTGGGGCAGAAATTCGTCGTCTCGCTGGTGCTCTACGCCGATCTGCATGCGGCGGGAGAGAGCGACGACCTGAATGCGTCAATCGACTATGGCGCTGTTTGTCACGATGTTGACGGATATATGCGAGAGCATACGTTCAAACTCATCGAGACGGCGGCAGAAGGCGTGGCACAAACCTTGCTCGCGCGCTACCCGCTGCTCTTGGGCGTTCGCGTGAAGATCGAGAAACCCTGGGCACCCGTGGGTCTGCCGCTCGCATCTTGCGGCGTAGAGGTCGAGCGTCTTCGTTAATTGTGTCACTTCAGATGCATGGCATGCGAAAGGGCCCGTGCGCCAAGATGGCGTGCGGACCCTTGCTGTGGCATGGCGATCTGCGCCGCGATCTGAGCGGCTCGGGCTTTACTCGGCTGTATAGGTGCCGGTGACCGTGACCGTGATCTCGCTGTCGCCTTGGACGACGGTCTTGCCGCCCGCCCTAATGGTGACCGTCTTTCCGCTGGCATCAACAATGCTGCCGCCTTGCTGGAGCGTGAGATTGGAGACGGTGCAGTCGTCGGTCACGATCCAGCTCGAGGTGCTGTCGACTGTGACGGAGATGGGAGATTCGGAGGTTTCCTGCGCGTTTTGGTTCTCATCGATTTGGGTGGATCCTGTCCATGTGCTGCCATCGGCGAGTGAGAGGCTCACGCTTGAAATCGTGTCGACGACGATATTGCCCTCGAGCGTCTGCTCGATTGCGTTGAGCGTGACATCGGCGCCGTTGCTGCCTGCTTGACCCCAGTTGTTGGAATCGTTGCCCGTTGCGGTGAGGAGTGCCGCCTTTGAGCTGTCGAAGTCGAGATTCGTGTTTTTGAGCGTGACGATGGCCTTCGTGTTGGTGAGATAGAACATCGACCCCGACTCGATGGCGGAGCGGAGCGTGGAGTCTGTTGCGTTGAACGTGGCGCTCTCGCCAGTGGTGGATTCGGCATCACCGGAGGTTGACTGGTAGATGATGGCGCCGTTGGCGATGGGATCGGATGCCGTCTTGCCGGTGATGGTGCTGGTGAGCGTCGAGGAGTCGATGTCGATGGTGTTGAGCCCCTCCATGCCGGCGATTTGGCTGCCAGAAGCCGTGCCGGTGAGATCTTCGACTTCGATATCACCGGTTGAATAAAGGATGGGCGATCCCGATCCCTGGGTGGAGATGGTCGAGGAGGTCGCTGTGATTGTGCCGCCGCCGCGATCGGTGGCGATGCCGGCGCAGTGATTGCCTGCCGTGGTGATGTCGACGTTGTCGGCAACGATGCTGCCTCCGTAGGTGGCATCGAGACCACGTGAGTTGTCCGCCGTCGTGTCGATAGAGGTGTCGCTTACGGTGACGACGGCGCCGTCGGTGGCGAAGATGCCGTTTGACCCTGCGCTCGTGGCGGCAAGCGATGAGTTGGATACCGTTGCCGTGGTACCATCGCCCACGGCAGTGAGGATGGAATTCACGCCGTAAAAGTTGCAACGGTTGCCATCGGTGTCATCTCCGGATTTTTGCAGCAGGATCCCATCGAGATCGAGGTTGCCGCCGTCCTGCGCGAGGGCCGCGTTTTGATCGCTCTCGCTGGCCGTGTAGGTCTCGTCTGTTGAGGAGACGTCTTCTCCGTCGGCGGTAATGGCTCCGGTGTACGTGCCCGAGTAGTCAAAGTTCATAGTATCGGCGCCGCCGCCCGCTTGCATGCCGCCGGTGCCGTTTTGAGCGAAGGCCTGCTCCGCGGCAGCGGTCGTAGCGGTGAGGGCGATTGTCGCAGCACCGGCGGCGCCACCGCTGATGAGTGAAAGGCCGGCGATGACGGCGATCGTGCGATGTGTGATGCGCAGGGCGATCTTCTTGTGGGAGGGACGTGCGCTTGCGGGGGAAGCGGGGGAGGTTCGCTGGGCGTTCTTCATGGTGTCTCCTTTGGTCGGGGTGCCATGAGTTATACCGCGCGGTGCTTTTGGCATATGCGCACACTTGAGAATCTAAGGCATGACTAAGCTACTGTTCAGGTGGTTATTGGCGCGTTCCACATGTCCCGCGCGCATGCCGATTAAAACTTTGCGCCCGTAGAGTTGGGGCGAGGCAAAGGAGACGAGCATGTGATAATCACGGCAAGACCCGATTACGATATGGGGGTATGCCATGTTTTGCACCAACTGCGGGGCGCAGCTGAATGAGGGAGCCAAATTCTGCACGAGCTGCGGCGCTCCTGTCGCGGGCACCGGCCCCGCTCCCGAGCCGGAAGCACAGCCGTCTGCCGATGTCGCGCCCGAGTCTGCGCCGATGCCCGAGTCGGCTTCAATTCCCGAGCCCGTTTCGGATTCTGCGGCTGTTCCCCAAGCCGCGCCGGAGCCGGTGTCGGAGACGGAGCCCATATCCGGGTTTGATTCCGAATCTGAGTCTGTTGCGGCAACGGAGCCTATGACGATTCCCGAGTCCGTGTCCGGGTGTGACTCCGAGCCCGCGCCGGAGCCTGAACCTGAGCCTCTGCCGGAACCTATGCCTGGCCCCGCGCCGGCTCCCATATCGGAGCCGTCGTCCGATTCCGCCGCAGGCCCTCATCCAGCGGCCGAGACGGTGCCCGATTTCTCGTCTCAGGTCGCGACCTCCTCGCCTAAGAAGAATACGAAGCTGCCCATCATCATCGCGGCTGCCGTTGCCGTTGTCGCTCTCGTTGTTGGCGGGTTTTTCCTGCTGGGCAAGGGCGGCTCAGGCAAGCTTGCCGAGGAAATCACCCCTCAGATCGAGGAGTTGCTAGAAGAGGAATACGGCGAGTCCTTCGAGGGTTTTGCTTCCAACGATTATGTGGAGGAAGCCGAGTATCGCGTCAAAGACGTTGAGGTGTCGGATATTAAAGAAGCAAACGGGCGCGTTACCGCGACTGCCGAGGCAACCATTCAAAATCGCTTCTTCGTCTCCGAAGCGACGTTTGCGGTCAGCGCTCATATCGATAGCGACAACGATATTTCTTCCGTTCGCTTTGAGCTTGAAGACCAGACCACCACGCCGCGCTGTGGCGTCACGCGTGACGATGACAACGGCGGGGCCGCGCTTGACAGCGAACTCTCGTCTGACAAGAAAAGCTGCTCTGTTGTGACCACCGGTTGCTGGGTTACCGGTGGTACCAAGGTTACGAAGAAGTATGTCTTTACAGGCAAGAAGTGGGAGCTCGATAGCTCGAACACAACGGGCGAGCAGAACAAGTGGGATGTCGCGGGCACGTACTATAGCGGTGACGATTACATCGAGATCTCCAATTGGGACAACAATCGCCACACAGCGACGGTGAAGCTCTATATGGAGTGCAGCCTCAATCTCGATAACGGTTCGGAGGATTGCTCGGTTACCTCCACGCTCGATTCCGTCCAGATTATGGATGCCGGTGACGATTACTATTGGTTCCGCTTTGAAGATTATGGCGCCAAGACCAGCACCGGTAGGCCCGCGCTTGTCCACTTCGATGTCTACTTCAATCCGACCGAGGAAGGCGAGCTTGCGCTCTTTGCGGATGCCGACGCCGTGAACGAGAACGTTTCCAGCGAGGACGGCTATGCGGCAGCCAAGACCGTGATGGAAGTCGAGGTATCGGAGGAAAGCGCTTACTACGGCGTTTACACCGACCTTTCCGATTTCGAGAAGACCGAGGATGCGTTTTTCTACAACTACCTGTACTTCTATCGATAAGGTATACTGAGTAAAACTTGATACCTACCGCGGGGCGCTGCAGCAATTGGGCTCGGTGCCCCGCGTCATGTTTATAGCCTCGAGCGGGGATTGCTTGAGGATGCGCGAGGCTTCTCGATTAGCGGGGCAATAGGCGTCGAGCAGGGCATGGAATCGGGCATTATGGCTGGGTTCCAGCAGATGCACGAGCTCATGGGTGACAACCATTTCCAGACAGAGGGACGGGTAGGCGGCGAGCTGCGTGTTGATGCGGATTGTTTTGCGAGCGGGCGTGCACGAGCCCCAACGCGTCTTCATGGTTCGGATGCTCCACCGCTCGGCGTGCACGCCCATGGCTGCCTCGACTTGATCCACGACGCGCGGCAGCGCCTTCTCCAGCTCTAAGCGATAGAGTTGCTGGACCGTGCCGGCGTTCGCGATGATGCTGGCCGCGTCTTCGAGTTTGCCCCAGAGGGGGACAAGGCCGTCGCGGGCCGGCCCGTCGGGCCGCGGTTGCGTGCGTGCGGCTTGCTCGGCGCGCTCGACATGCCGCACGATCCAGGACGCATGACGAGCGAGGAAATCTTCAATCTGCTTGTCGCTCGCTGCGTTTGGGGCGCTGCAAAAGACGCTTGCATCGGCACGGACATGCAGGTTGAAATTCTTGACGCATCTGCGTTCGACGAGGACGGACACATCGCGCTTGCTGTGATGAACGTAATGCATGCTACGCTTCATGTCTCTCCTCTCAGCTCTCAACCGGTTTGCAAGCGTTTGCCATTCTAGCGTTTATGAGACGATGCACCATCTTTGGCGACGATGCCTATAATAGGGCCTCGTGAACAAGCGCGCCTGCGGGCGTCGCTGCGAGAGAGGACAATCCCCATGACCAACGTCGCCATCCTGTTCGGCGGTATCTCTACCGAGCACGATATCTCCCTTAAGTCTGCCGATAACGTTATCGCTGCACTCGATTCCGAGCGTTTCTGCCCGGTGCTGATCGGTATCGACCGCAACGGCTCTTGGTTTCACTACACGGGCGACGTCGCCGATGTGGTGACGGGTGCCTGGGAGGAGCATGATTGCGCTCCCGTCGTGCTGATCCCTGGCAGCGCGCCCGATGCTCGCGGCGGCTTTCTCGAGCTTGTCGACGGTGAGTTCCGTGAGCTCGAGGTCGACGTGGCCCTTCCCGTCCTTCATGGCCAGGGCGGCGAGGACGGCACCGTTCAGGGCGCCCTCGAGGTTTGCGGCGTTCCCTACGTGGGCTGCGGCGTGCTTGCGAGCGCTGTGTGCATGGATAAAGATGCGAGCCACCGCCTTGCTGCGGCGGCCGGCGTGCGCTCGCCGAAGTGCGAAGTGCTCTACCGCGGTGCTACCGCCGAGGACGAGGCGGCAGTAGTTGAGAAGTGCGGCGGATACCCGGTTTTCGTAAAGCCCGCTCGCGGCGGCAGCTCCATCGGCGTTTCCAAAGCAAACGATGCGGACGAGTACCGCGCGGCGCTCGATGCCGCCTTCGCACTCGACGAGAAGGTCGCCGTTGAGGAGAACATCACCGGCGTCGAGGTCGGTTGCGCCGTCGTAGGCGACGCTGTCCATGGCACGCGTATGGGCGAGGTGGACGAGATCGTCGTCCATGGCGATGGCTTCTTCCGCATCCATCTGGAAAAGGATCCGGGCGCCAACACCGAGCTTCGCTGTCCGTCCGAGCTTCCCGCGGATGTGCTCGAGCACGTGCGCGAGACGGGGCTCACGGTGTACGAGGCTCTCAACTGCTCGGGCTTTGCGCGTGTGGACCTGTTCGTCACACCCGAGGGCGAGGTCGTGTTCAACGAGGTCAACTCTACGCCCGGCATGACGTATTACAGCCGCTTCCCGCAGATGATGCGCGTGGCGGGACACGAGCTGGGCGATGTCCTGGCGGGCCTCATCGATACGAGGCTCGGGCTGTAGGCGGGGCGCCTCGGCGCGAGGCGATTGTTCAATTGCTAAAGAAGGGCGGGCACGGAATGCAGTTCGATGCATTCCGTGCCCGCCTTAGTATTCGAATGGCGTTGTGGTCTAGAAGCGCTCGAAGAAGGACAGCGCATTCTCAAAGCAAAGCTTGCGCGTGATCGTTTCGCCAAAACGTTCGAGGAGCATCTGCTGGAATGCGGGGAACTTGGAAGCATCCTTAACGTATTCAGGAACATCGGCGCCATCGAGGTCGCCGCCGAGCGCGATGACATCCTCGCCGCCCAGCTCGAGCCAATGCTCGATGTGGCGCGCGGTGGCGTCAAAGGTGACCAGTTCTGCCGACGTGTCCTTGTTGGCGCCATCGACCAAAAAGCCGTTGCAGAAGTTGAGGCCTACGACGCCGCCGGCATCGCGGATAACCTGGAACTGCTGGTCGGTGAGGTTGCGCACATGCCCGCAGACGGCACGCGAATTGGAATGGCTTGCCACGAAGGGGCGCTTGGAGAGGGCGGCCACTTCGTCAAAGCATTCATCGTTGAGGTGCGAGACGTCGAGTACCATGCCGCAGCGCTCCATTTCGGCAACGGCCTGGCGGCCAAGATCGGTGAGGCCTGCATGGGTGTCGTGTCCGCTGGCAAGCGGATTCGCGGCGTTCCACGAGAGGGAGGCCATGAGCACGCCGGCACGCTTGAGAGCCTCGATGAGATCAAGGTCATGCGCGAACATGCGCGCGTTCTCGATCGTGTGGATGCAGGCGAATCGACCCTGTTCGAGGGCAGGACGGATGTCGTTTGCGGTATGCACCTCGGTTGCCTCGGCGTGGTTGAGGTTGGTTTGGGCGCTGATGTGCGCCATGATCTGCGCGTGGAAGCGCAGGGACTGCTCGGGGGAGAAGCAATCGGGGACAAAAGTGGCAAAGCATTGCGCCCAGGGAGTGTCTGCTGCCATGTCAATCGAGATGGCGCAGTCGTTGTCTTTGAGGGAGAAGTAGCGGTCGGGGCATTCGGCGTCATCTGGGGTGAAGAACTCGTCTCCCGAGACGGTCTTGAGTTCGCGATCGATGGTTTGCCAGCCCAGGCGATCGGCGGTGTCGCAATGCAGGTCAAGTACGGGAATAGACATGAAGCCTCCTGTTGGTGCGTTTTTCGTCTTGTCCATTCTACACGTCTGCGTGTGGGCTACGTTCGTCCGGTAGGTCGGATTGCGGCGTACGGTTTGGGGTATAGTTGACCCTACGTGTCCGCTCGGCGGACAAATCGAGTTTTCACTGAAATGAGGACGATATGTCAAACGAAGGCAAGAAGGTGCGCGCTCACTATCGCGGCACGCTGGATGACGGCACCCAGTTCGATAGCTCTTACGATCGTGGCGAGCCTTTGGAGTTCACCTGCTGTGCCCATCAGATGATCCCCGGCTTCGATGCTGCTGTGAAGGACATGGAAGTGGGCGAGAAGAAGACCGTCCACATTCCGTGTGCCGAGGCTTACGGCGAGCGTCGCGAGGACCTGGTCATGTTCTTCCCCGCCGCACAGGTGCCCAACATCGATCAGATTCACGTGGGCGATAAGCTCGCACTTTCCGGTGCTGGCGGTCAGCCCGTTCCCGTGACGGTTGTCGAGGTGACTCCCGAGGGCGTCAAGATCGATGCCAACCACGAGATGGCCGGCAAGGACCTCAACTTCGAAATCGAACTCGTAGAGGTTCTGGGCTAAGTAAGGCCCCGGATAAAATAAGGGGAGCGGCGACGTTGATGCAACGTCGCCGCTCCTTTTTGATTTTCCCGCCCTGAACCTCGTCAAGGCAAGCTATAAACGTATGGAGCACGTTTCCGCAGCCGGGGGTCGGCATCCCCTCCCGAGCGATTTCGCAGCGCAGCGAGGACTAGCGAGGGAGGGGATGCCGACCCCCGGCGTTGGGATGCTACGCCCCCTTGACGTTCATGGCGCGCATTGCGTTCAGAATCGCTAGGATCGCCACGCCCACGTCGCCAAAGACCGCAAGCCACATGTTGGCGATACCCAAAGCTGCAAGTGCGAGGATCAACAGCTTCACGGCTAGGGCAAACACGATGTTTTCCCAGACGATGCCCATAGTTTTGCGTGCGATACGCATGGCTCGCGCGATGTTTGAGGGCTTGTCGTCCATCAGCACGATATCCGCCGCTTCGATGGCCGCGTCGGAGCCCATCGCGCCCATGGCGATGCCGACGTCGGCGCGCGTGAGGACTGGGGCATCGTTGATACCGTCGCCCACAAAGGCGAGCTTGTGCTTGGCATCCTCGCTTGCAAGAAGCTTTTCGACGCGTTCCACCTTGTCGCCGGGAAGGAGCTGCGCGTGGTATTCGTCCAGGCCCAGCTGATGGGAGACGGCGGCTGCCACCTCTTCGCGATCGCCCGTGAGCATCACGCAGCGGCGCGCACCTGCAGCGTGAAGGTCGCTGATGGTTTGCTCGGCGTCGTCTTTTACGGTGTCTGCAATCACGATATGGCCAGCGTAGATGGTATCGACCAGCACGTGGAGGATCGTGCCCACAACTTCGCAATCGGGTGCTGTGAAGCCTGCCTCGGCAAGCATCTTGGCGTTGCCCACCATGACCTTTTTGCCGTCGATGATGGCAAAGACGCCGTGGCCGGCCTCGTTGCCGGATTCCGTGATGCGCTTGGGGTCGAGCTTGCCCGTATATGCGGCGCGGACAGACTGCGCGATGGGATGATCGGAGAAGGATTCCGCAAGGGCTGCCATCTCGAGCAGGGAGGACTCGGTGTAGCCGTTTTCGGGGTGAATCGCTACGACCGAGAACGTGCCGCGCGTGAGCGTGCCTGTCTTATCAAACACAACGGTATCGACTTCGGCGAGAGCCTCCAGGTAGTTTGACCCCTTGACCAGCACACCGATCTTGGAGGCGCCGCCGATGCCGCCAAAGAAGCTCAAGGGCACGCTGATTACAAGCGCGCAAGGGCAGGAGACGACCAAGAACGTGAGGCCGCGCAAAATCCAATCAGACCAAGCTCCGGTCACGAGGCCGCCGCCCAGAGCGAGCAGTGCGGCGGCGCCCGTGACGGCGGGTGTGTAAACGCGGGCAAAGCGCGTGATGAAGTTCTCGGTCTTGGCCTTCTTCTCGCTGGCGTTTTCCACAAGCTCAAGGATGCGCGAGACAGTGGACTCGCCAAACGGCTTGGTGGTTTTGACCTTGATGAGGCCGGTCATGTTGATGCAGCCCGAGATGACCTCGGCGCCCACCTCCGCATGGCGGGGGACGGACTCACCGGTGAGGGCAGCCGTGTCGAGCTGAGTCGTTCCCTCGACGATTGTTCCATCGATGGGCACCCGCTCGCCGGGCTTGATTGCGATGATAGTTCCGCAGGGTACTTCGTCGGGATCGACCTGTTCGAGGTTGCCTGCTGCGTCTTCGATGTTGGCATAGTCGGGCGCGATGTCCATCATGGCACTGATGGACTTGCGGCTCTTGCCTACGGCGTAGGCCTGGAAGAGCTCTCCCACCTGATAAAAGAGCATGACTGCCGCGCCCTCTGCCATGTGCGGGTCGGCGTCGGGGAATAGCACCATGGCAAAGGCGCCGAGTGTGGCTACGACCATAAGGAAGCTTTCATCAAAGGCTTTGCCGCGTTGGATGTTGTTCCAGGCTTTTTTAAGAACGTCGTGGCCGGCGATGATGAATGGCACGAGAAAGAGCACGAAGCTCGCGTAGACGCTCCCCGGGTTTCCGAAGGAACGCTCGAGGACACCCAGTTCGTCCAATGCATATACTGCGACAAAAATCGCGAGTGCTACGAGGATGCGATTGCGTTTTTGTTTGAGCGATTCCTTCTTGCGGCGCTTCTTCTTTTTCTTTTTGGGATCGGCGATTACCATGATTCAAATTCCTCCCATTTGAATGTGTGAACACTCGCTCATATGACTTTGCGAATGAAGGCCGCATCGGCTGCGGCCTTGTGGGTGCGTGGGCTAGAGAATGATTTCGCAGTCCGGCTCGGCGTCGGCGGTGAACTCAACCACGCGGTCGAGCACCTCATCGAACTCGGTATCCTCGGCTTCGAGCGTGAGCTTTTGCGTCATAAAGTTGACGGATACGGATTTGACGCCATCGAGCTTGGCAAGCTCGTCTTGGAGCTCGCGAGCGCAGTTGGCACAGTCGATTTCGTCAAGCTTGAAGGACTTTTTCATGATGGGTTCCTTTCGTGTGCTGGCGGCTTGGGCACAGGCCGCACTGTTACCGGGGTCGAATCGTTACTCGCAGATGTGGCTCATGCCCTGATTGAGCATGGTGTAAACGTGATCGTCTGCGAGAGAGTAGAGGATGTTGCGACCGTCGCGGCGAAATTTAACCAGGTGAGAGCTTTTGAGCGTGCGAAGCTGATGGGAGACGGCCGATTGGGATGTTTGCGTGGCGTCGGCAATGTCTGCGACACATAGCTCGCGACCCATAAGGGCATAGAGAATCTTGATACGCGTGGTGTCGCTAAAAACCTTGAAGAGGTCTGCAAGGTCGTAGAGCAGTTCTTCGTCGGGAAGGTCTTCGGGAGTGCAGGTTACTACGAGGGGAACATCACGTTCGTTAGAGCTGTTTGCAGGCTCGAGGAACTGATCGTTCATTGCAACATCCTTTCATATGAACATGTGCTCATATTATCTAACCTTGATTATATGAATATATGCTCATGTGTCAATGAGATTCCGCGGAAGGTCTATTTGCTGGGGTAAAAGTGACAGCGCGAAGCAGGGTTGTCGTGGCGTTATGGCATCGAGGCTGGGGTGGGCGTCCGGGCATCGTGCAAAATTCAAGGTATTCAGCACATAGATTGGGATGTATGCCAAGTCGAGAAGTCCAAATAGGCAGAAAAGCGTGCAATACTCCACAGATGTTGAAATGTGATTTGGGCATGGCGCTGGATGATCCCGTCTTGAGCAAGAGAAACGCGAGTAATGACTGAATACTTTGAATTTTGCACGATGCTCGAGCGTCTACTCTGCTATTTCAGTTCGATACCGCTTCCGAATACCTTGCCCTCGAGTGCGGGGCCGCTCGCGCTGTCAGTTCGAGGCGTCTGACGTTCGAATGTCTGCATGTCGTCGATTTCAGGGACGGTATTGATCGACGGGTCGTCAGGGAAGCCATCGAGCAAGGCTTTTTCATACTCGATTCGGTTTCGTTCTTCTCGGTCGCGGCGGATTTTCTCCTCAAGGCGTTTCTTTTCTTCGAGATGCCTTCTGAGCACGAACTGCCTCAGCTCCTCCTGCTTAACTCTATAATTCGCTGGGAGGCGCGAAGGGCGGACGCCCTCTTTTCGCTGAATCACTTCCATGACCCGAGCAAACGGTTCGGCATGCATAAAGGAGTGTCTGCTGACGGTAATAATTCCATAGCCCATGGCCGCAAGCGCGTTTTTGCGCTCCTCATCGATGGCGTGATTTTCTTCCGTATCGTGGTGAAAGCCGTTGTATTCAATGTCGATGCGGGAGCGTTTGAGATACGCGTCCATGTAGAACTTTGTTCGCCTCGTGAGGCCCTTTGCGATGCTGGAAACCTTGATTTCGTAATCGGTTTCGATTGCCCTCATTCCTAGGCCGCCTTCGGTTTTGGGCAGCGTGAGCATCATGACAAATGCCGTTTCCATGGGCGAGCGACAGCCGTCCCGTACGCACTTGATCGCCTTCCGCGCTGGAATGAGCCCATCGCAAGCAGAAAGCGTATTGAAGAAATGCTTGAGTCGCGCAGTTGAGGTGAGAGGTGGTCTTTCGCTGTAGGAGGTCGTTGAGCCTGTCCCCAGTGAATAGGCCCCGCACAGTTCAAAGTAGTATTCAACGAGCTCGCGAAAGGGCAGATAGGTTGCGGCTTGAAGGGCGCACAACTCAACCCCGACTATCGAGATGTCATCGGTAAGCTTGATGAAGCGGGAGCTCGAGAATCGTTTGGTCGAAACGTGGGTCCGGCATCCCGTGAGCCTGTGCATGCCGTTGCGCTCGAAAACTATTGTTTCAATGGGGGCGTTTTCATCGACTTTCACATTGTGAGCAGCGAGCCACCTCGATGCATCGTCGACGAGAGTTCTGCTTGGGCGAGATTTGAGGATGTCGGCATCGCGGCAGGACTCGATGCCGCTGCGTGCAATCGAGTGAGCGGTCTGATGGACCGCTCTTGCTGTGGTATGTGACAAAACGATTCCCATATATCGATAATGTCATAGGCTGCGGTCCGCGCCTGTGACATTATCGGTATTCGGGAGGCGGTTTGTTGATGGCCTCTTTGGTTGCGCGGGCTTGGCCGCTGGGGGTCGCTCGGCGCAGATTGGCGCTGGCCGAGCTTTATGGGGCCGCGGAGTCGGACGCGATAGCGGTATGGTAACTCATCGCGTCCGATTGGCTAAATCGCGTCCGGCAATTGAACTATTTGGCGAAGAGGCTCTTCTCGTTGAACTCTGCTTGCACGGTGCGAAGCATGAGGTCGGTGTCGTCGAGGCCCAGGTGCTGCTCGGCTTCACTGGCACCAAGCGTGCCGCGGCGGCGCGCCCAGTTCTCAAGCGCGGCGGGGGAGCTTTCACGCGGGAGCGTCTTCACCTCGCCGTCGAGCCTACGGCAGATTTCGCGCGAATCGATCACGATGATTTTGCCCTCGCGGCGTGCCTCGGCATATCCCTCGAGGTGCAGCTTGAACCAGGAGTCCTCGAAGGCGGCATTGTGCGCCATATAGGGGTACGTTTTCATGAGCTTGAGAATCTGCTTTTGCAGCTTCTTGTTTTCGCGGAAGGGCGTTTTGCCGTCAATATCATCCCAGGTGATGTGATGGATTTCGGTGAGCGGGACACCAGTCTCGCGGTACATCTCGGGCAGGCCGCAATAGTGAGCCTCGGCATCATGCGGGACCGCGTCGCTTGTGAGCTCCATGATCTCCCAGCCCACGTTGATGATGTATCCGCGCTCGGGCGCACGTCCGGTCGTCTCGATGTCGATGCCGAGTACCGTGCCCTGGATGGGCTTGCGTGTGAAAGCGACGCCGAGCGCCTCGCGGTCGCCGCGGATCTCGCGCATGACGGCGGACGCGCTACGACGCTGCATCTTGCCGATGGCGGCGCAGGTATCTGCGTCGGACAGGCTACGGGCGAGCATGGAGGTGGGCTTGTTGCGCAGGCGCGTCTCGCCCACGTGGTCGCACAGCTCGCGGTTGCGATCGGCGAGGTCCATGATCACGTCGTAGCCAAAGGACGGCTCGGGATTTGCATTCCATTCGTCAACAAGGGCTTTGAGCGCCTCTTCGCTGCGCAGCCGCTCGGATTCGACCATTTCGTAGCCGCCCCCAAAGATGAACATGGGGATAAACGGTTGCATGGAGTATTCAAGTGCCTGTTGGGTATTCATGATCGTACCTTTCGCTGTGAGGAAATAAAGGTTTGCTGCTTGTAGTAGTTTACCAACGGAAACTTTTATGTTGAACTATCATCTTCAGTACAATAGTTCAGTTCAAGCCCTGGAGACCAAAATCTCGGTAAAGCCATCGATGGGAGAACGCACTGCATGGATTTGATTGCGGATATCGTATTGGATGCCGGCAAGGATACGCTGGCGCTGGTGCCGTTTTTGTTTGTGACCTATCTGGCGCTTGAGGTGCTGGAACATGTGGCGGGGGGTCGTGTTAATAACACGATTCGTCGCGCAGGAACAGCTGGTCCCGCTGTGGGTGCTCTGTTGGGAATCTTTCCGCAATGTGGCTTTTCCGCCATGGCGGCGACGCTCTACGCCGGGCGCATTGTGACATTGGGAACGCTGGCGGCGGTGTTCCTTTCGACGTCCGACGAGATGCTGCCCATGCTCATGGCCGAGCATATGCCCCTTAAAAGCATGGCAACCATTCTCGTTATCAAAATGCTCGTAGCACTCATCACGGGTTTTTTGATTGACATGGCCGTGCGCGCTTTGCGCAAAAATGCGCGCGTCCATGCGGCGCTGCGTCAGACCGTGCTTGGAGCCGCTGCGAATCCAAGTCGTGTGAACTGCGGCCATGGAGACCACAGCGAAGGCGACATTGTCGACGAAATCTCCGAGGCGGGTGTGAGCGCCGATCATATTCATGAGCTGTGTGAGCGCGATCATTGCGGCTGTGATGAGGATGCGGAGCGTCATCATCGTCATGGCTGCGAGCACGGGGGAGCCCATGGTTGCGAGGGTTTTCGCGAAGCCGTCCACGCCTGTGAGGCAGACCACGCCCGTGCCCACGAGCACACCCACGTTCATGACCATGATCACGGACACACCCATGATGACGAGCACATGCTGCTTTCAATCGTGCGAAGCGCGCTGTCCCACACCGTGCAGGTGAGCGTTTTCATTTTCTTGGTCACGCTCGTGCTGGTGGGCATTTTGGATACCGTGGGCGAGCCGGTGCTCGAGCAGGCGCTGCGCGGTAACGAGACGCTTGCCGTTTTTGCATCCGCTCTGGTGGGCCTCATTCCCAACTGTTCGGCAAGCGTGGTAATCACGCAACTCTATCTCGAGGGCGTGCTGACGCTTGCTCCCATGCTCGCGGGCACGCTCATCTCCGCCGGTGTGGGTTACCTGGTGCTGTTCCGCACCAATCGCTCGGTGCGCGAGAACCTGGTCATCATCGTCATGCTTTATGTCATCGGTGTCGTGTGGGGCCTGTTCTTTACGGCGCTGGGACTCTAGAGCGGGGGCTGCGGCGGCTGCTCTCGCGGCGGCTGCTCGCGTAGCAGTTCGATGAGGTTGCGGCGAAAGCGCGTCCGGTCTGAGCCTTTGAACGGCTCCGGTCCGCGTGTGCGCCCTCCGGCGCGTCTCACCTTCTTCTCCTCATGGCGAATAAAGAGCTGCATATCGATAGTCGCTTTGTCGTATACGCGACCTCGAACGCCGATGGCGGCCGCTCCGCGGCCCAGAACCATGCTCGCAAGACCGATATCTTGGGTCACGACGATGTCGTTTGGCTGAAGACATTCGATGATGGCGAAGTCGGCACTGTCTGCCCCAATCGAAACATCGAGTACATCGACCCAAAATCCGTCATGATCGGCGTCACGTCCCTGCGCCTTTTCCGGTTCGCGCGGGTCGTTGTGGCGGATGTGGCGTGCGAGGTTCTGCGTCGTGTTGCCCACGATGACGACAGGCGTGCGCGCGTCGCGGGCGCAGGCGAGTGCCTCTCGCGTGACGGGGCAGGCGTCGGCGTCGATAAAGAGGACGCGCCCGCGCGGGGGAGCTGCATTCTCCTCTTCATCCCACACGCCATATTCCTCGTCTGGCTCAGAATCCTTCGGAAGGTCCTCGTCGGGGTCAATCGGTGCCTTTTCATCGGTATGGGCCAGGGGGCTATCAAAAGAGGGCGTCTGGGGCATGTTCTCTTTGTTCATGTTCTCTCCGTTCGTATCATGCACTCTCATTGTACGCTGTCGCGAAGACATGCTCGCGGCGGTACAATGGCGCGAAGCTGCAACCGAGAGGGGACTCCCATGACAGAGCGAGAGAACATTTCCGCGCAGGCTGCATCCGCGCGCAACGAATACGGTCTTGTCCAGATGAGCGACCTTGTTGCCTCGTGCCGGAGCTTCCGCCGCTTTGACGAGGGACAACGTGTGCCGGAGGGGTTCTTGCTCGAGCTGGTCAACATGGCCCGCTTGTGCGCCAACGGTGCCAATCGTCAACTGCTGCGCTTTCGCGTTGTGAGCGATCCTGCGGCTTGTGATGCGGTATTTGCCGAGCTTGCTTGGGCGGGCTACTTCAAGGATTGGGCCGGTCCCGTGGCGGGGGAGTGCCCTACTGGCTATGTGATTATCGCCGCCGAGCGCGGTGCGGCAGGAAAGCCCGCCGCGCCCATCGCTGAGGTCGACTGTGGCATTGCAGCGCAGACTATGATGCTTGCCGCCCGATCCGCCACGCCTTCTTATGCTGGTTGCATGCTCAAGGCATTCACGCCGCGCCTGATCGACGCGCTTGGCATCGATAGCGAGCGATACGAGCTCAAACTTGTCTGCGCTTTTGGCATGCCTGCCGAGGAGGTGCGCCTGGAGCCGCTCTCCGCCTCCCCGGATGGTTCCATCAAATACTGGCGCGACGATGCCGGAGTGCACCACGTGCCCAAGCGCTCGCTCGAGGATGTTTTGATTTAGTGCGATTGTCGCCTTTTGCCCCTGTTACCCTCCGGAGGACCCATGACCAACGACCTGTATCTTGTTCGCCACGGCCAGACCCTGTTCAATCGTAAGAAGATGATTTCGGGCTGGACTGACTCTCCGCTTACCGAACTGGGTCTCGAGCAGGCACGCCGCGCTGGCGCATTCCTGCGTCACCGAGGCCTCGTTTTCGATCATGCCTACACTTCAACGCTCACGCGCACGCATGTGACCATTCAAACCATCATGCCCGGTATTGAGTTTGAGCAGCGCGGAGGCATTCGCGAGTGGTTCTTTGGCGAGTATGAAGCCGAGCGAATCTCGTTAATGCCGCAGCGCCCCTGGGGCGATTACTTTGCGCACTTTGGCGGTGAGTCGCAGCAGGAAGTTCGCAATCGCATGATGGCAACGCTGCGCGACGTGATGGAAGTTCCGGGCAGCAAATGCGTGCTCGCCGTTTCGCATGGGTCGGCAATCAAAGAGTTCCACGATACGGTGTTGGGCAATGCTGCCGATCTGCTCAAGCCGGTGCCCGGCAATGCCTCTACCATGCATTTCGCCTATGAGGATGGCGTCTTCGAGCTGCAAGAGATCTTCACTCAGGAAGATTATGCACGCGAGTTGGGCATCGAGCCGCTCTAGCTTGCGTTTCGCGGTACCTGAGGGCTGGAAGCGGCGGGGAGCATACTGTGCCTGGCGCACGAGATGTCTTCGCCGCCGTTGATTCGTTGAGCTCGATGCCGCTATGAAATGCTACTGCAACAAAACAATTCGAAGTGCGTATCCTAATTCATTTTTCTGAAGTAGAAGGCTGTTTTGGGCGATAAAACCCCAGGATTCAGGGGCGTCAAAATCGCCCCTACTTGGCAAAATCGAAATAGGGTACGCACTTCGAGGAGTTTTGAAAAACAACCCCCTTTTACACCCCGGAAAACACGCCGCAGCCGAGGATATCGCTCCTGTTTGGGGGCTCTTAGGCTGGAAGAATCAAAGAGAACCCCGTGTCGCGCGGTTAGATGCGCGTCGCGGGGTGTTCCTTTTCAAGATGCAATAGACGACGGGGCGAATCCCTAAAGTTTGGCAACCTGGTGAGCAAGGAATCCAAAGGGCATGACAGCCGGGGCAACCTTGCCGCCATCTGTGGGGTAGAGCGCGAGCAGAGCATAGTTAAAGGGCTCGCGTCCCGTAAAAGTGCCTGTCGCTTGCGCCTCGGCGCGTGCGGCCTTGGCGTAGGTAACCATCGAAGCCAGGATGCCGGAGGAAACGTCGTTCACGGAGGGGATCTGCTGCAGCATGGTACGCACTGCCTCGACTGCCTCGGTACGGCCGATATGCCAGATACGATGGCGAACCCCCGTGGGATCGTAAAGATCATATAGAGGGGCACCTTGCTGCGCGGCAGCGAGAATTACATCCAAAACCGGCTGACGATCATAGACAACGGGTGCGGGCACGCACTGAAGGGCCTCGCAGGGCACCGTGGCAACAGGACCATCGTCCTGAGCGGCAACATCGCAGGCAAGTGCCTCTGTAGCACAGATGCCGACGAGCGCCGTCTGGCGAGTGCCATCTGCCGCCGTGTTTTCATACAGGTAATACGCCGGATGCAGGTCTTTTAGCAAAATCCCTGCCTCGCGCGCTTGCGTGATGGCATCGGCCGTGGCCAATACACCAAACGGTTGGGAGAGAACTTCGATAACGTGGTTCTCGGCAGGGCGAAGGCAGGGAAATGGCAAGATGTTCATGGTGGCTAGGAGCGCTTCTCCGCTTTGCAGCCGCACTTGGGGCAGGTGATGAGGATACGACCCTTACCGCGCGGCACGGAGAGAATCTGACCGCAGTTCTTGCAGCGGAAGTACATCGTGGTCTTACGGTTGACGAGCATCTTCTTGGCGGTGCGGCCGGCACGTGCCATGCGCTCGGTGCCGTGCTTGAAGGGCAGTTTGTCAAAGAGCCCGTCGAGAGCGGGCGCCTTGGAGGTGAGCTGGCGGAACTGGTCGTTCTCGCGCTCGCGGGCGGGGAAATTCTTGGAGATAGCGCGCACGATAGCAAGCACGATAACGATGATGGCGATCCAGGTGAACAGACCCACCTTCAGAAGCGCACCCAGCAGGGCGATGATCACGCCTAGGGCGCCGAGCGCACAAGAAAGATCGTCAACGCCGTAGCGATCGTCCATGAAATGCTTCAGCTTGTTCAAGAAATCCTGCATGAAATACTCCCCGTCGAGATGTTAATCGTTAAAAGAATACTCACAGTTTTACCCACATGCAACGCGAAAAGTGCAGTTTCCTGCACTTCCCCGCACGGAAAGGAACGAGAGGGTCGTTATTTAGCGAGTTTTTCGATAACGCGGCCGATCTCGTCGAGCTTCTGCGCCTTCTGCTCCTCGCTGCCATCTTCCAGGGCGCTGCGCACACAGCCCTCGACGTGCGCTTTGAGCACGTCGGCGTTGATGCGCGCGATGAGCGACTGCGTGGCCATGAGCTGGGTGGAGATGTCGATGCAGTAGCGGTCTTCGTCAACCATCTTCATGATGCCGTCAATCTGGCCACGGGCGGTTTTGAGCAGGCGCGCTATGCTGTCGTGGTCTGCCATCATGGTCGGTGCCTACGCTGCCTCGATGGAGACGACGGTAAAGCTCTCGCTTGCACCCTCGATGGCGGCGGTGAGGGCCTCGGGAGTCGTGTCCTGCGCGCACTCGACCTCGACGGTATTGGTCTCGTGGTCGGCGTCGGCGTCGGTCACGCCGGCAACCTTGAGCAGGGCAGCTTCAACGGAGGCGTCGCAGTGGCCGCAGTGCAGGCCACGGGTCTTGATCTGGTACTTCATGGTTTGTCCTTCCTGTAATGTTTGACAGATATAATAACAACTGCGCGGGCGGAACCGGCGCAGGCGCAGCGCGTTGGTGACCACGCAGACGCTCGACAGGCTCATGGCTGCGGCGCCGAACATGGGCGAGAGTTGCCATCCCAAAATCGGATAGAGCACGCCTGCTGCCAGGGGAATTCCCATCGAGTTGTAAAAGAGTGCCCAAAACAGGTCTTGCTTGATATTGCGGATGACTGCGCGCGAGAGCTCGACGGCGCGCGCCACATCGGCAAGGTCGCTGTGCATGAGGACCACATCCGCGCCCTCTTTGGCGATGTCTGCGCCGGCCCCGATGGCCAGGCCCACGTCGGCGCGGGCGAGGGCGGGGGAGTCGTTGATGCCGTCGCCTACCATAGCAACGCGGTGGCCTGCCTGCTGCAGCTCGCGCACGTGGCGCTCCTTGTCGGCGGGCATGACGTCGGCGATCACTGAGGTGCCGCCGATCCCTACCGTGCGCGCAATCGCCTGGGCAGTGGCAGCGTTATCTCCCGTGAGCATCACGGGGCGAATGCCCAAGTTCGTGAGGGCCTGGATTGCCTCCGCGCTTGTGGGTTTTACCTCGTCGGCGACGGCGATGATACCCACAAGCTCTCCGTTTTTGGCAAAAAGTAACGGCGTTTTACCCTGCGCGGCGAGCGCGACGAGTGCTGTGCCGTCGTAGACGATGCCCAGGTCGTCCATGAGTTGTGCATTGCCCGCAGCGATGACGTTTTGTCCCTCGCGAGCCGTGACGCCGCGGCCGGGGATGGCGCGGAAGTCCTCGACGCTGCGGGCGACGATGCCCATCTCATTGGCGCGGTTCATGATGGCCTCGGCCAGGGGGTGCTCGCTGCCGCGCTCGAGGGCACAGGCGAGCTTCATCAGCTGCTTTTGGCTCATGGCGCTGCCGTCCCCGCGCGTCTGGGGCATGATGCCGACAACGGCGGGCTTGCCGCGCGTGATGGTGCCGGTTTTGTCGAGCACGACGGTATCGACCTTGTGGAGCGTCTCGAGCGCTTCGGCGTTTTTGAAGAGCACACCCATCTCGGCGCCGCGGCCCGTGCCCACCATGATGGCCACGGGGGTGGCGAGGCCGAGCGCGCAGGGACAGCTGATCACCAGGACGGCGACGCTTGCGGTGAGTGCCTGCGTGACGTTGCCGCCCGCGGCGAGCCATGCGATGAACGTGACAACGGCGATGACCAGTACCACGGGCACGAAGACGCCTGCCACCTTATCGGCCAGGCGCGCGATGGGCGCCTTCGTGGCGTTGGCGTCCTCTACCAGCTGGATGATCTTTGACAGGCTGGTGTCGGCCCCCACGCGCGTGGCACGCAGCTCAAACGAGCCCGTGCGGTTGATGGTGGCGGCAAACACGGTGTCACCTGCAGTTTTTTCCTGCGGAATGGACTCGCCGGTGAGGGCGCTTTCGTCCACGGCGGAGGACCCTTCGACCACGATGCCGTCGACGGGGATGGATTCACCGGGCTTGACGCGCAGTATTTGCCCTATCTGGACGAGCGAAGCGTCGACGGTGGTCTCGCTGCCGTCTGGGCCCACGAGGTGTGCCTCCTTGGGGGCAAGGTCGATAAGCCCCTCGATGGCGCTGCCCGTCTTTGATTTGCTACGGCACTCTAGGTACTTGCCCACGGTGACAAGCGTGAGAATAGTGCCCGCGCTTTCGAAGTACAGGTTGTCCATGGCGGTCATCATGGCCATGTGTACCTCGGCGCGGGCGAGCTGATCGGCCATGACAAACAGCGCGTAGACCGACCAGCCTACGCTTGCCGCGGCGCCGATGGCGATGAGTGCGTCCATGGTGGGGGCACGGTGTGCGAGGGACTTGAAGCCGTTGATAAAGTAGGCGCGATTCATATAGAGGATGGGCAGTAGGAGTATGAGCTCGGTGAGGGCGAGTGTCATGGAGTGCGCGTGGTCGGCAAAGATCGCGGGCAGCGGCCAGCCGAGCATGTGGCCCATGCCTGGGTAGAACAGCGGGACGAGAAAGATGATGGAGACGATCAGGCGCGTTTTCATGGCATGGGCTGCCGCTTCGAGCTTTTTGGTGGGGGATTCCATGCGCGCTGCGCCTGTAGGGGCGGCGGTTCCGGTGCCGGCGGTGTCCGTGCCCGCTACCGGTGATGCGCTGTAGCCGGCGTGATCGACGGCGCTGCAGATGGCGTCCGCGTTGCAAGAGGCGTCGTCATAATCGACTGCCATGGACCCCGAGAGCAAATTGACCGAAACGCTCGACACGCCGGGAACGTTTTCCACAGCGCGCTCCACGTGCGCCTGGCATGCGGCGCACGTCATGCCCCCTACGTCGAATTTTTGGTGAGCCATGGGCGATGGCTTCCTTTCTATCGATGCATGCGTGTGGGTCCAGGCGAAGACGGCCGCATGCGGGATGGCCCCTCTCGGCTTGTCTTCACCATACCCCCACCCCCAGGGGGTGTCAACAGGGGAAGGTGACAAAGTCAATCGCGCTTCTCCACCGCATCCTTCGCCACTCGCCGCTCCACCCTCCTCCGCTTGCCGAAAACATGGGGTTCGGGTGTGGACAGGCGAAAGCCGCACGACATTTTTCGGGTGCCATTTATACTTCTCTGTTGGCGAAACCTGCTCCATCGTCCATCAGCGCGCTGTTATTCCACTCGTTTTTCGCGCGCGGGCGATTCGCCCCATGCGAACCCATCCTTTTCGCATGGTGTCATTGCAATCCATATCAACACTCACGAGCGCGGTCGCAAACCGGCTTATGTTTGCGTGCGCCGCGAGAGAACGGATATACCTTCATGCCTTCTACTATCGTTGAAGAGACGAACGAGAACCCGTCTGCCGAGGAGGAGACGACGGTCCGCTTTGCCGACCTCGGTCTTTCCGACGCCGTGATGCAGGCCGTCGCCGACATGGGCTACGAAACCCCTACGCCCGTGCAGGCAGCCTCTATCCCCGAGGTGCTTGCCGGCCGCGACATCTTGGCCGCAGCGCAAACGGGCACCGGCAAGACGGCAGCCTTCCTGCTGCCCACCATGTCTAAGCTGGGCCACGTGGTGCCCCCTGCGAAAAAGGGCGACCGTGGCCGTCGCCGTCGCAACGCCGCTCGCGGCCGCGGCCCGTTGATGCTCGTCATCATTCCTACGCGCGAGCTCGCCCAACAGATCGACGAGGTGTGCACCACCGTTGCCAAGCGCACCGGTCATACGGCCGTGACCGTCGTGGGCGGTCTGAGCTACGGTCCGCAAAAGCAGGCGCTCGCCCGCGGCTGCGACATTCTGGTGGCGACGCCGGGACGCCTGGTGGACTTGACCGAGCAGGGCGCCGCGAACCTCGACGAGGTGGGCGTGCTCGTGCTGGACGAGGCCGACCGCATGCTCGATATGGGCTTTTTGCCCCAGGTGCGCACTATTGTGAGCAAGTGCCGCGAGGAGCGTCAGACGCTTTTGTTCTCGGCCACGCTCGACGAGGAGCGCGTGGGCGCCATTACCGATCTGGTCCATGAGCCCGCTCGCGTGGAGATCGCCCCTGTCACTTCCACTGCCGATACCGTCGACCAGTACGTGGTGCCCGTCTCTATGGACGAGAAGAACGGTCTTCTGACCGAGGTCCTCAAGAAAGAGGGCCCGGAGCGCGTGATCGTGTTCGTGCGCACCAAGCGCCGCGCCGACACCTGCGTGCGTCGCCTTGCGCGCAGCGGCTTTACGTGCGAGGCCATCCACGGCGATCGCAGCCAGGGCCAGCGCCAGCGCGCCCTCGCGGCATTCCGTGACGGCCGCGTCCAGGTTCTCGTGGCAACCGACGTCCTCGCGCGCGGCATCGACGTTTCCGATGTGCGCTACGTCATCAACTTCGATGTTCCCGAGGAGCCCACCGACTACATCCATCGCATTGGCCGTACGGGCCGCGCCGGCGAGGAAGGCTGGTCGCTCACCTTCGTGACCAAGGCCGATATCGCCGAGTTTTTTGATATCGAGGCCCTGATGGGCAAGACCGCCGACATGTACAATGCAACCGGTCTGACCCTTGGCACCGACTTGCCGCGCATCAACCCCAATCGCGTGCCGGCAGATCACGCCACGACCAAGAACGAGCGCAAGCGTCGCCGCCAAAAGGAAAAGCGTCGCGAGAACGCCGCCAAGCGTGCGGCCGCCAAGCGCAGCGACAGCAATCGCCCCGCTCGTCCCAAACGTGCGGGCAAGGCGCGCGTGCGTGCCGAGGAGACCGTGGAGACTGCAGCTGTCGAGAACGCGCCCAAGACCGAGGCAGCCGAGGTGAGCGGCAACCGCGCCGAGCGCCGTGCCGCCAAATTTGCCGGCCGCGAGCGTGAGTTCGATCGCCGGGGGCGTCGTCGCGAGTCCGACCGTTCTCGCCGTGGGCCCCGCAAGCCTTCTGCTGAGCGCGGAGACAAAGTCGAGAACAAGGCCGAGCGCGGCGAAGAGACCCGCTTCGATCGCGAGAAGAAAGCCTCTCGCGGCGGCGCTTCCAAGCGCGGTCGCGGCGGTGCAGCGCTTTCTGCCCGTGGTCGTCACACCTCCGACGCCGATACGCGCACGCGCAATGGCGAAGAGGTCCGCTTTAACGGCCGCGCCAAGCACGATACCTGGCGCAACTACGACGAGGGCGAGTACGGTCGCGGTGGCCGTGGCGGTCGCGGCAGCTATGGTGCTGGCGCACGCTCCGGTCGCGGTGGCGGTCGCGACAATCGCGGCAGCTACGGCGGCAATCGCGGCAGCTACGGCGGCAATCGTGGCGGGCGTCGCGTGGGAGACCGCGGCGGCAAGCGCTAATAGATAACGCCAATCGAGGCGTGGCGCCTTTGGGTGCCGCGCCTTTTCTATAGTTCGATCTGCTGCAGGGGCCTATAGCATACAGGTGAGGGCGATGAGTAACGGAATCGCATACGTGGGAAGAATCGCGCGCGTGAGGGCAGCGGCCTCGCGGATGTAGCCGCGCGACCAGACGCGGTGAGCACTGGAGGCGCCGACGCCCAAGATGTTGAGGCCCTCGGCTGCGGCATACATCGTGCAGCGCGGCAGATGATAATCGGTCGAGACCACGGCGACGCATGCCTTCGCGCCCAGGTGCCTTTCAATCAGCAGACGCGAATAGTGCATGTTCTCCCTGGTTGTAGTGGAGCGGTCTTCATCGATGATGAGCTTTCCGGGAACTCCTTGTTCCTCGAGGTAACGACGCATTGCCGCGGCCTCGCTTACGCATTCGTCCGCGCCCTGTCCGCCCGAGACCACGATATGCGCATGACATCCCTGCTCACGCCACAGCTCGAGGGCGCGCTCAATACGCGAGGTGAGAAACGGGGAGGGGCGGCTGCCGTTAAGCGCCGCGCCGGGCACGATAATGACGTCTACGCGATCATCCGGGTTGCATCGATGCGTGTGGGCATACCGATCAAGCGCGGCGATGCTCAACGAGAACCAGAGGCTACACGCATGTAGCACCTTTGTGCAGAAAAGGACCATGCCGCGCCATCCTACGGCTGTCGCAAAGGGCAGGGCGAGAGGACAGGCGACAACGCAGAGCGCGAGGACGCAGCCCAGGCAAGCGATTAAAGAGGCGCCACGGGCGCGTATCGATGTGGAAACGTGAAGGACAAACGACCCGGCGCACCACCAGCAAATCAGAATGCACGCGATGGCGGCGCCCAAGCGGAGACCTTGCGATCCGTACGCGCATGCGCGCTCAAGCGCCCATGTTATTGCCGTCATAAGGGGAATCGCGCAGGTAAAGGGGTGCGGTTGACGCCTGTGGCAAATCGTGTAGGCAATAATGCATGCCAGGGGGACGAGCGATTCGTATGCCGCAGCTGCCATGATGCTCCGAGCGCAATGCCGAGGGCTAATAAAAAAGCTCCAACCAGGTTGGAGCTTGAAGAGTCAGGGTGGAGACGAAGGGAGTCGAACCCTCGGCCTCTGCCATGCGACGGCAGCGCTCTCCCAACTGAGCTACGTCCCCAAGACAAGTGTCTATGATAGCAAGACGATGAATGCTGTCAACTAGGACACACAAAAGGGCCACCCCACGCGTCACGAAAATGAACCCACCTCAACAAGGTGGGCGCCCTCATCGCTCTCTCCAGCGTCCTTAACAACGAAGGATACCTGTACCAGAAACGACTGTGTGGGCTCCCTAAATAAACTCGACGGTTCACCCAGTTGCTTCGCGTGGGGCGGAACAATTTCATAATAGGGCACCACATAGCCAATACCAGTCTTGACTTATAGCAATCTATGTCACAAGATGAAAAAACAGGTCTCGATGTTGTTTACGGCATGGGGATATGTAAGAGAATCTTGAAGACGCCGCAGGTAGAAGCGGCGTTTTTCATATGGAGGCATTGTTTTGACTGTTCAATCCGCACCGACGGCCCCTGCGTCCTGTGCGCTGTGCCCCAGGCTTTGTCGCGCCGACCGCGCGGCAGGTGCGCACGGTGTTTGCGGAGCCGATGATACCTTGTGTGTGGCTCGCGCCGCCTTGCACATGTGGGAGGAACCTCCCATTTCCGGTGAGACGGGGTCGGGCACCATCTTTTTTAGCGGATGCTCCCTCAAATGCGTCTTTTGTCAAAATCATGAGATTTCGACCGGGAACTTTGGCCTCAAGATCGAGCCGGAACGTCTGGTCCAGATCATGTTGGAACTTCAAGACCAAGGTGCCCTCAATATCAATCTTGTCACGGCGACGCAATATGCCCATCTGCTCCCTTGGGCTATCGGGTGCGCTCGCGAAGAGGGGCTTTCTATCCCTATCGTCTATAACACGAGCGGTTACGAGCTTGAGCGGGCCGTGCGCGATCTAGGCGATTTGGTTGACGTATGGCTCACCGACTATAAGTACGCCTCGCCCGACTTGGCGGCGCAGCTTTCAAGTGTGCGCGACTACCCAGATGTCGCACGGCGTGGCCTGGCGCAGATGTGCAGCGAGATCCGTCACCGTGGCGGCATTGAATACGACGAGCATGGCACGATGTTGCAGGGAATGATCGTGCGCCACTTGGTGCTGCCGGGCCATGCGGACGATTCGTGCCGCGTGCTCGATGCGGTGTGGGATGTGGCGGGCGATGTGCCCATCTCGGTGATGAATCAGTACACGCCCAATAGAGCCATGCGCGCCGCGGGCGGCGATCTTGCCCGTGCCGTGACCGACGAGGAATACGAGCGCGTGCTCGACCATGCCGATGACCTGGGCTTTACCACCATGTTTTGGCAGGAGGGCGGCGCAGTGGACGAGAGCTTCACGCCGGCTTTCGATACCACCGGCGTGCTGCACGTTGCCGACGCCTAGGCCTCGCGGATGTTGATGGTGCGCGGAAGCTGTAGCCGCAGGGCTGTCGCTTTGGACAATACGGGTATACTGCAAGCCAATGCGAACCGCTTCGCATGGATTTGTTGCCCTGCGAAACGTTGAAAACGAGGTGTTCCCATGACTGATACCGAAGCATCGCCCTTAAGCGATGATGAACGCGCCGAGCTCGAGGCTCTGCGTGCCGAGAAGGCCCGCCGCGAGGAGGAAGAGCGCGCGCGTCGGGAGCGTGCTGAGCTTGAGGCCCTGCGCGCCGAGCGGCAGCGCGCCGAGGCGGCAAAAACCCCTGAGGCCAAGCAGCCCGCGCGGGTAGCGCCCGCAAAAGCAGCGCCTCGCCCCGCATCTACCCAGGAGAAGCCCGTCGTTGATCCCGATCACCTCACCTTTGGCCAGAAGATGGTGTTGGGCGACGCGAGCGACGACGAGGATATTCCCGGTATGCCGCCGGCGCAAAAGCTCGTCCTCGGCCTTTGCCTGCTCTTTGTCGTATTCGGCGCCGCCTGGATATTCCTTCACTAGTAACAATTTGTTTAATGAACCCCTGTCATTGGAGATGCCATGGCGCTGACAGATGTTTCCCGCCCTACCGATGTGGCGATGCTCACTGACCTCTATGAGCTCACGATGGCTCAGGGCCTGTGGGAAAATGGCAAGCTCGAGGAGCGCGACTGCTTTACTGCGTTCTATCGCGACAAGCCCTTTGGCAGCGCCTATGCCGTGATGTGCGGCACCTCAGACTTGCCCGACCTGGTGGAGAACCTGCGCTTCACCGACGGGGATATCGACTATCTCGCCTCGCTTTCCGCGCCTGCGGGTGGGAGCATGTTCAACCCTGCGTTCCTTGAGTACCTTCGAGGCTTCCGCGCGCACGTTGATATCGACGCGGTGGCTGAAGGCGACCTCGTGTTCCCGCGCGAGCCCATGGTGCGCGTGACCGGGCCCGCCCTTGAATGCCAGCTGCTCGAGACGGCGCTGCTCAACACCATCGGCTTCCAGACGCTCGCGGCCACCAAGACGGCGCGCGTGGTTGCAGCCGCCAAGGGACGTCCCGTGGCCGAGTTTGGCCTGCGCCGTGCCCAGGGTCCTGACGGCGGTATGGCCGTTGCCCGTGCGAGCTACGTGGCGGGCGCCGCAAGCACATCCAACGTGCTCGCGGGTCGTAAATACGGCATCCCCGTCTTTGGCACGCATGCGCACAGCTGGGTGATGAGCTTCGACACCGAGCTCGAGGCGTTTCGCGCCTTTGCTAAGTCCATGCCCAACAACTGTACGTTGCTTATCGATACGTATGATGTGCGCGAGGGCATCGAGAACGCCATCACGGTGGCAAAGGAGATGGAGGCTCGTGGCGAGCGCCTCTCCGCCATCCGCATCGACTCCGGCGACCTGGCCAAGCTCTCTGCTTACGTACGCGGTCGCCTGGACGCGGAGGGACTGGACTACGTCAAGATCTCGGTCTCCAATGATCTGGACGAGTACACCATTCAGTCGCTTTTGTCGCAGGGTGCTCCCATCGACTCCTTTGGCGTGGGCACCAAGCTCGCCACCTGCTACGATCAACCCGCACTCGGTGGCGTATACAAGCTTTCGGCGCGCCTGGAGGACGATTGTGACGAGTGGACCCCAGTGGTCAAGCTCTCCGAGCAGCCCTATAAGCGTACTATTCCGGGGCGTCAGCATATCCGTCGCTTTATGGACGAGGCGGGCAGCCCCGTGTGCGACATGATTTATGACGAGATGTACATGGAGGGCGAGGGTGACGCGCGCGGTACCTCCGTTGTGAGCGTGGACGATGCAGCCCTCGTGGCGGACGTTTCCGGCCTTTCCAGCCGTGAGGTCATGGTGCCCATCGTGCGCGACGGACGCGCCGTGGCCCCGCGCGAGTCCATCGAGCTCGCGCGCACGCGTTGCCGCGAGGCTCTCGATTCGCTCGACGGCGTGTATAAGCGTTTCCTGTATCCGCAGTCTTATATGGTGGGCATGGAGTCTGGCCTTGCGCGCCTGCGCGACGAGCTCGTGCGCGAGCGCATGGCGGAGACGGCCCCGACGCTCTTGTGGAAGAAGCGAGGCTAGAGTATGACAAACGACGCTAAGACGATGGTCGTGAAGATCGGTTCCTCAACGATAGTGGGGGAGGACGGTCGCATCGACCGCGCGTTCTTATCCGATCTGGCACGTCAGGCGGCGGAGCTGCGCCGCCTGGGCTGGAACTTGGTTGTGGTGAGCTCGGGCGCCATGGCGTGCGGCTATCCCATCTTGGGCTTTAGTTCCAAGCCCAAGGGCGACTTGCCGAGCCTGCAAGCGTGCGCCTCGGCCGGTCAATGCATTTTGAGTGCAGCCTATGACGAGGAGTTCCATGCGCATGACATCTTGACCTCGCTTGTGCTGCTCACGCGTCACGATACCGCTCGCCGCTCTTCTTATCTGCATGCGCGCGATGCGCTGCTGCGTCTGGTCGAGCTTGGCGTGGTGCCGGTTGTAAACGAGAACGACACCGTGAGCGTGGCCGAGATCAAGTTTGGCGACAACGATACCCTGGCAGCGCTCGTGAGCTGCCTGGTTTCGGCCGATATGTGCGTCACCCTTTCGGATATCGATGGCCTCTACACCGCCAATCCTTCGATTGATCCCGATGCGCGCTTTATTCCGCGCGTGGAGAAGATCGACGCGACGATCATCGGCTCTGCGGGCGATTCGTCCACGTCGGTGGGCACGGGCGGCATGATCACGAAGATCCGCGCGAGTCGTATTCTTATGACGGCTGGTATCGAGAGCGTTATTTGCTCCGGTTCCGAGCCGGATGCCCTGGTACGCATCGCCCGCGGCGAGAGCGTGGGCACCTTGTTCGCGCCGCCGGTCAAGCATCTGGATATCGCTCCTCGTAAGTTGTGGATTGCTCTGGGCGACAAGGCCCATGGCTCCGTGACGGTTGACGATGGTGCGGCACACGCCCTTACCGATAACGGCTCATCCCTTTTGGCTGTGGGTATTCGTAGCGTCGAGGGCTCGTTTGCCGCCGGCGACATTCTGGATGTCAAGGATGCGGGCGGTATGGTTTTGGCGCGTGGCATTGCCGAGGCGGATTCCGATACGCTCGAGCTCGCTGCCGGGCGCCGGCAGGAAGAGATCGAATCCAATCGCCTACTGGCACAGCTGGCAGGAAAGCCTGCCATCCATCGTGACA
Source organism: uncultured Collinsella sp. (assembly GCA_934647195.1). Classification (GTDB taxonomy): domain Bacteria; phylum Actinomycetota; class Coriobacteriia; order Coriobacteriales; family Coriobacteriaceae; genus Collinsella. Next base: position 37,117 of record CAKUFD010000007.1, read on the forward strand.
ATTTGATTGTGTTTGCATAAAGGTTTCATGCCTTGTATTGAGCGGTTTTTGAACGGGCCATGCTCCGAGGTGCTGAGCGTCTCGGAGCATGACCCTTTTCGTAGAATTTGCGCGTACGTGTCCGCTGCCGGGTGCGGGGCTGTTTTTCGTAGATTCCGCACGCAAAGAAGCGTCCAGTGGACCCTTCGTCTTGCACAGGACTTGACCGAGTGAAAAACAGCCCCGCACCCGGCAACGGACACGTCAAGTGGCACTTTCGTCGCAAGCGGGACTTGTTCGAGCAAAGAGCAAGTCTCTCCGAACGGACCCTCGGCGGGTGCTCGCCTCACTCTGTAATGAACTCCACCCGATCGAGTTCGGGGACGTTCAGGGAGATGAGCTTCTCGGCCGTCTTGCGGTCACGGTTGTCAAGCTTCTTCTCGGTGCTAACGCGCGCGACGATCTCGCGCTTGGTTCCGTCTTGCGAGCCTTCATCTGCAAGGGAAGTCTCGACACCCACGGTGTAATCTTCAAATCCCGGTACCACGGCGGCGAGCTCGCGCGTGGTTTCTGCAACACCGTAGGCATCTGTGACGCCAGATTCTGCCGAGCCGATGGAGCTGGCCGTTAGGATAAAGCAGGGGATGGCAAAGATCGTCGTGCCGACGATGATGCGGCGGCGGACGATACGCGAGAGCTTGTCTGTAAGGGCGCTCTCTTCGTCGGTGACGATGCCGTCGTCGTTGAGGTCGCGCTTGAGCGGTATGCGCAGCATGAGCAATACCGCTTCGGTGCCCAGCGCGATAAACACCACATTGATGCCAAATTCGTAGAGCGCTGAGAGAAAAAGCGACAGGTCCCATGCGGCGATGCCGTATCCCGCGGCGCACAGGGGCGGCATGAGGGCGGTGGCGACGGCTACGCCTGCGATGAGCGTCGAGGGCTCCTGATCACGCGAGTTGCCCAGGCCTCCCGCAAAACCGCCCGCAAGCGCCACGGCGAGGTCCCACACGGTGGGCGACGAGTTGTCCACCAGGGCGGGCGTGACGGTGGAGATGGGCGAGAACTTGAAGTAAAGCGTCGAGGTTGCAAGACAAAACGCCATCTGCAGCAAAAGGCCCGTGAAGGCATCGCGCGTGACGTTGCGGTCGAGGGTGGCGATGCCATAGGCGATAGCCAAGACCGAGCCCATGAGTGGGCAGATGAGCATAGCGCCGATGATGGCGATGTCGGAATTGATGTCCAGACCGATGCTCGCGATGAGCATGGCGACGATCAAGATGCACAGGTGCGTTCCATCGAGGCGCGCCCCGTTGACAAAGCGCTTGCGAATGGCGTTGTAGGGGGCGCGTCCCTCGCGAATGTTAAAGGCGCGTTTGAGAAAGCGCTTCGTGCGCATGCTGGCCTTGCTGTGCCACGGGTGGATACCGTGGCGGCGGTGGTGCCGCTCGCGCAGGCGCTTGAGCTCTTTGCGATCAAGTTCCATGGTCGTTCTCGTGTTTCGTTCTCGCGTCTTTTGCCCCAGCTAGAGAATCCCCGCGAGGTCTCCGCGCATGAGCGCCTCGTCAAAAAGATGTTTGAACACGGTGTCGCCATGCAAACCGTCGTGCTCAAACTCGTTGGTGACCCAAGCGTGGGAGGCGCCCACATGGCTGAGTGTGTCCAGTTGCAGGGTGGAATCGACGTACATATCGTCATAATATACGGCTGCCTGCAAGGGCACCTCGTTTGCAGCGAGGCGCTGCGGGTCGTAGATGTGATCCCAAGAGGTGTCTTCCATAAGGAGGTTCATTGCCGGCGCAAAGGGCTTGAGCTCGGGCATTTCCTTAAACATCCAGGGGAAGGCGGCCTCGCCGGTGAGCATGAGGGGGCGCGCGGCGGGGTCGAACTCTGCGCGGCGCGCCTTTTCCTCGGCTGCCGCCCAACGGATGGGCATGGTGTCGCCATCGGCATAGACGAATTCCTGCAAGGTCCAGTACAGGGGATTCGTGGCGGTGGTGGTGCGCGCAAGGGCGCTCGTCAAGAAGCCATCGGAGATGATGGGCTCGGTGCTGCCCAGGGTCCCATCGGCACCTTCAAAAGCGTGGTCCATGATCCAGTGCATGCGCTCGAAGCTCGGCTTCATACCAAAATCGCTGCCAAAGAGCTGCAGGCGCTCGACCGTCATGGGACTGCCGTCGGGAAGGGTTGTGGGCGTGGCGGTGAGGGCGTCGGCAAGAGCCGCTACGCGTTCGACATCCTGCGGGTAGCGATCGTAGTACTGGCGCGTCTTTGCGGCCATGCGTGGGAAGGTGTGGGCGTAGACCTCGGCGGCGCTTGCCGGGACATGGGGGATGCCGCCGCAAGTAAAGCAGGCGGCGAGACCTGCGGGGAAGAGCGATAGATACGTGAGGGTCAAAAAGCCGCCATAGCTTTGGCCGAGCGACACCCAGCGCTTTCCGCCAAACTGCGTGAGGCGCAGGTATTCGAAGTCGCGGACGATCGAGCTTGCTAGGTAGCGTTTGAGGAGGTCTGCCTGTGCGCGGGCAGTATCGGCGCCAACGGCAGCCGCGCGTTCGCCCAGCGCCTCGATCGCCTTGCCGCTTACGCGACCGCTGCGTCCGCATCCGCGCTGGTCGGGCAGGACGATGCGGAAGTGCTTGATGGCTTCCGCAATCCAGCCGTCGCTCGTGGGCGAGCACGGGCGTGGGCACTCGCCGCCGGGACCGCCCTGGAAAAAGACGAGCAGGGGCAGGTCGTCGCTCTCCCGTCCTGGGGCGCACAGGACGCGGTAGAACAGCTTGATGCTCTCGGTGGCGCCGGGGATCGGGGCGGGCATGGCGCCGCGTCGCATGGTGGAGCCCACGGCAAGCAGCGTCGGCTCGAGCCCGCGCCAGTCGAGGGGGACGTCGATGGAGTGGTCTTCGACATAGAGGCCGGGAACGTAATAGCTGGCAAGTTTGGTCATGGTTGCTCCTTTGGGGTTGTTTGACGCATTTATCATAGCCAATGGCCCGTGGGCTGCAGGCTTCAGAGGCCATCCGTTTCTAATTGGGACACGCGTCCATCCCGCTGCGGCGATGCGGTGGCATATCGTTTACCATGGATGCAATCGACGGACAGATGGAGGTATCCATGGAAGATATTGCAACGTATGTGCGGGAGCTTGCGACTGCGGCGAAAGCGGCGTCGAGGCCTTTGGGTTTTGCCTCTGACGAACAGCGTGTGGGTGCCGTGCGCGCGATGGCTGTGGCCTTGCGCGAGGCGGAGCCGGTGATTCTCGAGCAAAACGCCCTCGATATGGATGCTGCCGCGCAGGCGGGCACGAGCGCGGGTCTGCTCGATCGCCTCAAGCTCACGCATGAGCGCATCGAGGGTATGGCTGCCGGTCTTGAGAAGCTGGCCGAGCTTCCCGATCCGGTAGGCCGCGTGCTCGAGCATCGCACGATCGACTGCGGCCTCGACCTGCAAAAGGTGAGCGTGCCGCTGGGTCTTGTCGCCATGGTCTACGAGGCCCGCCCTAACGTTACGGCCGACGCCGCCGGCATCTGTATTCGTACCGGCAACGCCTGCATCCTCCGCGGCGGCTCGATGGCGCATCGTTCGTGTGTCGCCATCGCGCATGCGCTCGCCGATGCTGTGGAGGCGTGCGGCTTCCCGCGCGCCGCCGTGAGCATCATCGAGACCACCGACCGCGCCGCGACGGGCGAGCTTATGAGCTTGCGCGGTATCGTCGACGTGCTTATCCCACGTGGCGGTGCGGGTCTTATCCAGCGCTGCGTGAGGGATTCGCTCGTTCCTGTGATCGAGACGGGAACGGGAAACTGCCATATCTACCTGCATGAAGATGCCGACATGCAAAAGGCGCTCCCCATTATCGTCAATGCAAAGACGCAGCGTGTGGGCGTGTGCAACGCTGCCGAGTCGCTGCTGGTCGATGCTTCCATTGCCAACGAGGCGTTGTCGCAGGTGGTTGAGGTTTTGCATGAGCATGGCGTGCTGATTCATGGCGATGCGATGGCGTGTGCCGCCGCGGCTGCTGCCGGCTTGGCCGAGGGCACCGATTACGTTTCTGCGACCGAGGAGGACTGGGGCCGCGAGTACTTGGCGCTCGAGATGAGCGTCAAGGTAGTGGCCGACGAGGACGAGGCCATCGCCCACATCAACCGCTATGGTACGGGTCACTCCGAGGCCATCGTGACCGAGGATGTAGCGGCGGGCGAGCGCTTCTTGCGCGAGGTCGACGCGAGTTCGGTCTATGTGAACGCCAGCACGCGTTTCACCGATGGCGGCGAGTTTGGCCTGGGCGCCGAGATCGGAATCTCCACCCAGAAGCTCCATGCCCGCGGCCCCTTCGCCGCTGAGGCTTTGACCACCTACAAGTACGAAATCCGCGGCTGCGGCCAAACCCGCCCCTAATGTGACACACAGTCGACGGGTTTGTTTTGTCACATTTTCATATCCTGTTCATATACGTGTAGGACCCGTGAAAATGTGACAAAACAAACCTGTCGAAAAAGTGTCACATGCTGAGGGGGAGCGGTGACCGTCTACAGAGTGGGTAGATGCTTTAGCGTGGTGGCGTGTTACACTTGCCGATGGAAAACAAGCGCGTCGGTAATCGCTACCAGCGCGCTCTTCGATATGACGGTGAGGTTCCCATGGATGTTGAAGCCCTATTCGATCGCGAGGACGTCGATCAGCTTGTAAAGGCATTGCTTTTGCTCAAGAACGAGGACGATGTCCGAGCGTTCCTCAAAGACCTGTGCACGCCGCGCGAGATTTGCGATTTCGCTCAGCGCCTGACGGTCGCGCGCTTCCTCGATGCCGGTGAACCCTATGTCGAGGTCCAGGCGCGCACTGGCGCCTCGTCGACCACGGTGAGCCGCGTCTCGAAAGCCCTGAACGGTGAATCTGGCGGCTATCGCCGCGTGCTTATCGAGCTTGATGACGCGAAGTAGGCGTCCGATTTAAAGCGATTGCCATCCGGGCTCCGCTCCTTTGGAACGGGGCCTGTTTTGTTTGCGCGAGGTGCCGACCGCGATGCTGTCTGTCCGCACGGGCATGTAGCATGGTTGGTAGCAAAATGAGAACGTGGGAGGACCATGGCAGTTCACATTCGTATCGTCGATTCGGCTGCGGAGCCTGTCGGCGCGGAGCTTTTAACCATACGTCGTGCGGTGACCGCGCATGGACGCATTGAGCTGCTAACTTCCTCATTTGAGGAGCGCGAGACGTGCCGCCATGCGTTGGCGCAGGCCGGCTGTGGTCTGGGCGTTGAGGTGACAACGCCTGCCGGGTGGATCGCCTCGCTTTGGGAGTTGCTGGGAATGGGTACTCACCTGGTGAGTGCCCTGCAGCGAAGCTTGCTCATCGCCGATGTCCTGGCTTCTTGGGAACCTTCCGATTTGGAGCCGCTGCGCGATACTCCGGGTACGCGATTTCTGCTCGTCTCCATGGCGCGCGACTTTTTGCCCTGTGTGCTCGACGAAGAGCGCGTGGCTCGCCTGGCACCCGCTTCTGAGGCTGAGGACCTGGTGATGCGGCTGCTTAAGCGCTATGCGGAACGTCTTGCGAGCCTCGGTCTCGAGGAACCGTCGGCGGCTGCGACCTACTTGGCTCACTCGTTTGCAGACGAGCTTCCTGCCTGCGCTTCCTGCGTGGTCGTGCGCGGCATGCAAAAGATCCCTGCCTACCTCATGGATCTGCTTGCATCGGTGGGGGCGGCGGGCGAATGCACCGTGTTGCTAGCTCCCCAGCAGCGCGATGCGGCCCCTTGCATCGAGGAGGCGTTTGCCGCTCGTGGCGTGGAAGCTTCGGTTGAAGAGTCTCTTTCGGGCGAAGCTCCTGAGAAGTCGGCGCTTCCTGCACTGTTTTTTGAGGTGGCGGGCCCACATGCACGCGAGCGAGCCTACGCCCAGGTCATTTCTCGCGCCGCCGAGCAGGCGTGTGCGGCTACATCAAATCCCGAGTCGGTTGTCGCCGTCGTGGCGCGTCGCCCGGTGAAGGCGGCTTGGCAGCTTGCCGAGCGTCTTGCTGCTCGTGGCATGCGGGCAATAGCTCCTGCCGATGCGAGGTTCGATGAGACGCGCACGGGCACACAATTCAACGCGTTGACCAATCTCGTGGCGCGCATGAGGGCTGCGGCGGTAGGGGAGATTCCCGATTCCGAGTGGTGGCCCGCCCCCGAGCTTTCCGACTGGCTCGCCTGTCCGCTTTCGGGCTGTGACACCTGGTCTGCGCGAGTTTTTGACAAGAAGATTCGCGGCAAGCGCGCCATGGGCGTCGATGCCGTGTTGAGCGAGCTGCAAAGTATCCAGACGCGCGTGACCGCCCAGCGCAAGAAGCTCGATTCCGACAATCCCTGGGCACAGGTTCCTGCGGTATGTGCCGATGTGGTGCAATACCTGATGCAGGAGCGCCCCGTCTCGGCATTTAAATCGATGCTTTCGGTTGCGGAGGCCCTGCCCGCGTATGCTTTTGGCAATGCGGATGGCGCGGTGGCGTGTGAGCGCGAGGCATCCATGCTCAAGATGGCGATCGCCATGCTTATGGACGAGACGCGTGCCGTCGATGTGCCTCAGAGCGTAGCTACGAGCGTGCTTTCGGGCCTCAAGGTTGGCATATCGGCAAAGACATCCGAGGTTGAAGCTGTCGATAACGCTTCTGAGTCCGCCGATGCTTCGACGATGCGTCCCGTGGCGCAGTTCTTGACGCTTGCCGCCGCTGCCGCAGCTCGCCCAGGCACCTTTGATGCGATGGTCTTTTTGGATGTCGACGCCGAAACCTATTCCCTTGCAGTCAAGGAGGATGCCTCTACCTTGCTGGGCGAGCGTCTGGCGGCAGCTCCCGTGGCGATCGACCCCGCGTCCTATCAGCGTGTGCTTTTTGATCGTGCCGTTCGCGCTTCAGGCGGCGCGGCAATCCTCGCGCGCGTGACGCACGATCGGCAGGCAAAGGACATCTATCCTGCTGCAATCTGGACCGAGCTTCGCACACGTGCGGGCGCCACGGCGATTGTGGAGCAGACCGACGAGGGCGATATCGCGCGCGACCTCGATCCTTCGGGTGCCGTTGGCCTCGATACGTGCCAGGTCCAGTGCCTTCCTCCTCAGCAGTTGAGCGACGAGGCCACTCCTTACGTGGTCCTTCGTCAGTGCAATGGGGACGGCGAGCTTGTTCCGCGTCAACTTTCCGCTTCGCAGATCGAAAGCTACAGCTCCTGCCCTCTGTGCTGGTTTATCTCCTCGCGTGTGCGTCCTTCTTCGATTGACGCCGGCTTTGGCAATATCGAGAAGGGCAACTTTGTTCACGATGTGATGTTTCGCTTCCATAGCGAGCTGCTCGAGGCGGGCGTGGATCGCGTGCGCCCCGAGAACGTGCCGGCGGCTCTCTCTGTCTTGCACGAGGCGTTTGACGAGGTTCGCGCGGAGCATGCGCGCGGCAAGACGACGAGCTCCGCTGCCCTCGTGCCCCTCGATGCGGGCGAGCGCGCGCAGATCGATGAGATTCTGCCTCAGCTCGAGCGTGTGGTGCGCTACGAGGCAGAGGCCCTCATGCCGTTCAAGCCCGCATATCTTGAGTACTCCTTCAATGGCTTAGGCGTCACCTATGCCGGATGGCCGCTGGGTGGGCGCATCGACCGTGTGGATGTGGATGCCGAGGGCCGCGCGGCCATCATCGATTACAAGCATCGCGGTGACGTGAACCCCTTCAAGCTCAAAGATCCCACCGTGCCGCTCAAGGACGGCTCGATTCCGGCCGAGGACGAGCGCTGGCTCCCCGAGCACACGCAATCGCTCATCTATGCCCAGGCGATGCGTCGCGCTTTGGGCCTCGAGCCGGCTGCTGCACTCTATTTCTCCACGAAGGGCCGCGCTCCTGCCATGCGTGGCGCTGCCGCCGCGGCACTCGTAGGCGATAAGACCGACGAGAGCATGATTCCCGGCCTGCGCGACGGCTTCCCTGCGGCGGAACAGGGCGGGACCATGACGTTCGAGCAACTGCTCGATCGCGTCGAAGATGCCATCGCGCAGCGCCTGGACGAGATGGCTCACGGTGTCGTCTGCGCATCCGAGGACCCTGTCGGCCGTTGTTCGTTTAACCATCCGTCTGGATTTGAGAGGAGGGGAGCGTGAGTACCATGGATCTTTCAACATTGATGCCTCAGCAGCGCGAGATCGTGACGACGCTCGATCGCCCTCTGTTCGTGTCGGCGGGCGCCGGCTCGGGCAAGACCTTCACCCTTACGCGTCGTATCCTGTGGGCGCTCTCCCCGGAGTCCGGTCCTTTTGCCGAGCATCTGGACCAGGTGCTCGCTATCACGTTTACCAAAGACGCTGCGGCGGAGATCCGCGAGCGCGTGCGCGCCGCCCTTATCGATGCCGGCATGGCCGAGGAGGCCCTGACGGTCGACGACTCTTGGATCTCGACCATTCACGGCATGTGCTCTCGCATTCTTCGCACCCATGCGCTCGAGCTGGGCATCGATCCCGCATTCGAGGTGTTGGAGGAGGGCTCTGCCGCGCTGCTTATGGACCGTGCTGTGGAGCACGTGCTCTCTGCGGCTCGCGACGAGCGCGGCGATGATGCCGATCCTTTTGCCGAGCTCAAGACCTGGTATCCACTCTACGGCGAGATTGGTCCTTCCGGCAGCGAAATGGGCACCTCGGCGCGCTCACTGGTGCGTCGCCTGCTCGAGGTCTCCTGTGCGCTTCCCCATGGCATGGACGACATCCATATCGTGGGGGCGCAGGCGGACCTGAGCGCTCTTGCCGACGCGTATCGCCCCTGCTTGGAGGCGAGTCCCGGCGCCGCCGAGTGCGCGCGCACGGCGCTTGCCGCTATCGACGCCTTCGAGGCAAGCGAAAAGACCATGGCGGACCTTGGTGCCTGCATGTTGGCTTGCTCTGCCCCACGTGCGAGCAAGGCGTTTCCCAAAGACCAGGTTTTGCTTCTTAAGGCCGAGGCAGCAGACAGCTTTATCAATGCGATGGTTGCGGTGGGTTCCGCCGCGACGAGTCAGCTCTTCGAGCTTGCTCGTCGCGTCGAGGCTGAGTATCGCGAGCTCAAGCGTGCCGCGGGCGGCTTGGACAACAACGATTTGCTGCGCATGACCCATGAGGCCCTGCGCGACTATCCTTCGGTGCGCTCGGCTTACGAGAACCGTTTCAAGCTCGTGATGATCGACGAGTTCCAAGACACCGATCAACAGCAGGTCGATCTCATCTCGTACCTTACGGGCGAGGATGGCCGGGCACTCTGTACCGTTGGCGATGCCCAGCAGTCGATCTATCGTTTCCGCGGTGCAGATGTCGAGGTGTTTCGCCGCCAGGAGCGCTCGATTGCACAGACTGCCGGTAACGACGATTCGTCCTCTCAGGGGCGCATCGTCAAGCTTGTGCGCAACTTCCGCAGCCACGCCCAAATCTTGGAATATGTAGCGCGCGTCTTTGATGGCGAACAGGGCGGCTTGATGCACGACTTCCTGGACTTGGAGGCACACGATGGCAGGCGCGATGCACTGGTCGCTGCAGACGTTTCTCGTCGCCAGGCGATTTTCGTTGCGGGCGGCAGCTCGGAGGAGCGCATTGACGTCAAGGCAGCGACGATCGCGGCGCGCTTTAAAGAGCTTGCCGATAAAGGCCAGCCCGTGGGCGGCATGGTGCTGCTTTTGGGAGGTATGACCTTTGCCGACCGTTATGCCGCTGCGTTTCGCGCGCAAGGACTCGATTGCGTCATCTCTGGCGGCTCGGTGTTCTCGAGTGCGCCCGAGGTGTCCGCTGTGCGTGCGCTCGTCTGTGCGCTTGCGAATCCTGCGGATACCGCTCAGGGCCTCTCGCCGCTGCTTGCATCTCCGATGTTCGCGCTTGGCGTCGAGGAGTTCTTGGCTCTCGCTACCGGCTATGACTCCGAAACGGGCGAGACGCGGCGCCGCAACCTGGATGCAGGCATTGCGTCGGATGACGATGCACCCGGTTTTGACGATCTCCCCCTGCTCCGCCGCGCACGGCAGGTGCTTCGCTATGCGTTCGCGCGCGTGGGGCGCGATTCCTTTACCCGTATCGCGCGCGATGTGATCAACACTTCCGGATGGTTTGTTCGCCTGGCGAAGCGCGGTCCCGAAGGACGTGCCGTTGCCGCCAATGTGCTCAAGGCCCTCGACGCCCTGCAAGATGCAGAAGACGCCCTGGGCAATGCTCCGCGACAGATTGCGGGTGCATTCGATGCGTTTTTGGCGGGCAAGGAGGCTCCCGGCGCCTTGAACGAGGGCGACGCCTCGGCGGTCCGCATCATGACGGTGCACGCCTCGAAGGGCTTGGAGTTTCCGGTCGTTGCGGTGGCAGATTGCTATAGCATCCATGCCAATTCTTCGCGCATGCAGATGCGCCGTGCGGCAGACCACGCCGACGTTTCGCTTCTGCCTGGGCGTTTTGCGGGCGGCCGCGCTGCGGACGGGACGTTTGTCGCAGGCGCCGATGTCGAGAAGGCTTTCAATAGGTATTTCCGTGGCAGTGCCTCTTCACCTGCATGGCTTGACCCTGAGCTTATGGACGATGTGTGCGCCACGGATTCTGCTGCGGGTGAGTTTGTCGCCATGCGCGAAGAAGACGAGGCGGCGTCGCTTGAGGAGCGCGCGCGTCTGCTTTATGTTGCCATGACGCGTGCCCGCGAGGTGCTCATCTTGGCGCTCGATGCGGGTACGGGGACGGCACGCAAGGCAGGAAAGGTTGCGGAGCTCAAGTTCAACGAGGACCGTGACCTTACCGCTGCCGTGCTCGATCGCATTTTGCCTAAGGGTATAGCGGATCTTGCGCAGGGCCATCTGGTGTTCGAGGGCTCTCAAAACGGCGACTTCGCCTTCATCCCGCTGGGAGATTTTTCCTACGGCGAATTTCGTTACGTCGATATGACCGATACGTTTGCTGCTGTACCGGACGCGTCTGGTGCCGATACGGGCGTTCTTCCCAACGATGGCGGGCCACTTGATACCTTTACCCTTGCATACCCCGAGCGTCATCGTCTTCGTTCCGCTGCTGTTCCGCGCGTGCAGCGCGATTCCTATAGCTATTCCTCGATGGCGGCAACGCTTGACGAGGAGGGTGAGGATCGCCTGCCTTCGCAGGGGTCGAATCTCGTGTTTATCCCTCGGGCCGATGCGCTTGATGATCTGACGGGCGACGCGCTCGAGGAGACGCTGGCCTCTTCCGATGTTGCCTCTTCGCGATCGCTCCTGCATGAGGGCGACCCCTGTGCGCTCGGATCGGCATTTCATGCCGCGGCGCAATGGCTCATCGAGACGGGTTCTGCGTTGCTGCCGACTGCGCGCGCGGAGGCGCTGTGCTCCTACTGGAAGGTATCTGCCTCGCAGCGCGCTCGTTTTGATGAGGCGTTGAGGCTCTGGTCTAGCTCGGATGTGCGCGCAGAGCTTCTTGGTTGGCCGCGCGTCTTGGCGGAGGTCCCGTTCTTCTCGTTGGGCCTTGATGACGATGATATTCGTCATCGTTTTGGTAGCTTTGCAGAAGGCGCAATCGATGCCTTGGCATACGATCCCGCCGATCCCTCACGTGCGTTAGTCATCGACTACAAGACGGGCGGCTCTTCCGATGAAACCCTCGAGGAACTGCGGGAAAAACATGCTCTGCAAGCGCGCATCTACCTCGATATCCTGTATCGCGCAGGCTTTTGCGAGGTGACCCTCAAGTTCGTGCGCGTCGAGGTCGAAGACCCTCGAGTGCCGGGGCAGCCGCAAGTCGTGACCTATCGCTTGCTGGCTTAGACGCCCGCACCGTCCTCCGCGATCAAGACTGCTCCGTTGCGGTCGGCATCGGCGATGATGCGCCGCAGCTCGGAGAGGTATTGCGTGAGAATCGGTGTGGGGCGTCGCTCGTCGTGCACGATGTAGCCCACAAGCATGTGCGCGTCTTCTTTGAGCGGGATGCTCGCCATGCCCGACTGCATCTCAGCTGAGAGCACGCCGGTAGAGAGCGCATACCCATTTGACGTGGTGAGCAGGTTGGTGAGAGTTCCGCGGTCCGACATGCGGATGTTGCGCGCGCAGGGGACGTACGAGAGCGGCTCCTCCGAAAAATAGAACGAGTTGGACGTTCCCTGCTCAAAGCTATAACGCGTATAAGGCGCGAGGTCTTCCAGCCCGATGGAAGGCTTTGCTGCGAGAGGGTGGTTCTCGCTTACAAATACATGGACGCGCGCGTTGAAGAGCGGGTGAAAACTCACGCGTGCGTCGGCGAAGGCCTTCTCCAGTACACGCCGATTGAAGTCGTCCAGATAGAGGATGCCCACCTCGCTGCGAAAGGCGCGCACATCGTCGATGATCTGCGCCGTTGTGGTCTCGCGCATGGTGAACTCGAACTTCTCGTCATCGCAAGCCTCCACCACGTTGATAAACGCCTGCACCGAGAAGGCATAGTGCTGGGCCGAGACGGCGAGACGCGCCTGCGGTGCCTCATTGTGTTCATAGCGAGCTTCGAGCATGTTTGCCTGCTCGACCACTTGGCGAGCATAGCCCAGCAGCTCGGTGCCGTCGGCGGTGAGCATGACGCCGCGGCTGCTGCGCGTGAAGATGGATATCCCCAGTTCCGCTTCGAGCGATTTGATGGCGCTCGAGATGTTCGATTGCGCGGTGTAGAGGTTTTGAGCTGCGGCGTTGATGGAGCCGCTCTCGGCCACTGCAATGAGGAAACGCAGTTGCTGCAAAGTCATGGGCGTCCTTTCGTTTGAGTGTTATCTATTATAACGATAACTAGCTACCACATTTTAGTGATTGACGTGAGCCGCGGGCGAATTTACTATGCTAAACATACCAAGCCGATAGGGAATTGTCCCTACGGAGATTGAGCCAGAGGGGAGGACCCACGGATGTGTCAGACCGAACGAATGCACAGCTCCCGGTTGCTGCGCACGCTGAGGACGACCCGCGACTCACGAATGTCCCAATAGCGCCACGCGACCGGGAGCGTTAACGCCCCGTTTTTACTTCCCGCGCCTTTGCGCCGATTCTGTTTAAGGAGAACATCATGTCCCAGTTCGTCAACAATCCCGAGCATACTTTTGGTTTCGACACCCTTCAGCTGCACGTTGGCCAGGAGACCGCAGATCCCGCATCCGATGCTCGCGCGGTGCCCATCTATCAGACTACGAGCTATGTCTTCCGCAACTCCAAACATGCTGCCGACCGCTTTGGTCTGGCCGACGCCGGCAACATCTATGGTCGTCTGACCAACTCGACCCAGGGTGTTTTCGAGGATCGCATCGCCGCGCTCGAGGGCGGCGTGGCCGGCCTCGCCGTCGCATCCGGCGCTGCCGCCATCACCTATGCTATCCAGGCACTTGCTCAGGCCGGCGACCACGTAGTTGCTCAGAAGACCATCTACGGCGGTTCTTACAACCTACTCGAGCACACGCTTTCTCAGTTTGGCATTGAGACCACCTTTGTCGACGCCCATAACCTCGAGGAGGTCGAGGGTGCGATTCAGGACAACACCACCGTTGTCTACCTGGAGACCCTGGGCAATCCCAACTCCGATATCCCCAACATCGACGCTATCTCCGAGATCGCCCATAAGCATGGCCTGCCGGTCGTCGTGGACAATACCTTTGGCACTCCGTACTTGTTCCGTCCGCTGGAGCATGGCGCGAACGTCGTCGTCCATTCGGCTACGAAGTTCATCGGCGGCCACGGTACGTCGCTTGGCGGCGTGATCGTCGACGGCGGCAACTTTGACTGGAAGGCCTCCGGCAAGTATCCGCAGCTTGCCGATCCCAACCCCTCCTATCACGGCATTTCTTTCGTCGACGCTGTGGGTGCTGCTGCATTCGCAACTTATATCCGCGCTATCCTGCTGCGCGATGAGGGCGCTTGCATCTCGCCGTTCAACGCGTTCCTGCTGCTCCAGGGCACCGAGACGCTCTCCCTGCGCGTCGATCGCCATGTGGAGAACACCAAGAAGGTCGTCGAGTTCCTGAGCCAGGATCCGCACGTTGCCTCCGTTAATCACCCGAGCCTGCCCGATCATCCCGATCACGAGCTCTATCAGCGTTATTTCCCCAACGGCGGCGCCTCGATCTTCACCTTCGAGATCAAGGGCGGTCAGGAGGCAGCCTGGAAGTTCATCGACAACCTGCAGATCTTCTCCCTGCTTGCTAACGTTGCCGATGTAAAGAGTCTGGCGATTCACCCGGCAACCACCACGCATTCCCAGCTCACCGAGGCCGAGCTTGCCGACCAGGGCATCACCCCTTCGACGATCCGCCTCTCCATCGGCACCGAGAACGCCGAAGACATCATCTGGGACCTGAGCCAGGCCTTCGCCAAGCTCGACTAATGTGACAAATAGTCGACAGGTTTATTTTGTCACATTTTCACATTTCCATCATATTCTAGAAGTTAAGCCGGGCGCCCTGCATGTGCGGGGCGCCCGGCTTTTGGGCGGGCAACGGGACGGATTTGCTGCGGATGCGGTGCGCTACCAGGAGGATTCGATTTCGCGGACGCGCCCAAGTAGCCAACGGTTTTGAGGCACCAGTAATCCGTGATGCCCGGCTCTCTCGATGATGGTGCCAGCAAAGAGTGCCACCTCGGTGGGCTTGTGGTTGATGCGATCTTGAGCCATCGAGGGCATACCGTTAGGGTCAAGCCCGGCGATGATGCCGACCATCTCGTTGAGGTCATCTTCCGTAAGGGCGATTCCCTCGGCGTTGGCCACGGCCTTTGCCTCGCGCATGGCGGCGATGAGACAGCGGTTTTGCTCGCTGTCCGAAAGTGCACTTCCGTACGTGCCACCGTAAACCATGCAAGTCTGGTTGATGCCCACGTTCATCATGAGTTTTGTCCACATGCGGCGGCGAATATCCTGCTCTATCGTGCGAGAGATGCCTGCGCGATCGAGCAACTCGGCGATGTCATCGACAACGCCCGGTTCGGTCTGCGGTGCTGCACCCAGGCGAATCTCGCCCGGATGGGTATAGGTGAGCGCATTGTCGATAAAGACGGCGTCCATACCCTGCGTGATGGCAAGCACGAGGTGTTTCCAGTCATAGCGTGCGGCGATTGCCTCTTCGCTGGTCACGCCGTTGAGCAGCGAGATGATGCGCGTCTCGGGGCCCACGAGGTTACCCATGCAGTCGATTGCCTCTTCTAGTCCCGTCGCCTTGACGGCAAGAATGACAAGGTCGACGGGCTTTGCCTTGCTGGCGGGGATGGTAATAAAGTCCTGTTCCGTCCCGTTGATGAGGGTCTGGTCGTCGCGGTGGCGCAGGTAGCGATTGTCGTCCATCACGTACTGGAGACGCTCGCGCCCGATTGCTTGCGCGATCTTGCTGCCGTGAAGCAGCCCCACGGCTCCCTTGCCGATGATGGCGACGGTCTCGATGCGCATGTGGGTTCCTCCCGGTCTTGGTGCGGTTCGCGTCTGTCTATGATAGCGCCGTCGTGCCCATTCGCTGCGGCGGAGCGCGCAGGTTAACACTTTGCTGCGGCGCGGTATGATATTGGCCGATGACGCCGAGGAAAGGACGTGCATGCAGTACAGAACAGATCCCACAAGCGGCAACAGGCTTTCTGCGTTGGGCCTGGGGTGCATGCGTTTTCCGGGTTATCAATTGGGACGACCAGATGCGAAAGCCGCGGAGGATATTATCTCCCGTGCCGTTGAGCGCGGTATCAACTACTTGGACACGGCGTACCTTTATCCCGGCAACGAAGCTTGCGTGGGGGCGGCGCTCGAGAAACTCGGTCTGCGCAATGAGGTCTATATCGCAACCAAACTGCCCCATGCTTCGTGCAGGCGTTTTGAGGATTTTGACCGCTTCTTTAACGAGCAGCTTAAACGCCTGCGAACGGACCATATCGACTACTACCTCATGCACAACATCACGAGTCCCGCGCAATGGGAGCGTGTGGCGGCGTTGGGTATCGAGGATTGGATTGCGCAGCAAAAACAAGCCGGCCGCATTCGGCAAATCGGTTTCTCGTATCATGGCTCCGCTGATGATTTCCCGCACATGCTCGATGCCTATAACTGGGATTTTGTTCAGGTGCAATATAACTACGCCAACGAGCGCTACCAGGCGGGTACGGCAGGCGTGCTAGAGGCCCATGCGCGCGGCCTTGCCGTGTTCGTGATGGAGCCGCTTTTGGGCGGTCGCTTGGTAGACAAGCTGCCGCGCGCGGCCCAAGATATCCTGAAGAAGGAGCGCGGTGGGCATTTGCAGACCCCGGCCGATTGGGGTCTGAGCTGGGTGTGGAACCATCCGCAGGTCACCATGCTGCTTTCGGGCATGGCGACGCCCGAGCAGGTGGATCAAAACGCTGCGATCGCCGACGTCGCCCAAGCCGATGCCATGACGCCCGCGCAGCTCGAGACCATCGCTCGCGTGGTCGAGGTCTTCGAGCGCTTTAACCGCGTGCCGTGCACGGGGTGCAACTACTGCATGCCTTGTCCGCAGGGGATTAATATTCCCGGCTGTTTCGCCGCCTATAACGCTAGTTTCGCCTATGGTCGCTGGACGGGTCTCTCCCAGTATTTCACCGCAAGCGCCGTGCGAACTTCTTCTCCCAAGCTGGTGAGCAACTGCATCCATTGCGGTAAATGTGCCCGCCACTGTCCGCAACAGATCGATATTCCCGCACGGCTCGATGACGTGCGCCGCCGTTTACAGCCGGGTCCTGTCGACCTAGTCCTTCGCGCCATGGCTCGTCATCGGCGCGAGGACGGCTCGAGGTAATTGCGGGACGGCATGATTGTCCTGCGTCGGGGTCGCACGGGCAGGGACGGGCTGCTGCCCCGTAGTCTATCCCTGTGCGTGCGTGCCTTACGCCCGCTGTATCGCCGGGGGGCTACGACTGCCGCGTTGCCGCGTCTTCGATAAGAAAATCGATAAAGGTCTTCGCGAGCGCCGAGATGCCGTCTTTGGGCAGCGAGGCAATCCCGATAGTCCGATAGCGCTGCGGGGACAGGTGCCTCGCGACGGGATAGGACTTGCAGCTCTTGAGAATAAGTTCGGGCATGATCGCTACGCCCAGCCCGCCCTCGACCATGGAGAGCACGGAGAAATCGTCGTTGAGGACATAGCGAATGTTCGCGGGCTTATCGGTTTCGTTGAGCACTGCGTTGATGTCGTTGTCTGAACCTTGCGCCGGGATGATGAGCTCTTCATCCAGAAGATCTTCAAGAGCGAGCGATCGCTTGCGGGCGAGCGGATGGCCTTTGGGCAAAAACGCCAGCATCGGGTCGCGGTAGAGCGGGGAGAACTCGAGGCCCCCATGTGCGGGCGCTGCCAAGAAACCGCAGTCGACCTTGCCGGCGATGAGCATCTCGGTGATCTGGTCGTAGTCTCCCGCCTGCAGGTCGAACTCGACGCCGGGGTAGCGTTCCGTGAAAGCTTGGATGATACGTGGAAGCCACTGCATGGATACGCTGGTGAAGGTTCCCACGCGCAGCGTGCCCGCCACCACACCGCCAATTTGGTTGATGGTTTGCGCCAGCGCGTGCTGGTCGTTCACAAGCGCCTGGACCGACGGCAACAGGCGTCGTCCGTTCTCTGTCAAAGTGACGCCGCGCGCGGTGCGTGCAAAGAGGGTGAAGCCTGCTTCTTTTTCCAGGGCAGCGATGGCATGGCTGATGCCTGCCTGCGTGTAGTGCACGGCTTGCGCGCACTTTGTGATATTGCCGCATTCAGCGACCTTCAAGAAGATTTCGTAGCGATTCACGTGCGAATTCCTGTCTTAGACGCCGCGTACAGCAGGGTGCCTGCGTCATCTTAAAGCGATAACAACCTGTAATGTCTCTAATAATAATCATTCGCTTCTCAAATGAAAATCAGGGGGTTATAACAGTCCCGTCGAACGGAGCAGACGGAGTACGGAAAGGGGGACTGCTCGATGCATACGAAGACCGCGCATTCGATTGCATGGACTCAGGGTAAGGCTGATATTGCCCTGGGGCTGGTCGCCGTAGCATGGGGAAGTTCCTATCTCCTTATGAAGATCGGCTTGGGCGGTATGGGTCCGTTCATGGTGATTGCGATGCGTTTTCTCATCGCGTTTGCCGTGGTGGGAGTCGTGTCGTTCCGTAAGATTGCCCATACCAATCGCGCCGTTCTCAAATGTGCAGCCGTGCTCGGCCTGCTCCTGTTCGGCCTTTTTGCGTTTCTCACCCATGGTCTCGAGACGACCTCTGCCTCCAATGGTGGCTTTTTAACCGCTTTGGCCGTGGTGTTTGTTCCCATTATCAATGCAGCTCTTCAGCGTCGTATGCCGTCGCGTCCCATCATTGCGGGAACGCTCGTGACGCTTGTGGGCATTGGCTTGCTTTCGCTGCGCGGTGGGGTCGAACTCCATCCGGGCGACGCCCTTTGCCTGGCGAGCGCCCTTCTCTACGCTGCGTTTATCGTTGCCACCGATCGTCTGGCTCCCGGATTTGACGGAATGCTGCTGGGTGCTTGGCAGCTTGGTTTTGCGGGTTTGTATGCGCTGGCGTTTTCCTTTGTGTTTGAGGTACCGGCGCTCCCACAGACGCCGGTGCAATGGGGGGCTATCCTGGCCCTCGCTATTGTGTGCAGTGCTTTTGGGTTTGTGATGCAGCCTGTGGCGCAGCCGCATACTACGCCCGAGCACGCCGCGCTGCTGTTCTCGGTCGAACCGGTCGCTTCTGCCGTGCTTGCCTTTTTCGTGCTGGGCGAGACGTTGCCTGCGCAGGGCTACATTGGCGCCGCTCTTGTGCTGGCGGGCGTTGTGGTGGCATCGCTGCCTAGTCGCGAAAGCGATCAAGCTGCCCTGGGCTTGGATGGGCCTGCCGAACCGATGCCGGATGGCTCTGTGCCAGCGATATGATGCAAGGTTTGGGGTGTTGACCCGGCGCTGATCCGGCGTCGGGCTCGGGCGACAGCCAAGCTTGTGTCCCGATTGTTCCGGCGAGTAGCGCGCCGCGTCTCAGGCTCCTGCTCTCTATGTCCATGCTTAGGGAAAGCTCTGTGCGTTAATGTACACAACAATGCCAATGACGCTTATCTCCGCTTTGTTAGCGCCTTAAGAAATGCTACTCAAACAAAACAATTCGAAGTGTGTACCCTAAAATCGAAAAGCTGAGTAGACCGGCTGTCTGAGCTTTAAAAACCTGGGGTTTTATTGATTCAAGCGGTTGTTTACTCGAAGAATTCGATTTAGGGTACGCACTTCGAAGAGTTTTGAAAATAAACCCCCTGTAAACGTGCGACGAGCGCGTGCCGGCGGGTCGACCGTGACTCGCGTGTTGGTCACCGAGGCAAAACATGCTGCGAGCGCGTGCACGCGGGGCCTTCGCGACATGGCTCTGCCTCCGAACGACGCTTCGTGCACCACCTACGCAAAAAGAGGGCGCATCAGTCGATGCGCCCTCCCCATTACCGCGGCGATCTAAATGTCGCTTGAAGTTGAAGCTTCCGTTACTTCACAAACGTGGTCCAACAAAAGATGACAAGCGCGACGATCGCGACGATTGCGGCGACAATACCCACGAACTTAAGACGCGAGGTGCGCGTCTGCTCGCGGACGTTTTTCTCCGTTGCGGCGAGCGATTCGACTTGTTGCAGCTGCTGAGCTTGATATCCCTTATCCGAGTCGATGCGCGCGGCAAGCTGCTCGGTAATCTCCGGGTGAGCATGGATGTCGTTCGCATCGGCGAGAATTTCGACTGCGTTGTCGGCATCGTCTTGAGCGTCTTGTTGGGCCTTTTGCTGGTTCTTGAGGGCCTTTTCCTGCTCATTGATCTGTGCGCGCAGCTCTTTTTGGCGGGATTCGGCATCCTTGCGAGCGGCGTCCAGGGCGTCGCGGGCCTCGGCGGTAGCGTTGGAGACGTCGCGGAACGAAGAACGAGCTTCATCGATAGGCTTGTTTGCCTCGGCTACAACGGCTTCGGCGTCAGCGATGGCTTGATCGAGTTCAGCGGTGAGGCGGGGGAGCTGGTCTTTGGCCTGGCGGAGCTGCTCGGCAGCATCGGAGATATCGTTTTCGAGCTCGATGCCGCGTACGCTGTAGGCGGCGGAATTCGCGGACGGATTGCGCTGGATTTCGGCGAACTCTTCGCGCAGGGCGTCGAGGCGTGCCTGTGCGCTCTCCACGGCCTTCTTTGCTGCGGCGAGGTTGGTTTCGCGATCGGCCTTGGCAGACTCGAGTCCACGCTGGGCATCGGTCACGCGTCGCACCAGGCGATTCGCTCCCTCACGCGCGGAGGCTTCCTTGGACTCGGCTGCTTCGAGTGTCGACTTCAGACGCTTTTCCGTTGCCTTGTCCGCGTCTTTCATGGCAGAGAGATTCTGCTTGAGCTCTTCGATCACTTTGGCGATTGCCTGCTGGGCGGACATGGCTGCTCGGGCGGTTTCCAGTGAGTTGTTTTGGCGAGCGGTCTGCTCGGCAACAATCTGCGCGTAGTTGGCCTCGACCTCGCGACGATGCGCGAGTTCATCCTCGTTTTCCTCGATGACCTGCGAGAGCTCGTCAAGATGATCGCGCGCCTCGCTGTGCGCACGCCTGGCTGCATTCACCTCGCGCACGGCGCCCATGCCTTGGGAGAGCATGGAGCCCACACTTGCGGCTGCGTCTGCGATGGCGGCGCCGGCTTTGGCAACCGCCTGTGCGGCACTGTCTTCCGGCTTGGCGTCATGGTTCTCGATGCTGGGTCCGGTGGCGGCGGCTTCGGGGACAATGGGCGCGCGGCCTTTGTTCGCTGCCGAGATGCCGCCGTCGATGACCTCGAATCCCGGGGGTAGGGGTTCGGGATCGTCTCCAACCTGCTCGTATTGGTCGCGTGTGAGGAAGCGCGGGATGTTTTCGGTATCAGATACGGTGGCGGTGACGTCATCGAGTACGGGCGTGCCGTCGAGGGCGAGGGGAGCGCTGTCTTGCTGACTGCCCTCCTCGTCGGGTACGGCCTGCTCATCGGTGACGGCTTTTTCGTCATCCGGCGCGTTTTCGTTGTCGGCGCACTCTTCGCCTATCGGCTCGTCCTCGTCGTTGGCGTCCTCATCGTCTGCGCGCTCTTCGTCCGCCGGCTCGCTTGCGCTGTCGGCATGCTCATCGTCGTTGCGGTCGTTGCTGGCCCCTGCGGAGTCGTCCTCGAGTGCAGCATCCTCTGGACGAGCCGCATCGTCCGTTGCGGCTTCGATGCTCTCGACCTGGTCCGGGTTGTTCTGCTCGGTATCCGTCTCTTCCAATTTGTCTACATCTACCTGCGAATTCGGCGTCTTGATGTCTTCGCTCATGGCGCTCCTATCTGTGTGCGCGGGCACGGCGCACCCTACAATCGTTTTGTTCAATCTTATACCCGCGCGTGAACACCGAATGCCGGATACGTGTTGCCTTTCGCCCCATTCGGTCTCTTTTTCGGCGGCGGACGAATAAACGCTCAGCTACATTGATGGTTTGAACCACGGACCCTTGCCCGTGGAGATTTGAAGCTTCGATGCGATAGGAGTATCACATGGGACTGTTTGACGGAAAGACCGTGATCGTAACCGGCGGCGGCAAGGCAACACTCAAGGACGGTAGCGCTGGGTCCATTGGCTACGGCATCGATATCGCATTTGCCAAGGAGGGCGCAAACCTCGTCATCACCGGCCGCAACGTGGCCAAGCTCGAGGCCGCCAAGGAAAGCCTCGAGGCCGAGTTTGGCATCAAGGTGCTGCCCGTGCAGGCAGACGTCTCGGCTGGCCAGGATAACGAGGCCGTGGTCCAAAACGTTATCGACAAGGCTATCGAGGAGTTCGGTCGCATCGACGCTGTGGTCAACAACGCGCAGGCTTCCGCCTCGGGCGTGACCATCGCCGATCACACGATGGACCAGTTCGACCTCGCCATCTACTCCGGCCTCTATGCAACCTATCTGTATATGCAGAAGGCCTACCCGCACCTCAAGGAGACCAAGGGCTCCGTGGTGAACTTCGCTTCGGGTGCCGGCCTCTTTGGCAACTTTGGTCAGTGCAGCTATGCGGCTGCAAAGGAAGGCATCCGCGGTCTTTCACGCGTGGCTGCAAACGAGTGGGGCCCCGACGGCATCAACGTCAACGTTGTGTGCCCGCTTGCCTGGACGGCCCAGCTCGAGAACTTCGAGGCTGCGTATCCCGAGGCGTTCAAGGCCAACGTCCACATGCCGCCGGCGGGCCACTACGGCGACGTCGAGAAGGAGATCGGCCGCGTGGTCGTGCAGCTGTGTGGTCCCGACTTCAAGTACATGAACGGCGAGACTGTCACCCTCGAGGGCGGCATGGGCCAGCGTCCGTAGGGCGACGGCTGTTCGTATCGTTTGCTTGTCGATGGACCTTGCGTTCGCGCGGGGTCCATTTTCGTGCGGAGCTGGCGTACGGCCCCGGTGTGACGCCGCCGTCGGCGATGGACGTGTGACTGCTGCCGGTTGGGCACGGCCTCGGCGTGGCGACCCGACCCGGGCTTGAGCGCCGTGTTCGCCGCGCGTAAAACATGTGCCCTTCAGGCTGCTTTTTGCTGCTGGGTGCAACGCGTGCCGCCTCGCCGTAGAATGGAGCGTGCTGCCTTAGCGCGCGCTGCATCTTTTCGTCGAAAGGCTTTACTATGTCTCGCTCCATCTCCCGCCGCGATTTTGTCGAACTGCTTGCCGGGGGCACCGTCGTTGCCCTTGCGGGTTGCTCCGCTCAAAACGGTGGCACCGGCTCGGCCGCATCCGGCTCCACTGCGACGGCCGCCGATGGCATCAAGGGCGCAAAGCTCACCTTTGTGGGCGATGATGCCTTTGCCCCGTATCGCTATATCGATACCGATGCGAACGGCAAGAACAAGGTTGTGGGCCTCGACATCGCCATCGCCGACGAGATGGCCTCGCGCCTGGGCTTCACCTACACCTTCGAGCCGCAGGACTTTGCCGCTACGCTTGCCTCCATCCAGGGCAACGATACTGCCTTCACCATGGCGATGAGCGCCAACGAGGAACGGGAGGAGACCTACGATTTCACGCGTGGCTACTATCAGCCGCTCGTGGGCGTGCTCACCATGGGCGGGGACCCCATCACGAGTGTCGAGGACCTTGTGGGCAAGTCCATCGCCTGCACTACCGGTACCGTGCAGAACAAGTTCGTTACCAAGGTCATGCCGGACGCCGATGTCCACACCTATGACGGCGGCGACCAGTGCCTGCAGGAGGTGCTTGCCGGCCGTATCGACGCCTACCTGTGCGACGGTGCCGAGGGCCAGTCCATGCGCGATGCCAACGAGGGCCTGGTGCTTGGCCTGCTCGACCGCGTCGAGACCCGCGATCATGTGGGCGTCTACCGCCTGATGGCCAACAAGGGCGCGAGCTTCGTGACCGAGCTCGATCTGTGCATCGGCGAGATGCTTGAGGATGGGACGATCGACAAGTACATCGAGCAGTACGTGGGTGCCGACTTCATGTGGAACGGCGACTTCTCCGCCTCCGGTACCTCGACCGTCGAGTCCCAGGGCAAATAACCGCCCGCTCCGCTCCGATTAGGCTCGCGTGCATGACGATGAAGTTCTCCCTTCTGGAACCATACATATCGATGTTTATTGACGGCCTGGCCGTGACCTGCGAGGTCACGGTCGCGGCCCTTGCCATCGCGCTTGCGCTGGGTTTTGCCATCGCCGTGCTCAAGGTGGTGCCTTGCCGCCCGTTGCGCGCGGTGCTCGACTTCTATACGTCGATCTTTCGCGGCGTGCCCCTCATCGTCTTGCTCTTTATGGCCTACTTTGCAACGCCGCAGCTCACGGGCTATAAAATCTCGATGTTCGCCGCCGGCGTCATCACGTTGGGGCTCAACGGTTCGGCGACGGTTTCGGAGACCGTGCGTGGCGGCATCGAGGGCGTCGACCGCGGGCAGTACGACGCGGCGCGTGCCATCGGCCTGCCGTATGGCACCATGATGCGCCTGATTATTATCCCCCAGGCGTTGCGCTCGGTGATTCCCGCCCTTGTGAACGAGGTCATCACCCTCCTCAAGAGCTCATCGCTTGTCGCCACGATCGGCCTTATGGACATGATGCGCGCGGCCCAAAGCGTGCAGGCGCTGACGTACCGCGCATTCGAGCCGTTCCTGGCGGTGGCCGTCGTGTACTACCTTATCGTCATGGGACTCACCGCTGCGGGCCGTGCTATCGAGCGTCGTTTTCGTCTCTAGTAGCGAGAACCATGCCGTGTGCGGGATCGCTCATGCGCATACCCTGTGACAACTCCGGTGCCATACCCCATGCGTGGTAGAATGCATGACGAATTCAGGGCTCAGCTCGAGATGGGAGCATCATGGAGATTACCGAGGATATCCGCTATATCGGCGTCAACGATCACGACATCGACCTGTTCGAGGGCCAGTATGACGTGAGCGAAAACGGCATGTCGTACAACAGCTATGTGATTCTTTCCGACAAGGTTGCCGTCACCGATACCGTCGATGCCCATTTCGTCAATGAGTGGCTGGGCAATCTCGAGACCGTGCTCGACGGCCGTACGCCCGATTATCTGATCGTTCACCATATGGAGCCCGATCACTCCGCAGGCATCGTCGCTTTCATGGAGCGCTATCCCGAGGCTCAGGTTGTCGCCTCTGCCATGGCTTTCAAGATTATGAAGAACTACTTTGGCACCGATTTTGCCGGCCGCAGCGTAGTTGTCAAGGAGGGCAGCGAGCTTGACCTCGGTGCTCATAAGCTTGCCTTCGTGGCGGCACCTAACGTGCACTGGCCGGAGGTCATGTTCTCCTACGACGCGCACGACAAGGTGCTGTTCTCGGCCGACGGCTTTGGCAAGTTCGGCGCCAACGACATCGAGGACCCCGAGGGCTGGGAGTGCGAGGCGCGTCGCTACTACTTTGGTATCGTGGGCAAGTTTGGCAAGAACGTGCAGGCTGTGCTCAAGAAGGCCGCCGGCCTCGACATCCAGGTTATCTGCCCGCTCCACGGCCCCGTGCTCAAGGAGAACCTGGGCTGCTACCTGGAGACCTACAACACCTGGTCTTCCTACCAGCCCGAGGACCGCGGCGTGACCATCGCCTACGCGAGCGTCTACGGCCACATGAAGCAGACTGCCGAGGAGCTTGCCGCAGCGCTTGAGGAGCGTGGCCAGAAGGTTTCGCTCTTTGACCTTGCCCGCGATGACATGGCCGAGGCCGTGGAGGACGCCTTCCGCTACGATCGCCTGGTCCTGTGCTCCATCACCTACGCGACGGGCATCTTCCCGTTCATGAGCACCTTCATCCACACGCTGGCAGAGCACAATTACCAGAACCGCACGATCGCGCTGGTCGAGGGCGGCTCCTGGATGCCCATGGCCGCCAAGGTCATGAAGAAGCAGCTTGCCGAGCTCTCCGACATCACCTTTACCGAGGCGGGCGTCACCGTCCTAGGTGCGCTCAACGACGATTCGCGCGCACAGATCGCGGCGCTTGCCGACGAGCTCTCGGCGTAGGACGGCGACTGGGGCTGGCGCGCCGACGCTCGCCGCCCTTCACGCAGAAACGCTATGTAGACGGCGCGGGTTTTGCTCCCGCGCCGTTTTTGTGTGCGAAACTACTGCACGTACATGCATATCGGCAAGGAGCTCCAATACATGGATCAGTCCCTCTTCAAATACGACATCGTGGCCGAAGATCCCAAGACGCACGCGCGTGCGGGCGTCTTGCACACGCCGCACGGCGATGTCAAAACGCCCATCTTCATGCCCGTGGGAACCAAGGCCAACGTCAAGGGCATTCCCACCGAGACGGTCAAGGCGCTGGGTGCGCAGATCGTGCTCGCCAACACCTATCACCTGAGCATGCGTCCGGGTGAGGACCTGATCGACGAGCTGGGCGGGCTCCACAACTTCATGAACTGGCACGGACCCATCCTTACCGACTCGGGCGGCTTCCAGGTCTTTAGCCATAACGATGCGGTCAAGCTCTCCGACGACGGCGTGCGCTTTATCGTGACCGACTACGATGGCCGTCATGTGTTTTGGACGCCCGAGGACAACATGCAGATTGCCATGAAGCTGGGAAGCGACATCTGCATGCAGCTGGACCAGTGCCCGGGCTACCCGGCAACGCGCGCCTACGTGGAGCGTGCCGTGGAGCTTTCGAGCAAGTGGGCCGAGCGCTGCTACGCCGCGCATACGCGTCCCGACCAGGCTCTTTTTGGCATCGTTCAGGGCGGCATGCATCTGGATCTGCGCGTGCGCTCGCTCAAGCATCTGGAAGAGTGCGGCGATTTTCCCGGTTACGGCATCGGCGGCTACTCCGTGGGCGAGGACCACGAGACGATGTTCGAGACGCTTACGCCGCTGGCCTCTGAGTACATGCCGCGCAACAAGCCCCGCTACCTCATGGGCGTGGGCAACCCCACCACGCTGGTGCGCGGCGTGGGTGTGGGCATCGATATGTTCGACTGCGTGCTGCCTACGCGCACGGGCCGTATGGGCACGGCGTTTTCCAGCCAGGGTCGCCTGAACTTCCGCAACGCCAAGTTCGCGCACGATGACGGCCCCATCGATCCCAAGTGCACCTGTCCGGTGTGCACGGGCGGCTACAGCCGTGCCCTCATCCGTCACATGGTCACGCAGAAGGAGATGCTCGGCGGCATCTTGCTTTCCGAGCACAACATCTACTTCCTGTTGGACCTGATGCGCCGTGCCCGCCAGGCGATTATCGAGGGCCGCTACGCCGAGTTCCAAAGCGAGTGGATGGCCAGCGAGGGCGCTGTGGACTATTAAGGATGTGTGCCGCCATGCCGTGCAGGCATGCGGCGGCATATACTCACGTTGGGTTATCTAAGCATTCAAGGAGCCATTATGGGCAAACTGGGTTATATCGTTCGTTGTATCGCGCACATGGATTACGGTGCGCTGTTCCAAACGGTGGGGGACTGCCACAAGAAGAGCGGCAAGAACCGCGTGTGGCTATTTGCCGACGTGGTGAAGTGCGGCTTTAAATTTGGCGCTGGCTACAAGGACTACTCGCTGCTGGAGTTCTACAACATGAACGACGCGCAGCGCGCCACCTTCGTGACGCGAGGGGTCAATAACACCATCGTGCGCCGTCTGAATAATCCGGAATATTACCACCTGGTGGATAATAAGAACGAGTTCTACGAGTTCTTTAACGAGTACCTGCATCGTGGCTGGCTGCATTTCTCCACCAGCTCCAAGGAAGAGTTCCTGGCCTTTATGAAGGGTCGCGAGCAGATCATCGCCAAGCCGAGCGACCTGTGCTGCGGCCAGGGTGTGGAGAAGCTCAAGGTGGCGGACTTTGATTCGCTGGATGCTCTGTATGACTACCTGAAGAGTTCGGGTGCCGATCTGATCGAGGACGTGGTGGTGCAGCATCCTGCCATGGCAAAGATCTATCCGGGTTCGGTGAACACCATCCGCGTGTACACGGTGCGCCCCGAGGGCGGCGAGCCCCATGTGATCTACGCGTGCATCCGTATGGGTAACAGCGACCGTCCTGTGGATAACATCAACGCCGGTGGCATGTATGCCGTGGTGGACCTGGAGACGGGAAAGATTGCGGGCCCTGCCTGCGACAAGGAGTTCCATGTGTACGAGCGTCACCCGCGCTCCGGCACCGAACTGCCCGGCTATCAGATTCCCATGTGGGACAAGGTCATGGACCTGTGCCATGCGGCTGCGGCAAAGATCCCGGGCATGGGCTATGTGGGCTGGGACGTTGCCATTACCGAGGACGGCCCGCTGTTCATTGAGGCCAACAACCTGCCCGGTCACGATGCCTTCCCGCAGATGCCGAGCCAGGCGCCCGACCATATTGGCTTCAAGTCGCAGTTCGAGAAATATCTCGGCAAGCTGTAAGTGCCGATGGGGTTTGAGGCGCGTTGCCCTGCCCTGATGAGCTGGTTTTAGCCGGTCCTTTTGCTCAAGTACCGCCTGCATGGCGGGCGCGCGGGCAGAGGGGCCGGCTTTTTGTGTTCTGGGTTGGGTTTGCCGCGCGTGTTGGGTGGGTGCCCGGGCGAAAACACGGTTATGGGTAGGTTGAAGAGGTGGCGTTGGGTAAAGGATCGTTTGCGTGCGTGTTTTCCCAGGAGAATGGTTCTTGAAGACGGGTTCTACTCAGGCCCTTTGCCGTAACCTACCTATAACCATATTTATTGATTGCGGAGGTAGGGGTTGGTGCGGCTGTGGGAGTGCCACTTCCGTTAAACACCCTGACGCCTATCATTAAATCACGTGTCCGCGCCGCGTTTTATCATGCAGATGGCAAAGGAGCCTTCTTGTGGAGGCTTCTGGCGGGTTGAAGTGTGGTATGGGCTGAATCTGCTTTTACCAAGTCGTATTTTGTGCGCAGTGCCGCAATGCTTTGGGGCAGTGCTGATCTTGTTGGTAATCAAACTACGATGGGGGTTGGCTGAAAATGAAAGATCATGCGGTATACGAGATAGTTGACGGGACAAGGCGCTTCATGGCTCGTCTTTTTGAGTGCTCGGACAAGCTCTGCAACCTAACCGCCGATGAAATCGAGGTCGAGGCCGTTATCATGGCTGGCTTCTGCGAGCCTAAATACGTAGGCAAGGTTGGCCGTTCGATAGACCTGTACAAGGCTGCGGAGGAAATACTTGCTAAGCATTACGACAGCGCCAGGATGATAGAGGCGAACTACTCCTGGAAGCCGAACCGAATCGTGCGCTAGGCGATGTCATGTTTTCTAGATTAGAAGTCGTTTTGAAGTGGCGACGATCCAACCGGTAATTAAGCCGTCGATGACTGAGAGGTTCTGAATATGGGACTCAACTTTGCGACATACGCCATAGATGACGGGCAAGGGTGTTTTTCCGCGCGATTGTTCGGTGGCACGAAAGAGCCTGTCGACCTGACGGAAGAGGAAAAAAGAGGCCGAGCGCGTCATCCTTGATGCTTTCATCACGCCAGAATACGCGGGAAAGGTCGGGAACTCCATCGATTCATTCAAGGCTGCCGAGAAGATTCTCTCCGATCACTACGGAAGTGCCAAGATGGTCGAGTCCCATTACGAATGGCGCCCGTATATAAGGTACTGATGCACTGCTCGATGGTTGACGTGCAACTTCATCGCACTTTGGAATAGTGCTGATCTAGCTGATAATCAAACCTGAAGGCCAACAAGCTATAGTCGAACTGAGGCGCACGATGACGATGACCGAACCGCTATTCCTCCAAAATAAAGATTGGTATACAACGCCCGAGGATGAAGGAATTGACTTCACTTTTTTGAAGATGGACGTGGATATCACATCAAGGACGATGCTCCGCAAGAAGCAAAAGACTCTTACGACGAATTTTACCGCACCATTGAGGAGCCGATTGAACTTCTGTTTTGAAGTGATGCCAATCTAATTGATGGTTAAACGAAGAATCTCAAGGACTGTTGGGACAGGCTGAAAGAGGTTGGGGTGAGCGACGATGAAAATCACTGATTGCGTTACGGTCGAAGCCGGTTACCGGCCCGTGACTACGGTCTGGTTCGACGGGGCGATTCCCGTCCACGTTTTCCGCTTCGCCATAATTGACGGCGAGAGGCACGAGGCCTTCCCGGTCATGGGTAAGGACAGGCACGCCGTCGACATCATTGCTTCCGGAGACTTCACCGGTAAGGAGATTAGTTTTGAGTAGTGGCGTGCGCGTTTTGGAGCAGCGTCGATTTGACTGATAATCAAACCTAGTGGCATCTGACCATGAGGAGGACTCGATGAGCTCGGAGCGATTCGTTATAGACGGAAAGACCTATGAGCTGCCAGAATCGAGGGCAGGGGAGTGCGCCAGGCTCAACGACGAGCTCCATGCGGAGCTTGAAAACATCGAGTATCCGCCGCTTCCGAAGAATTGCCTGAGCAACAAGTACAACGAGCCGGCGCGCAAGGTCTGGCAAAAATACCGCGCGAAGTTCAGGGAGCTGCTCGTCGAGGTCAAGGAGTAGTCGCCGGGCATCAGCGTTGCTTGCCATTTTGGGGTGGAGCCGGTCTGCCCGGTAATCAAACAAGCGGGGGCTTGCCGATTGTTGGGTCATCGGCGTCTTTGCCATCGGTCGTGCGGCGGGGCGAGGTCGGCGTGAGCACAGGGCTCCGCTCGCTTCAACCGCTCCGCCATTTGCCATCAAATAACGTGTCCGCACCGCGTTCTATCATGCTTATAGCAAGCAAAAGGGTCTCCCCGCGAGATTCTTGCCGGGTCAAGGTACCCCGTGAGGGGAGCGGACAATTCTGCTTTACCGGGTCGTGTTTGGCGCGCAGTGCCAATCCATCTGGTATTCAAGCGAATTGGGAAGAAGGGTGCTGCGATGGCAAGCGAAGGCATAGGGGCTAAACAGGAAATGTTGATCGAGCAGGTCGCTGCGACTATGGCTCTGGAAAACATGCCGCTGTCGCGAGACTGCTACAAGAACTTAGCGGCTATGGCGTCTGGCGAAAAGACCTGCGAGCAGGTCACTCAAGAGATTACGGCAAAGTATAAAGCGAGGGTGCTGGAGGATGGATAGTGCATCATTCAGTCGCTGGCGCTGCTCTGCGACCGTATCGATCGGGCCGTGGGATTTAGAATCGCTCCAATCTGATTGGTTGCCAGACGTATTTGATAATGGCGGTGATAAGCGTGATTTATGAGTTGACCGTTGATATTCTTGCCGCTCAGGATACTCAGACTGCAGCGGAAGGCTACTTTCCTGTTCTTCACAGGGACAGGGTTATTGCTTATCTGCAGGCCAGCGAAGTTATGGCCATGACATCTGGCAGGATGACGGATGAATATACGGGGGAGCGCGTTGAGAGTTGCTGCATGAACTATCGCACGGACGGGGTTTATGCCTGGGACGAGCACCTTGCTTACTATGTTGACAAATATGGAATCCTGCCGCCATCCGATTTTCTTGAGCACATCTATTGCAAGCTTGGGATAGCTGAATAAGAAGTTGCTATCGACCGAAAAACGCGAGAGCGTCGGTTTTGATCGCTGCCGATTGAATCGGCAACCAAAAGGGTCCCGTCGATGCTTGGGAGGTTTTCCGCATGAGCGGCGGAATGGCGAAATATGAGATTGTCAAAGAGCGAGAGAACCTAACAGCTCGCTATTTCATTAGACCATGCGATGCCGCAGATTTGACGCCGCTCGAAATCGAGGTCCGCGAAGTCATCCGCAACGGCTACGAGAAAATGGACGACGTGGTAGCCGGAAGAGTCGACCCCTTCAAAGCCGCCGAGAAGATTCTCGCCGGTCACTACGGAAGCGCCAGGATGGTCGAGTCCGACTACGAATGGCGACCGCGCATAAGGTACTGAACGGCTTGGCCTCAACTTCATAGAGCGTTTCGAAGGCCCCGCCCCGGCGGGGCCTTTTTTCATGCCGCGTGACCGCAGCGCGACCATATGCCTATCACGCCTGCGCGCTTCGAGGGACAGGGGTCGCAACCCTGGGCGCGCGGGAAGCCGGCGGCCACCCCGCGTGGTAAAAGCGCCGACGACGGGAGAGGCCGGGGGAGACCCGTTTTGGAGCAGTGTCGATTTAACTGGTAATCAAACGATATGAAAGAGGTCCCGTGCGGGGCCATGTTTCCGTGGATGGTCGGGGCAGCGGGACTCGAATCCGCACGAGTGGTGCTCACGTGCTCCTGAGGCACGCGCGTCTGCCTATTCCGCCACGCCCCGATGTGGGGTACTATTTAAATTGAAGAGGGCCTTGTGCCGCCGTAGCGGTATGAGCCCCTCTTCTTTTTATGGGCGAACCACCATTTCTATATCGCCTTGGTGATTGACCATTAACGCGCTTTGCATTGAATGCCGCCGCAAGCTGTTTGCAATCATGTCTCTAGCCCGTTCATCGGAGATGTTTGGGTTCTCGCTCACGTCGATGACGATTTGCTTGAAGCCTCGCTTCTTCTTCTTCGATTTTCCGATGTGCTTGCTGATGGTGTTCTCGCTCTTCGCAATAGCAACGTTCTATATCTCAAGGCCAGTGTCGAGGTCGGGAAGTCCTATGATTTGCAGACGCCCTGTCTTCTCGTCAATGGCGGGGACTTCGTCATCGACAAACAGCGTACGGTTTCGGAGCAGTGTCGATCTAACTGGTAATCAAACTCAACAGGAGCACTGAGCTGTACCGTCGCATGAGCATGGTCAAGCCGCTCGATGGCCACTATGATATCCGCGCCCACTCCGACGGCTACCAGCTCATCTACACCGACATGGACGATGGCGACGGCATCCCGATGAGCCTCGCCGAGCTGGTCAAGGCGCTCGAGGACGACCCCTCGTATGAGGGTCAGCCCATCCGCATCGTGGCTTGCGAGGCGGGGAGGTACGACAACGGCCTCGCGCGGTGCGTGGCCGACAGGTTAGGCGCCGACGTTCTCACCCCGGACTCTACGGTCTATGTTGAGAAGGATGGTCGCTTAATCCTCTCGCCGACCGACAAGGAGTACTATGATGTCGCGGAGGGCAAAATGAAACCAACCAGGAGATGGCGTCTCTTTAAGCCAAATGGCGGTGATGACGATGATGTATGAGTCCACGGATGAAATCCTTGCGAACCAGGACAAGGACGCCTCCTGTATCAACTACGCCGAGGTTGACCACAAGGACGAGGTCGTCTCATATCTTCGCTCAAACGAGGCCCTTGCCCTCACTTCGGGCAAGATGACCGACTGTTTCACCGGCGAGGAGGTCAAGACATACTGCATGAACTGCCGCTCTGATGGCACGTACGTATGGGGTGAGCCTCTTGCCTACTATGTCAGAGAATACGGGATTCTGCTGCCGTCCGATTTTCTTGAGCATATCTACCGTAGGCTCGGAATAGAGTTTTGGAGCAGTGCCGATCTAACTGGTAATCAAACAACGAAAAGGAGGACAAATCCCCGCATGGACGAAAAGGAGCGGCTCATCGAAGACGAACTCTATCGAAGTGCTGCGGAACTTATCAAACAACGCTTCCCCTCCGGATGGGGCGGAGCAGCGGCAATGCGACTGGAATGCAGAGACGATACGCCCGCACGAATCGTAACCAGCGTGGCGATCGAGACGCCAAACGCCTCGGCATCACTGTGCATCGAAACGGGCGCGATGTGCGAGGCGATGAAACTCAATCAGCGGATTACCCACACCATCTGCTTGGTGAGAGACAGCGAAAACAGCCCATTCATAGTGCTTTCTCCATGCGGCATCTGCCAAGAGCGACTGAGATATTGGGGAAATGACGTTCGATGCGCCATTACCGGTCACACAAACGACGGACGTATCCCGTTCCTTCGGCTGGACGACCTGCAACCGCATCACTGGACACAGGCATATCCGACTTCCGAGCTCGAACACTTCGACTACTGACCCACCCAGTTAGCATTGGTCCAGTCAGGCGGACAGACGATGCTAAAACCATGGCTACCATGGTTCATGTTTTATGCGCATGCCGTGTTTTGGAGCAGTGCCGATCTAACTGGTAATCAAACGAGAATGTTGGCAAGTTTGAGAAAAGGCAAATAATGGATGATTTTGATCCGCAGGTTGGCCTAGTTGGTTTATAGATGGGAGTAATCTAGATTCAGATTCGAAGGTGGGAGTCGCTATGTTTCCGGCTGCAGTTTGGGCAGTTGCAGTTTATGACATTGTAGTTGGTGTTAACTACGGCGCGGTCGTTAATGCTGCTGCCGCGGCTGTGGTTTATACGAAGGCGGTTGCCATCGAGTAGCGCACGCTTGGTTCGATTCGATTGTGAATGCGCAACTAGGATGGAAAGCAAGGGGGGCTTGTGGATACAGAGGATGCTGTCTGCTTGATGACTTCAATTGTTTTGATTGTCCTTTCTATCCAATATAGAAGAGGAAGATGGCTCTGCTCAATTGCTGGATATGATGTCACAAAAAGGGAGAGGGAGATTGATATACGTCCTTATGCAAAGTTGATTTCTTCTGTGACGTTATGGATGGGGCTGCTGTTTTTCTTGCTGGCGATAGAGGGATGGGCGCGAGATTGTAATGCTAGTGTTTTTGAAGTTTTGGTTCTGCTTCTGTCTAGTTTGAGCTCTTTGTCATTCGTGCGGCTAGTTAGATTTGTGTTTCTGAGGCGATAGCCGGTGTTTTGGAGCAGTTCCGATCTAACTGGTAATCAAACGGCAGAGGCCCTGATGGCCAAGCTGCTCGACTGGCTTTTGGGGAAGCTGAAAGAGCGGCTGTCCCCCCCAAGAGCGATGGTAGACACTTCAGGGGGGCAAGTAACCAAGGTGGTCGCCTTTGGGCGGCTTCCCTTCTGTTCTAGTTTAGCAGGGGACTGGCAGTCATTGGAGATGCGATCGGGTTCGCCTTGGGCGTGGTCCTTTTCGTCCTGCCCCGAATCGTCAGGAGCGGGGGACTAGGGATAACCAGTAAAGCTGGCGATTTCCGTCTAGGCTACAATCGTAAATACCGCCACCAAGCGGCGTGCTCGGTTCTGTGGGACGATGCTTAGATCTTTTCATCGACCATGCTTGGAGGGCGAGGCATGACGACGACTCAGCGCATTGACGAGAAAACGCCAAACGGCGGTGATTACTCCGAGGTCGTCTATCTGAACGATGCGGGCGACATTGTTGATGAGACGCTTGCGACCAACTGTATCATTCGGGAATGCACCGCTGACGGAGTTCTTATTTGCGAGACGTACGGGCGGTTCTCGTAAAACGCGTCTTCGGTTTTGCGCACCTCGTTCTTTTCGCGTCGAGACGATGCGCAAGTCTGCGTCGATTTGTGCGCTTGCATGAATGATGCGCCTGCTAATAGGTAGTCCTTTCTTGAGGCACAATGCTTGTCGATGAGTCTTATCGGGTGTGCTCGCCTCGCCCCCGGAATCATTGCACGGTCTTGTTTTGCCCTCTGCTGCGGAGGGGCATTGACCAAACCAACAATTAGATAAAACAGTTATGTCCTGACGGCCGGATAAGATACGAAGCAAGGGATACGGGACAAGGAAGGCGTCGCTTTCTTCTAGGATTGGAATCGCCATGCCTGAAAAGCATCTTGTGGCCTTGATGGGAAAACGCGGTTGCCAATCTGGAAAAGAGCGTATCGCTTGCAGCATTCTGATAGGAGAGGATTGCAATGTCTGCTGTCGCACCGCACACTGGCATAAGATACGAAAATGACCTACATGGCGAGTGGAGCGTCTACGTCATCGATTCAGTTGACTTGCTCAACGCCCAGCTTGCACCTCATAACATGGGATTCTTCTTCGATACGATTGATGTTCATCAACAGGTTATCGGCGGCAAGTACTGCTGGGATATGTTCGGCTGGGTGGTGCCGAACGAGCGGATTGCCGAATTCGAGCCAATCTGGCTAGGCGGAGAGGACGAGAAGCTCGGAGGCTACGATTACGTCTGCGCAAGCTGGGAAGATCGCGATGGGCGGCCGTACGCGGCAATTGACGGTGAGCTTCCCGAAGAGGCTTATGCGTAAGGTTCTCGTTTTGAATTGACGTTCTAACTGCTGGCTTTGCTGCCCGGCGAGGATACCGGATTAAGGATCGTGGGCTTATGGGTAAACGCAGGTTGATATCGGATGCGGATTATGTGGCTGCAGGCGGGCTACGGGCGTCCTTCCGACATTTTGAGCGGCGTCAATCATCCGTTAATTAAACATGTTGATATGGAGCCATGAATATGGTTTACGTTTGGGAATTTGAGTTCTTTGATGGCGACGGGGGCTATGTGGATGCCTTTCCCTGTCCGCCGATACAGGGCGCAACGTTTGGCGGCGATCTTGAGAATGCTGTTGCGAGCGCCGCTGACTGGCTTAAGGAGACAGTGCTGGACTCACTTATGGGCTACTGTGAGCTGCCACCGATGAGCTTCGGGCACAATCCTGAGAACGGCGGGAGGATCATTGCGGTGGCGGTCGACTGCGGCCTCAAGGATATTCCAGCCATGACCTTATCGGATGCGGCAGAGGAGCTTGGAATATCTCTAGCTTGTGCGGGTCAGCTCATAGAGGCAGGGTTGCTGGAATCGTGGGTTGACGGCGCTGAGCGCATGGTATCAAAGACGTCTATTGAAGCGCGAAGGAGGGCAGCTTCGAAGGCTGGAGGGCGGAAGCCCCCTGTTTCTGTACGATGCGTTTGAGGTGGTGCCAATCCGGCATTCTTTGCAATATCGACCTTGATGTCGACGATTTTGGCGAAGTCGGTGTTTGTTAAAGCGGAGAAGTCCCGTCTGCTCCAAAAAACACGGTTATAGGTAGGTCTAGATCAAACTGCTGAGTAGATGCTTGTTTCCGGGCGCGTTTCCTCAGGAAACGTGCCCTCGCGAACGGATCTACTCGCGTTTTTCGCTGCACCCTACCCATAACCGTTTTTTGTCACCGGAACGACGTTGGGAGGCGTGACAAGTTCCGGCCTAACCCCACGCCCAGCGCCACTTCTAGATATAGAACCCAAGAATCACGCAAGTGGGTTGCTGAGGGTTGCTCGCGGGTGGCATACATGAAGACATCGCCGTCGCCACCCATGCGGTTCATGTAAAGTGTGCCTTTTCCCTCAGACGTGTCGGGTCTTACTGTGCGCCCCACCAGCTGGAGTCCTTGTCCTTCCATTGACGGACCATCTTGTCGTTGACGGAATACGGGCTGATCTTGAGCTTCCTGAGCAGCCGATGCCCCTTGCTTTCGATGCTTTTACAGTGCTTTCCACTATTTCAGCGCTGGAAATAAAATAGAAAGGTTACCGGCCCTATGATGCAGATAGCAAAACCTGCAAGGACATCGAGTAGGAGGAGTCAAAATGAAAACGAGCATCGAAGGACGTTGAGCTTTGATTACCGGGGCGGGCTCGGGTATTGGCAGAGCCGTTGCCCAGCGGTTGAGCGAGCTGGGCTGCAACGTTGTCCTGGTGGGCAGGACCGGCGCCACGCTCAGTGAGACGGCCGCTCTTTGTTCGGGCTCTACCAAGACCGTCACCTGTGATCTTACAGACGAGAACAGCATTTTGGCACTTGTGGGGTATATTCGCGCAACCGGCGGGCTCGATATTCTGGTGAATAACGCCGGTGTTGTGCAGTCGGGGCCGCTGGAGGGTGTGTCGACCGAAGAGTTCGACGCCGTAATGGCAACGAATGTGCGCGCCCCGTTCATCCTCATGCGCGAGACGTTGCCGCTCCTTAAGGCATCGCCGGCGCCCGAGGTCATCAACGTCTGCTCCGTCGTTGCCCATGAGGGTTATCCCAACCAGAGCGCCTATGTTGCCAGTAAGCACGCCCTGTGCGGTCTTTCCAAATCATTTGCCAAAGAGGTCTTTGAGGATGGCGTTCGCGTTCACCTTATCTCTCCGGGCGGCGTTTTGACCGACATGGTCGCCAAGGTGCGTCCCGAGATCGTGGGGACGCCCATGATTATGCCCGAGGACGTTGCGGATGCGGCGGAGTACCTGCTCACGCATCGTAGCGACGCCGTTTGCGACGAGATTCGCCTCCATCGTGTGACAAAGGCACCGTTCTAGGAGCTCGGGCTGCTGCGAGCGATGCTTGTCTGATAGCGCGCGTGCTTGACGGCAGCGCGCCCAGCGCATTTTTTTGTCCGAACGAGAGCTTACGATGTGTCCACGAGGAGGTGCCGCCATGTCCATATTTGTTACGGGTGATATTCATCCTTATGGTGATGGGAAGCGCGATAGTAGGCACCGCCTCACCTGTACGGACATTGTCGCTTTGGAGTAACGCTGGTCTGATTGTCGGCTAGAGGTCGGAAGAAGGCTGCCGAGGGCAAGGAGGATCATCATGGCAGGCGTTCGAGACTGCATATACGGTCAGGCTGTTGGCGATGCACTGGGGGTTCCGTTTGAATTTCGCGAGCGCGATACGTTTGAGTGCACCGGGATGGTCGGCTTTGGCACGCATGGGCAGCCGGCGGGCACTTGGAGCGACGATACGTCCATGGCGCTCGCGATATGCGACAGCTATCGCGAGGCGGGGCACATCGACACCGAGGACATACGTGGTCGGTTCCTGGCATGGTATCGCGATGGCGCTTACACATGCGACGGGCTTTTTGACATAGGAGGAGCGACGGCGCGTGCGCTCATCGCAGGTCACGGTCTGTCTGGCGAGCGCGATAACGGCAACGGTTCGCTTATGCGCACGATTCCTTTGGCATTTTTTGACGCGACGGATGATGAGATTCGCGCCGTCTCTGCCATCACTCATGCGCATCCGACTTCAACCGAGGCGTGCGTGCGAATAGTGCACGTTGCCAAGGCGCTCGTCGATGGCATGCCGGTTGGCGATGCCGTGGCCATGGGCGGGGTTGATGCCCGGAAGCCTTGCAACTCGATTAACTCTGGCGGATACGTTCTCCATACGTATGAGGCGGCGCTTTGGTGCCTCGCCAATACGTCGAGCTATGCCGAGTGCGTGCTGGCGGCCGTTAACCTTGGTGACGATACCGACACAACGGCTGCGGTCGCCGGCGCTCTTGCTGGCATTGTCTACGGTTTCGATGGCATTCCTGGCGGCTGGGTGGATGCGCTCAGAGGCAAGGATGGTATCGAGGCATGCTTGCCGTAAGGGGACGGCATAGGGTGCCTTTCGTCTAGCGCATCAGCTCGAAGGTCAATCCGTCGTAGGTGCCGCCGCGTACCTGGCGGATTCCCTCTTTCCGTCTGCACTCTGCGAAGCCGAGCTTTTGCGCCAATGCGATCATGTGCTCGTTGCCCGACCAGGTTTGGGTGAAGATGCGCTGGCTGCCATGGGCTTTGAGATAGTCTATGAGGCCCGTGAGCGCTGCGGTTGCAATGCCTCGCCGGCGGTGTTGGGGATCAAACACGCAGATGCCAATTGCCCTGCCGAGGGACTTCGCATCGCACCCGTCCAAGATATTGCAGTCGCTGTCAATCAGATAGCTCGCGCAGGAGCCCACGTGTTCGCCCCGGTAGTCGATCTCAAAACGGCTGCGAATGCTCGAATCGGAATACTCGGATGCTTCGGAAGCCCAGCGTTCGAGTTTCTCGACATATTCTTTGAGCTCGCG
Source organism: uncultured Collinsella sp. (assembly GCA_934647195.1). GTDB lineage: Bacteria > Actinomycetota > Coriobacteriia > Coriobacteriales > Coriobacteriaceae > Collinsella. The sequence goes on from CAKUFD010000007.1 coordinate 76,045, forward strand.
CTCGCATTGCTCGGGGGTGCGATTCTCGTAAAGCCAGGGGGCATCCCAAAGCTGCCATTCGGTCTCGACGGTTTCCCATCGGATGTAGTCGGCGATGTCTTCTTGACGAATATCGCGCAACGTCACATCGTCATTTACTTGTATTTCCAAGGCGATTCGCCCCCGCATCTAGATTACGCTGCCTCGAATTGTGCCACAGGGATGTTTCTGGACGATAACGGTGGGCCTCGGCGGGCGAATTTCGACGGGCGGTGCGTGATGTCGCGGGGCGGGTCGTTGGGCGCTGCCGAATCGCCTGTGCTGTGCCGTCGTCCGCTCTGCCTTTAAATGTGCAACAATAACCATCGCCCATTATCCGCGAAAGGAAGACCATGTCTCAGCGAAGCACCAGCCCGCTCAAGCGATCGACCGTGCGTCGAACGCTGCGGCGATTTTGGGACGTCACGCGCACGCAACCGCTGATCGTCTTCCTTTCGGTGTTCTCATCTGCGGGCTACATCTTTTTGCTCACGTTCGCCAACACCTATGTCATGGCGCTCATCGTCGACCGCGTTCAAGCCGGCCCCGTGACGGGTGACCAGGTATTCGAGGTCTTTGGTCCGTATATTCTCGCGCTTGTGCTCGTCAACCTGCTGGGCCAGGTTCTCTCCAAGCTGCAGGACTATACCGTCTACAAGCTCGAGATCGCCGGCAATTACCATTTGGCGCGCTTGTGTTTCGACACGCTCTCCAACCAGTCCATGACGTTTCACACCAGTCGCTTTGGCGGGTCGCTCGTGAGCCAAACGAGCCGCTTCATGAGTGGCTACACCGGTCTGGTGGATGTGACCGTTTACTCGCTCATCCCTACGATTACCTCGGTTATCTGCACGGTTGCGGCCCTGGCATCGGTGGTGCCGCTGTTCACGGCGATTCTGGCCCTCATCATGATCGTTTACATTGCCTTTGTTTGGGTGATGTACAAGCGCATCATGCCGCTTTCGGCCGCCACGTCCGCTGCGCAAAACAAGCTCTCGGGTGTGCTTTCCGATGCCGTGACCAATATCTTGGCTGTTAAGACCTGCGGTCGAGAGGACTTTGAGCGCGATCTCTTCGACGCCGCCGACCGCGCCGCGCGCGATGCCGAGACGGTCTCGATGCACGCCATGATGCAGCGCAACTTCACGACCTCCGGCCTTATCGTTGTCACTATGGCCGTGGTGAGTGTTTTCGTGGCGGGCGGCAACGCGTGGTTTGGCATCTCGGCCGGTGCGCTCGTCATGATTTTCACCTATACGTACAACCTCACCATGCGCCTCAACTATGTGAGCTCCATGATGCAGCGCATCAACCGCGCCCTGGGCGATGCAGCCGAGATGACGCGCGTGTTGGACGAGCCACGCCTGGTGGCAGATGACGAGGATGCTCCTGAGCTCAAGGTGCGCGAGGGTGCAATCGATTTCGAGCACTTGAGCTTTGCGTACCGCGATGCCGCTTCGGGCGAGAGCGTGTTCGACGACCTTACGCTTCATGTGCCGGCAGGCCAGCGCGTGGGCCTGGTAGGCAAATCGGGTTCGGGCAAGACGACGCTTACTAAGTTGCTGCTTCGTTTGGACGATGTCCAGGGTGGTCGCGTGCTTGTGGATGGGCAGGACGTTTCGCGTTGCACGCAGCAAAGCCTGCGCCGCCAGGTGGCCTATGTGCCGCAGGAGGCGCTGCTGTTCCATCGCTCCATTCGCGAGAACATCGCCTACGGGCGTCCCGACGCTACCGACGAGCAGATTCGCGAGGCGGCTCGCTTGGCTAATGCGACCGAGTTTATCGATCGCCTTCCGCAGGGGTTTGACACCATGGTGGGCGAGCGCGGCGTTAAGCTCTCGGGCGGTCAGCGCCAGCGCGTGGCTATCGCGCGCGCCATTTTGACCGACGCCCCGATCCTGGTGCTTGATGAGGCTACATCCGCTCTCGACAGCGAGTCCGAGGCGCTGGTGCAGCAGGCACTCGAGAACCTTATGCGCGGGCGTACCTCGATTGTGGTGGCGCACCGCCTCTCCACGGTGGCAGCGCTCGATCGCATCGTGGTGCTTGCCGACGGCAAGATCGTAGAAGACGGCGCGCATGCGCAGCTTGTGGACGCGGGCGGCGAGTATGCGAGCCTGTGGGGTCGTCAGACGGGTGCCTTTCTGGAGGCGTAGCGGGCCCACGCCGGTTGGTTGCCTGCGGATGGCGTTCCGGGCTGCTTTTCTTGTTAACGAGTGGCGGTAAATCGTGCATTTTGGAATGAGTGGCGGTAAAACGTGCGGAATCGGGCCGTATTTAGCCCAGCGGCGTTTCAAAAACCGCCACTTGTCGGAAGATGTTGGAAAAGCCGCCACTCATTTGAAGGCGGCGAGGGTCCGAGTGGGGCCGTGTCCGTGAATGCATCAAAAACCGCCACCCATCCAGGAACAGCATCGTTTTCGATGGTCGGTATGTCCGCGAGCGCGCCAAGCCTGCTGCCCATCCCCGGGTGGCGCCGGTTAAGGACGACGTCGACACCGACGTCAACAAAAGGGGGCGCCGCCGGCAGATACGCTGCGGCGGCGCCTTGGCTGAGCGTTCTGCCGGGTCACTCGGCTACTTTCCAAAAATCGCTCCGAGCAGGCCCCTGCGTTTGGTCTTTTCCTCTCGATAAGCACCCTGGTTTGCTGCGGCGGCTTGCTGTCCAGCACCCTCGCCGCCTCGGCGGACGATCTGGTACAAGAACGGCGACTTTACGTACTTGACCTCGATGGGCGTTGCGTGCACGGTGCTTTCGCTCGAAAGGCGCAGGCTCGGATTGAGGGGCGCCACGATATGTGTCTCGCGCTTTTCGCTGAACACCACCGCTGCCGCGCGACCGGTCTGTCCGTTGACGGCGATGCGTACCTGCTCCCCGTCTCGAGTGTCCTCCGCCGGACGATCGACGAAATACACGGGCACCATGATCAGGCCGTCTTTGTGCTTGCGCGCCTTGCGCGCCCACTTGCGAATGCTCTTCTTGTTGAATCCCAGCGCAGATTCGGCGTCGTTGCCCGCGATATCGAGCGCTAGCTTGTCGATGACGACGTTGTCTTTGGTCGAAGCATCGACGGCGATCACGCGGAAGTCGCCCTCCTGCATGGCGGGGTCAAACGGGGCGACCTTTGAGAAATCCAAAGGTTCGAGAATGCCCATGAGGCGAATGTCCAGGTAATTGGCGCGGGGGTACGCCCAATCGAGCACCTCGTAATACACCAGCGCTTCTTTGTTCAAACCTTTGCCCGGGAAGGACGCCATCATGCGCAGGTCTGCGAGCGCCATGGGGAAGTAGAAGAGCATCATGTCGTTTTGAATGGCGTCTTCCACATTATGACCTGCGAAGGCATCGGGGTATTGATGCACGAGATGCAAAGCGTTGGCGCGTGCCTGTTGCTCGGTAATCGTGCACGGGACTCCCTGTTCGGGCACGTATTCCGCGCCAACGCCCATGGTCAGGCGCTTGCTGAATGTGCCGGGTTTAAGCAGGTCGGCGACGCCGATTTTGTTTCCGCATGATGGGCACTCGAACACGCGCTGCGTCGATGAACCCTCAAAAGCCGCACCGCAAAACGGACAGGGAATGGTTACGTGCTCTGCCTCTTGGTACTCGGAAGCGGTGGCGCGATCCTCCCATAGGAGGTGCTCGAGCACCGACTGGTTGCGCCAATGGGGATTGAAGAAATACCAATCGGGGTCTTCGGGTGTCTCGAGCTGCGAGACATGGGTGAGCTTGAGCAGGCCGTCGACAACTTGCAGCGTTTGATGTCGAATGCCCAAGGCGCTCTTGGGTTCTCCCGCGCCTGGAGCCCATGGTATGGTCGTTCCGCAGTAGGCGCACTCAAAAGAGCGATTGGCCTGGTGCGAATACATGGGACCGCCGCAGTTTTGGCACTTGATGGCAAAGAACTCGTCCATGAGGTGAGCCTCCTTAACGCGTGGGCTGTTACCACCAAGTATGGAGAGGCTCGTTCGACGCGCCTAGGCCCCTAGGTCCCGTTTTGAGGCAGCAATGGCACCTTGCGGCGCACGACCGCCCGCACCCACAATCGCCTTACTGATACCTCAAGCACTCCACCGGATCGAGCTTTGCCGCACGGCGGGCGGGGTAGAAGCCAAAGACCACGCCAATGCCCACGGATACCGCAAAGGCGAGCAGTACCGTTGTGATGGAAAAACTTGGGGCGATTCCTCCGCTTGCACCAAGCTCATTTAAGATGCCAGAGTTTGCGGCAAAAAGCGTCAGCGCCCAGGCAAACAGGTACCCAATGATCACGCCCAGGATGCCGCCCGTGATGCACAGCGCCGAGGATTCGGCCAGAAACTGCGCTGTGATATCGTGTCTGCTCGCGCCGAGCGCGCGGCGAATGCCGATCTCGCGGATGCGTTCGGTGACGTTTGTGAGCATCATGTTCATGATGCCGATGCCGCCCACCAAAAGCGAGATGCCCGCCACAGCGCCCATGATGAGCGAGAATGATCCCATAAAGGAATTCATGGCGTCGATGGCGCTTTTCATGGAGCTAACCATGACGTCGCCGTTCTCGTCATCGCCGCTTATGCCCTTGAACTCGCGAATCTTGGCGTCGATGGTGCCGCAGAGCTCGTCGATATCGGCACCTTCTCGTGCGAGGGCGGTCACGCTGGGGAATACGCTATACGACTCGGTGAAAAGGCCAGCTATCGTTGTCCTCGGCATGATGAGCGAGAGCGACCCCAAGGATTCTGCGCCGTTATCGACTACGCCGATGATGCGCACATCACCGCTCGAAACCTTGATCGTCTTGCCAAGGGCGTCTTCCACGTTTTGACCAAAGAGCTGCTCGGCGCCATTACGGCTGATCATCGCCACGCGTGCACCGGCTTTGACCTCGGCTTCGGTGTAGGAACGTCCGCAAATGGGCGCGTCGTGCCCCTTTATCTTGAGCACGGGGATGTCCATGCCCTCTGCCGAGATGCTGTATGCGGTGTCGCCCTTTTGATATTCGGTGTAGGCGTTGTCGATGATGCCTATCAGCTCAATCTGAGGGACCGTCTTGCGCAGTTTTTCGACATCCGAATCGGTGAGTTCTTCAGAGGAGTAAATCTGGACCATACGTGCCGCGTTGAGGCCCAAGCTGTTGATAAGCCCGTTTTGGATGCCGCCGATGAGCGACGTCATGGCAATGACCGAAGCGATGCCGATGACGATGCCCAAGATGGTGAGCAGGCTTCGGCCCTTGTTGGATTCAAGCGAGTGCAGTGCCTCGCGCATCAAATCGCGGGTGCTCATAGCGTCGCCCCCTCTCGTGGCTGCAGGGTGGGAAGTGCGGCGATATCCGCTCGGAATCCGGTGGTACCGGTAGCATTGGCCGCGCCTCGAGCATGCGCTCCGCCCGGTATGTAGGCGCCCTCGTGCAGGCGTCCGTCGCGGATAGTCACGGCGCGGTCTGCCTCGGCGGCAATGCCGGGGTCGTGCGTGATGAGCACGATGGTCTTGCCGCGCTCTTGGAGCTTGTGGAACGTTTCCATGACAAGGGCTCCGGTGGTCGAGTCGAGGTTGCCCGTGGGCTCGTCGGCCAAGATGATGGGTGGATCGTTGACGAGCGCTCGCGCGATGGCGACGCGCTGCATCTGGCCGCCCGAGAGCTCGGATATGCGATGGTCCCAGTGGTCGACGGGAAGCGTCACCGCCTGCAGTGCGTGGACGGCGCGCATCTCGCGCTGGGAGCGCGGCACGTTGGTATACGAGAGGGGGAGCATCACGTTTTCGATGACCGAAAGGCGCGGCAGCAAGTTGAAGCTCTGGAAGACAAAGCCGATGCTTAAGGCACGTACCTCGGTGAGCTCGTTGTCATCAAGCTCGGCCACATTAAGTCCTTGCAGGTAGTAGTCGCCTGCCGTCGGCTTGTCCAGACAGCCCAAGATGTTCATGAGGGTCGACTTGCCCGAGCCTGAGGGACCGGTGATTGCCACGAACTCACCCGGATTTACTGCCAAGCTCACATTATGAAGGATGTGCGCGCAGCCTGCCTCGCTTTCGAAGATGCGATGCACGTTGCGGATATCGATGACGGGGCGCATTACATGTCCTCGTAGGTGGTATCTGCCGGGGCGTCTGCGCCGTCGGAGCTATCGGAGCCGGACCCCGTGTCGACCACGAGGGTGTCGCCGTCGCGCAGCTTGGTCACGGGAACGTTCGGATTGATCTCGTTGCCCTGGTCGTCGAACTCGGTTTCGACCTTGCCCACCACGGCCTCATCGTCATTTTGGGTCACGATGGTTACCTCGACGCGGCGGGTCTCGGTACCCGTCTCGTCGGTTGCGAGGTTGACGTAGTACGTGTCCCCATCGTCGGTCATCAGCGCGAGGGTTGGAACCATGACAACGTTGTCCAGCTGCTCGGTGATGATCGAGACCTCGGCGGTCATGCCGGGCTTCAAACGATTGTCGGGTGCGTCGATGAGAATATCGACGTCAAAGTTCACGCTGTCGCCGCCGTAGCCGGAATCGCTGCTCGCCACCGAGGCGATGGCGGTGACGGTTCCCTGGCTCACGATGTCGGGGAACGCGGGGTAGGTGACATCGGCGGTCTGGCCCACGGCAATCTTGGCGATGTCTTTTTCGCCCACCTGGACCGTTACCTTCATCTTGGAGAGGTCGGCGATCTGCATGCACTGCTTGCCGCCGCTGGTGTCGCCTTCGCCCATAACCATGCCGCCCGAGACGGTGGCGCCCACCTTGGCGTTGAGCTCCACGATGCTACCCGAGCTGGGTGCCTTCACGGTGCGCTCGGCGGCGCGGGCGTTGGCCTGGTCGAGGGCCGCCTGGGCGGATTCCACGGAACGCTGGGCGCTCGAGACGGCGCTTTCTTCCGAGGAGGTATCGATAGAGACGGGGTTCCCCTCATCGTCGATGGCCGGTGCGCTCTGCGCGCTGGCCAGGGCCCTTTTTGCAGCGGCGAGGTCTTCTTGCGCCGTGGCGAGAGCGCGCTGGGCCTCTGCAACATCGCGATCGAGGTCGTCATTCTTGATGGTCATGAGCACGTCGCCGGCTTTGACCTGCTGGCCCGTCTGTACGTTGATCTCTGCCACGGTTCCGTCGACGGTGGGGGAGACCACCGATGCCGAGATGGGCTTGAGCTGGCCTTTTGCTTCAACCGAGGTTGTGAACGTTCCTTCCTGGACCATCTCGAGTACGGGTTCGTTTGCGGATTGCGGCTTCGAGCTCATGATGGCGGTCGCAACGACGGCGATGAGTATGACGCCGGCGATGACGCCCGCGACAATACCCCGGCGGATGAGCTTCTTGCGGCGGCGCTCGGCACGCTTGGCCTTGAGCTTGGCGTAAGCCTCTTCATCGGAGATGGAAGAATCCTGCTGCTCGGGGTCTGCGTGGGTCAAAAGCGGCAGGGTCTCGGTCGAGTCTACGGGCAGGTGCTGGACATCGTCCTGGGAGGTGCTGGGATCCTGAGGCATGGGGTCTCCTCTATAAGATTCGGTTTCCTCGATGGTTTACATACTTTTCTCGAAAGTTTACATGACGACTTTGAGCGGTACGTCGCGCGCGTGCTTTCTTACGAGCATGTTAGGAACTGATGGGGCGGTCGGGCAGTCTCGCCCTGCATATATGAAGTAGGTTTGAGCGCCATGCAATCGTTCTCAACCGTCCCGGCCTCATTTCCTCTGCGCAAATGAAGCGAATAATCCCATCTAGAACCCGCGACCGTGCCTCTAAATGGGATTATCTGCTTCATTTGGAAACCTGGCGAGTCGGCGTCTGCTCCTGTCCCATAGAGCGTCTTCCGATTTTGTGCGGGTATCGAGTGGCCAAAGCGGGGATAATACGGCCAAGACGATACATCAGGGAGAATTATGGGTGATAGCCTGCATATCCGGTCCGAGATCGGCCGGTTGAAAAAAGTCATGCTCCATCGGCCAGGCAGGGAGTTTCTCAATCTCTCGCCAGATAGCATGGGGCGCTTGCTGTTCGATGACATCCCGTATCTTGCCGCGGCGCAAGAGGAGCACGATAGATTTGCCGAGCTTCTGCGCGAAAACGACGTTGAGGTCCTGTACCTAGATCAGCTTGTTGCCGAGTCGATCGCATCGAACGCGGCTGCCCGAGAAGAGCTTTTGGATAGCTGGCTTGCGCAATCGGGCATTTCGTCCCCTTCTATTCTCGAGGTTGTGAAAGACAAGCTCGATGGGATTGAGGACCCACTTGCTCTTGTTGACAAGCTGATAGAAGGTATCAGGGCAGACGAGCTCGAGCTCTGTGCGAGCGGGGCGTGTCGCTCCCTTGCCGATGTCGTTGCGGCAAAGGGCGGCGAGGACAAAGACCTTCTTATCGACCCTATCCCCAACCTGTATTTCACGAGGGACCCGTTTTCCATCATCGGGCAGGGCGTGTCGCTCAACGGCATGTGGTCGGTCACACGCCGTCGCGAGCCGCTCTTTGGGCAGATCGTTTTCAAGTACCATCCCGTCTATGCGGGTGCGCCGGTGTGGCACGAGCCCGAGAGCGAGGCTGGCGGTTGCATCGAGGGCGGCGACATCCTCGTGCTCGGGCCACATACGATTGGCATTGGCATTTCCGAGAGAACCGATGCTGCTGGCATCGACGCTCTTGCCAAGACGCTGCTGTGGGGGAGTCCCGCCTCGGGCGCCGAACGGATCTTGGCCTTCTCGATTCCGCGCAAGCGTTCGTGCATGCACCTGGACACGGTATTTACCCAGCTCGATGTCGACGCCTTCTTGGTGCACCCCGGGATTCTCGAGACGCTCAAGGTCTTTGAGTTAACGCGTGGGGCGAGTGATGGCTCGACTGCCATCAGGAGTCTTGAGGGGATGCCACTCGAGAGCGTGCTGGCCGATGCGATTGGGACCGATTCCGTTCGAATCTACGAGTGCGGTGGTGGCGATCCGTTGGCGGCTGCTCGCGAGCAGTGGAACGACGGCGCCAACACACTGGCCGTGAGCCCGGGCAAGGTCATCGTCTACCAGCGGAATTCGGTCACAAACGACCTTCTGTATAAGAGCGGGTTCGACCTCATCGAGATTCCATCGTCCGAGCTGTCGCGCGGCAGGGGAGGCCCTCACTGCATGAGCATGGCCTTTGAGCGAGAGAATCTGTAGGCGCAAGTTCCCGGTGCAGCGAAGCGCGGCGTGCAGATGTCCATGGCTCTGCGCGCCGCGCTTCGTATTGAGAGCGTTTGTATTGCGAGGGCTGACGGGCGGCTTAGCCCCACACACGCTCGGCTACGCGCTTGACCAGCGCGAGCTTTGCCCACTGCTCATCTTCGGTGAGCTTGTTGCCGCATTCGCAAGAGGCAAAACCGCACTGCGGGGAGAGGCAAAGGTTCTCGAGCGGTACGTACTTGGCAGCCTCGTTGATGCGGCTGATCAGGAGTTCTTCATCCTCAAGACCGGGCTGCTTGGAGGTCACGAGGCCGAGCACGACCTTCTTGCCGGGCGCTAGGTACTTGAGCGGCTCAAAGGTTCCGGCACGCGGCGTGTCGAACTCAAGGTAGAAGGCGTCGACGTTCTCCTCGGCGAAAAGATAGGGCGCGATGGGGTCGTAGCCGCCCTCGAAGGCGTACGTCGAGTGGTAGTTGCCGCGGCATACGTGCGTGGTGATTGCGAGGTCCTCGGGCTTGCCCTCGATCGCAAGGTTATTGAGGCGAACACCGAGCTCGGAGACCTTCTGGATGTCGACTGGGCTCATGCCGGTCTTGGCCACGAAGTCTGTGTCGCAGTAGATGCCCCAGGTGCAATCGTCAAACTGGATGTTGCGGCAGCCGGCGGCATAGAGGTCGGCGATGACGGTGCGGTAAGCGGCGGCGATGTCCTCGATGAGGGCCTCGTCGTCGGCGTAGGCGGAGCGCAGGCTCTCGATTTGGCCGTCGCAGCGGTCGAGGATCACCTCTGAGTAGGTCTGGACGGGGGCGGGGATGGTCTGGCGCGCCGTCTGGCCTTCCTCTTCAAGGGCCTTAACGAACTTGAAGTGCTCGACAAACGGGTGGTTCTCGCCGGAAATCTTACCGGTGACGACGGCGGTGTCTGCCGTGGTCTCTTCATCGTGGAACATGTAGCCGGTGCGGCTCGTACGGCGCTCGATACCGTTGAGCCCCCACATAAAGTCGAGGTGCCAATAGCTGCGGCGGAATTCGCCGTCGGTGATTACGGGGAGGCCGGCGGCCTTTTGCTTGGCTACGAGGTCGCGGATGGCAACGTCTTCGACGGTCTTGAGCGCGGCATCGTCGATGATGCCTGCGGCGTGGTCGGCGCGGGCCTGCTTGAGGACATCGGGACGTAGGAAGCTTCCGACGATGTCGTAGCGAAACGGTGCGTTATGGATGGTGGACATTATGGTCCTCTCTCTAGTTTGATTGGTGAAACAGAGTATGGCAGCGGCTTTTGTCATAGGGAAGTATCAAGAATCTATCGGTGTATATAGGATATATCTATGATGCGATGCGGGGCTGGATTCGGATTGGCTTTTGCTTTGTTGGCTGGTTTTCACTTGCTGGATGCTGCGGTTCGAATTCCGGTTGGGCTGGTTTATCGAGCGAGCTGCAAGCAGAGCGATAGTATTAAATGTATAAAAAGGTCCAAATCTGCTGTGATAATGTATCAAGACAACTTCGGTTTTCTCATATTGGCGTTTTGGGGTACTTGGCTGCAGGTTGGATGCTGCGAATTGGTGGATAATTCAAAATGTGTACGATATCGAGGACCGACCGACTGCCATTGGGTCTCCTGCCCGCTTCGAAAACGCCTTGCGAACGTTGTTCATAAGGCGTTTTTCCTCTAAGCAACGCTATTCATTGGAATAAAAGCGGTCTGCAGAGCCATGCATCGTACATATTTCGATTTTTTCACCAAGACGATTCGCTCGCATTGCAAAGATCCTTTGGTGGGGCAAAATCGGCACAAACGTATCCTTGGGAAATGGGCGATTGCATTTATCGATGCAGCGTTGCGTGGGCGCTCTCGACGACCTTCTCCTGTCTCAGTTGCCATCTGGCCTTCTGCCCCAATTCGTCGCCTTCACTTGACGGCTTTGTGTCGCTCCCACCGCAATGGCGCGTATGCGATTCAATCCGCGATGAGCCGGGTAGGAATGCCATAGGTTAACGGGGCGCGGCACCGCCGCGGAAAAGAGGAGGACCTATGTCTAAATACGCAGGAACCCAGACCGAGAAGAACCTGGCAGCAGCTTTTGCCGGTGAGTCTCAGGCAACTAATAAATACACGTACTTCGCTTCTGTTGCCAAGAAGGAGGGCTTCGAGCAGATCGCCGAGATTTTCCGCAAGACCTCTGCAAACGAGCAGTACCACGCCAAGATGTGGTTCCGTGAGCTTGAGGGCATCGGCGATACTACCGAGAATCTCGCTGCCGCAGCCGAAGGCGAGAACTTCGAGTGGACCGACATGTACGAGGGCTTTGCCAAGACCGCCGAGGAGGAGGGCTTCCCCGAGCTCGCTGTGAAGTTCCGCGAGGTCGGCGAGATCGAGAGGCATCACGAGGAGCGCTATCGTGCATTGCTCCACAACGTCGAGACCGCTGCTGTCTTTGAGAAGAGCGAGGTCAAGGTGTGGGAGTGCCGTAACTGCGGCCATATCGTTGTGGGCACGAAGGCTCCGGACGTCTGCCCGGTCTGCAATCATCCGCAGGCGTACTTTGAGGTTAAGGCCGAGAACTACTAAGGTCTGTGGAGCCACCTCGGCAGCCGCATCGGCTAGAGCTATCGCCACGGCATCGCGCAGGTGCCGTGGCGTTTTTAATGCGCGGCGGGCCTGGGTCGTATGTTTTGCGTCGAGTTCGTGCGGTCATGCTAGGATGGTCAACGAACTTTGACTAAAAGGGGATGCCGATCGTGACCATGCGCACCGATGATTTTGATTACAACCTGCCCGAGGAGCTCATTGCTCAAGCGCCTGCCGAGCCGCGCGACTCGTGTCGCCTGCTCGTGCTCAACCGCAAGGGGAGTGACGCTGCAGACGCCGTGGCATTGGAGCATGGCGGTACGGTGGAGCACCGCATCTTCCGTGACATCATCGACTATATCGAGCCGGGTGACCTGCTGGTCATCAACAAGACCCGCGTGATGCCGGCGCGTCTGATGGGACGTAAGGCCGAGACCGGCGGTGTGGTCGAGACGCTTTTGCTCAAGCGCCGCGAAGACGTAGACCCCTTGGGTCACGTGTGGGAATGCCTGGTCAAGCCTGGCAAGCGCCTGAAGCCTGGTGCGAAGATCGAGTACCGAGCCGGTGGCGCCCATGCTCCCGAGAACGCGCCGGTCGTGCTGGCCGCCGAGGTTATCGATTACGTTGAGGACAGCCGCGGCGGCCGCCTCGTTCGCTTTGAGCCGCAGGGTACCGACCCCGCAACGGGCGAGCCGCGTACGCTCGACGAGGCCATCCACGCTGCGGGCCACGTTCCGCTGCCTCCCTACATTACCGATTACGAGGGCGATCCCGAGAAGTACCAGACCGTCTACGCGATGCCCGAGGAGCACTCGGCTGCGGCGCCCACGGCGGGTCTGCACTTCACGCCTGAGCTTATGCAGCGCATCGAGGACAAAGGCGCGCGCTTTGCGGCCGTTGAACTTGAGGTGGGCATCGACACGTTCCGTCTGGTCGAGGAGGACGACCCGACCCAGCACGTCATGCATACCGAGCGCTATCACGTGCCGGCCGAGGTGGTCGACGCCGTGCATGCCACCAAGGCGGCTGGTCATCGCGTGATCGCCGTGGGAACCACTGCCGTGCGTTCGCTCGAGAGCGCCTTTGATGCGGAGGCTCCTGTTTCCGAGAAGCCGGTGACCGCGCGTTACTTCGAGGGTCGTGCTGATGGTGCCGATACGCTCGGCCATGGAGACATCACGGTGCACGAGAACGCAACTACGCAGCTCTATCTCATGCCGGGAAGCACCTACCACGTGGTGGATGCGCTTATCACCAACTTCCATGTGCCGCGCTCTACGCTCATGATGCTCGTCTCGGCGCTCGCCTCGCGCGACCAGGTGATGGACGCTTACGAGCAGGCTATCAAGGCACGGTATCGCTTCTTTAGCTTTGGCGATGCGATGCTCATCGAGTAGAGTCCGGTCGAGCAAGGTGCTTGCAGCGTGCGGCTAAATATGAAGGCCGTGTGAAAATGTGACAAAATAAACCTGTCGACTTTTTGTCACATCGGCTATGAAAAAGGGTTGCCCGGCGTGTGAGCGGGGCAACCCTTTTGTGATGACAAGCGGAGTGAAAGCTGCGCTTGAGTTACTTCTTGATCCAGCTGAACATGGAGCGGATCTTCTCGCCGGTCTTCTCGATCGGGTGCTCGTTGATAGCCTCGCGCTGCTCGAGCAGCCACTTGTGGCCGTTGTTGCAGTCGTCCACGAACTCCTGGGCAAAGCTGCCGTCCTGGATGCGGGCAAGGATCTCCTTCATGGCACGACGGCTTTCGTCGTTGATGACCTTGGGGCCGGCGTAGTACTCGCCGTACTCGGCGGTGTTGGAGATGGAGTAGTTCATGAAGTGGATGCCGCTCTCGTACATGAGGTCGACGATCATCTTCATCTCGTGATAGACCTCGAAGTAAGCGAGCTCCTCGGGGTAGCCGGCCTCGGTCAGGGTCTCAAAACCGGCCTTGATCATCTCGACGAGGCCGCCGCAGAGCACGGCCTGCTCGCCAAAGAGGTCCTCCTCGGTCTCATCCTTGAAGGTCGACTTGATGATGCCGGAGCGAGCGCCGCCCAGACCCCAAGCGTAGGAGAGAGCGATATCCCAGGCGTCACCGGTGGCGTCCTGGTACACGCAGGCCAGGTCGGGCACACCGGAACCCTCGGTGTACTGACGACGGACGATGTGGCCAGGGCCCTTGGGGGCGATCATGATGACGTTGACGTCCTCGGGAGCCTTGATGTAACCGTAGTGGATGTTGAAGCCGTGGGCGAAGCACAGGGTGTCGCCGGCCTCCAGGTTGGGCTCCACAAACTCCTTGTAGACGGCGGGCTGCGTCTCGTCGGGGGTGAGGATCATGATGACGTTGGCTTCCTTGGCGGCGGTGGCCATGTCGGTCACCTTGAGGCCGGCCTCGCGGGCCTTGTCGGCAGAGGAGGAACCCTCACGCAGGCCGACGCGCACGTCGCAGCCGGAGTCCATGAGGTTGAGTGCATGGGCGTGGCCCTGGGAGCCGTAGCCGATGATAGCGACCTTCTTGCCCTGGATGATGCTGGGATCGCAATCCTGCTCGTGGTAAATCGTTACTGCCATGTCGTCTGTCTCCTTAGGAATCGTTGGTAGGTGTGACATGTGCGCCCGTGAGGGCTATCTATTCGCCGGATGGGCGGATAAACCGTTGGATAGGTGCGCGGTCGCGCGGGTTTGCGTACCACGCCGTCGCGCAAAGCGCTAGAGGTCGTGGTCGTGAGCCCCACGGGACATCGCGATCTTGCCCGTGCGCGTAAGCTGACGAATGCCGTAGCCGCGGAAGAGGTCTTCCATGGCGTCGAGCTTCGACGGGGCGCCGGTGGCCTCGACGGTGAGCGTGTGCTTGCCCACGTCGACCACCTTGGCGCGAAAGACGTTCGCGATCTCGATGATCTCGTGGCGACGCTCGGGCGTGGCGAGCACCTTGAAGAGCACGAGCTCGCGCTCGATCGCATCGGCCTCGGTGAGGTCGGAGATCTTAAAGACGCTCACGAGCTTGTGCAGCTGCTTGGTGATCTGCTCAAAGCCCACCTCGTCTGCCTCCACGATGATGGTCATGCGCGAGAGCGTCTCGTCCTCGGTGGGGGCGACGGTGAGGGACTCGATGTTGAAGCCGCGGCGCGAGATCATGCCGGTGACGCGCGAGAGCACGCCGCTTTTGTTCTCGACGAGAACGGACAGGATGTGCTTCATGCTCACTCGCCTCCCTTCTTGGGCCCAAAGCCCTTCTCACTCACGCGCACGCCGCCAAGCGTGACGTCGAGCGCGCCGATGATGTCGTCGATGGGTGCGCCGGGCGCGACCATCGGGTAGACCGTCTGGTCGATGGGAATCTGGACATCCAGCAGGTAGGGGCCTTCGGCTGAGAGCATCGCGTCGAGTGCCTCGTCGATCTCTTCGGGCTTGCTGATGCGCGCTGCCTGCCAGCCATAGGCGTCGGCGAGCTTGACGAAATCCGGGTTGGCGTCGAGCTCGGTAAACGAGTAGCGCTCGTTGTAGAACAGGCGCTGCCACTGGTGCACCATGCCCAGCGCGCGGTTGTCCATGATAAGCACCTTGACGCCCACCTTGTTGATGGCGGCGGTGGCCATCTCCTGCGAGTTCATCTGGAAGGAACCGTCGCCTGCAATGCAGACGACCTCGTCCTCGGGACAGCCTACCTTGGCGCCGATGGCCGCGGGGAAGCCAAAGCCCATAGTGCCCAGGCCACCGCTCGAGAGGAACGTGCGCGCGTGCTCGCGATGGATGTTCTGGTGCGCCCACATCTGGTGCTGGCCCACCTCGGTGGTGACGATAGAGGCCTCGGGATCCAGTTTGTCGGAGAGGTGCGAGAGCACGACCTCGGGTGCGATCATGCCGGGGAAATCCTCGAAATCCTCGGTGTAGAGCGGCCAGCGATCGCGCCATTCGCACACGGTCTTGACCCACTCGGTGCTCACGGGCTGTGCCTCGGTCTTTTCCAGGCGGTCGTTGATGGCGCCGAGGACGACCTTTGCGTCGCCCACGATGGGCACGGCGGGGTCGATGATCTTGCCGATTTCGGCTGGGTCGATATCGATATGGATGATCTTGGCGTGCGGGGCAAACTCATCGACCTTGCCGGTCACGCGGTCGGAGAAGCGCGCACCCACGGCGATGAGCAGATCGCATTCGGTGACGGCCATGTTGGCGTACTTGGAGCCGTGCATGCCCACGGGGCCGAGGTTCAGCGGGTTGGAGCAGCGCATGGCGCCCTTGCCCATGAGCGAGGTGACCACGGGAATCTGCATGCGCTCGGCAAGCTCGGTGAGCTCGGAGCAAGCGTGACTCGTCACGATGCCGCCGCCGGCGTAGATGAGCGGGCGCTTGGATTCCTGGATGCAGGCCACTGCCTGGCGCACCTGCTTGGCATTGCCCTTGTAGGTGGGGCGGTAGCTGGGCAGGCTGATCTTGTCGGGATAGTGGAAGACCATCTCGGCGCTGGACAGGTCGCTCGGGATGTCGATAAGGACGGGGCCGGGGCGACCGGTGCTTGCGATGTAGAAGGCCTCGCGGAACGTGCGCGTGAGGTCGTCGGTGGACTGAAGCAGGAAGGAGTGCTTGACCACGGGCATGGTGATGCCCACGATATCGGACTCCTGGAACGCGTCGGTGCCGATGACACCGCGCGTGACCTGGCCGGTGATGACTACCAGCGGCACGGAATCCATATAGGCGGTGGCGATGCCCGTCACCGTGTTGGTGGCGCCGGGGCCGGAGGTGACCAGCACCACGCCCACCTTGCCGGTGGCGCGGGCGTAACCGTCTGCCATGTGCGTGGCGCCCTGCTCGTGGCGGGCGAGCACATGGTGGATCTTCTTGGAGTCGTACAGCGCATCGTAGATCTTGATGGCCTGGCCGCCGGGGTAGCCAAAGAGCGTGTCTACGCCCTCGGCCTCAAGGCTGGCGATGACGGCCTGGGCGCCGGTCATGGTCTTGCCCTCGTGCTCGGTCTTCGAGCCGGGACCGAACGGACGGCCCTCGATGGCGGCCTTCCTCATCGCGAGCTTCTCTTCGAGTGTCGTCATCCGATATACGCCCCCTTATCTGCGCTGGAAACGAGTTTTGCGTACTTGGCGAGCACGCCGTGGTTGTGCTTGGGTGCGGGTGCTACGAAGGAGGCGCGGCGAGCGGCCATCTCTTCGTCCGAAACATCGACATCGAGCTTACCGCCCTCGATGTCGACGGTCACCATGTCGCCCTCATGGATAAGGGCGATGGGCCCACCCGCTGTGGCCTCGGGGCTCACGTGTCCGATGCACGGGCCCTTGGAGGCGCCGGAGAACCGGCCGTCGGTGATGAGCGCCACGCTGGTGGAAAGGCCCATGCCGCAGATGGCGGAGGTGGGGGTGAGCATCTCGCGCATGCCCGGGCCGCCGGCGGGGCCTTCGTAGCGAATGACCACCACATCGCCGGGTTTGATCTTGCCGCCGAAGATGGCCTTGCAGGCCTCTTCCTCGGAGTCGAAGCAGCGGGCGGGGCCGGTGTGCTTCATCATCGAGGGGTCGACGGCGGCCTTCTTGACGATACCGCCGTCCGGGGCGATGTTGCCGTGCAGGACGCGCAGGGCGCCAACGGGCGAGATGGGGTTGTCGTGCGTGCGGCAAACCTCGCCGTCGGCGGGCTTAGTGCAGTTTTCGAGGTACTCCGGCAGGGTTCCCATGCAGGTGAGGGCGCTCGTGTCGAGCAGGCCGAGCTCGGCCAGCTCGTGCATGACCACGGGTACGCCGCCTACGGCGTACAGGTCGATGAGCGGGCGCGGGCCGGAGGGCTGGAGCTTTACGAGGTGCGGGGTGCGTGCGGATGCGGCGTCCCAATCGTCCATGGTGATGGGGCAGCCCGCCTCCATGGCGATGGCCGTGAGGTGCAGCACCGTGTTGGTGGAGCCGCCAAAGGCCATGTCGCATTCCATGGCATTGTGGATTGCGGCAGGGGTGATGATGTCGCGGATGCAGAGGTTCTTCTCCAGCAGCTCCATGACCTTCATGCCGGCGTGCTTGGCCAGGCGCAGGCGCTCGGAGTAGACGGCGGGGATGGTGCCGTTACCGGGAAGTGCGATGCCCAGGGCCTCGCACAGGCAGTTCATGGAGTTGGCGGTGAACATGCCGGAGCACGATCCGCAGGTGGGGCAGGCGGAGTCCTCAAGGTACTTGAGCTCCTCGTCGGTCATGGTGCCGGCCTGAACCTGGCCCACGCCGTCGAACAGCGAGTTGAGGTCGGTGGTGGGTCCGCAGGTGCAGCCCTGTTTGTGGCCGGGAAGCATGGGACCGCCCGAGACAAAAACCGTGGGCAGGTTCACGCGCAGGGCGCCCAGGAGCATGCCGGGGACAATCTTGTCGCAGTTGGGGATGCATACGGCGGCGTCGAAGGCGTGGCCCTGGACGGCGATCTCAAAGCTGTCGGCAATGGTCTCGCGCGAGACCAGGCTGTAGTGCATGCCGTCGTGGTTCATGGCGATGCCGTCGCACACGCCGATGGTATCGATTTCGAACGGAACGCCGCCGGCCATGTAGATGCCGGCCTTTACGGCCTCGGAAATCTTATCCAGGTTGTTATGACCGGGGATGATATCGCTTTTGGAGCTAAAGACCGCGACGAGCGGACGGTCCATTTCCTCATCGGTGAGTCCGTCTGCCTTAAGGAGGCTGCGGTGGGGGGCTCGGGCCAAACCGCGCTTGATGGCATCGCTTCGAAGTTGCACGCTCGTGTCTCGCTTTCTCGCTGCGTTGGGTACTCAACGGTGTGGTGAGAAAATGCGAGCCAGATGGCGGTGCCCATCGCTCGATGCCCATGACGGAAGGCTTCCGGCCCAAAGATACTTGCACTTACCGGTCCGTGCGGGGGTGACCGCCGACCGAGCGCGTTCGCTCGAGGCTGCTCGAGGGGATGTTCGGAACCGTCCACCGCAGGTTCTCAGGTCCGCCTGCTTGCTGTGGGATGGATGAGGCTCCTACTCGCCCTGTCATCGCATTTACTCGTTGGCGGCTACTATACAGGAATATTGTGGCCAGTGGTAGAAAAACTTTGGCAAAAGGCGGGAAATACTCTAGACGGCTAAAGTTTGCGGCAAAAATAATGCCCCTGTGATCTTGAACGATCGCGGGGGCATGCGCTTTGATATGAACCGCGGCAGCGGTGGTTTGTTTACAGCTGGGTCTGGACAACCTGCGGGGTAAAGCTGGCGGCGGCGAGGGCTTCGACGATCTGCTGCTTGTGGTCCTCGCCGTAGGCCTCGATGGTCACGCGCAGCTCCACCGCGGCGTTGCGGTTGGTGGTTACGAACTGGTTGTGATCGAGCTTGATGACGTTGCCGTTCTGCTCGGCGATGGCGCTTGCCACCTTGAGGAGCATGCCCGGGCGGTCGGGCAGCATCGTGGAGACGGTGAAGATGCGTCCGCGCTGGATCAAGCCGTGTTGCACGACGCTCGCCATGGTGATGACGTCCATGTTGCCGCCGGAGAGGATGGAGACCACGCGCTTGTTCTCGGCGGGCAGGTGCTTGAGCGCCGCCACGGTGAGCAGGCCGGAGTTCTCCACGATCATCTTGTGGTTCTCCACCATGTCGAGGAAGCAGCCGATGAGCTCCTCGTCGGGGATGCGAATCACGTCGTCGAGGTTTTTCTGCAGGTAGGGGAAGACCTTGTCACCCACCTCGAGCACGGCGGTGCCGTCGGCGATGGTGTTTGCATGGTCGAGCTTGACGGTGTGGCCAGCTTCGAGCGCGCGCGTGAGGCTGGGTGCGCCCTCGGGCTCCACGCCGATCACGCGGATCTTGGGGTTGTAGAGCTTGGCGAAGGTCGAGACGCCGCAGGACAGGCCGCCGCCGCCCACGGGAACCAGGATGGTGTCGACAAGCGGCAGCTCCTGGATGATCTCCATGGCGATGGTGCCCTGGCCGGTAGCGATGGTCTCGTCGTTGAACGGCGGGATATAGGTGAGTCCCTCGCGCTCGGCAAGCTCGATGGCGTGCGCCTGCGCCTCATCGAACACGTCACCAAAGAGCACGACCTCGGCGCCGTAGTCCTTGGTGCGCTCGACCTTGATGAGCGGCGTGGTGGTGGGCATCACGACCACGGAGCGCGCGCCTGCATGCGTGGCGGCGTAGGCCACGCCCTGTGCGTGGTTGCCGGCGCTTGCGGTGATGACGCCGCGGTCCAACTCCTCCTGGCTGAGCTTGGAGATCTTGTAGTAGGCGCCGCGCAGCTTGTAGGCACCCGTGCGCTGCATGTTTTCGGGCTTGAGCCATACGCGATTGCCGCATTGTGCGGAAAGCGAGGGGCTCTCCACTAGTTTGGTCTCCTGGGTGACCTCCTTGACCTTTGCGGAGGCCTCCTCGAACGCCTCGAGGGTGAGCATGTCTGCCATATGCACTTCCTTTTGATTTTTGCGCGTGCGCCGCCGGTGATTTGCCTATAGTAAGGCAATCAGCTTTTCAAATCGTTGAGGTTTATGCAAAAAGGGGAGTGCATATTCATGGAAGAGACGCGTTTCGATGCAAGTGCGGCGCCAGTTCCGCCGTTGTTTAGCATCCATGATGCAGACGTGGTGCGTGCCGGTAAGACCATTTTGCATGTGGATGATTTTAGCCTGGCGGAGGGCGAACATGTAGCGCTGCTTGGCCCTAACGGCGCAGGTAAGTCGACTTTTATTCAGCTGCTCACGCGCGAGGTCTTCCCGCTGTACCGCGATGAGCCTCCCGTGCGCTTCCGCGGGCAGGAGCGTCCCTTGCTGGACGATATCAAAAGCGCCTTGGGCATCGTGAGCTCGACCATGCACGAGCAGGTGCGCGTGCATCTGCCTGCTGAGGAGATCGTGTGCGGCGGCATCTTTGGCACCCTGGGTCTGCCCATGCACCGCGAGGTGAGCGACGCCGACCATGCGCGTGCGCTCGAGGCGCTCGACCGTCTGCATATCGCGGGTCTTGCCAACCGCGACATCATGACGCTTTCCACCGGCCAGGTGCGCCGTGTGCTTGTGGCGCGCGAACTGGTGCGCAACCCTTCCGTGCTCGTGTTTGACGAGCCCTGCACGGGCCTTGACCCGCAGGGCATGTATCATCTGCGCGAGACCATGCGCACGCTTGCGGCCGAGGGTCGCTCTATCATCTTGGTCACGCACTATCCGGAGGACATCATCCCCGCTATCGATCGTGTGCTCCTTATCAAAGATGCGTCCATTTTTGCCGACGGATCCAAGCGTGAGCTGCTGCGCAACGACGTGATGAGCGATCTGTTCGATGTGCCTCTGACTGTTGCTGAGCATGACGGCTGGTACTCGCTTTACGGCGCTCACCAAGGGTAGGGGACTGCGATGCTGACGATTGGTTGTCATCTTTCCATTTCCGATGGCTACGAGGCAATGGGCCAAACGGCACTGTCTATCGGTGCCAACACGTTCGCGTTTTTCACGCGCAACCCGCGCGGCGGTTCTGTGCGCCAGCTCGATTTGGACGATGTTTCCGCGCTGCGTTCGCTTATGGCCGAGCATTCCTTCGGGCCGCTCGTGGCGCACGCTCCGTATACGTATAACCCCTGCTCTGCTAAGGAGCACGCCCGCGCGTTCGCGCTCGAGGCGATGGGGGAGGACCTGCGCCGCATGGAGGCGTTGCCGGGCAACTACTATAACTTTCATCCTGGCGCGCACGTGGGCCAGGGCATCGAGCGCGGTATCGAGCTCATCGCCGATACGCTGTGCCAGGTGATGTTCGAGGGACAGCGCACCTGCGTGTTGCTCGAGACCATGGCGGGCAAGGGCACCGAGGTAGGAAGTCGCTTTGAAGAGCTCGCGGCGATTATCGACGCGGTGCGTGCGCGCCGGCCCGAGTTGGATGAGTGCCTGGGCGTGTGTCTCGACACCTGTCACGTGAGCGATGCCGGCTACGATATCGTGCATGACCTGGACGGCGTGCTCGATGAGTTCGACCGTGTGGTGGGAGCCTCGCGCCTGCGTGCGGTACATATCAACGACTCCAAGAACCCCTGCGGCGCGCATAAGGACCGCCATGAGGTTATCGGTGCGGGATATCTGGGCGCGGCCGAGCTCGGTGGGGACGAGGACGTGTTTGCGCGCATCGTTTCCCATCCGCACCTGCGCGATCTGCCCTTTATCTTGGAGACGCCCAACGAGCTTGCGGGTTATGCGCACGAGATCGAGCTGTTGCGGGGGTTGCAGGCCGTATAGCACGGGGTTCGCACGCTGGCTAGCCGTTTTTTCGATTGTTTCCAATCGTGGATAAAAATAAGTCCATTTTGTTACAAAGCACTTTTTCGGAGGGCCATTATGCACGGCGGAGCATAATGGCCCCTAGTTTTATGCGTTCCTGACCAAGAGGGGGCGCGTGGAAGGAGAAAAGTATGTACAAGTTCAAGAAGTTTGGCGCCGTAGTCGCCGCAGGCGCATTTGCCGCTGTTCTCGCCCTTGCCGGCTGTTCCGGTAACGGCGGCACCTCCGCGGGCAGTGCCGATACTGGTTCTGCCGCGAAGTCCGATAGCGTGCAACTCGTTACCAAGGGCAAGCTGACCGTGGGCACCTCTGCCGAGTACGAGCCGTTCGAGTATATGGAGGATGGCGAGTACAAGGGCTTCGACCTCGAACTCATCCAGAAGATCGCCGAGAAGCTCGATCTTGAGGTCGAGTTCAAGAATGTCGACTTCGACTCCCTGGTCGCAGGCGTCGCCAGCGGCACCAAGTACGACTGCTCCATCGCAGCTATCACCGCTACCCCCGACCGCAAGAAGGAAGTCGACTTCTCCGGCTCCTACTACATGGACGACCAGGCCATCGTCACCCTTAAGGACAACACTGCCATCACCGGTGACAACTATGCCGACGAGCTCAACAAGGAGGGCGTGAAGATCGCCGTCCAGTCCGGTTCCACCGCCGAGTCCTTCGCCAAGGAGAACTTCCCCAACGCAGAGCTTGTTCCCTTCAAGAACGCCACGGATTGCTTCTCCGCGCTCCAGGCTTCCAAGGCCGATGCCCTGGTGACCAACCGCTCCGTCGCGTCTCAGCTCACCGCGTCCTCGTTCGATAACTGCCAGACCATCAAGCAGATCAGCACCGGCGAGGAGTACGCCATCGCTGTCAACAAGGACAACCCCGAGCTCACCAAGAAGATCAACGAGGCTCTGAAGGAGCTCACCGAGGACGGTACCGTCGACGCTCTGATGGAGCAGTACAACATCAAGTAGTTTGTTGCCCCGCTTGTAGCCATCCGGCCCCTTTCGCTCAAAGCGGGAGGGGCCTTTGCGCGTATTCGAGCGTGCTTTGGCGAACGGGAGCGTAAGGAGTTTTATCGTGACTGAACCCGTGAACACAACACTTGGCGGCGCCCGCGCGGTTTTGCGTCGTTTGGTTGTTGCTTGCACTTTTCTGGCCTGCATGCTGGGCTGTGGTGCCGTTATGGCGCCGGCGCCGGCATGCGCCCTCGAGGTGCAAAAGCTCACCGCACAGCCCAATGCCGATGCCGGCAGCGACGTGCTGGGCGGCAAGGAGACGCGTCTGACCTGGGAGTTCCAGGCCGATGATGACGAGGCCCTCACCGGCTTTACCGTCACCCTTCCGCAGGGGACCGAGTTTTCCACCGAGGACGCGCGCGTGACCATCCTGTCCGGCGAGGACCTGATGGACCGCACCTTCGTGAAGCCTAAGTACAGCGTCGACGGCCAGACGGTGAAGGTCGCCTTCCCCGAGGCGGCCGAGTCGGGCAAGTACTTCCGCTTGGAGCTGTACCATGTGGTCTTTCCCGCGCAGGGCGGCAGCGAGCAGCTGAGCGCCACCTATGAGCTTGCCGATGGCACCGAGAAGGACGTGTCGAAGATTCCTGCCCTCACCATCAAGGGCACCACGGCGCTCGACCAGCTTGAGTCGTTCCTCGAGGCGCAGCCCTGGGTCGAGGCGTGGAACTCCAACCGCTTCCTGCGCCTGTTCCTCAACCCGCTCATCATCGTCTCCAGCTTGCCTGTTGTGTTCTCGGGCTTTTTGATGGCCCTTGCCATCGTGCTCGTGGCGTTCCCGTTGGCCATCCCCTTTGGCTTCATCCTTTCGCTCATGCGCATCTCTAAATCGCGCATTCTGCGTGGCATCTCCGGGTTCTATATCAACATCATTCGTGGTACGCCGGCGTTCCTGCAGATCTACATCGCGTTTTTTGGCCTGCCGCTTGCCGGTGTGAATATCGGCAACTACCCGCTGGGCGTTATCGTGATGGCTATGAACTCGGCAGCCTATTTGTGCGAGATCTTCCGTGCAGGCATCCAGTCCATCCCGCCGGGGCAAAACGAGGCTGCTCGTTCCCTTGGCATGAATCGCATGCAGACGATGCTCTATGTCATCATTCCGCAGACCTTCCGCAATGTCTTGCCCACGCTTACCAGCGAGTTTATCTTGCTGTACAAGGACACGTCGCTGCTTGCTGCCGTGGGTGTGATGGAGATCGTCATGTATGCGAAGACGATTGTCGCAACCACCGGCTCCATCACCCCGTATGTGGTGGCAGCCCTGTTCTACCTGCTGATCACTTTGCCGCTTACGCGCGTGGTGAGCGGCTTGGAGAACAGGCTTGCGGGCAAGACCCCTGCCAAGAAGAATTCCCCCAAAGGCACCCGCGGCAAGGCGAAGGCCGCCGACGCCACCCTTTAGGACCGATAAGGAGATCTATCTATGAGTGAGAACAACGAGGTCCAGGAGGGCATCGCGGCCGAGGGCGACGTGATCGTTCGCATCAAGGACCTGCATAAGAGCTATGAGGACCTGGAGGTCCTGCGTGGCATCGATATCGACGTGCATCGCGGCGAGGTTGTGGTCGTGCTCGGTCCTTCCGGTTCTGGCAAGTCGACTATGTTGCGTTGCGTCAACCTGCTCGAGAAGCCCACGGGCGGTCAGATCATCTTCGAGGGCACCGATATCACCGCCAAGGGTGTAGATATCAACAGCGTGCGCGCCAAGTTGGGCATGGTGTTTCAGCAGTTCAACCTGTTCCCGCATCTTTCAGTCAAGAAGAACGTCATGATCGCCCAGGAAAAGGTGCTCAAGCGTTCCAAGGAAGAGGCCGAGAAGATCGCGATTCAGGAGCTGGAGAAGGTCGGTCTGGGCGACCGCGTGGGCTTCATGCCAAGCCAGCTTTCGGGCGGGCAGCAGCAGCGTGTGGCAATTGCCCGTGCTTTGGCCATGAACCCGCATGTGATGCTGTTCGATGAGGCCACGAGTGCGCTCGACCCCGAGCTGGTGCGTGACGTCCTCGCTGTCATGCGCAACCTTGCCCGTGGAGGCATGACCATGATCGTGGTGACGCACGAGATGAAGTTCGCGCGTGACGTTGCCGACCGCGTGATCTTCATGGACGGCGGCGTGATCGTCGAGCAGGGCACCCCGGCGGAGGTCTTTGACCACCCCATGTCCGAGCGCACCCGCGAATTCCTCGGCCACATCTCCTAACGTGACAAAATGTCGACAGGTTTATTTTGTCACATTTTCACAAGCCCTTCATATCTTAGGCAATTGATCATGGCGCCCCTGTTGAGGTTGATCCTTGGCGGGGGCGCTGTTGTGTGTGCATTTGGGGCGGGACGGGCGCTGTGTCGTTTTTCTCGACAGCAGTCTGTGTCCAGGCGGCATGTTACTTTGATTCCAGTTACAAACGAGCGTAAGGATTACCGTGTTTAGTATTGAAGAGAACCTGTTTGATTTTGCCTTCTGCCCCATGCCTGCGTTTGCCTATCTCAGCGAGCTTGCCGCTCCCGAGGATTGGGGCGAAAACGATCGTGTGCTCAAGAACTACCTGACGTTCACGTTCAAGCGCGCTGTCCATCTGTACAACAAGGCCGCTGAGGCGGGGGAGAGCTGTTCTGCTCTGGTCTTTCAGCACGACTGCTGCCTGATGGATACGGGCCTGTTCACGGAGCGTTTTGAGCCCATCTACGTGCTGTTTGAGCCAAATGAGCGACCGGACGCCCGGCAGCAGTGGTTCCTCAAGGGCTTCTATAAGGCGAGCGATCCGCGTCTTATCGAGTTCAGCGTGCTCCCCGATCGCGTGCACTTTAGCGAGAACCCTGCCGATTTCGTGTTTGATTATCGTCTTGAGGTCCGGACCAATATCGACCACATTCTGGGCGATGCCGAGAATCTCTCGCGCATACCGGAGCGGCTCAAGGGCGAAGACAAGGCGTTCTTGCTGCGCCATGCATTTGAGGGCGCCGTCATGGAAGCGAGCCGTAGGGCTGCTGCGAATTACACCATCGCCGTGCCGCAGTACTACAACGGCAGGATTCAGCTGCTGTTGCCGCTGTGCCTGACGGGTGATACTCCGGAGCTGGCTCTTACCATTCAGCGTGAGGACGGTTACTACTCTGCCCGCACATGTTTGACGCTCGATATGGCTTACAACAATGCTCGCTTGATCTGTCGCCCCGAGGCACCCTGGATTAAGGATGCCGCTTGTTCTGATGAGTGTGACGACTAGCATTCGCGGTTTGGTGACTTGGGCCGAAGGATGACGACGCCCCCGTCGAGATCGATTCTCGGCGGGGGCGCGTTGCGTTTGGTGCTTGTGCGTGGCGAGCCTGCGTGTTGGGCGGGGTGATGTGGGCTATAGCGGGCGGCGCGGACGGCGGTGAGCGATGCTGTCCGGAGCTCCTGGCTAGAGTGCGGACTCGTAGATTGCGCGAGCGTCTTCGAGCGTGAGCTTCTTGAAATTGCCGAACAGCTCGCCGCGCGTGATCTTGAGGCCCGGCAGCAAGCTGTCGATGTCCTCGAGCTTCATGCCAAACTCCGAGAGCGTGCGCGGCATGCCGAGGGAGCAGAAGAACTCCTGTAGCTCATCGATTGTTTGCAGGACGGCGTCTTCGACTGCCTGCTCGGGCGTGATGTCTACGCCGTCTGCCTCGGGGTCCACCGGCTCGATGCCAAAGATCTGGCGACCAAACTCCAGGAAGCGCTCGGGATGCTCGCGCCAGACATAGCGCATCCAGGCGGGGAAGATTACCGCGAGGCCCGCACCGTGGGTGATCTTCACGTCAAAGGCGGAGAGTTCGTGCTCCATGCCGTGGCAGCTCCAGTCGCCTTCGCGCCCGCCAGCACAGCCCAGGCCAAGGCCCGCGATGCCGTTGTGGGCGAGGGTGCCGGCCCACATGATGTTGGCGCGTGCGTCGTAGTCCTGCGGGTCTTCCATCACGCGCGGTGCCGCATCCATGATGGCACGGATCAGGCCGCAGGCGATGTTGTCGGTGACGGGTACTGCGGGCTGGCCGGAGAAGAAGCGCTCCATGATGTGTGCGCACATGTCCGTGATGCCCGCTGCAGTCTGATACGGCGGCAAGGTGAAGGTGAGCTCGGGGTCCATGAATGCCATAACGGGGCGGTTGAGGTCGGTATTGCAGCCGCACTTGAGGTGCTCGGCATCGTTGCTGATGACGCAGGAGTTGGAAGCTTCAGAACCGGATGCGGGGAGGGTGAGCACGCAGGCGACGTCCACGCGCTTGGCGGGCGTGGCGCGCTTGCGGAAGAAGTCCCAGACACCGCCGTCATAGGGAATGCCCATGGCGATGGCCTTGGCGCAATCGATGGCGCTGCCGCCGCCCACTGGCAGGATCAAATCGACATTTGCCTCACGCGCGATGCGCAAGCCCTCGCGAACCGAGGAAATCTCGGGGTTGGGGCGCACGCCGCCGAGCTCAACGTGAGCGATGCCTGCGGCGTCGAGTGAGGTCTTAACGCGATCGAGCGTTCCGGTACGCACTACGGAGCCGGTGCCGTATACCAGCAGTGCCGAGGTGTAGCCGGCGGCTGCGATGTGCTCGCCTACGTGATCGGTCATTTTGCGGCCGAACATGATGCGCGTTGGTGAATAGAAGGAAAAATCGTTCATGGAACGCCCTTTCTCGATAGTGTCGTGGCGACATCTACTATAACGCCCGCCGACGGGAGTCGACGGGCGCTGTTTGGGCTGCGATTTAATTTTATTGAGGGGGCCGCCGGGTGACTGCTACATGAGTGTGGACGGCGTGCGACGTGAGGTTTTCGGTGAGTGGTGGGATGTGACAGAATAAACCTGTCGTTTTACTGTCACATAGGCATCTAGCTGCGAACTCATTACATGATGTCATTCGGCGAACGGCAGAATGTGACAAAATAAACCTGTCGACTTTTTGACACGTCGCTAGGCGAGTTGAGCGCCGAGGGCCTGGCAGGCGGCGACGCCGTCATCATCGGGCTCCTCGTTGACGATGAGAGAGTCAATCACGTTGACGCCGGCTTCCTCGGCATCTTCCTTCCATGCGTCCATCCACTCGCCGCTACCCCAGCCGTAAGAGCCAAAGAGTACGACTTTCTTGTCGGCCAGATCGCCTTTGACCTCGTCCCACATGGGCTGAAACTCGCTGTCCTCAAGCTCCTCCGCACCCATGGCGGGGCAACCAAAGGCGTAGGCGTCATACCCCTCAGCGGCAGAAAGGGAGAAATCGGCTGCCTGAATCTGTGCGACGGTTGCGCCCTTTGCCTCAGCTCCCTCGGCCACAGCTCCCGCCATCGCCTCGGTGTTGCCTGTGCCGGTCCAGTACACCACTGCTACGTTGCTCATGTTGAACTCCTTTGTTCGATCGATGCCCAGATGGGCAGGATTACCGTTATGCGTGCTGCGGGCTTGTTGCCCTGCGTCTGCTTATCGCAAGACGGCGAAGGCTTCGTCCACATCGATATGCGCGAGCGTAAATGCGCGTGCAGCGTCGATAGCGGGCAAATGTTCGTCGGGCTTGGCTCTGGTTGGCGTATACCTTCCAGGGGCCCACTTCCAGGTAGTTTTGCCCGTTGTTTTCGATGAAGCCGATCACGTCTTCATGGGGATAGCCGAGGAAAAATCCAATTTCATGCGGAAATTCGCTGCGGCAGGACTTGTTGCTACAGGGGCAAGGGCTCTTCTGGTCCGGAACCTTCATCTCATTTGCGCCCGGTCGTAGCTGAAGGCGGCGCGACAACTCGTCGAGTAGATTCTCTGTGTTGCCCGCGGGGTACCCTTTGCGGTCTAACTGCAGCTTTGCTCGTGGGTCTTCAAGGTGGGCCGCAAGTTCTTGAGGGCGGTATACGTAGACGAGGGCCCCGCAGCGCTTCCAAGCGAGGACGCGAATTGCAACTCCGGCGCTCGAAACTTGACGCTGACAGTACTTTACGGCTTCGAGAAACGCTTGCCTCCGCGCGGCTGTCTCGCGATGGCCTTCGGGCGCTTCTGCCACGAACGAGCCGGGGAACGTGAACAGGCTGGCGGGTTTTATCGCCGCTAGAGTAGGGGAACAGTTGCGCACGATAGCCTGTTCAAGTGCTTGAACATCGATGGGCCATGTCATGGGCGATCTCCTCTCGTAATTTGACAGTGCAGTGCCTGGCGGCGAGCAGCCGACGCAAGTTAACTAAGGGGAACTTATAGCCTCAGGGCCTCTCGGTCAAGAGAAAAAGTCAACTTAATGAAACTTATATGAGGAGGGGCGTTGTCCGGTTGGGGCGGAGTATAGTCAGCGGCGCATAGGCTAAAGGGATGTTCATCAATAAGAAAGGCACACCGTTATGCCCATATCCACCATCGTCGTCGTGATTATCATCGCCATGGGGCTCTTTTTTGGCCTTTCGCGTATCGCTGCCAGTTTTTCTGGCAAAAGTTGCTGCTCGGATGGACAGAAGCGCGTGCGCGTAAAGAAGGCCGTTGTGACTGATACCGATGCCTCCCATTATCCGTATCAGGCCAACTTCCTCATCGGCGGCATGAGCTGCGAGGGCTGCGCGCAAAACGTTGCCAATGCCTTGAATGCTGTCGAGGGAACTTGGGCCACGGTTGACCTGGGGAGCCGCATCGCCACCGTTCGATCGAAGACTCCAATCGATCAGAAGGTTCTTGCAGACTCCGTGCACGAGGCCGGTTATGAAATCCTGCAGCCATAGTGCTGCCGGGGCGTGTGTTTCGACACATCGCAGTTTGGACGTGCTTTGACGGCCAACATGGCTCGGCGGGCAGTGGAGGGGCAAAGCGGAATGGCTGAAGCTCCGTTCTCGATCCGTCCTCGGTAACTCGACTTTTCGGTCAGTGACAAAAGGTGACAGATTAAACCTGTCGATTTTCTGTCACATGTGGTTTGAGCTGGGGATTTGTGGACGAGCTCTCTTCGGCGAACGGTCGAATGTGACAAAATAAACCTGTCGACTTTTTGTCACATGAGGGGTAAGGGGCTTTTGGGTACACTTCCTTAAATTTGAATTGAGGAGGACGCACATGCCCTATTACGGATACGGTTACGGCTACGGAATGGATCCGCTTTACTTGCTCGTGGTGCTTGTCTCCACGGTTATCGGCTTTGCCGCCCAGGCGTATATCAAATCGACGTACGGCACCTGGTCAAATGTCAAGTCCGATGGCATTACCGGAGCCGAGGCGGCGCGCCGCATGCTTGATGCCAACGGCTGCCAAAACGTCGGCATCAAAAGCATCGGCGGTACCCTTACCGATAATTACAACCCCACCGACAACAACCTCTACCTCTCGCGCGATAACCAATATGGCGGGTCGGTCGCAAGCGTTGCCGTCGCTTGCCATGAGGCGGGCCACGCTGCCCAGCATGAGCAGGGCTACGCCATGATGAAGCTCCGCTCTGCCCTGGTGCCCGTCGTAAACCTTACGCAAAATGCCTGGACGATCGTCTTTATCCTCGGCGTCGCCTTGAATCTTGCGGGCCTGACCACGCTTGCCATCTGGCTTTTCTCGTTCTCCGTGCTCTTCCAGATCGTCACCTTGCCGGTCGAGATCGACGCAAGCCGTCGCGGTGTGCGCTACATTCAGGAATCTGGCATGAGCGCCCAGCAGGTGCGCGGTGCCAAGAAGGTGCTCACTGCGGCCGCGCTCACGTACGTGGCGGCGGCCCTTTCATCGGTGGTCCAGCTGCTCTACCTGCTCGCTCGCACCTCTCGTCGCAACGAGTAGCCAAACGCTGCTCGCGGCAACAATTTGAACCTTTGAATGTCTATCGCGTCGCTCATGTCCAGGCGGCGCGATAGACTTGTTATCTGATTGAACCGATGCTCGATATACAACAAGAGAGGGGGCTGATAGTGGAAGGCTGGAACCTGACGGGAACGTCTTCGGGCTCGTTTATCGACTTTGCGAATGCCATGGCCGATAACGAGGCTGCGGGACAATCCGCTGCGGGAAAGGACACCGACGCCCTTTCCGTTTCCCAAGCGGTCGAGATGGCGGCGAATGCGCTCGATGCCATCCCGCAGCTCACAGTAATTGGCGAAGTGACGGGTTTTCGCGGACCCAACGCCCGAAGCGGCCACTGCTACTTTCAAATCAAGGACGATGCCTCTGCGGTCGATTGCAAGATCTGGCGCGGCGTCTACTCAAAGCGCGCTTTCGATTTGCGCGACGGTCTGCGGGTACAGTTCACCGGCTCGTTTGACCTCTACAAGCCCACGGGGCGCATGAGCTTCATCGCGCGGAGCTTCTCGCTTGCGGGGGAGGGCCTGCTCCGTCAGCAGGTGGCTGCCCTTGCCGAGAAACTGCGCCGCGAGGGTCTTATGGATGAGGCGCGCAAGCGCCATGTTCCCGTGTTTTGCAATCGCGTTGCCGTGGTCACCTCGCTTTCGGGCGCGGTGATCGACGACGTGAAGCGCACGCTGCGCCGCCGCAATCCGCTGGTGGAGCTCATCTGCGTGGGTGCCAAGGTCCAGGGCGAGGGGGCTCCCGCTGAGCTTATCGAAGGCTTGCGGCGCGCTGCTGCCATCGAACCTGCTCCCGATTGTATCTTGCTTGTGCGCGGAGGCGGCTCGTTCGAGGACCTCATGACCTTTAACGACGAGTCTCTGGCGCGCGCCGTTGCCTCCTGTCCGGTGCCCGTGGTGACCGGTATCGGTCATGAGCCCGATACATCCATCTGCGACATGGTGAGCGACCGCCGCTGTTCGACGCCCACGGCCGCAGCGGAGTCGGTGGCCCCCGCTCTCACCGACCTCATCGAGGTGACCTCCACGCGTGAGCGCCGTCTGGCGAATGCGATGAGCGTGCGCCTGGCTGCGGCCCAAGATACCCTCGATAACGATTCGCAGCGCGCACGGAGGGCTATGGATGCCCGTCTGGAGCGCTTGCGCCTCATGCTTGATGCAGCTGCCGCCCGTCCCTGCCTGACCGATCCCACGGTTATCGTGGACCGCCGCCGCGTGGAGCTTTCGCAAACCGCCGAGCGCCTGGATGCGGCTATCGAGCGCTCGCATAAGCGCTTTGCGCAGGAGCTCGAGCTCGCGCTGCCGCGCCTGCGCGGGGCCACGGCGGGCTTTGCCAAAAAACGTCATGCGCTTGAGCTCGCCACTTCGCAGCTTCGCCACGCGGGAGCGAGTCTCCTTAATGACCCCTCCTCGCAGTTGGCATCTTCGGCTGCGGCGCTCGATGCGCTCTCACCGCTCAAGGTCCTCGCGCGTGGATACTCCATCGCTTATGCGCCTTCGGGCGTGCTCACAAGTGTTGCCGATGTTCACCCAGAGGACGACGTGCGCATCGCTCTTGCCAATGGCAACGTGCATGCGCGCGTGACGTCTGTCGAGATCGCTGACAACCTGAACGTCGATACTGCTACCCCCGCGAGCTAGCGGGAGCCTATTGAGACTCTGTTGGAAATAGACACCTTGGATGAAAGGGATTTGATTATGGAGAACCAGACCAGCGTGGACGAGCTGAGCTATCGAGAGGCTTCGACCGAGCTCGAGCACATCATTCGCAACCTTGAATCGGGCGATATGGAGCTCGAGGCTTCCCTCAAGAGCTATACGCGCGGCGTGGAGCTGCTTCGCAGCCTGCGCAGCCGCCTGGCAGATGCCGAGCAGAACGTCTCGGTGCTTATGGCAGACATCGACGGCAACGACGTGCTGCAGCCGGCGGACGCGGCGAGCACGGAGGATAAGCCGAGTTTTCTGTAAGGACTCGTCGGGCGCGGTCACTTGCGTGAGATAAATGCAGCCGGCAACCTATGCTCGCCGTATAATCGAGAAGGCCCGCGTTGCCGTGGTCCCGTGCCCGCTTGCCGCGCCCTGTGCGGTTGCGGCGGAGGCTTTGCAGCTCAATACGAAAGGACCCAACATGGAAGACTGCATCTTCTGCAAGATCGCCGCTCATGAGATTCCCTCCACCGTGGTGTATGAGGACGATCAGGTTATCGCCTTTGACGACCTGAACCCCCAGGCGCCCGTGCACACGCTCGTCATCCCTAAGGAGCACTATGCCAACATCTGCGACGGCGTGCCGGGCGAGACACTTGCCGCCATGGCTCACGCTGTGGACGAGGTCGTGCGCGCAAAGGGTCTTGCCAGCGGATTCCGTGTAATCACCAATACCGGTGCCGATGCCGGTCAGACCGTGATGCACTTCCATATGCACGTGCTGGGCGGCCGCGACCTTGGCGAGAACCTCATCTAAACGCATGTGAGAACGTTTCCCCAGCGTCAACGTCTTATTTGGTTGTAAATACCCTGTAGCGGTTGCGTATTTTGCCCATGCGGGCGCCGTTTCTGGCGTATTATGGGCAACGTTGTGTCGAGGGTACGCCTCGGCGCGCTCGGAAGTATCTTGAAGATAGGAGATTCATGAACGTTCTTGTTGTGAACGCAGGCAGCTCGAGCCTCAAGTACCAGTTGCTCAACACCACCACCGGCGAGGTCTTCGCTAAGGGCAACTGTGAGCGCATCGGCATCGATGGTTCCTTCATCGGCCACTCCGAGAATGGCAAGAAGGACACCCTGGAGGCCGCCCTGCCCGATCACAAGACGGCCATCAAGCATGTCTTCGATATTCTCAAGACCGTCGACCAGCCCATCGAGGGCATCGGCCACCGCGTCGTTCAGGGCGGTTGGTACTTCCCCGAGTCCAAGGTAGTCACTGACGAGACCCTCGGCTGGGTCCGTGAGGTCGCACCTCTCGCCCCGCTCCACAACTATGCCGAGGCCGACGTTATCGAGATCTGCCGCGAGATGTTCCCCGAGCTGGGCAACGTCATCGTTCCGGACACCGCGTTCCACTACAACATGCCCGAGCACGCTTGGCGCTACGCCATCCCGCGCGATGTGGTCGACACCTACCACGTGCGCAAGTACGGCGCTCACGGCACCTCGCACCGCTACATCTGGCGCACCGTCGATGAGTTCACCAACCACGAGACCCATAAGCTCGTGAGCTGCCACCTGGGTTCCGGCGCCTCCCTGTGCGCTATCGAGGACGGCCAGTGCATGGACACCACCATGGGTCTGACCCCGCTCGACGGCCTGATCATGGGCACTCGCTGCGGCACCGTCGACCCCGCTACCGTGTTCTATCTCAACCGCGTTGCCAATATGAGCATCGATGAGATCGACACCATGATGAACAAGCAGTCCGGTCTGCTCGCCGTCTCTGCCAAGTCTTCCGATTCCCGCGACATCACGGCTGCGGCTGCCGAGGGCGACGAGAAGTGCGCCATGGCTCTCGAGATGTTCTACTATCGTACGAGCCAGCTGTTCGCCGAGATGGTCGCATCCATGGAGGGCGTGGACACCATGGCCTTCACCGCTGGCATCGGCGAGAATTCCGTCGAGATGCGTCAGGGCGTTGCCGACCGTCTGGCTTGGATGGGCGTCAAGATCGACCCCGAGCTCAACGCCATCCGTTCCGACGATCCGCGCGTCATCTCCACGCCGGATTCCAAGATCCGCGTCCTCGTGGTTCCCACCAACGAGGAGCTCATGATCGCTCTCGACGTTGAGGCTCTGCTGGGTTAATTCCTAGGTTTCTAAACGTTGTATGCGCCCGGCTGCGTTTGCGGTCGGGTGCATTTTTTATCAAGTGGCCTTCCTTCGGTATTACCTGCCCGCCACTCGGCTCCATCATGACCTCCCTTGTAATTGCAGTTGCGCCTTTTCAATTGCGGTCGCCCCTTTTGATGAACGCCCTCTCTCAAGATGTCCATTTTTTTGTGCGTCATAGCAACATAGCTTCGCCCGCGGTCTATTTTTGGCCGCTGGGGGGACGGCATCCATGTTTGCGGAAATGCCAGCCGATACACTTACACCAATCTGTTGCTTCGAGATGGCTCATTGCAGCAAAAAGAGAAATACAAGGTAAACAAGTAAGTTTTGTCTTACTTGTCTTGTGCTGTTATGGAGAGGGGAGACTGTATGGCCAGACTTCATGTCATGGAGCGCAGCCACGCACAAGCGGTCATGGACGATCTGCACGATGCGCTCGGTCGACGCTTGGCGGTGAGTTCGCTTGCACCGTGCCCCGTCGAGTTCACGGCGGCGCTTGTGCGCATGTGCTCGACGCAGAGCTGCGGCAAGTGCACGCCGTGCCGTGTTGGACTGCGTGCGCTCGACGATCTTTTGCAAGACGTGCTCGAGGGAGGCGCCAACGACGACACGCTCGCACTCATCGAACGTACGGCCGAGACGATCTATTATTCGAGCGATTGCGCTATCGGTTACGAGGCCGGCGAGATGGCCCTCACTGCCATTCGCGGCTTCCGTGACGACTTTGAACATCACATTTACCATCATAGCTGCGGGTTCGACAGGGCAGAGCAGGTTCCCTGCGTTTCTGGCTGCCCCGCTCACGTTGATATTCCCGGCTACATCTCTTTGGTGGAGGCCGGGCGCAACACCGACGCCGTCAAGCTCATCCGTAAGGACAACCCGCTGCCGTGCGTTTGCGGCCTTGTGTGCGAGCATCCCTGCGAGATGCACTGCCGTCGCGGCATGGTGGACGACCCCATGAACATCCTTGCGCTCAAGCGCTTTGCCACCGAGCATATGGAGTGCGATTACCGTCCTGTAATCGCGCCCGCAACGGGCAAGAAGATCGCCATCGTCGGCGGCGGCCCCGCCGGCCTTTCGTGCGCGTATTACCTGGCCATCATGGGCCACAAGGTTACGATCTTCGAGCAGCGTAAATATCTCGGCGGCATGCTTCGCTACGGTATTCCCAGCTATCGCTTGCCGCGCGAGCGCCTTCAGTCCGAGATTGACTGGATTCTCGATTGCGGTATCGATGTGGAGCTCGAGCATTCGGCCGATGCTGCGGAGCTTGAGCGCCTCGGATCCGATTTTGATTCCGTCTATCTGGCCATCGGCGCGCATGCGGACAAGAAGCTCGGCCTTCCCAACGAGGACGCGCCCGGCGTCGAGTCTGCGGTGAAGATGCTTCGTGCCATTGGCGACGAGGTTCT
Source organism: uncultured Collinsella sp. (assembly GCA_934647195.1). Taxonomy (GTDB): domain Bacteria; phylum Actinomycetota; class Coriobacteriia; order Coriobacteriales; family Coriobacteriaceae; genus Collinsella. The sequence goes on from CAKUFD010000007.1 coordinate 111,986, forward strand.
GCCCGATCTTTCGGGTCAGCGCATTGTGGTCGTTGGCGGCGGAAACGTCGCCATGGACGTCGCCCGTTCCGCCGTTCGATTGGGTGCGGAAAAGGTTTCCATCGTCTACCGTCGCCGCATCTGCGATATGACGGCGCAGGACGCCGAGATCGCCGGCGCGCAGGCTGAGGGCTGTGAGATTCTCGAACTCACTGCTCCCGTTGCGGTTGAGGTTGGCGAAGATGGTCGTGCGTGCGGCCTGCGCGTTCAGCCTCAGATTATTGGCGAGCCTCGTCGCGGCCGCCCGGCCCCTCGGGCTTCCGAGGAAGCCGAGCGCGTTGTCGAGTGCGAACGCATCTACGTGGCCATCGGTCAGGATATCGTCTCTGCGCCGTTTGAGGCCATCGGCGTTGCCTGCAAGTGGGGTCGCATCCTTACCGAGCCCGACGGCTCCGTTCCCGGGTTCGATGGGCTGTTTTGCGGTGGCGACTGCCAGACCGGTCCCGCAACGGTTATCCGTGCTATCAATGCGGGCAAGGTTGCGGCGGCCAACATCGACCACTATCTTGGCTTCGATCACAAGATCGGTATCGACACCGAGCTTCCCTCGCTCAAGCTCAAGGGTCTTCACAAGTGCGGCCGGTGCGAGCTCAAAGAGCGTGAGGCCGGTGAGCGCATCGAGGATTGGGAGCTTGTCGAGCAAGGTCTTTCGTCCGAGGAGGCGCGCCAGGAGGCTTCGCGCTGCCTGCGCTGCGACCACTTTGGCTTCGGCTCGTTCCGCGGAGGGAGGATTGACCAATGGTAACGATCACGATTGACGATAACGTTTTCGAAGTGCCCGACAACATGACGATCCTGGAGGCGGCGGCTTCCGTGGGTATCAAGATCCCCACGCTTTGCTACCTCAAGGACCTAAACGAGGTGGGCGGTTGCCGTGTTTGCGTTGTCGAGGTCGAGGGCGCCGAGCATCTCGTTGCCGCCTGCAACAACAACGTTCTCGACGGCATGGTCGTCCACACGAACACGCCCAAGGTCCGTGCCGCGCGCATGACCAATGCCGAGCTTTTGCTCTCCCAGCACGATTCCTCGTGCACAAGCTGCGTGCGCTCCGGCAACTGCACGCTTCAGACCGTGGCCAACGACCTGGGCATCTATCGTCTTCCGTATAAGAAGCATGTCGAGCACAACTCCTGGGACCGCACGTTCCCGCTCATTCGCGACAACGAGAAGTGCATCCGCTGCCTTCGCTGCATCCAGGTGTGCGAGAAGGTTCAGGGCCTTGGGGTTTGGGACCTCACCAACCGTGCCTCCCATGCTTCCGTGGACGTGCGCGGCCGCAAGCCCATCACCGAGGTCGACTGCGCCGCGTGCGGCCAGTGCATCACCCATTGTCCCGTAGGTGCTCTTCGCGAGCGTGACGATACCGAGCGCGTCTTTGACGCCATGGCAGACCCGAACAAGGTTGTCATGTTCCAGATCGCTCCTGCCGTGCGCACCTCCTGGGGCGAGGAGCTGGGCCTTTCTCGCGAGGAGGCGACGGTCGAGCGGCTCTGCTCCCTTTTGCACGCCATGGGTGCGAGCTATGTGTTCGACACCGATTTCTCGGCCGACCTTACCATTATGGAAGAGGGCTCGGAGCTGCTGCATCGCATTGCCGAGCACGATGCCGGTGGCGAGAATGCGCCGGCGCTGCCGCTCATGACGTCGTGCTGTCCTGGCTGGGTGCGCTACGTCAAGGCGCGCTATCCGCAGTTCGTGCCCCAGGTTTCGACCTCAAAGTCTCCACAGCAGATGTTTGGCGCCATGGCAAAGACGCATTATGCCGAGGTTCTTGGCATCGATACGAAAGACGTCTTCTGCGTCTCGATTATGCCGTGCGTGGCAAAGAAGACCGAGGCTGCGCTCCCCACCATGGTGGGGGAGAGCGGCGACCCCGACGTCGACGTTGCCCTGACGGTCCGCGAGGTCGTGCGCATGATCCGCGCATCGCACATGGACCCCGCTGCCTACGAAGACCGTGAGCTCGATCGACCTCTCGGCTTTGGCACGGGCGCCGGCGTGATTTTTGGCACGACCGGTGGCGTTATGGAAGCCGCGCTGCGTTCGGCCTACTTCCTCGTGGTGGGGGAGAATCCCGCGCCCGATGCCTTTAAGGAGGTTCGTGGCCGCGACGGCTGGCGCGAGGCCACCTTCGACGTCAACGGTCGCGAGGTTCGCGTGGCGGTGGCTCATGGCCTGGCAAATGCCGGCAAGCTGCTCGATGCGCTTGAGCGCGGTGTTGTGCACTATGACTTTATCGAGGTCATGGCGTGCCCCGGCGGCTGCGTTGGAGGCGGTGGCCAGCCCATCCACGATGGCGTTGAGCTTGCCGATGAGCGAGCCGCAGTGTTGCGTACGCTCGATCATGGCGCAAAGATCCGCTTTAGCCACGAGAATCCCGACGTGGCGGCCTGCTATCGAGAGTTCCTTGGCGAGCCGCTCTCCGAGCTCTCCGAAGAGCTTTTGCACACAGACCATACGGCCTGGGATATGCCGTAGTCCGTAGGTAAAAAGCGCCCTCCCTCGCGTTGGCCAACCGGCCGTTGCGGGGGAGGGCGGATTCTTGCCGCGCGAAGGGGCGCGTAAGAAAAGGCTTTTGAGCGAGAGACTACTCGGCCATCTGGGCCTGGACGGCGGTGATGGCAACGACACCCACGATGTCGTCTGCAGAGCAGCCGCGGGACAGGTCGTTCACCGGCTTGGCGATGCCCTGGAGCACGGGGCCGTAAGCCTCGGCGCCAGCGAAACGCTGGACGAGCTTGTAGCCGATGTTGCCGCTCTCGAGGTCGGGGAAGACCAGGATGTTGGCGTTACCGGCAACGGAGGAGTGGGGAGCCTTGAGCTCGGCCACGGACTTCACGAGTGCGGCGTCGAGCTGCAGGTCGCCGTCGAGAGCGAGCTCGGGAGCCTTCTCGTTGGCCAGCTGCACGGCCTCCTGGACCTTGGTGGGAACGTCGCCCTTGGCGGAGCCCATGGTGGAGAAGGAGAGCATAGCGACCTTGGGGTCGGCACCGGGCATAAAGGCGCGCCAGGAGTCGGCGGAGGCGATGGCGATCTCGGAGAGTTCATCGGCGGTGGGGTTGATATTCAGACCGCAGTCGGCAAACAGCAGGGTGCCGTTCTCGCCGTACTCGGGGGTCTTGGTGCACATGATGAAGAAGGCCGAGACCAGCTTGGTGCCGGGGGCGGTCTTCAGGATCTGCAGTGCGGGGCGCAGGGTGTTGGCCGTGGAGTGGCAAGCACCGGAGACCAGGCCGTCGGCGTCGCCCATCTTGACCATCATGGTGCCAAAGTAGGTGGCGTCATTCATCTGCTCGCGAGCCTCGGGAAGGGTCACGCCCTTCTTGGCGCGCAGCTCGGCGAACTTGGCGGCATAGGCCTCTTTGCGCTCGGCAGTGCGGGGATTGATAACGGTGGCGCCGGGAACGTCGATCTCTGCGGGGTCGCCCAGGATGATGAGGTTGGCAAGGCCTTCCTCAACGATCTTCTTGGCAGCCTCGATGGTGCGGGGATCCTCACCCTCGGGAAGAACGATGGTCTTCTTGTCTGCCTTGGCAGCAGCCTTCATACGGTCCAGGAAATCGCTCATGACTCTCCTCATCTCTTTGCGCACGAACATTCAAGTTCATGTTGAGCTTTCCTTGTGTGGCACGAAACATTATAGGTACCACGCGCTATAATCCATACGACATTTTGTGCGCACTATAGAGCTTGCGCATTCGAATTTCCTGCAAGGAGCTGTAATGCAGATCACTTCTGGTCTACCGGAGAATTTTAACCCCGACGCATATGACATGATCGTCGTGGGTGCCGGATACGCCGGCGCCGTCTGCGCGCGCCGTCTGGCCGAAAACGCTGGATTCCATGTTGCCGTGCTCGAGCGCCGCGACCATATTGCGGGTAACGCCTACGATTACCTGGATGAAAACGGCATCCTTGTTCACAAGTACGGCCCGCACATCTACCACACCTTCAATGAGCGCGTGCACAACTTCCTTTCGCGCTTCACCAAGTGGACGGACTATCAGCACAAGGTTCTCGCCAACATCCACGGCACCTTGATGCCCGTTCCCTTCAACCATCAGAGCCTGAAGCTCGCCTTTGGCGAGGAGCGCGGCGAGCAGCTCTTCAACAAGCTCGTGGACACCTTTGGCCGCGACGTCAAGGTTCCCATCATGGAGCTGCGCAAGAAGAGCGATCCCGACCTCGCCGAGGTCGCGGACTACGTGTTCGAGAACGTCTTTTTGCACTACACCATGAAGCAGTGGGGTCAGACCCCCGATCAGATCGACCCGTCCATCACCGGACGCGTGCCTATCTTCATCGGTGACGACGACCGCTACTTCCCGCAGGCCCCGTATCAGGGCATGCCTGCCGACGGCTACACCCCGCTGTTCGAGCACATGCTCGACCACGACCTTATCGATGTCTACTGCGACGTTGACGCACGCGATATCTTCGAGATCGGCGATACCATCGTGCGCGTGTGCGGCAAGGTCTACGGCGGCGAGATTGTCTACACCGGTCCGCTGGACGAGCTGTTCAATCTCGACTTGGGTGCCCTGCCGTACCGCACGCTCGACATGAAGTTCGAGACCCTCGATATGGACCAGTTCCAGCCGGTGGGTACCGTTAACTACACCACGAGCGAGGACTTCACGCGCATTACCGAGTTCAAGAACATGACTGGCCAGGTTGTTCCCGGCAAGACCGTCATCATGAAGGAGTACAGCCACGCCTACGAGCCGGGTAGCGGCCAGACTCCGTACTACGCGATCCTCGAGCCCGAGAACCGCGCGCTGTACGAGCGCTATCTCGAGCGCGTTCAGGACCTTTCCAACTTCCATCCGGTGGGTCGTTTGGCGGAGTACCGCTACTACGACATGGACGCCGTGACCGATTCTGCCCTCAACCTGTCTGATGAGATTATCGCCTGTCATGCCTAATACCGCTTGCGCCAAGACCATAACCTTCGGCATTCCCAGCTATAACGCCGCCGCCGATATGGACCATTGCATCACCTCCATTCTGGAGGGCTCTGCTTACGCTTCCGACGTCGAGATCATCATCGTCGATGACGGCAGCCATGACGAGACCCCGCAGAAGGCCGACGAATGGGAGGCCCGCTACCCCGGTATCATCCGAGCGGTGCACCAGGAGAACGGTGGACACGGCATGGCCGTGATGGCCGGTCTGCGCGAGGCCCAGGGCGTCTACTACAAGGTGGTCGACTCCGACGACTGGCTGGACGGCCAGGCGCTTTCTACCATGCTCTCCATCCTGCGTGGTTTTATCGAGCGCGACCTGCGCGTGGACCTGTTCATCTCGAACTACGTGTACGAGAAAGTGCACGAGGGTACGCACAACACCGTGAGCTACCGCATGGCGCTGCCGCGCAAGAAGGTCTTTGGTTGGGACGAGATGGGACGTTTCCGCCCCGACCAGAACCTGCTTATGCACAGCCTGTGCTATCGCACCGATGTGCTGCGCGACGAGGGCCTGCCCATGCCGGCACACACCTTCTACGTGGATAACATCTACGCTTACGTGCCGCTGCCGCGCTGCCGCACCATGTACTATGCCGATATCGACCTGTATCGCTACTTCATTGGTCGCGAGGGGCAGAGCGTTAACGAGGCCACGATGGTCAAGCGCTTGGACCAGCAGTTCCGCGTGACGCGCATCATGATGAATTCGTTCCATCTGTTCGATGACATCGAGAGCTCGCGCTTGCGCAGCTACATGATGGGCTACTTCACCATGATGATGGCCATTTGCTCGGTGTTCACCAAGCTTTCCGATGAGGAAGGCGCAGATGATCGCTTGAAGCAACTCTGGGCCGACCTCAAAGAGTCCGATGCCCGTATGTATCGTCATGCGCGCTATGGCGTGCTCGGTCTGTTTACCAACCTGCGCGGTCGCGCCGGTGAGAAGACCACGGTGGGTATCTATCACCTGGCGTCGAAGATCTTTAAGTTCAACTAAGTTGCCTGCGGTGCGGGCCGATTTGCTAAAACATGGAAAGAAGGGGGCGTTTGCCCCCTTCTTTTTCAAAACTTCTCGAAGTGCGTACCCTATATAGGATTTAGCGAGTAGCTGGACTGTTTGGCCGCTCGAATCCTAGGGTTTTGTTGCTGAAAAAGCGAGGCTACTTGGTAAATTTCATCTAGGGTACGCACTTCGAATTGTTTTGTGGGGGTAGCATATCCTGCAGGTGCCAAAACTGGCTTGAAACCCGTTACAGAGCGTCGAGTGCGCGCTTGACGCGGGCAATGGGCAGGCCCATCACGTTGTAAAAGTCGCCGTTGATGGCGCGGACGAGCATGCGGCCGCCTACGCCTTGGATGCCGTAGGCCCCGGCCTTGTCCATGGGCTCTCCGGTTGCTACATAGGCTCCGATCTCGGCGTCGCTCAGTTCGTAGAATGTGACATCGGTCACCTCGACAAACGACTGACTCTTGCCGCGCGAGACAATGCAGACACCGGTTGCTACCTGGTGCGTGCGTCCGGAAAGATTGCGCAGCATGGCACAGGCTTCGGCGACGTCGCGGGGCTTGCCAAGCTTTTTGTTGTCGATAGCGACGATGGTATCGGCAGCGACAACGGTCTGGCTTGCTGCCAAGGGCAGTGCGGCAATGGCCGCCGCCTTGGCGCAAGCCAGGCGTTCTACCAGCTCAAAAGGCGATTCTCCAGCGCGCGGAGTCTCATCGATATCGGCAGGGAAGATCTGAATGTCATAGCCGGCCTCGCGCATCAGCTCGATGCGGCGGGGGGATTGCGAAGCGAGGATCACAGCTGGATACCCTCGCGAACCTTGGTTACGGCAACTTCACCGGCGATGTCCTCGAGTACGGCGAGAGCAAAGGGGAGGGCTTGACCCATAGCCGATGCCGTGATGATGTTGCCATCGACAACAACGGTCTTTCCACCTGCATAGGTACCCTCGGGGAAGTCGAGCTCGAAGCCAGGGAAGCAGGTGGCGCGGCGGCCTTCAAGCAAGCCCAGATGCGCCAGGATGGAGGGTGCTGCGCAGATAGCGGCGACGTGCTTAGTTGCGGCGAACTCGCGCACAACGTCGCATACGCGCCCGTCGTTTTGCAAGTTGGTGGTGCCGGGCATGCCGCCAGGGAGCACTACGTAGTCATACTCGGAGAAATCGACCTCGTCAAAGGTACAGTCGCACGAGACCGAGATCTGCTGGGCCGAGATGACGTCGCGCGTGGGCATGATGGATACCAGCGTGGCGCGCACGCCTCCTCTGCGCAGGACATCGACAATGGTCAGACATTCGATCGTCTCAAAGCCATCGGCGGCAAGAATGGCAACAGCAGACATGATTTCCCTCTCGGACGTGGTTGATGTTGGGGCTTTTATACCCCGCATGGCTAGAAAGCGTGTCAAAAAAACGACAGGTTTATTTTGTCACGTTTGGATTAGGGGGCGGTAAGCACGCGGTTGGCGCGGCGCATATTATCTGCGCGTCAGATGAGTGACAGCCTCGCAGTGGAACGTCTGGGGGAAGAGGTCTACCGGGGTGATGCTTACGGGTACGAATGTGCCTTCGTCGCAGAAGCGCTTGAGGTCGCGCGCGAGCGTGGCGGGGTCGCAGCTCACGTATGCGACGTCGCGGGCGGAGGTGCTGGCGATGAGGTCGATAGCCTCGGGCGCAAGACCAGCGCGCGGCGGGTCCACAACCAGCACATCGGCGTCCTCATCGGGGAACTCGCGCACGGCGTCGCCGCCGATGACGTCAACGTTGTCCAGATGATTGATCTCGAGGTTGCGGCGCAGGTCGCGTACGGCGGGGCCATACGCCTCAACGGCGGCGACGTATTCGCAGCGGCGAGCGAGCGGCAGCGTGAAGGTGCCGGCACCGCAGTAAAGGTCCACGGCGACCTCCTCGGGTTGCGGGTCCAGCGCCTCCATGACAAGGTCGATGAGGACCTCGGCGGCCTTGGTGTTGACCTGGAAGAAAGATGGGGCGGACAAGCGCATTTGAGAGGCGGCGATATCCTCGGTCCATGAGCCCTCGCCGGAGAGGACCTCGACTTTGGAGACGCGGCGGGCCTTCTTCTCGCCTTTGCTCATCACTCGGACCATGCTCGTTGAGGGTAGTGCGTCGGCAAGCACACGCGACACCTGGCCTCGGGGAAAGCCGCCGGTTGGGGTCCACAGGGCGACCTCGAGCGCGCGCGTGCGGCGCGAAGCGCGGATGCCCACACGCTCAAGCGAAAGATCGTGCGAGTTGCCCAAAAAGCCCAGGGCGCCAGAGACGGCCTTGATGGCGCGGGGATACTTCTTTTCGAAAAGGGGACAAGCATCTACATGGATGATCTGCTGCGGGTCGCGTCCGTGCAGACCAAGGCGGAAACGCCCGTTTTGAATGGTGGGGGCGAGCTCGATTTTATTGCGATAGCCCCAGTCGTCGCGGGTGGCGCGGATGGGCTGCACCAGGCGGGCGATGGCGTCGTCATTGAACTTGCCGATGCGCTTGAGAGACGAGCGCAGGTTCTCTTCCTTGGCTGCGAGCTGTGCCTCGCGGGAGAGGTTGCCCCAGGGGCATCCGCCGCAGATGCCCACAAACGGGCAGGGCGAATCCACGCGGCTAGGGGAGGGCTCCAGCACCTCGGTCACCGTGGCGCGCGAGAACGAAGAGCCGTCCTCGACAATCTGTGTCTCTACGACGTCTCCCGCAACGCCGCCTGCAACAAACACGGCCTTGCCGTCCTCGGCGTGCGCGAGGCCGTCCGGTCCGTACATCATGGATTCGATGGTGAGTTTCATGATTGTGCCCTCCTGCGTATTCAACCTGTTCATAGTAGCAGGTTGCGCAGGAGGGCACGGGTGGCGCGTGCGTGTTGACGCGTTCTCTACTTGGTCTTACCGGTGATGAGCGTCTTGATGCCCATGCCGATGAGCCCCAGGCCCAGCTTGATGCGGCCCGGCTGGCGACGGGCGAGCGTCTTTTTTGCGGCCGCCTTGGGCTTCGCGTGCTGGCCACGAGAGCTGCCGGCGGTGGTGCGGGGTGCGGATTTCGGCTCGGTTTGCGGTTCGGGCTCCACGATGGTTGCCTTCACGGGGATGCCGGCCGCGGGGGCAGCCTGTGCGGCAACGGGCGCCGCGGCAATCTTGGCAGCATTCTCGCTTGGAGTAGGGGCGGCAACTGGTGCGTCATCGCTGCTCGCGTCAGCGCTCGGAGTTGCAGGTACCCCTGCACCAACGGACGCCGCTGCCGCATTAAGCTCCGCCTCGGCCTGCTGCTCCGCTGCGGGGCTGTCGCTGGGAATACCCCCAGCAGGCGCCGCCTCGCGCTTTCGCGCGGCCTCCTTCGCAGCTTCGTCGGCATCGCGATAGGCGCGCGCCAGCAGGTATTCCTGCGAGTTGAACGGCGCCTCGCCCATGGAGCGAGCCACGGGCATCCACTCGCCTTCGGGAGAGAGCTCGCGTGCTTTCACGTTATCCTTGAGCTGCGCCTTCACGTAGCGCTGCACCAGGGCGCGGCACGCGGGGTCCAGCACCGGGTAGGCGATCTCCACGCGATGCTCGGTGTTGCGCGTCATCATATCGGCCGAGGACAGATAGATCGTGTCGGATTCCACGCCAAACGAGTAGATGCGCGCGTGCTCCAAAAAGCGTCCCACGATGGAGCGGATGTGCACGCCGTCGGTCTTGCCCTCGATGCCCGGCAGCAGGCACGAGATGCCGCGGATGATCATTTGGACCTGCACGCCGGCGCGGCTTGCCTCGGAAATCTTGTCGATAACCTCGCGGTCGGTGAGCGAGTTGAGCTTGAAGAACACGCGGGCGGGCTGGCCTGCCTGTGCGCGCTCGATCTCGCGATTAAGGCCGCGCAGGATGAGCGGCTTGAGGCCCGCGGGCGCCACGCCAAGGTAGCGGTACTCGCCTTTGAGGTTACCCAGCGAGAGGTTGCGGAAGAACAGGTTTGCGTCCTCGCCGATGCCGGGATGCGCGGTCATGAGCATGAAGTCCGAATAGAGCTTGGCCGTCTTCTCGTTAAAGTTACCGGTGCCCAAAAGCGTGAGGCGCGTGAGAGACATGCCCTCGCGGTAGGTGATCTGGCAGATCTTAGAGTGGCACTTAAAGCCCTCGGATCCGTAGATAACGGTGCAGCCCGCCTCTTCCAAGCGCTCGGCCCACTCGATATTGTTCTGCTCGTCAAAGCGGGCGCGCAGCTCCATGAGCACGGTGACTTCCTTGCCGTTCTCCGCCGCGTCGATCAGGCTCTCGCATAGGCGGCTCTGCTTGGCCACACGGTAGAGCGTGATGCGGATGGAGATGCAATCCTCGTCAAAGGCGGCCTGATGCACCAGATCGAGGAAGGGCGTCATGGCCTGATAGGGGTACATAAGGAGCTTATCGCCCTCGAGCACCTGCTCGAGCATGGGACGGGAGGGGTCGATATCGGGATTCTGCTGCGGCTTGAACGGGGGGAATAAAAGCTTCTCGCGCGCGTGCTCCGGCACATGGCTCTCGATACCGAAGACATAGCTCAAATCGAGCGGGGAATCTATGTTCAGGACCGAGCGCGATTTAAGGCCGAGCGACTTGCGGATGGTCTTGAGCGTGGAGGGGGCCAGATCTCCCGAGACGGAGAGGGCCACCGGCTGCAAGCGCAGGCGCTTCTTGAGGATGCGCTTCATATGCAGGCGGTAGTCTTCGTCTTCTTCCACGCCTTCGCCGTCGGGGTCGATGTCGGCGTTGCGCGTCACGCGAATCACGGCGCGGTCAAGCGGCGTGTAGCTGCCAAAGCAGCTGTCAAAGCAGGCGAGAATGACGTCTTCGAGCAGGATATAACGGTATTCGCCCGCGGCATGCGGCATCTCGATCACGCGATTGAGCGAGGGAGGGATCTCGATGAGGCCCAGCAGGTTCTCTTCGTCTACGCTTTCGATGGCGCATGCCAGATACAGCCCGCCGTTGCGCAGGTTTGGGAAGGGGTGGCGCGGATCGATGACGAGCGGCGAGATGATGGGGGAGACGTAGGCTTGGAAGTAACCCTCCACAAAGGTGCGCTCGTCGCCGTCGAGCATGTCGGGATGCGCGCGCATGATTCCGTAGCTCTCGAGGGCTGCCTCGATGCGACGCTGCGCGTCAACGGCGCGGTCGATCATCGGCGGGAGGGCATCAAAAACGCGCTCGATTTGCTCGGCGGGGGTCATATTGCTCTTGTTGTCCACGGGCTGGCGCTTGAGCGTGGCCAGGTCTGAGAGGCCGCCGATGCGTACCATGAAGAACTCGATGAGGTTGCTCTCGAAGATGGAGACGAACTTGAGGCGCTCGAACAGCGGGACCGTCTCGTCGAAGGCCTCGTCGAGCACGCGGCCGTCGAAGCGCAGCCACGAGAGCTCACGGTTTTGCGTATAACTGAGGTCGCGACGCTTGCGCGGCGAGACCTCGACCACGTTTTTCGCGGCCGACTTCTTGCTGTTTTTATCTTTTGCCATGACTCTCCCTTTGCATGTACTTTGCTCGCCATCAACAATACTCGGCTTTTGGGTGGGGAGAGCCCACATATCGGATTGTTGACCATATGATTACACGGGCGGCTTTTGCGAGGTAGTGGGGTGTAGATGCTCTTGTGCGCAGGCCGCCCGCGATCTGTGACGGTAAATCGTCCATTTGCGATGGCGAATTCAGCGAGTGGCGGACAATCGCACATTCCGAGCCCCAAAACGGCCCCAAAGCGTTTCAATAACCGCCACTCATTTAAAAATGTTCGATTTACCGCCACAGGATAACAAGAGAGAAATCCATGCCGGCAAAGCATGCGAGCATGACGGCGAGGGAGCCGTTTTGTTAACAAAGAGCCGCTGCTTTCGCTTTACCCGTGCAGAGTGCGTGCGAACGTGTCATACTTCTGACCAGTTTCCGTGACGAAAGGACCTGCTATGGGCGTCAATATCTCTGGCCGCAGCTTTTTGAAGCTGCTCGACTTCTCCACCCAGGAGATCGAGTACCTGCTTGCACTCTCCCGCAACCTCAAGGACCTCAAGCGCACCGGCACCCCGCATCGCTACCTGGAGGGTAAAAACATCGTCCTGCTCTTCCAGAAGACCTCCACGCGCACCCGCTGTTCCTTTGAGGTGGGCGCCATGGATCTGGGCATGGGCGTGACCTATCTGGACGCTTCTGGCTCGCAGGTGGGCAAGAAGGAGTCCATCGAGGACACCGCACGCGTGCTCGGCCGCATGTACGATGGCATCGAGTTCCGCGGTTTTGCTCAGGCAGACGTTGAGGAACTTGCCGCAAAGTCCGGCGTGCCCGTGTGGAACGGTCTTACCGACGAATGGCACCCCACGCAGATGCTCGCCGACGTGCTTACCATCCAGGAGAATTTCAACTACGACATCAAGGGTCGCACCGTTGTGTTCATGGGCGACGCCAAGAACAACGTGGCGCGTTCGCTCATGGTGGTCTGCGCCAAGCTGGGCATGAACTTTGTGGCCTGCGGTCCCGAGTCCTGCATGCCCGCTGCCGACGTGGTGAACGCCTGCACGCCCATTGCCCAGGAGAACGGCTGCACCATCAAACTGACGAGCGACGTGGCCGATGCCTGCACCGGCGCCGACGTGATCTACACCGACGTTTGGGTCTCGATGGGCGAGCCCGACGAGGTGTGGGCCGAGCGCATTGAGCAGCTGGAGCCCTACCGCGTGACGTCTGAGGTCATGGCCATGGCCAAGCCCGAGGCGATCTTCCTGCACTGCCTGCCGAGCTTCCACGACACCAACACCCAGGTGGGCGCCGAGAAGGCCGCGCAGTTTGGCATTACCGAGATGGAAGTGACCGACGAGGTGTTCGAGTCCGTGCAGTCCAAGGTCTTTGACGAGGCCGAGAACCGCATGCACACCATCAAGGCCGTGATGTACGCAACGCTCAAGTAATTGCGCGCGCGACAATTTGCGAGTTATGACGGGGACGTTGCCTTACGGGGCGGCGTCCCCGTCGTCTGTTTTGGAGTGTGTCAAAAAGTTGACAGGTTTAATGTGACACATTGGGGGATGCAGGCAGATACATTGGATTAAGAACGAACTCTCAGATTAATATTTTGCGTTGGATGGGGCTATTCAAGTAAGGCAAATAATGGATGACTTCGCTGCGTGTCGGCAAGTTGTACACCGTGAAGTCCTTTGGAGCTTTTTATTTTTACATATCGCATGTAGCTCTGGCTATCGTGATACAATTTACCTGTAAGGTAAATTGTATCGAGGTGATGAATGCGAATCGACTATAAAAGCAAAAGGTTGCAAAAAACATGCGAGAATGCATCGGTCGCCAAGAAGCAGTACGGACTGAAAATGGCTATCAAGATACAACAGAGGATTGGGGAGCTCTCAGCGGTGAGCACGGTGGAGGAAATGGTGCGGTTTCAAATTGGACGCTGCCATCCGTTGCATGGAAATCGGCGAGACCAATACGCTCTCGACCTTGTTCATCCGTATCGGCTTGTATTTACCTGCATTGAGAACGAAATTCAGATAGCTCGTATCGAAGAGATAGTTGATTATCACTAGGACGCGTGGAGTAGGTGAAATAATGGAGAAGAGTAGAACTTATATCGCAATTCCGCCGGGGGCAACGATTAAAGAGCAGATTGAGGATCGCGGCATGAAGCAGAAAGAGCTTGCCGCGCGTCTGGGATGTTCTGAAAAGCATCTTTCTCGTCTTATTAACGGCGATGTTCAATTGAGTCAAGATATGGCCCTGCGCTTGGAGATGGTGTTGGGCGTTCCGGCTCATTTTTGGAATAATCTTGAGTCAATTTATCGTGAGAAGCTTCAGAAGGTAAAAGAAGAAAATGATCTGGATGACGATATCCAAATATCTAAGTCTTTCCCCTATGCGCAAATGTCCACTTTCGGATGGGTTCCAAAGACGAGGAATTCTTCCGAAAGAGTTATAGAACTTCGTAAGTTTTTTGAAGTAGCGCAGCTGAATTTGCTAGAAAGAAATAATCTCTTGCCTTTGGTTGCGTGTAGGAGGATGAGCGAGGGAGAAAAGGCCGATTATGCATTGATTGCATGGTCTCAGCGGGCAAAGCTTGAAGCAAGGGGTAGAGCTGTTGACGAAATCGACCTGTCTCTGCTTCGTAGTTCGCTTGGCGAGATACGTTCCTTTAGCCGTCTTCCGGCCGAGGAGTTTAGAGATAAGTTGGTTGATTGCCTCGCTCGATGCGGTGTGTGTCTCGTGTTTTTGCCCCATTTGAAGGGGTCGTATCTGCATGGAGCTTCGTTTTACGATGGAAGCAAGATTGTGGTTGGAATGACTGCCCGTGGAAAAAACGCTGACGTTTTCTGGTTCAGTCTCTTCCATGAGCTTGCACATATTTTATTGGGCCATATTGGACAAAGTGGCGGAACCTCTGAAGAAGATGAACTTGTCGCAGACTTGTTTGCACGTAATCAGTTGATTCCTCCTGAGGAATATACAGCGTTTGTTGAGGCGGGCAATTACTCTGTTGCGCATATCGTAGGATTTGCTTCATTAATCAATATCGATCCAGGAATTGTACTTGGTCGGTTGCAAAAGGACAATTACGTTTCGTACAGCTCCCATACTCAATTAAAGAAGCATTACGTTATCGAATAAAACGGTGTAGAACAGCATAGTGCTTTAGTGTGTGTGGGGGTTGGGCATGTCTAGTGCATTCTTATTAGCAATTGATCGATATGCCGAAAAGACCGATCTGACATCGGCAAAAGCTGATGCCAGATCTATGAGGAGCCTCTGCGAATCTGTTTTTAACATCCCTTCCGAAAAAATTTTTGAGCGAGCGGGAGAGTGCGATCACTATCTTATTCCAGTCCTGGTTAAAGAGTTTTGTAATAGTGCATCTAATCACGACGCCTGTCTCTTTTACTATTCTGGACATGGAGGGCATGCGCACGATGGATCTGATTTCGCGCTTTATGGGTCGGATGGCCAGCCTGTACCCCTTTTATCCTTGATCAATTGCTTTGCTGGGTCATTTGCACATGTTCTTGTCGTGCTGGATTCCTGCTGCTCTGGTTCGGCGCGGGTTGGGACGATGTCGTTTGATTTCGTCAATCAATCTTCATCTGCCGTGACAGTCGTCTGTTCTTCTGGCCCTGCTGAATACTCTTATCCAGGCGATGATGAAATGCCAAGTCTATTTACCCGCGTTTTTGAATTTGCTTTTAAGAGTTTAACCGTTGGACGGCGTGCATTCGTTCCGGTTTCCGACGCGCTGACCGTTCTCCAAGAGTCGATGGGCATGTACAACAGCAGGCACGAATCGGAGGGCATGCATCCGGTGGTGTACAACGACTTGGGTTGTGATGCTGCTTTTCCGACGGGGTTAACTCCTTTTAAGAAAGCGGAGCCATATGAATTTGCATATGGTGGTTATAGTTTCATTGCTAATCAGATGAACTCAAGTAGTTATAGAAGGCTATGTATTTTTGTTACACAAATTGTGCCTTCACCAGTTAATCTGGACGAGCTTCTTTCCGTTCTCGATTCAGTATATGTTAAGCAGGTAGTTCAGAAACTTGATATATATGAAAATGAGCAGCAAGAAAGACGCTTAGCCGGCAAGCCGCTAGCTTATGTCGAATTCAAGTTTTTCCCGGATGAGTTTGATCGTCTGACTTTAAATCCACAGTGGTGCTTTTATCGGAATTATCCTGATGTTCCGCATTCTGATTTGGGCGATAAATCGGATTTTGAATACGGGTCACTTTTAGCTAAAGAAAATGGCTCGTATTGTTATGTCCGAGAAGGATGTCTTTCCAGCAGAAGCGACGCTCTTTCGCTCGCGCGACAATTCAATAATTTCTATGTACGTCTATTGTATTCGGTGGACTCTCTTCGAAAAGCATATGAAAGCGTTCTGAATGGGGAGTGCGAGGAAAGCCTGATTGCTGACACTTGCCACAAATTGCGGGCACTAGTCGCAGAGCTGGATGAAGAGGCACTCGATATTCCGTTTGTTGAAAAAGAGCTTGTTTTGGAAGAGCAAGCAAACCATCTAATTGGGATGGCTGGCTCCTTGGTGAATGCTATTTCGGTTTATGAGTCGCCTCTCAATCATTGCTACGACAAAGAGAGACGGCTTGAATTGATGAAGATATATCTAGGCCAATGTGCGGAGTCGCATCGTCTGCTATTCATTTCCTGATTGCGTTTTGTGTAAAGCCAATAGTGGGTTTTAGCCGGTTCTCTATCTTGGGTGAACGCTTTGTTCAGTTTCCTGATTCTTCCTTAATTCGCACTGCCATAGGGTTTCCTTGGGATTGCCGCCGCTGTCTTTCAGCTAGAAGAAACTTTATAGAAAGTGGTGGAATTGGTTTGGACCTATGTCTGTCATAGGTTTGAAAGGGCTTCATGTTTTCTTTGGGCATCGATTTGACTTTGTGTTTTCTGATGGGGCGGAAAAATGCCATTCTTTACAGAGTATTAAGAGAATGTTGAACGATAGCCTGTTAGACTTTATTTATCTGTCTATCGAGATTGTAAAGGTCTCTTTTCCATGAATCGTTTCAAACGCGGAATCAAAACTAGCATCGTTCTTGCTCTCACCTACGTGCTGTGCGCGTCGGCGCTCCTGCAACCTATGGCTGTCTATGCTGCCACGTTGCAAGCTCAGCAGCCTGCTGCCGAGACAGCTGGCACAGCCGGTACACAGGTCAGCTCTGCTGGGGACGCCTCGGGCGATGCCGACGAAGCGGGCAAAGACGCCGACTCTGCGGGGGCGGCACAAGACGGGACAACCCCTGCCGACGCTGCGGATGAAGACGAGAAAGCGGACAGCGAGGACGCTGTGGCTCCCGAGTCCCTCGATACTGAGGACGAACAAGAGGCAGATGGCACCGTAATTGCTGACAGCGAGGCAAACTCCTGGCGCTACCAGAACGGTGAGCTGCGTGGCGACCTGCAGGACGACAACGCAACCGACCTCGGCATCGAGTCTCGCTCGATGCACGAAATGCCCGAAGGCGCTACGCTGCAGGGCATCGATGTGAGTGGATACCAGAAAGATATCGATTGGCAGAAAGTCAAGGACGCGGGCATTGACTTTGCAATCCTGAAGATCGGCAACATCAACGCCCGTGAGACTGACGGATGGTATACCGATAGCTATTTTCAGCGCAATGTGACTGAGTGCGAGCGCCTGGGTATTCCCTACGGCGTATACGCCTATTCGTACGCAAAGAATGCCGACGAGGCCGTGAAGGGTGCAGATCACATCATTGCGCTGTTAAAGGGGCATAACCCTACCTTGCCGGTATATCTCGACCTTGAAGATGAGAGCATCAAGGGCACCGATCACGCGTCGATCGCAAAGGCATTCTGCAACACGATCTCTGCCGCTGGCTACACTCCCGGTATCTACGCGAGCGCCAGCTGGTTCAAAAACATCCTGACCGACCCGTGCTTTAGCAACAGCGGCTGGGGCATCTGGACCGCGCAGTACTGGTACGGGCAGCGCTACGACGCCTCTCTGGGCTTGGGCCCGGAGTATCCTGCCGAGTTTGACTGCTGGCAGTATTCGAGCCTCTCCACCGTACCGGGTGTCGATGGGAATTGCGATATTAACTACTGGTATGGAAATTCGATTCCGGAAACTACGGATGATCCGATTGAATCCGAACTTGTAAAAGTTGCCCAGCGTTACAGCGCACAACTTGGCGCAATTACGGGAACGGCTTATAAGTTCGAAGATGATGGCTGGAGGCTTGACTGCGAGCGCGGTAGTGCGGTGCTCTCGAAAAAGAGCGGCGCATATCCTGTTTGGGGAGATATCTATACGTACTGGAATTCGGAGTCGAACGCCAATTCCCTCGGCGCTCCTGTTGGCCAACCGCGCGAGTTTTCGACATCTCACGGGTCGGGATGGTCTCAGGACTTCGAACAGGGCGCCATCCAATGGAACGGTAGCGACGGCTACGTCTCCGTGCGCTCGGGCGCCATCCGCACCGAGTACGTGAGGCGCGGCTACCAGGCCGGGGCCCTCGGCTGGCCCG
>CAKUFD010000008.1 GCA_934647195.1 uncultured Collinsella sp.
GAGAGCAGGGCGCCGCTGACCGGTGGACGGCGCTCGACCCGTTTTCGCGGGCTCGGGCGCGGGGGCGCCGCGGGGGGATCCCCCCCCCGCGGCGCCCCCTTTTTTATTGCTTTGGTTCACTTTTTCAATGCCAGTCCTGTCGATTTATTGGGACTTCGCAATCCTTGGGAATGCAGGGTTACTATAGTTTCATCGTTTATACGTTAGCTTTTGTTCCCTTTTGAGAGGATTGCCATGAAGTACTTCGGAACCGATGGCTTCCGCGGTGAAGCCAATAATGGCCTCAACGTTGAACATGCCTTTAAAATCGGCCGTTTCATTGGCTGGTACTATGGCGCACGCCAGGATAAGAAGGGCCGTATTGTTGTTGGAAAGGATACGCGCCGTTCGAGCTATATGTTCGAGGCCGCTATCGTTTCTGGACTCGTTGCTTCTGGTGCCGATGCATATATGCTTCATGTTATTCCGACGCCCGGCGTTGCTTATGAGACCGTTGATGGGTGCTTTGATTGCGGCGTGATGATCAGCGCTTCGCACAACCCTTATTCCGACAACGGTATTAAGCTCGTCAATGGTGATGGCTACAAGATGGAGGAGTCTGTCTTGGAGCAAATCGAAAGTTATATCGACGATGAGTTTGAGGTTCCTCTCGCTACGGGTGACTCTATCGGCGCTACGGTCGATTATATGCAGGGTCGTAATCGTTATATCGCGCATTTGATTTCGAGCGCGAACTTCTCCCTCCAGGGCGTTAAGGTTGGCCTTGACTGCGCTAACGGCTCAGCTTCCTCTGTTGCTAAGCCCGTCTTTGATGCTTTGGGTGCCGATGTTCGCGTTATCAACAACAATCCCGATGGCTTTAACATCAATGTGGATTGCGGTTCTACTCATCTTGATCGACTTCGCCGTCATGTCGTCGAGCAGGGCCTTGATGTCGGTTTTGCCTACGATGGTGACGCGGATCGGTGCCTCGCTGTCGATGAGCGCGGTAACGTCGTTGATGGCGATCTTATCCTGTATGTCTGCGGTGTTTATCTCAACAAACACGGTCGCCTGACGGCGGGTACCGTTGTTCCTACTGTTATGAGTAACTTCGGCCTCTTCCGCGCGTTTGACGAAGCTCACCTTTCCTATGAGACCACTGCCGTGGGCGATAAGAACGTATATGCCTGCATGCGTAAGAACGGTTATAGCCTTGGCGGCGAGCAGTCCGGACATATCATTTTTGGTGATATTGCACAGACTGGCGATGGTATCCTGACGAGCCTGCGCATCATGGAGGTGTTGCGTGCCGAGCGAGAGACGCTTTCTCAGCTGTGCGCACCGGTCAAGCTTTATCCGCAGCTGCTTACCAACGTTCGCGTGACGGATAAGGAAGTGGCCATGAATGACGATGCCGTCCTCGCTTCTGTTGATGCGGCCAAGAATTTCCTAGGCGAGCGTGGACGTGTCTTGTTGCGCGCGAGCGGCACTGAGCCTCTGGTTCGCGTTCTGACGGAGGCGCCGACTGATGAGCTTTGCCAAGAGGCAAGCGCCTTTATGCTTGATGCGCTCGAGCCTTTTCGTGCGTAAAGGTCGTCACGCTTTATAGCAATTGGGGGGTCGCCGTGTGCGATCCCTTTTTTATATCGAATCGGTCTTTTCCGAAATCAATGTTGGTAACTGGGCATAAAAAACTCAACGATCCATACGTCGGAAAGGGGATAGAACATGGCTGTATTCTACAAAGATCAAGCGGGAAACGTCCTTGCTGCGCTTTCGAGTGACATGCGCGCACCGGCTGGTTTCGAGGAGTTGGTGGCCGGAACGGTCGACGCGGCTCGCGAAAAGCATGTTCCCGTTGTTTCGCTCGAGCGCGATGCGCACGTTATTCGCGTTACCGTGGGCGAGGTTGAGCACCCCATGCTTCCGGAGCATTTCATCGAATGGATTGCGCTTGAGGCCGATGGGCGTCTTGAGATTCACCATCTTAAGCCAGGACAGGCGCCTTCGACGTTTTTTGCTGGCGGTGTCAAATCCGGCACCGTCTTCGCATTTTGCAATCTGCATGGATTGTGGAGTGCTTCGTTCTAGGGCTTTGATCGCCTGATGTTGAGGGGCTGCGCGCCTAGACTCTGCTCGATTTCCCTGTTATGGGGCACGGGCACGGGATTTGGGCCGCGTGGTCCCTCATCGCTATGTCGAGAACCTTGGCGGGCGAGTATCATGGAGTGAATGGAATCGATGGAAGGGGCGAGATGAGGCTCGCGTTAGCACAGATGGATACACGCTTGGGGGATATCGAGGGCATTTGCTCTCGTGTGTTCGATCAGGCAATGATAGCGGCATCGCATGGTGCGCACCTTATGTGTGTTCCGGCGCCGCTTACCGTCGGCATAGCGCCTACTTCGCTTATCGAGTACGGCAACTTCCAGCACGCCTTGATTGTGGCCCTGCAGGCGCTTGCAGAGAAGTTGGAGCCGCTGGGAATTGCCTGCTTATTTCCCTCCATCGTCTCGTTCGAGGGTGCACCGATCTTCGAGATCTTTATTCTTCGAGATGGTCATGTCGTTCCCGCCCGTTCGCTCATTGCGCGTGAGCGGGGGCCGCGTTCGGATGAGGCCTGGCTTCCGCCTGTTTTTGATATCGCTGGTACTCGCGTCGCCGTTTCCTTTGATCTGGCTCGGGATATGGAGTCCCTTCCCGTTGGAACCGATATCGTTATTTATTTCCCAGCGTACGGCTATGACGATTCGAACGAGGAGACTGCTGCCGTCGCTTCGATTCGCGACGGTTTCTTTGTCGACTCGGTTGCCAAGACTGGTCTCTGGCTGGCCTGTATGGCACCTGTAGGTGCGTATGACGGCGCGGTATATACCGGTGGCTCGTTTGTGATGGACGATGCCGAGCATGTTATCGCTGCAGCACCTTGTTTTGAAGAAGGCTTGCTTATTTCGGAAATCTCCCACGGGACTGTTCCGGATGCTATCGACCCGGATCTTCTGCCGCGATGGAATCGTGAGGAATGGCTCTGGGAATCGGCTCGTCTGTATCTGCGAGATGTCGTCGCTCGTGAAGCGTCTGGTAAGGTTGCACTTTTACTTTCGGGCGATCTTGCCACATCGCTTCTCGCTGCGCTCGCGGTGGATGCTGTTGGATCTCGAAACGTAATAGGTGTCGTTATGCAGCATGAGGAGGCACTGACTCCTCGGGAAGAATCTATCGAGAGCGAACGCTTGCGAGTTGCTCGCGCAACTGCAAGCAATCTTCGGATTCAGGTTATTGAATGCGAGCCGTCTTCAAACTGCGGGTGCGAAGAACCATGGGCGGCTCTCGAACGCGAGGGCGAGGCGAAACGTCTTGGCAAAGCGGTTCCGAGTGCGCGGCACGATGATCTCGATGCCTTGCTGAGGGTCGCGCGTCGCGTTGATGCCTGCTGCGTGAGTGCTATGACAAAAACCGAGTATGCCCTTTGTGCGCCTGCGGCCCTGATGGATGGTCTCTCACAATGCGTTTGCGCACCGTTTGGCGATGTCTATCTATCCAATCTTGAATTTATTGCGCGCTGGCGCAATCGTCGCTCCCCTGTAATCCCGGAAACGATCGTATCTCTCGTATCGGTCGAGAGGAGCCTGGGCTCGATTGTCGACCGTGCGGTTCCCTCGCTGACGGGGGATGGCGAGCTTGAGGAAAAGGTGGCATCGGTTCTCCGTTCGCAAGCGCCTTCCAAAATCGATGATGCTCTGAGGGCCCATATCGACAAGGGGCTAGACTTTGAAGAGAATCCACTTGCCGCCTTGTCTCCTCAGGCACTGCGGGCTCTTATGCTCTTGATTCAATATGGTGAAGCGGCGCGTCGAAAGCTTCCCGCCATGCCGATTCTATCCGCTCGCTCTCTTGCCGAGAGGAGCTGGCCGGTTTCTTTGGGTTGGTCGGATATGGGGCGTGACGGTGAAGACCTCATAACGGTTGATACGCTTATTCGGATGGAACAGGCGCGCTCTTCTGAAGAGGGCTCTTCGCATCGGACGCAAGCTCGTGAGGAGATCATGGGGCTGATCGGAAGTCTTTTTGGCATAACGCCCGAACAGATGGCTCATATGCAGAGCGAAGAAGGTCAGCGTGAACTGCGCCAGGGGCTTGGCGATATCGAGTCGATGCTGCGCAAGATGATGGAATCCTCTCAGGGCGCCATGGGCCTTACTGGATCTGACGAGGCGAATCGCGGCGCACAGGCTCGTGGCGCGTTTCCATTTGCACCGGGCGGTGCGGCTCCGTTTTTCTCGCAAAATTAGACGCAAGGCTCCATCGATTAGACTGTGGCTAAACGACGCCCCCTATCGTGGTATATTAGAACAGATGTTCGTGCTTGAAGGGAGGCGCATGGTTATTCTCGGAATCGACCCCGGACTTGCTCATACGGGCTGGGGGATTGTTGAAGAGCGAGGCGGCGATGTTCGCTGCCGCGCTTACGGATGTATCGAAACGTCGGCGGGGAATGATCTGGCCGTGCGCCTTCGGCATATCGCCGATGACCTGTCGGCCGTAGTCGAGCGGTACCACCCTCAGGAGGCTTGTATCGAGAGCGTCTATTTTGGCGTTAACGTGAGGTCTGCGATTCCGACCGCGCACGCACGCGGTGCCGCACTGGTGGCGGTATCTCTATGCGGAGTCGAGGTAGGCGAGTACACTCCTATGCAGATTAAGCAGTCGGTTGTGGGGACGGGCGCTGCCGATAAGGGTCAAGTGACCTATATGGTTAGAAATCTTCTTCATTTGGATCATGACCCTAAGCCCGATCATGCTGCGGACGCCTTGGCATGTGCTATCTGCCATGCCCATTTGCGTCATACCGATGCGGTGACGCGTGGCGAATATGTTCAAAAGAGGGGAAACGGCTACTCATGATCTCGTTGATACGCGGAACGCTTATTGAGGCAACACCTCAATATGCCATTGTCGACGCCGCGGGAGTCGGCTTTGAACTAGGCATCTCGAGCATGACGGCCGCAGCGCTGCCGGCTCTGGGGGCCGAGTGCCGTCTCTATGCGCGTCTTCAAGTGCGTGAAGACGCTATGACGCTTTTCGGCTTCACTTCGAAGGAAGAGCGCGCGATGTTCGACCATCTCCTGAGCGTATCGGGTGTGGGGCCTCGTCTGGCGCTCGCCATTCTTTCGCGCTACAGCGTATCGCAGGTATACTCCATTGTGATGGCCGAGGATGCGACGGCGATGTCTGCCGTGTCCGGTGTGGGAAAAAAGACTGCACAACGCTTGATTTTGGAATTGAAGAGCACTTTCGCAAAGGACCACTCGTTTGCCGCTGCCGAGGCTCCGGCTGCTAACCAGACGGTCATGACGTTTTCTCAAGAACCCTCTGTGTTGGAAGATGCGCGTCAGGCGCTTCTTTCCATGGGATTCAGCCCGCAGGAGACGGAGCTGGCGCTTGACGGATATGATGGCCAGGGTATGCGAGTTGAAGATTTGCTGGGTGCCGCGCTGCGTCGTCTTGGAATGGATGCATGATGTGGGAAGTCGACGAATCCGAAGATCTCTGGGCTGATGCGTCGCGGGGAAATGCAGCCTCTCAGGGTAGGGAAGACGCGGAGCGCTTGGTGACGGGCGATCTGACGGCTGACGACCTAGATGTGGAGCGTTCGCTTCGTCCGCAGCGTCTTGATGATTACTGTGGGCAGGAGCATATCAAGCAAAGTCTTCGCATCCTTATCCAGGCTGCTCAAAGCCGTGGTGAGTGCCTCGATCACGTTATTTTTTCGGGGCCTCCAGGCTTGGGCAAGACAACCTTGGCAACCGTCATCGCCAACGAGCTGGGTGCGCAAATTAAAACGACGTCAGGACCGGCGATCGCTCGCACGGGGGACCTGGCGGCGATTCTCACGAATCTCCAACCGGGTGATGTTCTCTTTATCGATGAGATTCATCGTCTCAATCGCTCCATCGAAGAGATTCTTTATCCCGCGATGGAGGATTTTTCACTCGATATCGTTATAGGCAAGGGGCCTGCTGCGCGCTCCATTAGGCTCGATATCCCTCATTTCACCTTGGTGGGCGCCACAACCCGTTCGGGCATGCTCACCGGGCCTCTGCGCGATCGCTTTGGCATCTCGTTTAGGCTCGACTACTATTCCGTCGAGGACCTTGCAGAGATCGTCACGCGTTCGGCAAATATTCTGGGGGTCTCTATCGATTATCAGTCGGCTTTGGAGATCGCCTCTCGCTCCCGCGGAACCCCACGTTTGGCCAACCGTTTGCTTAAACGTGTACGAGATTATGCTCAGGTGCGCGGTGATGGTCCAATTGAGCTCGATATCGCACGGGAGGCGCTCTCTTTCTTCGAGATCGATGAGCTTGGTCTCGACTGGATGGACATTCGTATCCTCGAGACGCTCGTCAAGACATTTCGCGGTCGCGCCGTCGGTCTAACGACGCTTGCAAGTGCCGTGGGCGAGGACCCCTCAACACTTGAAGATGTATATGAGCCCTACCTCCTCCAGCGTGGGCTCATTATCAGAACGCCTCAGGGGCGTGTCGCTACCCTTGCTGCTTTTGACCACTTGGGAGTTACCCCGCCATCTGGAGTCTAGGTTCTTAAGAAACGTTGTATGCTAAGTGCACTGTGCAATTCGTGAGAAAGGCCTTCATATGCCAACCGATATTGAAATCGCCCACTCCGTCAAGCCGCTTCCTATTACTCAGGTCGCTCAAGAGGCCGGTATCGATGAAAGCTATTTGACGCCTTACGGTTTTGATAAGGCCAAGGTCGACTACTCTCTTCTAAATAGCCCTGAGCATGCGGATTCGATCTCCACTTCTGCCTTGGTGTTGGTGACGGCCATCAATCCCACGCCTGCGGGCGAGGGTAAAACGACGACTACGATTGGCCTTGCTGACGGCCTGCGTCGTCGCGGCGTGAAGAGCGCGGTTGCGCTTCGAGAGCCTTCGCTTGGCCCTGTTTTTGGTGTCAAGGGCGGTGCTGCTGGCGGCGGTTACGCTCAGGTTGTCCCCATGGAGGATATCAACCTACACTTCACGGGTGACTTCCATGCGATTGGCGCTGCGAACAATCTGTTGGCCGCCATGCTTGACAATCATATCCAGCAGGGCAACAGGCTCGGCATCGACGTTAAGCGTGTGACATGGAAGCGCGTTGTCGACATGAACGACCGCCAGCTGCGCCATGTCATTGACGGCATTGGTGGCAAGGCCCAGGGCGTACCGCGCGAGGACGGATTTGATATCACCGTCGCTTCCGAGGTCATGGCTATTCTCTGTCTGGCGACTTCTATCGCCGATTTGAAGCAGCGCCTGGGCGAGATTGTTGTGGCGTACACCTATGAGGGGAAACCCGTTACCGCTTCCGACCTTAAGGCACAAGGCGCCATGGCCGCTCTGCTGAAAGATGCCCTGAAGCCCAATCTGGTGCAGACGCTTGAGCATACGCCCGCTTTTGTACATGGCGGTCCGTTTGCGAACATTGCCCATGGATGCAATTCTGTTATGGCGACGCGCATGGCCCTGTGCTTTGGCGATATCGCGATTACGGAGGCTGGATTTGGTGCCGACCTCGGTGCCGAGAAGTTCTTTGACATTAAGTGCCGCATGACGGGTCTTTATCCACGCGCGGTGGTTGTTGTGGCAACGGCTCGTGCCCTTAAATACAACGGTGGCGTTGCCAAGGCCGATCTGAACACGGAGAATCTTGATGCGCTTCGTGCCGGCCTGCCCAACCTGTTCCGTCACGTGCAGAACATCAAGGATGTTTTTGGTACCGAGACGATCGTCGCCATCAATCATTTCCCGACCGATACCGAAGCCGAGCTCAAGCTCATTGAGGATGAGTGCGCGGCGCGCGGTATTTGCGTCTCCCTCTCCGATGCCTGGGCTGCGGGCGGCAAAGGTACGCTTGACCTTGCGGATAAGGTTGTGGCGGCCGTCCAGAAGACTCCCGCTCCGCTACCCGCATTTGCCTATGAGGCCGGCTCCGACGTTGCCGAGGCCCTGGAGGCAATTGCTACAAAAATCTATCATGCCGATGGCGTCGATTTTACGCCGGCGGCAAAGCGTCAGCTCTCCGAGCTTCGTGAGAACGGGTTTGGCAACTTGCCTGTCTGCGTTGCCAAGACGCAATACAGCTTTAGCGACGATGCCAAGAAGCTTGGCGCTCCCGAGGGCTTCCGCATCACGGTGCGCGAGCTCAAGGTTTCCGCCGGTGCTCACTTTGTGGTCGCTCTTACCGGTAGCGTTTTGACGATGCCGGGTCTTCCGCGCGTTCCGGCAGCCGAGAATATCGATATCGACGATAATGGCGTGATTACCGGTTTGTTCTAAGCTAGAGTGCAGTTGTTGGCGCTGCCGTTTTTAGGTTGCTTGTAGGGGTGCGATCCGGATGGGTCGTACCCTTTTTATGGCTATCGATAGGAAACAGCGATGGTGATGCCTGCTGACAAGTATTTGGTTATGGTCTACACTTCACGAAATCGCACAAGCGCATTGCGGGAGCAGTGCATATATGAGGGGCTATCAAAATGGCGCACGTGATGATGGATAAGACATGCCGAGACTTCGCCGAGGCTCTGGCTGCGCGAGAGCCGGTTCCGGGCGGGGGAAGTGCGAGCGCTTACGTGGGAGCTCTCGGAGCTTCTCTGTGTTCTATGGTTGCGCGCTATGGTGCCAACAATCCCCGTTTTGTCGAGGTCGAGGACGACCTTCTCCATGCTATTGCCGCTTCGGGCCGTATTGGTTTCGAGCTGCTTGAGCTCGTAGAGGAAGACGTCCGAGCGTATGGTCTTGTTTCTGCGGCATATGGTATGAACCGAGATGATCCGCGTCGCTCTGAGAAAATCCAGGATGCGCTTCATGAGGCGGCTTTGCCACCCTACCGTATCATGGTCGCTTGCTCGCGTGTGCTCGCCCTGCTGGAGGAGATGGCCGATAAGGGCTCTCGCCAGCTTCTTTCTGACGTCGCCTGCGGTGCTGTATTTTGCCGTGCTGCGTTGCAGGGCGCAAGTCTGACGCTCTTTGCAAACACGACGTCAATGAAGGATCGTGCGCGTGCCGAGGAGCTGGAACGCGAGTGCGACGTATTGCTCGATACCTGGTTACCGCGGGCGGATGACCTTGCCAAACGTGCCGCTGACGCGGCCAGAAAACGGAGTTGATATATGGCGGTTCTACTCAAGGGCGTACCTGTTGCTAAAGCAATTACTGCTGAGCTGGTCGAGCGAGCGGAGAAATTGAAATCTATAGGGGTCGTACCCACGTTGGCCATCATCCGCGTGGGCGAGCGCGAGGATGACCTTTCCTATGAGCGTGGGGCTCTCAAGCGCTGCGAAAAGGTTGGTATTCTCTATCGGCGCTTCCTATTGCCCACAGACGTTTCCCAAGAAGAGTTGATACACACCGTCGCTGAGGTGAACGGGGACCCTTCTATTCATGGGTGCTTGATATTTCGTCCTCTCCCGAAACATCTCGATGGAGATGCGGTTGCGGCGGCGCTTTTGCCAAAGAAGGATGTTGACAGCATGACGCCCGCATCCCTGCTATCGACGCTCAGTGGCCTGGGTGCCGGTTATGCTCCCTGCACGGCCGAGGCGGTCTTGGCGATGTTGGACCACTATGGAATCGAGCTCGATGGCGCGAACGTTGTCGTGGTTGGTCGTTCGCTGGTGATCGGAAAGCCGGTCGCTTCAATGCTTCTTACGCACAACGCCACGGTAACCACGTGCCATACGCACACGAAGAACTTGGCTGATGTGTGCCGTCGGGCGGATATCATCGTTGCTGCTGCGGGCCATGCCCGCGCGCTCGGAGTGGATGCGGTGCGCTCGGGCCAAACCGTTATCGATGTGGGCATCAATTGGGATGCTCAGGCCGAAAAGCTCGTGGGCGACGTTGATTTCGAAGCTGTCGAGCCTGTTGTCGATGCCGTGACGCCTGTTCCGGGTGGGGTTGGCGCGGTGACGACGGCGATACTTGCGCGCCATGTGATTTGCGCTGCGGAAGAAGCTTGCGGGTTTGCTGCTCGCTCGGCGCGTTAGTTGCTTTAATTTCGTTTTTCGGTAAAGAAAAAGCCCAGGTCAAGTACCTGGGCTTTTTGTATGGGACTGCCGGTGCTGGCAGATGCTATACAGGGCGGACCCTGATTTAGCCGATCTTGCGGACGTTGATGGCCTGGGTCTCGCCGGGCTTCTTGCCGGGGCCGACCTCGTACTCGACACGATCGCCCTCGTCGAGGGTCTTGAAGCCGTCCATCTGGATGGCGCTAAAGTGAACGAAGATATCGGATTTCGCGCTGTCCTGCTGGGCCTCGTCGGGAGCGATGAAGCCATAGCCCTTCTCGCGGAAGAACGATTTTTTAAGCGTACCGGTTGCCATGAGTGACCTTTCTTTCTGCGCCCATAGGGGCAATACTGCGCGCAAATTGCACGTTGGGCGTCATAATACTCCAGCATGATGCAGTGGATTTCATAAAACTCAATTGGTAACAAATGATGTTACAAAGGTTTTCCGGAGGTTTACACTAGACAGTCGATAGGGCAAACGGCATCTGCTGGCTTAGCCGGCAAGAAGGAGGATTCAATGCCTTGTACGACGATTCTGGTCGGCAAACGAGCGAGCTACGACGGATCGACGATCGTTGCGCGCAATGAGGACGCGAGTAACGGTGAGTTCACGCCCAAGCAGATGATTGTCGTCGAACCCGAACAACAGCCCCGTCACTATAAAAGCGTTATCTCGCATCTGGCCATCGAGCTTGACGAGGAACCTATGCGCTACACGGCGGTTCCCGATGCGCTTCGCGTGAACGGAATTTGGGCAGAGGCCGGCATCAACGATGCCAATGTTGCCGTGAGCGCAACCGAGACCATCACCTCGAATGAGCGAGTGCTCGGCGCCGATCCGCTGGTTGAGTTAGTTCCCGCACGCGGTAAAGAGGGTGAGGAAGGCTATGTCCCCGAGGTGCCGGGCGGTATCGGTGAGGAAGACATTACGACGCTGGTCTTGCCGTATGCCACGTCTGCTCGCGATGGCGTGCGTAGGCTTGGAAAGCTGCTTGAGACGTACGGAACGTACGAGATGAACGGTATTGCGATCTCGGACGTTGATGAAATCTGGTGGCTCGAGACGGTCGGCGGTCATCATTGGATTGCGAAGCGTGTGCCGGATGACGCTTACGTGACGATGCCGAATCAGCTCGGTATCGACTCCTTTGATCTTGCAGATGCCGAGGGGCAACAGCTGGAGCATATGGCGAGCGCGGATCTTCGTGTTTGGATGCAGGCTTATCACTTGGACCTGACGCTTCGCGAGGAAGGAGAGTCTGACGACCTGTTTAATCCGCGCGAGGCGTTTGGCTCGCATAGTGATTCAGACCATGTCTACAACACGCCGCGCGCGTGGTATATGCAGCGCTGCTTGAACCCCAGTGACGGCTGGGACGGCGATGATGCCTCCTTCACGCCCGAGTCGGACGATATTCCCTGGAGTCGAATCCCGGAGCGCAAGGTGACGATTGAGGACATCCGTTACGTACTTGCCGCCCATTATCAGGGAACGCCGTATGACCCCTACGGTACGCTTGGCACTGAGAAGACGCGCTCGCTGTACCGTCCCATCGGCATCAACAGGAACTGTCAGCTTGCCGTTTTGCAGATTCGTCCCTACGTGCCGGAGAGCCATCGCGGCGTTCAGTGGATGTCGTTTGGTTCCAATCCGTTCAACGCCCTGGTGCCGTTTTTCACCAATGTGCATGAGGCGCCCGAGTACCTGGCAAACACGACCGCGCGCGTTTCTACGGATAGCTTCTATTGGGCAAATCGTCTGATCGCCGCTCTTGCCGATGCACGTTTTCGCGACAACGCAAACGCTATCGACCGTTATCGCGAGAAGGTTGGCGCGTTTGGGCATACGCTGATTCGCGAAACGGACGAGGCCCTGGCAAACTGCCTTGAAAAGGATGTCCAGGCGATTCTTGCGTCGGCAAATTTGCGTATGGCGGATTATCTGAAAGAGCAAACCGACGACCTTCTCTCAAAGGTGCTCTATACCACGAGCCTCGCCATGAAGAATCACTTTGCGATGTCGGACAACTAGTGGGATAAGAGCGCTGTTAGGCCGCCGTTCAACGGGGTACAAGGGGAGCAATGTTGTGTGCAGCAAACGTGTTGCTCTGTTTTGAGGAGGCAACTGATGGTCACTAAATTTGAAGAGCTTGTCCACGGTATGGTCAACATCGGCTTTGGCGCCGCGGCACTTACGGCCGAGAAGGGCAAGGAAGTGCTCGATACGCTGAACGCTAAAGGGGAGCAGGTTCGCTCCGACGCGACGGCACCTGATTTCGCGCGCTCCATGTCCGATATTTTCGAACAGGCGGGCGGTGCGTTCTCCGATGTGACCGAGCGTTTAGGCGAGAAGGGCGAGTCGACGGCCGAGCGCGTGCTCGACGAGCTTATCTTGGCGCGCGTCCGTTTTCTCACCAAGGCCGAGCGCACCGAGTTTTTGGCTCACGTACGCGACCTGGTCGATTCGGTTGACGATGCGACGGTGACTGTTGAGGTCGAGGTCGAGTCCGTTGATGCAGAGCTGGATGAGACGGACCAGGCAGAGGGTCAGGACGAGTAGCCGCCTATGGCCCCTAACGTGAACGACCCCCATGCGCATGATGTCGACGCTGATGTCACTGCGGTGATGGAGGAAATGGAAGCGCAAGCGCATGATGGGAAGCGTCGCCCGCGCGCTGCTGATGCTTTTCCGCAGGAGCCGGAGGTTATGGCTCCTGCGGAGGAGTATCAACTTTCTGCCGCTGGTCGGCGTCAGCGTATCGCCGAGATCATTCGTCTGGTGCGCAAGTATCGGGTGTGGAACAATCTAACGCCGGTTCGTTTGCGCTGCCTGATCGAAGAGCTCGGCCCCATGTTTGTCAAGATGGGGCAGATCCTGGCCAATCGCTCCGAGATTCTGCCCCAGCCATTCTGTGACGAGCTGCGCCGCCTGCGCTCCGATGTGGACCCGGTTCCCTATCAGGTGGTCCTTGAATGCCTTGAAGCTGAGTACGGGCAAGAGCTTGGCAACATTTTTGATGCTATCGACCCCAATCCTCTGGGCAGCGCCTCGCTTGCTCAGGTGCATCGTGCACGTCTGGCAACGGGCGAAGACGTTGCCGTTAAAGTGCAGCGCCCCGGCGCACAGCAGGTTATGGCTCAAGATATCGACATCATGCGCTCGATTGTCCGGCATGCCTCAAGATTCGTGAAAACCGATCAGTTTGTGGACCTCAAAGGTGTGGTCGAAGAGCTGTGGCAATCCTTCCGTGAGGAGACCAACTTCCTTATGGAGGCGCGCAATCTGGATGATTTCTACGCCTATCACAAGAGCACGCGTGGCATCTCCTGCCCGCGCTCTTATTTAACGTTCTGTACTGAGCACGTTGTGGTAATGGATTACGTCGACGGCATCTCGATTGGCGACCCCGATCGTCTGCGCGCAGAAGGCTATGACCTGGAGAAGATAGGCGGACAAATTGTGGAGGACTACTCCACGCAGGTGCTCGACGACGGCTTTTTCCATGCGGATCCGCATGCGGGCAACATCATTCTTAAAGATGGTGTCGTCTACTTTATCGACTTGGGTATGGTCGGGCGCATGTCGAGCCATGACCGCGGCATCGTGAAAGACATGATCTTTGCCGTTGCCGAGGGCGATGTTCCCAAGCTTAAGGATTCATTGATGCGATTTGCGGTCACGCGCGGCGATTCCGCTTCGCTCGACCACACTACCTTCTTGTCGGATCTTGATTTCATCGTGGCGGATTTCGCCGGCCTTGACCTTAAGGATTTGGACATCGGCGAGTTCCTCACCTCGTTGGTGAGTCTTGCGCGCAAGAACAACGTCGAGCTTCCCAGCGTAGTTACGATGTTCGCGCGCGGCATGGTGACGCTCGAAGGACTGCTTTCCGAGTATATGCCCAACGTCAACATGGTTCAGATTATCTCGGCACACATCAAAAACGAGAAGAGCAGCTATGCACGCATGCAGGAGGCTGCCCAAGACCTGGCCCACGGCGCTTATCGTGCGGCGAAAGGTCAGCTTGAGGCGGCTGAGTACCTGGGGCTTGCATCGCGCATGCTCACGCGCGGCCAGTTAAAGATCAACGCACAGGTGCTGGGGTCAGAGGCTGTTTTACGACATCTTGGAAGCATCGTCGATCGCATGTCCATGGCAATCGTCATCGCTGGCCTGTTTATCGGGTCCTCGGTGGTCTACTATGCAAAGATCGAGCCGGTGGTTTTTGGCATCCCGGTCATTGGTTTTATCGGCTATCTTTCGGCCCTGATTCTTGCATTGGGTCTTGGTCGCGAGATTTGGCGCAATAGTCACGGGAAGAAGCGATAGACACTTCTAGGTGCTTCTAATCTGAAGATATAGGGACGCCTGGCGTTCTAAGACAGAGCTCTCGGCTGCATGGGTATGCATAGTAGTCAACACACCAAATCGACGCGCTTTGGAGATGAGAGCGAAGCATGTGTACTGCTGTTAGGTTTACCGATGCCCAGGGGAATATGTATTTGGGCCGAAATCTTGACTGGGCGTTTGGATACGGTGAGCGCCCGCGTGTATGGACAAAGGGCTCAAGTGTGCCCTATATGTATATGGATGACGCACCTGCGGCACATGCCGTGATTGGCATGTGCATCGATTATCAGGGTTACCCTATGTTCTTTGACTGCGGAAACGACACAGGCCTTGCCGTTGCGGGTCTTAATTTCCCAGGCTATGCGGAGTTTCCATCTGAGCCCAAGGATGGGGCCACGAACGTTTGCGCGTATGAGTTTCCCTTTTGGGTCGCGGCGAATTATTCCACGGTCGATGAGGTCGAGGCTGCGCTTGCGAATACGGTGATCGTGGGAAAACCGGCGGGCGAGGGCCTGGGTGTCTCATACCTGCACTGGATTATCGGCGATGCGAATCGCAGCATCGTGGTCGAGCAGATGACAGACGGCTTGCATGTCCACGTTGACCCGGTTGATGTCCTTGCCAATCAGCCCGCGTTCGACTGGCATATGGAAAACCTTCGCACGTACATTACGGCCAACAACGGCTTTCCGCAGGCTGCGGCTTGGGGCAAGGCCGAACTCAAGCCCTTCGGCGCTGGCGCGGGCATGCGTGGTATTCCGGGCGACTGCTATTCGCCCTCCCGCTTTGTTAAGACTGCCTTCCTCAATGCGAATTACCCGGCAAAGGATGGCGCGGTAGACAACCTTGTGCGCATGTTCCACACCTTGGGAAACGTATCGATGGTCGAAGGCGCTGCCGCTATGGCGGATGGTCAATTTGAGAAGACTATCTATACGGGCTGCTTTGAGGCGTCGACAGGGATGTATTACTACAACACCTATGACGACCCCACGATCTATTGCGTGAGCCTGGCGGATGCGAACGGGGCTTCCGGATTGGTAACGCCTGAGCCAACCCGATTCGACCCGAGTTCCTGCTAGTGCGAGGCTGGTCTTTTCCCATTTAAAATCCGAGATTTCAACACGCCGTAGCGGCCCCGGCGGAGGGGCTCCCGTTTTCGCTCGGTCAAGTCCTGGCTCGCACGAAGAGCACATTTAGTGCTCTTCGGCTCGTGCGGAATCTACGAAAACGGGAGCCCCTCCGCCGGGGCAAGTTTTCGCGTTCGAGAGCCCTCTATATGAAGAAGACCCTGCGCGGGCAGGGTCTCCAATCAAAGCGAAGCTATCTGAGGCGCACCGAGCGCCGGCATCTTAGTACTGGCTCGGGTGCTTGGCAAAGAAGTCGAAGCGCGGCGGGAGCGGCTTGACGGCGTGCTTGCCGACCTCTTCGCCTAGACTTTCGATAAAGCGATCGGTGGGCTCGAAAATGTGGTCCCAGCTAAAGAAGGCCACGGGGTCGATGTCAAAGTACTCGCAGATCAGCTCACAGCCGGCGGGAACAATGCCGTGCATGAGGACGGTCGCTACGCGCAGCTCGTGGAAGGCGTCGACGAGAGCTTGTGTCATGGCACCGTCGTCTTCGGCGTTCTTCGCTGCCTTGGAGGCATCGGACCAGCGCTTGTTCGCGGCGCGGAGATACTCGTCGCACACCGAGAGGGCGTGGTGCGTCTCGAACTTGTACATGTACTGCTCGAAGGCGAGGGCTGCCTGCTCAGAGGCCTGCATGACCTTGGCGGTGGGCTCGCCTGCAGGGATGCATCCGGTGCGATAGCCTGCCTCGTCGTCTTCCTTTACGGCAACGCCGTAGAAGCAGGAACGGGCAAGGCGGTTGAATACGCCGGTGAGAAGCGCACCCTCTTTGAGAGCGGGGTCGATTACGCGCTTGTCGTCGCAGGCACGAATCTCGTTGCCATCCTTGTCCTTGCCGCTTACGCGCGTGTCGTACGCCTTGGGGCTAAAGCTAACGGGCTTCTCGGAGAGGCCGAGCGACAGCCAGTGGGCACGCATCTGTTCGCACGTGTAGTGGTTGAGCAGGTCGTCTGCCGGCGGGGGAGGCGTCTGCGAGGAAGAGCTTGCCTTCTTGCCCATGTAGAGCAGGTGGTAGTTGGCGCTTACCGTCGACTGATGCAAATTCCAATCGAGTGCTTCCCACATTGCGGTCTGCGCGATGCAGTAGAAGTAGATGTTGTCCTGACCAATGAACTGGTAGACAGCGGCGTCGTCGGAGCACCACCAGTCGTGCCAGTCAAGAGATCCGTGCGTATATGCCGGCTCGGGTACCTGCGTGGAATCGGCTGAGGGCTCACCCATGAGGGCTGCATCTTGCGCCGCCACGCCTTCGGTGAGACCCAGACGCTTGGCATCGCGGGCAAGAACGGCACGCGTATAGCTGATGGGTGCCCAGAGGCTTTCCGGCCAGCACCAGCAGGTGACGTCATGCACGCCATCAATTTCGGGCGCAGGAACGCCCCAGGCGATGTTGCCGGTGATGCGGAAGGGCACAAGCGCCTTGCCGGAGCGGAAGCGAACGCCGCCGTTGGCGAGCACCGCGTGGGCGTCGTCGCGCTCCTTCCAGCTGGGGAAGGTGACGGTAAAGCTGCTCTTGTTGCCCTCGGGCTCCAGCACGGTGTGCTCGGGGAGCTGATCCTCGACGGCGTCGAAGGCCTCGCGGAACTTGTTCTGAATATAGAGCTGCGCCGGCAGCAGCCACTCCTCCATGGTCTTGGAGACCACGGAGCGAACCTGCGGGTTCTGGGTGAGCTCGGCGGTATAGGTCTTCATAAAGTCAAGGTAGGCCGGCAGGTCGAAGTACAGGTTGTCGACCGGGCGAAGCTCGGGGACTTCTCCTGTGAGCTGACTTTTGGGGGCGATGAGCTCCTCGGGCTCAAACTGGTGGCCCAGGTCGCACTCGTCGGCATAGGCCTTCTCGGACTTGCAACCCTGGATGGGACAGCGGCCGATTACCTGGCGGCCGTTGAGGAACGTGCCGGCCTTGACGTCGTAGAACTGCAGCGTGGAGCGCTTGGAGATGGTGCCCTGCTCGTGCAGGCGGTTGATGACCTCCTCGGTCATCTTCTCGTGCACGTGCGCGGCGGGCTCGAGTCCCGAGCCGCCGTAGATATCGCAGCTGATGCCGTAGTTGTTGAGGGTCGCCGCCTGACGGCTGTGGTTTGACTCAACGTACTCACCGATACTCTTGTCGTAGCCCTCGTTTTCGCGAAGCTTGCGATAACTCTCCATGATGGGGGAGCCGTAGCAGTCGGTGCCCGAAGTGAAGATCACGTTCTCGCGTCCCAAGCGATCGCGCAGGAAACGCGCGAAGAAATCGGCGGGAACAAAGACACCGCCCACATGACCAAAGTGCAGGCCCTTGTTGCCATAGGGCTCGCCTGCGGTGACGATGGCGCGGCGCGGCCAAGCGGGACGGGATTCCATATCATATGTTGCGGCCATGAGGCTCCTATCAATGCGTTCCCGCTCGGGCGGGTTTTGCTGCTCTTCGGTATCCGTAGCATTATCGCACATGCGGCGCGACCTTGCTTAAAATGCGTGTATGCTGGAGTGCATGCACGAAATCGGTAACATACGCACGTTTGAGGACCAGGAGTTTCTGCGCGGCATCTGCCGGGCATCCTACGCGGTGCTTTCGGCGGGGGCAATCGGGGGCGTGGCGCTTTTTGGCTTCTGCGGCATTCCATGTGAGTTGGCATCGAGCCTTGTCGGTGGCTTCGGGGGCGTTGCCCTCTGGGTGGCATGTGTTGTGCTGGCAATCTTGCTCTCTTTTGCGTCCCACGAGGTTGTTCACGCTCTGTTTTTTAAGGCTCTTGGCCCGAGGGGTGCGCGCGTCACGTTTGG
Source organism: uncultured Collinsella sp. (assembly GCA_934647195.1). GTDB lineage: Bacteria > Actinomycetota > Coriobacteriia > Coriobacteriales > Coriobacteriaceae > Collinsella. Next base: position 18,308 of record CAKUFD010000008.1, read on the forward strand.
ATGGAATCTCGAGAGCGCCATGATATATGCATGCGCCGAGGGGATTGTCTATTCAAGGAGACGCTACCTTGCAGTCGTGCTTGCGCCGACCGTTGTAGTGACGGGCGTCGTCGTCGCTTTGGGCACCCTCTTTGGATGTGGCCTTACTGCCTGGGTGGTTTGCGTGCTTCATCTTTCCGGGTGCACCGGTGACTGGTTTTATGCGCGTGCCATCATGTTCGACCGTCGGATACGCTGGTGCGAAGATACGGCCTGGGGAGTTTGTTTCTACGATGCGAACGAGGACGGAGAGAATGAAGGTGCGTAACGAATCGTCGACACCGCTCTTGCTGCATGCGTGCTGCGCGCCTTGTTCGCTGGAACCGGTTCGCCTTTTGATGGAAGAGGGGTTTGTTCCCACGATCTGCTGGACCAATCCCAATATCCAGCCCATGCAAGAGCACGAGCGCCGTTTGGCAGAGCTTCGCCATTGGTGCGCGGTCGAAGGAATCGCCCTTATCGAGGTGGATGAGGACAGCGCTGCATGGGAGCGATCCGTCGCGCCGATTGGGGCGCAAGATCGCGAGCGCCGATGCCGTGCGTGCTACGGTCTTCGACTGGCAGAGGCATGTTGCGTGGCGGAGCACGAGGGGTTTACCCATGTTGCCACGACGCTCGCGGTGTCTCCTTACCAGCTGTTCGAGACATGCAACGATGTTTTAGGGCGCCTTGCCGCCGCGCATGGTCTCACGCCGGTGATCCGCGACTTTAGGCCCTGGTATCCTCAGGCAACGATTCGCTCACGCGAGTTGGGGATGTATCGTCAAAACTACTGCGGATGTCGCTTCTCGGCTGCTGAGGCGGCAATGGATCGCGCTCGCTTGCGTGACGAGCGAAAGGCGAATCGAGGCTAGTCCGGCCGTGCTGACCACTGTGTTTACGTACTGCCTGTGTTGCTTGCCCATCCCGGCAAATTATCTCCCTATCGTGGGGAACAATACTGCCCATGCGGCGATTAGTGCCGATGCCTGCCGCGTCGAGGTCTCTTGGAAAGGATGAGTATGAAACAGGCGTCGAGTGAGAGCGGTGCGAGCGCGTCGAGGATTATTCAACGCTTCAAAAGGCTAATACGCACCAATTGGCGCGTCGTCGTCTGTGCTTCATGTCTTGCGGTCTTTCTCTACCTGCTCGATGAGGTGCTTGAGGGCGAAATCATGCGCCTTGATTCCTTGGCCTATAGCCTTATTGTTGAGCGTTTGCGCAGTGATGCGCTTACTCCGGTGATGGAAGGATTCTCTGCCCTGGCAACACCTGTCGTCCTGGTGGTTATGACCCTTGCTATCGCGGCATTTGCGCCCGGTAGACGGCCGGGATGGTGCTGTGCGGTGAACCTTGTGCTCGTTGCAAGCCTGAATGTTCTCATCAAATCGCTTGTCCAGCGTCCTCGACCGGAAGGCTTTAGGCTTGCCGTGGAGACGGGCTTTAGTTTCCCCTCCGGTCACTCGATGGCGGCCATGGCGTTTTACGGTTTGATTGTCTGGCTCATCTGGAAGCACGAAAAAGATCGTCGTCAGCGCAATTTGTTCACGATTGCGTTTGGTTTCGTCATCTTGATGATCGGCATCAGTCGCATCTACCTGGGCGTGCACTACGCTTCTGATGTCTTGGGAGGTTTCTGTGCAGCCCTGATCTGGCTTGCGCTTTTCACGCGCCTGGGCGCTCCGCTCTTTATGGATGAGTCAAAGGTTACCCAAGGCTAACTTATGGAGGGACTATGAAGGTAAAGATTCAGAAGGGGAGAATGCGTTGAGTTTACTATAGTTAACTCAACGACGAAACAGGTCACAGGCGATATTCGATCGTTTCGTCGGAGCCTGATTGCATCCCTCCCCTCTGTGCGATCAACGGTGTACTTCGAAGGCGGCCCGTCATCTGAATCAGTTGACGGGCCGTTTTCGTTAGTAGGGTATGCGTTTGCGGCAGATTGTGGGGCTAGGGCTCCAAGAAGCGCTCGACGAGCTCGGGTAGTGCCCCGTCGAAACAGGTCGAATCGAGCACAGCATCGCAATGCTCGCGCGCATCATCCGTGACATTTGCCACGCCGACGCCCAAGCCTGCCGCGTCGAGCATGGCGATGTCATTGGCGGAATCTCCAAAACCGATGATCTGGTCAAGCTCGATACCCAGTATTTCGGCGAGCTTTGCCAAACCGGTGGCCTTGGTCACGCCTTGGGGCATGAACTCCATGTAGCGATTGGAGGAAAACGTGATGGCCGCTCCGAGCTCTTCGGCGAAATCATCCATCGTAGCTCCCAGCTCGCGCAAGGCATCAAAGTCATCGCTCATGTAGAGCACCTTAACGATGGGTTTTGCCTCGAGGAAGGAAAGGTCGGGGTGGCCCTCGCAGGTCTGATAGCGAATCGACGGATAGCTGGCCAAAAAGTCACGCTCGGATGATGGCGGATCGAAAACGTTGTACGTGCCGTCGTCAAAGCAAACGTGGATGCACAGTCCCAACTCGCGCCCACGGCGGTAAATCGCGTCTGCGGCTTCGCGGGAAAGCCCGCAGGTACAAAGCGGCTTGGGGTCACCATAGCGATTGATGAAGCCACCGTTGTAAGAAACGATATAGGTTTCGCCCAAAAGCGCAGGGTCGAGGGTGTCGAGGTTCGCGACGATGGAGTTGTACGCGCGGCCCGAGCAGGGGACGAAAAGCACGCCTAGCTCGCGCATGCGGGCGAGGGCGGTCTTGTTGCTCTCGGGGATAATGCAGCTGTCGTGCAGGAATGTTTCATCCATATCGCTCGCAACGAGCTTGTACTGAGGCATTAGTAGACCATTCCCATGGCCTGGGCCACCTCGGCGAGGGTTGCCTCGGCGATCTCGTTGGCACGGCGGTTGCCCTCGGCAAGAACGTCCTTTACATAGTCAAGATCGTTCTCAAAGCGATGACGGCGCTCGCGAATCGGCTCGAAATAGCTGTTGACGGCCTCGGTGACGTACTTCTTGAGCTGGCCGGATCCACCCATACCGATCTCTTCCGCGATCTCGACCTCGGACCTGCCGGTGCAGATGGCGGCCGTGGAGAGAAGACCCGATACGCCGGGGCGGTTCTCGGGGTCGAACGTGATCATGCGCTCGGAGTCGGTCTGGCTCTTCTTGATGCGCTTGGCAGTCTCCTCCGCCGTCATGGAGATGTTGATGGCGTTGCCGTAGCTCTTGCTCATCTTGCGGCCGTCCAAGCCGGGCAGCAGGGGCACCTCGGAAAGAAGGGCGTCGACTTCGGGGAAGACCGGGTCGCAGTTCTTGCAGAAACGATTGTTGAAGCGCCGGGCAATCGTGCGCGTAAGCTCGATGTGCGGCAGCTGATCGCGGCCGACGGGCACCACGTTGCCCTTGCAGAACAAGATGTCGCAGGCCTGGTGCACGGGGTAGGTGAGGAGCAGGCCTGTGAGCTCATGGCCGCTGGCCTCCTGCTCGGCCTTGACGGTGGGATTGCGCAAGAGCTCGGCCTCGGAGACGAGCGAGAGGAACGGGAGCATGAGCTGATTTGCTGCAGGTACCGCCGAGTGCGCGTAGATCATGGTCTTGTCGGGGTCGATGCCACAGGCAAGGTAGTCCATGACCATGTTGTAAACATTGTCCTGGATCTGGTCGGTGGTGTCGCGATCGGTGATCACCTGGTAATCGGCGATGAGCACGTTGGTGCGGCAGCCTTTGTTCTGGAGCTCGACACGGCCCTTGAGGGTGCCGAAATAGTGCCCAAGATGCAGACGGCCGGTGGGGCGGTCGCCAGTGAGCATGGTGTAGTTTTGCGGATTCACGTCGAGGTCGGCGCGGATGGCGTCGGATTTCTTGACGGCAACCTCGTAGCTGTTCTCGTTGGGCATGCGAATGATCTCCTATCGGTTATCGGTGCGGCGGTCGTCGCGATTTTTATGCTTCTTCTGATGCCGGGGGTGCTTGGCTTCGGCGGCGGCTTCCTCGGCAGCAAATGCGGGGTCATCGGGGGTGACGATTTCGTCTTCATGGGTGCTTGCGTTGTAATGGTGGCGCAAGACGGGCTCGAAGAGATGCAGGTGCACGGCGAAAGCCGCGGAGCAGGCGAGAAGCGCCAGGAAGATGAGGACGCGCCAAATGACGTCCACCTGGTTGATGGCCGCAGCTCCCAACGAGAGCAGGATACACCAAGCATAGATGAGCAGCACGGCTTGCTTCTGGTTGTAGCCTTCTTGAATCAGGCGATGATGGATGTGGCCCTTGTCTGCCTGGCCGATGCTCACGTGCGCGCGCATACGCCTGATGATTGCCGAGAAGGTGTCGATGATGGGCACGCCCGCTACGATCAGGGGGATGAGCAGCGAGGTGAGGGCTGCGGTGCGCGAAACGTTGAGCAGCGAGATGATGCCCAGTGAGAATCCGAGCAGCAAAGAGCCCGAGTCACCTAGGAAAATCGACGCTGGGTTGAAGTTATAGCGCAAAAACGCAAGACAAGAACCCGCGACCGCAAGGGAGAGGGCGGCGGCGTCATGCCTGCCGGCGAGGACGGCGAAGGAAAACATAGACAGCGCAGCGATACAGGAGATGCCGGAAGCGAGGCCGTCCAGTCCGTCGATAAGGTTGATGATGTTGGTGAAGGCGACAAGGTAGATGACGGTGATGGGGTAGGCGAACCAGCCGAGTTCAATATAGGCGTCGCTTGCAAAGGGGTTGACGATCTGGTGGATTACCAGGCCGCCCGCCACGGCGACGCTTGCGGCGATGAGCTGGCCTGCAAATTTAACTTTTGGGGAGAGCTGAACGATGTCGTCGGCAGCCCCGGTTGCCACCATGAGCAGAACTGCAACAGCGAGCATGCGGTAGTCGACGGCGAGGCTGGGGTGCGATACCAGCACAGGCGGCCATCCAAGGTGCGCGCTGCCGTAAATGGCCACCGCCATCGCGGCGCTGATGCCCAAAAAGACAGCGAGGCCGCCAAGGCGTGGAATCGGCTGTGTGTTGATGCGACGTTTGGAGGGGTAATCGACGGCGTCGAGACACACGGCGAGGCGCTTTGCTGCAGGCGTGCAGACAAAGGTCACGATGAACGCGGCGACGGCCATGAAAATATATGGAAGGAAGGGTCTCATGCGTAAGGAAGTGCGCCCCTCTGCTAGGTGGTTGAATACATACTGATAATGGTTGCCGGTTAGGGCGATTATCTGCATAAGTCCTACCATGATACCCCATATGTCCGCACGCGCGCCGCGCGCCGCGTCCATCACCATCACGCCAGATTCGCCCGTCATTTATGGCCTCTAGGCGCTATCATGGGCAAAGTTCGATATCATGCGCCCCTTGGCAGCAAAAGCGAAAGGAAGACGAGCATGGCAAGCACCGAGATGAACGGACGCAACCGGGGAGGCCGTAGGGACGGGGCTCCGCGCGACGGTAGGCGAGACCAGCGCGCGCGTGAGCGCGAAGCGTATACGAAGCAGGTAGGCGAGCGCCTTGCCGCCGAGATCGATCGTGCTTGTGCGCAATGCCAGCGCATCGAGGGCATGCCTGCTCCGGTGGCGAAGGCCGCGGTAGAGGTCGGGGAAGACGCCGCACAGCCGCGTGTGCCCGAGGTTCGTGTTGTCGATGCTGACGCATGCGCGACGATTTTGGAAAACGGCCGCGGTCGTGCTCAGTTCTGTGACCTTGTCGTGCTCGACTTTGGCTCGTATACCAACCCCGCCGGTGGCTTCGATAAGGGCTTCATGGGCTTTGAGCAGTCGCTTTGCGAGCACTCGTTCCTCTTCAACGTCCTTTCTCAGCAGCGCGACTGGTATGCCGAGAATCGGCGTCGCAATATCAACTGCGAGCTGTACCGCGACCGCGCGCTGGTGGTCCCCGCCGTTCGCTTTACTCGCGACCGTCTTCACGCCTATGCCGACGTTGTTGTGCTTGCGGCGCCCAACGTGCGCCGTGCGCGCTCGGAGTACGGCGTGAGCGATGAGCAACTGGCTGACACCATGCGTGACCGCATTCGTTTTGCTTTGGCGATTGCCGATGGTTTGGGCCATGAGAAGATCGTTTTGGGCGCTCCCGGTTGCGATGCGAGCGGCTGGGATGCCTCCGTGGTCGCCGAGATGCTTCGCGAGGAGCTGGCGGGCGGTGAGCACGTGGCGACTACGGTGATCCTTGCTGTTAAGCGCGAGCGCTTCAACCAGAACTTCGAGCGCATGGCCCATGCGTTCGAAACGTTCCCTGCCAAAAACGAGACCTCATACGAGGACGTTCGCGCGGCTAGGGATGCGGCGGCTCAGGCCCAGGTTCAAGAAGACGACGATGATGACGATTGGCGTGCATACTTGAAATAACCCGGGCGTTTTTCGCGCGAAAGACGAGAAAGATGGGGCGCTATGCGCAACGTACTGTTTTTTGGAGATAGCAACACGTACGGATTCGATCCCGAGTCCCGTGCCGCGGGCACAGGCGAGCGTTTCGCAGCCGATGTCCGCTGGTGCGGCGTGGCTGCGCGCGAGTTGGGTTCGAGCTGGCATGTGATTGAGGAGGGTCTCAACGGTCGCACGACGGTCCATGAAGATCCGTATCGCCTGACCACCTATCTCTCTGGTGGAATGCTTCTTCCCACCCTGCTTAAGTCGCATCTTCCCCTCGATGCTGTTGTTATCATGCTGGGCACGAACGACCTCAAGCCCGTGTATAGCCTTGGTCTTGCAGATATCGCTCGCGGTATGGCGGTGATCGCCGAGGCCATCAAGGAGTTTCCGTGGCCCTCGAGTGCATCTTGTCCGCAGATCCTGCTCGTGTCGCCTCCGCCTTTGACGCATGCGGCGACGCAGGGGCTGCTTGCTGAGTTCGATGCGCGTAGCATCGCGCTGTCCGAGCAGCTCGCAGATGCATACCGTCAGGTCGCGGAACTCGAAAGCTGTGATTTCCTCGATGCGGGCAAGGTGGCCCAGGTGGGAAGCTTCGACGGTGTTCACCTGGATGCAGACGGCCATCATGCGCTGGGACTTGCCATTGCGGCTAAACTACGGGAGATGGCGGGCCGCTAGTCGCTGTTACTCATCTCGGCCACGTCTTAAGAGCATTGCAAAAAGAGGCGTCCTCCTGTAGAAGGACGCCTCTTTTGTATGGGACAAGGCCATTGTCGCTTGTGTTGCTAGGCGATGAGCTTGCTCAGACGCTTCTGCTCGTTCAGAGCGAGGACGATGGAGATGATTCCGGTGATAGCGTCTGCCACCACGAGAGCGATCCAGATACCCTGGACGCCCATCATGTTGCCTAGCAGGTACATGAGGGGCACCGAGCAGATCACGTAGCGAAGCAGGCTGCAGAAGGTGGAGAGAACGACCTTCTCAACCGACTGGAAATAGATGGATACGGTCATTGCAAGATAGCCCAAGCATACGGCGATGATGATGATGCGCGTGGCGCTGGCGGCAACTTCCACGAGGTCGGCGTCGCTTCCGGCGAAGAAGGCGCAGACGGGGGTGGCTGCGACCCAGATTACGATCGACACGATAAGAAGAACGACAATCTGGTACTTGATGGCGCAGGAGAGCGACTGCTTGAGGCGATCCCAGGCCTTGGCGCCGGCGTTGAAGGCGGCGATGGGCTGCAAGCCGTAAGAGAAGCACTGGGCGATCATCATGACGATGTAGAGAATGTAGCCGTTGATGACGGCGAAAGCAGCGATATAGAGCGAGCCGAGTTCGCCACCGAGACTGCCGAGCAGCGTGTTTGCAACCGTGTTGAAGATGAACGTAGCTGCCTGGACCAGGAAGAACGGGAAGCCGATCTTGAAAATCTGGCCGCAGATGGCCATATCGAGCTTGAGGTCGGTAAGTTTGATCTGAAGCTGAGATTTCTTGCCGCCGATGAACCAGAAGGCGCCGATGGCCCAGATGCCGATAGACAGGCCGTAGTAGATACCGGCGCCCATGGTGCCGAGCTTGAAGATGAAGGTCGACAGGGCGAGCCAGACGATGGCGATGACGGCGGAGACCGTCATGAGGTTGGCCTGGATCTGAACCTTCTCGTCAACGCGCATGACGGCGGTGACCATCTGTCCCACGACCGTGAAGGGCAGCAGGATGGAGAAAGTGCGAACGCCCAGCACCGTGTCGGCCATGATGTCGGGGGTTGCGCCAAAGAACGCGCAGATGGGCTCGGTAAAGACCGCCATGATCACCGCAAGGATGATCGAGACGATCGAGGTGAGCCAGAAGCCCTGGCTAAAGGCCTTGCTGGCACCCTTGATGTCGCCGGCGCCCAAAAGGTTGCCGACGATGGCGGGAACACCCGTGCCAAAGAGGTTGCCAAAGGCCAGGTTGAGGAACTCGGCGGACATGATGATCGAGACGCATGCCAGGCCGTGGGCACCCAGGCCCCAGCCCATGACGAGTCCCTCGAGGATAACCATGATGATCTGGGCGAGCATACCCTGACCGGTCACGATCGTGTAGCGGCGTACCAGACTGGGAATCGGTTTTGACGCGAGTTCGCGATCCTCCTCGTTGGCGATCAATTCTTCTGCCATTGCCCTCTCCTTTCCTTGAGAGTCAAAACGTGATGGGGTCTATGCCTCGAAGATAATCTTGCCGGCGATCATCGTGAGCGCCGCAGTTGCTTCGAGCACCTCTGCCGGCTCGCAATCGAAGAGGTTTCGGTCGAGCACGCAGATGTCGGCCTGTTTGCCGCAGGCAAGGGTACCGATGCGGTCTTCGGCGTGCATGGCATAAGCGCTGCCGTAGGTGTAGGCGCGCAGGGCATCGCCCATCGTGATGCGCTCCTCGGGGAACCAGCCTTCCGGGTTCGAACCGTCTTCGAGCATGCGGAAGACGGCGCCGTAGATCTCTTTCATGGGCTCGAGGCCTACGACGGGGAAGTCGGACCCCAGGTGCACGCAGGCGCCGCTTGCCAGCAGGCTGTGGAGCGGCCAGGAGAGCGCGGCGCGGTCGGGGCCTACCGCATCGTCTTTGGCGCGGTCGGGCATGTCAAGCAACATATGCCACGGCTGCATGCCGGCGGTTACGCCCAGCTCGGCGTAGCGGGGCAGGTCCTCGGGCTGAACTGTCTCGTTGTGTTCCATGGAATGACGGCAATTGCCGTTGCCATGGAGGCGCTCGGCCTCTTCAAAGCAATCGAGTACGAAGCGAACGGAGCGGTCGCCGATGGTGTGGATGCGTGTGTCCACACCCCACTGGACTGCCTTGAGGATGGCTGCACGTATGCGCTCGGGGTCCTCGGCGGGCTCGCCGCATGTCTCGGGGGCGTTTGAATAGGGCTCGAGCATCCAGGCGGTGTGGTCGGAGCATACGCCGTCGAGGAATTGTTTGAAGCCGTGCCATTCAACCTGCGTATCGGGGAAGCTGTACTTCTCCTGGATCTCGTGGAGCTCCAGGCTCTCGTTCTCGAACAGGTCGGTGTACAGGAAGACGCGCAAGGGGAGTTCGCCGCGGGCGTTGAGGTCTGCGAGCACCGCGTAGGGGTTTTCCATGCTCACGAAGGTGGGATTGACCATGCCGACGGTGGTGATGCCCAGGGCGCAGGCGCGCTTGGCGGTCTTGGTAAACGACGCTTCGACAACGTCCATTGCCGGGTTGTAGACCTCGTCCATGAAGATGGCTCCGGCATTATTGGAAAAGACGCCGGTGGGGTTGCCGTCTGCATCTTTGAGGATCTTGCCGCCTGCGGGGTCGGGGGTGTCGCGCGTGACACCTACCTTCTCGATGGCGCAGGTGTTGGCGCTAAAGGTATGAAGGTCAACCTGCTGCAGGAACACCGGGCGGTCGCTCACGTACTGGTCGATCATGGCTGCGGTGGGCATCTCGGGGATCTCCCATTGGAACTGGATGATCTGGCAGCCCACGATCCACTCGTTGTCGGGGTGACTGTCGGCAAAGGCACGGACGCGTTCCATTGCCTGCTCAAAGCTCGTACAGTCGATAAGGTTCACCGCAAAGTCGGGATCGGTCATGAAGGCGCCCTGCGCAAAATGCGTATGCGAGTCGATAAGGCCCGGCATGACGAGCTTGTCACCAACATCGCGAATTTCGGTATCGGGCCCGATGAGTGCATCGAGATACTTGTCCTCACCGCATGCAACGATTTTGTCTCCCTTGACTGCCACACCACCCTTGAAGGGTGCAAGGCCAGTTCCGGTGAAGACGGCATTGCTTCGAATGACTACCTCTGCCTTGTCCATAAGTGCCTCCTCAGACGTTTCTGGACTATGCATGAATCGCGGCGATCCGCGCATGCGCTTGCTCGGGGGCATGGCTTTCCGCATGTCGCATCTTGTGCGTTTGGCGGGAGCCCGGCTCGTACGCTGCCTGTTGCCTTGGGCTCATTTACGCATGCCTTGCCAGCCTCGCCAAGATAGAGTGCGCCGGATGGCGAGGTTAAGCCGGTTTACAGTATTTACCAGGTACTTTATTGTCGAGGTTTATTGCCGTCTCATTACTGCGAGCGGGCGATGACTGCTGATCGCATCAAAAAGATGCCCGTTTTGCGAGGCTTTGAGTGGCTGCAAAACGGGCGTTTCGATCTATGGCGGTGGCATCAAGCGCCGCAGGGCTAAGAGCGCCAGAAGGCTTCGATTAACTCGTCGCGAGTTTTTACGTTCGACTTAACGTAGATGCGATGTAGATGCGCCTTGACGGTGCCGGGGCTGATCACGAGCTCGCTCGCGATGTTTTGGGCGTCGAGTCCGCGCAGCACGAGGGACAGCACTTCCTGCTCGCGGTTGGACAAGCTGTTTCTATCGGAGAAAATCACGATGCGGGACGTAAGGTCTTCTTGTGAGTCGTGTCGCTCGGTGGCAACGTCTTCGTCGGCGCGCGGGTGCTTGGCGTAGACCCTCAGCATGTGGGCAAATTGCTTGAAAAGCTGCGCCGCGGCTACGACCATCAGCACGTTTTCGGATATGTTGCGCTCACTCAAGTACCACAGGAAGGTACCGACCAAAGGATTGCTCATGTCGGGCCGGTAGATCAAGATCATGTAGGTGTCTTCGACTATAACCAGGATGGCGAGGATACAGGCGAGCTTGAAAAAGGTTCTGCTCCGCTCCAGGTCAAGCCGTTCGGCTTTGTTCGTCATGTGGCGATAGCGCCAATACACATAGCCAAGGCAGGCGATATTGCAAAGATCGCGGCTGAGCCAGAAGAGATACTGCTGCACCGTGCTTGCAAGGCTCGGGCGGGGAACCAGGAGAAACTGTACAATTGCGAGGGGAACGAGCGCGGTTGCCATCCGCTTGAGCGTCAGCTTGTCACGCAGGCGCAAAATCGTCCAAGCAAAGATGCATCCGATAATCACGATGCCCAGCACGCAGCGCGTTCCCGGGTGCTGCAACGGCATCTCAAAACTCACGGCATAGTCGTACTTCATGCGGTTGTACTCGTCAAAAAAGATGACCGAGAGGTCGAGCATGTAGGCGAGAAAGCCGATGGCAGAGATAATTGCGTCGCGGCGGCGCGTCATGAGCCAGACCACGAGCGCGACGGAGCTGGTTACCAGGGCTACGCCCATGATGAGGATGGTGTAGATATAAAACGAGAAGCTCATGACCCCACCCTTGAACGGTTTTCAGGCGATGCCATCTCGGGGCTTCCGAGAGCATGCCTTTAGAAATCATACGAGGCTCTAGCAATACATCATCGGCGATAGCGCCACATGTGGTCAAGGGGGCCGGAGCCCTGGCCAAGGTCGAGTTGAGCCTCGAGGGCTCCAGTGAGATAGCGCTTCGCTGCCTCAACGGCGCCCTCGAGCGGCAAGTCTTGGGCGAGTCCGCAGGCGATGGCAGAGGAGAGCGTGCATCCGGTGCCATGGGTGTTGGGGTTGTCGATGCGGGGGTGGGTGAACCAGGTTGTCTTGAGCCCATCGTTCGCTTCGCACGCCAACACGTCGCTGGCATCGTTGACGCGATGGCCTCCCTTCACCAGTGCTGCGCATCCGAATCGCTGGGAGAGGAGGCGAGCGGCTTGCTCCTGGGACGTTCCGTCTTGGATGGACGTGTCTGCAAGGAGCGCGGCTTCTGGGATGTTGGGAGTGATGAGCGTTGCAAGCGGGAAGAGCTGTAAGGTGAGCGCCTCCTGTGCGTCCTCATCGATAAGGCGGGCACCGCTGGTTGCCACCATGACGGGATCGACAACGATGTTTTGCGCTTCCCAGTGCCTCAGGCGCTCGGCGATCGCTTCGATGATCGTCGATGAGGAGACCATGCCGATTTTCACCGCCGCGGGACGGATATCTTCAAACACCATATCGATCTGATCGGCGACGATGGCGGGGTCGATGTTTTGGATGCTGCATACGCCGCAGGTGTTTTGCGCGGTAATCGCCGTGATGGCGCACTCGGCGAACAGGCCGTGCGCGGCGATGGTCTTGATGTCCGCCTGGATGCCTGCCCCTCCGCTTGAATCGGAACCCGCGATGGTCAGGACGGCCGGCAGTGTCGATGTGCTCATATGGATGCCTCGCAATGTGAAAGCGGGCTCATGGCATCTTGCGTGGTGATGCCATGAGCCCGAAGCGTGCTTGAAGAAAAGGAGGACGGGCTATTCGTCGTCCATACCGAGGTCGATCGTCGTGCCCTCAAACACCTTGTTGACGGTGCGCACAGCGCACATCTTGCCGCACATGGTGCAGGTCCCCTCGGTTGCGGCGGGCGAGTTCTCGTAACGCTCGCGGGCGCGCTCGGGGTCAAGGGCGTGCTTCCACATCTCTTTCCAATCGAGCTTACGGCGCGCCTGGCCCATACGATCGTCTTCGTCGCGCGCATGGGGGACTTTCTTGGCGATGTCTGCCGCGTGCGCCGCAATCTTGGTGGCGATGAGGCCGTCGCGTACGTCCTGCGCGTCGGGCAGGCACAGGTGCTCGGCAGGGGTGACGTAGCACAAGAAATCTGCGCCCGCGCTGGCGCTGATGGCACCGCCGATGGCCGCGGTGATGTGGTCGTAGCCCACGCCGATATCGGTGACGAGCGGCCCCAACACGTAGAAGGGGGCGTTGTGGCACAGGCGCTTTTCCATCTTCATGTTGGCGGCGATCTCGTCGATGGCCATATGGCCCGGCCCCTCGATCATCACCTGCACGCCGCGCTCCCAGGCGCGGACTGCGAGCTTGCCCAGCTCGATGATCTCGGCGGTCTCGGTGGCGTCGTTGGCGTCGTAGAGGCATCCCGGGCGGCAAGAGTCGCCCAAGCTGATGGTGACGTCGTATTCATGGCAGATGTCGAGAACCTCGTCATAGAACTCGTAGAAGGGGTTCTCGTTGCCGGTGACCTCCATCCAGCCAAAGAGTAGCGATCCTCCGCGGCTCACGATATTCATGAGGCGGCCGGTCTCCTTGAAGGTTTTGATGACGGAGCGGTTGATACCTGCGTGGACAGTCACGAAGTCCACGCCATCCTCGGCATGTGCCCGTACGGTCGCCAGCAGATCGTCCTTGGTGAGCTTGACGAGCGGCTTTTCCATGTAGCCGATGGCGTCGTACATGGGTACGGTTCCCACCATGAGCGGGGTTTCGTCGATGAGCTGCTGGCGGAACTTGCGCGTCTTGCCCGAGTTGGAGAGGTCCATGATGGCATCGGCGCCCAGGTCCTCGGCGATCTTTACCTTCTTCCATTCCTCTGCGGCGTCGGCCTTATCGCCGGAGATGCCGAGGTTGACGTTCACCTTGGTGGAAAGGCCTTCGCCTACGCCAAAGGCGCGCATGCCCTTTTTGATATGGAGAATATTCGCGGGGATGGCGATGCGGCCGTCGGCCACGCGCTCGCGGATGTACTCGGGGTCGCGATGCTCGCGCTCAGCAACCTCTTTCATCTGCGGGGTGATCTGTCCTGCGCGCGCATAGTCCATCTGCGTGACGAGCTTGGGCTCGGTCTGTGTGCTCATAAGCACGTCTCCCTTCGTTGGCATTACCCATGTCAGGTTCTGCGGGTCCTTGGCGGGCGCGCCCAATCTCAGCCTGCCGTGTCCTGCAAGCTCCCCGTGTTTATTTGGCCTGCCGCTGTGGTGCGGGCCTGCGCACAGTATACTCCGCGTCGCATGTTCTATGCCCGGCGCGCGATAGGGACGCTTCTGGCACCGGTGTGCCTGCCTGAAATCGCTAGCCTATCAGCTCCTCGACCAGTTTGGCGCCGGTGATAAGGTCTTCCATGTGAACGTATTCTTGGGTGGAGTGGGGGCGCATCATGCCGCACGATAGCACGACGCCTTCGATGTCATGCTCAGCGAAGCTGTTGTTGTCGCTGCCGCCAAAGGTTTCCACGAGCTCGCCGGCAAGGCCGAGCTTCTTGCAGGCGGCGCGGAAACGCTTGACTGCTGGAGCGTCTTCGCGCGTGCGATAGGCCTTGATGCGGACCTCCGAGGTCATCGAGGCTTGTGCTCCGAGATCTTCTGCGGCCTTGGAGAAGATCTGCTCGACGCTGTCCGTGAGCGCAAGCGCTTCGGCGTGGGCACTGCTACGGATTTCTCCTGTGCACCGACAGCTTTCCGGCACGACATTTGCCTGGGCTCCACCTTCGATCGTCCCGATGTTCAGGGTCGTGTGGTTGTTGACGTGTCCCTGTTTAAGGCTCGATATTGCCTGCGCTGTAGCCGCAATGGCGTTGATGCCGGATTCGGGTTCAAAGCCGGCGTGCGCGGCCTTGCCCAAGACCGTGACGGCAAACGAGATAAGTGTCGGAGCTGCGATGGCCGCTGTGCCCGGTGCGCCCGCCAAATCGAGCACATACGCCTCGCGGCTTTTTATCGTGCTAAAGTCCAAGGACTGGCTGCCCCCGTCATAGGCCTCCTCGTCTACGCAGAATACAATCTCGATTCCTCGATGGGGACGACCTGAGGCAAGAACCGCGCGGACTCCTTCGAGAATCTCTACAATAGCTGCGATGTCATCGGCGCCGAGCACGGTTGTTCCGTCGGAGGCGATGGTTCCGTCCTCATGGAAAATCGCTTTCTTTCCGCGTCCCGGCTCGACGACGTCCATGTGTCCGCACAAAAGGATGGGGTCTTCGTCTATCGTTCCCTCGAGCCAGGCGTGCAGGTTTCCCGCATTGCCGCCAAGAGATAGCCCAGCATCGTCTTCTTTGACTTCAAAGCCGAGCTCTTCCAACCGTTCGCGGAGCCAGTCTGCGCAGTCCCTTTCGTTGAGCGATACCGAGTCCATGCTCACGAGCTGTGCAAATTCGCGTCGTATGCGTTGGTCTTGAGTTTCCATGTGCCTTGCCTTCTCTCCGGCTTGCAGTTACTTCGGGCACGTCTTAGAAGATGAGCATTGCCCGGGCACCGTCGTAGGAGCTCACCAGGTCAAGATCGTCCTTGTCGATGGCGAGGTCGCCGGTGTCGATGCCGCTCTCGCCGTACTCGCGGTCATGCCATGGGTCATCAAGATAGAAGCGCATGCCCCGGCGTCCAGTTACGGTGACCCAATGGGGGCAGCGTTGTGCATGCCAATGCCATTCGTCGATAAGCAAAACCACGACGTGCCCCTTGTCGAGGAATTGCGCGATATCCGAAGAGTCGAAGTCGCCTACACGGATGGGAACCCCCTCATCGCGCGCTTGCTGCTCAAAGGACGCCTGCGTATCGCGGGCGAGTGCTTCGTTGAGAATTCCTATCTTGCTCGCGGGGTTGAGAATGCATCCGGTGCGCGAAACGTATACGGAGGGGGTGAACCCGCGACGTTTGCAGGCGAGGGCGAGTCCGTAGGGCCCGCATGCGACCGCCATGGTGGCCTCGCGCCACAGTGCGATCTCTTCGTCGCGCGTAATGCGCTCAACGATGCCTTTGCGCAGCAGGGCGTTGAGGACTGCCACCGGCCCGCAGGTGAATTCGGTTGTCTGGTGGTAGTTGCCGGGGCTCGCGGGGCGCAGGGGCTCCATGAGGTGCTGGGCGGCATCGCCGAGCTCGGTTTTGACGTCGACGCCGAGCTTATGGGTCTCCTGAGATGCGTGGTGGAGAAGCGGGTCGAAAAGTACGCTATTGCCATCGAGCGCACAGAGTTTGAGCTGTGCGGTGTGGGGCCTTCTGTAGCCTAACAGTGCGGCCGTGCCCTCGGGACCCGTGGCGATAAAAAGCGTGCGCAGCAGCGCTCCTTGGGCTTTTTGGGCAGCATCGAGTGTGGCGGTTGGCAGCGTAAAACCGGAAGGCAGCGAATCGCGCGGGTCTGTTCCCGGTGCTAAATTGACGATTTGATAGATAGGTGTCATGGAAATCACCTTAATCGAGTGCCGGGGGCATGGCGGCGATCAGCTTGCGCACGTATGCGTGCTGAGGATGGTTCAAAACGGCGTCGGTCGTTCCGGATTCGATGACCTTGCCGTTCTGCATAACTGCGATGCGATCGGATATGCGGCGCACGGTGTCCAAATCGTGGCTGATAAAGAGGATGGCCAGATTCAGGCTGCGCCGCAGGCCAAGGAGGGTTTGGAGAACGTGCGCCTGTATGTTGGCGTCGAGTGCGGTGACTGCTTCGTCTGCAATGAGCAGACGCGGCTGGGGCGCGATGGCACGCGCGATGGCCACGCGTTGGCACTGCCCACCCGAGAGGGTGAGGGGCTTTCGGGTGGCTAAATCGGCTTCAAGTCCCACTGATTCCATCAGGTCCTTGACGGCATGCGTATCGGCGGGGCGGCCGGATGCGCGCAGTGCTTCCGCGAGGGTCTGGGCGACGGTCATAACGGGATTGAGGGAGCCAAAGGGATTCTGGAAAACGAGTTGTGCCTGTTCCCGAGACCAGGGAAGAGGCTGTTGAGAATCCTTTTCGTAAAAGGACACGGTTCCTTTATCGGGCCTTTCGAGCCCTGCCACGCAGCGGGCGACAGTCGACTTGCCAGATCCGGACTCTCCGACCAATCCCAAAATCTCCCCTGCACGGATATCGAGGGACACATCGTCTACCGAGGGTTTTGGGTTGCCTTCAAAATGACGCGTTAGGTGCTTCACGCAAAGTACCGTGCCTCCGATTGCGGGGCCGTCGTCGTTTTGCAGGCGGCGATGCGCCTCGAGCAGCTCTTTGGTGTAGCTCGACTGGGGCGCGGTGGTGATTATCTCGCTCGGACCTTCTTCGACGACGCGCCCATTGTCAAAGATGGCTAGGTAGTTTGCACGCTCTGCCGCCAGGGGAAGATCGTGTGTGATGATGATGAGGGTCATGCCGCGTTTGGAGCAGATGCTCTGAAGGAGGTCGAGCACGTCTTTTTGCGTACTGGCGTCAAGTGCCGTGGTGGGCTCATCGGCAATGAGGACTTGCGGCTGCGGCGCGAGTGCGGCAGCGATGGCCACACGTTGACGCATGCCTCCCGAAAGCTCGTGGGGGTAGGAATCGTATAGGGAGGGGCTGAGTCCCACGTCGGCGAGAAGTTGCTCAGCTTGCTCGCGACGCTTTGCCTTGGGTAGACGGGAGCCTGCGGCAATTTGGCTTCCGCAAGTGCGCAGCGGATTGAGCGAGGAGAAGGGATCTTGCGGAAGCCAGACGATTGTCGATCCGCGCCGGGCTTCCCAGACGCGCTCGGAAGCCGTGAGGTCGATGGCGGTGCCCATGATCTTGAGCGAGCCTGAGGCATGGGCGCCACGCGGCAAAAGGCCGGAGATGGCCTTTGCTGTTAGGGATTTCCCCGACCCGGATTCGCCGACGATTCCCACTGTCGCATTTGCAGGTATCGAGAGGTTCGCGCCCCGGATCAACTCGGTTCCGCTGATGGATACGTGCAGATCGTGCAGCTCGATGGGTGTCATGCGCGGGCCTCCTCTCGATTGCCTGCTGCGATTTTGTCGCCGATGACGTTTAAGGCGATTGACGTGGCGATGATGACAACCGCGGGTGCGATGGCCGCGGCGGGATTGCTGTAGATCAACGAGCGAGCGTCAGAGAGCTGCCTGCCCCAGTCTGCCTGCTGCGGTGAGATACCGATTCCCAAAAATGACAACGAAGAGAGCGAGACCAGCGCGTTAGACATATCGAGGAACACTGCAGACACCACGACGGGCTGAATGACGGGCAGCAGATGCCGGGCCATGATGCGCACCGGGCTCAGCTCGAGGAGCTTGCCCGCATCGAGAAATGAATCGTGGATGTGTCGCAGTGCGGCCGCGCGGACAAGTCTGATCTCGTAGGGGGTGTAGAGAATTACGAACACGAGCACATCGGTGGCGTAAGATCCGCCGAGGATACCCGCGATAACGATGGCGAGCAGCAGGGTGGGCAGCGAGAGCATGAGCTCGACGATGCGCGACACGACCCAATCGAGTGTGCCGCCAAAGTAGGCGCACGAAAGGCCGAGAACAACGCCGATCGCCATAGCGCCAAGGGCGATGACGACAGGGCCCACCAACGCGGTGCGCGAGCCGGCGAGGGTGAGCTTGACCACATCGCGTCCGAGTGCGTCGGTTCCCAGCAGGTGGCCTGCGGTTCCCGGGGCGGCTTCGGTAAGCGCGAGGTCTTGTGCAAGCGCGCCATCGCTTAGCTGTGGAAAGACAGTGAGGGCAACGACGGTGAGCAGCCAAAGGACTGCAATCAGAAGCGGGAGGGTCTGCCGTATGCGATGTGCCATGCTACTCGGCCTCCTTTTGCGGCATCGGGTTGAACGAGCACTCGGTTACGATGGCTCGCGATTTCTTCGTGCGCTTTCTTAGGCGTGGGTCTACAAGTTGCGCCAGGGTGTCGACGATTGCGGTGGAGATGCAGATCACGCTTGCCAGGATGAGCGTGATGGCCTGTACGCAGGGGATGTCGCCAAACGTCACCGATTGCTGAAGCAGCGTTCCGATTCCGCCAAGCGAAAACATGGTCTCGACGATGACGGTTCCCGAGATAAGCGAAGCGATGAGCAAACCGGAAGACGTGAGGACGGGCAGCGCAGCGTTTTGCAGCTGACCAAGCGTGACGGGCAAGGGGGATACCCCGCGTGAACGGGCAAACAGCGTGTAATCCGAATCGATTTCCTCGATGAGGGATGCGCGCGAGATCTTGACGACGCTGGCGATGATGCCGATGGCGAGTGTCACGGCCGGCAGAATCAGGTGTCTAAGAGTATCGAGGGGGCTCCCATCTCCCTGGCCATAGATGGGGAAGATTTTAAGCCGAGCGGAGAGCACGTAGAGCAAAAGCAAGCCGATAGCGTAGCTCGGCGCGCTGAGGCCTGCTATCGAGGCGGTCGTGATAAGGCGATCTTGCCATGAACCTGCATGCTTTGCGGCGACGATTCCCAGGGGAAGACCTATGGCAAGGGCGAGGACGAGCGCCATGAGCGCAAGCGCGAGGGTAATGCCCATACGTTGGGAGATCATGTCCGTGACGGGCAGCTGCGTGCGCGTGGAGATGCCAAGGCTGCCGCTGAGGACCCCCTGGACCCAATAGAGGTATTGGGTCCATACGGGCTCGTCGAGATGATATCGCGACCGTATCGCCTCGAACTGCGATTCGCTTACCTGTTTGGCGCCGACGAGGGAGCGCGCGGGGTCGCTTCCTGTCAGATAGAGCAGCCCGAACGTCACGATCGAAAGTGCGACGAGCAGAACAAGAAGTCCCGCCACGCGCTTGACTATCATCTTCAACGCTTGCATATCCATCCCGCCTTAGAGGTTCATGCCGAAGCCTATTCGGCGCTGAATTCGGACGCCCAGGGCGTTGCGAGCCAGAAGGTTCCAGAATCCTTAAACGTCACGCCCTGCTTGCTTGCCACGACGGCCTGCCCCCACCATGCGGGGGCGTAGATTACCTGCTCAAGAGCTGCCTTCGTGGTTTCCAGCACGATGTCGAGTCGTTCTTTTGCATCGGTGAGCTGACTGACGGAGTCGGTTTTTGCCGCTACGTCGTCATCGGTCCAATTGGCCGGGTTCGTGCCCGCTCCGCCGGCGGCGAGCAGCCAGGATGTCACCTCGTTGGGGGTAGAGGTGGTGGGGTTGTAGATCATCCAGGCCACGCCTTGCTCGCCATTACCCACCTCGCTCAGCCATTGGTCGAGCGTCTGTTCCTGGACGTCGACGTCGATGCCAATGCTCTTGAGTTGTTCTGCCAGCGCGATTGAGGCTTTGCCGACAGCGGCGTAGCCCGTGGGGTAGGTGAGGGTCGTCTTGAATCCGTCGGCCTGCGACGATTGCTTGAGTTCTGCCTTGGCTTTCTTGATGCTGAAGTCGATGGCACCCAGGTCGGCAACGAGTTTACGCGCCTCCTTGGCGCTGCCCGCCCAGCCGGCAAGCTGCTCGGGGGAATCGATACCGGTGGCCACTTCGCCATAGCCCTTGAGAATGCCCGAGACGATCTTCTCTTTGTCGAGTGCATAGGCGACGGCGCGGCGAACGTGGATATCGTCAAACGGCGAGACGTTTGGATCAAAGGTCAATCCGTAATACGAGCGGTCCGAGTACTTGGAAACCATCGATCCGTCCTGCGTCCATTCGTCGACGTTCGTTACCGGAACCGAGAGGGAGACGTCGATAGAGCCGTCCTGGAATGCGAGGAGGCGCGTTGAGTCCTCGGGGATGAAGTCGATGCGCACCGTCTTGGGGGCCGTAATCGAGCCCCACCAGCCGTCGTAGCGCTCGAGCGTGACATGGCTGGACGAATCGAATTCGGTGACCTTGTAAGGACCGGTGCCCACGATGAGCCCCTTGGACGAGCCGTAATCGTTGCCGGTCTCGTCCCAGAATGCCTTCGAGGTGACAAAGAGGCCGGCGGCATTGGAAACCTGGTCGGGGAAGTCGGCGTGGGCGGAGTCGAGTGTGATCGTCACCTGGTTCTCGCCTGTTTTTGAAGAGCCGGTGACGTAGGTTGGCCAGTAGGTGGAAAGGCCCGGGGAGAGGGTGGCGTCGCGGGCGGTCTCGATGGAGAAGATCACGTCGTCTGCGGTAAGCGCGCTGCCGTCATGGAAGGTGACGTCTTGGCGCAGGTCGAACACCCAGGTCTTGTTGTCATCGCTATGCCATTTCTCGGCGAGCGCCGGGATGGTCTTGCCGTCGGCGTCGAGCCCCGTCAGGCCCTCCTGGAAGAGTGCCGCCAGCTGGTAGTTTGCAGATCCGGCTTCCTGGTTGACGCTCAGCGTGCTTACGGCAGATCCGGAGCCCAAGGTGAGCGTGTCGAGCGCTGTTGCCGACGCGGACGCCGAGCCCGCAGACGCGGATCCCGCCGATTTGCCGCTTCCGGTGCAGCCGGTAAGGGCAAAGAGGCCAAGTGCGGCAGCGGTGCCGATGCCGCGAACGAAGGTACGCCTGCTGAGGTTCTGATCGATGACGGACATGGATTTCTCCTAACGGTAGGGATACGACGCGAGAGAGCGTCGTGCGTTTTGTAGTTATCGAGTTGTTGGGATGGTGAAGGTGAGGGCGCCCGAGGGTCAATCGCGAACAGGCTTCGCTTACGCGCTTATTCGCAGCAGAACTCGGGCTTACGCATGAAAAGGCCCATACAGATGACTGTCTCGTAGAGATGCTTCTTTTTCATGTGTCACACCCTTTCGCTGTGAGCGCCAATTAATTCCCTATAAGACTAGTAGTTTAGTATGTATAGTCAAGAAGGAGATTCGTTTGTTTCGGTTTTGTGACGTGCCCGTCGCTCGAAGTGCTTCGAGATAAAAAATGGCGATGCCGACCAAACGCCGACACCGCCATGAAAAGGGCAATTATGCAGGTAGAGAGGTTACGCGCGTTCGAGGAACGCCTTGTAGCCGCGGTAGGCCTCGTAGATATCGGCCTTGTTGGCAACTTCCCACAGGGCATGCATGGAGAGGACGGGCACGCCGGAGTCGATGACGTCCATGCCGTACTCGGCCATGATGAAGGCGATGGTGCCGCCGCCGCCCACGTTGACGCGGCCGAGCTCGCAGGTCTGGAAGTTCACGCCGGCCTCATCCATGATGTCGCGCACGAGGGCCATGTACTCGGCATCGGCATCGTTGGAGCCGCTCTTGCCGCGAGAGCCCGTGTATTTGTTGAAGCACAGGCCGCGGCCCATGTAGGCGGCGTTTTTGGTCTCGAACTTGGAAGCGTAGCTCGGGTCAAAGCCGGCGGACACGTCGGAAGAGAGCATGCGCGAGTTAGCAAGCGCGCGACGCAGGGCAAGGGAGCTCTCCTCGCCGGCGAGCGCCATCACCTCGGCGACGGTGTTCTCAAAGAAGCGGCTGGTCATGCCACTGGCACCTACGGAGCCGATCTCCTCTTTATCCACGAGCAGGCAGATGCTCGTGCGCTCGGGAGCCTCGACCTCGATCTGGGCGAGGAGGCTCGGGTAGGCGCAGACACGGTCGTCCTGGCCGTAGCCCAAGATCATCGAGCGGTCGAGACCCATGTCGCGGGCCGGACCGGCGGGCACGACCTCGATCTCGGCGGAGAGGAAGTCCTCCTCGTCGATGCCGTAGCGCTCGGAGAGCAGGTTGAGGAAGAGCTGTTTGACCGGGTCCTTCTCGTCGGTCTCGGAATCCTTGTCGGCCTCGTCGATCACCACGGGGCGGCCGCCCACGATGACATCGAGCAACTCAGCGTCGACAACGTCCTTGGCAGGCTTGGACATAAGCTCTCCGGAAAGGTGGATGAGCAGGTCGGAGATGGTGAACACGGGATCGTCCGCGCCGTCGCCGATGTTGATGTCGATAACGCTGCCGTCCTTCTTGGCAACGACGCCCGCGAGGGCGAGGGGGGAGGCGACCCAGTGGTAGGCCTTTACGCCGCCGTAGTAGTGCGTGTCGAGGTACGCCATGTCGCCCGCCTCGAAGGCGGGGTTCTGCTTAAGGTCGAGGCGCGGGCTGTCCACGTGGGCGCCCAGGATATTGAATCCCTCTTGCAGAGGACGCTTGCCGATCTGCATGAGCATGAGGGTCTTGCCGTGGTTCACGGCATAGACCTTGTCGCCGGGCTCGAGCGTCTTGCCTGCGGCAACTGCCTGGCCAAGCTCAACGTAGCCTGCCTGTTCCGCAGCTTTGGCGCCGGTGCGGACGCAGAGGCGCTCGGTCTTGTTCTCACTGATGAATTCTTTGTAGCCGGAGCAGACCTTTTCGAGCTCGACAAGCTGCTCGGGGGTGTACTTTTTCCATGCGCAGGGGCGTTCCATGATCATCCTTTCGATGCATGTGGTCTTGTATCCGTCCGCCATGGTATCACGGGCGTCACCTTTAAGCGTGTACACTGGTGGGGAGAAACCGGTAAACGAAAGGCTTGCCCATGCCAGCTCAAGATAATTCCCGCAAGACCGTTGCTGTGGTGGACGGCAACTCGCTTATGCATCGCGCATTCCACGCCGTGCCGCCCACGATGAACGCCCCCGACGGCCGCCCGACGAATGCGGTCTTCGGCTTTTTGAACATGTTCCTCAAGATGGTCGACGAGTTTAGGCCCGACGCCATCGCCGTGGCCTTTGACAAGGGGCGCCCCCGTGTGCGCATGGAGATGCTGCCGCAGTACAAGGCCCAGCGTCCTCCCATGGATCCCGACCTGCACGCGCAGTTCCCTATGATCAAGCAGCTGCTAGCCACGCTCAGCATCCCCATCTTGGAATCGGAGGGCTGGGAAGGCGACGACATCTTGGGAACTCTTGCCCGCGCAGGTGAGGAGGCCGGATGCGATATGTATCTGGTCACGGGCGACCGCGATATGTACCAGTTGGTCACCGACCATATCAACGTGGTGTCCACACGTAAAGGACTTTCGGACGTGGCCATCATGACGCCCGAGAGCGTGGATGACCTCTACCATGGCATCACGCCCGCCCTCGTGCCTGATTTTTACGGACTCAAGGGCGATAGCTCCGACAACATCCCCGGCGTGCCGGGTATCGGTCCCAAGAAGGCAAGCGCTCTCATCGCGCAGTACGGCAGCCTTGACGAGGTAATCGCCCATGCCGACGAGGTTAAGGGCAAGATGGGCGAGAACCTTCGTGCGCACATCGACGACGCCCTGCTTTCGCGCAAGGTGGCGACGATCCGCACCGACGCCCCCGTCGCGTACGATTTTGAGAACGAGGCCTTCCCCGCATTCGACGCCCAAGCGGTAAGCGATGCGTTGGGCGAGCTGGGCATCATGGCGATGCAGAATCGCTTCCTCGCGCTTATCGATGGCGGGGAGACGCCTGCTTCCTCTGCTTTTGATATGCCCCAGCAGACCGTGGTGACAGGGATTGAGCGCGACGTGCTCGCGGATGCCGCAGATGAGCTTTCCCGTGCGCTCGAGGCAGGGGAATGGGTTGCCGCTGTGCTTGACGATGATCGCGAGGAGGGCGCCCTTTTCGGCATGACGCACACCCTCTGGGTGGCGACGGAGCGTTGTCTGCTCGGTTTTGAGCAGCAGCAGCTGGGCGGCACGGTGGAAGATGTTCCGGGGTTCGATTTCTCTCACGGCATGGTCGCGGGCGTGCTTTCCCGTCTGTTGTGCGAGGGCCGCGTGGTCTCGCCCGATGTCAAGGGGCTCATCCACGAGCTTTCACCGATCGATTCGATCGAGGTCGAGCAGCTCGATCCGTTGGCGCTCGACTCGGCGCGACTGTTCGACACCGTGGTCGCAGCCTATTTGCTCGATTCCTCGCGCGACGCCTTTGACGATGCCTATCTTGCCGACCGCTATCTGCAGGTCTCGCTTGCGCCCGCGCATGGCGAGGAGGGGGCCGTGGTCGATGCTCCCGCTCGTGCGGCACGCACCGCCGCTCTTGCCTTGGTGATTCGCGAGCCGCTCGAGAATGCCCTTGAGCGCGAGGGCGCAACGCGCGTTTTCTCCGAAATCGAGATGCCCCTCGTGCCGGTACTCGCCTCCATGGAGCGCACGGGTATGCTTGTCGACCCCGAGCGCCTGCATGCCCTGTCGCTGGGCCTTGAGGGCCAGATTGATGAGCTGGCGTGCAAGATCCGCGCGCTGGCGGGCGACGACACATTTAATATCTCGAGCCCTATGCAGCTCAGCCACATCTTGTTCGATGTAATGGGCCTGCCCACCAAGGGCTTGAAGAAAACCCAACGCGGCTACTACTCCACCAATGCCAAGAAACTCGAGGAGCTCGCACATGACCACGAAATCGTGCGCCTGATCCTCAGGTATCGCGAAATGACCAAGATCAAGTCGACCTATCTGGATACGTTGGGCCCGCTGCGCCAGGGGGATGGACGCGTGCACACCACGTACAACCAGACCATCACGGCGACGGGCCGCCTGTCCTCGTCGAATCCTAACTTGCAGAACATTCCAACGCGCTCTGAGCTGGGGCGTACCGTCAAAACAGCGTTCTCGGCGGGCGAGGGCTCGGTCTTCCTTGCGGTCGACTACAGCCAGATCGAGCTGCGTCTCTTGGCGCACCTTTCGGGTGATGAGCACCTGGTGCGCGCATTCAACGAGGGCGAGGACTTCCATGCCGAGACCGCTTCGCGCGTGTTCGGCGTGCCGGTCGACCAGGTGACGCCGCAGCTGCGTAGCCGCGCCAAGGCCGTCAACTTCGGTATCGTGTATGGCCAGCAGGCATATGGTCTCTCGCAGACGCTCGATATTCCAATGTCCGAGGCCCGAGAGATGATCGATCGCTATTACGAGGCCTATCCGGGCGTACGCGTGTTCTTGGACCGTGTGGTGGAGCAGGCCAAGCAGACGGGTTATGCCGAGACCATGTTCGGACGTCGCCGTCATATCCCCGAGCTCAAGATGAAAAATCCCATCCAGCGCGGTTTTGGCGAACGCACGGCCATGAATCATCCCATGCAGGGAAGTGCTGCCGACATCATCAAGATTGCCATGAATCGCGTAGCGCGCCGCTTGGAGGCCGAGGGCTTCACTGCTCGTATGATTTTGCAGGTTCACGACGAACTTGATTTCGAGTGCCCCGAGGCCGAGGTTGAGCGCCTCACGTCGATGGTGCGCGAGGAGATGGAAAACGTTGTAAAGTTGCGCGTCCCGCTCGTCGCCGAGGCTTCCACGGGCGTCACCTGGGCAGATGCCAAGTAGCGACTGCCGGGTAAAAGCCGCTGGTCGCAAAGAGAAACCCACGCACAAACGTCGACTTTTGCCTCATTAGAGGGAAAAGTGAGCGTTTGTGCGTGGGTTTTCGCGTGTTGTCGGGTGAGGGTTGAGGGGTCGTGGCCACTCGAACCGATTTTTACGCGCGTGCCTTTTTCGCGGCGACGATGGCGTCGATAAGGGAGAGGACGCCGGCGTCGTTGTTGCTGGGCACGCGCCAGGAGGCGTGCTCCTCCATGTGCGCCTCGGCATTTGCCACGATAAAGCCGTGACCCATGCGCTCGAGCATGGGAATATCATTGTAGGTGTCGCCTACGGCGGCGGCGTTCGCCACGTCGATGCCAAGGTGCGCGCACAAGTGCGCCACGCCCGACCCCTTATCGACGCCGAGATTCATGAAGTCGATCCATTCGCGGCCCGCGTTGGTGATATACAGGCGGTCGCCAAATGTGGGTCCGTACACATCGGCGTAGGCGGGCTCGGCATCCCATTTGGGGAAGAGTAGGCTGATTTTGTTGGCGTCGGCATCTACTTCATCAAAGGAGTCGACAAAGATGATGTCTTCGTAATAAACGCCTACCTCGCCGGCGTACTCACGGTCCCGCTCGAGCATATAGACATGGTCGAAAGCGCAGAGCACGCAGGCGCAGTCGCCGCGCTGCGCCGCGAAGTTGAGCACCTCGCGGTAGAGGTCGTGGTCGAGGAGGTCGCGAAAGACGTATTCGTCGTGCCAAAGGGCGCAGGCGCCGTTGTCCGAGCAGAAGGCGAGCTTGTGCGCGTGCTCGGAGAACATCTCTTGCAGCTTGGGCGCCGGTCGTCCGCTTGCGGGGCAAAACACCACACCCGCCTCGCAAAGCGCGTCGAGACGCTCTGAGAGACCTTCGGGAAATCCGCGGTCGTCGGTGAGAAGCGTCTTGTCCATATCGACGGCGAGCAGCTTGATGTCGCCGAGGCCGGGGTCCTGGAGATAATCTGGCAGCATAGGTTTCCTTTTCTTCGATTTAGCCAGGCTCAGTATAGCCAAGGCGCCTCGGCATTGTTTCCGCCGTGTTACGCGATACCCATCAATGAGGGGGTTGCTTTCGCGGACACACCAGGTAGGGCGTTTCGCGGATACGTGGAGGATGCGTTTTTGCGCGAATTTATTCATATCGCGTGCAGAGAAGGGAGAGAAGCTGCTATAACAAATACCGCGAGTCTTCGAACGGCTCGCGGACATATTCGTTGCTCCAATAGCTATCAAGGGTGAAAGGAAGCAAACATGAGCAAGGAAAAGGTAGTACTGGCTTATTCCGGCGGTCTCGACACCTCCGTCTGCGTCAAGTGGCTGCAGACCGAGAAGAACCTCGACGTCATCTGCGTGTGCGGTAACGTCGGTCAGGAGGAGACCGATCTTGAGAAGAAGCGTCAAAAGGCTCTCGACCTTGGCGTTCTCGACTGCAAGGTGCTCGATCTGCGCGATGAGTTCTCCGATGAGTACCTCACGCACGCCATCGCCGCAAACTCCATGTATGAAAACAAATACCCGCTGCTGAGCGCTCTTTCGCGCCCGCTGCTTGCCGCCAAGCTCGTTGAGGTTGCTCATGAGTACGGTGCCACTTATGTGGCCCATGGCTGCACCGGCAAGGGTAACGACCAGGTTCGTTTCGAGGCCGGCGTACTTGCCCTCGATCCCGACCTCAAGGTCATCGCTCCCGTGCGTGAGTGGGACCTCAAGTGCCGTCCGGACGAGGTCGCCTATGCTCACGAGCATGGCATCCCCGTTCCCGAGGGCGCTAACGACAACCCTTATTCCATCGACGACAACCTGTGGGGCCGTGCAATCGAGTGCGGTCACATGGAGGATCCCTGGAACGAGCCGCTCGATGACGCCTGGACGATGACCAAGAGCCCCGAGAACACCCCCGATACCCCCACCTATGTGGAGATCGGCTTCGAGGCAGGCAAGCCCGTGTCCATCGATGGCGAGCAGATGAAGCTTTCCGAGCTCATCATCAAGCTCAACAAGATTGCCGGCGACAACGGCTTTGGTCGCCTTGACCTGGTTGAGGACCGTCTCGTTGGCCTGAAGTCTCGCGAGTGCTACGAGGTCCCGGCTGCTCTGACGCTCCTGCAGGCCCACAAGGCACTCGAGGACCTGACCGTCGAGGGAGACGTGCTGCGCGCTAAGTTCGCGCTCGAGCAGCAGTGGGCCACGACCGTCTACAACGGCAAGTGGTTTAGCCCCCTCAAGGCCGCACTCGATGCCTTTATGGACGAGACCCAGAAGTTCGTGACGGGTACCGTGCGTCTTAAGTTCTTCAAGG
Organism: uncultured Collinsella sp.; assembly: GCA_934647195.1. GTDB lineage: Bacteria > Actinomycetota > Coriobacteriia > Coriobacteriales > Coriobacteriaceae > Collinsella. Next base: position 46,515 of record CAKUFD010000008.1, read on the forward strand.
GCAACCTCACCATCGTGGGTCGTAAGTCCCCGTATTCGCTCTACGATTACGGTCTGGCCACCTACGATCGCGACACCACGTTTGACGAGAAGAGCGCCGCTGGCTTCATCTATCTCGACACGCTGTCGCTCAAGACCTGGTCCAAGGTCCAGGGTCCGGGCTCCACACTCGCCTAGCACAAGGCGGGTGCCGGCAGTAATGCACCTTATTTGCGGCGCCGCAGCCTACGAGCTGCGACGTCGCTTTTTTCTATACTCTATACACTACTTATATTGAAATCGATGATGAGGAGGTTTCCCATGGCGTTGTGGGGAGGCCGTTTTGAGGCTGGCGTGGCGCGGGTCACGCAGGAGTTCGGTGCGTCGCTGTCTGTTGACAAGCATCTATATCGTCAGGATATCGCGGGCTCTAAGGCTCATGCCAAGATGCTCGCAGCTCAGGGCATCATTAGCCAAGATGATGCTGAGGCGATTTATTGTGGGCTCGATGCGATCGGCGCTGATATCGATGCGGGCAAGTTCACGTTCGATATCAACGACGAGGACATTCATATGTCCATTGAGTCCGAGCTTACGCGCCGTATCGGTGAAGCGGGAAAGCGCCTGCATACGGGTCGTTCGCGCAACGACCAGGTTGCAACCGATACGCGCCTTGGGTGCAAGGCTTTGGCCAAGGAGCTCATGGAGGCAAATCTACATCTCCGCCAGGTGCTGATCGCTGCGGCACAGAAGTACGCCGACGTTATTTTGCCAGGCTATACGCACCTGCAGCATGCACAGCCCGTGCTGTTCTCGCATCACCTGCTTGCCTACGCCTGGATGTTCACGCGCGATTTCCAGCGTCTCATCGCTGCATTCAATGCTGCCGATGCCTCGCCTTTGGGCGCCGCTGCCCTTGCTGGCACCACCTACCCGCTCGATCGTCAGATGACCGCTGCCGAGCTTGGCTTCTCGCGCGTGATTCCCAATTCGCTCGATGCCGTCTCGGACCGCGATTTCCTGCTTGATTTGCACTACGCGGGCTCCGTGATGGCCATGCATCTTTCGCGCTTGTCTGAAGAGATCGTCTTGTGGTCCACGTCCGAGTTTGGCTTTATCACGCTGTCCGACAGCTATTCCACGGGCTCATCTATCATGCCGCAGAAAAAGAACCCCGATTTTGCAGAGCTCATCCGCGGCAAAAGCGGTCGCGTGTACGGCAATCTCACCCAGCTGCTCGTGACCATGAAGGGTCTTCCGCTTGCCTATAACAAGGATCTGCAGGAGGACAAGGAGGGTGCTCTCGATACCGCGCATACGCTCATGCAATGCCTCTCGGTCATGGCTGGCATGATCGAAACTTGGACGGTCAACGAGGATGCCATGCGTCGAGAGTGCGGCGTGGGCCATCTTGCCGCAACCGATGTTGCCGATTATCTTGCCAAGCGCGGCCTGCCGTTCCGCGAGGCGCATGCCGTTGTGGGCCACCTGGTTCTTACGTGCGAAAAGCGCGGCTGCAACCTTGAGGATCTTCCTTTCGAGGTGTTCCAGGAGGCAAGCCCGCTGTTCGAGCATGACATCACTGAGGCACTTGACATCCCGTCGATCGTGGCGGCGCGTACCACCGAGGGCGGTACGGCGCCTATGGCGGTGGCCGAGCAGCTCTCTTCTGTCCAAAAACAGCTTTCGCTCGATGAAGCCAGGCTTTCCGAGCTGACTCCAGTAGTTGAGATGGGCAACGGGGCAAACTAGGAGCGTTTGCGTTAACAACCAAAACGTTTGCAGGTCCTCATGAGGTGTTCGTGCGATTGCACGGGCACCTCTTTTGATATGCGGGAGAGTTGCCCGGATGTCTCGGTGGATTCGTCCTTGGCTGCACTCTGCCGGGGCGAGTACGTGACGTTGAGTTGCGGAGAACTCTTGTGGAAGTGGCACTCCCCGGTGTGAAATAGCACGCTCGCGGGCGTTAAACGACGCTTCGCTCGCTTTATTGCCCATGAGCGCTGGGCTGATGGTAGGCTAATCGCGCTTCGAAGACAGGGGGTTGCATATACGGAGATTCCGGAAAGTTGCTTCTTGCTGTTCCGAATGGAACTCTACGGCGACGCGATCCCGAGTGGGTGCCCCAAACGGATGCGGACACGCACGAACCTACTTGAAAGGCTAAGACTATGGCTATCGAGAAGACATTTATCATGATCAAGCCCGACGCCGTGCGCGATCGCAAGATCGGCGAGATCGTCACGCGTATCGAGCGCAGCGGTCTTGCCATCGAGCGCATGGAGATGACCACCCTTGACCGTCCGACGGTCGGGGAGCATTATGCCCATCTGGCCGACAAGCCGTTCTTCGGTCGCCTTTGCGACTTTATGACCAGCGGTCCTGTTGTCAAGATGATTGTTTCGGGTCCTTCCGCCGTGGCCAAGATGCGCACCCTTATGGGTGCCACCAATCCGCTCGACGCCGTTCCCGGCACCATCCGTGGCGACTTCGCCGTCGATGTCGACGCCAACGTGATTCACGGCTCCGACTGCGTTGAGAACGGTGAGATCGAGATCAAGCGTTTCTTTGGCTAATCAGCTTCTGGCTCCTCAGGGCTGTTAGCGTGTGGCATGGGCGCCGTGGAATTGCATCCACGGCGCTTTTTCATGATAAGGCCCGCCGTCTGTCGGAAGGCGACTTGCGATTTTGCGTCCGTTGCTATCAAATGCTAATGGTTAAAAGAGATGTTGGTCCGGTCGCTACCTTGCTGCGGGGCGCGAATTAAGGAGATAGCCATGCCCACCGATTCCATCCGCGATGCCGCATATTGCGAGGCCCTTAATCGTGAACTTGTCTGTGCACTTGGTTGCACCGAGCCGATAGCCGTCGCATATGCTGCAGCGCTGGCAAGTCAGACCTTGTGCGGCGAGCCCGAGCATATGGACGTTGCCTGTTCCGGCAATATCATCAAGAACGTGAAGAGCGTGACGGTACCCAATTCGGGTGGGATGCGCGGTATCGAGGCGGCGGCCGTTTTGGGTGCCGTGGGCGGAGACGCAAAGAGTGCCCTCGAGGTACTGGAAAGCGTGGACGATATCGCTCGCGCCCGTGCGAATGAGCTGCTGGTCGATCCCTCGTACTGCAGCGTTTCGCTGGTCGAGGGCGTCCCTAACCTGTATATCAAAGTGACCGCAACGTATGGGAGCCATGTTGCGGTGGTCGAGATCATCGACCATCACACCAATGTGACATGCCATACGCTGGACGGAATCCCTGTGTGCGGCAAGTCGGCGGGGGAGTGCGCGGCATGCGCCGAGCGCGTGGTGGCCGAGCGCGCTGCCGATAGCGCCGAGACGCCCATGACCGTCGAGTCCATCATCGACTTTGTCGAAAACGGCGACATCGACCCTGCGCGCGAAGCGATTGAGCGCCAGATCGAGCTCAACGGCGCCATCAGCGCCGAGGGCCTGGCCCATTCCTGGGGAGCCGAGGTCGGTCGTACCCTGCTAGGGGCTCGTGCAGCCGATGTCGCCTGTCGTGCCCGCGCGCGTGCCGCGGCTGGCTCGGATGCTCGCATGAATGGCTGCGCGCTGCCGGTGGTTATCGTATGCGGCTCTGGAAACCAGGGCATCACCTGCGCGCTTCCCGTTATGGAATATGCGGAGTTCTTGCGCTGCGACCATGAACGCCTGGTGCGTGCCATCATGCTGTCCGACCTCATCGCAGTGCACGTGAAAAGCTATATTGGTGCGCTGTCCGCTTTTTGCGGCGCCATCTGCGCCGCCTGCGGTGCGGGCGCTGCCATCACCTGGCTGTGCGGCGGCACGCGCGAGCAGATCGGTGCCACCGTTTCCAATACACTGGGCAACGTTGGCGGTATCGTATGCGACGGGGCCAAGGCGAGCTGTGCCGCCAAGATTTCGGCTGCGGTGGACGCCGCGATTCTCGGCCACGACATGGCCATGCAGGGCCGCGGTTTCCGTGCGGGAGAAGGATTGATCCAGGACACAGTTGAGCAGACGATCGCCAGCATGGGCTACGTAGGCCGCGTGGGCATGAAAGACGCCGACGTGGAGATTCTCAACATCATGATCGGCAAGACTCAAGTGGAGTGCTAGGTAGCTGAGCGGGGGAGAATAAACCATTGACCGCTCATCGACAACTTGCTACCGCCCATGTTAGAGGTATTGCGGAAAAGTCTCCACACGCCCAAAAAATGGCTGTTCGCGCTTGAAATCGGAGCCGATTCACCGTAACCTATACCATCGTGATTGCATAAGCGTCACGTCAGTATCTGTTGGCCCCCGAGATATATCCAAACGGTGCGCGCGCCGGATGGCTTCTTTGTCCGTTCCTACCGCACATCTGCAGGCTTGCAATCGGGGCCCCGTAAGTTCGAAAGGGGTCCACCTTTGAGTGAGATTCAGAACACGTCCGTTTTTTCGCTGGATGAGGGTGCGGACGACGAGATGGAGAAGAGCCTGAACGACCTTCCCACCTTTGATGAGGGCGACCTTGTCACCGGTACGGTCGCTTCCATCGGTCGCGATGAGGTCCTGGTAGACCTTCACTCCAAGTCCGAGGGCGTCATTCCCGTTCGCGAGCTCTCCATCCGCAAGGATATCAACCCTGCAGATATCGTCGCTCTTGGCGATACCGTTGAGGCCCAGGTTGTTCAGAAAGAGGACAAGGAGGGCCGCATGGTCCTCTCCAAGCGTCGTGCTGAGTACGAGCGCGCCTGGAACCGCATCGAGGAGAAGTTCAACTCCGGCGAGAACGTCGAGGGCGAGGTCATCGAGGTCGTCAAGGGCGGTCTTATCCTCGACATCGGCCTGCGCGGCTTCCTGCCCGCCTCCCTCGTGGACCTGCGCCGCGTGAAGGATCTCACCTCTTACCTGCACACCTCCATCGAGGCTCGCGTCATCGAGATGGATCGCAACCGCAACAACGTCGTTCTGTCCCGCCGCGTGGTGCTCGAGGAGTCCCGCAAGGCCGAGCGTTCCGAGATTCTCTCCAAGCTCAAGAGCGGCATGCGCCTCAAGGGCACCGTTTCCTCCATCGTGGACTTCGGTGCATTTGTGGACCTCGGCGGCATCGACGGCCTGATTCACATCTCCGAGCTCTCTTGGAACCACGTTAACCATCCCTCCGAGGTCGTCAAGGTCGGCCAGGAGGTTGAGGTTGAGGTGCTCGACGTCGACCTGAACCGTGAGCGCATCTCCCTCGGTCTCAAGCAGACCACCGAGGATCCTTGGCGTGCACTCGTCAAGAAGTACCCCGTGGGCGCTATCGTCGAGGGTTCCGTCACCAAGCTCGTGCCGTTTGGCGCTTTCGTCGACCTCGGCGAGGGCATCGAGGGCCTGGTGCACATCTCCGAGATGGCCAACAAGCATGTCGACCAGCCTTCTCAGGTCACCCACGTGGGCGACAAGGTGCAGGTCAAGGTCATGGAGATCGACCTCGATCGTCGTCGTATCTCCCTGTCCATGAAGTCTGCTGCTGAGACCCTGGGCTTCGAGATCGACGTCACCCCGCTTCCCAACGAGAAGAAGGATGACGAGACTGAGGTCGAGGCTGAGGCTGACGCCGAGTAGCGTTTCTTTTCATAGAACGTGATAACGACCCCCGGTGGATTTCCCCCGGGGGTCGTTTTGTCGCCGACCTTCCAGCACGACGAGGCTCGCTCCTGTGCAGAGATTGTCCTGCATGCTATGATGAGCAACGTTTGGATTCGATTGATGGGCGGGTTGAGTGATGGGCCAAGATTCGGCTCCCTTTGTTAATCGCGGTGCGGTGCTTTTGGACTTTGACGGAACGATTGCCGACACCGGCTCCTATATCCTGCATTGTGCTCGCAGGGCGTTGCTTGAGTGCGGCTATCCGGAGGAAGCGAATGGCGACCTTCGCTGCTTGATCGGCCCGCCTCTCTTCAACGGGTTTTCCGACCTTTGCCATAAACCCCTGGAAGAGGGTGAGCGTATCACCGCTGTTTATCGTCGGCTGTTTGACGCGGACATGTCGCCCGATTATTACCCGGTCTTTCCCGGCATGCGTGAGCTGATTGCTGCTCTCCATGGACAAGGGAGGCGAGTCGCCGTTGCGACGTCGCGCCTTGAGATTACGGCGCGCCAAATGATCGATTCCCTTGATCTCCCTCCCTTTGATGCGGTTGTGGGCAGGCTTGAGCCCGGTCGCGATACCAAGGCGGAATCTATTCGTGACGCCATGGCTCAGCTTGGTGCCGCTATCGATGACTCTGTGATGGTGGGCGATCGTTTTCATGACGTTTACGGTGCGCATGAACGAGGGATTCCCTGCATAGGCATCTATACGGGCGCCGCGGATGAGGGAGAGCATGAGCGAGCCGGGGCGGATTTCGTTGCGCATGATGTTGCGGAGCTCGCTTGGGCTTTGGGCGTTGAGCTGTAAAGCGCTTCGCCTCGTCTGATTCATATGGTTGTACACGGCTTGGATTGGAGCTGCATAATGGATAAAGAACTCGAGAAGCGCGTTGACGAGTACGTCGACGAGGTATGGGACGATGTCCTAGAAGATATCGCCACCCTGGTGGCGGTGCCTTCCGTGGCAATCGAGGGCGCAAACGAGCCGGGTGCTCCGTTTGGTAAGGACTCGCGCGCTGCTCTTGACTGCGCGTTGGGCATTGCTGCGAAGCTCGGTTACCAGACCTCCGACGATGAGGGCTATATGGGCATGGCGGATATTCCCGGCGAGTCAGAGCGCCAGATCGCTACGATTGCTCATGTCGACGTGGTTCCCGCCGGCCCGGGTTGGAGCACCGATCCCTTCACCCTGGTGCGTCGCGATGGCTGGCTGCTCGGCCGCGGTGTCATCGACGACAAGGGCCCTGCCGTTCTCGGCCTGTACGCTGGCGCATTTCTCCTTCGTGAGGGCGTGACCCCCAGGTATACGTTCCGCGCGCTTCTGGGCTGCGATGAGGAGACGGGCATGAAGGACGTGCCGCATTACCTGTCGACTCACGAGGACCCGGCGTTCCTGTTTACCCCCGACGCGGAGTTCCCGGTTTGCAACGCGGAGAAGGGCCAGTTTGGTGCCACCTTTACCAGCGGTGCTATCGCCGATGGCAAGATTTTGTCCTGGAGCGGTGCAGAGGCCACCAACGCCATTCCGTCTCAGTCCATCTGCGAGGTCGCCGTTGACGCTTCTGAGCTTCCTGCCCCTGTGGCCAATGCCGATCGTCTGACAATCGAGTCTGCGGGCGAGGGCCGTGCGCGCATCACGGGGCAGGGCATCGGTGGACACGCCTCCATGCCCGAGGGTACGCTCAACGCCATTTCGCTCGTGCTTGGGTACCTTAAAGAGGCGGGCATCTGCGAGGGCGATGAAGCGCAGGCGCTCGAGCTGCTTTCTATCATCCATGCCGATACGGCAGGTGCCGCTTTGGGTATTGCTGCCTCGAATGATGCTTTTGGACCCCTTACGCTCAACGGCGGCACTATCGAGGTCAAGGAGGGCCGTATCCTCCAGACCATCGATGTCCGCCTGCCCAACTGCGTGAACCTGACCGAGCTTGAGGATACCTGCCGTGCCGTGGCCGAGCGCTTTGGCGCAACGCTGAACGTCGACCATGCGGTCGAGGCCTTCTATATCCCTGCGGATAACCCGGCGGTCAAGACGCTCATCGATACCTATAACGATGTGACGGGCGAGAACGCCACTCCGTTTTCCATGGGCGGCGGCACCTATGCCCGTAAGTTCAAGAGCGCCGTTTCCTTTGGCGCCGAGACCCATGGCCTGGTGCTGCCCGAGTGGGCAGGCCTCATGCATGGCCCCAACGAGGCTGCGAGCGAGGCACAGCTCAAGCAGGCGCTGAAGATCTATATCCTGGCGATCTTCCGCTTGATGGAGCTGGACCTGTAAACCGAGCGCTCGTTTACCCTTTAGATGCCCCGGTGGCTTTGCCGCCGGGGCATTTTTTATGCCGTTTTCTCCAGCAGGGGCCATTCGCGCTCACTTCGCACGGAATTAACCAAACGACCCTTTTGTAAAGAGCGCGTAAATGACGCACGAGAGCTGCGTAATGTTTGGTCACGTGTGCGTAATGAGGTGACGTTGAGCGAAAAAACGCGTCGGCGTGCGTCTAAAGTCCTCATCAAGGATGTAAGCAGGTGGGGTTGCACCGAACGGTTTCTCGCAGGGGATTCGGGCATCTGCTCCTATGCGGGAAGCCGTGCGGTGCAACCAGATCCGATCGTCGGGCAAAGGGTGCGACGAGGATCTAGAGGCCATCTGCGTTGGTATGCGAACGAATATGTTCGCGAAAGGAGAACCATGTTCGACTATTCTTGCTCTCGTCGTCAGTTCCTGGGTCTTGCTGGTGGCATTGCCGCCATGGCCGGTCTTGGCCTTGCCGGTTGCGGCAACTCTGCGGCTCCCGCTTCCACGGGCTCCGCTGCCGGTTCTGCTGCTGCTAAGGATATCGCTGGCGAGGTGACCTACGATGGCGCTTCTTCGTTCCAGGCGCTCGTTGAGGCTGCTGCCGAGAAGTTCATGGACAAGTACCCCGATGTCATCATCTCCGGCTCCGGTAACGGTTCGGGCAAGGGCCTGACTGCTGTTGCCGCCGGCACCGTGACCATCGGCAACTCCGATGTCTTCGCCGAGACCAAGCTCGAGGAAGACGATGTCAAGAACCTCGTCGATCACGAGGTTGCCGTTGTTGGCATGGGTCCTGTGGTCTCCAAGAACGTGAAGGTCGACGACCTTTCCCTCGAGCAGCTGAAGGGCATCTTCTCCGGCGCTATCACTAACTGGAAAGAGGTTGGTGGCGACGACGCTACCATCGTCGTACTTAACCGTAAGGCTGGTTCCGGCACCCGCGCTACCTTCGAGGCTGCTGTCTTTGGCTCCGAGGCCAACGAGTTCAAGGGCGATGCCGAGCTCGACAAGTCCGGCGACGTTCAGACTCAGCTCTCCAGCACCGATAACGCCATCTCCTATCTCGACTTCTCCCACTACGACGACTCCAAGTTCAACGCCGTCAAGGTCGAGGGCGTCGAGCCCAAGAGCGAGAACGTCTACGACAACAAGTTCCCCATCTGGGCTACCGAGCACATGTACTGCGCCAAGGATGCCGACGAGGCCACCACTGCCTTCCTGGACTTCATGCTTTCCGACGACGTCCAGAAGGAGCTCGTCGAGGAGCAGGGCTTCATCCCCGTTTCTGAGATGAAGGTTGTCAAGGACGCCGCCGGCAAGGTGACCGAGAAATAACGACGGCGCCTTCGCGTTCTTTTCCTGCTGACTGTTGCTACAACGAAAGGTGCGTAATGGCAAAGCAGATGCCAAAACGCAACCTTGAAAAAGTGGGTTTGGGTGTCACGGGCGCGTGCGTCGTGCTCGTGACACTTGTTGTGTTGGCCCTGATCGTCATGGTCGCTCGGAAGGGTCTCTCCGCCTTTTTCAAGGATGGCGTCAATGTTGCCGGGTTCTTTGGGGGAACCAAATGGGACCTCTCGAACACGGATCAAAGCGGTATGCCCTATACCGGTGCTCTTCCCCTGATCGTCACGTCGTTTTCCGTGACGATTCTCTCCACGCTCATTGCATTGCCTATCTCGCTGGGCTCGGCGATTTTCGCGGTCGAGATTCGTCCGCGTTTTGGCTCCAAGGTCTTCCAGCCTTTGATTGAGCTGTTGACGGGTATTCCCTCGGTCGTGTTCGGTCTCATCGGTTTCCATGTTGTCGTGGGCGCGTGCAAGGCGATCTTCGGAGTCTCGACTGGCCTGGGCATCCTTCCCGGTTCCATCGTTTTGGCTGTCATGATTCTGCCGACGGTAACCACGCTTTCCATCGATGCACTGCGCGCCGTGCCGGATGGCTATCGTCAGGGCTCCTTGGCGCTTGGCTACACGCGTTGGCAGACCATTTGGCACGTTGTGCTCAAGAGCGCCCTTCCTTCGCTCATGACTGCCGTGATTTTGGGCATGACCCGCGCCTTTGGCGAGACGCTTGCCGTGCGCATGGTGATCGGCGGTATCGAGAAGATGCCCACCGGCTTGCTCGACGCCGCGTCCACTATCACCACCACGCTCACTACCAGCATGGCGGTCTATGCAGAAGGCTCCGCGCAGGACGATATCCTGTGGGCGCTCGGCCTGCTGCTCATGGGCATGTCGCTCATCTTCATCTTGATCATCCATCTCATCGGTCGTAAGGGGGCGAAGGCTCATGGCTAAGTCGGCAACTCAGGCGCAAGACGCCTATCTTGAGCGCTCGCAGCGCAACGACAGGATCGCGACCGGTGTGCTTACACTCATCGTGGGCCTCGTGATGGTCATTGTCGTGTCGATGGTGCTCTTTATTTTGAGCCAGGGTATCGGAACGCTTTTCAAGCCCGGTTTTCTGACCGAGGCTTCGCGCGCCAACGGTACTCAGGGCGGCGTTGCCTATCAGCTGTTTGATTCGTTTTACCTGCTGATTCTGACGCTTGTCATCTCACTTCCCATCAGCCTGGGCGGTGCGGTGTTTTTGGTCGAGTACGCACCCGACGGCCCTGTCACGAGCATTGCGTCGACGGCTATCGAGACCCTTTCGTCGCTGCCGTCGATTGTCGTGGGCATGTTTGGCTTTTTGGTCTTTAGCGTGAACTTTGGCTGGAAATACTCGATTCTTTCGGGTGCCGTCGCGCTTACCATGTTCAACATCCCCATCCTCGTACGCGTGATTCAGCAGGCGCTGGAAGATGTCCCCGCTTCTCAGCGCGATGCATGTCTTGCCATGGGCCTCACTCGTTGGGAGACCACGGTGCATGTCCTGATTCCCGTGGCTATGCCCGCAATCGTCACAGGCGTGGTGCTTTCGGCTGGCCGCGTGTTCGGTGAGGCTGCTGCTCTGCTCTTCACCTCGGGCATGAGCTCGCCGGTGCGTTTGAATTTCTTCACGCTCAACTTCGCAAGTCCCACCTGCGCCTGGAATGTGTTTAGGCCTGCCGAGTCGCTCGCCGTGCATATCTACAAGATTTACGGCGAGGGAAGCCCCGAGGCTCAAACTATCGTTTGGGGCACTGCCGCCCTGTTGATGATCTGCGTGCTTTTGTTCAACGTCGCCGCGCGTATCGTTGGCAAGGCTCTTGCAAGGAGGATGACGGCCGAATGAGCGTAGAGACTTCGGCGGCACAGCCCGCTTCTACGAGCGCTGATTTTATGGCGAGCGTGAGCTCGAGTGAAAAGCAAAACCGCGTGTCAGGCTTCGCCATCTCCGACGAGGTGGTGCTCGAGACCAAGGACGTGAACGTCTACTACGGCAACCATCATGCGCTGCACGATACCTCGCTGGCCTTCCATAAGGACGAGATCACGGCCCTCATCGGACCTTCCGGTTGCGGTAAATCGACGTTCCTTCGCAGTCTTAACCTTATGAATCGCGAGATTCGAGGCTGCCGTGTCGAGGGCGAGATCGAGTATCGCGGACACAACATCAATACGCCGAGCGAGAACCTCTATGAGCTGCGTAAATCCATTGGCATGGTGTTTCAGCAGCCTAATCCCTTCCATATGTCCATCTACGACAACATCACGTTCGCCCCTCGTCGCCATGGCGTGCGCGGCAAGGACGCTCTCGATCAGATGGTCGAGGAGAGCCTGCGCGGAGCGGCGCTGTGGGACGAGGTCAAAGATAAGCTCGATAAGAGCGCCTTTGCCTTATCCGGCGGCCAGCAGCAGCGTCTGTGCATAGCGCGTACCCTCGCCATGCATCCCGATGTGATCTTGTTCGACGAGCCGTGTTCGGCGCTTGATCCCATCTCGACGCTGGCTATCGAGGACCTTATGCGCAACGTGGTCAAGGATCGCGCCATCGTGATCGTCACCCATAACATGGAGCAGGCGAGCCGCGTGTCGAACCGCACTGCTTTCTTCTACATGGGCGATATGGTTGAGTATGGCGAGACCGAGCAGATCTTCCAGTGTCCAAACGACGCTCGTCTTAACGATTACCTCACGGGCATGTTCTCCTAGTCGGAATATGTTCCGCTGGCCCGCCGGAGCGGTGTGCGTTTCCACCGCGTGCGCCACCGGTGCGGCGCTTTGCACAAGGGCACTGCGATCGCCCTTTCGGTCGCAGTGCCCTTTTCTTATGCGTGTGCGGAGTCGCGTGCTAGCATGGATACTTGACTGAACAAGTACGTTAGGCGGTATCTCTATGGCGGCTCTTCTTGGCTGTGACGCGGTTTCACTCGAATATCCCACCAAGGTCATCCTTAAAGGCGTGACACTGGGCGTGGCGGAAGGCGACCGCATCGGCATCGTTGGCAAGAACGGTGACGGCAAGTCGACGTTGCTTTCGGTGCTTGCCGGAATTACCGAACCCGATGAGGGGAGGGTCACGCATCGTCGCGACCTTCATGTGGGCGTGCTTGGGCAACGCGATGCGCTTTGTGACACCGATACCGTGCATCATGCCGTGGTGGGTGATGTACCCGAGTACGAGTGGGCAGCTTCGCCTGTTGTGCGCAACATTTTGGATGGCCTGATTGCGGATGTCCCCTGGGAGGGAGCTGTGGGCGAGCTCTCGGGCGGGCAGAGGCGTCGTGTTGACCTTGCGCGCCTGCTGATCGGCGACTACGACGTGCTGATGCTTGATGAGCCCACAAACCACCTGGATATGCGGACCATCAACTGGCTGGCCGAGCATCTTAAGAGCCGCTGGCAGCCGGGCGTTGGCGCCCTTTTGGTAGTGACGCACGATCGCTGGTTCTTGGATGAGGTCTGCACGTCGATGTGGGAAGTCCATGACGGTTGCGTCGATCCTTTCGAGGGTGGCTATTCCGCCTATATTTTGCAGCGCGTCGAGCGCGACCGCATGGCGCGTGTGACCGAGGAGCGGCGCCGCAACATGGCGCGCAAAGAGCTTGCATGGCTCTCGCGCGGAGCTCAGGCGCGTAGCACCAAGCCAAAATTCCGTGTCGATGCGGCTCGCGAGCTCATCGCCGACGTTCCTCCCGTGCGCGATGAGCTGGAGCTCAAACGCCTGGCGGTTTCGCGATTGGGCAAGCAGGTCATCGATGTTCTCGATGTGACGGCAGGCTACGACGCGGCCGATTCGGAAGATGCGGCCGGCGCTTCGCGCCCTGTTCTCAACGACGTGACCTGGCTTATCGGTGCCGGCGACCGCTTTGGCCTTCTGGGCGAGAACGGAGCGGGAAAATCGACGCTTCTCAACGTGCTTCAAGGCAAGATGGCACCGCTTCGCGGGCGCGTGAAAATCGGTCAAACCGTGCGTTTTGGCGTGCTCTCCCAGCAGCTTGAGGAACTCGATCCCCATATGGACGAGACCATTCGCGAGATTCTTTCCACCTATAAGCGCGTCTATATCGTCGATGGCAAGGAGACGAGTCCCGAGAAGCTCTGCGAGCGTTTGGGATTCACGACCAAGCAGCTCTGGAGTCGTATCAAGGATCTTTCGGGCGGTCAGCGTCGCCGTCTTTCCTTGTTGCTCACGATTCTTGACGAGCCTAACGTGCTCATTTTGGACGAGCCGGGCAACGACCTCGATACCGATATGCTTGCGATTGTGGAGGATCTGCTGGATGGCTGGCCGGGAACGCTCATTCTCGTGACGCATGACCGCTTCTTGATGGAGCGCGTGACCGACTCTCAATTCGCATTGATCGATGGATACCTGCGCCATGTCCCCGGCGGTGTTGACCAGTATCTCAAGCTCGTGAACGAGGCGAGTGCTGCTGCGTCTGAGACTCCCGTGCCGCGTGGACAAGAGGCCGCCGTCTCCTCGCCGCAGCCGCCCACGGGCCTTTCCAATGCAGAGCGCCAGCGCCTGCGTCGCGAGGTATCTTCACTTGAGCGCAAGATGGAGGCGCGCCGCGCCGAGCTTGAAGAGCTGCGGGCGGGCATGGCCGATGTCGATCCCACAGATTATGCGGCGCTCGAAGCTCAGCAAAAAAAGATCGATGACAAACAAGATGAGCTTGATGGCCTTGAGACGTCCTGGCTCGAGGCTTCCGAGCAGCTTGGAGAGTAACCCGGTCGAGACAAGGGAAAAAGCCGTCGTTTCGAGAGCGTTTCTTGTCGATTAATGCTTGCGTGCACTTACGTTAACCCTCTTCAATTGTCTTCGTACAGGCCCCTCTTCCCTGCATACTCAGCATATAACGATTGTTGGTGGCTGCGGCGAAGAAGGGTTTATGCTCATGGATCGTTTCAGTTATTGCCTACCCACGCATTTCGAGTTTGGCGAAGAGGCTGAGCTTGAGGTTGGCCGTTTGGTAAGTCGTTTTTCGGGAACGAAGGCGCTTATTGTTTTGGGTGAAGGGTCCGCGCGGCGCTCGGGTCTTCTTGCGCGCGTCCGTGGTTCGCTTGATAGAGCCCTTTTGGACTATGTGGTGCTCTCGGGGGTGCAGCCGGCATCCCAGCTTGAGTTGGTGCGAGAAGGTATCGACCTGGCGCGCGATGAGCGAGTCGATTTTATTTTGGCGATCGGCGGCGGCAGCGTGATCGACGTTGCCAAGGCGATTGCCGCCGGTGTGCGCTATCGGGGCGATGTGCTCGATTTCTTTCGTGGCGAGGCGGTGCTCGACGATGCCCTTCCCATTGGCTGCGTGCTCACGACGGCGGCTTCGGGGTCGGAAGCCTCGGCCACTGCCATGTTGCAGCTTGAAGAAGGCAGGGGAGTTGCGGAAACGACTTCCAACGTTTTGATTCCTTCGTTTTCGGTGCTCAACCCCGCTTTGACCGAAACGCTTCCTGCATATCAGGTGTCTTGCGGCATCTGCGAGACATTGGCCTATCTATTTGGCTTGTACCTTGAAGATTCTCAGGCGACGGGTGTGAGCGATCGCTTGATCGAGGGACTGATGGGCGCAATTGTCGAGGAGACGCCGCTTGTTCTGTCGGATCCCGCCGATGTGCACGCACGCGCGGATTTGATGTGGGCTTCTTGCATGGCGCATAACAACATGTGCATGCCGGGCCGCGTGTCCCATCCCGTGAGTCGCGAGATTGCGCTGACGCTTTCCGCGCGTCTGAAAAAGCCTCTGGGATCCTGCCTTTCCGTTGTGTTGCCGCCGGTGTTGTCCTTGGTTTTGGAGCGTGACGCTGCGCGGCTTGCTCGGTTGGGGCGACGTGTATGGGGGCTCTCATCGTGTGGAAACGAGCTTGAAGACGCGCGAGCGGCTATCGAGTGCCTGGGTAATTATCTTGGCGCGCTGCAGCTGCCTCGCTCTTTGGCAGAGCTTGGGACAACGGGTGAGGACCTGGAGGATGCCATCGAAGGCACCGGTTTGGTGACAGAGGTTCTTGAAACGGGAAACTCGCAGGTAATTGAGCATCTTACGAGAGGGGAGGCCCATCGTCTTCTCGTTGCCCTTGCGGGCCATTCGAAGGCTGCGGAGGTCGCGGCATAACGCTATCAAAGTCTCTGACACACGTTGCCGCACTCGGGTGTGCGTTGCATTAAAATGAAGGCATCATCTTATGAGATGCGAGTGCCGTGACACCGGTTTCGCGGCAAGGGTGCAGCCCGGCTCGCAAAAGGAGGATCATATGCCTGTTGTTTCTGCTCCAGTCGATGCAACGCAGACCCCTGAGTGGGCGGCGCTTGTCGAGCACCAAAAGGAGATTGCCGCGAACTTTACCTTGAAGAAGGCGTTCGCTGATGACCCCGATCGTGTTTCTAAGTTCTCGCACGATATGGGCGAGCTGCATTTTGACTTCTCCAAGAACCTCGTTACCGAGAAAACGCTCAAGCTTCTGCTCGATTTGGCCCGTGCCGTGCATGTCGAGGAGCGTCGCGACGCGATGCTCGCTGGCGAGCACGTGAACACGACCGAGGACCGTGCGGTGCTCCATTCCGCCCTGCGCGCTCCTGAGTCCGATCGCGGTTCGCTGATGGTCGATGGCCAGGATGTCGTGGGCGACGTGCATGACGTCCTCAATCGCATGTATGCCTTTGCCGACAAGGTGCGCAGCGGCGCTTGGACCGGCGTGACGGGCAAGAAGATCGAGCATGTGGTTTCCATTGGCATCGGTGGCTCCGACCTTGGCCCGGTCATGGTCTACGAAGGCCTCAAGCCCTTTGCAAATGCCGGTATCGACTGCACGTACGTGTCGAATATCGATCCCAATGACATTGCCGAGAAGCTGCGCTCCCTCGATCCTGAGACCACGCTCATGATCGTCGTCTCCAAGACCTTCACGACCCTCGAGACGCTCACCAACGCTCGTGAGGCAAAGGCGTGGATGCTCGAGGGCCTTGAGCGCAACGGTGCCATCGATGGCTCTGATGCCAGCCGTGCCGATGCTATCAAGAAGCACTTTGTCGCCGTTTCCACTGCGCTCGACCGTGTCGAGGAGTTCGGTATCGATCCCGAGAACGCCTTTGGCTTCTGGAATTGGGTCGGCGGTCGCTACTCCGTCGACTCCGCCGTTGGCCTGTCTCTTATCGTTGCCTTTGGACGCGAGGTCTTCGAAGAGTTCCTCCGTGGGTTCCACGATGTAGACGTCTACTTTAAGGAGACTCCGCTCGAGAACAACGTCCCTGTCCTCATGGGCATGATTAACGTGTGGTACTCCAACTTCTGGCATACCGAGACGCACGCCGTGCTGCCCTATAACCAGTATATGCATCGCTTCCCGGCCTATCTCCAGCAGCTCACCATGGAGTCCAATGGCAAGAGCGTCCGTTGGGACGGAAGCCCCGTTTCTTGCGATACCGGCGAGATCTTCTGGGGCGAGCCGGGCACAAACGGTCAGCACTCCTTCTATCAGTTGATTCACCAGGGTACGCGCATGATCCCTGCCGATTTCATCGCCTTTGTGAATACCACGAATCCCCTGAAGGACGGTGACCAGGATACGCACGAGCTGCTGCTGGGCAACTTCCTCGCCCAGACTAAGGCTCTTGCATTTGGCAAGACGGCCGACGAGGTGCGCGCCGAGGGTACGCCCGAGCCAATCGTTCCCGCGCGTTGCTTTGCTGGCAACAAGCCGTCCACCTCGATTCTGGGTACGGCTTTGACGCCGCATTCGCTGGGTGCCCTCGTGGCGCTCTATGAGTACATCGTGTTCGTCGAGGGCACGGTGTGGGGCGTCGACTCTTTCGATCAGTGGGGCGTTGAGCTTGGCAAGCAGCTCGCTCGCGAGATCACCGTCGCTTTCCACGACGACGAGGCTCTTGCCGAGCAGGATGCGAGCACTCAGGCGCTTATCGCGTTTTATCACGAGCACCGCGCTTAAGCGGGCGCTGTGGCTGGGGGCTCGGGGTAAAATCCCCGGGCCCTATTTTTATGGAAAGGATATGGCATGGCGTTTGACGTGCCCTTTCGTGCCGTTATCTTCGATATGGATGGCGTGCTGTTTGACTCCGAGTGGTATTACTATCATGAGCTCGCAGTCTTTAGCGATGCGTTCGACTTGGGCGTGACGGAGGAGGAGCGGCGCCGCATGGTGGGCAATTCGTCGCAAAACTTCTTTACGACCATTCAGGCGTGGTGGCAACGTGCGGGGCATGGTGCGATTGATGAGGAGCGCGTGCGAAAGCTCTATTACGATTGGGCCGCGACGCGTCATATGGATTATCGGCAACTGATGAATCCCGGGGTGCCGCAGACTCTGGATACTCTTGCGGCTTATGGAGTTCGCTGCGCGCTCGCGTCGTCTTCCCCGTTGGAGAGTATCAATCGGGCGCTCGACGAGTGCGGGTTGCGCCGTTCGTTCGAGACAGTTGTCTCGGGCGAGCAATTCCGCGAAAGCAAGCCTAATCCCGAGATTTACCTGCATACACTTGGCGCTTTAGGGCTGGATGCGCGAGAGTGCTGCTGCGTGGAGGATTCTCTCTATGGTATCGAGGCAGGCTGCCGAGCCGGATTGACGGTGGTTGCCAAGCGCGAGGATCGTTTTGGGTTTAGCCAGGCGGAAGCCGATGTTATTATCGACGAGATTCCCGACGTATTGAGCGTAGGCGAGCGCTTGACGCGCTAGCAGGTGCTCGCTTGATTATCGGGCGCCTGCGCTAGCAAGGAGACTCTTGCTGGTTTGGGCGATGTGCTCACCAAGTGCCTCCGCATCGGTTTTGTGCAACTGAGCAAGCTTTTCGAGGGTTGCGCTGAGCGAAGTGCGTATCTCTGTTGCCGAGCAGGAGCGTTCTGGTTTGAGGGGGAAATCCGTTTCAAGGAGAAGGCGCTCCTCTTCTATCTGCGCGGCGTAGGCGCGCCCTCGTCGGCTTTGAAGCATGCGCTCATTGATTGAGAAATAGCAACCGAGCTTGCGTGCTCGTGTGAGGTCTTCGCCCGTGCCGGAAAACCAATGGAAAATGATATTTTCCTGCTGGCAAATATCATTGGCTTCCAAAATATCGAGCACGCTCGATGCCGACTGTACGGCGTGAATCGAGATGAGGCGGTTCTCGATTGCGTTGGCAGAACATGTCGCTACCAGGCGTTCGAATATCTGGATCTGGTGTGTGGCACTCTGCATATGGGCATTTGAAAAGTCGAGGCCCACCTCGCCAATCAGGGGATAGTCTCGGGCGTGTTCGATAAGACGCTCGACTTCGCTGTCCTTCAGTTTGTCGGTGACCCACCAGGGGTGAAGTCCGCAGGCGACATGCACGGAGTCGTGGGATGCATAACGGCATAGCTCCGCTTCAAATTCAGAAGGGAGTACTCCGGCATCCAGAAGCGTTAGCTCGCAGGATGCTGCCTGTTGGGCCACGTTCTCCCCATTTGTCATCAATCCAAGATGACAGTGCATATCGAACAGACGCATTATCGCTACCCGATGACGGCGCCGTCTGGGCGCACTCTTTCGCATCCAATGCCCGAGATGCGGCGAATGACCTCGCCAGCGATCATCTGCCCCATGATGGGAGGCATGAAGCTCGCGGTGCCAAGCTCGGAGCGCTCGTGGATGTCTGCCGTGTCGCGTGGACGCGTGCGCACCGATTCCTCGCAGCTCGAGAGCACCCAAAGCGATTTGATGCCGCGCTTCTTGCACTCTTTGCGCATGATGCGGCTCATGGGGTCGCGGACGGTCTTGAAGATATCGGAGAAGTGCAGGCACTCGGGGTGGAGCTTGTTGCCCCCTCCCATGGAGCTAACCAGGCGCAAGTTGTGCTCTTGGGCATAGAGGGCAATCGAGAGTTTGGCCGAGATGGTGTCGATGGCATCGACTACGTAATCGAGCGTGCCGCCCGCTTGTTCAAGCACGCTGTCAAAAAAATCCTCGGTGTTCTCGGGAAGAATGTACTCAGTGCGTTTGATAACCGTGGCTGCCGGGTTGATGTCATGAATCATCGCCTCCACAACATCGACCTTGCGGCGTCCGATGGTGCTGTGGAAGGCGATGGCCTGGCGGTTGATATTGCTGGGGGCGACGACATCTTTATCGAGGATGATGAAGTGTCCCACGCCGCCGCGAGCGAGTGCTTCGATGCAATTGGAACCTACGCCGCCGCAGCCTAGCACGAGAACGGTGGATGCAGCGAGTTTGTCGAGTGCGGGGCGTCCCATGATGATCTCGAGTTTAGTGTCGCGAGTCTCTGTGGTCGTAGTGCTGTCTGGCATGTGCAGCCTCCTGGACGGGGAGTCGTTTCGAATTAACTACCGATATTATAGGGAAGAGCGGCTCGTCCCGCTTCCGGGCTCGTGGGTTCCAATAAGGTGACGGGGGGGGTTGTAGCGTGCGCATCGTATCGAGTATTTCTTTCGCGGGATACTGCGAAGGATTATGGTGCTGTTGTTTTTGATGCCTTTTGGCGCGCTGAATGTATACGGTATTTCGCTTTTGGTGGAAAAACTAAAATATGTACTATAGAAGCTTCTCCATTTGGTCTGCATAACGTTCAAGACGGCAGATATTTCCCGGAGGTTCCTATGAACAGCGTTCATTGAGCCCCTGGGAATTGATTTAAGGGACCATGGGGCATGGAAGAGGTGGTCGCATCGTACATATTTTGATTTTTCCGCCATTTCTGAGTATGAGTGCTGCAGATTGAGGCTTCCAATCTTGCAGACGCCATTTTCTATGCAAAAAGTACTGCATTTTATATATTTTTATGCAGCGACCCCTGGAGCATTGCTCCAGGGGTCGCTGACGGTTCGTTTTGCTCGGCGCTTGGGTGGCAAGCCGCACCGGTACGGCTCGATTCGTGCTCTGCGCTAGATGAGTAGCTTGATGACGGCGAAGACCGAGAGTACGTAGATGAGCTTGGTAAAGACTTCCTGGCTCACGTGGCGTGCGATAGCGCGGCCAATCATCACGGTGACGATGATCAAAGGGATGGTCCAAGCCATGGAAAGGAAGCCGGCCCATGTGATCATGCCAAGGTGAATGGAGATAGGCACCTTAATCAAGTTGACGATGAGGTAAAACCAAGCAGTTGTACCTAAGAAGCGAATGACGGGCAGATTTTCGGACAAAAAGAAGATGGCGGTAACAGGACCCGCGGCGTTGGCGACCATGGTGGTAAAGCCGGCCAGGACGCCGCAAACGATGCGTTTGAGCCATGAGAAAGCCGCGGCTTTGCCGCCGAGCTCTGCATCGGAGATGCCGCTGTCTTCTTTAGGCGTCTTATCTGGCGATGCCTCTGTATTTCCGCTCAGGCGCTTTCGGATGAGATTCAAAAAGTACATGCCCACAAATACGGCGAGAATGATGCCGATTGTGCGACGCATGGCGGTGTTGTCGGCCATATACAAAAACACGATGCCGCCGCATATACCTACGATTACAAAGGGAATCAAGCGCACGAGGGATTTAACCGAAACATTGCCGCGATACGCCCAGATAGCGCTCCAATCGGCACAGATTGCCATCAGCAGCGTGAGCCCGGATGCCTGGTGGGCGGGCATCACTGCGGTGAGGGTTGCGACCGAGAGCAACCCTGCGCCCGAGGCAAGCGATTTATCGATACCGAACATTACGGCGGCAAAGCCGATGGCGAGATAGGTCATTGGTGTCACGAGCGTTCCTTATGTTGCTCAAAGGGATGCCCCGACCGCGCGAAGGCAATCGGGGCATCCCACGTCTTCTCTGGTTAATACGAGCGCTATTGTAGCGCTTGCGCAGCAATAGCAGGCAGCGTAGCCCTATTGTTTATCGAGCATGCCGTCGAGTGTGCGCCAGGCAAGTTCGGCGCACTTCACGCGCGCGGGCATATGGGAGATATCCTTGAGCTGAGCGGCTTCATCAAGGTCCTCGTAATCATCTTCGGTAAGCTCGTCGCCGCGAATCATAGAGAGGAACAGGCCGGCCAGGCGTTTTGCCTCCTCAACCGTTTCGCCGGTGATGAGGTCGGCCATGATATCTGCCGAGGCCTGACTGATGGCGCAGCCGTGACCTACGAAGGATGCCTCCTCGATCACGCCGTTCTCTACGCGCAGCTGCAGCGTGAGTTCATCACCGCAGCTGGGGTTGATACCCTCGTGAGTGTGGGTGGGGGAGTCCATCTCGTATTTATAATCCGGATGCGAGTTGTGCTCCATGAAGGTGGTCGAAGTATAGAGGTTACCCATAGGGTGCATGCTCCTTGAGTCGTGTGCGTCGTGCCGGGTGGGGTCGCTTGGGGCCTAGCCGTTGAATGTGGACCAAACTTGCTTGACGCTGGCGATAAAGGCGTCGATATCTGCAGCGTCATTGTAGAATGCGACGCTTGCGCGGCAGCAGGCGAGGTTCTCTACGCCAAGCCATGTGAGAAGCGGCTGTGCGCAGTGATGGCCCGCGCGGATGCAGACGCCAGACATGTCCATGATGCTCGCCACGTCGTGGGGGTGAATGCCTCGCACGTTGAAGCTTACGACGCCGTGGTGAAGCGCGGGGTCATCCGGGCCGATGACATCAACATAATCGAGTTCGGCAAGCTGCTGCATAAGATAGGCGACGAGTGCCTGCTCACGCTCCTGCACCGCCTCATAGCCAACGGTGTTTGCAAGGTAATCGAGTGCCACGCCGGTTGCGTAGATGCTTGCGGCGTCTTGCGTACCCGCCTCGAACTTCTCGGGAACGGGGGCCCAGACGGCATCCTGTTCGGTAACGGAATCGATCATTTCGCCACCGGTGAGCATGGGCGGCATCTGGTCGAGCAGTTCATGCTTACCCCAAAGGACGCCGATGCCCATGGGTCCAAGCGCCTTGTGGGCGCTGAAAGCAAAGAAGTCGGCGCCAAGCTTGCGCACATCGACTGCCATGTGCGGTGTCGACTGCGCACCGTCCACTACTACATAGGCGCCATTGGCATGTGCTGCAGCGGCGATTTTTTCCACCGGGTTGCGCACGCCCAAGACGTTGGAGACCTCGCCGATGGCAACGATCTTGGTGGCCGGGCCGATTTTTGCGGCAATTTCATCGTCTGTGATGAGCCCCTGGTCGTTGGGGCGTAGATAGACCAGCTTCGCCCCGGTCTGATGGCAAGCCCGCTGCCAGGGGATGAGATTGGAGTGATGCTCCATGATGCTGATGACCACCTCGTCGCCGGCTTCGAGCACCGTGGGCGCAAAGCTTTTGGCAACAAGGTTGAGCGACTCGCTCGTGTTACGTGTGAACACGATGTCGTGCGCAAGGGGCTTGCCTGCGCTATCGACGGCGCCAATCAGGCTTGCGATCTGCGCGCGCACCTTCGCGATCGCCTCGGTTGCCTCGACGGAGAGCGAATAGAGGCCTCGCAGCGGGTTGGCGTTCATCGTCTCGTAGAAATGACGGGAGGCGTCAAGTACGCAAGCGGGGCGCTGTGCGGTGGCGGCGCTGTCTAGGAACGCGATCTCGGGATGGTTTGCCAGAAGTGGAAAATCCGGCTTATACGGGTTGGTGCGGATATCGATGGCCATGCTAGGCGATCTCCTCTTCAAAGTTGCTAACAAGCTTGTTGCCCAGGCGTACGACGCCGGCGCGAACGCGCTCGTCGGGAGCGGTGATGGCAGCGTTCTCGAGCTTGGCGGTGATGAACAGCTGCTCCGCTTCTTCTGCCGAGATGCCGCGGCAAGCCATGTAGAACAGCTGCTCGTCGCGAACGTGTCCGATGGTGGCGCCGTGGTTGCCGGCAACGTCGTCCTCGTCGCACAGGATGACGGGGACGGTCTTGTTGTCGACGCTCTTGTTGGCTAAAAGCACGCTCTCGCGTTCGGTGCCTTCCGATCCGCGGCAGCCGTGGACAAGGTCGATCGTTCCGCGCAGAACCTTCTTGGAAGCGCCGGTGAGGACGCCGTTGGCGTCCATGTTCGACTCGGTCTTGCGGCCCAGCTGACGGATTGAGTAGTTGAAGTCGCGCGACTGCTCGCGAGCAGCGAGATAATCGGTATCGACAGAGATCTTCGAGGTGTCTCCCCACAGCTCGCCGGCGAGTCCGGTGACGCTCTTGCCGGCTCCGAGCACCGTGTGCTGCACGTGTACACGCGCGCCCTCATCGAGGAAGAAGCCCGAGGAGTCAAGCGCCGCCCATGAATCATCGAGCGTCTGCACGCAGGTGACGTTCACGCGCGCCTGCTCAGCGGCGACGACGGAGAGCAACGAGCCCACCGCACCGGTGCCGGCGGCGGGGGAGTCGAGCGCGATGATAAGGTCGAGCTCCGCATGCTCTGCAGCGATAACCTGGATATCTGCGGCGGCGATAGCGCCGTCTACACCGTTAACGCGAACGGTGACGTGCTCCTTCTGGTAAGCCGCGAGCTTGAGCACCACGGGCACCTGGGCGGCGGACCTCAGATAGTTGGCCGCTTCGCTGCCGGTGCCGTGAGAGAACGACTCGGCGGGGCCACATTTCTCCTCGAGGTGCACGGCTCGTGTCTGATATGCGGAAAGCGCCGGGACGTCAAGCTGGTCAAGGTCGCCGGTGTCGACGCGCTCGCGGTCGGCGGCGTCGCCCGGCGCCGCTGCGCGGCGTGCGGGGAAACGACTGTCGGCGAGCTTCAGGGCTGCCTCAAAGTCGTCGGCGGAGCCCATGCAGGCGTCTGCCCCCTCGACTTCGACAGCGGCGGGGCCCGCCAGGGCAAGCTCGGGGTCGATGTCCAGGGAGGTTGAGTTCATCTTGAGCCAGCTCCAGGTCGGAGCGGGCATTGCGTTGAGATTCTCGATCTTCATCTATCCGATCGCTCCTTCCATCTCGAGCTTGATCAGGTTGTTCATCTCTACCGCGTACTCGAGCGGCAGCTCCTTGCTTACGGGATTGGCAAAACCGTTGACGATCATCGTGCGGGCCTCTTCCTCAGAAATGCCGCGGCTCATGAGGTAGAAGATCTTGTCGTCGCCGATGCGACCGATGGTTGCCTCGTGGCCCACGTCGACGTTCTTGGCGCGGATGTCCATCGCGGGGATGGTATCCGAGCGGCTCTCGGCGTCGAGCATGAGCGACTGGCAGCTCACGGTGGCTTTGGCGCCTTCGGCGCGCGGGGTTGCCACGATGGAGCTGCGGAAAGTCTGCACGCCACCCGACTTGGAGATGCCCTTGGTCTCGACGGAGGCCGTGGTGTCGGGCGCATTGAGCACTACCTTGCAGCCGGTGTCGAGGTTTTGACCTGCGCCGGCAAAGGTGATGCCGGTGAAGCTCGAGCGCGCGCGGGCGCCGTTGAGCACGCTCATGGGGTACAGATAGCCCACATGGCTGCCAAACGAGCCCGAGATCCACTCGATCTCGCCGTCCTCGTCCACGCGTGCGCGCTTGGTATTGAGGTTGTACATGTTCTTCGACCAGTTCTCGATGGTCGAGTAGCGCAGGTGCGCGCGCTTGCCCACGATGAGCTCGACCGCGCCGGCGTGGAGGTTCGCCACGTTGTACTTGGGTGCCGAGCAGCCTTCGATAAAGTGAAGGTCGGCGTCGTCCTCAACGATGATCAGCGTGTGCTCGAACTGACCTGCTCCCTTGGCGTTCAGACGGAAGTAACTTTGCAGCGGGAAGTCCAGCTTGGTGCCAGCGGGCACGTAGACAAACGAGCCGCCCGACCAGACGGCGCCGTGCAGTGCCGCGAACTTGTGGTCGGTGGGCGGGATAACCGTCATGAAGTTCTCGCGGATGATAGGCTCCCATTTAGGATCGTGCAGCGCCTCCTCGATGCCGGAGTACACGATACCCATCTTGCTCGCGGTGTCCTGCATGTTGTGGTACACGAGCTCCGAGTCGTATTGCGCGCCAACGCCCGCCAGGTAGCTGCGCTCTGCCTCGGGGATGCCCAGGCGCTCGAAGGTGTTCTTGATGTCGTCGGGCACAGAGTCCCAGTCGTGCTTCTGGTCGGTGTTGGGCTTCACGTAGGTAACGATATTGTCCATGTCGAGACCGTCGATGCCCGGTCCCCAGGTGGGGTTGGGGAAGCGATTGAAGATGTCGAGGGACTTGAGGCGCAGCTCGAGCATCCACTCGGGCTCGTCCTTCTTGGACGAGATCTCGCGCACGATATCGGGGGTGATGCCGGCCTCGAGGCGCTCAAAGCCCTCTTCGCCGTAGGTAAAGTCATAGAGGCTGCGGTCGATGTCCGCTACCTCGGTGCGGTTCTTTGCCATGCCTGGTGCTCCTTACTGGGCGTTCGCGGCAGCGTTCGCGGCCTCGCGCTCAAAAGATTCGAAGCCGTGCTCATCAATCCAGGGGATGAGCGAGGCGTCGTCGGTGCGCACGACATGGCCCTTGACCATCACATGGACGCGGTCGACGGAGAGGTGCTCGAGGATGCGCGTGTTGTGCGTGATGATGAGCATGGATCCGTTGCAGGATTTGCGATAGACATCCATACCGCGGGATACCACGGAGAGCGCATCGACGTCCAAGCCGGAGTCGGTCTCGTCGAGGATGGCGAGCTTGGGCTGCAAAAGCAGCAGCTGCAGCATCTCGACCTTCTTCTTCTCGCCGCCCGAGAAGCCAACGCCAAGCTCGCGGTTGAGGTACGCGGTGTCCATGTCGAGCTCGCCGGCGAGCTCCTTCACACGGCGGCGGAACTCTTTACCTTTCATCTCCAGACCGGGGCGGCCGGCGATGCTGGCGCGCAGGAAGCTGGAGAGGGGCACGCCGGGAATCTCGACCGGAGCCTGGAAAGATAGGAACAGACCGGCGCGCGAGCGCTTGTCGGTGGTGAGGTCGGTGATGTCCTCGCCACCAAAGAAGATACGGCCATCGTTGACGGTGTAGACGGGGTCGCCCATGACAAGGTGGCCGAGGGTGGACTTGCCGGCGCCGTTGGGGCCCATGAGCACATGCGTCTCACCTGCCGGGACATCAAGGTTCACCTGATGAAGAATGGTCTTTTCCTCAACGGAAGCGGTCAGGTTCTCCACATGAAGAAGTGCGGTATCGGGCATTGTGCGCATCCTCTCAATCGCGACAGGGCTTAAACCCTAGGAATTCTCTCGGAATAACGATAAGATGATACCGTTTTTAGTCAAGCGTTAATCCGAGTACTTTGCTCGAATTTAGCTCTATGTGCAAAAGTCACAGCTACGAGCGGTTTTGCGGGGCTTGCGCCCTCGCGTGTTTTTGCCGATGGGAGGACGAATGCTCATATCGTCTAAGGGGCGCTATGCCCTGAGGCTCATGATCTACATTGCTGCGTTTGGCGATGAAGAAGGCAAGATCGCCCTGCGAGAGGTTGCCGAGCGCGAGAGCATCTCCTTGAAATATCTGGAGCAGCTGGTTCGCCCCTTGATGGGGGCGGGTCTGCTTAAGAGCGTCCGCGGCAAGGGCGGCGGCTACATGCTCGCCAAGCCTGCAGAAGAGATTCGCGCCGGCGACATCCTGCGCGTGGCGGAAGGCTCTACAGGGGCGGTTGCGTGCGAAGGCCTTGACGGTTCGTGCGGTCGAGCAGGGCTTTGCTCGACAGTCAAGTTTTGGACCGGCCTCGAGGCCGCGATTGACGCCTACGTGGACGGTGTGACGCTGGCGGAGCTCTCTGCGGTGCCCGAGGTTCATCTGGAAGTCGACCTGAGCACGCTCGAAGGGTGCAAGGGTAAATAGCGGGTCGTTTGTTC
This sequence comes from uncultured Collinsella sp., assembly GCA_934647195.1. Lineage (GTDB taxonomy): Bacteria > Actinomycetota > Coriobacteriia > Coriobacteriales > Coriobacteriaceae > Collinsella. Next base: position 73,405 of record CAKUFD010000008.1, read on the forward strand.
CGTTGGTCTCAAGCTTGCGGATAACGAAACGCTCATGTCTTTTACTGTGGGATAATAGCCCCATCAATGTCTTTGCAGGGCGGGTTCGTCCGTCTTGAATTGGGGGTTTCTATGTCTTCGTTCATGCTTTCCTGCGAGTCGACCGCCGATCGCAGCGCGGCGTTTTTCGCCAAGCGCGATATCGCGTACGTCTGCTTTCATTACGAAGTGGACGGCAAGACCTACTCGGACGATCTGTATCAGTCTACGACTTCCGAGCAGTTTTTTGCGAGCATCGTGGCAGGAGCCGAGCCCAAGACGTCTCAGGTGGGTACGGGCGAGTACATCGACTTTTGGGAGCCTGCGCTCAAAGAGGGAAAAGATGTGCTGCACGTCTCGCTCTCCTCGGGTATCTCGGGAACGTATAACTCTGCCTGCTTGGCTGCCGAGCAGCTGCGCGAGCGCTATCCCGAGCGTCGCATTCGCGTGATCGACTCGCTTGCGGCTTCTGCGGGATACGGCCTGCTCATGGAGTATCTGGCCGACATGCGTGACGCCGGTTTGACCTATGATGAGGTGGCGGACTGGGCCGAAGCCCACAAGCTCAACGTTCATCACTGGTTCTTCTCGAGCGATCTTACGAGCTTCATCCGCGGTGGCCGCATCTCAAAGGCGAGCGGCATTTTGGGTACTGCTCTTAAAATCTGCCCGCTGATGAACGTGGATAACACGGGCCACCTGATTCCGCGCGAGAAGATTCGAACCAAGAAACGCGCCATCGCCCAGATGGTCAAAACCTGTATGGAACATATCGACGGTGGCGAGGCCTACACCGGCAAGGTGTGCATGTCGCAGTCGGCGTGTCGCGCGGACGCCGAGGCGGTAGCCGATGCCCTGGTTGAGCACATGCCTCAGCTTGCTGGCAAGATCGATATCAATGACATCGGCACCGTAATCGGTTCCCACACCGGCCCTGGCACCGTTGCCCTGTTCTTTATGGGTGACACGCGCGTCGATTAGGCATGATGCGTTTTGCGTCTTTCGGCTGTCTGTAAGAGAGAAGCGCGCCGATACCGGGTTTCGGTATCGGCGGCTTTTGTATCCATCGTGCTCTCAAGAAGATTATTTACGGCGCGAGAAGAATGCGTTCCTGCGTTCACGGCGACGCTGGGACGCTTGTGCCAGATGAGCGATTACGTCGTCGGTGAACGGGATGTCGGAGCCCACGCCCTCGATGGGGTTGATATCGCCTGCAGAAATGGGGTCGATCGACGGCTCCTCGTGCAAGCCCGCGCTCTCCTGCTCACGGTAGCGAGCCATCATGTCCTGCTGCATCATCTGCGCCGAGGGCGGGGTCCAGATGATGGCGTTGGCTCCTGCCTCGATGGTTGCCTGGATGGACTCGGGCGTTTTGCCGCCCGGTGCGATGAGCGGGAGGTTGGGATACGACCGGCGCAGTTCGCGCAGCACCTCGGGTGTATTCTTGCCTGCGGCGATGTTTAGGATCTTGGCGCCCGCGCGCACCTTGGCGTGCGCGTCGTCGGCGCGCACCACGGTTGCCACGACGGGGATGTCCACTACGTGCACAATATGCTCGACCATCTCGGGTGAGGCGGGGGAGTTCACGATCACGCCCGCGACGCCTTGCATCTCGGATACGGCGGCGAGCTGAACCGAGCGCTTACCCGTCGTCGTGCCGCCGCCCACACCCACGAACACCGGGCACTCGGCTGCGGTGAGCAGGGCCTGTGTGATTGCGGGCTGTGCCGTGAAGGGATAGACCGCAAAGACGGCATCGGCGTTGCTGTTGCGAATGACGGCGACGTCGGTCGAGTACATGAGCGACTTGATGCGGCGCCCAAAGAGGGTGAAGCCGCTTGCATCCTCAATGGCGTCGGGTACGGAGATGGTCGCCTTGCGCAGGGCCCCCTCGATGGGCGCGGGGTCCATGGGCAAGATTCCCGCCGGGGTCACGGCGTGGGGAGGAGCGGAGAGGTCGGGATCGATGTCGACCTCGGTGAAATCGACCGTGGCGTCGATGTTCTGCTCGACTTTAGCCTTGGGCTCTTCTTCGCCAAGCGGGGTTGCTGAAACGTTTTTGCACGGTAGCGTATCGGGATTGGTGTGCAGCTTGTTCTCAGTCAGGTTATCCATGGATGTGCTCCTTCCTGGCCGTGATGGATGTCCGTTTTCATACGGCATGCTTGTGTTGCATTTGCGCCCACACCGTGGTGGACTCCTGTTCTTTTGCGTGTGCTTGCGTGCCGAAGATAAGCTGTCGCTCCATTAGGAGTAATTTAATGGAGTAGTTATACCCACGCATCGCCAATGCAAACTAAACGGAGAAACAGATGCAGATGAATCTCATGGACATTATCGGTCCCGTAGTGCTATTCGTTGGCGTGATCTGCATCGCCGCCGCTCTCTATTTTGTGATTACCCTCATCAAGGGCGCATCGGCGCGTCGTCGTGAGCAGCGCGAGGCTGCTTCGGCAAGTGCTCACCGCCGGCCGAATACCCAATCTGGGTCCCATGCGAGCGACGGTAAGCATCGGCGCTAACGGCGTTAACGCTTCTTGGTCATAAGCGCGAGGAAGAAGCCCTCGTATTCGCGTGAGGGGGCAACGGTGACGGTGCCCTCGATCTCGTTGGGCAAAACCGGGATGTCGTGCTGGGATAGCAACTCGGAAAACGGCGCGGCGACTGTGGGGTTGCCGTCGGCGTCTTCTGCCTTGTCAAGAGCGACGAGCTCGCAATCGCGATGCTTTTTGAGCGCATGCGCAACGGCGTCCTCGTTTTCTTGGGGAAGCACCGAGCATGTCGAATACAGCAGGTAGCCACCGGGTTTAAGCACGGTGAGACCGCGGTCCAGCAGCGCGCGTTGGGAGCGGGCGCATTTTTGCAGAAGCTGCTCGCTAAAGCCCTTAAGGGTTCGTTCGCAGCCAGCGATGAGCGTACCCGAACCCGTGCAGGGGGCATCGAGCAGAATGCGATCAAACGAGAAGAATTCGTCGAGCTCGCGCGCATCGACGCGCATGACCTGTACGTTCTTGGCACCTTGCTTTTCGAGGTTGTGCTCGAGCTTGTCTGCTCGGGGAGCATGCATTTCCGCGGCGGTCACATGGGCCTGTGGTTCGAGGGCCGAAATCTGCGTGGTCTTGCCGCCGGGTGCCGCGCACATGTCCAAAACATCCTGTCCGGGCTGCGTGGCAAGCGCCAGCGGGGGCAGCATGGACGAGAGGCTCTGCAGATAAATCTTGCCGTCGTGGATAAGATCGAGGTCCCAGACGGCGCGCTCAAACGATGCCGGGACAGCAAAGGCGTCGGCGTACCACGGAACATGCTCGAACTCGATGCCTGCGGAGCGCAGGGTGTTGGCGACTTCCTCCGCATTCGACTTCAGCGTGTTTGCGCGAAAGGTCACGGGTCGGTCTTTGGCCTGTGTGATTCCCTCCAAGATGGAGGAGGCGGCGGCGCCGTAGGCACCGGCGATGGAGTCGATGAAGAACGAAGGGAGCGCCATGTCTCCAAACGCCGCGTCGAGTTCTTCTGCCTCGGCGGTGTGTTCGAACGTGCGCAGGTCGAGTGCCTCTTTTGCCTGCTTCTTTTGTTTTTTACGGCGTGCCATATGCTCTCCTTATCGCGTATCTTCCTGTTGCATGGTAACAAGGGGAGCGCGTCTGCGCGACGGAGGAACAAAAACTAAAGAAGCGCCCCTGCCACGATCAAGGCGATGCAGACGACAAACATCGCGATATCGCAGGCGGCAAAGGGATAGCGCTTGTAGCTGCTTTCGCGCGTGCGCAGGTAAAAGCCACGTTGCTCAGCGGCGAGTGCCGTTGCGTCGGTCTTGCCCACACTCGAGATAAGCAGCGGGGCGCACAGCGGCAGCATGAGCTTGAGCTTCTTGATGGGGTTTTTGGTGTCGTACTCCACGCCGCGCGCCGTCTGCGCTTCGATGATCGCGTTCATCTCCTGGCTGAACACGGGGACAAAGCGCAGCGCTGTGGTGAAGGTGAAGGCGTAACGATAGGGGACGTGCAGCTTCTCGACGCAGGCGTTTGCGAGGTCATTGAGCTTGGTGACCATGAGCATCAAGACGAGCGGCAGCGCCACGCCCAAAAGGCGGAGGCACGCTTTGGAGCCCGTGATAAGGCCTGTGTCGGTCACAAAGGCGAAAAGCGTCTTGCCTTCTCGCATGAAAGCGGTTTGGAGCACGAGCATGATCAAGGCGATGGGGATGAGTAGACGCAGTAGCTTGAGCAGGCGATCGGCTACGCCTGCATAGGCGCCCAAGGCGAGCGTGAGCGCGAGCAGGCCGATGAGCATCGCGTAGCTTTGAGCCAAAAAGGTGGAGAGGATGATCGCCGCGGCGAGGGCGAGCTTTGCTATGGGGTTGAGCTTGTGCAGCAGCGTTGTGCCGGGCACATAATCGATGACGTTAATCACGGCGGACCATCTCCTCGGTGATGCGAACGATATCCGAAACCTCGCTGACGCCCCCGAAGGCAGGCGAGATGGATTGCGAAAGGCGGCGCGAAAGCTCAATGACCTGCGGCGGTTCGATCGATGCCGCATGCATGAGCTCGGGCTGGGCAAACAGGTCGCGTGCAGGGCCCGATGCCAGGATACGCCCATCTGCCATGACGGCGATGCGCTCGGCGAAGTCGGAGACCACCTCCATGTCGTGGCAGACCATGATCACGGCACAGCCCGCCTCGGCCATCTGCTTTACCGTTTCCATTACGGTCATGCACTCGCGGTAGTCGAGTCCGCTCGTGGGCTCGTCGAGCACAATCACGCGCGGCTCCACCACAAGGACGCTCGCGAGCGCAACCATCTGCCGCTGTCCACGCGAGAGCGAAAACGGCGCTTCGTCGAGTGGAAGGCTAAATCGCTGTGCCGTCTCGCGTGCTTTTTCGTGCGCGCGGGCGGAATCCATTCCGTGAAGCTCGAGGCCAAAGGCGATCTCGTCCTCCACGGTCTCCTTGCAGATTTGACGATCGGGGTTTTGGAAGAGGGTCGCGCACGAACGGGCGATGACGCTTGTGGGGGTGGTTTTGGTGTCGTCATCCGCAACGCGTACGCTGCCTGCATCAGGCTTGAGCAGACCCGTGAGGAGCTTGGTGAACGTGGTCTTGCCTGCACCGTTTTGACCTACAAGCCCTATGAGCTCGCCGGGGCGCACCTCGAGGGTGAGGTCGTGCACCGCGGCTCCGCCCAAGGGGTAGGCAAAATCAACATGCTCGAATGCGACTACGGGCTCTTGAGCTGTCGTGGCGCGGGGCGCATGGGGCGAGGGGGCGGCGATACCTCCCGTATCGCGAGAGACGTTTCCTACCGTACGCTTGATAAGCGCTTCGGCTTCGTCGACGGTAAGGCAGGGTGACGCCTGGGTGCAGATGTTCTTGCGTGCGAGGCTGTTTGAGATGCGAGCCACGCGAGGGCTGTCAACGCCGATTCGCTGGAGTTCTTCGGAATATGAAAAGACCTCGTGCGGCGTTCCCTCAAGGGCGATCTTTCCGTTATCGAGTACGACGACGCGGTTGCAAAACGTGGAGAGCAGCGCCACCTTCTGCTCGATCACCACGACGGTTACGTTTTGCTCGCGGTTGATCTTTGCGAGCGTATCGAAAACGAGCAGTGAACTTGCCGGGTCAAGAGCGGCGGTGGGCTCGTCGAGCACGAGCACGCGGGGCCGCAGCGCCATGATTGCGGCGATGGCGACCTTTTGCTTCTGACCGCCCGAGAGCGTGGCGATCTCGCGGTCGCGCAGGTCGGTAATGCCAACGGTCTGCAACGCGTCCGAGAGGCGCTGCTCGATCTTGTCGTGCGGCACGCCAAAGTTCTCCAGGCCAAAGAGCAGCTCGTCTTCTACGACGGATGCGACCATCTGGGTATCGATATCCTGCAGGACGCTTCCAACGATGCGCGAGATGTCGGTGAGCGTGACCTCGCAGGTATCCTTGCCGGCAACATGCACGGCTCCGTAGAGCGTCCCGCCAAAGTGGTGGGGAATCGCTCCGGAAAGGCATGCAGCGAGGGTTGACTTGCCTGCTCCCGAAGGGCCGATGATGCCGAGGAAGTCGCCTTCGCCTATCGCGAGCGAAATATGATTCAGTGCGGGCTCACGCGTCTCGCGATACGAGAACGAGACGTCCTCAATGTCGATAATCGGATTCATGACGGCCTTTCAATTCAAAAGAGAGCAAACAGAGGCGATGCTTTCGCCCAGAAAGTGTGGCGCAAAGAGCGCGTTTCCCAGAAGCGCGTTGACCAAAGGGCGCGAGGGTACCCCTGGAGGCGTCCTCGCGCCGGGCAATGCGCTCTAGGTTATTTTTTAATTACCTTGGCAAGCGGGAAGAACAGCGCCTGAACCACGACGGCGTTGAAGGTTGCGGTGCCCAGCACCAGCGGAACCTTGGGCAGAGCCGCCTCCAGGCCAAAGCCTGCCATGAGCGTTCCTGCGATGGCGAACAAGGCGCCGGAGACAAGGGTGGTAACGAACGTCGCGATGAGCGGGTTCGCCTTGGTGCCACCGATGCCGCTTTTGACGAGGGCGGCCATCGTAAGGGCGCCGGCTGCCTCGGTCAAGAAGTTGAGGCCGGGAATAGAGGTGGTGAACTGGATTACGGCGGCGGAGACCAGGCCGTAGATGATCGCTTGGGCAAGGTTTGCGCGGGTGAGCGCAATGGCGAGGGCATAGGCAGCGATGATGAACTGGGGCTTGATGCCGGTCATGGCCAGTGCGTTACCTGCGGTCATGTTGAGGATGAAGCCTGCGGCAAGAAGGATGGCGAGCAGAACGAGGGAGGAGATGTCGACAAGACCGTGAGAAGAGGTTTCGGCAGAGATGGTACGAGCGGTGGGGTTGGACATAGAGGGTCCTTTCGGCGATGAAGGCGATGGGATGTCGAACTGTTGGGCTGCCCGTTTGGCGGGCGCGAAGGGTTAGGAAAGCTTGAGGGCCTTCTTGATGGGCAGGTAGAGGGCCGCGACAAGGATGCCGTTGAAGACGGCCGTGGCGGCGACGACGGGAAGCATGGCGGCGGCGAGTTCTGCCACAAGGCCGATCATCGCCATCTTGATAACCATGAAGATGCAGCCGGAGACAAGGGTGGTCACGAATGTGGCGATGGCCGCTACGGCGGGAGAGATGCTGCCGCGGCGCGATGCGGCAGCGACGATCGCTGCCATGAGCATGGCGGCGATTCCCTCGGCGGCGAAATCAATGAACGGCGAGGTGGTGGTGATCTGGATGACGGCAGCGGAGATGAGGCCGATGACGAGCGCCTGTCCGAGGTTGGGACGCACGATGAGAATCGTGAGGCAGAAGGCGGAGATGATGAACTCGGGGCTGATGGCGCCGCCCGAGATGCTCGAGATCGCCTTGCCGACGGTGAAGTTGAGGATAAAGCCGGCAGCCAAGAGAACAGCCAGAAGAACAAGGGCGCGAACGTCGAGGGTGCCGTGGTCGGTGGTGGAAACGGTGCGGGGCTGGGTTGCTGCGTTGGACATGGTGATCAACCTTTCTTGAGGTGTTTTGGAGGTTTGTCGTCGTTGGCGGGCAGATGCGATGGAGGCGCGTGATGCGTGCGGTGGGAGCCGAGGTAAAGAAAAAGGCCTCCGGTCGAAACCGGAGGCCTCATCATTTGCCTGGAGCTATTTTAGGCGTGAGGGACTCACAGTCGACCGACCGTATACGCATCACGCCACCACCAGTTCATGACAGAGTTGTTGGAGAAGTTGGTCATTCTGGTGGCTCCTTTCGGGAAAGCGAAGTTGTTTAGGTTGCGCCGCACTATAGCACAGCAAGAGGGCGGCGCAACAAGTATTTCGAAACTGTTTCTGCGGACGGCGGTACGGCGCGAGTCCGCGGCCGAGTTTCGCTAGTTGTTGTCGGGATTGAGTTTGGAGAAGTCGTCGACGATGATATCCAGGCATTTTGGCAATGCGCGTGCGCCAAAGACGCCCGAGGGATTGGGAATGAGCTCGCCGTCGTACTCCATGCCCAGCGAAGGCGAGCAGGTGATTTTTGCCTCTTTTGCCTGAAGCATCTTGAACTGCGGGCGCCCAAGCCCCTTGCCTGCAGGGTCAAAAACGCCTGCGAGTAGGGTGGGGAGCAGCTGCACCGTCGCCACCGGTTCGATGACGGCGATATCGATGAGGCCGTCGTTCATGCGGCAATCGGGGAACAGATTGATGTCGTTTTGAATCACTGCCGTGTTGCCCACCATGCACCCGATGCCATCGAACTCATCGACTTCACCGTCGTGTTCGATTGTGAAGTGCGCTACCTGAGGGTTAGGGGTGGCAAGTGCGGAGAGCGCGTAGGCGATTTCGCCGATCTCGTTTTTGTTGGGAGCAGCCTTTTCCATAATGGCGGCATCAAAGCCAGACCCAGCGATGATGATAAAGCCGTGGCGCTGTTCGTTTCCCTCAGCATCATTCCAAAAGAGCTCGCCCATGTCGACGGGAACGGTGCGTCCACGGCGACAGGCCTTGGCGAGAGCGGCGGCCTCTGGGGCATTGCCGATGTTGTTGAAGAACAGGCATGCTGTGCCCGAAGGGAAGATGAGGGTGGGGACATGCGTGTCTCGCAAGCAGTCGAGCACGTTGGAGACGGTGCCATCGCCGCCCGAAACCACCACACGATCAAACGCGGTGACATCGCGCGTGGCATCTTGTGGCTCCATGCCCTTACCGATAAAGCGCATGGTGATTTCGTCTCCTGCTTGAGCGAGCGCATGGGCAAAGGCGTAGATCTCGTCGGAGCGGGTGCCCGAGGCGGGATTGTGGATGATAAGGCAACGCATACGTTTAGGTTCCGTTCGTCGTAAAGCCCTGTATAGTTTACGTAGCGATATCCTACCCTGCGCACGAGTGCGCCAACCATGATTCTGGAGGAGCATGTACATCTCCACATATGAGGAGCTCCTGGCATTTTGCAAGCGTGCTGCGGCCTTTGATGCCGTGGCCATCGATACCGAGTTCTTGCGCGAGCGCACATACCATGCGCGCCTGTGTTTGGTACAGGCCGCGACGCCCGAGGAGTGCGTGGTCATCGACCCCATCGTTATTAAAGACCTCTCTCCTTTGGCCGAGCTGATGGGCGATGAGGGGGTTATCAAAGTATTCCATGCCTGCTCGCAGGATATGGAGGTTCTCTATCACACGCTAGGCGTTCTCCCCACTCCCATCTTTGATACACAGGTGGCAGCTGCCTTTTTGGGCGAGCGCATGCAAATGTCTTATAACGGTCTTGTGCATGCTTTTTGTGATGTTGATTTGCCTAAATCCGAATCGCTGACCGATTGGTCTCGTCGTCCTTTGAGCGATTTGCAACTCGAGTATGCCGTGGATGACGTGCGCTATCTCATTGTGGCGTACGGGGTCATTATGGATAGGCTCGGAGAGCTGGGCCGCGTGTCGTGGGTGACCGATGAGATGCGTCCGCTTACGAACGTTGAGCACTATGTTGTCGACCAGCGCCTTGCGTTCAAACGCGTCAAGCGCATCAACTCCTGTACACGCCGGCAGCTTGCCATTGCCCGCGAGCTTGCGGCATGGAGGGAGCGGCGTGCAGAGCGTCGCAACGTTCCGCGCAAGTGGATCATGTCGGACGAGGTGCTTGTTGCCCTTGTTAAACGTGCGCCCAAGACCGTTGACGATTTCCGTCGTACACGTGGAACCGAGCAGCTTTCCGAGGCAGATGTGGATGCCGCTCTTGTCGCTATCGAGCGTGGACGCAATTGTCCCTCCGACAAGCTCCCCTTTATTAGTCGCCCGCACCATGCCCCCACGCCTGAGGTCGAAAGCGTTTGCGACCTCATGTACGCGCTTATGCGCCTGGTGTCCGAGCGCTCCGGCGTGGCGACTGCCATTATCGCGAGTCGCGACGAGCTGTTCTCCTACATGGAGCATCCCGAGCGCAGCCCGCTGCGCGATGGCTGGCGCTTTGAGCTTGTGGGCACGTTGCTCGACGATCTTTTAGCTGGCAATATGGGCCTCACCGTGAAAGATGGGTCTGTCGAGATTCTTTAGGTGACCTATTTAAGAAGGCGCGCCTCAATGGGGTGCGCCTTCTTCTTCGGGTGAAATTAGATAGTTAGACAAACGTCTAATTATTGGGTATGATGCCGTTGAAAGGCTGTTGAAAGGAGGCTTTGTGGCAGGGGAGGGATTCAAAGCACTCGCGGACCCTACGCGGCGCCGTATCTTGGAGTTGCTGCGCGAGGGCGATCTTACGGCGGGGGAACTGGCTGAGCATTTTGATATCAGCAAGCCTTCGCTTAGCCATCACCTGGCGACGCTTAGGAATGCGGGCCTTGTGGCGGATGAGCGCCATGGGCAAAACATCGTATACAGCCTCAATACCACGGTCATGCAGGACCTGATAGGGTGGTTTATGGGGTTTGCAAACAATGAAGGTGGTAACGATGAATAATGAGAATAAGGGCGTTCACGCTGCGGGTGTATCGCTGCGCGTGTGGGTCGTCCTTGCTGTTTTGTGCGTGATCAGCGTCGTGGCCCATCTTGTCGTGATGCCAAGTTTGCCCGCGCAGGTTCCAACGCATTGGGGAGCTGACGGATCCGTCAACGGTTGGGGTCCCAGCTGGATGGCCTCTGCGCTCGGTGCTCTGCCGCTGGCGTTTTTGGCGATGTTCTATGTGGTGCCGCGTATTGACCCTAAAGGCGAGGCATATCGAACCTCAGGTAAGTTCTACCAAGGTTTCGTAATCGTATTTACGCTGCTCATGTGTGCCGTCAGCTGGTTGTGCGAGCTGACGGTATGGGGTATCGTTCCGGCTCGCGGCGTAGTGAATATAGCTGTTTCCATGGCTGTTGGCCTGTTGTTCGTGGGTATTGGCAACTACCTCCCGCGCGTTAAGCAAAACTACACGATGGGCATCAAGACGCCCTGGGCGCTCGCCGATCCCGACAACTGGCGCCGCACCCAGCGCTTTGGCGGCAGATGCTTTGTTGTCATGGGCCTCGGTATGGTTTTGCTGGGATTGGCGGCTCCTCTGTTTTCGGATGGCGTAGTTGTTGCTGGCACCATTGCGCTGGTCACGGGTGGAGCCACGGTTATGTATGTCTACTCGTATGTTCTTTGGCGCAAGCGCATGGGAGGCACGGTGTAGGGGGAGATTTATCCTCTTGCGGATTTATGCTCCGCACACCAGAGCCCAGAGAACCGCCACGACGACGGCGGGCAGGAGATTCGCGGTTTTGAATGTTTTGCCCCAGATGAGGTTCACGCCCACGCAAAAGATGAGCATGGACCCTACAAGCGAGAGGTTGTCTAGCGCCTCTGCGGTCATGATGGGCTGGATAAAGCGTGCAAGCAGGGTGATTGTTCCCTGGAACACGCCTACCGGCAAGGCCGAGAAGATGGCGCCGCGTCCCATGGAGGCGGTCATGGCGCACACGATGATGCAGTCGAGTGCGCCTTTGAGGGCAAGTGTGGACCAGTCACCGAGGATGCCGTCTTGAATAGATCCCACGATGGCCATCGCACCGATGCATACGGTGAGGGATGCCGTGACGAAGGCGTCGACAAATCCGCCTTCGGCTCCGTTCGCAAAGCGGTCGCGCAGCCATTCGCCAAGTCGCTCCATGCGTCGCTCCAGATCGAGCGCCTCGCCCATGAGTGCTCCTACAGCAAACGAGACGATGATCATGGCCGAGCCGGTGCTCGTGGGCTTTCCGCCATCGAAGACGAGCATCTTTTCCAGTGCACCGGACAGACCTATGAACAAAACGCAGAGAGCGGATGCCTTGAGCAAGGCATCTTGCACACGAGCGGTGAAGAACCTACCGCCGAGGAGGCCTGCGCCGCCACCTGCGATAATGAGGACGACGTTAATGAGGGTTCCCAGTCCGGGCACGAGGGCTTCCTTTCGGCTGGCTTTGTGTGATTCGCGACAAGCCATCAGGATACTCTTGATACGGCAAGATATACGGTGCATGCCGATGGTTAACAAACCTATCGCAACGGTTTGGCTTCAGAGTTCGAGGGAATACTATCGCCGGTTCGACACGGCAACACATGAAGGGGCTTCATATGACGTTCGCAGACCTTGCATCCAAGCGTTATTCCTGCAAGAAGTACGGGAAAAAACAGGTTTCGCCCGAGCAGCTCACGGCGATTCTCGAGGCCGGGCGCGTGGCGCCCACGGCCAAAAATCTGCAGCCTCAACATGTTTACGTGATTCAATCACCGGAGGGGATCGCCAAGGTCGATGCGCTCACCCCGTGCCGCTATGGTGCCCCTACGGTGCTTATGGTGGCATTTAACACCAAGAATGTGTTCACGTATCCTGGCGGTAAACGCGATTCGGGCATTGAGGACGCGAGCATCGTGGCTACGCACCTGGTTCTTGCGGCGGCAGACGCCGGTGTCGATAGCTGCTGGGTTAACTTATTTGATCCCGAGAAGGCTCACGATGCGTTTGGGCTGCCCGACGACGAGGATGTCCTGATGTTTCTCGACCTTGGTTTTGCGGCGGAAGATGCGGGGCCTTTGGCTAATCATGCTTCTCGTAAAGAGCTCTCAGATACGGTGGCGTATCTGTAGACGTATCTGAGAAAACTGGGGATGCGAATCCACTCTGCTGTTCCGTGCCAACCCGTGGTCTTTCGGTATGCGCGCGTGGTGCGGGCGGGGCGTTCGTGTCGGCATGCGACAATACCTGGCGTAAGAAACATAAAAACCCGAGCTAACGGAGTGTAAAATTGGCCGAGTTTATCTATCAGATGTATCAGGCACGCAAGGCGCATGGCGACAAGGTCATTCTTGACGATGTGACCCTGAGCTTCTTCCCGGGTGCGAAGATCGGCGTCGTGGGTCCCAACGGCATGGGTAAGTCGACCCTGCTCAAGATCATGGCGGGCATCGAGGAGGTCTCCAACGGCGATGCCAAGCTCACCCCTGGCTATACCGTGGGCATCCTTCAGCAGGAGCCGCCGCTCGATGAGGACAAGACCGTCATCGAGAACGTGCGCATGGCATTTGGCGATCTGATCGCCAAGGTCGATCGTTTCAATAAGATCGGTGAGGAGATGTGCGACCCCGAGTGCGACATGGACGCGCTCATGGCCGAGATGGCAACCCTGCAAGACGAGATCGATACCGCCGACGGCTGGGATATCGATTCCAAGCTCGGTCAGGCCATGGATGCCCTCCAGCTGCCCGATTCCGACATGCCCGTGAACGTGCTCTCCGGTGGCGAGCGTCGTCGTGTGGCCTTGTGCAAGCTGCTGCTCGAGGCTCCCGATTTGCTGCTGCTCGACGAGCCCACAAACCACCTGGATGCCGAGTCGATCTTGTGGCTCGAGCACTTCCTGCACAACTATCCCGGTGCCGTGCTCGCCGTCACCCATGACCGCTACTTCTTGGATAACGTTGCCGAGTGGATCTGCGAGGTCGACCGTGGTCACCTGTATCCCTACAAGGGCAACTACTCCACCTACCTGGAGACCAAGGCAGCACGTATCGAAGCGCAGGGCAATCGCGACGCCAAGCTCGCCAAGCGCATGAACGCTGAGCTTGAGTGGGTCCGTTCTTCCCCGAAGGCACGCCAGGCCAAGAACAAGGCCCGTCTTGCCCGCTATGAGGAGATGGAGGCAGAGGCCCGCGCGAGCCAGAAGCTCGACTGGACCGATATCCGCATCCCGGTGGGCCCGCGTCTGGGCTCCAAGGTCCTTGAGGCGCATCATCTGCACAAGGAGTTCGATGGCCGCGTGCTTATTGACGACCTCTCCTTTAGCCTGCCTCGCAACGGCATCGTCGGCGTGATCGGCCCTAACGGCGTGGGTAAGACGACGCTCTTCAAGACCATCGTGGGCCTTGAGCCCCTGACTTCCGGCGAGCTGGAGATCGGCGAGACGGTCAAGATCTCCTATGTCGATCAGAATCGCGAGGGCATCGACCCCAACAAGAGCCTGTGGGAGGTTGTCTCGGACGGCCTCGACCGCATGATGGTGGGCGAGACCGAGGTTCCCAGCCGCGCCTATGTGGCGAGCTTTGGCTTCAAGGGTCAAGATCAGCAGAAGCGTGCGGGCGTGCTCTCCGGTGGCGAGCGCAACCGTTTGAACCTCGCCCTCACCCTCAAGCAGGGCGGAAATCTGCTGCTGCTCGACGAGCCCACCAACGACCTGGACGTCGAGACGCTCTCCTCGCTCGAAGCGGCGCTTCTCGAGTTCCCGGGCTGCTCGGTGGTCATCAGCCACGACCGTATGTTCCTCGACCGCGTGGCTACGCACATCCTGGCTTGGGAGGGTACGGACGAGAATCCCGGCAATTGGTATTGGTTCGAGGGCAACTTCGAGTCCTACCAGGAGAATCGCGTGGCGCGTCTTGGCGAGGATGCTGCTCAGCCGCACCGCATTCATCGCAAGCTGACGCGCGACTAGCCGTCTGGTGGCAGCAGATTGCCGTAACTGCAAGCGCTCCGTCTGGCATTGTGCCGGGCGGAGCGCTTTTCGCGTAGGCGCGGGGAATGAAAGTGCCCGGGGTCGGCGATAGTGCCGATCCCGGGCCGGTTCCAGAGCTGTCTAAAGTGCGCCAAAGGCCGTCTGCTGCCAAGCCAGCGTTTCCGAGTCTTCTGGCGCGGGCAATGCCCACAAGCGACGCAGCTCCAGCATGGCGTCCTCGTGCTTTCTATTGCTCTTTTGCCAAGAACGGTACGAGCGAATGCGCGAGATCATGGTCTCTTGCGGTAGTGATACCAAGAGCGCGCAGAACACATGCCAGTGCATATCCGTTTGCAAAAGGTCGATACCGTATGCCTGCAAGAAGGACGCGTATATGTATGAGTCATCGAGTATCGGGTCGAGCGTAGGCGTCTGCAGGCCATCGTCCGTGGCTTCCTCCATATGCGGCGTGGCATTTTTTGCCTGTAAAAACTCGAGCGCGGAGGGTATCCAGTCTGTACCGGCGGGCACGGCGTCGGCAAAGACACAATACGATGCCATATGGTCCTCGCGCAGCGAGCGGTCGAATTCCAGCCATACTCGATAGTCGGTTTGTATAGCGAGCCATCCCTCTCCCTCGCCGCACCATAGCTCGCAAGGTAGGTCCTTTCGCCTCAGGTCAATCATGCAAAGCAGTCCCTTCACCGCGCACGCGCGGCGTAACACGACTTCATTCCGTGAAATGAAAAGCGATTCTATTTACTTGTTTGGAGGGAGTTGCCTCGCGCTAGCGTACGCGCGAGAAGTGCTGACGGTTCGCGGTATTGGCGGATGCCGTCGCGTTGATGGTGCCGAGTACCTCGGCTACGGGCTTGATGTTGCCCATCTGCTCGTTGATGGCCGTCATGCGCTCGGCGATAACGGGGCGCAGATATGCGTTGAGAATGCGCGTATAGGTGACTTCGAGGGAGATGAGGTTCGCGGTTGCGACGGTGGTGCCGCCCACTTCCTCTTCTAGCAAGTCTGCGGGGATAACGGCAGAGATAAAGTCAAACAGGGCTCTAAAGTGCTCCGATCCCTGGCTTGCTGCGATTCGCTCGGTCATCTCGTTGAGCGCCATGGTCATGGGCGGAAGCTCAACGGTAGCGCCCGATGCAAGCGTGCACTCCATTATGCTGCCGTCTCGGCGAACTTGATGGTTTCGGTACCCAGACCGGTCACGGTCCCCTGCTTATGGGTGCCGTTGAAGTTGAGCGTAAAGGTCAGCTTGCCATCGACAGTGTTGATGGTGCCCGGGCAGATGACGGCGTGCTCCCATAGGTCTGCATCGGTGGCCTCACCGGTGGTCTTATCCGGATACACGACCATGACGGGAACCTCTGCGGCAGAGCCGGTGGGCATGCCGCGCATGAAGTCGAGCATAAAGTCGTAGATGGGGTTGCCGCGCGAGATTTTGATCTCCTGCTCCATGGCCGGCTGATAGCTCTTGATCTCGGTGCTGTCGGTGTCGTTGCAGATGTAACCATAGGTTTCGGTCTGCGGGTTATAGGCCAGCTCAAAGACGGTGGAGAGGTCGATCGGCTTCCAGGTGTGGGCGCCTGCCTCGGCGCCGCGGGTGATGTCGATCAGGGGTACGAACTTGCTACGTGCGATGGTGGCGTTTGCCATGGTTATTCTCCTTTTTACTGAATGTAGTCGATGCTTGCCGCAAGAATGCAGACGGTTTCCTGCTCGTTGGATTCCGTCACGTTGACCTGTGGCGCGTTCCATATGGGTCGGATGTCGTCGATGGCCGCGTTGACCCAGGCAGGGTACGTGCAGGTCTCGGTTTGGGTTAGAATCCAATCCGCCCAGATTTCTAGTTGCTGCTGCGGGTCTGTGCTGCGACATGCGAGCTGGAACGAGTACGAGCGCAGCTCATGGCCGTCTATGTAGTCGGATATGAGAGTGTCGGACACGATGGGGTATATCGTGACGGCCCCTGCCGTATCGACAACGCGCTCAACGAGGTTTTCTCCCACGCCGGGGCATGCTTTGGCCCAAGCTGCCACTGCCTGCTGTTTGCCTTGATAAGACATCTGCTCACCTCCTTTCGATTATCTCTGCGATGGTTTGCAAGAGCTCTCTTTGGCTTGTTCGCTCTTGCTGATTGCTACGATAGGTGAGGGGCCTCCGGGATCGTTAAATCGGTACCATCAAATGCGTTAGAGGGTTATTAATAGATGCGGCGCTTGAGATTTATTTGAAGACGCTTGCGCTGGATAGCGCGCGGGCTACGACCTAATACCCTGGCCATTTTGTAATCGGAGTCGCCGCGTTCAAACATAATGCGCAGCGCCTGCAGCTCTTCGTAAGTCCAGTGGGCTTTTTCATTTGCTGGCCCGTCAATTGTATTCACCATGAGCTTTTCTCGGCGAATCATGTAGCGCATGCCGGAGACGTTCGAACGCGGTCGCTTAAGATGGTCGGCAACCGTCTGCAGAGGTAAGTTCATGGTTTCTGCAACGTAGTTATGTTCGCGTGCGGACCATGCTCCTCTCTTGGCGTATTGCGTACCGGAGTGCTCTGCTTCCCTGCGTTTGCGATCGTAATCGCGACGTGCCATTCTGCATTGTTCGCAGCGGCAATGGAATTGTTGATAGGCGGGCAGAGTTCCATGCTTAACGAGGGCCGTTTTGATGCTAGACACAACTGAATCCTTTCTTCGGGGATTCCAGCGTAGCGATTGGGGTGTTATTGTTATGAAATGGGAATGTGCAAATAAATCCTACGAGTTTATTTATTGGATTCAAGCGCTATTGATTGGGGATTGTGGCCTCGATTGAAGGAGCAACATGATGGCTCAAAAAAACCGCACACAATTTATTATTTGGTGCATCTCGGTGGTATCGATGGTGTGAAGCTAAATACTTGGTGGCAACTTACCGCTGATGACGACTGTTTGCGTCTTGTCAGCACAATGCTATTTGATAAGACTGAAATATTGATTCCTTATGATCATTTAGCTATTTTGCGGCGATGGCATGATCAGCATTTTATGGGAACGAGGGGTGGAAGAACTCGTGCTCTTGTTGGCGGAGCTTTAGGTGGAGATGCGGGAGCTCTGGCCGGCGCGCTTTCTGCACCAAAAAGGATGTCTGATCAATTAGGCCTTTGTATATATCGCGATGGCGTTGAAGTTTTCAATGAGCTTCTTGAAAAGGACGCTCTTGATCCCAGGAAAGAAGTCCAGGCTTTTTTTAGGTGGGATTATTGGAGGCCAAATGCTTTTGGGGACAAGTCCTTTTTTAAAACGGTCGTAGAAAGGTGCCCTATGCTGGAGTACTCGGGAATCGAGGAATGGCTCGACTTTAGGCCTTTGTAGTTTCTTGATTCATCATCGATTTATTTGAATTGTGCTGTGCGTGCGCGGTGGCTGGCCTGGACTGTTTAGGCCAGCTTTCTTATCTGCAGGTATTGCCTCGTGCAGAGCGTATGTCGACTGTATTAGAAGAGAAGCGTAAATAAGAAACTGTTTACAGCAAAATATATTCTGCTATTGGGTTATGACGTACTTCGAGCTCTATCATGTCGGTTGAGTACTTTTGATGTGCTTCATACCTTGCATTTTGTTATTTTTTCATGGTTGCGATTTTGGTATCCGTTTTTTGATGGTTGCCACTTGGACTCACTTCCATTTCTCCGTTGATTATTGCGGTACCGCATTGATGCGGTTTAGGCAGTAAGAGAAAGGAGAATAATGAGTCAGGCAAACAGCGGCCATATGGCTAATCCTACAGATGGGATTGCTTCGCTTAAAGAAGTGTCATCTTCGGCCACCTCGCTGGGCGATGCCCTGCGCAAGATCAACGTCGCGGGCTTCTTCAAGGGCGCCCTCGAGGGCTCCGAGCGGCTCATCCAGCGGGCAGGGGAGTACCGAGCGGCCATGGACGCGCTCGCGGCCGCCGCCCAGAGGAACGGCGCCTCGGCAGGGGAGATGGACGCGGCATACCGCTCCGCCGTGGGCGTGCTGGGCAGCGCCTCGGCGAGCGCGGACGTGGTCTCCGCTGCGTTTGGGCTGGCGGGCGGCAACGCGGGACAGGCTGCGGGCATCGTCCAGGCCCTGACGGGCGTGTACGCGGTCCTCGGCGACAGTCTGCCGGTCGGTGAGCTGGCACGCGCTGCCGAGCAGACGGCCCTGACGGGAGCCGTCACGGGGTCCTTCGCGGACCTGCTCGACGGCGCGAATGTGAGCGCGGAGTCCTGGTCCGCGGCGCTCTCGGGCAATGGCGCTGCACAACAAGCCTTCAACGCCGCGGTGACCGCCGGCGCGGGCACCAGCGAGGCCTTCGGCGCGGCCCTGGCCGCGTGCAGCTCCGAGCAGGAGCGCGCACAACTCGTCACGGACGCGCTCAACGGCGCGTTCGGTGAGGCGGGCGCCCAGTTTCGCGAGAACAACGCGGATCTTGTGGCGTACAACGAGGCGCAGGACCAGCTGAGTGCAGCGCTTGCCCAGATTGGGGAGACCCTGACGCCGGTTGTTGCGCAGATCGTTGCATTTGCGGCAGCGCTTTTGGAGCAGGCTCAGCCTGCTATCCAGTTCTTGGCAGATAATTTGCCGGTCATCCTGCCCATCATCACGGCCATCGGTGCCGCGTTCGTAACATGGCAGGTGGCCTCGACCGTCAATGAGCTCACAAGCTCCGTCGGCGCTTTGACTGCGGCCTTGGGCCTGAGCCCCTTTGGCATGGTTGCCATGGCGGTGGCCGCACTCGTTGCCGGCATCCTGACGCTTTGGACCACCAACGAGGGCTTTCGCGACTTTATTACGGAGTGCTGGAACGGAATCATCTCTGTTCTGGGCCCGCTGCTCGAGGGCCTGGTCACGTTCTTTACCACGACCATCCCCGGCGCGCTCAACCAGATGGGCCAGAATTTCTTGACCGTCTGCACCATGATCGGCGTGTTGTTTCAGGCGGCGTATGACGCGCTTGCGGCGATCGTGGCGGGCATCTTGATGCTGTTTATCTCCATTAACAACGGCATATCCGCGATGCTTTCCTTCTTTGCCCAGATTCCTGGCGCTGTGGGTGGCTTTCTTTCTTCTGCATTCTCCGCCGTGGCGAGCTTTGCCGGGAACATGGCCTCAAAGGCACTGCAGGCTGGCCAGAGCTTTGTAAGCAATATCACGAGTGCGCTGTCTGGTCTTCCCGGCAAGATGGTCGCAATCGGTTCGAACATCGTTAGGGGCATCTGGAACGGCATCTCCGGCGCGGCAGATTGGCTCATGAACAAGATCGCGAGCTTTGCGGGCGGTTTGCTGGGTGCAGCCGCTAAGGCGCTTGGCATCGCGTCGCCATCTAAGAAAGCGCGCGATTACATTGGCAGGAACTTTGCCAAGGGCATTCCTATCGGGTTTGAGATGGAAGATCCCATGGGCAAGATTCGAGGCAGTCTGCAGGCCTCCATCGCCGCCCTCAAGGGCATGGATTATGGCGTGCCCGGCCTGGCGCTTGCCGGGCAGGGTGCTGCTCCTGCCTACAACATCTATATCAACGGAACGAGTATCGAGACGAATGCGGGCGCTACCGAGGCGTTCGTCGCGTTCTTCGATGCGCTCGATATGCAGAATCGTTTGAGGAGGTAACCATGGCATCTGCTACGGGTAATACCGTTCAGCATTGGCGTGCCAAGGTCAATGCATACATCTCCGCAACTGCGGATACCCAGGTCACAATCGTGTGCGAGGCCTATTGGTGCTCCATCGGTTGGGGCTATGACGTGGCGGCTCGCGGCGAGGCGATTGCTAACGGCAGCTCCTCTGGCATGCAGGTCTTCAACGCCTCGTCATCTACGGGTCAAACGCGTGAGATCAAGGTCGCGACCAAGACTATCACCGTGACCAGGGGAGACGTGGACAGAAACATCACCTGTACCGCTAACGTTCAGGTGACCGGCGGCTATCATAACGGAACATCGGCGGCAAACGTCAACCTGACGATTCCTGCCATCGCCTATCAGACGCCAAGCGCGCCTTCTAATGTTTCCGCTTCTCGAAATAGCGACACGCAGGCGTCTGTGAGCTGGAACAATAACCCTTCTGGCACCCTAAAAAAGTATGCGGGCGTTTTTGTGGAGCGTCAGGTAGACAACGGTTCGTTTGCTCAGGTCGCGGCTCTTGATGGCGCGGCGTCTAACTACGTCGATAACGGCATCGAGGCGCATCATCGCTATGCGTACCGCGTGCGAGCCAAGAACAATGCCGGGTATTCTGCATATGCAGCGAGTGAGTACATCTACACCACGCCGGCCGAGCCCATCTCCGTTGCCGTGGTAAAACGCGGTGCGAACGTGGTCGAGGTCAAATGGGAGGCCGGTTCTGCCTATGCGGAGGCGCATGAAGTGGAGCGTTCCCGTGATGGCGTGTCATGGGATGACGTTACAACCGAGGGCTCCGGCTTGGATGGTTCGTATGTTGATGACGGGACTCCGGCTGGTGGCGTGGTATATCGCGTTCGCGCTCGCCGCGACGGGCTGTATTCCGGGTGGGTTAAAACCGGTTGGGTGACTACTGTAGTTGCCCCGGATGCCCCGACCGTCGTTTCGCGTCCCGCTTCCGTTCTGGAGACGGGGAGTGTGGCGCATCTTGTCTGGAGTGCGAACCATCCGGACGGCAGCGAGGTTTTCTCATCCCAGCTGGAAATCGCGGTCGATGGCGGGGCGGCACAGACCGTCATCATCGAGGGCGCTGCTACGGAATACGACTATTCTCAAACTGAGAGCCCTGCAACGGTTTCCATCCGCATCAGGACACATGGCTTGTACGACGGCTGGGGCGCTTGGTCCGGTGCTGTGGTGTTTACGTTGGCAGACGTTCCGCAGATTCTCATCTCGCTGCCTGCTTCCGATGACGCCGTTATCGATGCCCTGCCCTGCCAAGTTGCGTGGGATATCGTTGACGCAACGGGCGTTGCTGCGCAGTCTATCGAGCTGCTCGACCGTGCCGGAACCGTTGTATACCGGTCTGCGCTTGCATCCGATTCGCGCGAGTTCGCATTTGCTCCCAGCGTGTACATGTTGCAGAACAACGCCGAATACATGGTTCGCCTGACCGCAATCGGCGGTTCTTCGCTTTCCGGCAAAAGCGAACGCTCGTTTAGGACTGAATACGAGCAGCCTGTCGTTCCGACCGCCTCCATCTCCTATAAAGAGGAGGACGCGTCTGCCTTCGTGCAGGTATTCTTTGGCTCTGAGGAGGGCAAGCCGCAGGCGGAATATGCTTCCGTTGCCCGTATTCTGCCCAACGGGGATCGCTGGCTCGTTGCCGACCGGCTTGGGAACGGCGAGTTCGCTCGCGATCCGCTGCCGCCGCTTAACCAAGGGTTCACGTATCTCGTCACCGTGTACGCGCTCTCTGGAGCGGCTACGGCCATTGGCCTTGATGCCATGCTGGTGTTGCCCGGAGCGTTTGCGGTGAACGCCGGTGCCGATGCATCGCGTTGCGCCCTTACGCGCCGCGCAACATCGCTTTCGCGCTCTTCCAAGCTCGAGGGAACGCTTTTTACCTTTGCCGATGGCGGAGAAAACGATGGTCTGCCGGAGTTCTATCCCTCGGGAAACAAGACGGCCTCCGTTGCTGCAACGGTTGTATGTGACCAGTTGCAGCACGATGCCCTCATGTCTGTGGTGCGATCCCAACCCGTCTGCTGGATACGCGACCCGCTCGGTAATCGAGAACGCGTTCACCTGAGCATTTCCGACGATGTGTCCGCTGGTTACCCACCGGTTCACTCCGTGGGGCTCGAAGGCGATGTGCTGGTCTTTAGGGAGGCGAACAATGGCTGATTGGACGCTTCCGTTTACAGCGCGCTACCGGTATATGCGCGTGAGCAGAACAACCGGGCTGGAATGCGAGCGCCTTACCAACATCGTGCGCGGTGGGAGCATCACGCGCAAACTGGGTACCGATGTGTTCGAAGGTGCATCGCTTGAGTATCGCGGGTCATTCGACATCGGCACCGATCTTATTCGCGTGTATCTGGACGCAACGTTTGAAGATGGGTCGAATGAGTCGTGTGCGCTGGGAACGTTTATCGTCAACAGTCCTCAGCGCAAAGTCGGCGGCGGCGAAGACGGCGGGTCCCTTGTGCTCGACGGGCGCTTGCAGGAGCTCGCGGACACGGATTTTCTCGAGGGATTCTCGCTTCCCGCGGGCACCAACGCCGTCGAGGCGGCTTGCGATATTGTTGCCGATTGCGGTCTGCGGGTTCAATATGACCCGTGCGATTACCTGTTGGGTGGCACATTGACATTTGGCCTGGGCGATTCTGGCGGCGATGCCAAGAACAAGCTCGAGGCCGTCAGCGCGTTGCTTGCCCTCGCGGGCTATAGGAGCTGCCAGACGGATGGCATGGGTACTGTGCTCATGGTTCGCGACCGGTCTGCCGAGCGGCGCTGTGCCAAGGCCTCCTTTATCGAAGGGAAGAACGCGCGATTCGAGCGCGAGGTGCGTGAGGAGCTCGATCGCTCAAGCGTATGCAACGTGGTCAAGGTCTCGTATTCCTCACAAGGGGATACCGTTACGGGCTATGCCTACGATGATGACCCCGCATCCCCGTATTCGATTCCGTCGCTGGGGCGCGAGCGCGTGGCCAAGTATTCGTTTAACGAGTCTGGCACGCAGGAGGTTGCGGACTCAAAGGCCGCGGAGTTGCTGGCGACGCAGCGAAGCGTGCTCAGGCAGGTGACGGTCTCTCATGTTTACCAGCCAGTTTCTTGTGGAGACGTGGTCTGCATGCGATATGCGTCGGGCGCCATCTTTGGCAATTTCGAGGTGGCGGAACAAAAGATCTCGCTGGCAGACGGCTGTCGTGCCACAAGCGTGCTACGGGCGTACGAGCGTTAAAGGAGGAGATATGCAGAGCGATTTGGAAAGCGTGATTGGCAATGGGGCCCGAAAGCTGGCCCAGGACCTTTTGGGTCAAAAGAACTTGGGCGTCTCTGTTGCTTACGGCTACGTCTCGTGCGTCAACGATGACGGCACGATCGATGTTGAGGTCGAGGACGACGAATTCGCATCCCTTCCCGCAACCACGGCCTGCATGGGGGCCAAACCGGGCGACAGGTGCCTTGTCCAGACATACGCCCATCAGTCGACGGTGACAGGGATTCTCTCGTTGGGAGATTTTCCTGCACGTTCCCTGGACATTGATCTTATCTACCCCGTAGGCGCGATCGTGCAGTTTTGGGATGCACGAGATCCCAATGAGCTGTGGCCGGGCACAACCTGGACCGAGGTGACGGGCGTGTTCCTGTATGCACGGTCGACCGGGCGCACGGTGGGAAGCACGGGCGGCGAGGAGACCCATGTGCTCTCGACCTCCGAGATGCCCGCGCATACGCATGGTGCGAGCTCCGGCTCCGCCGGCGGCCATAGCCATATGGTGGGATTCGACCTGGACGGCCAGATGGGCACCACGCGCTGCTCGCCCCATCTTGCGGGCGTATCTGGTGCCGGCAGAACCGTTACGAGCAGCAGCGCCGGCGTGCATACGCACGGAATCTCGGTGAACAGCACCGGCGTGGGCAGGCGCACAACAACCTGCCGCCGTACCGCGTCGTTTCCATGTGGAGGCGAGTTGCTTGATGACGGATTTTAAATCATGGATTCGGGCGGCGTTCGTCAAGGCTATCAAGGCTACGGCGCAGACCATGATTGCGGCCATTCCCGTGGGGGCCGCGTTTGGAGAGGTGTCGTGGGGCTATTGTCTGAGCGTCGCGGGCGTGGCAGCGATTCTCTCGTTGCTTACCAGTCTGGCCACGCTGCCCGTGCTGGACGAGGACGCATCTGCTGCGACGAAAGGGGATGATGAGCATGTCGAATAGCTCACTTGTGTCCTATACGAAGATCAGCTCCAACAGTAGCGCGAGAGCGGGCAAAATTTCCAAGATCACCCCGCATCACATGGCCGGCAACTTGAGTGTGGAGACATGCGGGGAGATCTTCTCGCGCCCCTCTCGTCAGGCATCCGCAAACTACGGGATCGGGAGTGACGGCCGCATCGCCCTCTATGTTGATGAGTCGCGGCGCTCCTGGGTAAGTTCTAGCGCGGCTAACGATCAGCGGGCGGTGACGATTGAGGTCGCTAACAGCTCGCGCGGCGGCGATTGGCCCGTATCCGCTGCGGCTTGGAACTCCTTGGTGACTCTTTGCGTGGACATATGCCGGCGCAACGGCATTGCACGCCTGGATTGGACGGGCGATGCCTCTGGTTCGCTGACGACCCATGATATGTTTGCCGCGACCGCGTGTCCCGGCCCGTATCTCAAGGCGCGCATGCCGCTTTTAGCAAAAGCCGTCAATGAACGCCTAGGCGCAGGGGTTGTAGCGGCGGGCGGGGGCGCTGGTTCTTCTGCTGCCTTGGCGGACTTAGGCGATCTGGATTACTGGGGACCGCGCTTTTCCTCTGAGCTCCAGCGGCAGCTTGGCTGCGTGGTCGACGGGATTATCAGCCGTCAGCCGCAGCGGAACCGCAAATGCCTTCCCAATGCAGATACGGCGTCCTGGGAGTTTTTGCCCTCATGCTCGTTCGGCTCGCCTGTCATTCGCGCTCCTCAAGGCAAGGTGGGCGCATCGGTTGATGGCTGGTGCGGTCCCAACACGGTCAAGAGTCTCCAGTCGTGGTTATCTTGTCAAATCGTCAAGGTGGATATCGATGGGGTGCTTGGAAAACAAACTTGTCGTGCACTGGGAAAAGCGCTGCTAAGAGGTGCATTTAGGGGATAGTTTTAATTGATGGGCGGCTCTGTATCGATGGTGATACCATGAGTATCACTTAGCTGGTAAATCTGTTTTACAGCATGCATCGAAACTGGTTTACTTTTGCGAAGTGAAGCGTTGAAACCTACGGAGCATTGCGAGGCGCTCGGGACATCTTGCTATTGTCGCGGGCGCCTTCGATATTCCCGGTTTTTCGATAAGACGGCATAGCTTGGAGAGAACCATGAGCAAAACCGGCAAGCTTTCGCTTGGAAACCATATCTATCTGTATCGACTGCTGCGCGATGCGCTCGGGTGCGGCAAGCAGGCGTTTATGCCCAAGGTGGAGGAGGCGCTCGAGGCCGAGGGCATGAGTGCTGCCGACCTGGGCTTTGACGCTACGCGCGACCTGCTCGAGGAGCTGGGTGACTTTGTCGAGCTCACCGTGTTCAAGGGCGGACGCGTGTACGCGACCGTTGTGGCGCAGCCTGCATGGGACGAGGCCCTGGCTGCTCCCGAGAAGAAGGGCGGCGCCGGCGGCAAGTCCTGGAAGAAAAAGAAGGGCGACAAGACCCTCAAGGCCGTGAAGCCCCGGCGCGTCAAGCGCGAGGAGCCCGTTGTGGAGGTCGAGGCCGAGACTACAGCCGAGGAGCCGCCTGTCGAAGCTGCGGCCGCGTCTGAGCCCGCAACTACCGACATTGCCGAGGCCGCGGAGGCCGTTGAGGCTGTGGCCGAGGATGCTGCCGGGGCGGCCGTGGAGGCCGCTGAAGACTCCGATGCCGCCGCTCGGGAAGGGGTGCCGCGGTCTGCGGTCGAGCCCTCCGAGGAAGACGAGGGCCGTCCCGGCATCTCCCTCACGGTGGTCTACGACCCGGATAATGCCAACGCGGGCATCACCACGCTCGAGCTTGACCCGGAGCGCGAGCCGCAGATCGCTTCCGAGCCGCCTGCCCTGGAGGATGACGGCTCTAGCGAGGAAGGCCCCGTGCCCGCGTCTGATCCCGTGGCCGACCCTGATCCGGCTGCGGAGTTTGACGCGCCCGAGCGTCCCTCGGCACAGGCTCTGGCCGACTATCCGCATGACTTCGCTGCCGAGGTTCACTGCCCGGGCCCACAGTTGAGCCTGCTTGCCCGCATGCTGCCCTTTGGATGCGACATCATGCAACTTCTCACTGAGGACTTCCGCATCGCCCGCGGCATGGGCTCCGTCGTCGGCAAGCGCGCTTGGGCCGCGTTCCCTCTGCGTTATGTGCACGCCGAGGACAATTCTCCCGTGCTCGTGGGCATCCGCAAGAGCTCCGGCTCCGGCATGGCGTGGGCGATCGAGGACGTCGACGGCATCGATTTGGATTCCGGTGAACCCGCCATTCCCGAGCTCTCCCTCATCGACGGCGGCCCATGGTATGCCATCGATCCCGAGCGGGATACCGAGGACGCCTATCTGCTCAATCCGCGCTCGACGTTCGCCACACTCGTTCAGTTCGAGGACCCGGATGCGGCGCTCGAAGAGATGGCCGACTTCGCCGCTCCCGAGCCCTGGACCTACCCCGAGGGCGTCTCCCTGGCTCAGAGGCTGCTGGTCTTTGACATGCTCTACGACTACTTGGCCATTCGCTTCTGCCGTGCACTTGACGAGGGGCTACTGGCCGCTGCGGGAGGCGAAGAGCCGGTGTTCATGGCCACGGGCCTGTGCACGCCCAAGATGGAGCCCATCGCAGCCGTCTTCATGCCCCAGGATTCCGATATTCCGATGAGGTACATCGGCTGCATTGTTCAAGATCCGCTCGAGTCCTACGAGCCGCTTGCCAAGATCGAACCTGCAGACGCTTCGGTTCTCGCGTCTGGCCGCACCGTCGTTGACGATGCCGGCCTCGACGAGGAAGAGCGCGCGCTGGCGCAGAAGGCGCTGCTTTTTGCCGCGCGCAACCACCGCGTGGCGACCTCCGTCTACTATCCGCCGCTGGGCCGTACCTTGCTCGCCATCCCGGGCTCTCTCGAGGATGGGGACGCGCCTACGTTCATCGTGGATGCTGAGGCCGGTGACGATGCCCTGCATATCCGTGCTCTTATCACGGCATCGTGCGCCTACGTGCTTGGGCGCGTCGTCTCGGATGAGCTACCGCATTGGCTTGTCGAGAGCTTCTTTGCGGCGTAGTGCTCCACGCATGGCTTGTTTTTAAATGAAAGCCGGGACAGTTTGAGCGTGAACCGTCCCGGCTTTTTGCGTTTGGCCCGCCCTGTCCGGCCCAAGCTCACAATCAGGATCTAAGGGCCTCAAGTAGACAACGGTTTGCGGCCATTAAAGCCGCAGGTCAAAGGCTTTCGTTTTTTCGTCTACTTGAGGCATTGCGATTCTGTTCAACATTCGCATCGATGCGCTGTAAAAAGGCGCCGAGCAGCTTATTTTGAGCTGCTCGGCGCCTCGTCTCTTACGCTGCGGTTGCTGATTGCGTGGCAGAATTGTTCGAATTGTTCTGTGTGTCGCCCGTGCCATCGGTTTTGCTTTGGCTGCTCGAGGTGTCTTGTGCGCCCATGCCCCCGGAAGTGGAGCTATCGCTCGATGTTCCGCCCTGGGCGGCATCGCCCGAGGTTCCGCCGCTGCTGGCGCTTGTGTCGTCGGCCTTGCCGCTGGTGTCGGTGCTCGTCGGGGCGGAATCGGACGCATCAGCGTCCTTGTTGTTATCGCTGGCCGATGCCTGCGCGCTGTTTCGCGTCGTCGTATCCTCTGGCTGCTCATTCGCGGCGGGCCAGAGGGTATCGATGCGCTGGCCCAGGCCCTGACCAGCGGTGAATAGCCAGATGGCTCCCGCGCATACGACGACGGCGAGCGCGCCGGCGAGTACGGAGAAGCCGATCACCTTGCGTTGGGTTGCCGCTCGTTCGGCCGCGGCGCGCGCCTGGAGCTTAGTGGGGGCGATGCGTGCCCCGTAGCGCGCGGGCTGACGATCGTAATAGCCTTGTGCGGCGCGCTCGCTGTAGCCATAACCCGACACATAGGCACTTGAAGGGCCGGGCCGTTGCGGCTCATGTTTGAGCTTTGCGGCGCCCGCCGAAAGAAAGTGACGATAGACCTGCGAGCTCAGCACGGTCACGATGGAGCTTACTGCTGCGCCGATCACCGAGCCCGCGATGCCGATATGCGAGGCGAGCGCGACAGAGGTCGCAGCTGCTGCGGCGCCGGCGATAACCTGAGGAATGGAAAGTCCCTCGAGCAACTTCTCTTTAGGCGCAATCGCTTGGGTTTGTCCGATAAACTGTTCTTGTTCGCGCTGGTAGACACGGGTGCGACGGGTGTCGGTGTAGCGTTCTTGTGCATTATTGAGGGCCATGGCGGAATTCTCCTCCCGCGGCATAGGTGGTTCGTTTAGGGCTGCGTTTCGCGGTATGCGCGTGGCGCGCACTCGATTGTTGTACCCCGGGCCGCGTTTGTGAACGCATTTGCTTGAGTCAACAGAAAGTGCCGACACACGTTAAGAGGCTGTGTTGGTTTTGCATCGCTTCTGTGAGGGTCTGACTCTTGTGAGCGTAGACTCGAGGTGCTCACTTTGCGATAAAAAAGCGCCCGGTTGTCGGGCGCTTGATCACGTGGCTGCTATTCGACGGGTGGCATGGGCTTCCAGGAGGGGTCGGAGAGAATTTTTGCTCCATCTTTCCATCCGCGGCGCAGCGCGGGTACACCGGTCTTGAACGTCTTGTCCACGACGGCAAGACGGATGAGTTCCTTACAGAAGGTGGCAACGTTGCCCAAACGGAAGAGCACCGGGTTGTAATCGCCGTAGAGCTTGAGATAGCGCGCAAGGAATCCGCGGTTGCGCATGATGTAGTAGCGGTTGGTGTCGCTGGTGGAGTTGAGCTGGCGCTTGCCGGCGATGTCCCAATTCGAGACCACGCGGGCGCGCTGCAAGATGAGGTCGGATACCACGGCGGCGGGGAAGTGCTTGCTGGCGAGATAGCCGTAGCAGGCGTCGTCTCCGTAGATGAAGAAACGCGCATCGGGATAGCCGATCTTTTGCACCACGCGGCGGCTGAAGAGGCCGCCTTCAAAGCAGAGCTGATTCATGGGCTTGCATCCGGCCTCTCCCAGATTGGCGGGGGCAACCGGGTTGGGGATACCCAGGGGCACGATGAGCTGATACTGCCAAAAGAACGCACCGCCGTCGAAATCAAGGCGCGAACCCTGGATTACGTCGTAGCGATCGGTCCACTTGGCCAGGCGCGAGATGGCCTGGGGGATAACGAGCACGTCGTCGTCCATGACCCAAAACCATTGGGCTCCTAGCTCGTAGGCGCGTTTGACGCCGGCCGAGAAGCCGCCAGCGCCGCCCGTGTTCTCAAGCTGCGGGGCGTAGACCACGCGGTCGAGGTTTCCCTTGGCATCCGCTTCGTCATCACGGCCCCAAAGGGTCGCGCAGCGCTCGTTGAATTCTGCCGCCATCTTTTCGGTGGCGGGAGAGTTTTCGTTATCCACGATCACGATGCGCCAGGGGGCATTGTCGAGCGCGGCGATTGAATCGAAGAGGTTCGCGAGCATTTCTTGGCGCTTGTAGGTGACCACGACGAGCGCGAGGCGCTCGATGGGCGATGCATTGGTGCCAGCTGTTTGGATTTCGCTCACGTTTGAAGACCTTTACGACGTTATTTCAGATGGATTCATTATAGAGTCCCTGCGGCGTCTTGAGAAAAATCGCGCATTCCGGTGGTGTCTGAGAGGCGAGACGCCGCGCCGGCGCGTGCTGGGGCATAGCGGGGTATTATGGAGGCAATCATGTTTGGCTCGAAAGGTGGCTTTGTGGATCAACACGCTCAACCGGTGCTATCGCTTCTGGTTCCCATCTATAACGTGGAGCGCTATCTTCGACAGTGCCTCGATTCCGCTGCGGCGCAGACGCTCGAGGATATCGAGATTATCTGCATCAATGACGGGTCTACCGATTCGAGCCCTGCAATCATTCGCGAGTATATGGAGCGCGATGCGCGCTTCGTCATGATCGACAAGGCGAATTCCGGATATGGCGACTCTATGAACCGAGGGCTCGACCAGGCCCGCGGCGAGTACATAGGCATTCTGGAATCGGACGACTTCATGGCGCCCGATGCGCTCGAGAAGCTGGTCGATGCCGCGCGCACTCACGACGCCCAGATTGCAAAAGGGAACTTCGATCTTTACTGGTCGACGCCCGAGGAGCGCCGCGAGCTCTTTGAGATGTTCTCTCCCAGCCGTTGTGACAAGGTCGTGCGCCCCGCGGCGGATGCCTTTGCATTCCATCAGAAGCCCTCTATCTGGTCGGCCATCTATCGACGCGATTTTCTGGAAAACGGTGGCATTCGCTTCCTTCCCACGCCGGGTGCCGCATTCCAAGATGCCTCTTTTACGTTCAAGGCGTTTGCCCTGGCGGATCGAGCGGTATGGATTCATGATTCGATCCTTTCGTATCGCCAGGACAACGAGGGCTCCTCGGTCAACGCCTCGAACAAGGTCTTTTGCGTCAACGACGAATATGCCGAGATTGAACGGTGGCTTTTATGCGAGTATGCCGGTCGCTGCGGTGAGGAAGAGGCGGCACGTCTGGCGCGTATTTGCCAGGCGGTGAAGTACGACTCCTATATGTGGAGCTACGTGCGTCTGGCGCCCCGGTTTCGCGTGATATTTATGGAGCGCATGGCGTCCGAGTTCGAAGCGGCGCTTGATGACCATACGTTCGAGCTTGCCGACCTTAAGCCCTGGAAGCGTGCGAATCTAGAGAGCATCTTGAAAGATCCCGCTGCGTGGGCGCGGGCAAACGAGCGCTATGCGACTGCAGGCAAGCTCGGGCGCGCGATGCATTACCTCAAGCTTGGGGGCCCGGGGCTCCTTCTTGCCTATGCGAAGAGCAGGTCAGATGATGAATAATTCGACTGCGACACCCGTCGTTTCCCTTATCGTTCCGGTCTATAAGTCCGAGGCCACGCTCGGCGCGTGTCTGGACTCGCTTCTTGCACAGACCGAGGCTGATATCGAGATTGTCTGCGTCAACGACGGCTCGCCCGATAACTGTGCGGGCATCCTCGAGTCATACGCTGCCCGCGATGCAAGGATTCGCGTGATAGCTCAGGAAAACCAGGGGCTTTCCGCCGCACGCAATGCAGGCATGGACGTGGCACGCGGGCGCATCATCGATTTCGTTGATTCCGACGATACCGTGTCGCCCGATCTGTGCCGCCGCCTAGTGGAGGTGTTCGACACCACCGGCGCCGACGTGGTGACGTTTGGCGCGGTGTGCGAGCCCGAGGATCGTGCTTCAAAGCGCATCCAGCAGCTTCTCAGTCCCGCTGCGGCGACGTTCGATACCTTCGATGCCGCGCTGCTCTTCTCTGCAAATGCCCAGCCTTATGCGTGGCGTACCGCCATGCGTCGCACGTTTATGGAGCGCGAGCAGATTCGCTTCTCGACGCGCCTGCGTTTTGCGGAGGATGTTCCATATCAGTTCGTCGTCTATCCCTTGAGTAAGAAGACGGTGCTCATCCCCGATAAGCTCTATCGCTATCGTATGACGGAAGGGTCGCTCACCCATGTGTATAACACCGAGGCATCGCGTGCGCAGAAGGTCGAGCAACATCTCTTGATGTTCGAAGTGATCTTTGACGAATGGCGCGAGCGCGGCTTGCTTGACCTGTGCCCGGGCGAGATGGTTGCTTGGTGCTTGGACTTGACGCTGTTCGATCTGGTGCGTCTGCCGTCTTCGGAGGCGGATGTGTGCGCGCTGCATCTGTCTCGTTTGCTGCGTGACGTCTACGGAGAGAAGTGGTGCACGCTTCCGCCCAAGGGGGCACAGCGGCGCGCGGCGCTTGCGGTGGCACAGGGCGCGGGATCGGGGTTTGAGATGAGAAAGCGCGACCTGATTGCCTTTTTCGCTGCCACGCGCGGTGTGAAAACCTGCGTGGAACGCTTTATCTGACGCATCCGCTACACGTTCAATACGAGGGAGATTGATATGAAAGACGGGTTTGTTCGAGTTGCCGCGATGACGCCAGCGCTGCGTGTGGCCGATGTCGATTACAACGTCGATGCATGCGTTGAGGCTGTGTGCGCGGCGAATGCTCAGGTTGTGGTGCTTCCGGAGCTCGCTATCACCTCGTATACCTGTGAGGACCTGTTCTTGCAAGAGGCACTGCTCGATGCTGCCGAGGAGGGCGTTGCCCGCTTGGCAGAAGAGACGGCGGGTGTCGATTCCCTCGTGCTTGCGGGCGTGCCCGTGCGTGTGGCGGCGAAGCTCTATAACTGCGCCGCGGTGCTGTGCCACGGTGAGCTTTTGGGTCTTGTGCCCAAGCGGAATATCCCCATGTACGGCGAGTTCTACGAAGGTCGCCGCTTCTGTCCTGGCCCCGCGTCGGTGAGTATGGTTCGTTTTGCCGGTTGCGATGAGGTTCCCTTTGGTACCGAGCAGCTTTTTGAGTGCGACACCATGCCGGGTCTCGTCGTTGCAGCCGAGGTCTGCGAGGACCTCTGGGTTCCCGATCCTCCGAGCACCGCTGCCGTTCGCGCGGGTGCCACGCTCGTATGCAATCTCTCGGCTTCCAATGAGCTAGTGGGCAAGGCGGACTATCGTCGCAGCCTGGTTGCTTCCACCAGCGCTCGTCTTATGTGCGCCTATGCTTACGCCAGCGCCGGATGGGGCGAGTCGACGCAGGACGTGGTCTATGGCGGCCACTGCCTGGTTGCCGAGAACGGTCGTATGCTGCGCGAGGCCGATCCGCTCGACGACATCGAGCTCATTCGTGCGGGGGAGGGGCACGCCGCCGTGGGTGCTGCTGCTGTGGTTGACTTTGGTCTTTTGGCGGCGGAGCGTCGCCGCATGTCAACGTTCGCTGTCGAGGCGGATGCTTCGGGCTATGCCATCTCCTCGTTTGACCTTGATGTATGTGAGGTTTCGCTTGGCGGTCGTTTTGTCGACCCGCACCCGTTTGTGCCGGCAGACCCCAGTCGTCGCGCGGAGCGCTGTGAGTCGATTTTCGCTATTCAGGCGCACGGCCTTGCCAGGCGTCTAGCGCATACGCATTCCAAGCGTGCGGTGATCGGCGTTTCCGGTGGTCTGGATTCCACGTTGGCGCTGCTGGTGTGCGCCCGTGCCTTTGACCTGCTGGGTCTTGATCGCAGCGGAATTCTCGCCATCACGATGCCGGGGTTTGGAACAACCGACCGTACACACGGCAACGCGACGGCCATGAGCCGGGCACTCGGCTGCGAGCTGCGCGAGGTCAACATCGCCGCTGCAGTGCGACAGCATTTCTTGGACATCGGACATAGTGAATCCGATCATTCCGTTACCTACGAAAACGCGCAGGCCCGCGAGCGCACGCAAATCCTTATGGACGTGGCGAATCGCGAGGGCGGTTTGGTGGTGGGCACCGGTGACCTTTCCGAGCTAGCTTTGGGTTGGGCCACCTACAATGCCGATCATATGAGCATGTACGGGGTCAATGCGGGCGTGCCCAAAACCCTCGTTCGTCATCTGGTTCGCTATGTTGCCGACGAGGCGCAGGCTAAGGGTGACGAAGGCCTGGCGGCCGTCCTTCTCGATGTCCTTGACACACCGGTTTCTCCGGAGCTTCTTCCCGCAACGGAAGGCGGAAAGATCTCGCAAAAGACCGAGGATCTCGTTGGACCCTATGAGCTGCACGATTTCTTCCTCTACCAGGTGCTGCGTTGTGGGTTTGCGCCAAAAAAGGTGTATCGACTGGCGCTTGCCGCTTTCGATGGGCGCTATGCGGGCGGCGCCGACGCCGACGACACCCGCGCGGGTACCTATGATGCCGAGACCATCATGAAATGGCTTAAGAAGTTCTACTGGCGTTTCTTCTCGCAGCAATTCAAGCGCAGCTGTCTGCCCGATGGCCCCAAGGTGGGCTCTGTTGCCGTGAGCCCGCGCGGGGACCTGCGCATGCCGAGTGACGCTGCGGTTGCGCTGTGGCAAGCGCAGCTTGAAGCCCTGTAAGGGCTGTCGGGTATTTGCAACCCAGGCTGCTTAGTAAACGCTGCCGTGCATCTGTGCCCTTTTTCGGCGTTGCGGGTGCGCGGCGGCGTTACACTGAAAACCATCGCTTTTATCCCACATATCGAAAGGTTCGACCTATGAAGTTTTCCAGCCGGCTCGATCGCTTTGGTGACGAGGTCTTCGCCGCCCTCAACAACCGCCGTGTCGCTCTGGAGGCTGAGGGCCGAACCATCTACAACCTTTCGGTGGGAACGCCCGACTTCGAGCCGTACCCGCATGTGGTCGATGCCGTGGCTCAGACCATCCAAGATCCTCAGATGTGGAAGTACTCCCTGCGCGACCTGCCTGAGCTCAAGCAGGCCGTGTGCGACTATTACGTGCGTCGCTTTGGCGTGGAGGGCATTACGCCCGATATGGTGTGCTCCGTTAACGGAACGCAGGAGGGCGTGGGCGTGTTTGGCCTTGCCATGCTCGACGAGGGCGATACGGTGCTTGTGCCCGACCCCTGCTATCCCGTATTCGAGGCGGGCGTAAAGATCGCCGGCGGCGAGCTTGCATACTATCCGCTCAACGCCGAGCACGATTTCCTGCCGTATGCGGAGGATATCGATCCTGCGGTGGCTGACCGCGCCAAGTACATGATCGTCTCGCTTCCTGCTAATCCTGTTGGGTCGGTGGGCACGCCTGGGCTCTATGCCCAGATCATCGAGTTTGCGCGCGAGCATGACCTGCTTATCGTTCATGACAATGCGTATTCGGATATCACCTTCGATGGCCCGCGCGGCGGGAGCTTCCTACAGTATCCTGGCGCGCTGGAAGTGGGCGTGGAGTTCTTCTCGCTCTCCAAGTCGTTTAACGTCACCGGTGCGCGCATTGGCTTTTTGGTGGGTCGTTCCGATGTTGTGGCCGCTTTCTCTAAACTTCGCAGCCAGATTGACTTTGGCATGTACCTGCCGCTGCAAAAGGCAGCCATTGCCGCGCTTACCGGTCCGCTCGATGAAGTTGAGCATCAGCGCTTGATGTATCAGGAGCGTCGCGACGCTTTGTGCGATGGTCTTGAGAAGCTCGGATGGGAGCGTCCTAATGCACACGGCTCGATGTTCGTCTGGGCAAAGCTGCCCGGTGGCCGCACCGATTCCATGGCGTTTTGCGAGGAGCTCATGGAGCAGGCCGGTGTGATCGTGACACCGGGCGCGAGCTTTGGTCCCCATGGCGAGGGATATGTGCGCATGGCGCTCGTTCTTCCTCCCGATGGTTTGCGCGCAGCTGTTGCCGCTATCGAGGCTGCGGGGATTGTTGGCTAAATAGACAATCTGCGTAATTGCATGTCTTTTCGGCAAACGGTAGATGAATAGCCGACGAGTGGTTCATAATGGAGTTGTAAATAACCTCGGTTGGACCCAGGGAGACAGCTGGGCCCATGGGAGATGGGAGTGCCATGGTTAACGACAGGAAAGTCGCCATCGTCGGTTGCGGTTTTGTGGGATCTTCTTCCGCGTTCGCGTTGATGCAGAGCGGACTGTTTTCCGAGATGGTTCTGATTGATGTCGACAAGGATCGTGCCGAGGGCGAGGCTCTCGATATCAGCCATGGTACGCCGTTCGGCAGTCCCATGAAGATCTATGCGGGCGATTATGAGGATGCCTCCGACGCCGCCATCATCGTCGTCACCGCAGGTGCCGCTCAGAAGCCGGGCGAGACCCGTCTTGACCTTGTGAACAAGAACGTCTCTATCTTCAAGTCCATTATTCCGCGCATTCGCGAGGTGGGCTTCGAGGGCATTTTGCTCATCGTTTCCAACCCTGTTGACGTCTTGACGTATGCTGCCATGAAGATGTCCGGCCTGCCCGAGAGCCACGTTCTGGGCTCCGGTACCGTGCTGGACTCCGCGCGCCTCAAGGAGGCTCTGGGTGCTCACCTGGATGTCGACCCGCGTAACGTCCATGCCTACATCATCGGCGAGCATGGCGACTCCGAGCTCGCTGTTTGGTCTTCTGCCAACGTCTCTGGTGTGCCCCTGAGCGATTTCTGCGAGATGCGCGGTCACTACGATCACCTGGCATCCGAGAAGAGGATCGC
Source organism: uncultured Collinsella sp. (assembly GCA_934647195.1). Taxonomy (GTDB): domain Bacteria; phylum Actinomycetota; class Coriobacteriia; order Coriobacteriales; family Coriobacteriaceae; genus Collinsella. Next base: position 109,591 of record CAKUFD010000008.1, read on the forward strand.
CGACGACGTTAAGAACGCCGCCTACAACATCATCTCCAAGAAGCACGCCACCTACTATGGCATCGCTATGTCCGTGCGTCGCCTGTGCACGGCCATCATGCGTGACGAGAAGCATATCCTTCCCGTTTCCAGCCTCATGGTGGGTGAGTACGGCCTCGATGACATCTGCATCTCCATGCCCACCATCGTGGGCCGTAACGGTGTGGAGTGCCGCGTGCCGGTTTCCCTTTCCAACGAGGAGTACGCCGAGCTCCATCGCTCTGCCGACGCCCTCAAGGATGTCATGTCCAACGTCGACTTCGAGGCGTAAAAACCCTCCCCGTGTGACAAAAAGTCGACAGGTTTATTTCGACACATTATGTGAAGATGCAGGTCAAGGCCATTAACGGCTCTGGCCTGCATCTTTTGTTTAACCTGGCGATGTGTCAAAAAGTCCTCAGGTTTAATGTGACACATGCTGTCGCTCTCGCCTTGCCTCCTATCGGGATAGGGCGTATTAAGTTGTCGGTTGGGTAGGATGGGGGATGTTGAGAGAAGGGGGCCTCGTGGATAATCGCAAAGAAGGCGCGCACGCTTTGGGCAACTTCCTGACCTATGCCCAAACTTGTTGGGATTCTTGGGACGAGCGACCGTTTTCATCGGTTGACAGCCTTGTTTTATCCTGGCTTGCATATTATCGGTTGCCCGCCGACTGGCGAGCCGTTGCTACCTGGGAGGGCGTTGACGTTCGCGACCTTTTGCGTTTGGAATGCCGCGAGTCTATGACGGGAGGGCTGTGGGACCCAGAAGGCAGTTGGAACTTGCTGGTTGCCGTGTGCGCGAACCCGCGCTATCGCGGCCTGCGTGTATGCGGCTATCGTACGGAGTTCGATGCGGCGGCAGAAGAGCAGTTTGCCGCTGTGACGTTTTGCCTGCCCGATGGCAACATCTACGTTGCCTATCGAGGAACCGATTCGACCATGGTGGGCTGGAAGGAAGATTTCAACATGTCCTTCCGTTGTCCCGTTCCCGCACAAACAACGGCCACTTCATATCTTGAATCGGTGACCGCCGCACTGGATGGTCCGCTTATGTGCGGTGGTCATTCGAAGGGTGGAAACCTTGCCGTCTATGCGGCGAGCATGTGCGATCCTGCTGTGCGCGAGCGCCTTGTGCGCGTGTATTCCCATGATGGACCCGGCTTTAACGAAACCTTTTTGGGCGGCGCGGAGTATCAGGCTCTGTCTGCTACCGGCAAGATCGACAAAACGCTTCCGCGCTCTTCGATCATCGGTATGATCTTTGAGCATCAGGAGGATTATGCTGTGGTCGAAAGCTGCGATTTTGGTCTTTTGCAGCACAATCCCTTCTCATGGGTGGTGCCGCATGGGGAGGCCGATTTTGCCTATTGCGAGGGCCTCTCGGCAGGCGCGCGCTATATGGACGATGCTTTGGCTGCATGGGTCGCCGGCGTGACGCCTGCGGAGCGCGGCCGTTTTATTGACGAGTTGTTTGAGCTGCTGAGCGTCACCGGGGCAGAGCGCTTTTCGGATATCACTGCCGATTGGCAGCAAAATGTGCCAAAGATCCTCTCTGCGCTTGCCGAGGTCGATTCCGATACGCGAAGGTTCCTCATTGATACCCTTGCGGCCTTCGCGCGCTGCGCATTGACTCCCAAGTTGCCCGAGCTTTCCAGTTTGATCGAGACGCTTCGGGCGTCACTGTCGCTGGAGCGCTTCGATGGAATTCCTGCTTTGCGAGATAAGGTCGCTGCCGCCTTGAGCGAACGCGATTTTGGATCGAACAAGGCGCTGTAGTTTTGGTCTGCATGCCGCCTGTGCTGGTATCATGGCAGGGTTCAATTTGCATCCGAGGAGCATATCGATGAAGATCAATCACGCCATCTTGCATATTCTGGACTTTGAGTCTGCGGTCAATGTCATTAGCCAGCGCGAGCTTGACCTCGAAGACAGCCGTGCGTGCCGTCAGTTTGTAACCACTCACCTGCGTCGCGCACGAGAGAGCGGAGACAACAAGCGAGCAGCCTTTTCCGAGGAGTCCGCATTCGGCGGGGAGCTCAAGAGCTATTTCTTTGGCGAGCGCGACTTCATCGACCTTTCGCAACAGGTGGCGGATTTCATTGGCGGCGAGCTTTCGCGTGCCGATAAAGCCCAGTCCACCGACATCCTCGTTGCCGATTTTGATGATGACGACGATGTGCGCTGGTTTGCCGTGATGCTCCTTTCGAGCAAGCAAGCGTTTATGCACGAGGTGGGCACCGATGCCGGCCAGACCGTCAACGGTATCGCCCGCCATTATGCGATTCTGCCTAACCCCTCGCAGAAGCTGCAGAGCTACTGCGTGGTGCGCGCGAGCACCATGGAGATCGGCTATGTGGACAAGAAGCGCAAGATCGCGGGCGAGGACCGTATGCTGATTCCGGAGGGCCTGCTGCAGTGCGAGACGGGCGTCTCGGGCAAGGAGGCCATCGATACCGTTACGCGCGTGGTCGAAGAGGTCGCCGAGGAGCACGGCGCTAACACCGCTGTTGCGCTCGCAAAGGTCAAGGCAGCCGTGGCGGAGCGCGTGGAGGATGATGAGGAGCTGCCTCCCTGGGATATCGTCGACGAGGTCTTCGAAGACAGCCCTCAAATCAAGGAGAGCGTTAAGTCCGCCCTGCGCGAGGAAAAGCTGCCCGAACGTGTGCCTGTCGAGCGTAAGCAGGTCGAGCGTGCTGCCGTGCGCAATCATAAGATTCGCACCGACACCGGCATCGAGATCAGCTTCCCGGCCGAGATGGGCTCCAACTCCGATTACATCGAGTTCGTCAACGAGCCCAACGGCCTTATCTCCATCGAGCTCAAGAAGATCAGTAGCATCGAGAACCGATAGGATAGCGACGCCTTATGACGCTTGGACAGCGTAGAAGGGGGTTGGCTGTCGTTCATAGTGTTCAACAGCCATAACTCCGTAGAGGCGATTCATGAACTTCGTGATGCAGTGATATTTGCCCATCTTGTTTTCAAAAAGGTCAGCGCGTGCCGCGCGCGAGCGCCTAAGACCTTGAATGTTCTTGAGATGGGGCAGGTCACCGGGCTGGTGGCTTGTTCCATGTATGTCCACTACGGTGCACCCCCTCTCAAGGCATGCGAAAGAGAGGGGGCCGTCGCAGGTCAAAACCACGTCGCCGGGTAAGCATTGTTCGAGTATCTTCAGGTCCGTTGCGTTTTCCCCGCGCCGTACGAGAATTTCTTGGATCCAAAATCCATTCATGCTTTCTTCTTCCAATCTTGGGTCCGTAAGGAGAAAGCGTTTGCTACGACTAATAAACTCATCGTGCAAGACGAGGGCAGGTATACCAAGGGTGCGCGCAACAGGGAGGATGCGCTGAACATCTACATTGTCTGCATCGATTAAAATGCGTGCATGCTTGACGACGGTTTGAGGAATGAGGGGCGGCCTTTCGGCATGATCTCGAATTGCCTCTTCAACTCGATAGGCGTCTAAGAAAGAAATGCTCGGCTGATTAGCATCGCTATCGAAGATCCCCATAGTTCTTAGGCCCTTTTGATGCTCTGCCCACTTCAAATCAATTTCAAGGGTTTCTGGGTTAAAGGGTTTTCCGCGATAATCGATGGCCTTTGCTCCCAGCTTGATCGCGCATGCTGCAACGGCAACTTCTCCTGTGATTACGAGGTTGGCGGTTCCCGCGCATTTGTTGATGATATTGCAGATCGCGGCGCCGCTGTTGAGGCAATTGATGATTTCGAGATTCGCCCCGCTCTTCTCTAGGGCCCACAATGCTCCTATGTTTTTTGCAGTGTTATACGGATATTGCGGAGTGATTACTGCGACATCTACACCGTAAAGACGGCAGGCTTCAAGTGCTTCTGGGAGCAATTTAAAGGATCTGGAATCGATGATGACGAAGCCCATAAGCGCCTTTCGATGGGATTTCTGGATATCGTTAGGCTATCAGCTCGTCTGGACATGGTTGTGACTGCCTTTCTTGGCGGGCCTACCCATCGGAAAAAGAAAAAGCCCGAAGAGCCATTGCTCCTCGGGCTTTCCTCGCTTTGTTGCTGTTATAGCGCGTTACATATTGCTCGCCGCTACAGCTGGCGCAGACCCTCTTCGAGACCGGTCTTGCTGTCGGTCTTCTCGTCGCGCTGCTTGATGACGCGTGCGGGAACGCCCGCCACGACGGCACCTGCGGGTACATCCTCGACGCATACGGCACCGGCGGCGACGACGGCATTCTCGCCCACATGCACGCCCTCGAGCACAACGGCGTTGGCGCCGATGAGCACGTCGTCTTCAACGATGACGGGCGTGGCGCTTGCAGGCTCGACGACGCCGGCCAAAACGGTGCCGGCACCGATGTGGCAGTTCTTGCCCACGGTGGCGCGGCCGCCCAGGATGGCGCCCATGTCGATCATGGAGCCCTCGCCAATCACGGCGCCGATGTTGATGACGGCACCCATCATGATTACGGCGTTGTCTCCAATGGATACGCGGTCGCGGATGGTCGCGCCCGGCTCGATGCGCGCGTTGATGTCCTTCATATCCAGTAGGGGCACGGCGGAGTTGCGGCAGTCGTTCTCGATGTCAAAGTACTCGATATCGTCTGCATGGGCATCGAGAATGCCCTCGAGCTCAGACCAGTCGCCAAAGACAACCTGTCCTGCGCTCTCGCCGTAGGTGTGAGCGGAGCCGAAGTCGACCTGCTTGCCTTCCTTAACGCGCACGTAAACCTTCACGGGCGTCTTTTTCTCGGCATTCGCGATGAAGTTAATGATCTCCTGTGCATCCATGTTGGTGTCGTTTGACATATGACTTCCTTTCAAAACGAGGTGCAGCATCGCTGCGTGATTCTGGCTGACGTCAAATTACTCGAACATAACCTGGTCAAAGGTGTAGAAACCGGCCTCGCGCTTCACGATGTTTTGGGCGGCGGCAAGCGCACCGTTGACGAAAATCTGGCGGCTGGTGGCGCGATGGGTGAGGGAGACCTCCTCGTCGACGCCAAAGAAACTCACCGTGTGCACGCCAGCGACGGTGCCTCCGCGCAGAGAATGCATGCCGATCTCTTTGGGGTCGCGCTTGCCGCACATGCCCTCGCGACCATATTGGGCGTGGTAGCCGCACTCAGGCTCGGCGGCAACAACCTCGTCGAGAAGCATCTTTGCCGTGCCGGAAGGAGCGTCGACCTTTTGGTTGTGGTGCATCTCGCAGATCTCGACATCAAAGCCAGGAAGCTCGCGCGTTGCCTGGGCTACCAGGTGACGCAGCGCGGCCACGCCGATGGAGTAGTTGCCGCTCCACATGACGGGGGCGTACTTGCCTAGCTGCTTGACCTGCTCGAGCTGCTCCTCCGTATAGCCCGTGGTGCCGCTGACGAGTGCCGCGCCCGTGCGCTCAACATAGGCTGCGACGGCGGGCAGGGTGCAGGCGTTGGAAAAATCGATAATCACGTCGGCAGTGGGTGCCGTGGCTAGCTCGTCGATATCAAAGCCGATCTGGGCCTTGATATCGAAGAGAGCGTCACCAGATATGTCCGTCATGGACTCGGCGGTTGTCTTGATGAGCGAGCCCATGCGGCCCGTTCCCATGATGATGGCGTTAAGCAATGATATCTGCCTCCTTGAGGGCCGCCGTGAGGGCGGCGCGGGTGTTGTCCGCCATAGGCATGAGCGGCATGCGGTAGTGGAGGTCGAGCAGGCCCATCTGGCTCAGGGCCTCCTTGACGGGGATGGGGTTGACTTCGCTAAAGAGGGCCTGGATGAGCGGCTGCCCGGCGATCTGGATCTCTCGCGCGCGCTCGACGTTGCCGTCCAGGTACGCGCGACACATCTCATGGACGAGTGCGGGCTGGACATCGGCCCAGACGCTAATGGTGCCCGAGGCGCCCAGGCTCATGAGCGGCACGGTGAGGGCGTCCTCGCCCGAGTACATGCGAAAATCGTCGGAAAGCAGATGCGCGATGCTCGCTGCGAACGCGACGTTTCCGCTTGCCTCCTTGATGCCCATGACGTTGGGGTGAGCGGCCAAGCGCTCGACGTTGCGCTTGCTGATGCCGCATCCGCAGCGGCCGGGGATGTTATAGAGGATGCACGGGATGTCGACGGCATCGGCCACGGTCTTGAAGTGCTGGTAGATGCCCTCTTCATTGGATTTGTTGTAGTACGGCGTGATGGTGAGCAGACCGTCTGCGCCCAGGCGCTGGTAGGAGAGCGATTTATCGAGCATCGTGGCGGTCGAGTTGGATCCGGAGCCCGCGATGACGGGAATGCGTCCGGCAACCTGCTTGACCACGGCCGCAACGACGGTGTTGTCCTCCTCGTCGGTCATGGTTGCGGATTCACCCGTGGTACCCAGTACCAACATGGCATCGGTGTTGTTTTGCAGGTGGAAATCGACCAAGCGCTCAAGCGCGGCGAAGTCGACGCTGCCGTCGGCGCAAAAGGGTGTGACGAGGGCCACGATCGAGCCCTCCAGATTGCGGATATCCATTATTCAGTTCCTTCCTTAGGAATTGTTCTTCAGGTTGTTGAGAAGCTGCTTGCCCGTGGGGGTGACATCGAGCGTGGCAAAGTAATCGGCGGGTGTCTCGGCGCGTCGGATGAGCTCGCAGGTGCCGTCCTCGCGCAAGAGGACCTCCGCCGAGCGCAGGCGGCCGTTGTAGTTGTAGCCCATGGAGTAGCCGTGCGCGCCGGTATCGTGGATGACCAAGAGGTCGTCGATGTCGATGTGGGGGAGTGCTCGGTCGACTGCGAACTTGTCGTTGTTCTCGCACAGATTGCCGGTTACGTCGTAGGTGTTTGTTGCCGGGGCATTGGATTTGTCCGGCCCGTTCTCCTGTCCCATCACGGTGATGTGATGGTAGGCGCCGTACATGGCGGGGCGAATGAGGTCGACCGCGCTCGCATCGACGCCGATATAGTCCTTGTAGATCTGCTTCTCGTGCAGGGCACGCGTGACCAGGCAGCCGTAGGGGCCCATCATGAAGCGGCCCATCTCGCAAAAGATGGAGACGTCTCCCATGCCCGCGGGGACGAGCACTTCCTCAAACGCCTTGCGCACGCCTTCGCCGATAGCGTGAATGTCATTGGGTTCTTGCTCGGGGCGATAGGGGATGCCAACGCCTCCGGACAGGTTGACAAATGCTATGTGCGCGCCTGTTTCACGCTGCAGGCGCACCGCGAGGTCGAAGAGGATCCGCGCAAGGGCGGGGTAATAATCGTTGGTGACGGTGTTGCTTGCCAGGAAGGCGTGGATGCCCAGGTTTTCGGCACCGCGGCAGACAAGCATGCGGAAGGCTTCGAAAAGCTGCTCTTCGGTCATGCCGTATTTGGAATCCCCGGGGTTGTCCATGATTCCGTTTGCCAGCTGGAAGAGCCCGCCAGGGTTAAAGCGGCAGCTTACAGTTTTGGGGATGGGTCCTGCCACGCGCTCGAAGAAGTCGATATGCGAGATGTCGTCAAAATTGACGATGGCTCCCAGTTTGGCCGCCAGGCGAAAGTCGTCCGCAGGCGTGTCGTTCGACGAGAACATGATGTCCTGGCCCGTGATGCCCATGGCGCTCGCGAGCATGAGCTCGGTTTCGGACGAGCAGTCGCAGCCCGCTCCGTACTCGTGAAGGATGGAGATAAGGCGCGGGTTGGGGTTCGCCTTGACGGCGAAGTATTCCTTAAAGCCTGGATTCCACGCAAACGCGTCGCGCACCGCTTCCATGTTGCGGCGAATGCCCGCCTCGTCGTACAGGTGAAACGGGGTGGGGAACTGCTTTGCTATAGCGACCAGCTGGTCTTTGGACACAAAGGGGGTCTTTGCCATTGAGGCTCCTTTTCTGATAGCACTCCTGCAGAATGTCTGTGCAGACAGTCTTGCGGGTGTTTCCCGCAAGCCCACCTGGCCTTCCGTGCCCGGTCGACCAAGTTCGGCGGGGTTGCCTCGGTGCGGGGTCATTGCCTGCCGGCTCGCCCGCGCGTCATCGCGCCCGCTCCTCTATCGAGTTTTGCCACAGTACCATGAATATATTGGCGAAACAAGGCGAAAAGCAGCAACGTCATTGTTTCGTAATACTCGAGCGAAAGAGCCTCTTGCGGCATGAGGGCAAGAAGCGTGCCCTATAATGACGGGCAATCAAACGCGTTGAAGGGCACCTATGGATACGAACGATATGCAGCGTAGCGCTGACCTCGCACGGATCGTGCACTACCGCCGAGACTTGCATCGCATTCCGGAGCTCGGCTTTGATCTGGATCAGACCGTGGCATATGTCGAGGACGTGCTTGACGGGCTTGCCTGTGAAGTGACGCGCCCGTGCGACTCGTGCGTTTGCGCGTTCTTCGACGCAGGAGCCGATGCCGGCTCTACCACGGCGATTCGTGCCGACATGGATGCGCTGCCCATTGAGGAGGCGACGGGGGCGAGCTTTTCCTCGGTCCATCCGGGCAAGATGCATGCGTGCGGACACGATGCCCATATGGCCATGGCCCTTGCGGCGGCCGTGTATGTCGACCGCGTTTTGCGTGAGCATCCAGGGGAGCTCAAGCGCAACGTCCTGTTTGTGTTCCAGCCTGCGGAGGAGACCACGGGTGGTGCCAAGACGGTGTGCGAGAGCGGCGTTTTCGAGCATTATCACGTCGATCGCATCTTCGGCTTTCATGTATGGCCCGATTTGCCGGCAGGTACCGTCGCGTCCTGTGCGGGCCCCATGCTTGCCCGTGCGAGCGAGACACATGTGCATATCCATGGCGAGAGCATCCACATTGCCAAGACTCTTGGCGTATCCGATGCGGAGTCGCATGACGCCGCGCTTGCGGCGGCGCGGTTCTTGGTGGCCGAGCGCGAGCTTATGGATATGTTGGGTGCCGAGGAGCCGTGTATTTGTAAGTTCGGACTGGTCGAAGCGGGTACGGTGTGTAATGCCGTGGCGGGGGAGGCACACCTGGCCGGCAGCCTGCGTGTTTTTACCGATTCGATGCTCGATCGTGCGCGTGCGGGCATTCGGAGTGTTCTGGACGATGCATGCGCGGCTACGGGTTGCACCTACGATATCGATTTTGCCGAAGGGTACCCACCCGTAGATAACGATGCCGCTTTGTTTGACCTTGCTTGCCAGGCGGTGCCCGAGCTCGAGCTTATTGAGGAACCGCTGCTGATTGCCGAGGATTTCGCCTTCTACCAGCGTCGCCTCCCGGGCGTGTTCTTCCTGCTGGGCTGTGGCGTTCCCGTTGCGGCGGTTGATGGCTTGCCAGTCGAGAACCCGTTCGATGACCAGGGCTGTCCCGCCTTTGCCACGGCGGCGCTTCATACAGACACGATGCTTTTCTCGGAGGAGTGCTTGCTGCCGGGTCTGGATGTGTACAAGAGTCTCGTGCATATGGCATGAGGCCGCGGGGCTGCCGCGGGCCAGCGTGCTTGTGAGCCCGGGCGCCCTCGCGTCGCAGGTGGTGCACCGTGTCGTGTTCACCTTTCTTGAAGTCAAAACCCACGCACAAACGTTCACTTTTTGTCCTGGAGAGCAAAAAACGCACGTTTGTGCGTGGGTTTTTGGCGTTGTAAGAAAGCCAATTCTTTCCAATCGATTACCGCTCGGTGAACTAAGATGCCCTCTCCCCGGATAACGCTTGACCGGCTTTCTCTTCCTTCATATACCTATCGGTAGGCATATGATTCGCATTGCCGACAGAACGGAGTGGCTATGACTCTCAGTGCACCAGCCAGAAAAGACCGCGCTCACGAGAGCGGCATGTTTGCTTGGATTGTCGTTATCGCGCTTGGCTTGATGTCCGCCGGAACAACTGGAACGTACAGCATTGTTGCTGGTTCCTTTGTTGCCCCTGTATGCGAAGACCTCGGATTCGACTACACCTCGTTCTCCTTTTACTTCACCGCGATCCTTTTGGGTCTCGCGGTTGGTCTTCCGCTTCTGAGCCGGTTTATTCCTCGGGTGGTTGGTAAGCCTTGGCATATCGCTGTTGAGCTTGTTCTTATTGCCGCGGGCGCGGCGATGGCGTTTTATACCGAGGTGTGGATGTTCATTGCCTCCGCTGCGGTTATCGGCGTTTGCTTCTCCTTTACGACGGGTGTATGCATGTCCGATGTTATCGACCAGTGGTTCAATAAGTCATCCGGTCTTGCCATTGGACTTGCTTGGGGCGTGAATTCCCTCTGCACCTTGCTTCTCAGCCCCGTTATCACGCTGGTGATTGAGCAACAGGGCTGGCGTGCGGGGTTTATGGTGCTTGCGCTGGTCTCCGCGATTTTGATTTTGCCTGCCAGTATCTTCGTTATTCGCTTTAAGCCTTCTGACCGCAACATGCTTCCTTATGGGGCGGTGGCTGTAAACGATGCGATAGAAGGCGGGCATGATACCCAGGCGGAAGTTCTTACAGGAATGAGCCTTCGCGATGCCGTGAAGACGCCCTCTTTCATCCTCTGCATCTTGCTTCTTTGCTTGGCTCAACTTACGTGCTGCATGAATCAGCTGTTCCCCACGTATGCAAGCGAGGTCGGTTTCAATCCGATCGTGGGAAGCCTGATGGTTTCGGCAGCCTCGCTCTCCGATATTCTCTTAAACCCATTTGTTGGAAAGACTTGCGACAAACTCGGTGCTATCAAGGCGACGGTCGCATGGACGGCGGTAAGCATCCTGTCGTTCTTACTGCTCATCGCAAGCAGTGGAAACGAAACGATTTCAATTGTTGCTGCAGGTGTCAACGATGTTATGTTTGCCATTGTGGGAACAGCGATGCCGATGCTTCTTCTTACGCTTTTTGGGTCGCGCGACTTTGGAAGAATCTATTCGATTGTCTGCTCGGCCGGTTATGTCGTTGGCGCATTCGGCATGCCTGTAATGATGAAGGTCTACGGGCTCGCCGGATCGTTCCAAGGCGTTTTTGTCTTCTGCATTGTTTGTAACGTTTTGATTGCTGCGTTTGCCTTGGTTTCGGGTGTCTTTCTTAAGAAGCAGGCCGAGTAGTATCGGCAATGCAGAGGCATTAACTTTCTGATGGCGAGGGCTTGCTACGATGTGAAGAAAGGGGCTGATTTTGTATTTTCAGAATCAGCCCCCTTGCTATATTCGGTCATTCAGTTGGCGGGCGGTGTATTGGCTCGTGGCTTGTGGCGGCCCTCCTGATCTCGCAGTGGGATACCAAGGAGGCCACCGCCAATCCGCTCTACTTGAACATGAGCTCGACCACTTCCGACCAGACCGCTTTCTCGTCAATGCCTTCGTCTTGGGCGACGGTGTTACTGGTTCCTTCGAGTACGGTATAAAGAAGCTGCATATAGAGAGTGACATCGGTGCCTTCGGGGAAAGCGCCGATCTCTACGCCGTGAGAGAGGATGTCCTTGAGCGCATCCATTGTGCGATTCGTTGCCGTTAGCTGACGATCTCTGACGGCAGGGATTCGATTCGCTTGAATGCTGACTTCTGCCAGTACGTTTCGGCGCTTCTCGTCGCTTTTGTAGCCGCCGATTATCGAATTGCCCAGCTGGATGAGGGCATTTTTAAAACTGGACGCATCTACGATCGAAGAGTAATCATGCTGATAGTCGATCGTCGGAAACATGCTGTCCAAAAGGGCGGTGAAAATCTCTTCCTTGGAGGGGAAGTAGTAATACACCGAAGGTTTGGAGATTCCAACGCGATCGCAGATCTTTCCGATAGACGCCTTGTCGTAGCCAACCTCTGCCACGAGTTCGTACATTGCATCCAATATTTTCTCTTTTGTGCTCACGTCACGCCTCTCAATTACTAGTTTCAGCGAGGGTAAATCCTCGGTCATTCGTGTTCGGCTGAGACCACTATAGACGGTGAACGGTGCAAAAAGCTGGGCAAAAGGCAAACGCAAAAAATTACCTACCGAACGGTAGGTATAGTAGTACTATACGAGTTAAGCACCCGCTGGCGTCGCGGCCGGACGGCAAGGCGGGCAAAAGACGGAAGGACCAACCAACGGAAGGACCAACCATGTACGAGAACTATCGTATGCCGGGCGAATTCGAGAAGCGTTCCAACGTCTACGTGACATGGCTTCCCGACTACATTCGCGCAGAGGGCTTTGATAACCGTCAGCCCTGCGTCGATGTGATCAAGGCCCTGCTTGAGTACGGCGACGTCACCGTCAACCTTAATTGCGGTACTCCGGGCTCTTATGAAGAGGCTTGCACGCGCCTCAAGGCAGAGGGCGTTGATCTTGATCGTATCGAAATCACCCAGTTCGAGGATTCCAACTTCTATGTCCGTGACAACGGTCCCAGCATTATGGTCGATGACCAGGGTCATTCCTATATGGTCAACCCTGCTTGGACGTATTACGGCGTGTGGGATAAGGATTCTCTGGAGTGCCAGTCTGCGCGCAGGGCTGCCGTGCACATGGCTGTTGCGCTTGGTTGCTTTGACATCGTGAATTCCGAGATGGTTTCCGAGGGCGGTGACCGCGAGTTTGACGGTCACGGGACTCTGGTCACCATCGAGGACACGGAGTGCCGCAAGCGCAATCCCGAGTTCACCAAGGAGGAAGTCGAGGCTGAGTACAAGCGCATCTACAACCTCAACAAGGTTATCTGGCTGCCGCAGCCGATGCTCGAGGACGACGACTACAGGCTCGGCATTCTGGATGAGAAGGAAGACGGCACTCCCGTGTTTGGCATGAGCTTTGCTGCTCATATCGATGAGATGTGCCGCTTCATTACCCCGAACAAGATTCTTCTTGCCGAGGTATCCGACGAAGAAGCCGCTTCCAGCAAGGCTGGCGCCGAGTCGCGCCGCCGTATCGACGCCGCTTATGAGATCTTGAGTGCGGAGACCGACTGGGAGGGCAAGCCCTTCGAGATCGTTCGTATGCCGACGGCTGAGCCCATTGAGGTCGTCATCGCTCCTGGTGACGAGGATTACGAGCTGTACAAGGGCTTCATCGATGATATGGGCGGCAAATTCATGGACGGCACGCCTTGGCCCGAAGGCCCCGTTCACTTCTATGCAGCTGCAAGCTATTGCAACTTCCTGATCTGCAACGGTGTCGTTCTCGGCCAGCGTTACTACCATGAGGGCATGAGCGAGGTCGTGAAGCAGAAGGATGAGCAGGCTCAGGCTGTTTTGGAGAGCTGCTTCCCTGATCGCAAAGTCATCATGATCGATTCTCTTGCGCTCAACCTTTCCGGCGGCGGTGTCCACTGCTGGACTAAGGACGTTGCTGCCAGCTGCTAAGGGGATTCCCAGAAATCCACACTGGCTAACCAATGAACTAAGTAAAAAACCGCTCGAAGGGGCGTGGCGACACGTCCCTCTCGAGAGGTGTGTTTAAAAACCAAAAGAAACGAAAGGGATATAGGCATGAACAACAGCCTCCGCGGTCGCGACTACCTCAACATTCACGATCTTTCCTCCGAGGATTTCCGCTACCTCATCGACCTTGCTTGGAACCTCAAGGCTCAGAAGAAGTCCGGTGTCGACCAGCACTATTTCCCCGGCAAGAACGTGCTTGCAAACTTCGAGTGGGGCTCCACTCGTACCCGCTGCGCCTTTGAGACGTCCTGCAACGACCTTGGCATGGGCTTCACCTACCTGACCAATTCCCATATGGGTGACTGTGAGACTGTCAAGGACGCCATGCGCGTTTTCAACGGTATGTATGACCTCATCGTTTACCGCGCTCAGAAGGACGAGCAGTTCCTCTACGACGTTGCCGAGCTCGTTGACATCCCGGTCATCAACGCTCTTACCCTTGGTGACCACCCGACGCAGATGCTCGCCGACGCTCTTACGATGGAAGAGCAGTGGGGCGGCCTGCGCACCAGCCGCGGTAAGAAGATGGCTTTCGTGGGCAACTGCGCCGGCGCTCCGGTATGGTATGGCCGTCTGTGCGCTATGCTCGACATGGACTTCCTCGCCATCGGTCCCGACGATCGTCGTCACCAGATGTGCCAGAGCATGATCGACGAGGTCGAGGCGTGCTACGCTAAGTACGCTCCCAACAGGACTTTCACCATCACTTCCGATCTTGATGCCCTGGATGGCGTTGACGTTATCGTTACCGAGGAGTGGCGCTACATCAATCCCGAGTGCGGCGATGAGGTCCTGGACCCCGACGACTACGACTCTTGGCTGGGCGATGCCGAGTCCCTGTACCCCTATCGTGTTACCAGCGAGCTGTGCAAGCGCACCAACAACCCCAATATCTTCTGCATGCACGAGCTTCCCTCCGTCCACAATGCCGATCACCGCGTTGGCAAGATGCTTCTTGAGCAGTGCAAGAACGACCTGCACCGCGAGATCATCACCGAGGGCTTTGAGATTGCCGACGAGTGCTTCGAGGCAAACGCTTCCGTTATCTTCCGCGAGGCGGAGAACCGTCAGCACACCATCAAGGCCGTCATGTGCGCTCTCCTGGGTCTCTAGGAGCGATGGCGATGGAAAACACCAAACTGAAGAGCAGCAAGGTTTACGCTTGGGTTCTCGTTATTGCCCTCGGTCTTATGTCTGCCGGTACGACCGGATCCTACAGCGTAATCGCCGGTTCCTTCGTCGCGCCCGTCTGCGAGGAATTCGGATTCGACTACTCCCTGTTCTCCTACTATTTCACCGCTACGCTCATCGGTCTCGCAGTAGCTCTCCCGTTTGTGGGAAAGCTTATCCCGAAGGTTGTGGGCAAGGTCTGGCTGCCTGTCGTTGAGATTATTCTTCTTGCTGCAGGTGCTGGCATGGCCTTCTACACCCAGGTCTGGATGTTTATCGCCGCTGGCGCTCTCATCGGCGTGTGCTTTGCTTTCACTACGGGTGTCGCTATGTCCGACGTTATCGATCAGTGGTTCAAGAAGTCGGGTGGTCTGGCCATAGGTCTCGCTTGGGCTGTGAACTCGATTTACATGCTGATCATGAGCCCTGTTATCACTTCGGTGATCGAGTTTGCTGGCTGGAGGACTGGTTATTTGGTTCTTGCTGGCGTGTCCGCCCTGCTCGTGCTGCCCGCATCTATTCTGATCATCCGCTATAAGCCTCAGGATAAGGGTATGCTGCCGTACGGTTATGTCGAGGGTGAAACGACGGATTCTGTCGAGGAGACCCCTGTTGAAGACAACCGTGGCGTGAGCTATGCCCGTGCCATCAAGTCCCCTGCGTTCTTCTTCTGCATCGGCTTCCTGTGCCTCGTTCAGCTTACGTGCTGCATGAATCAGCTGTTCCCCACGTATGCTTCCGAGATCGGTTTCGATCCCATGGTGGGCGGCTTTATGGTTTCTGCCGCTTCGCTTTTCGACCTGTTCCTCAACCCGATTGTTGGATCTACCTGTGATAAGTTTGGCAGCACAAAGGCCATCCTGTCTTGGCTCGCCGTTTCGATCCTCTCGTTTGTCATGCTCATCATGAGCAGCGGTAATTCGACCCTCAGCATTTTGGCTGCGGGCGTGAATGATGTTATGTACGTCATTGCTGGTACCGCTTTGACCGTTCTGGTTATGGACGTCTTTGGCTCTCGTGACTTCGGGCGCATCTTCGCGCTCATTTGCTCCGTGGGCTATATCGTTGGTGCCTTTGGCATGCCGGTCATGATGAAGGTCTATGCACTGGCCGGTTCTTTCCAGGGTGTATTTATCTTCTGCATCGTATGCAACGTTGTGATTGGCCTGTTCCTTCTGCTCGCCAAGAAGACGGGCAAGAGCCTTTCGTGGGACGAGTAATTCCATTCGTCTTGTGATTTAGAGCGCGGAGGGCAATGTCTCTCCGCGCTTTTTCTTTACAGCTTGATTTGTTTTAGAGAGGAATATTTGATGCCTAAATATAACGGCAAGCCCGACCGCATCGTCGTCGCCCTCGGCGGCAACGCCCTCGGCAACACCCCGGCCGAGCAGATCGAGGCCGT
>CAKUFD010000009.1 GCA_934647195.1 uncultured Collinsella sp.
GCGTGCCCGCGCCTCGCGCGCTGCGCTGGAAAACGCTTCGCGTCTCCTCAGCTCCGCGCCCCGAACGGGGTTCGATCCCCTGAGGGGCTAACAAAAAAAGGTCCCAACCGGAGTTGAGACCTTAGACGTTACAAGTGGTGGAGACGAGGGGGATCGAACCCCTGACCTCTTGACTGCCAGTCAAGCGCTCTCCCAGCTGAGCTACGCCCCCAAGCAACAAAGAAGTACTATACGGGAATAGTTTTGAACGTGCAAGTACTTTTTTGCCAATTTGTTTATTTTTCTGCTTCGCGGCCGAGTGCTCCCTCGATATTCAGGGAAATGAGGTTGAAGATGGCGTCGCTTGGGTCACCGTTGGTGACGATGTTGGCCAGCGTCTTGGTGGGTTCGGCATAGCGATCGTGCATGGGTTTTACCGTGGCCAGGTATTGATAGATGATGCCCTCGAGGCAGCGCCCTCGCTCCATCACGTCGCGGCGAATTTGTCTGGCTTTAAGGGCTGCGGTTTGCCGCACGTTGTTTTGGCGCGCGATGCGCGCTAGAGTTGCGCATGGAGTTCGTGCAATCTGCGTCGAGAGGGAATCCATGGCAATCAAACTCGTCTTGAGCGATATCGACGGAACGCTGCTTCCGAGGGGGAATGCGGTGGTTGATCGTCGGGTTACGCAGGCGTTCCATGCCCTGCTTGATGCTGACATTGCTGTAGGCCCCGCAAGCGGTCGTGCCCTTCCGGCGATCCTGCCTGCCTTTGCCGGCGATGGAGCATGTGTGGCGACGGCTCTTGCCACCAACGGCATGCAGGTCTATGCGGAAGGAGAACTCATCCACGAGGAATACCTTGATCATGAGGGCCTAGTGCAGCTGGCTGCTGCCGTTCGCGAGGTGCCACGTGCCGGCATGATCTGCTTTAAAGGCGCCGAGGTCTTTTTGGTAGAGGGGGAGCGCGACGTTCTTGCCCTCATTTTCCCCTCGTACGCGGCCCATATCACACCCGTGGATGCCGTGCCAGATTTTCCCGTGGTCAAGGCGAACGTTTTCGTCGATGCCGACGTCCAGGGCACGCAGGCGCTCATGGAGCGCTTGGGGATGGCGGTGCCGCGCCTTGGCCTCAACACCCCCATGGCTGGGTTCATGAATGTGGTGCCGGTGGGGTATAGCAAGGCGACGGGCATCGACATCATCTGCCGCGAGTTGGGCATCTCGCTTGACGAAGTCGTCGTGTTCGGCGATGCCGACAACGATCTGGAGATGCTCGAGCACGTTCCCAACTCGGTTGCCGTGGCCAACGCCACGCCGCGTGCCGCTGCTGCCGCGCGCTGGCACATCGGCTCGGTGGACGAATGCGCGGTTCCTCAGGCCATGGTGGCTATCGCACGGGGAGAGTGGCCACATGCGGCATAGCGTGGATTTTGCGTCGCCCCGGGTGCGAGCTGGAACGGTGCGTGATGCGCTGTGGCATTGCGAGACGCGGGACGCCCGGGCCGTTTGGTACCGGGCGTCGTTATTTGTTGCGTAGGCTTCGTCCTGCTTCGATATTTTGAGAAACGTTGAAGCGTGCGGCGATATACGCGACTAGGACAACAAAGAAGCAGCTCAGTATATAATCCATCCCGTTGCATTGCCCCCTCGTGAAAGGTCTCGCTTTATGGCAGGTGCCTCCGCCCCCGAAGAAGACGCGCTGTTTACGCCGCGCGGCCACGTATCGCCCGTCACTGCTATCCCGCTGGCTCTTCAGCACGTGCTTGCTGCCTTTGCGGCGATCGTTACGCCCGCTATCATCGTGGCGTCGGTATGCGGCTTCTCGCCCGCAGAGGAGGCTCGCATCATCCAGGCGGCCCTCGTGCTTTCTGCGGTCGATACCCTTTTGCAGCAGTTCCCGCTGTTTGGCCGCATCGGATCGGGCCTGCCCATCGTTATGGGTGCGAGCTTCACGTTTGTTCCGGCGTTTCAGGCTATCGGCGTCGAGATGGGCTTCGAAGCCGTTTTGGGCGCGCAGCTTGTCGGCGGCTTGCTTGTGGTCGTGTTCGGCCTGGCCTTCCGTCGCTTGCGTTTTTTGTTTCCGCCCGTCGTGATGGGAACCGTCATCTTCGTCATCGGCTTGTCTTTGTGCCCCGTGGCCGTGAAGTCCATGGCCGGCGGACAGGGGAGCGCCGACTTTGGCAGCCTCTCCAACTGGATCGTTGCCATTGCCACGTTTGTCGTGACGTTCGCGGTGGGCAACTACGCGCGTGGCACGCTTAAGCTCGGAAGCATCCTTTTGGGTATCCTATCGGGCTTTGTCATTGCGGCCCTTATGGGCATGGTTGACCTCTCCGGAGTGGGTACGGCAGCGTGGTTTGCATTGCCCACGATCCTGCCCTATAAGATCGTTTTCGACCCCGCTGCCTGTGCCATGATCGGCGTCGTTTCCATCGTCAATGTCGTGCAGGTTATGGGCGAGCTTTCCGCCGTGTCCTCTGCGGGCCTGGACCGCGAGGCAACTGACGCTGAGCTTTCCGGCGGCATGGTCGCGACGGGCGCGGTGGGCGCTCTCGCGGCGCTGTTCGGCACCATCCCTACGGTTACGTACGGTCAGAACGTGGGCATCATCGCCGAGAACAAGGTTGTGAATCGCGTCGTGTTCACTATCGCCGCCCTCGTCTTGTTGGCCGGCGGCCTGCTTCCCAAGTTCGCGGCGCTGCTCACATCTATTCCGCAGCCCGTTATCGGTGGCGCCACCATCGGCGTGTTCGCCACCATTGGCATGAACGGCGTGGTCATGTTTGCGCGCGAGGGCCTTTCTGGCCGCGATTGCACGCTCATGGGCCTGGCGGTCGCCTTTGGCGTTGGCATCGAGCAGTCCGTCGGCGCGCTTGCCGGCGCCGGATTCCCCGCGTGGGTCAATACGGTGTTTGGAACGTCCTCCATCGCTGTGGCGACCGTCGTCGCGGTCATTTTGAACCTTGTGCTCCCTCGTGAGAAAAAGACTGCCGAGTAGTACTCGGCTGCCGAGCCGTTCTCGCCCGTGTCGGGGTTCCATTGTCTTGGATGCTTTTGGATGCCCTCCCCGGAGTCGTTTTTGAACTGCTTCCCATTTCTTGGACACGAGAAATGGGAGGCTTTCTTTATGCTCTCGGCCGCAGCTTTTATCCTCGTGGTGATTGTTCTCGCCCGCTGGCGCTTCCGACTGGGTGCGCACGAAGGCGATCTCGCTGCCCGTTGAATGTGTGCCGGCAAATATGTGTGGCGGTAAGTCGTCGCGGCGGTAAATCGCTGTGGCGGAAAATCGTGCATTTTCAAATGAGTGGCGGAAAACAGTGCATTGTGCGGCTGTTTTTCCGCCTTTTTTTGTTTCAATAACCGCCACTCATTAGTCACTCATTAGTAAATGTTGGAAAAGCCGCCACTCATTCGCGCTCTTACCGGTTTTCACGGCTACCCTTTCGACGAATACCTTGGAATGCCGGCGAGTTCCATTTTTCTATAGAGCCTTTCGGGCGTGTTCACATCTGCCATGGTGAACCTCATGACAGTGAATCCTGCGAGCGAGAGACGCGATTCGCGTTGCCGCTCGCGCACCATGACCTCGAGTGCGCGTTTTGCATCGTTGCTCGGTTCTCGTCCGGTGTATTTTTCAAAGCCATCGAGCTCCCCGATAACAGGTCTTGGAAGGTCGAGCCAGACGAAGTCGACGCGATAGGGATTGCCCGGACGCATGGGGTCGTCGATTTCAACTTGAAGGTCCGGTATGTCCCATCCGCCTTCGATCATGGCTGCCCGTGCTTTTGATTCGCCTCCGTTTTCTGCCCCTCCATTTGCATATCGAGCGACTTTGAGCGCGCATGATTTTCCAGGGCGATTCTTTCCGATGTCCAGGAACTGCGCGCGCAGCTGCTCGTTGTCCATCTCCCCGTTGCGAAGGAACGAATCGGCAACAACAAGGCCTTCGGAAAAACCACCGACTGCCGCGCAGGTAAAAAGCGTCTCTATGAGCGGGGTCGTTTTGATTCCGCCTTCGATAACATACGAAGGCGGGTTTGGCCGGTGGCGAACAATTCCAGCCGGAGCTTCTCCGCAATGCCCGCGCGGCGAGTTGATGTGGATCGTTTGCAGCTGCTTTTTCGAAACGGCGAGGCCGTGGATGACGGCGGCGCTAAACGAGCTAAAAATCCAGTCTGGATGCTTCTCGGCCATGCTGCGTATCGCATAGAGATAACGCTGCCTGTCCCCGAGGGCGCGCCAGGAGTCTGTCGGGGCGAATAACCTGGGGAACGGCTCCAGGACCGTGCCTTTTTCTTTACGTCGTCTGAGCAGCTGATAGTCTCGCTGTGTATTTGGGGCAACGCATGCGCCGCGAGCTGCGGCTTCTGCAAATTGGGACGCAAGGCGCTGGACGGCTTGTTTGGCGGCCATGTTTACCTCCCGGGCGATCGATTTTCGGGAGAGCGTAAGGTATGACTTCCAACGATATTTCCTCGCAGTCTTACAAATATCCAACCGAGATGTCGACATGTTCTTTCGGCAATCTAACAGTGCAGCTCAAAGGCGTAGTTTGAGAGAGTTTACGGGATTGGATAGGAATGCATCTCTCGAAGAGGGGGCGAATAACGCACGGCATCTTTATAAGGCTCGTTTGAGAGATGCACGCATATGGCCTGCTTCATTCTGTCTAGCGTCACGAAAGGCGTCGGCAATCGACGCCATAAAGCAGGCTCGACGATCGATGGCTGTTTGCAGCTCGGCAACGAGTGGCGGAAAAACGTGCACTTTTGAATGAGTGGCGGTCAATCGTGCATCATCTTGATGAATTCGTCCCGAGGACATTTCAAAAACCGCCACTCGATTCAAAGTGTTGTAAAAACCGCCACTCGTTCACCTCTCGACCTCATGAATGTTGCATGATGCCGCCTGAACATCGCGCGCTGCCGCCCGAGCGCCGCATGTCGCCGTCGGATCGCGACACGCTGCCGCCCGGGCGCAGTGACGCTCGTCGCCTGCGTGCGACACGCTGCCGTCGGATCGCCATGTGTCGACCCTGCGTGCGATACTTCCTGAGCGCGATGCGTTGCCCCTTCTGAGCGCGACGCCCTCTCGGGGCTGCATTCCGCAATCGCTTACATCGTCGACCGGCGCGGTGCGGATATGTGGATTTCACCTGCTTGTAAAGCTTTTTGTGGCGCAGGCGGCAAAACACGCGTATAGTAACGACTGTTTTGTCGGCTCCTGTCGAGGTTTCGTCATGCCCGCTTTTAGCCATACGGGTGTGTCGTGCGACAGGAGGTATGAGGACAACCCGCAGCTCACAGACGGTGAGTTGCGTGGCCAAGCCCCATGCTTAAAACCCCATGAAGGAGTGAACAATGGCTGAAGAGAAGTACGTCCCGCGTCTCAAGACCAAGTACCAGAACGAAGTCAAGCAGGCTATGCACGACAAGTTCCAGTACGAGAATGTCATGATGATCCCGAAGTTCGAGAAGATCGTCGTGAACATGGGTGTCGGCGAGGCCGCTACCGATTCCAAGGCAATCGAGGGCGCTGTCCGCGACCTGCGCGCCATCACCGGCCAGCAGCCGATGGTGACCCGTGCTCGTAAGTCCATCGCTACCTTCCACCTGCGTGCCGGTATGCCCATCGGCGCTAAGGTCACCCTGCGCGGCGACCGCATGTGGGAGTTCTTCGATCGTCTGACCTCCGTGGCGATCCCCCGAATCCGCGACTTCCGCGGCATCTCCGCTAAGAGCTTCGACGGCCGTGGCAACTTCTCCATGGGCGTTACCGAGCAGCTCATCTTCCCCGAGATCGACTTCGATTCCGTCGATCACCAGCGTGGTATGGATATCACCATCGTGACGACCGCGAAGACCGACGAAGAGGCCAAGGCCCTTCTCGACGCCTTCGGGTTCCCGTTCAAGAAATAGGTTCATCTGCTCCGATATCGGCGGGCACGTGCAGGACGCGCGTGCCCGCCGCGGAGCGAACAATACTCAATGTGAGGAGGAATAAGTGGCTAAGACATCGATGATCGTCAAGTGCAGCCGTGAGCCGAAGTTCTCGACGCGCAAGTACACCCGTTGCCAGCGTTGCGGCCGTCCGCATTCGGTTTACCGCAAGTTCGGCCTGTGCCGTGTCTGCTTCCGCGAGCTTGCACTGAAGGGCGAGCTTCCCGGCATCAAGAAGGCCAGCTGGTAAGTCACTACCAGTGCATGCGGTGTGCAGCCGCAATGCAAGGAAGAACGTGCGAGGTAGGCTCAATCGCTATGGGCGGGGGAGAACCACTGCACGTGTTCATCAAGAACGAAGGAGAATCTGCATGAACGTCACAGACCCGATCGCAGACATGCTTACGCGTATCCGTAACGCGAACTCTGCGAACAAGGCCACGGTCTCCATGCCGAGCAGCAAGAAGCTCGTGGAGATCGCTCGTGTCATCTACGAGGAGGGCTTCATCGAGGGCTACACGGTGGAGGACACCATGCCCCAGAAGACCCTGCACATCACCCTTAAGTACGGTCCCAAGAAGGCTAAGGTCATCAACGGCATCCGTCGTATCTCCAAGCCCGGTCTGCGCAAGTACGCCGGCGTGAAGGACCTCCCCCGCGTCCGCGGTGGCCTTGGTACCGCAATCGTTTCTACCAGCAAGGGCGTTATGACCGACCGCGACTGCCGCGCCAACGGCGTCGGCGGCGAGATCATCGCTTTCGTTTGGTAATTGATTCGGCGAGTAGAAGGAAAAGGAGATCACCGTGTCTCGTATCGGTAATAAGCCTGTCCAGATTCCCGCTGGAGTCGAAGTGGCAGTCAACGGCACTCACGTGTCCGTCAAGGGCCCCAAGGGCACCCTTGAGAACGATTTCTATGAGAATCTGACCATCGAGGTCGAGGGCGACACCCTGCACGTCTCCCGCCCCGATGACGAGCGTGAGACCCGCGCTATGCACGGCCTCACCCGCGCCCTCATCCACAACATGGTCGTGGGCGTTTCCGAGGGCTACACCAAGGGCCTCGAGCTCGCTGGCGTCGGCTACCGTGTCCAGCTCAAGGGCAAGGACCTCGAGCTGTCCCTCGGTTATTCTCACCCCGTTAACTATGCAGCTCCCGAAGGCATCACCTTCGAGGTGCCCGATAACACGCACATCAACGTCAAGGGCATCAACAAGCAGCAGGTCGGCCAGGTTGCCGCGGAGATCCGCAGCAAGCGCGCCCCCGAGCCTTACAAGGGCAAGGGTATCCACTACGTTGGCGAGCACATCCGTCGTAAGCTCGGTAAGGCCGCTAAGTAGTAGGTCCCACCTAATGCGCAAGTCCGATACCCCGTTAGGTGTCGGCACTGACTTCTAAGGAGTATTCAGCATGAATAAGCATAAGGCGAAGTTGGCGGGTCTCAAGCGTCGTCAGCGTCGTGTTCGCGGTAAGATCTCGGGCACTGCCGAGCGTCCGCGTCTGCGCGTTACCCGCACCAACGCCAACATCTACGCCCAGATCATCGACGATACCGAGGGTTCTCGCACCCTGGTTTCCGCTTCGACGCTCGAGGCTGAGTTCGAGGGCATGACCACCTCGAACAAGACGGCTGCCGAGAAGGTTGGCGAGCTCGTCGCCAAGCGCGCTCTCGAGGCCGGTATCACTGCCGTCGCCTTCGACCGCGGTGGCCGCATCTATCACGGCCGCGTCAAGGCCCTCGCTGACGGCGCCCGCGCCGCTGGTCTCAAGTTCTAGGAGGTTTGTAGCACATGGCTCGTAATCAAAAGCAGCGCGAGGCCTCCGAGTTCGAGGAGCGCGTCGTTTTCATCAACCGTGTTTCCAAGACCGTCAAGGGCGGTCGCCGCATGTCCCTCGTCGCTCTCGTTGTCGTGGGCGATGGCAAGGGCAATGTGGGTCTTGGCATGGGTAAGTCCGCTGAGGTGCCCCTGGCTATCTCCAAGGCTTCCCTGGACGCCAAGAAGAACATGTTCCACGTGCCCGTGACCGAGGATGGCACCATTCCTCATGAGGTCGAGGGTCACTTCGGTGCTGGCCGCATCGTCATCAAGCCCGCTGTCGAGGGTACCGGCGTTATCGCCGGTGGCGCCGTGCGTCCCCTCTTCGAGCTTGCCGGCATCAAGAACGTCCTGTCCAAGTCTCTCGGTACCGACAACGGTCTGAACATCATCAAGGCCGCTTGCGAGGGCCTCAAGGAGCTCTCCGCTCCCGAGGATGTCGCCGCTCGTCGTGGTATCACCGTTTCCGAGATGTTTACCGGGAAGGTGAAGTAGGAATGGCTAACACCATCAAGATTCGTCAGATTCGCAGCACCAACGGCTGCAAGGGCGATCAGGTCAAGACCGTTCGCGCCCTCGGCCTGCACAGGATCCGTGAGGAGCGCGAGATCGCTGATAACGAGAGCGTTCGCGGTATGCTCTTCAAGGTCAAGCACCTTGTCGAGATTGTAGAGGAGTAGCAATGCAGCTTCACGATCTTACTCCCGCACCGGGCTCTACGCACAAGCGTAAGCGTGTCGGTCGCGGTAATTCTTCCGGTCACGGCACCACTGCCGGCCGCGGTCAGAACGGTCAGGGTTCCCGTTCCGGTGGCACCAAGGGTGCCGGCTTCGAGGGCGGCCAGACTCCGCTCGCGATGCGTCTGCCTAAGCTCCCCGGCTTCCGCAACCCCCGTCGTATCGAGTACAGCCCGATCAACATCTCCGCTCTCGATGCCCGTTTCGAGGACGGCGCTGTGGTCGACGGTGCTGCACTGAAGGCCGCTGGCCTCATCAAGAGCGAGTTCGAGCCCGTCAAGGTGCTCGGCAACGGCGAGATCAGCAAGAAACTCACGGTCAAGGTCGATAAGGCTTCGGCTTCTGCCAAGGCTAAGATCGAGGCCGCTGGAGGGTCGGTCGAGCTGCCGTGCTAACTGGTCTTAAAAACGCATTCTCTATCAAAGAGCTGCGCGGCAAGATCATTTTCACCATCGCCATGCTTGTGCTGTACCGTCTCGGTGCGCACATTCCCGTGCCCGGTATCCCCTTCCAGGGGATAACGGGCCTTTTCTCGAATACCGATACCTCGGTGGCTTCGGGTGCTATGGCCCTGCTGAACTTGTTCTCCGGTGGCGCTTTGGCGTATGTGTCGGTGTTCTCCTTGGGCATCATGCCCTACATCACGAGCTCGATCATCCTTCAGATGCTTCAGGCCGTGGTCCCGTCTCTTCACGAGCTTGCTCGTGAGGGCGAGGTCGGTCAGACCAAGATCACCCAGTATTCGCGTTATCTTACGCTTGCTCTCGCAATCCTGAACTCGATCGGTTACCTGTTCCTGTTCAAGAGCTTTGGCATCAGCTTTAACGGTGCCGATGCACCCGAGATCATCTTCGATATCGTGATTGTGGGTACGCTTGTGGCCGGCGCCATGCTCATCATGTGGATGGGCGAGCTCATTACCCAGCGTGGTATCGGCAACGGCATGAGCCTTATCATCTTCGCCAACATCATGGCGGGCCTGCCTCAGTCGATCTACTCGAGTGTTGAGAACGGCAGCAACGGCATCGTGATGACCGCTATCGTTTGCGTGGTCATCCTGATCGTCATCCCGCTGATCGTCTACATCGAGCGCGGCCAGCGTCGCATCCCGGTGCAGTACGCCAAGCGCGTTGTCGGTCGTCGCATGATGGGCGGCCAGTCCACGTACCTTCCCATCAAGGTAAACACCGCGGGCGTCATCCCCATCATCTTCGCGAGCGCACTTCTGTACTTCCCGGCACAGGTCGCTGTGTTCTTCCCGGGCATCACTTGGATTCAGGTCGTCGCTGGCGCCCTGTCTTCCGGTTGGCTCAACTGGGTGCTCAACGTCGTACTCATCGTGTTCTTCGCGTACTTCTACACCTCTATGGTGTTCAATCCCGAGGATACCGCCGATAACCTGCAGAGGCAGGGCGGCTTTATCCCCGGTGTGCGCCCGGGTCGCGCTACCGCTGCCTACATCAAGAACGCGCTGTCCAAGATCACCCTGCCTTCTGCCATCTTCCTGGCCGTTATCGCCATTGTGCCTTCGATCGTGTTCAGCTATACCGGCAACACGCTCATCCGTGCCTTCGGCGGTACTTCCATCCTTATTATGGTGGGCGTCGTTCTCGATACCATCGCCAAGGTGGAGAGCCAGATGAAGATGTACGATTACGACGGGTTCTTTAAATAACTCGAAGAAGGAGCATCTCATGAATCTCGTACTTTTGGGAGCACCCGGTGCCGGCAAGGGCACGCAGGCTCAGCGTCTTGTTGCCGAGTTCGGCGTTGCACACATCTCCACGGGTGACCTGCTCCGTGCTGCCGTCAAGGGCGGTACCGAGCTGGGAGTACAGGCCAAGAAGTACATGGATGCTGGCGAGCTTGTGCCCGACCAGTTGGTGATCGATCTGGTCAAGGAGCGCCTTGCTGCCGACGATGCCCAGAAGGGCTTTATTCTCGATGGCTTCCCGCGCAACACCGCTCAGGCAGTGACGCTCGACTCCGAGCTCGCTGCTATGGGTCGCTCTCTTGACTGCGCCCTGCTGGTGGACGTTCCTGCCGATGTAATCATCGGTCGTCTGTCTTCGCGTCGCACTTGCCGTGACTGTGGTTACACCGGCACCGCTTCCGATACCGTGTGCCCCACCTGTGGTGGCGAGATGTATCAGCGTGACGACGATAAACCCGAGACCATCAAGAACCGTCTTGATGTCTACGAGAAGAACACCAGCCCGCTGGTCGAGTACTATCGTGGTCAGAACATTTTGAAGGTCGTCGACGGCGATCGCGATGCCGATGTCGTCTATGGCGAGGTCAAGGACGTTCTCGGTCTATGATCAAGATCAAGACCGCCGCACAAATCGAAGAGATGAAAAAGGCTGGAGCGCTATCTAAGATGGCGCTCCGCCATGTTGGAGCCATGGTGCGCCCCGGCGTCTCCACTTTCGAGCTCGATCAACTGGCAGAGCAGATCATCCGTATGCATGGGGGCAAGCCTGCCTTCAAGGGATACGGTGGGTTCCCAGGAACCATCTGCGCCTCTGTTAACGATCAGGTGGTCCATGGTATTCCCAATCCCGATGTCATCTTGCGCGATGGTGACATCTTGTCGGTTGATACTGGTGCTGTCGTTGACGGTTGGGTAGGGGACAACGCTTGGACGTTCTATTGTGGAACGCCCTCGGCCGAGGCCCAGGCCCTGTGCCAGGTTACGCGCGACTGCTTGATCGCTGGTATCAAGCAGGCGGTGCCCGGCAACTCCATTGGAGATATCGGCTATGCGATCCAGTCGCTTGCCGAGTCTCATGGATTTGGCGTCCTGCGTGATTACGTCGGCCATGGCGTTGGCCGTGATATGCATGAAGAGCCCAACGTTCCCAACTATGGTAAGAAGGGGAGGGGCGTGCGTCTTCGCGCCGGCATGGTCATTGCCATTGAGCCCATGATCACTTTGGGCTCCAACCACGTTTCCACGGGAGCGGACGGTTGGGTGGTCTTTACTCGCGATCACCTGTGCGCCGCTCACTTCGAGAACACCATCGCCATCACCGAAGATGGCCCTGTGGTTCTCACCGCCGACGAGCACGGCGCGTGGTGCAGCCTTCAAGGCGGCTGCATGTAATGTCAATAACGCATTAGTTGTGGAGCGATTACGAATCTTTTACCGCTTTGCGTATTGTGTTATAGAATTCTCAATTGCTGTCGTTTTATAGAGAAAGATGATTGCTTGTGAAGAAGGAAGATGCTATCGAACTCGAGGGTACGGTAACTGAGCCGCTCCCCAACGCTATGTTTCGCGTCGAGCTCGAGAACGGTGCAACGGTTCTGTGCTCCATTTCGGGCAAGATCCGCATGAATTACATCCGTATTCTTCCCGGCGACAAGGTTGTCGTGGAGATTTCCCCGTACGACCTGACGCGCGGGCGCATCACTTATCGCTATAAGTAGCGATACGCACAGAGTGCATTTCGTCGATCGCAGGAGTGCTCAGCCCGCGATCGCGTTTGCATGTGTATCCAGCCTATCGTTTTTAACGCCTGCGGCTGGGCGAGTAGATATAGTACGTTGTAGTTTGAGCACTACCGAGAGGAAGAACGATGAAGGTACGTCCTTCGGTCAAGAAGATGTGCGATAAGTGCAAGATCATCCGACGCCACGGCAAGATTCTCGTTATCTGCGAGAATCCTCGCCACAAGCAGCGTCAGGGCTAAGAGAGGAGACCAACGTTGGCCCGTATTAATGGTGTCGACCTTCCGCGCGAGAAGCGTGTTGAGATCGGTCTGACCTACATCTACGGCATCGGCCGCACTACCGCCACCAAGATCTGCAACGAGTGCAACATCAATGTTGACACCCGTGTTAAGGATCTTACGGAAGACGAAATCGATGCGATCCGTAAGTACATCGACAACGCCCAGCTTATGGTTGAGGGCGATCTGCGCCGCGAGCGCAACATGAACGTCAAGCGTCTGATGGACATCGGCTGCAACCGTGGCCTCCGTCACCGCAAGGGCCTCCCCGTCCGTGGACAGCGCACCCACACTAACGCTCGTACCCGTAAGGGTCCGAAGCGTCAGATCGGTGCCAAGAAGAAGAAATAAGGGAGACTGACGCAACATGGCTACTGCTAAGAAGAACGTTCGCAGCGCCCGCATCAAGCGCTCTGATCGTAAGAACATCTCTGTTGGACAGGCGCACATCCGCTCCACGTTCAACAACACGATCGTTTCCATCACCGACGGCCAGGGTAATGTCATTGCCTGGAAGTCTGCCGGAACGGTTGGTTTCAAGGGCTCCCGTAAGTCCACCCCGTTCGCTGCTCAGATGGCTGCCGAGGCTTGCGCCAAGATCGCCATGGAGCACGGCATGCACAAGGTTGCCGTCTTCGTTAAGGGCCCTGGTTCTGGCCGCGAGACCGCAATTCGCTCCCTCCAGGCTGCTGGCCTCGAGGTCTCGAGCATCCAGGACAAGACTCCCATCCCGCACAACGGCTGCCGCCCCAAGAAGCGTCGTCGCGTGTAACTGAAAGGATCGATAAACTATGGCAATCGACAGGACTCCGGTTCTCAAGCGCTGCCGTCAGCTCGGGATCGATCCCGCTGAGCTCGGTTACAGCAGCAAGAAGGAATCTATCCGCCAGCCTAAGCGCCGTCGCAAGGAATCCGAGTACGGCATGCAGCTGCGCGAGAAGCAGAAGGTTAAGTTCATCTACGGCGTGCTCGAGAAGCAGTTCCACAGCTACTTCGTCCGTGCTCGCAAGATGAAGGGCGTTACCGGCGAGAACCTGATGATCATTCTCGAGACCCGTCTCGACAATGTCGTCTTCCGTCTGGGCTTTGCCCGCACCCGCAAGGAGGCACGTCAGTCCGTGCGTCACGGTCACTTCACCGTGAACGGCCGTCGTGTTGACATCCCGTCCTATCTCGTCAAGCCCGGCGACGTTGTTGCCGTCGGCGAGAAGTATCGCGATCTCCTTCCCATCAAGGAGGCTCTGATCTCCTCCGAGCGTTTCGAGGTCCCCGGCTGGCTCGAGGTCGATATCGAGAAGCTGTCTGGTAACGTGCTCGCTCTGCCGACGCGTGAGCAGATCAGCGGTGATATCCACGAGCAGCTCATCGTCGAGCTCTACTCTAAGTAGTCCATTCGGGCTGCTGAGGCTGGAGGTAATACATGTCAGAATTCATTAGGCCCCAGGTTCAGGTCGAGGAAATCAACGAAACGTCTGCGCGCGTCTCCGTTGAGCCTCTCGAGCGTGGCTATGGCGATACGCTTGGCAACTCCCTGCGTCGCGTCCTGCTTTCCTCGCTCGAAGGCGCTGCGGTTGAGGCCATCCAGATCGATGGTGCGCAGCACGAGTTCATGACTATCCCCAACATGGTTGAGGATGTCACCGATATCGTTCTGAACGTCAAGGGTCTGGTGTTCCGTTCGCTCGGTACCACCGACGAGGCCACTGCGACCATCTCGGTCGACGGTCCTTGCGAGGTTACCGGTGCAGACTTCTTCATTCCTTCGGAGTTCGAGCTCGTCAACCCCGAGCAGCACATCGCTACCCTCAATGAGGGCGGCCACCTCACGATGAGCATGCGTATCGGCTATGGTCGCGGTTATGTCTCCTATGAGTCGAACAAGCGCGACAGCGATCCTATCGGCATCATTCATGTCGACTCGCTGTACTCGCCTGTCCACCGTTGCGCCAAGCTCGTTGAGGCTTGCCGCGTGGGTCAGCACACCGACTACGATCGCCTCGTTCTCGAGGTCGAGACCAACGGTGCGCTCTCTCCTCGTGACGCCGTCGTGCAGGCTGCCAATATCATCAACCAGCATATGGCTGCCTTCATGAATTTGGCTGAGGCCCCCGAGGAGGAGGAAGAGATTTCGATCTTTGCTCCCGAGCAGACCAGCGACAACGCTGAGCTCGACAAGCAGATCGAGGATCTTGACCTCTCGGTTCGCTCCTACAACTGCCTGAAGCGCGCGAGCATCCACTCCGTGCGTCAGCTGGTGGAGTTCTCCGAGAACGACCTGCTTAACATCCGCAACTTCGGTGTTAAGTCGATCGAGGAAGTCAAGGACAAGCTTGAGTCTATGGGCCTGAGCCTCAAGGCATAGCGCCCTGTTTTTAGAGGAGAAACCAGACAATGCGTCACAACGTCAAGAAAGGCCTGAAGCTCGGCACCGACGCCAGCCACACCAAGGCCATGAAGAAGAGCCTCGCTAAGGCTCTCTTCGAGAACGATCGCATCAAGACCACCGAGACCCGCGCCAAGGCCCTGCGCTCCTACGCTGAGCCTATCATCACGTGGGCTAAGAAGGGCGACCTGCACTCTCGTCGTCTGGCTATCGCCAAGCTCGGCGATAAGCAGCTCGTGGCTGAGCTCTTCGATAAGGCCGCTCAGGGCATGTGGGCCGACCGCAACGGCGGTTACACCCGCATCATGAAGCTTGGCCGTCGTAAGGGCGACAATGCCGAGATGGTCATCATCGAGGTCGTTTCCGAGCCTGTTGCCAAGAAGGCTCCGAAGAAGGCTGCCAAGAAGGCTGCTGCCCCCAAGAAGGTTGAGGCAGAGGTCGAGGAGACCGTCGAGACTCCCGCAGCTGAGGTCGAGGAGACCACCGACGCTGAGTAGCGTCAAAGATCATTTGATCGATTTTAAAAGGGGTGCGCGTATGCGTGCCCCTTTTTTCGTATCATGGGCCGATGTGCGCGCATTGCGCTTGAGTGGCGCTACCGATAGCTGGAGGTGAATATGCTCGAGGTAAAACACGCTTCCGTTTCGTTTGATAGCACCGTTCCATCTCGTTTTGCCTTGCGCGACATCTCTCTGAGCGTCGCTCCCGGTCAGATTGTCTCTTTGGTTGGTTCCAACGGAAGCGGTAAGTCGACTCTCGCGGCATTGATGTGCGCGGTGCTGCTTGGGCGCGAAGGCACCGTTGCCGTAGACGGGGTCGATCCTGTTTCAGACGAGCGTTCGCGTCTCGATGTCCGTCGTCTCGTGGGGCTGGTGAGACAAAACCCCCTCGACCAAATTGTATCGACGCTTGTTTTTGATGAGGTTGCTTTTGGCCCGCGGAATCTGGGCTTATCCGACCTTGAGGTTCGTCAGCGTGTTGCCGAGGCTCTTGATCTGTGCGATCTCACGGGTTTTGAGGGACGCGATACGACCGCGCTTTCGGGCGGGGAACAGCAGCGTTTGGCCCTCGCAGGCATGCTTGCCATGCATCCGCGGTACCTGGTGCTTGATGAGGCCACCTCGATGCTCGATTCGGCAATCCGTTCCTCGTTTCGCAACCTTGTGCTACAGCTGGCGCGGACGCAGGGCATCGGTGTGGTTCAGATTACCCATGAGCCACAGGAGATCCTTTCGAGCGACCGTGTTGTGTTGCTGCACGATGGCAAGCTTGCCTGGGAGGGTACTCCGCAGGAGCTTTTGGGTCTAGACGAAGACCCTCCGGGCGACCCTCTTCGTGATAGTGGCTTTGTGGGGGCGCTGAGAGCCGCTATTCGTCTTGGTTTTGAACCGGGGACGATAGTTGCCCCCGGTGACATCAAAGAGTGGCTTATATCGTCTTACAAGTCCCGCGCCATTCATGAGACGGATGTTGCCTCCGTGGTCGAAGCGTGTCATGCCCGGGTTCGTTCTTGTGGGCGAGGTCAACTCGCCGCTCGGTCCGGAATCCTAGCGACGCACATCGTTCATTCTTATGAGCCCGGTAATCCGGTTCTAAACGATGTCGACCTCGATGTCCCTGCGGGTACAGTGACCCTTCTTGCCGGGGCTTCGGGCGGCGGTAAATCGACGCTTTCGACGATTCTCGCGGGCTTGGTGGAACCCGACTCCGGTACCGTGAGCATCTGTGGCGAGCGGCTGTCTCCGGGCATGTGCGGCATGTCGTTTCAGCGTCCCGAAAACCAGCTGTTCCTCAATTCTGCGTACGATGAGATTGCCCTGGCGCCACGCTGTGCGCACCTTGATGCGACCGATGTCGACGAGGCGGTGCGCCGGGCGGCTCGTCTCGTCGGCCTTACCGACGAGCAGCTCGATTCCTACCCTTATGCGCTCTCGGGCGGGCAACGGCGTCGTGTTGCCATCGCGTCGGTCCTGTCCATCAATGCGAAGACTTATATCTTTGACGAACCGACGGCGGGTTTTGATGTTCAGGGGCGTCGCGACATGCATCGTCTGGTCCGAGACCTTGCCGATGCAGGAACGCCTGTCGTCGTGGTGAGCCACGATTTGGAGGAGTGGTTGCCTGTCGCAGATTGCGTGGCGCTGCTTTCTCATGGCAGCATGCTGTGGCAGGGTGCTGCCGCAGAGGTGTGCCATCGTTTTGAGCTGTTTGAGCGCGCAGGCATCAAAGCGCCCGAAAACGCCGTGCTGGCACAGGCGTTATCGGATGCCTTGCGAGATGAAGCATGCAGACCGGCTCCGGAAGCCTTTGATGAAGAGAGGGAGGACAATGCGCGCTAATCCTTTAGGCTCTTTTGTTGCTGCCGATACGCCCCTTTCTCGCATCGATGCGCGCATCAAGCTGCTCTTGCTCCTCGTTTTCACCGTGGGCATATTTGCTACCCAAACCGTGTGCTCGGTTATCGCGTGGTTTGCGCTGTTGGCTCTAGCGATGCGCGCCGCGCGTGTTCGCGGGGGATCGCTTGTGCGCGCCGTGCGGCCGGTAATGGTCATCTTGTTGTTTACGCTTCTGGCTAACGCTTTGGTACTGGATGGGCGCGGTGACATTGCGGTCGCGGGTCCTATTGGTATTAGCACCGTCGGTGCGATGCGAGGCGCCTGCGCGGTCTTGCGCATCGTGCTTCTTGCCGGATTTGCCTGCGTGGTCTCGGCATCGACGACGCCGCCGGAAATTTCCGACGCATGCGTACGCCTTTTGCGCCCCTTGGAAGCCATAGGCGTGCCTGTTGCCGATATCGGGCTCGTGCTTTCGCTGGCGTTGCGCTTTATTCCCATTGTTGCCGAGGAATACGGCCGTATCCAGATGGCTCAGCGCTCGCGAGGGGTTCGCTTTGACGAAGGGGGACTGCTTGAGCGCGTTCGCGTTTGGGCATCGGTTCTTACGCCCTTGGTTGTGGGGCTTTTTCGCCGTGCGGACAGCCTGGCGGAATCCATGGCATCGCGCTGCTATGCGGATGGTTCCTCTATAGAGATTCCCGCACGCAGTTTAAGCCAACGCGATTGGGTTCTTTTGATTGCTGGTATCGTTGTGACGTGCACCGTGGTATTCATGAACGCCATGGGCTGGTAGACGACGTTTGGAAAGGAATGCCGTGATGGGTCGGGAAACGCAGGAATTCGATGCCTCCGAGGTGCTTGATGGGACCATCGTCTTGCAGCTGGGCTACGACGGATCCAGCTACAGCGGATTTGCCGAGCAGCCGGGCCAGACGACCGTTGCGGGCGAGATTCGCCGCGCGGTGGAGACGTTTTTGCGTCGAGCCATCGAGCTGACCTGCGCCGGAAGGACCGATGCCGGCGTGCACGCTATTAGCCAGTATGTTAGTTTTCCCGCCACGGCGGCAGAGCTTGAGATCACCCGTTCGCGCTGGATGCGCGCACTGGTGGCGTTGCTGCCGCGCGATATCGCTGTGCGCGAGGTATGGCATGCGGCGCCGGGCTTCTCGGCGCGCTTCGACGCGCGCTCGCGCACCTACACCTATCGCATCGCCACGGGAGATGCTCCGCCGCTGCTCACGCGTAGCGTGACTTGGTGGCACAGGCAGGCGCTCGATGTGAAGGCGATGGATGCTGCCGCACAGCGCATGTTGGGGGAGCGTGACTTCAAAAGCTTTTGCAAGGCATCTTCTGCCGAAGGCAAGCCCACCCATCGCTGCGTTATCTCGGCAGGGTTTGGCCGTGAGAGCAGTCTAGGGGAAGAGTGCATCACCTTTACCATTTGCGGAAACGCCTTTTTGCACTCGATGGTCCGAACGATCGTGGGGACCCTTGTCGAGGTGGGCATGCATCGCCGTGAGCCCGAATGGGTCGATGAGGTGCTTGCCGCTTGCTCTCGACAGGCGGCCGGCCCTACGGCTCCCGCACAGGGTCTTTGCTTCATGGCGGTGGAGTATGACGAGGGTGCGCTGAAGCGAGCAGAGTAGCCAGACGGCAGCAAACCGTTCCGGCGCGTTGTCCTACCGTTTAATGGTGTTGTTATTTTGCATGTACGCGCCTGGGCGGTGGGCAAGGGCGGTGGGTTGGGTAGAGATGCTACCATCAGATGCAATTGCGATATGTATCGGAAGGTCCGCTCTTGGCTCATCGCGAAACAAAACGTCCGCTTGTCTCCGTCGTGATGGCACTGCATAACGACGCCGATACTGCTGTGCGCGCGATCGAGAGCGTGCTCAATCAGTCGTTTGAAGACCTTGAGCTCGTTATTGCGGACTGCGCCTCGACCGATCGAACCCCTTCGATTTGCGAGCGTTTCCATGATCGCGATATTCGTGTCGAGTACATTCATCTCGATACGGACAACATGGCGGTTGGAACCCATACCGCGCTCTGCGCTGTGCGTGGTTCCTATGTTTTGATGCTGCGTCCTTGTGACTGGCTGGGAAACAACCTTCTGCATGAACTTATGGCATTCATCAGGGCCAACGATTTGCAGCTGGCCATTCCTGCGCAGTCGTTTGATACCTATACCGGGCGCAATCATGAGCGCTCTTCGAGCGTAACGACCTTCAATACGATGACCTGGGAGAGTGCGGCCGATTTTCACCAGGCGGTGGGCGAGCTGTTGATGCTAGGCGTCCTGGATGATCCTTTTGGTATGGCTGTCGATGCCGAGATTATGCGTTCGTCTGTTCTTGCGCGCATGTCCGAAAAGCCGCTCGACGGCGTAATCGCCTGCCTCGAGCGCGTGACGCATGCGGGTGTGCTTGCCGGTCCTTGCTACCATGTGACGAAAAACGCCTCGGTGGCCCTATCGTTCGACCCGGATCGCTATCCTTCGTGCGAGCGCGAGCATACCGAGCTTCTCGACCTGTTTCGCAGCTGGGGTTTCGATCTGGATGCCGAGGAGATGGAGCCGGTCTACCGGCGTTACCTGCTCGATATCATCAGCTGCATTGACAACGCTTGTATAGGCCATAGTTCCGTATCGTCTGTGGAGCGAACCCAGCGCGTGCAGGATATGCTCGATGATGAGGCAACGCAGCACGCGGTGCAGATGATGAGCCATGCGGCTCGTGAGTTTGGCTGCATGTATAAACCGATGGCAAAAAAGAATGCTGCTGCCTGCTGTATGGGCTCGAAGCTGCGCGAGGTGGCGCGCATTTCGCATATACCCTTGGGGCCTGTTGTGCGCTAATGCTCCCTCATGCGTAAATCTGGCGTTACTGGCTGGAAATATTCGTTATCTTGCACATTTAGAAAAAACTATGCAGTTATAATCATGCCGTTAACGATGCACCCTTGTGGTGCATTTCTCTTTTTCTTGAATAGAGAGGACGTGTACGGGCATGGCAAAAAAACGCAATGGGCGCCAGGATGCGATTCGCGACATCGTGCGCAATCGCAATGTCCGCACGCAGCGTATGCTCGTGGATGAACTCAAAGCCGAGGGCTTCGACTGCACGCAGGCAACGGTTTCGCGTGATATTGCCGAGATGGGACTGCGAAAGCTTCCCGAAGGCGTGTATGTGCTGGCGGAGGACCTTCATCTGCAGCGCATGGTTTCCGAGCTTGTAGTGGATGTCCATCGCGCGGATAACATGCTGATCGTCAAAGCGCAACCGGGAACTGCAAATGGCATCGCTGCGGCAATTGATGCCGCCGAGTTGCCCGACGTGTTGGGGTCGCTTGCCGGAAACGACACTATCTTCGTGGTTTCGCAAACAGGGGAGGATTCCCAGCGCTTGGAAGCCTTGCTTCAAAAGCTGAGGTGCGCTAAAAGCTAAAGGGCCTCTCTTCCAGCAGCGGAGTTAGACAGAGTTTGAATGAGGGGTGCTGGCGTTGATGCCGGCGCCCCTCGTGCGTTTGAACGGGTGCTTCGCCTTGTCGGCGACGTGCGGGCAAGGCGGTACGTCGTGAGATAAAAAAATCCCCCAGCGGCGAAGCTGGGGGATAAAGAAGCGAATCTTATGAGGTGGTAGTGGTTCCACCCGTGCCAGGATCGGGCGTGGGCGTGGGCGTCGGGTCCGGCGTGGGCGTGGGCGTGGGCTCAGGGTCGGGAGTCTCGCCTCCGCCGGTGTTACCGCCAGTGTTACCGCCAGTGTTACCTCCGGTGTTGCCTCCGGTGTTGCCACCGGTGCTACCGCCAGTGCCGCTGCCGTTGGGATCATCGCCCTCCGTTTCCGCAGGGTCCTGTTCCTCCTCTTCTTCCTCGTCCTCTTCGTCTTCCTCCTTGGCAGTGCCGCCAACAAAGGTCCAGGCGGAGTTGTCCTTATAGGAGGGCGTCTCGCCTGTGGGGAATTCCTCACGTTCCACGCCAGCAAGGATTGTATTCATGAACTTGCGGAAGATGGGCAGGGTGATTTGCGTGTTATGCCAACGGGTGATAGCTGCGTTAGAGTTGGAACGGCCGGCCCAGATAGCGACGGAGTACTGCGGGGTGTAACCGCAGAACCAGATGTCGCTGGTGGTGCCCGCGTCACCGGCGGTACCGGTCTTGCCGGCGACGGGCTGGTTGACGGAGAGGGCGCCGGAGCTACCGGTGCCGCCCGACTGCATGACGGTCTTGAGCACGTTGGTTACGGCCTGAGCCTCGCCTGCGGTGAGCACTTGCTCGTACTTGTCCTCGTGCTTGTAGAGCGTGGCGCCCGAGCGCGATGTGATCTCGGTCACGGCAACAGCGTTGCGATGTTGGCCACCCGAGGCGAAGGTCGCATAGGCTTCTGCCATCTCGAGCGGGGTGATGCCCTGCGCCATGGCGCCCAGGGTGAGCGAGAGAACGGAGGGGTCCATGCCCGCGGCTTCGGTATCGATGCCGAGGTCCTTGCACATGGAGATGATCTTGTCGTTGCCAATGGCGAGGGCGACCTGGGCGTAACCCGTGTTCGAGGAGACCGCCGTTGCCTGTGCCAGGGTCTTGGTGCCGTAGTTGGTGCCGGCGTAGTTTTGCACGGTGTAGCCGTCAGCGATCTTCATAGGCGAGGTGCAGTTGAGCGTGATGTTGGGGTTCATGCCGTCATGGATGGCCGCGGCCAGCGTGAAGCCCTTGAAGGTCGAGCCCACTGCGCGGCGCGAGGTGGCATGGTTGATGTGGCTGTCGTTGGCATAGTAGTCGCGACCGCCTACCATGGCGCGGATATAACCGGTCTGGGGCTCGATGACGACCATGCCCACGTCGAGCTCGTCGGCACCGGCGTCAACAAGCTGCTGGATGGCAGTTTCCTCCGCGGCCTTCTGGATCGTGGGGTCGATGGTGGTCTTGATGGTCAGACCGCCCTTATAAAGCACGTCGGTGGAGAACTGCTCCTGGAGCAGGCTGCGCACGTAGTCGACAAAGTAGGGGTAGGCGATGGTGCCGGATTCGCTGATGCCCGAGACGTTGAGGTTGAGCGGCTCGGCTTTGGCGGCATCGGCCTCCTCCTGCGTGATGGTTCCCAGGCGCAGCATGTTGTCGAGAACCTTGTCGCGACGGGCAAGGGCGCCCTCGGGGTTCACCGTGGGATCGAGGTAGGAGGGCGAGTTGGGCAGGCCCACGAGCAGTGCCGCCTCGGCGAGCGAGAGCTCGTTGGCATGCTTGGAGAAGTACATCTCGCTTGCGGCCTCGATGCCGTAGGCGCTGTGCCCGTAGTAGATCGTGTTGAGGTACATGGTGAGGATCTCGTCTTTAGAGAAGATCTTCTCCATCTGCAGGGCGATCCAGGCCTCACGGACCTTGCGCTCGATGGTGTTGTCGAACTGCTCTTCAGACAGGATGGTGTTGCGCACCAGCTGCTGGGTGATGGTCGACGCACCTTCGGAGCGGCCGGAGAGCTGGCTCAGCACGGCGCGGCCGATACCGATGAGGTCGACGCCGTTGTGCTCGTAGAAGCGCTCGTCCTCAACGTCGACGGTGCCCTTGAGCACATACTCGCTAATCTGATCTTTGGTGACGCTATCGCGGTTTTGCACATAGAGCATCGCGATCTGGTTGCCGTTGGCATCCAAGATCGTGGTGGGCTCTGAGGCAAGATAGGCGTTGGCATCGGTGTAGTCCGGAAGATCGGACAGCCAACGCGAGACATTGCCCACCATGCCCACGGCGAAGGCGATGCCGCAGATCAATATGAACCCGAAGAACGAGCCCAAGATGATGGGGATGGTATGTGTCTTGGCGCGGGTGCGTGCGTGTCGCTCGCGAGGACCCATGGAGTACCTCCTGTGGATGTGACGGGGCGCGATGGCGCTCCGAGAGCATACGGTCATGCATACTCAAACACATTAGCGCAAAGCGGGTTCGTCATCCTCGTGTATCCTTATTAGTGCTAAATTCCAGACCGATTGCATACCCGGGCGCGCCGGCGCCGGCGTGCTTCGCAAACGATAACCAGGTGAACATGAATCGACCTTTACCAGAGCTGTTGGCCCCCGCGGGCTCTATCGATGCGCTCCTTGCGGCTGTTGCCGCGGGTGCCGATGCCGTCTACTGCGGACTTGGCGCCTTCAATGCCCGTGCGAGCGCGAAAGACATCGAGCCCGTCGAGTTTGCGCGCGCGGTGCGCCTCGCACATGCGCATGGCGCGCGCGTGTACGTGACATGCAACGTTTACTTGCGCGAGCATGAACTTGCACCCGCGTTGGACCTTGCGCGCGTGGCCGACGCGGCGGGTGCGGACGCCTTTATCGTGGCCGACATCGCACAGGTGCAGGCCATCCGGCGTGCCATCCCTCATGCCGAGATTCACCTCTCCACCCAGACGGGGGTCATGTCGCCCGCGGGTGTCAAATACGTGCGCAAGCATTTGGGCGTCGAGCGCATCACGGTTTCGCGCGAGCTCTCCTTGCCCGAGATTGCAGGCGTATGTTCTGCTGGCGTGCCTATCGAGGTCTTTTGTCACGGAGCCATCTGCATCTGCTACTCGGGCGCGTGCGCGGCATCTGCCTTGCGAAGAGGGCGCTCTGCCAACCGCGGAGATTGCACGCAGCCGTGCCGCTTTACCTACGATTTGCAGGATAGCGAGGGAAACTCCGTCAACGTGCAGGAGGGGGAGCGCCTCCTGTGTCCGCGCGACTACTGCTCGATCGATCATGTCCATGAGCTTGTGGAGGCGGGTGTTTCGGCCCTTAAGGTCGAGGGCCGCATGAAGAATCCCGATTACGTCTTCAACGTGGTGGGAGCCTATCGCCAGGCGCTCGATGCCGTGGCGGCGGGCTCGTGGGACGCAAGCGTCGCCGATGCGTGCAAGCGCCGGTTGGGCATGTCGTTCAATCGCGGTTTTACCGACGCGTATCTGCGGGGAACCTCAGGTGCGGAGCTCATGAGCTTCGAGCGCGCGTGCAATCAGGGCTTGCGTGTGGGAGAGCTGGTCGAGCGACGCTATGAAGAGGTTTCCGTTCGTCTGTGCGACTCCGTGCGCGCGGGCGACATGCTCGAGATTCGCTCGACGCCCGGCCCTGACGCTCCGGCCGATGTCCCCAAGCGCTGGCCGCAGGTGCCCTGCCCGGTGGATGCGGCAGCAGGCGAGGTGATCGATGTCCATTGCAAGCGCAAGGTCGAAGTGGGAAGTATCGTCAACCGTATCAGCTCGGTCGAGGTGCTGGAACGCACCGATGCCGCGCTTGCGCGTATGCGCGCCGAGCTGGAGTTCTATGCCTCCGATTTCGTGCTGGCTCCTGTTGATCGGGACGCTTCTGAGGCATCGAGCCTGCCGGTTGAGTCTGCAGCGCCTACGTCTGCGGCGCCTACCGCCGAGAGCGTCCGCCTTTCCGTGGTGGTCGACACCCCTGCGCGAGCGGCGGCTTTGCTGCAAGATGTTCGGGTGGATGAGGTGGTTGTGCGCCAGATGGCGCTTGATGAGAACGCGGAAAGGTGGGAAGACCTCTTGCCGCGCCTTACCGTCATGCTCGACGAGCCTGCGCGCGTACCGGACGAGGTTCGCGCGCGTGACCTTTGCCGCCATGCGGGCAAGGTCGTCTGCTGCAATTACGCGCATATGCAGATGGCGAAGGAGGCGGGCACTTCTTTTGATGTGGCAGCCCCGCTTTCGGCGACCAGCGGGGCGAGCGCTGCGTGGTTTGGGCGGCAGGGCGCAAGCTGCGTTTGGCTGCCTGACGAGCTTTCGCAGGAAGAGATGCGCGAGGCGGCGTGCCGTGCCGCTTGCGAGGGGGCGCACGTCGGCGCGCTTGCCTACGGGTATCCGCAGCTGATGGTGACCGAGCATTGCCTTCTTACTGCCGAGGGGCCGTGTTCGCATTCCTGCAGCACGTGCGAGCGCCGCCGCCAGGAACGCTATCTGGTGGAGACATCGGGCGCGCGCCTGCCGGTTCGCGTGGATGCTCGTGGCCGTACTCGCACCTTCGATGCTTGCGTGCTTGACCGCACCGAGGACGTCGATGCGCTGCTGCACTCTGGCGTGGGTAGCCTCGTCATCGATGCCATGCTGCTTGACGAAGGTGAGCTCGAGGGCGCTATCCGCGCTCTTGTTGCGGCGGGTGCGCCCGCGGTCGGGGCGTGAAGCTTGCCCGCCTTGGGCAAATGACCTCGCGCGAAGCTCCGCTCTTCGCTACAATCAACGAGTTACCAACAATAATCAGCACCGCTCTATTGGGGCGAGGGCGCTATAACCGTTTAAAGGAGAAGCGATGCTTCCAGTCGACGAACAGATGAAGATCATTACCTCGGGTGCCGCCAAGATCGTCCCCGAGGCAGACCTGCGCAAGAAGCTCGAGAAGGGCATGCCCCTCAACATCAAGCTCGGCGTCGACCCCACCTCTCCCGACCTGCACCTGGGTCATGCCGTTCCGCTGCGCAAGATGCGCCAGTTCCAGGATCTGGGCCACAACGTCACTCTCATTATCGGCAACGGCACCGCGCTGATCGGCGACCCTTCGGGCAAGAACTCCACGCGTCCGCAGCTGTCGCAGGAGCAGATCGAGGCCAACGCCGAGACCTACGTCTCCCAGGCCATGAAGATCCTCGATCCCGAGAAGACCACCATCGTGCACAACGGCGACTGGATTTTGTCCATGGACCTGGCCGGCCTGCTGCAGGTGTGCTCCAAGTTCACCGTCGCCCGTATCCTCGAGCGCGATGACTTCACCAAGCGCTATCAGTCCCAGACCCCCATCGCTCTGCACGAGTTCCTCTACCCCGTGATGCAGGCTTACGACTCGGTCATGATCAAGGCCGATGTCGAGATGGGCGGCACCGATCAGCTGTTCAACCTGCTTGCCGGCCGCGAGCTCATGGAGAAGATGGACATGGAGCCGCAGATCGCGCTCACCATGCCGCTCCTCGAGGGCACCGATGGCGTGCGCAAGATGTCCAAGTCCTATGGCAACTACATCGGTCTTACCGACGAGCCCAAGGACATGTTTGGCAAGACCATGTCGATCCCCGACGAGATGATCGGCAAGTACTATCGTCTGGCCAGCTCCCTCTCTCCCGACGAGGTCGATAAGATCGACGCCGCCCTTGCCGACGGCTCTGCCGACCCCTACGAGCTCAAGCGCGCCCTTGGCCGCGACCTGTGCGACACCTATCACGGTGCCGGCGCGGGCGACGAGGCTCAGGCCGAGTTCGACCGCGTGTTCAAGGAGGGCCAGCTCGCCGACTTCCCTGAGAAGCATGTTGAGCTTGCCGTTAACGACGAGGGCAAGATCTACCTTGCGGGCCTGCTCAAGGATCTGGGCCTTTCCGCCAGTGCAGGCGCTGCTCGTCGCGATATCGACGGTGGCGGCGTGAAGATCAACGGCCAGGCCGTGGCGCCCAAGAGCTACAACATCGACCCCTCCGAGCTCAAGGTGGGCGACACTCTCTCGGTGGGCAAGCGCAAGGGTTTCAAGCTGGTCTAAAGACAGGCTTGCCTCTGTCAATAAAACTAAAACAGCCGAGCCAAAACAGCGAAGCGGCGTCACGGCGGTGGCGCCGCTTCTTTTTGCATCGGTTTTGGGCTTTGGGTGTCGCTGCGGCGCCGCGAGGCTACAGGACGTCGACTCCCGCGGCGGCGCAGCGCTCGAGAAAATCGGCGGGCATGTTGCCGTCGGTGACGATGACGTCAAACTGGTCGATGTCGCAGATGGCGAAGGTCGAGATTTTGCCGAGTTTGGTCGAATCGAGCAGCAAGACCTTCTGCTCTGCTTGCTCGAGGCAAGCGCGCTTGAGCTCAGCTTCCTCGTCTGAGCCACAGGAGAGGCCCGCTGTCTTGCTGTACGAGGCGGCGCCGATAAAGACCTGGTCAAAGCGCAGCTTGCGAATCTCGCGGATGGCGCGGCTGCCATGCAGGCACATGTTGTAGCGATTGAGGGTGCCTCCCGGTACGATCACGTCGACGGTGTCAAAATGACCGAGCTCCATGACGTTGTAGATACCGCAGGTAAAGACCATGAGGTGCTCGTCGGGCAGTGCTGCGGCAAATTTGGCGAGCGTGCTGCCCGAATCCAGGTAGATGGTGGTGTTGGGACGCACGAGCTTTGCTGCCTTTGCCGCGATGGTCGCCTTGGCATCGACATTTTGATTGCGACGCACGTCGAAAAGGCCGTCGGCGCCTACGGCGAACTCAAGCGAGCGCACGCCTCCATAGACGCGCACGAGCTTATGCTCTCGGTCGAGTGCTTTGATGTCGTTGCGGATGGTCATCTCGGAGACCTCGGGGAAGGCCTCTTTAAGCTGTGCGATGGACACGCTGCTCATCTTGTTGACGAGCTCTACGATGGCGCGGCGACGTTCTTCCATGGCATCTCCCGGTTTTAGAAACTATAACGATTGACGTTGCTTATTATAGTTTTTGCAAAACAAAAGGACGAAACATTCGAATCCTAAAACGATAATTTGAGAAATTAACCGTTTGGCGGTTGAATTCGACCGTTTACAGAGGCTAGTTTTACAGTTTCTAAAATCAAAACTATAAATTTCTATAGTCAAAGGTGAGCAGAGAGGTGCTCGCGCGGCCGCATGGCAAGAGAGGGCATGCTACCGTCCGAAACGAGATGAGGGAGACTGGTCCGAATGCTCGAACCCATGAAGGATTTGCTGGTCGAGGCGAAGCGTGGCGGCTATGCCGTGCCTGCGCCCAACGTGTTTGACAAAGAGAGCGTGGAGGCCGCGTTTAACGCAGCCGAGGAGCTCGATTCCCCGGTGATCCTTGATGTGGGCTATGCCATGGGCATTGAAGAGACGGGCATGATCGCCAAATACTACGGCACCAAGCATCCGCGCATCCCTTGGGCACTCAACCTCGATCACGGTGGTCCGTTCGAGCATGTCATCTTGGCTATTCGCTCCGGCTACAGCTCCGTGATGGTCGACCGCTCAACGCTTTCGTTCGAGGACAACGTGGCTCAGGTCGCCGACGTGGTTCGCATTGCCCATGCTGTGGGCGTCTCCGTCGAGGCGGAGCTGGGCCATGTGGGCCAGGGCGTCGAGTACGAGGCCACGCGCGACGCGGGCCTCACGCATCCCGAAGAAGCTGCCGAGTTCGTAGAACGCACGGGCGTCGATTGTCTGGCTGTGGCCGTGGGCACCTCGCATGGCGTCTACAAGGGCACACCGCATCTTGAGTTCGACTTGCTGGCAACGTTGGCCAACGACCTTGAGATTCCGCTCGTGCTCCACGGCGGCTCCGGCACCGGTGACGAGAATCTCCAGCGCGCTGTCAAGACGGGCATCCAGAAGGTCAACCTTTATACCGACTTGGGCGAGGCTTGGCTGCAGGCACTCAAGCGCGAGATCGCTATCCACGAGGGAACCGCCGAAGAAGTCACCGAGGACGAGTTCAAAAACGCCAAGAAGAAGATCACCCAGCTTATGGAGGATAGCTGTAAGAACGGCTACCAGAAGAAGCTCATGCACTACATGGAGCTCTTTGGTTCTGCCGGTCGCATTTAACCCCATTCTTGGAAACCTACCATCTGCCCCACACCTGCGTGCGGCGCCGACGACACCACCTTCGATAGAAAAGGGGAAACCATGAAGCCCATCGTTACCGAAACCCGTACCGCCATCATCAATGCTGCTCACGACGCGCAGATCGTCGTCCGCCCCATTCACGATTTGGGCGAGCACGATGTACTCATCAAGATCTTGTCCTGCAACCTGTGCACGTCTGAGTACGGCCTGTGGAGCGGCGCTCGCACTAACAAGCCGCTGCCCATGACCTTTGGTCATGAATGGGCGGGCGAGATCATTCAAGTAGGCGAGAAGGTTTCCGGTCTTGCCGTGGGCGACTTCGTGGGTGGTTCCTACACCTTTGATCCGTACTCCACCGAGGCGCTCGAGGGCCGCACCTCCGAGGCGCCCGGCGTGAAGCCCTATGACACCCAATGGCCCGACGGCTACTATGGCCGCTATGACGGCTGTGCCGAGTACCTGGTGCAGTCGCAGGAATCCATCTATAAGTTCGAGAACAAGATTCGTCCCTCCGAGGCAGGCTTCCTGGAGCCGCTCGCCACGGTGATTAACGGCATCAAGAAGCTCGATATCAAAAAGGGTGAGACCGTGGTGGTCATCGGCGGCGGAACCATGGGCGTGCTCAACGCGCTCGTTGCCAAGCAGAAAG
Organism: uncultured Collinsella sp.; assembly: GCA_934647195.1. Lineage (GTDB taxonomy): Bacteria > Actinomycetota > Coriobacteriia > Coriobacteriales > Coriobacteriaceae > Collinsella. The sequence continues at coordinate 29,118 of CAKUFD010000009.1, forward strand.
GCGCTCGCGTGATCGTCTCCGAGCTCATGGAGAAGAAGATTCGCGTGGCAGAGCAGCTTGGCCTCGAAGTTATCGACGGCTCCATGGTCGATCCCGTAGAGGAGGTGCGTGCCCGCACCGACGGCCGCGGCGCCGACACCGTGATTCTCGCGGTTGCCGCGACGGCCGCCAACAAGCAGGGGTTCGCCATGCTCAAGAAGCTCCATGGCAAGGTGCTGATGTTTGCCGCCGGCTATCCTGCGCCGGAGCTGGGCGTCGATGCCAACAAGATCCATTACGGCAAGATGCAGATCTTCGGCACTTTCCTGGGTGAGTTCGCGGACTTCAAGGAGTCCTGCCACCTGCTGGGTTCGGGCGAGATCGACGTGTCGCCGCTCGTCGACAAGGAGTATCCGTTCGACCAGATTCAGCAGGCATTTGAAAACGCGATCATCCCGGGCGGTTACCGCACGACCGTCGTCATGCAGTAGGGGGCGCACGATGGCACGTTTGTTTCTCACTCCCGCGTGCATCGTCTCCGGTGAGGGTGCGCTTGAGGATTCCCTCGACATTCTGCGCGGCTTGGGCACGAAGGCGTTTGTAGTTACCGACCCCATGATGGTCAAGCTCGGCAACTGCAAGACGGTGACCGACGCCCTCGAGCGGGCGGGGCTTGGCTTTGAGGTATTCGACCAGATCACGGGCGAGCCGAGCGACGGTATGATCGAGGCGGGAATCGCCGCGTTCAAGGCATCGGACTGCGATATGTATGTGAGCCTTGGCGGCGGCAGCCCCATCGACGCCATGAAGGCGATTGCCATGATGGCAGCCTGTGATGGCGATATCGACGAGCAGATGGGCGTTGCCCTCGACTTTGATCGTCCACCGCTTGTGGCCATCCCCACCACGGCGGGCACAGGATCGGAGGCCACGCAGTTCACAATCATCAACAACACGCGCCAGGGCATCAAGATGCTCCTTGCGGGTGCCAAGGTTTTGCCCGACGTCGCTATTGTTGACCCGCAGTTCACGTGTACGGCGCCGGCAGGCGTCACTGCCAACACGGGCGTCGATGCTTTGTGCCATGCGCTCGAATCGGCCACGTCCAAGAAGATGCAGCCTATGAGCTATACCTTTTCGATAAGCGCCATCAAGCGCATCCTGGCAAATCTCTACACGTGCTACATCGAGCCTGATAACGTCGAGGCACGTACCCAGATGGCCATCGCCGCTACCGAGGCGGGCGTCGCCTTTAACAATGCGAGCGTGACCATCATCCACGGCATGAGCCGCCCTATCGGTGCGCTCTTCCATGTGCCGCACGGGCTCTCCAACGCCATGATCATGCTGGAGTGTCTGCGTTACGTGGTGGACGGCGCCTACCCGCAGTTCGCTGCCGTGGCGCGCGAGGTGGGCGCATCTGTTGCGGCTGATGACGAGGTGGCGGCAAACGAGCTGCTCGATACTATTGCCGAGCTACTGCAAAAGCTCAACATTCCCACGCTTGCGGGCTACGGCATCGATGTCGACGAGTTTCGGGCGCAGATCCCCAAGATGGCAAAGGATGCCATCGATTCGGGCAGCCCGGCAAATACGATCAAGCCTTTAACGGCTGCCGATCTCGAGGTGATTTACGAGCGTTTGATTTCTGCATAGCGCAGGCCTGACATCGCGCTGACGTTGTCCCTTTTTCGCGTGCGCCCGCTTGTGACGATTGTTGCAAGCGGGCGCATTGTTGATATGGCGTTGACGCGAAATGGGTATGCTTGGCGTGAGAGAAGTCTATTACACGGGTTGTTTAGGAGGCCCTATTCGCATGATCAAACTCATCGCTTCTGACATGGATGGCACACTGCTCGACGAGCACAGTGAGGTTCCTTCCGAGACATTCGAGCTCATCGAGGCTTTGCGCGAGAAGGGCGTTCATTTTGCCGCCTCTTCCGGTCGTCGTTATGATCGCTTGTGCACGTTTTTCGAGCCGGTGCGCGACCACATGGATTTTGTGGCGTCAAATGGCGCGCAGGTCTATGCGGACGGCAAGCTAATCGATCGCGAGGTGTACTCGCATCTCGCTATTCGTGAGCTCGCCCGCGTGATTGAGATGTTCGATAACCTGCATCTGGTGCTGTTTGACCGTACGAAGTCGTTTTTGCTCGACGACGAGAGCAAGTTCGTGCGCGAGGTGGACAAGGACCTTCCCAACGCCGAGCGCATTTGGGAGCTGCCCGATCCCGAGGTGAATATCCTGAAGGCCGCGATTTTTTGCGATGATGGCAACGTGATGGACAATGCGTACGTGCTTCAGCGCGAACTGGGCGACAAGTTTGTGTTTGCACCTTCCGGAAACGCCTGGATCGACGCTCTGCAGCTTGGCGTGACCAAGGCTTCGGGTATCGCTCAGATCATGGATTACTACGGCATCAAGACCGAGGAAGTCATGGCGTTTGGCGACTCCATGAACGACTACGAGATCGTGCGCATGGTGGGCTGCGGCTGCGCTATGGCAAATGGTCGTCCCGCCCTTAAGGCTGTGGCCAATCGCGTGGTGGGCTACAACTATGAGCATGCCGTTCAAGCCGAGATGCGCCGCATTTTGGAGGAGCAGAAGTAGGGTTTTCATACTTGGGTGTGCGAGGGCCCCGGCACGCATCCCTCCATGCTCAAACATACTCGAAAGGCCCTGGGCTCAATAGGACTGAGCCCAGGGCCTTTCTGCGTAACTGCGCGTGGAGGGATGCGTGCCGGGGCCCTCGCACGGCAACCTTTGGCAACTTGACTTGGTTATTTCGTGCTGCAGCTCCGTACGCCGATATCTCTCGACCGCTACCGAGGATTGTGGGCAGGGTGCACAAAGGGCATCTCGCCCTCCTCATAAAATCGCATAGCAGCTATGGCAAATGCTCGAGGACGGGTGCGACTATGGGATACGCAGACGATCCGGACTATACGGAACTCAATCAGATCATGGAGCGGCTTCAGGCCCATATGATGCGCGGCGAGTATGCGCTTGCCTATCCTGTAGCCTGTGAAGAGCTCGCGTGCGCGCGCTCCATTTGCGCGCCGGACGACGTGCATTTGGCCATCGCCTTAAACGACGCGGCCTCGGTTGAGCGCTATCTTGGCCGCTATGACGATGCTCGTGAGCATTTTATCGAGGCTGGGGAAATCTTGCGCGAGGCCTGGGGCGAGACGAATTCCGAATACGGCACGACGGTCAACAATCTGGCCGGCCTCTACCGCCTCTGCAAGGATTTCGATAAGGCCGAGGAAACATTCAAACACGCGCTTGAGGTCTATCAGGCGAGCTTGCCCGAAGACGACTGGCGTACCATCAGCTGCCACAACAACATCGGCTTGCTCTATCAAGATCAGGGCCGCTATGACGAGGCTCGCGTGTGCCATGAGCATGCTTTGGAGCTGTTGGAGGGGTCGGCCGCCGGCACTCAGCATCCAAATTCTATTGCGACAACGCTCATGAACCTTGGCGTATGCGTGTGGCACGCGGGCGATATCGCGCGCGCAAAAGACCTTTTTGAGCGAGGTCGCGCCATGACGCTCGAGCTTAACGGTCGCGTGAGCGCAAGCTACGCGAGTGCTCTCAACAACGTGGCTGGATTCCTCGCGGATCAAGGAGAGCCCGAGCATGCGCTCGAGCTTTTTGAGGAATCGCGCGAGATTGCAGGTGAACTATTTGGCACCGAATCGCGTGCCTATACGATAGTCTGTCAAAACATCGAGCGCGTGCGGGGGGACCTGAATGCAAGGTCTTGATCTGACGCGTGAATATGCCGCCAAGGTGGCATTGCCCGAGCTGCGCCGCGGCCTGGGCGACGATGCATTCTCTCGTATTGCCGTAGGCAGCGTGGGCGACGGTTCTGATCGCTTTGGCTTTGACGACGATGTTTCCCGCGACCACGATTGGGGCGTTTCCCTGTGCGTTTGGGCCTGCGAGGGGGAACAGGCGCTCGCTGCCTCTGCCGACCAGATCTTGCGTGCGCTTCCTTCGAGCTACTGCGGTTATCCCATCTTGGGATTTCATGCTCCGGTTCCTCAGGGGAGGGCCGGCGCGTGGACCGTGGCCACCCATTATGCGTACTTCACGGGATGTGCCGAAGGGCCCCGCACGCTTGCCGAATGGGCTCGTACGCCCGAGCATGCACTTGCGGCGGCCACAAATGGCGACGTCTTTTACGATGGGCAGGGTGATTTCTCGCGTATCCGCGAGCGCTTGCTTTTGGGGTATCCCGAGGCCGTGCGGCTGCAGCGCATCGCGCAGCGCTGCATGGACTTTGCCCAAGCGGGCCAGTACAACCTGGTGCGCGCTGCGATTCGTGGCGACGAGGTTGGCTGCTGCTTGGCCTATGCTCGCGCCGTCGAGGCCGCTTGCCTACTCGTGCACGAACTGTCGCATCGCTTTTGCCCATACTACAAATGGGCTCTTACTTCGTGCGAGAGGTGCTGCGGAGAGCTGGGTCGTGCCGTTGCGGCGCACCTGCGCGCCGCCGGCTCGTTTACGGGAGCTCTCGGAACATGCAATGCGCGTGCTCTTCAAAACGAACTCGACGATGCGGCGACGCTGATTGCGGCCGAGCTTGCGCGCCAGGAGCTTGCGGATGATACATCGGTCTTTTTGCTGGACCATGTGAATGCCATCAGGACATTGGGCACCGCGGCGGGGATGGCGCCGTGCGCGATGCCGCGCGACTAGAGACAGGAGTGACTATCATGTCCAGAGCAGAACTTATCGACACAATCGTGCGTATCGAGTGGGAGGACTTCCTGCATGTGAATAACGAGGGCGGTGTTGCGTCTTGTCAGCGACGCCCCGACACCTTCAAGATCATGCGCACCTCGCTTTTGCAAACGTACTCAGACGAACTTCTCGAGTCATATCTCGACGATGTTTCGACTGCTTCGGCAACTGGTCGTTCTTTGATGACCGAGAAGTACGCCTGGATGATGGAAAACACCGACGACACCGCATTCAAGCAGATTGCCTCCCAGCTTCCGCTCCTTCCGTACGAGGTGTGCGAGCGCATCGAGCATATCGTCAAGTTCTTCCTGGTGTGGCAGGCGCAGGCCAATGTCTTGTTCCCGCGTATGGCAGAAGGCGGCCGTCCGCTTCTCTCCGAGGACGACAAGCCCGATTCGACGTCGTTCGAGAGCTATCTGCGCGGCGAGCTCAAGAGCTACTCCGCTCGCACGATTGCGATCTACGAGCGTTACGCGATTTCGTGCTGGCATAACGGAGTGAACCTCGCCATTGCGAACATGGATAACATCGCACGCCACTACGGTTATGCCAACGCTACCGATGCTGAGCATAACAGCGGCAGGGGGAAGTAAGGTCTCTTGATGTTTGCGGCGACCTGTTGGGTGTTCGCGCCCCGCAGGTCGCCGTTTTTCTTGCGGGGCGGCGCTTTTTGCAGACGGCTGCTTGTTGGCCTCCACGGCGCCAACGCTTGCTCTCCGAGAGATTCTGGCGAGTGGCGGCTTTTCGTGGATACCGTTGCCGTCGCTGTTCAGGCGAGTGGCGGCTTTTCAAACATTTTTAAATGAGTGGCGGTTTTTGAAACGTTTTTCGCTCGAATGTGGCCGTCGAATGCACGATTATCCGCCACTCGTTCGTAAATGTTTGATTTACCGCCATTCATTTGTATGCCGGAGGAGACGTTTGCTGCCGTTGGCGCCCCTTAAAGACGGCGACGCCGGTGGTGTCTGAGCCCGGCGCATCGCTTTTGCATGCAGTTATGCAGAAAGCCCCGGCTCGATTTTTCGAGTCGGGGCTTTTGGGTGCATCTGAGCTTAAAGGGCGTTGGCGCTTACCGTCCGAGCTTCTCCATAATCACCTTGGCAACGCCGTTTCGATCGTTGTGGTCGGCCTCCAGGTCGGCGGCTGCAATGTCCTCGGGCTCGGCATTCTCCATGGCCACGCCGCAGCCGGCTGCTTCGATCATCGAGATATCGTTGATGTTGTCGCCAAAGGCAACCGAATCTGCGATGTCGATGCCCAAATACCCGCACAGCCAGGTGAGGGCACCGCCCTTGGTTGCGGTGAGGTCGGAAAGCTCGATGTTGTTGGGCGCGGAGCGCACGATGGCGAGCGTGGGGTCCTTTGCGTAGGCAGCCTTGAGCTCGGCAGCGTCGCGCTCGTTTTTCCAATAGATGGTGATGCGCTCAAAATCGTCATGCTCGGCGATGAACTCCTCGCAGGGCTCGTCGTAGGGCGTACGGTTGCTCTGGAGCGACTCCAAGGTGGAAATCGCACCGGCGAACTCGGCAAGACGGTCATAGCGCGCTCGTTCGGAGTAGCAGGCGCCATGGGAAAAGATGTCGAACGTGATGTCGCGATAGCCGCGAGCCACCTGGTAGATGTCGAGCACATGCTGACGCGTGAGGTGCACGGCGTGAATCTGAGTCTGCGTTTGCAGGTCGACAACCGAGGCGCCGTTCGATGCGACGACATAGCGCACGGACGGATGTGCCAAAAGCTCCGCCGGCACGCCGTTGAAGGCGCGTGCCGTGCAAGGGACGAACTGCATACCCGCATCGTGAATCGCGTCGAGCGCGGCCCAGGTTTCGGGCGTGATGCGCTTGTCGGTGGTGAGCAGCGTTCCATCCATATCGGAAAAGAAGATCATAGGGTCCTTTCGGAGGGCAAGGCGAAAAGTCTATTGGCGTTCGTCGATGGGCAGGTACGTGACATCGTCAAGGACCGACTGATAGCCCGGGCGGATGATGCGATGCGCGCAGAAAAGCTCTTCCATGCGGTGCGCTGCCCAGCCGGCCATGCGCGAGACGGCAAACATCGGGGTGAAAAGCGTCTCGGGGATGCCGAGCATCGAGTAGATAAAGCCGGTGTACAGGTCGATGTTGGCGCAGATGGGCTTGGTGATGCCGCACACATCGCGCATGAGCTGCGGCGCGAGATTCTCGATACGCTCGATAAGCGCAAACTCATCGCCCAGGCCCTTCTTTTGCGCAAGGCCGCGTGCGTAAGTGCGGCAGAGCTCGGCGCGCGGGTCGGAAAGCGTGTAGACGGCGTGGCCCATGCCGTAGATGAGGCCGGAGCCGTCAAAGGCCTCGCGCTTGAGGATGCGCGTGAGGTACGCGGCAAGCTCGTCTTCGTTCTCCCAGTTCGAAACGTGCTTGCGAATGTCCTCGTGCATGGCGACGACCTTGGCGTTGGCTCCGCCGTGGCGTGGTCCCTTGAGGGAGCCGATCGCGGCGGCGTAGGCCGAGTAGGGGTCGGTTGCCGAGGAGGAGAGCACGCGGCAGGCGAACGTCGAGTTATTACCGCCGCCGTGCTCGGCGTGCAGCATCATCATGACGTCGAGCAGCATGGCCTCGTCATGGGTGAAGTCGTCTCCGCCGCGCAGCACCTGCAGGACGCTCTCGGCGGTGGAGAGGTCGGGGGAGGGCTGGGGAATCTGCGGCAGGCGTCCCTCGCGCTGAGCGACGCGTGCCATGTGGGCGAGCGCGGCGATGCGTGGCAGACGCGCGATCATGGACATAGCCACGTCGATCTCGTGTTCCGGCGAGATCTCGTCGGGCTCGGCGTCAAAGCGATACAGCAGCAGCACGGCGCGGGCCAGCGTGTTCATGATGCTTTTGGAGGGCGTGGTGAGCGGGAACTCGTGGATATAGTCACCGGAGAGGTGGCGGAAGGCGCGCAGGCGCTCGCAGAAGCCCTCGAGCTCCTCCTTGTTGGGAAGGGAGCCGGTGAGCAGCAGATAAGCGACTTCCTCATAGCCAAAGCGGTCTTCTGCCTGGGCGTGATTCACCAGGTCGTCGATGCTGTAGCCGCGCAGGCTCAGGCGGCCCTCGTCGGGGATGACGCGGCCGTCGATCCGGTTATAGCCGTGGACATCGGAGATGCGCGTGAGGCCCGCGACGACGCCTGAGCCATCGGCGTTGCGCAGGCCGCGCTTGACGTTGTGCTGCTCGAAAAGCGACTCGTCGTAAGGCTCATTGGGAAAACCGTGGTACAGGCGCTCGCTGTCCTCGTCGATCTGGCGGCTCGCTTCGTAGTCGAGCACGAGGCGGCTCAGATAGTCGTCAAAGCGGTAATAGATCTTTTTAGCGTCGTATGCCACGGTGGGGGCTCCTTTCGCAAGGCACTTTTATTTGTCGTTGGATACCGTAGGGCTTAGAGGCGGTACATGAAGTTGAAGACGTCCTCGCGCTGGATGTTCACGTTCACGCCGGAGAGCTCGCCTGCCTGTGCCAGCGCCTCCTGAAGCTCGGTGAAGTCGAGCGTGGACTCGGAGCAGTCTGCCAACATGGTCATGGTGAAGATGCCCTCGAGGATGGACTGCGTGATGTCGCGGATGTCGACGTTGGCCTCGCCCAGAACGCGGGTGACGCCGGCTACGATGCCCGGGCGGTTCTTGCCCAAAACGGTGATGACGATGCGGTTGGAGGCGGTCTCGGCCATGAGAGTCCCTTCGACGTGTGCGCAAAGCGCGGCGCCGCGCACAGAGATAACAATATTCACCATTGTAGATGCACCGGCGCGCTTTGCGCATGCCATTCACGCGGGTAACACGGCGGAAACCGGAAGGAAGGGGCCGTGCGCGCCTGGGTCGTGTTGTTCGCAGGTTTTGACGTGGTGCTTTTGTGGGCAAGGCACGCCCGATTGCGTCTGTGCTATCCTAGGCAGGCTGTCTTGTCTTGGTCGGAAACCAAGACACCCCTAGCCCTGGTCGGAAACCAGGGCGCGATTCCAGAGGAGCCCTGCCATGAAGCAAGGAATTCATCCGGAGTACGTCGAGTGCACCGTCCGCTGCAGCTGCGGCAACGTGTTCAAGACTCGCTCCACCAAGTCTGAGATCATCGTCGAACTCTGCAACGAGTGCCACCCGTTCTACACTGGCCAGCAGAAGTTCGTTGACACCGGTGGACGCGTCCAGCGCTTCGCTGACAAGTTCGGTGGCGCTGCTGCCGCTCAGCTCAAGAAGGCTGAGGAGGCCAAGGCTGCTAAGGCTGCTAAGGCCGCTGAGGCCGAGGCTGCCCGCAAGGCCGCCGCTGAGGCCAAGGCTGCCGAGAAGGCCAAGCGTGCTGAGAAGTTCGCTGCTGAGGCTGCTAAGAAGGCCGCCGAGGCTCCCGCTGAGGCTCCGGTCGAGGAGGCCGCTGCTGAGGCCGAGACCACCGAGGCTGCTGAGTAGCATTTGCTGCTTGCAACAAGCGTGTGCACGTGAGGGCTGCGATCCCGTGGGTCGCAGCCCTTTTTGTGTTTCTGCCGGAAGAGGAGTTAATCGGCGAACGGGCGACGGCGAGCGGCACGATGGCGAACGATGTCGGCGCGACGGGGCGATGGCGGGTGGCGGCGCTATGGCCGGCAGGCCGGCGGCTGGCGATCGGCGGCTGATGAGTGGCGGTTTTTCAAACATTTTTAAACGAGTGGCGGTTTTTGAAACACCTCGGGAGCGAAATCGACGAGATCGTGCACGTTTATCCGCCACTCGTTTCAAAATGAGTGATTTTCCGCCATAAACACGATGGAAAAAAGACGCCAGTCCACAGGGAAACTGGAGTATCCCGATTGAGTCCTACGCGGGTTAAATCGGGGTGCGCAATTTCCATATGGTGCGCTATTTGGGTGCGCGCTCTTTGGCAGACATCTCGTCGACGTCGATGCGAAAGATCGCCACGCGGGCAACTGCCTCGGGCGTGAAGGCGGGAGAGGGCTCATTGGGAGCCGCATGGGCCATGATGAGGCGAAGAGCGCGCTCCTTTTCCGATCGGTCCTCGACCGCGCGCACGATGCCCGAGCCCATGATGGACCGGTACGAGCGCGAATATGCGCAAGCGTAGCTGCCGGTGATGTTGCCGCGGTCCTCTTCGAGCTCAATCGCCACGCGTACGCCGGTGGCTCCGCCGGCGCGAAACGCCTCGGCCTTGCGTCCCCCGCGTGCAGAGTGCAGGTAGAGCGAAAGCCTCTCCATTCCGTTTGACTCGAGGATCCACTCGTAGCCGTAATTCATGGGGACGATGAACATGCCCTCGTCGTCTTGGACGCCAACGTGCAGCACTTGGGCAGAGTCGATGATACCTCTGATCGTGTTGGTGTCGGTCACCTGACGTTTGATGAGCCTCATCGGTCGCATGCTGCCTCCCGGGCGTCGTGGCTTGTGCGCCTCATGATACGCCAACGGTTGCTTTGCGCCGCCGAGCGTGGTTTATACGTGGGGGAGCAATATATGACTCCGCCAGGGTGCATATATAGCTAAAGTAGATTGAACTGTGTATTCATCGAGCCCGACCGGCCCGATTAAGTAAAGGACACCGTCTATGGGATTCATGTCTAAGCTGCTCTCGTTTGGCTCCGACAAGGACGTTAAGCGCTACGAGAAGATCGTTGACAAGATCAACGGCCTCGAGCCCGATTTCGTCAAGATGACCGACGAGGAGCTGGCGGGCCAAACGGCTAAGTTCCGCGAGCGTTACGAGGCGGGCGAGACGCTTGACGCGCTGCTGCCCGAGGCATTTGCCACCGTTCGCGAGGCTTCCAAGCGCACGCTCGGTATGCGCCACTTCGATGTGCAGCTCATCGGCGCCATGGCGCTGCATGAAGGCATGATCGCCGAGATGAAGACCGGCGAGGGTAAAACGCTTGTCTCCACGCTCGCCGGCTATCTCAACGCCATTCCCGCCAAAGGCGTTCACATCGTTACCGTTAACGATTACCTGGCAAAGCGCGACTCCGAGTGGATGGGCAAGATCTATCGCTTCTTGGGCATGACGGTGGGCCTGCTGCAAAACGGCATGCCGCTTGAGGACAAGCTGCCCGCCTATGCCGCCGACGTCACCTACGGCACCAATTCTGAGTTCGGCTTCGACTACCTGCGCGACAACATGGTGGTGCGCGCTGGCCAGCGCGTGCAGCGCGGCCACGCCTACGCCATCGTCGACGAGGTCGACTCCATCCTTATCGACGAGGCGCGTACGCCCCTCATCATCTCGGGCGCCGGCACCAAGTCTGCAGGCACCTACAAGGACTTCGCTCGCGCCGTGCGCGGCCTGGAGCGCGGCGAGGAGGTCCAGCACGACATGCTCGCCGCCACTGAGCCCCAGGAGGAGACCGGCGATTACGTGATGGACGAGGCCAAGCACACCATCGCGGCCACCGAGCGCGGCCTGAAGAAGATCGAGCAGCGCTTGGGCATCGAGGACATCTACGGCGACCTTTCCGGCCAGCTGGTCAACCATCTGCAGCAGGCGCTCAAGGCCCAGTACATGTTCCATCGCGACAAGCAGTACGTCGTGCAAAACGGCGAGGTCAAGATCGTCGATGAGTTCACCGGCCGCATCATGGAGGGCCGTCGCTACTCCGAGGGTCTGCACCAGGCCATCGAGGCCAAAGAAGGCGTGCTCGTGCGCGAGGAGAACCAGACGCTCGCCACCATCACCCTGCAAAATTACTTCCGCCTGTACGACAAGCTCTCCGGCATGACCGGTACGGCACTCACCGAGGACGCCGAGTTCCGCGAGATCTACAAGCTCCCCGTCCAGGTGATTCCTCCCAACAAGCCCGTTATCCGCGTAGACCACGAGGACCTGGTCTACCGCACCATCGAGGCCAAGTTCAACGCCGTTGCCGACGACGTCGAGGCGCGCCATGCCAAGGGCCAGCCCGTGCTGGTGGGTACCGTGTCCATCGAGAGCTCCGAGAAGCTCTCGCGCCTGCTCGATCGCCGTGGCATCAAGCATGCCATCCTCAATGCCAAGTTCCACGAGCATGAGGCCCATATCGTCGCTCAGGCCGGCCGTTACGGCGCCGTGACCATCGCCACCAACATGGCTGGCCGCGGTACCGACATCCTGCTTGGCGGCAACCCCGACGAGCTCGCGCGCGAGACGCTCGCCAATGCGGGCATCGAGATGGCGGACGCCACCCTCGAGCAGCTCGAGAGCGCCCATGAGCAGGCGGTCGCTACCTGCAAGGCCGAGCGCGAGCGCGTGCTCGCAGCCGGAGGCCTGACCGTCATCGGCACCGAGCGCCACGAATCCCGCCGTATCGACAACCAGCTGCGCGGCCGTTCCGGCCGTCAGGGCGATCCGGGCGAGACGCAGTTCTACCTGTCGCTCGAAGACGACCTCATGCGTCTGTTCGGCGGCGACAAGATGGACCGCATCTCCAACATGATGATCTCGGCCGATATGCCCGACGACATGCCTATCCAGCACAAGTTTGTGTCCAAGGCCGTGGAGAGCGCCCAGCGCAAGGTCGAGAACATCAACTTCTCCATGCGTAAGAACGTTCTTGAGTACGACGACGTCATGAACAAGCAGCGCCAGGTTATCTACGGCGAGCGCAACACGATTCTGGACGGCAAGGACCTTACCGACCATGTTTCCGACGTCATCAAGGATACGGTTGCCCGTTGCGTGCAGGAGTTCTGCGCTACCGATAGCCATGAGGGCGAGCGTGACCTCGAGGGCCTGCACAAGTGGGTTGTGGAGCTTACAGGCAACGTGGATGCTCCCCAGTTTGCCGATAGCGCCTATGACGAGCTCAACGCCGAGGTGCTGGCGTATGTCCAGAAGTGCTACGACGCCAAGGCCGAGCGCCTGGGCGAGGACCTCATGCGCGAGCTCAACTGCCAGGTCATGTTGCGCGTTATCGACACCCGCTGGATGAACTACCTGCAGGAGATGGACTACCTCAAGACCGGTATCGGTCTGCGCGGCTTTGGCCAGCGCGACCCGCTGGTCGAGTACAAGTCCGAGGCCTTCGCTGCCTTCCAGACGCTTGTCGACACCATGTACGAGGATTACCTGCGCACCGTTTTGCGCATTGAGGTCAAGAACGCCCCCGCGCCCGCGCACGACGCTCCCACCGAGCTCGAGGGCGCCCAGTACTCCGGTCCTGCCGAGGTCGACGGCGACGATGCTTCTGCAACCGTTCGCCGCGAGGCCGCTGCCCGCGCCCGTACCGCCGTCACGGGCGGTTCTGGTGCCGCCAACTCCTTTGGCCACGTGCAGACCTACCGTAAGGACGAGTCGGATGACCCGTACGTTAACGTGGGGCGCAACGAGCCATGCCCTTGCGGCTCGGGCAAGAAGTTCAAGAACTGCCACGGTAGGAACCGATAAGTGTCAACCGAGAACATGACGACCTCGACCGAGGCCCTGGACGCCCTGAGTGCGCGCCTGGCCGAGGTCGAGGCCTATCTTCATCTAGATGAGAAGCGTGCCCGCGTGGCGGAGCTCGAGGCGAAAAGCGCTGAGGCTGGCTTTTGGGACAATCCCGATGCCGCCCGCACGCTGATGGCCGAGCTCTCCAGCTGCAAAGAGGACATCCAAGCCGTGGCGGATGCACGCGAGGGTATCTCCGATGCGCGCGCCGCGCTCGAACTTGCCGACGAGATGGGCGGAGACGAAGAACTGTTGGTCGAGGCTGCGTCCACGGCGCAGGGCCTTGAGCGCAAGATCGACGAGATGGAACTCTCCAGCTGGTTTACGGGCGAGTTCGACCACGGCAACGCGATTCTCACCATCAAGCCCGGTCAAGGAGGCCTTGAGGCCCAGGACTGGACCTTCATGCTCTTTAAGATGTACATGAAGTGCTGCGCGCGCCGCGGCTGGAAGGTGACGGTCAACGATTGCCCGGCAGCCGAGGTTATCGGCATCGACCGCGCTACCATCACCGTCGAGGGCAAGAACGCCTTTGGCATGCTGCGTGCTGAGGCGGGCGTGCACCGCTTGGTGCGCATCTCGCCTACGGACGACAAGAAGCGCCGTCAAACCACGTTTGCGGGCGTGGAGGTCATCCCGGTGCTGCCCGATGATATCGAGGTCGAGGTGGATCCGGGCGATATCCGCGTGGACGTGTACCATGCAAGCGGTCCCGGTGGCCAGGGCGTCAACACCACCGACTCCGCCGTGCGCGTGACGCATATGCCTACGGGCATCGTGGTCACCTGCCAAAACGAGCGCAGCCAGATTCAGAACAAGGCCGCGTGCATGCAGATCCTCAAGGCGCGTCTCTACGAGCTGGAGCTGCAGAAGCGCGAAGAAGCCCTCGACGAGATTCGCGGTCCTAAGCATGCTATCGGCTTTGGCAACCAGATTCGAAGCTACGTGCTCTATCCGTATCAGATGGTTAAAGACCTGCGTACGGGTGTCGAGACGGGCAATCCCGATGCGGTTTTGGAAGACGGCGACCTAGATCCGTTCATCTTTGGCTACCATCGCTGGGCAACCGGCAATGCCGAGGGGCCCTCTGCGGAGGATACCTTGCTGGACGAATAGCCTACGCTGGCGGAAGGGACGGTTTTCGCGCCGCATATCATCCGGTACAATCGGGAACGTTGATAGCTAAAGGGGCGCACCGCGAACGTTGCGGTGCGTCCTTTCTCATGAGGAGGAACCGTGGCGCATCGTTTGGATATCAAGCGCATCATCCAGTCGAACTTCGTTCGCGACCTGCCGATGATCGTGCTTGGTTGCGCTATCGCGGCATTCGCGACTGACATGTTCATGATCCCCAACGGCCTTGCCGCCGGTGGCGTCACGGGCGTGGCGACGATTATCCAGGAACTTGGTGCCCGTAATGGCTTGACGCTTCCCGTCGGTATGCAGACCATCGTGATCAACGCTGTGCTGCTGTTGGCGGTGGCCCGTGCCGGAGGCCTGCTTTACGTTATCCAGACGGTGACGGGATTTGTCTTGCTCGGCGTGTTCACCGACCTTTTTGCCCCCTTTGTCACACCGCTTGGCGGCGACGAGCTGATGCTCTCCGCGCTTTGGGGCGCTCTTGCTTGCGGCCTGGGCTATGGCCTGGTTTTGCGCTGCGGCTCCAACACCGGCGGCTCCGATACCATCGGCCAGATCATCTCGCGCAAGACGTCGCTGCCGGTGGGCGCCACCACCATGGTGATCGACGTTACCGTTTGTGCGCTTTCTATCCCTGTGTTCTCGCTTCTCAATGCGCTCTACGCGGCGCTTGCGATGGTGCTTATGGGCATTGTGGTAGATGCGGTGGTCGATGGCGGCAACAAGCGCCGCATGGCCTTCATCATTTCCGACAAATTCCCCGATATCGCTGCCGATATCCTCTATGGCCTGGGGCGCGGCTGCACCAAGCTGAGCGCTACGGGCATGTGGAGCGGCAACGACAAGCCTGTGCTCATGGTGATTTTGGAGCGTCGCGAGCTTTCGCCCTTAAAGTCCATCGTGGCGGAGCGTGACCGAGACGCGATCGTCATCATCTCCGATGTCACCGAGGCGTTTGGCGAGGGATTCAAAGAGCTGGGTGCGTAGTGCAGCGGCGGGCGCGATGCCCGCCGCTGTTTTTTACATGAGTGAAAAAACGTTTGCGCCCGCTGGCCGATTGATGACCCCGTAGCGCAGTTGTGCCTGGCAATGGGAGACGCTTGGTTCATAATGGGGAAGCGTACGTGTCGCTTTGCAAACCAGGGCGGCGCGGACGAGTTCGTAACCGACGACACAACGTGCGAAAGGAAGGCACCATGAGCGATGAAGAGCTCAAGCACCTTGCCAACGAAGTGAGGAAGGGAATCGTCACCGGTGTCCATGTGGCGAAGTCGGGACATCCCGGCGGCTCGCTTGGAGCTACGGAGATCATGACCTACCTGTACTTCGAGGAGATGAATATCGACCCGGCCGACCCGCGCCGTGCCGACCGCGATCGCTTCGTGCTCTCCAAGGGCCACTGCGCGCCCGCTCTCTACGCCGTGCTCGCTGAGCGCGGTTTCTTCCCCAAGGAGGACCTGCTCACGCTTCGCCACATTGGCAGCCATCTGCAGGGCCATCCCAACATGAACGACACCCCGGGCGTGGACATGTCCACCGGCTCGCTTGGCCAGGGCGTCTCTGCCGCCGTGGGCATGGCACTTGCCGCCCAGCACTGGGGCGATACCTATCGCACCTATGCCCTGCTGGGCGACGGTGAGATCGAGGAAGGCCAGGTGTGGGAGGCCGCCATGTTTGCGGGCAACCATGCGCTCGATAACCTCTGCCTGATCGTCGACCACAACGGCCTGCAGATCGATGGCACCATCGAGGAGGTCAACTCCGCGATGCCCATCGCCGACAAGTTCCGCGCGTTCAAGTTCCATGTGATCGAGGTTGCCGACGGCAACGACTTCGCCCAGCTGCGCGCCGCTTTCGCCGAGGCCCGCGAGACCCGTGGCGTGCCCACGTGCATCGTGTGCGAGACCACCAAGGGCAAGGGCGTCTCCTTCATGGAAGGTCAAGTTGGCTGGCACGGCAAGGCTCCCAACGACGAACAGTACGCTCAGGCTATGGCCGAGCTCGACGCTCATGACAAGGAGGGCGAATAATGGCAGACGTGAAGAGGATCGCCACTCGCGCGAGCTATGGTGAGGCCCTGGTCGAGCTGGGCGCCGAGCACGACGACTTTGTCGTATTCGACGCCGACCTGGCGGCTGCCACCCAAACGGCAAAGTTCAAGGCGGCCTATCCCGACCGCTTCTTCAACGCCGGCATCGCCGAATCCAACCTGATGGGCATGGCTGCGGGCGTGGCCACCACCGGCCGCGTCGCCTTTGCGAGCACCTTTGCGATGTTCGCCGCCGGCCGTGCCTTCGAGCAGGTTCGCAACTCCATTGGCTACCCGCATCTCAACGTCAAGATCGGTGCCACGCACGCCGGCATCTCCGTGGGCGAGGACGGCGCCACGCACCAGTGCAACGAGGACATCGCCCTCATGCGCACCATCCCGGGCATGACCGTGGTCGTTCCCGCCGACGACGTTGAGGCAAAGGCATGCGTTCGCGCTGCCTATGAGCTCGATGGCCCTGTCTACATGCGCTTTGGCCGCCTGGCGGCCCCTGTCATCAACGATCCCGAGACCTATGAGTTCGAGCTGGGCCGCGGCATCCTTATGCGCGAGGGTTCCGACGTGACCATCGTCGCCTGTGGCCTTATGGTCTCTGCCGCTCTCGAGGCTGCCGAGGCCCTTGCCGAGCGCGGTATCGACGCCGAGGTCATCAACATCCACACCATCAAGCCCATCGACGCCGATATCATCTTGAAGAGCGCCGAGAAGACCGGCCGCGTGGTGACGGTCGAGGAGCACTCCGTGATCGGTGGCCTGGGCGACGCCGTGGCCGACGTCTTGGTCCAAAACCACCCGGTTCCCATGAAGAAGATCGGCGTGGAGGACGTCTTTGGCTACTCCGGTCCCGCGCTCGACTTGCTCCATGAGTTTGGTCTCGATGCCGAGGGCATCACCGAGAAGGTCGCTGCCTTCATGGCATAGCGTCTGGCGTGTTGCCATCGCAATCGCAAGCGGTTTTGTATGGGCTTCGCTCGTCTTTATGGCGGGCGAAGCCTTTTTGCTAGCACGCGATGACGCTCCGTTCGTGCAAATGACGTGCAAACATATGCCACTTTGATGACGCGCCAGGTGTCTTGTTACAATAGGTGCGCTCATGTAGATTAAACGCACGACGTAAAGGAGCTTTTGTGGGTAACCACTTCCGTAAGCCCGGAGACGGGCAAGCGGCGCCGAAGGTCGTAGACCCTCGGTTGTCGGTTGTCTCGGCAGACGATACTGCCGCTCCGGAAGACACGGGCTTTGAGCCCGTAACCGATCCCTTCGCATACACGCCTGCACCCGACGTGACCGCTCCGGCGGCCCCGCTCGATACGGTCGACGCCGCCGATGACATCACCGTGCCATCTTTGGATGCCGATATGGACCCGCAGGTTACGCAACCCGGACTTCTCAACATCCCTTCGCCGACAGATCCCGTTGCCCCGTCTTCCACGGGCGCCTTCATGACCTCTGCCGGTGCGGTCGATCCCGCATCCACGGATGTTTCCGAGCAAAGGCAGGTCGCCTCGCTCGATGCCGCTCTGCAGAATCCTGACTTCACCTCCGTCTTTGCCCCGCAGGTGGATTCGCGCAAGAAGATGGCCCGCGACGCGGGCGTCGAGCCCGTCATCCTGATGGAGCACCTCACCAAGATCTATGCCGCGCAGCCCAATAAGCCCGCGCTGGACGATGTGAACATCGAGATCTATCCCGGTGAGTTCGTCTTCCTCGTCGGTCACTCCGGCTCCGGCAAGACCACGCTGCTTTCCACCTTGATGCGCGACGTCAAGCCCACGTCCGGCCGCGTGCTCGTGGCCGGTCAGGACCTGATGCGCATCAAGAACCGCAAGGTTCCGTTCCTACGCCGCCAGATCGGTGCCGTCTTCCAGGACTTCAAGCTCCTGCCTAACAAGACAGCCTACGAGAACGTCGCCTTTGCCCTTGAGTGCATCGGCAAGCCGCGCGGCGTCATCCGCAGCCAAGTTCCCGAGGTGCTGCGTCTTGTTGGCCTGGCAGACCAGATGGACTCCATGCCCGACCAGCTCTCCGGCGGCGAGCAGCAGCGCGTTGCCGTGGCCCGCGCTATGGTCAACCGCCCGCCGCTGCTGATCTGCGACGAGCCCACCGGTAATCTCGACCCCGCCATCTCGCTTGGCATTATGAAGCTGCTCGAGCGCATCAACCGCACGGGCACCACGGTTATCGTGGCCACGCACGACCGCGCCATGGTCGACTCCATGCGCCGTCGCGTCATTGCGCTCGAGGCCGGTCATGTCATTCGCGACCAGGAGAGGGGAGGTTACGGCAACTATGGCGCCTAGCAATCTGGGTTATTCCATCAAAGAGGCCAATAGGCACTTCTTCCGCAACTGGACCACGTCTCTGGGTGCGGTCATCACCATCTTCCTGTCGCTGTTCATCATCGGCCTGTTCATCGTGGGTTCCGCGATGGTCAATGCCGCGATCGGCACGGTGGAGCAGGAAGTTACCATCAACGCGTTTATTTCCGACGACGCCACCGACGAAGATATCGAGGCGTTTGAGTCTGAGCTCAAGAGCTGGGACAACGTCAAGAACGTAACCTTCAAGACCAAGGAAGACGCTCTTTCCGACTACAAGAGCAAGGTGTCCAACAACGCCGATGCCACTATGTCTGCGCTCGACGGCGAGAACCCGCTGCCGCGCTCCTTTGTGATCGAGATGGAGGACCCCTCGCAGGTTGCCTCTACCGCCACGAAGATCAAGCAGAGCTCGAGCTTCCGCAAGATCGTTGATGATGACAACACCGAGGTCGACGACAAAGACGCCGATGTCGAGGCAAGCGTTCTGTATGGCCAGGAGGAGGTTGGCCGCCTGTTCCAGGTGACCAACTACATTCGCATCGCCGCTATCGTGGTCGTGGCGCTCCTCACGTTTATCGCCTTCATCTTCATCAACAACACGATTCGCCTGTCGATTACCGCTCGTCGCCGCGAGATCGCCATCATGCGCCTTGTGGGCGCCTCGAACGGCTTTATCCGCGGGCCGTTTATCACCGAGGGCGTTTTGCAGGCTCTGCTGGGCTCCGTGCTCGCTATCGGCGTGTTGGAGATCATCCGCAATGTGGGTATCCCCGCGCTGCAGAACAGCATCAAGTTCCTCACCTTCTCGATCCCTATTCAGATGTTTTTGGCTACCTATGGTGCGCTGCTGATCGTCGGCGTGGTCATCGGCCTGTTTGGCTCCGCCATCGCTATGAGGCGCTACCTCAAGGTATAGCTTGAGGACCCAAAGGGGTACACGATAAGGGCGGGTCGCAATTTGCGGCCCGCCCTTTGCTGTTTCTTCCAGATTGATTGGAGGCACGCCATGGGGCGTAAACATAACGCGAACGGGCACCGTTCTCCCGTGCGCTCGCGCCGCGTAGCGGGCCTTTTGGGCACGGTTCACGTGACGGGCGGCGTCGCTACGGTAGAGACCGCCGAGGGCGTATTCAGGCTTACCGAGCGCGGAATGCGCGAGGCCATGCCGGGCGATACGGTGACGGTGAGCCTGCATCGCGGGCCGGGTGGCGAGCGCCGTGCGCAGGTCGAGTCGGTGGAGGAGCGCTCGCAGACCGTCTTGGTGGGAACCTATCATCAGGCCGGGCCACTGGGCGTCGTGCGTCCGCTGGACAAACGTGCCAAGCTCGATTTCTTTGTGTCTCCGCGCGACCAATCGCCCGATCAACTGGGCGTGGCGGATGGCGACCTTGTTGCCGCGCGTATCGTGAGCTATCCCACGCGGATGGAATCGGGCGTGGTGACGATTGAGCGGCGCATCGGCGGGGAAGACGCCCCGGATGCCGGCATTCAGACCGTCATGGCGCGCTACGACTTGGTCGATGGCTATGCGCCAGCTGCGCTCGCGGAGGCCGAGGCGCTGGAGCTCGATGTCGATTCTGCTTTGCAAGATCCGCTGCGCCGCGATATTCGCGATCGCTTCCTGCTGACGATCGACCCGGTGGATGCTCGCGACTTTGACGACGCCATCTCTGTTGAGCGCACGCCTGCAGGCGGTTGGAAGCTTGGCGTGCATATCGCCGACGTGTCGCATTACGTGACATGGGAGAGCTCTATCGACCTTGAGGCTCGCATGCGTTCCACCAGTGTTTACCTGGCGGATCGCGTGCTGCCCATGCTGCCTGAGCGCTTGTCGAACGATCTGTGCTCGCTGCGCCCCCATGAGGACCGCCTTGCCTTTACCGTGGATATCGAGCTTGATGCGCGCGGGCGTGTGCTGTCGAGCCGCGCCTATCCGAGCGTGATTCAGTCGCGCGTGCGCCTTGATTACGATGCTGCCGATTGGCTGCTTCGGGGTGGGGAGGCTGCGAGCGATGATGACGAGAGCATCGACCGGGCATGTGTGGATCGCGCCGAGCGGGCGCGCCGAGACGCTGCTGCCTGTGGGGTCGAAATCGCCGCGTTTCTCCGCGATGCCGACGAGCTTGCGCGTGCGCGCCAGGGGGTTAGGCGTCGCCGCGGTTCTATCGATTTCGAATCGAGCGAGGTCCATGTGGTCCTTGACGACGAGGGCGTGCCGGAGCGCATCGATGTGCGCAGGCGCACCGCGGCAACCTCGCTTGTGGAAGAGGCCATGCTGCTTGCCAACGAATGCGTGGCGAGAAAGCTGGTGGCGGCAGGTGTGCCCGCGGCGTTTCGCGTGCATGAGGATCCTTCGCCCGATGAGCTCACGGCTGCGGCGGAGGTGTTGATCGAAGCCCAGGCGATCGACCGCCAAGAGGCGCTGGGCATCATGACCGGTGACTCCCATGCTATTGAGGGCGTGCTGGAGCGTTGTGGCCAAACCTCCCAGGCTCCCATGGTGAATGCACTGCTCCTGCGTGCGATGCAGCGGGCCGTGTATCGTCCACATAACCTGGGTCACTACGCCTTGGGTGCCGAGGCATACTGCCACTTCACGAGCCCCATCCGCCGCTATCCAGATCTGCTGGTCCATCGCGCCCTCAAGATGCTTCTTGCGCGAGAGCGACTGGGTGCCCGCGTAGCGCACGAGCGGGCGCCGCATCTGGTGGGCAAGGGTCCTCAAGATATGGAGCACATTTTGCCGGCGCTTTGCCGGGAGGCATCTTCGCGCGAGCGCATCGCCGATGCTGCGGCGCGTGACTCTCAAAAGGTGAAGGTCGCTCAATACTACGCTCGGCGCGTGGGCGAGCGTATGGTGGCGACCGTTACCTGGATCGATCAGATGGGGGCTTTCGTGCGCGTGGACGAGACCGCAGCGGAAGGCTTGGTGCGCATGAGCGCGCTGGGTGGCAACGAATGGTGGGACTTCGATGAGCGTCGTCTTGCCCTTACCGGTACATCTTCGGGCGAGGTCATCGCGCTTGGCCAGCGGGCAATCGTGGAGGTTGTGGGCACCGACTGCATGCGGGGACACCTCAACTTCAAGCTCATACATACCTTGAGCATTTAGGCTACACTGAGAAGCCGAACCGAGACTCAGGAGGACATGTGGAAACGCCGATTTCCGAACAAGATATCGAGTACGCCGAGACGTATCTGGCGGCGGGCGACATTTCGACGGCATCGCAGATGCTCGAGCGCTATCTGGAGCTTGTCGAGGAGTACATTGCCGAGGAGTGCCAGGCAACGGACGAGGTGCAGTACTTTAGCTTCCAGGACTCCTTTGAGCGCCTGTGCTATGCGCGCGTCGAGCATGACCCGCGTCGTATCGTTGCGGCGCCCGCTCCGTTTGATCGTCTGTATTCCGATGTCGCGTACGTGTGCATTCAGCAGCAGGATTACGAGCGCGCACGCGATGCGCTTATCCAGGCGGTGCGATGGAACCCCATGAACTGCAAGTATCGTCTTGATCTGGCGGAGATTTTCCGTGCCCTGGGCGATATCCAGGAGTGGGCGGCGCTTTCCAATTCCGTGCTCGAGCGCGCGTCCGACGGCCGCGTTGCCGCGCGTGCCTATTCCAATCTGGGCCAGCTTTTTATCGATCAAGACAATGCCGTTGCCGCCTCCGGCTGCGCGCGCTTGGCTGTGCGCCTGGCTCCTGCCGATGCACGCACGGTGGCGCTGATGGACCGCCTTGCCAAAGAACATCCCGAGGTTGCCAAGGATTCCGACGACCACGTGTTGGGCGAGCTCTCGATCCAAGGCATTCCTACGAGCCCGTCTGCCGATGTTGCCATCTGCCTGCTCATCTGCGCGTCTGACGCTGCTGCAGCAGGTGACCGTGCCCTGGCTGCCGAGTACACGGCGCGCGCAAACGGGCTTATTGGCAAGGAGGCTTGTTCCGCGTTGATCAAGATGATCCGCGAGGCGGATAACGAGGGTGGCGCCGATGCCCAGTAAGAAGGAGCACAAGCTCATCTCAAAAAACCGCTCGGCGCATCATGAGTACTTTATCGACGAGACCATCGAGTGCGGCGTCGAGCTTGCCGGTGCCGAGGTGAAGAGCATCCGCGAGCGCGCCTGTCAGATCACGGACACCTTTGCGATTATCCGCGGGGGAGAGTGCTGGCTTGTGGGCCTGCACATCCATCCGTACAGTAACGGTGGCGTGTGGAACCGCGACCCCGATCGTCGCAAGAAGCTCTTGCTTCATCGCAAGGAGATTGACTATTTGGATGGCAAGCTGCGCAATCGCGGCTATGCGCTTGTTCCGTTGGAGCTGTATTTTAACGATTCGGGCCGCGTGAAGCTGCTGCTTGGTTTGGGGCGCGGAAAGAAGCTCTACGACAAGCGCGAAGATATGGCCAAGCGCGATGTGCAGCGAGAGATCGACCGAGCTCTCAAAACACGCCTGCGGGGCTGAGGTGCCGCATCTCGGCGCTCAATCGTCGGGCGCCGCACGCTAGGCACGGTACCCTCCTCTTTCGCGGCAACCTGCGGCATCCCTGCCGCACGGGAGGCGGACGGAATAGCGACTTCAATGATGGCTTCCTTCGGGAGGCCGTTTCTTTTTGCTTAATTGGCATAAAATGGCTTGTATTTAATAAATAGGAACTTATACTATTAATAAGTGCACAGCCTGTTCTAGGGAGGACATCATGGCTGAAGAGAAGAAGACCTATAAGTTTGTCTGCACCGTTTGTGGCTACGAGGTCGAGGTCGATACGCCTGAGCTGCCGGAGGATTACGTTTGCCCGGTATGCGGCGTGGGTCCCGATCAGTTTGAGCGCGTCGACGACTAGCGTGCGCTAGACACATAAACGCTTCCCAACGCGGGGCGAGGCCATGGGGTCTCGCCCCGCGTTCGTTTTTTTCGTACGCGTTACGCATATGTTTCGAAACAGTGGGGAAACACGTCCGTAAACCCATCGCCGTAGTATGGAGCCCTCATGCACCACGTGAATGCTGTGTGTGCGTGAATGAGCTAGAAGCTATCGGGGAGGTAAACGATGCAGGAGCAGGGAAAACCCGCTGACCAGCACCATCAGGGACTGTATCGTCCTGAGTTTGAACACGACGCGTGCGGCATTGGCGCGCTCGCTAATCTTCATGGACAAAAGAGCCATCAGATTTTGGATGATGCTCTTTCGGTACTCGTTAATTTGGAGCACCGTGGCGGCACGGGCCTGGAGAAGAACACCGGCGACGGCGCCGGCATCCTCTTCCAGGTGCCGCATCATTTTTTCCGCAAAGAGGCGCAGAAGTGCGGTCAGATCCTGCCCGCTGAGGGCGATTACGGCGTGGCCATGCTCTTCTTCCCGCAGGATGAGCGCGGCGTTGAGGATGCGCGTCGCGTCTTTGAGGAGGGCTGCGCCGAGGCTGGCGTGCCCCTGCTGTTCTGGCGTCGCGTTCCGGTGGACCCGCACGATCTGGGCGAGACGGCGCGTGCCTGCATGCCCACGATCCTGCAGGCATTCCTGGGCCGCCCCGAAGGCGTTGAGGCCGGCGACGATTTCGAGCGCCGTCTGTACGTTTGCCGACGCACGATCGAGAAGCGCGCCGACGCTGAGTTTTCCCTGAAGGACAAGATCTTCTATGTGTGCTCCATGAGCTCACGTACCGTGGTCTACAAGGGCATGCTCGTAGCCACGCAGATGCGCCGCTTCTTTATCGACCTCAACGACGCCGCCGTCAAGACGGCGGTGGCGCTCGTCCACTCCCGCTATTCCACCAACACCACGCCCAGCTGGGAGCGCGCACACCCCAACCGCTACATCATCCACAACGGCGAGATCAACACCCTCAAGGGTAATGTCAACTGGATTCGCGCGCGCGAACCGAACCTTTACTCGCCGGTGCTCCAGCACGACCTTGAGCGCGTGCTGCCCATCATCAACCGCGAGGGCTCGGACTCCGCCATTCTCGATAACGTCCTGGAGTTCCTGGTTATGAACGGTCGCCCCCTCACGCGCGCCGTCTCCCTGCTGTTGCCTGAGCCTTGGGACCACAACACGAATCTTTCCGAGGCGCGCCGTGCCTACGACGCCTACCAGTCCATGCTTATGGAGCCCTGGGACGGTCCTGCTGCCATTGCCTTTACCGACGGCCGTACCCTGGGCGCCGCTCTCGACCGCAACGGCCTGCGCCCGGCTCGTTACTATGTGACGCGCGACGACCGCTTCCTGCTTTCCTCCGAGGTGGGCACGATCGAGATCGACCCGGCAAATGTTCTGACCGCCGGTTGCCTAGGCCCAGGCGAGATGCTCGAGGTCGATTTTGCGCAGGGCCGCGTGAAGTACAACGATGAGATTCGTCGTGCCCTTGCCATGCAAAAGCCCTATCGCGACTGGATCGCCGACGAGACGCTTGATGTCGATGACCTCGATGCGGCCAAGACCGAGGCTCCGTGTGAGGATGCCAATGTTCCCGAGGTCGTGCGCATGGCCCGTCTGGGCTATCACTGGGATGACGTCGACGAGGTCGTGCGCCCCATGGCGCAGGCGGGCAAGGTGCCCCTGGCCTCCATGGGTATCGACGCTCCGCTTGCGGTACTCTCCAAGAAGAACCGCTCGTTCTTCGATTACTTCTATCAGCTGTTCGCGCAGGTTACGAACCCGCCGATCGACGCGCTGCGCGAGAGCTTCGTGACCTCCACCAAGCTGTACCTGGGCAACCACGGTAACCTGCTTGAGGATTCCCGTGCTGCTTGCCAGCTGGTGCGCCTGCCGCGTCCGCTGCTGGACAAAAAACAGTTCGAGGCTATCTGCGCCATCGACCGTGTGGGCTTCAAGACCGCCCGCTTCCGTGCTGTCTACCAGCGCGACGATGCTCCCGGAGCCCTAGCTCGCGCGCTCGACAAGCTGGCGCAAGACGTCGAGGCCGCCGTGCGCGACGGCGTGAACATCGTGGTGCTCTCCGACCGCGCCGCTGCGGGCGAGGTGCCCATCCCGTCGCTTTTGGCCACGGGCGCCGTGCACAACCATCTGATCCGTGCCGGCGTGCGCACCTTTGCGGACCTTGTGGTCGAGACGGGCGACGCCCTGTGCGCACACGACTTCGCAACTCTGGTGGGTTACTCCGCAAGCGGCATCTACCCCTATATGGCGCACGATTGCATCCGCGACCTTGCATCCCGTGGGGACCTGGATGTCTCTGCCGAGGAGGGCATCGCCAACTACAATCGCGCCGTGACGGCGGGTATCGTCTCTATCATGTCCAAGATGGGCATCTCCACGGTGCAGAGCTATCACTCTGCGCAGATCTTCGAGGCTGTGGGCTTTGATGATGCGTTTGTCGAGCGCTATTTTGCCGGCACCGTCTCGCGCGTGGGCGGTATGGGCGTAGATGACGTCGAGCGCGAGGAGAACAAGCGCTACGACGATGCGCTCGCTATCTTGAAGACCGCGGCTCCCGATCAGCTGCCCACCCTTGGCCTCACCAAGTGGCGTCCCGTGGTGGGCGAGGACCATCTTATCGACCCGCAGACCATCTACCTGCTGCAGCGCGCTTGCCAGCAGGGCGATTTCGACCTGTTCCAGGAGTACAGCGTGCACGTGCACCGTCCCGGTCGCGCCGTTCGCCTGCGCGATTTGCTCGACTTCGACGCATCCGGCCGCACGCCGGTGGCGATCGACGAGGTGGAAAGCGCTCGCGATATCGTGCGCCGCTTTAACACCGGCGCCATGAGCTACGGCTCCATCAGCCAGGAGGCGCACGAGTGCATGGCCATCGCCATGAACCGCCTGCATGGTCGCTCCAACTCCGGCGAGGGCGGCGAGGACCCGCGTCGCGAGACGCCGCTGCCCAATGGCGACTCCAAGAACTCCGCCATCAAGCAGATCGCTTCTGCGCGCTTTGGCGTAACGAGCCGCTACCTGTGCTCGGCCATCGAGATTCAGATCAAGATGGCTCAGGGCGCCAAGCCCGGCGAGGGCGGCCACCTGCCTGGCAAGAAGGTGTACCCCTGGATCGCCGAGGTGCGCCAGTCCACGCCTGGCATCGGTCTCATCTCGCCTCCGCCTCACCACGACATCTACTCCATCGAGGACCTGGCCGAGCTCATCTTCGACCTCAAGAACGCCAACCCCGGTGCTCGCGTGTCGGTCAAGCTTTGCTCCGAGGCGGGCGTCGGCACCATCGCCACGGGCGTTGCCAAGGGTGCTGCCAACAAGATCTTGATCTCTGGCCATAACGGCGGCACGGGCGCCGCCCCGCGCGATTCCATCTGGCATGCTGGCCTGCCGCTCGAGCTTGGCCTTGCCGAGGCCCAGCAGACCCTGCTGCAAAACGGTCTGCGCTCCCGCGTGGTGCTCGAGGCCGACGGCAAGCTCATGGACGGCACCGACGTTGCCGTGGCGTGTCTGCTGGGTGCCGAGGAGTTTGGCTTTGCCACCATGCCGCTCATCACCATGGGCTGCCTCATGCAGCGCGACTGCCAGCAGGACACCTGCCCCGCCGGCATCGCCACCCAAAACTGCCGCCTGCGCGGCGGCTTCCGCGGCAAGCCCGAGTACGTTGAGAACTTCATGCTGTTCGTGGCCGAGCAGATGCGCGAGGTCATGGCTCGCCTGGGCTTCCGCGCCGTCGAGGAGATGGTGGGCCACCCCGAGTGCCTGCGTCAGGTTGAGGTCGAGGGCAACTGGAAGGCGAACCTGCTGGACCTCTCTGCGCTGCTCGCTCCGGGCGAGTGCACTTTTGGCGCTCATATCGAGGGTGCTGACGGTAAGCACTACCTGCCCCAGATGGCTGCCGATTCCGGCCTTGAGCGCGCGCTTGACTCCACGCTCTTCGTGCCGCTTACGGCCGACGCCCGCCGTCATCTGCGTCCGGTGCACTTCCGCGCCGATATCGCCAACGTCAACCGCTGCGTGGGCACCATCCTGGGCAGCGAGGTGACGCGTGCCCATCCCGAGGGCCTGCCGGAGGGCTCCATTACCATCGACTGCGATGGCTCTGCCGGTCAGAGCTTTGGCGCCTTTTTGCCCGCAGGCATCACGCTCAACGTGCGCGGCGACGCCAACGACTACTTTGGCAAGGGCCTTTCGGGCGGTATCGTCTCGGTGCGCCCCAACGAGAACGCGACGTATAAGTTTGACGAGAACATCATCGTGGGCAACGTTGCCTTCTTTGGTGCCACCTCGGGCCGCGGCTTTATCAACGGCCTTGCCGCCCAGCGTTTTGCCGTGCGCAACTCCGGTGCCACCGTGGTGGTAGAGGGCTGCGGCAACCACGGCTGCGAGTACATGACGGGCGGATGCGCCCTGGTGCTTGGCGAGGTTGGCCAAAACTTCGCCGCGGGCATGACCGGCGGCGTGGCCTACGTCTTTGACGAGTACGGCACGCTGGCTTCTCGCTGCAACCAGGAGAGCGTGGAGCTCAAGGCTCCGACCGATGCCGAACTCGAGCAGATCCGCTCGCTCATCGAGGAGCACGTGCGCTACACGGCAAGCCCGCGTGGCATCAAGCTGCTGTATCGCTTTGTTGTCCTTTCGCGCCACTTTGTGAAGGTCATCCCCACCGAGTACGAGCGTGTCTTGCAGATCGTGGCCGAGGCTGAGCGCTCGGGCAAGACTCATGAGCAGGCCGAGGAGCTTGCGTTCGAGATCGTAACGCGCGGTGCTGCAGCGCCCGCGCCCGCAACCGCACCCGCTGCATGCCCCGCATGCGCTATGAACCAGAAGGAGGGACGCTAGTCATGGGTAAGCCAGGAGCGTTTCTTGAGCATGATCGCGCAACCCATACGCTGCGTCCGGTGAACGAGCGCGTGCGCGATTTCGATGAGCTGTATGTTGAGCTGGATGACGAGGCGCGTCGTATCCAGGCGAGCCGCTGCATGATGTGCGGTGTGGCCTTTTGCCAGATGGGAGCCTCGTTTGGCAAGGCGCGTCCTTCGGGCTGCCCGCTGCACAACCTGATCCCCGAGTGGAATGAGCTGGTGTACCGCGGACGCTGGGAAGAAGCCGCCGAGCGTCTGGCGCTCACAAGCTCGCTGCCGGAGTTTACGAGCCGCGTGTGCCCGGCCCTGTGCGAGGCTGCTTGCAACTTGGGTTCGGTTGACGGCGAGCCCACGACCATCCACGACAACGAGCGCGCCATCTCCGATCACGAGTGGGCGACGGGTGGCCCGCGCCGCTTTGAGCCTGCGGGCGAGGATGCCCCGCTTGTCTCGGTGATTGGCTCCGGCCCCGCCGGCTTGGCGGCGGCATGGGAGCTTGCCCGCCGCGGTGCTCGCGTGCGCGTGGTCGAGCGCGACGACCGCCCCGGCGGCCTGCTTATGTACGGCATCCCCAACATGAAGCTCGAGAAGGATATCGTGACGCGCCGTTGCGACCTTATGGAAGAGCTGGGTATCGAGTTTGCTTGCAGTACCGATGCCACCGACCCCGCGGTGGCCAAGGAACTCCTTGAGACGAGCGACGCCGTGGTCGTCGCTGCGGGTGCCCGCGCCGCGCGTGGCCTTGGTGCCCAAAACATCGACGCCCCCGGCGTGGTCTATGCGGTCGATTACCTCACCGCATCCACCAAGGCCGTCCTTGATGGGGGAGAGCCTGCCGTGAGCGCCAAGGGCCTCGACGTCATCGTCATCGGCGGCGGCGACACGGGCAACGACTGCGTGGGCACGGCCGTGCGCCAAGGTGCCAAGAGCGTGCGCCAGTTTGAGTTCTTGCCCGCCGCGCCCGACAAGCCGCTTCCCAACAACGCGTGGCCGGAGTGGCCCAACGTTAAGAAGACCGATTACGGCCAGCAGGAGGCCATCGCCCTCATGGGCGGCGAGATGCGCGAATGGGCGATCGATACGCTTGAGGTCGAGCTTGATAAGGCGGGTGCTGCGCGTGCCCTGCGCGTGGTCGATCTGGACTGGAGCCATGGCAAGCCTGAGCGTCTGGACGATACGGAGCGCGAGTATCCCGCACAGCTCGTTCTCATCGCCTGTGGTTTTACCGGCCCCGAGCACGATGTCTTCGATGCTCTGAACGTCCAGATGGCAACCGAGGGACGCCCCCTGCCCGTGACCGACCCCGCAGGTCACCAGGCCTGCCGCACGGCCGATGCGACCACTCCCGTCTACGTAGCAGGCGACGCCCGCACCGGCAGCTCTCTTGTGGTCAACGCAATTGCCGACGCCATGGCCTGCGCCACCGAGGTAGCCACCCACCTCTCCCTCTAACGTGACACCAAGTCGTCAGGTTTATTTTGTCACATCCCCCAAAGATGCAGGTCAGAAGGCCTATACCCCCCTGCCTGCATCTCTATCTCCCTCCCCAATGTGACACCAAGTCGTCAGGTTTAATCTGTCACATTTCGTCACTCGCGGCCCCAAACGACCGTTCACGGCCAGAGCGCAACGGCCCTTTGCCAGTAATAGTGCCAACAAAAAGCCGCCCCGCAGGTTCCAAAGAACATGCGGGGCGGCTTGCGTTGCCTGTGTTATGTCGCGGCTAGAAAAGCGCAAAACCGCGCGGCGGCACTGCCAACGGAGCTACTTGATCACGCGCACGCGGTAGATCGCGGGGATCTGCTTTAGGGCCTCGATGGTCGTGGCATCCAGGTGCTCGTCGGTATCGAACATGGTGTAGGCGTTCTCGCCCGCGCTCTCGTTGACCATGCGCTGCACGTTGGCGTTGTCCTTGGCAAGGATGGCCGTAATCTGGCCGATCATGTTGGGCACGTTGGCGTGCAGGCAGGCAATGCGGCTTGCGGCGCGCGCCTTGCCCATGCTGCAGGCGGGATAATTAACGGAGTGGACGATATTGCCGTTTTCCAGGTAGTCCTTGAGCTCGGAGATGGCCATGTCGGCGCAATTGGCCTCGGCCTCGCCGGTACCGGCGCCCGAGTGCGTGGTGATGAACGTGTTGGGCATCTTGACCGTCTTGGGCGTGGCAAAGTCGCAGGAGAACCAGGAGAGCTTGCCCTCGCGCAGGGCGGCGTCGACGGCGTCCTCGTCGATGATGGTCTCGCGCGCGTAGTTGATGAGCACGGCGCCGGGAGCCAGCAGGTCAAGCTGCTCGGTCGAGATCATGCCGATGGTATCGGCCTTGCTGGGCACGTGGACCGTCAGGTAGTCGCAGCCGCGGCAAAGGTCCTCGAGGGTGCCCACGCGCTGAACGCTTTGGGAGAGTGCCCACGCGTGCTCGACGGAGATGAACGGGTCGTAGCCGTACACGTCCATACCCAGGTCCACGCAGGCGTTGGCCACCTTGGAGCCCACGTTGCCCAGGCCGATCACGCCAATGCGCTTACCCTTGAGCTCGCGGCCCACAAAGGCCTTCTTGGCTTTCTCGGCATTGACCAGGATGTTGGGGTCCTCGGCGTTGTCGCGCACCCACTGCATGGACTGCACCACGCCGCGGCTGGAAAGGATGAGGGCGGCAAGAACGATCTCTTTCACGGCATTGGCATTGGCACCGGGGGAGTTAAACACCACGACGCCGTGCTTGGCGTACTCTTCGACGGGGATATTATTCACGCCAGCGCCGCAGCGGGCGATAGCGCGAATGCCCTCGGGCAGCTCGTAGCCGTGCAGGTCGGTCGAGCGCATAAGGATGGCATCGGCATCCTCGGCCTTGTCAACAAATTCGTAGCCGTTACCAAATTCGACCGCGCCGTCTTTGGTGATGTCGTCGATGGTTTTGATTTTACGCATGGAAGTCTCCTTGTAAGGAATGTCGCGCGTGGCGGCAATGGTGATACAGCTGAGGTGGGCCCGCGTTATCGCAGGCTACAGAGATCGCGGAGACGGTGCGTGCTCGGCTTCGAACTCGTGCATATAGGCGGCGAGCGCCTCGACATCCTCCATGGTTACGGCGTTGTAGACGCTTGCGCGCATGCCGCCCACCAGACGATGACCCTTGATGTTCTCGATGCCGCGCTCATGCGCGCCGGCTACGAACTGCGCGTTGAGCTCGTCGGAATCGGTACGGAACGTGACGTTGGCGATGGAGCGGCTGTCCTTTTGCGCCGTGCCGTGGAAAATCTGGCTATTGTCGAGCAAATCGTACAGCAGGTTTGCCTTTGCCCAGTTGCGCTGCGCCATGGCTTCGAGGCCGCCGGTCTCTTCCACCCAGCGGAAGACCTTGCCGCATACGTAGATGCCAAAGGTGTTGGGCGTGTTGAGCATGGAGCCCTTTTGAGCCTGCAAGCGCAGGTCCATATACTGGGGGGTTTGCGCGAAGGCCGGGCCGCTTTCCAGTAGGTCGTCGCGCACGATGATCACCGTGACGCCCGCGGCACCGGCGTTTTTCTGCGCGCCTGCATAGACCAAGCCGTAGCGCGAGATGTCGAGCGGCTGCGAAAGGAAGCAGCTCGAGACATCGGCAAAGAGGGGAGTGTCGCCGCACTGGGGCAGCTCGTGGAACATGGTGCCAAAGATGGTGTTGTTCTGGCAGATGTAGACGTAATCGAGGTCGCCCGCAGCCGCACGCTCGCGCACGGGGGAGAGCGCGGGGATGCGGTCGAAATCGGTATCTTCGCTCGAGGCGAGCTTGACGGCATCGCCGTACTTCGCGGCCTCTTTCCAGGCCTTTTTGGCAAAGTTGCCCGTGACCAGGTAGCCGGCGCGGCCGGTGCGCATGAAGTTCATGGGAATGCCCGCAAACTGCAGCGTGGCACCGCCCTGCAGGAAGATCACGCGGTAGTTTTGCGGAATATCGAGCAGGCGGCGAAGCGTGGCCTCGGCATCGTCGATGATCTGCTGGTACATACTCGACCGGTGGCTCATTTCCAAGACGGACATGCCGCAACCCTGGTAATCGAGCATCTCGTTTGCAATCTGCGTCAAGACGCTCTCGGGAAGTGCAGCGGGGCCGGCCGAGAAGTTGTGCACGCGGGCCATAAAACAAACCTCCAAAAACAGACTCTGAGGTACGGCCACTTTAGCATGCTAATCCGAGTATTTCTCTATGGTTTACGATTCTGTTACATGGAGGTTGCTGGATAGCACTAGCTCTTGAGGGCGAGGGTGCGGGTGTCCGCTCGCGTTTGTTG
The DNA here is from genome assembly GCA_934647195.1 of uncultured Collinsella sp. GTDB lineage: Bacteria > Actinomycetota > Coriobacteriia > Coriobacteriales > Coriobacteriaceae > Collinsella. The sequence goes on from CAKUFD010000009.1 coordinate 61,773, forward strand.
CTCAACAAGTCCGATTTGCTCCGGGCTTATGCTCGTCTTGCTAGCAAGGCTGCCGTGGCTTGTGGGAAATGGATTGCCGATTGACCATCGAGCAGTCCACAAGCCACCTGCCAATACATCCGCCGCCCGCCTGTCGGCCCCGCGCCCCATGGAACACGGTAAACGAGTATCATGGAACGGTGTCTTAACGACGGGTTATTATCCCCGCAGCAACTAAACGACCTCCGGAGTGTGCATCGTGGCTACAACCGCGAAGAAAATCCGGGGGGGGGGTGCTCACGAGAGAGCAGTTCCTCCTGGCAGAAATGCGTATTGTCTCGCGCCTGCGGCTGCAGGGCGCAAATGACGAGGCGATAGTCGAGCGTATTAAGCGCGAAAACCTCTTTCAATATCCCACGGAGCGCATGCTCTCAAACCGCGCCGTCGCGTGCCTGAGGCGCCTGGATGCCCTGGCTCCCGATGAGGCCGAGTGCGCGCAACGCAGGATAGACCCGCAGGTGGCGGCTCAAGCGGCGCAAACGATAACCGAGCTCATCGCCGCAGGCACGCCAACCCAGGCTGCGCAAGCCAACATGTATGCCATGATGTGCCGCTACGACCTTATAGACGAGTTCATGAAGGTCGAGATAGGCGAGCGCATGGCGTGCCTGGACTACACCTTTACGCGCGTGGATCTCGATGCATTTTTCACGCGCTTCCAGGTGGAGCACGCCGATGCTGCCAAATGGGCCGATTCCACAATAGTGCGCATCAAGAGCACGGTAATGGGATGCCTGCTCCAGGTAGGCCTGCTTGCCCCGCGCTCGGAAGACCTGCACCCCGTCTTCTTGGACCCAGATTTACAAAATGCCATCGAGACCCTGGGCGACGCTGCCGCTATCCAGGCCTTTGCCGGGCAGGTGATGTAGCTATGGCAATCAATCGTCGAACGCAGGCGGAGCGTGCCCGCGAGGACCTGGAGCATCGTTGCCAGGTCTTTCGTGAGCGTCTGGCCCAGCCGGACTTCTTGGCAAACAAAGGCATTGGCAACGAGATAGGCTTCTACACGTTTTGCTACGATCCTTCGCTGGAGTTTGAGGTCCGTGCCTACATCGAGGGCCTGCAGCACGATGCCGAGTGCGGAGACCTTCCGTGCAACCTCAAGGTCATCAACTTGTACGACGCCTTCCTGGCGCTTTGCGAGAACAAGCGCATCCTCAAGGCCATCCCCAAGCAAGAGCTCAAAACGGGCACGCAGCGCCAGCGTGACCAGCTGCAAAAGATCTGCGGCCCCGCGGCATTTGCCAAATTCATCCTGGAGCAAACGCAGCCCTATGAGGCGGGCGACGTCGTCCTTATCACCGGCGTGGGCGAGGTCTATCCCATCCTGCGCGCGCACGACCTCCTCAACAACATGCTTGCAGATTTTGGAAACGTGCCGGTAGTGATTGCTTATCCGGGGTCATTTAATGGCCAGCAATTCCGGCTGTTTAACCGTTTGGGCGCCGACAATTACTATCGGGCCTTCGATATTTCCTAGGAGCTCACATGGAAATTCGCGACCTTTTTGCCAAAGACATCAACCGTTCCATCAACGGCGTAGTCAAGGTACAGGACAATAAAAGCGAGTCCGTGCGTCAGGAGCTGGAAGAGTACGTGGTGACGCGCGAGCTCCAGCGCCATTTTGCCGATTTCTTTGAGGTGTACGATCGCTCGCTCGACGTTCCTACCGATAAAGTGGGCGTGTGGATCAGCGGCTTCTTTGGCTCCGGTAAATCGCACTTCCTCAAGATCCTTTCGTACGTGCTGGCCAATAACGAGGTGGCGGGCAAGCGCGTAATCGACTACTTTGACGGCAAGGTCGAAGACCCCATGGTGGCCTCCAAGATGCGCCGTTGCTGCGATGTGCCTACCGAGACCATCCTGTTCAATATCGATACCATGGGCGGCCGCTGGAAAGAGGGTAGCACGATAAAGACGGCGCTGCTGCGCGCCTTTGAGCGCGTGTTTTTTGAGCACCGCGGCTTTTTTGGCGAGGACCTCAAGCTCGCCAAGCTCGAGGATTACATCGATTCGTGCGGCAAGACGCAGGAGTTCCGCGACGCCTACGAGCGCGCATGCGGAGGCTCCTGGGTCGAGGAGCGCGAGACCTACGAGTACCGCCAGGACGATATCGCCCCCGTGCTCATGCAAGTTATGGGCATGAGCGAGCAGGCCGCATGCAACTGGTTTGACGGTACGGAAGATGACGTCATTGCCGTGGACCGCTTTGTGCGCATGGTCAACAACTACGTCGATGCCCGTACCGCCCAGGTGGGCGGCAAGTTCCGCCTGCTGTTCATGGCAGACGAGGTGGGCCAGTTTATTGGCGAGGACGTCAACCTCATGCTGAGCCTGCAGACCCTCGTAGAGGAGCTGGGCACCAAGTGCGGCGGCCGCGTGTGGGTTATGGTTACGAGTCAGGAGGCCATCGACGAGGTGGCCATGGTCGTGGGCGACGACTTCTCCAAGATTCAGGGTCGCTTTAACACGCGCCTTTCGCTTTCGAGCTCCAGCGTGGACGAGGTTATCCAGCGCCGCGTGCTGGACAAGACCCAGGCGGCAAAGACCGTCCTTGATGCAGATTACGAGAACACCTCTACCGTCCTTAAGAACCTCTTTGCCTTCGACGGCTCCCGCAACGACCTGATTGGCTACAAGAGCGCCCGCGACTTCACGTCGAGCTACCCGTTTGTGAACTACCAGTTCAAGGTTTTGCCCGACGTCATGACCGCCATTCGCAAGCACGGCGTCAAGGCCAAGCACATGTCCACGGGCGAGCGCTCTATGCTCTCGGCCTTCCAGGAGTCCGCGCAGGCAGTCCAGGGCGCCGAGGTAGGCCTGCTCGTCCCGTTCTGGCGCCTCTTCGATGCGATCTCTAAGGACCTGGAGCACGGCGTGATTCGCGTGATCGACCGCGCGGAGCGTGCCGCCGAGGACGACCATGGCCTCAAGCCCTACGACGTGCGTATCCTTAAGCTGCTCTACCTCATTCGCTATATCGACTACATCAAGTCCAACGTTGAGAACATCTCCATCCTTATGATTGACCAGATGGATATCGATAAAGCGGCACTCAAAGATACGGTCAAGGAGTCGCTCGCGCGCCTGGTGCGTGAAAACTACGTGGCGCGCCAGGGCGATACCTATAACTTCTTAACCGACGAAGAGCAGGACATGGCCCGTGCCATCTCCGAGACCCAGGTCGATACCGCGCAGGTGATCGAGAGCATCAAGAAGGTCCTGTTCTACAGTGTGTACGCGGCCAAAAAGCTGCGCCATGGGGCCAACGATTTCCCCATCGACCGCTACGTGGACGGCTCTATCTACGGCACCACAAACGGCGGTATGACGCTCAACATCATCACACTGGCAGACGACCTTTCGCGCGCGTCCGATAGCGAGCTGGCTCTAAAGTCGAGTGGCCAGGCCCTCCTGGTGCTTTCCAACGAGGCGGATTACTTTGATGTGATCATGAACGCCGCGAAGATCCGCAAGTACGGCCAGACCCTCAATCGCGACCAGCTGCCGCCCAGCACGCAGCAGATCTTGGCCAATAAGCTTAAAGAGGCTGCCTACAACGAGAAAGAGGCCACGGGCCTTATCGAAGAGGCGCTGCTGCACGCCCGCTGCGCCGTCGACGGCCGCATGGTCGAGATTCGCTCCGTCAAACCTGGCGATGTGATTGACCAGGCGCTCGCGAAGCTCGCGGACACCACCTTTAACAAGGCGGGCTACATTACCGATCCCGCCCAGACGGACGACGACATTCGCCGTACCCTCTCCGGCCAGGTCCAGCAGGCGCTCGACGGTATGGACGAGCCCAACGCCCGCGCCCTCAAAGAGGTGGCAGACTTCCTTAAAGTGCAAGACCAAATGCACCAGCCTACAACCATGGGTGACCTGCAGCGCAAATACCAGCAAAAGCCCTTTGGCTGGCGCGAGATCGATGTGGCAAACGTCGTGGCCCTGCTGGTGGCAACCCAGCGCGCAACTGTCTCTGTGGGCGGTGCCGTTGTGGCGCCTAAGGACCGCAAGATGCTCGAGTGCCTGCGCAAGCAGGCGGACAAGGCACGGGTACGCCAGCGCGTGCGCATGTCCGACACCCTGCTCAAGGCTGCAGCAGACCTGCTGCGCGATCTGACGGGCACCCCCAATGTCCCGCGCGGCGAGGACGAGCTCGTGGCCTTTGCTGCAGATGCGCTCCAAGACTTGCGCGAGAAGTGCACCGAGCTCTTCCGCGATAACTACACCGGCATCACGCGCGAGTACCCCTATCCCGGCCGCGACGTGGTGGAGAAGGGCACCTCGCTCATGAGTCGCGCCTTGGAGGCGCAGCACGACCCGCAGGCGTTCTTAAAGCAGCTGGCAGACAGCGAAGACGACCTGCTGGATTGGCACGAGGACTTCGAACCTGTCGAGGCCTTCTTCACCAACCAAAAGGGAGCTTTCGATAGCGGCGTGCGGTTCATGTCGCTCATGAAGGGGGAGGGCTTCTATCTGGAGTCCAACGCCCAGGCGTCCGAGGCTGTGCGCAGGTTGGACGAGATTTTGAAGTCCGATAAGCCCTATGGTCAGATTCGCTATATCAACGAGCTCACGGCACCTGTGCTCGAGGCGCATAAAGAGCTTGTTGCCAAAAAGCGCAACGAGCTTTTGGCCGTCATCGATAAGACAATCGATTCGGTAAAGCAGTATGCGAACGACCAGGATGGCTTTGTTCGCGTAGCGACGGACGCCGCTGGCGATGCCGATCGCACCGCCGCTTCCATCCGCTCTAACGCGCACGCTGCAACAACGGCGGTGGGTATCGATGCCCTCAGGCAGCAGCTTGATAGCTGGCGCCACAACGCACTTTCAGAGATTGACCGCGCCGTGGCGGCCGAGCAGGAGCGCATCGAAACCGAGCGTCGCCGCACGCAGGTGACCGAGGACGGCGAACGCGTGACAAACATCACTCACGCTCACCCCGAGGCAAAGCCCAAACCGGCAACCAAGGTCAAAGTCGTAACGCTCGCCTCCCTGGCAACAACGGTATACAAGCTTTCTGACGAGCAGGATGTTGATGCCTATCTGGAGCAGCTGCGCGAGCGCTTGCTCCACGAGCTCGATGGTGTCGACGCCATCCGTTTGGACTAAGAGAGGGCGTGGACAGCGTGAACGATATCGCCATCAAGAACTTCTGCACCTGGGCGCGCACCGCGCTCATCGAGGGCGTGGTCCAGCGCATGGAGCGCTACGACGTCTCCGAGGGCGCTGAGGCCAGCCTCACTGCCGTGGGCCCGCTCGTGCTGAGCCCACAGGAGGTCGCCTGGCGCGACGACCTGTTGCTCCTGTGCCGCGAAGAGGGCGCTGCCCGCCTGCGCGACCGTGCCGCCTACACCTGGTTCAACCGCATTGCTGCCGTGCGCTATATGGAGGCGCACGACTATTTGCCCTCCCGCGTGCGCATGTTCACGCGCCCCGCGGCCGCGGGCGGCTGGGAGCTGGGCAGCCAGGCCGTGGACGAGGCGCTCGACCTCCAGGTCGAGGGCATCGACCCCGCGCACGTGGCCGAGCTCAAGCAGGCGGGCGAGGACGAGCCGCTGTTCCGCTACCTGTTCCTGGCGCAGTGCGACGAGCTCTCCGGGTGCCTCCCCGGCGTGTTCCAGCCCGTGGACGCCTGCATGGCCCTGCTGCTGCCCGCGAACCTCATGGACCCCGACGGCGTGGTGGGCCGCATGGTGGGCGACATTCCTGAGGAGGACTGGGAGAAGAACGTCCAGATCCTGGGCTGGATGTACCAGTACTACAACGCCGAGGTCAAGGACGCCTTCTTCGCCTCCAAGGCCAAGGAGACGCCCGACACCATAGGGCCGGCCACCCAGCTGTTCACGCCCGACTGGATCGTGCGCTACATGGTGCAGAACTCGCTGGGGCGCCTGTGGATGCTCAACAACCCCGGCAGCGCGCTGCGCGACCAGATGAAGTACTACATCGAGCCCGACGCGGGGCACGAGGACTTCATCAAGATTGAAGGCCCCGAGGACATCACCCTGTGCGACCCGGCGTGCGGCTCTGCCCACATCCTGGTCTACGCCTTCGAGCTGCTTGTCGCCATGTACCGCGAGCGCGGCTACCGCGACCGCGACATCCCCGAGCTCATCTTGACCAAGAACCTGGCGGGCATGGAGATCGACCCCCGCGCTGTCCAGATCGCCGGCCTGGCGCTGGCCATGCGCGCCCGCGAGCTCGACCGCCGCTTCTTTAGGCGCGGCGTGCGCGCGGACATCGCGATCCTGCGTCCCGTGACCTTTGAGGAGGGCGAGCTTCCCGAGGGCTGCGCCCTCGCGAAGAAGGGGGACCTGCTGGACGCGCTCGCCCACCTGGACGAGGTGGGGTCGCTGCTGTGCCCGGACCGCACCGACCTGGCCGCGATCCGCGAGGCCATTGCGCTATGCGGGGATGGCGCCGGCGGCCTGTTCGCCGCCACGGCCGCCTCCAAGCTCGAGCGTGCCCTCGGCGTCTGCGAAAAGCTGGCCCGCAGCTTTGACTGCGTGGTGGCCAACCCGCCCTACATGGGCAGCTCCAGCTTCGGCCCCTTCATGTCCAGGTGGGTCAAGAAGAGCTACCCCGACGTGAAGAGCGACCTGTTCTCCAGCTTTGTCGTTCGTATGTTCAATCTCGCCAAGGACCACGGCGAGTGCGGCGTCATGTCGCCTTTCGTCTGGATGTTCATCGGTAGCTACGAGAAGCTCCGCAACGAGATTATCGACAACAGGACGCTGACTTCTCTCATCCAGCTTGAGTACTCGGGCTTCGCTGGCGCGACTGTGCCCATCTGCACCTACACGTTCCACAACTCATTCATCAAGGGCTACAAGGGCGGCTATGTGCGCCTTTCGGACTTCGTTGGTGCTTCCGTTCAGGCCCCGAAGGCCCTCGAGGCGATCCGAAACCCCGACTGCGGCTGGTTCTACCGCCGCGACGCCGAGACCTTCAAGCAGATCCCCGGCACCCCCATTGCCTACTGGCTTGGACAAGGGGCGCAGCTTTCGTTCAAAGAAGGAATGCCATTGTCTGCAATCAGTTCGCTTGCACAGGGGTTAAAGTGCGGAGATACCGACCTCTTTGTTCGTTGCTGGTTTGAGTGTTCTCGTCGGGACACCCTAGACGTTACGGGAGACCCGTCTCAGATCAAGTGGCATTTTATGCTTGACGGGGGCGACTACAGGAAATGGTCGGGGAATCAGATTGATGTTGTTAATTGGTCGGATGACGGACGTGAGATTAAGACCAATAGGGACAAAAGTGGAAAGGTTAAATCTCGCGTCCAAAACGAGAGGTTTTATCATAAAAATGGAGCTCTAACCTGGTCTGCGCTTACTAGTGGTCCAATTAGCGTTCGAGCCTGTTCGGACAACTCGCTTTGTGGCGGAGCGGGTTATTACATTGTTCCGGCGGACCAAGAGGAAAGATTTTTCATTCTCGGTTTGCTTAATAGTTCTACGGCGCAATATCTCAAGCTGGCGTTGAGCCCGACTCTTAATAATGAAGTTGGAGACCTTAAACGCATTCCTGTTCACGGACTAGGCTCTTCTGGCGATGAGATTGCAAAAATGGTTCAAGAATCTCTTTGGGCATCGGGGTCCGATTGGGACTCGTTCGAGACCTCCTGGGATTTCAAGCGTCATCCACTTCTCTAATTATTATTGAAAGGAACTTAAATGCGCGCTTTTAAGGTGGCTTCCGTTATCGCGGCCAATCTTGAAAACAAATCCAAGATCAAAGAGCTGTTCATGCCCTTGCTCAAATCTAAAGATGACGCAGAAATGCCATTAATCTACGACTTCGATGAATTTGAAAGAACGGCGGATGCAAAGATGCTGACTCGATTGGCTCTTGATATCTGCGATCTTCGCTTGGAAATCGGCGCGGTCCATTCATTTGAGAAGAATCATTGCTTCATGCTGTTGGTCGGCGGTACTTTGGGTGTGGGGTCGGACGTTGCGGCGTTTTCTACAGGGCTCCAAAAGGAGATAGCCGTTAAGCTCGATAATAAAAAATGGTCTCCCATTTATTCGAATAGTGTTGAGGTGCTGTCAGCTTATCGACCTGTCGAAGAGCTTGTTGTTGGCTCATGTTCGTATTGCTTGGCCAGCACGGGTGACGTATATGCTGATAAAGAATCGTTGCCGGAAACCAGCGAGACGAACTCTAAACTATACAAAGCAGCCTGCGATGCAATGGAGCGGTATTTTGGAGGCTATTTCGATACGGATAGTTTTGTTCTATAGGAATCAATGCCCAGATAAGTCTGTAGGTGTCTGATTTACCTCATTCATTTCTGGACTGATATGAATGAACAGCGTCGCCTTCAAGCGCTCCTGTATCTGGGCACATGTCGTGTTCATCGAGGGCATCTTTCCATGTTGATCGGCGTGAAGGCTTGCTCCATCCTCGTTTGTGCCTTTGGTGCCGGTGCCGTGCGCCGCACGCACGGCCGCTGCGACATTCCCGAGTTCATCCTGCCCAAGAACCTGATGAGCATGGGGCTCGACCCCTGTGCATGACTGACTTGCTACGTAGCTTCGATTGCATGATGGCCAAGCCTGCCCTATAGGGGTGGCTTCAGCTTCGGTCTCTTTACGCCCGGCCTTCGTGCCATCCCGGATGATGCTCGGACTTTAAATGTTGAGGAATTGGTTTTGTCTAGTCGCGATTTGACGGAGCGTAATCGCGACTTGTTTGAAGCCTTCTGGGTTTTAAACGCTGCCCGCTTATCTAAGGGTGAAACAACATGAGACTATCGAGAACAATTGTAATCGCTTCATTTATCACTACTGTCATTTCGTTCATCCTCTATATAAGCCCTCTAAATGCAATTATTTTGACAGATGAGCAAATGAACGAGGCCTTGCTGGCAGTTTTTGGCGCGGGAATATCATCCCTGTTTGTTGGGATAATTGAATACGGCGATCGACGCCGGGAGCTTGAAGACCGTTTTTTATTTGGTATTGAGCCGTTGTTGTCTGCATTGGGCGGATTGGATGGATGCTGTATTGGATCTCTGTCCATGCCCGAAGACACCCTAGAGCTTCTTCTGGCTTATTACAAGGAAGAGGAGACGCGCGCTTTCCGGCTGTCTCTCAAATTGGATGCCAAGCACGAAAAAAGGGATTGTTTAATTCAGGCAATTGAACATTGCGAGAAGGACGAGTGCGAACGTTACTACTTAGATAAAACTTCTTCAACGCGACGATACCTAATCCGTTTGGAGGGTGAAATTCAAGAGTCGGCAGGGCGTTATCTCCGATTGGCAGAAAAGCTTCCCCCCGAAGACGACGTTTACATTTTGAAATCAAAGTTCGCATACTTCCCTGCCACATGGAAGCTAAGGCAAATGACTGCTATTGCTAATAAAATCAATGCGATTCGCGATGATTATCAGGATATCATCGGGCAATGTCGTTGTTTCAACCATGGAGATTGCGGTTACTCCTATCTGCTTGATGCTATCAAGAAGAACGAAAAGGCACAGACTCGATACGACCGAGAAGGGATGGCTCGATCAGATCGTGCTGCCTATGAGCTCTATACGTTGGTTTATGAGTTTGCTAAAGATGTCGCTCGCCGTATGCAGAAAAGTATGAAGAGGAGCCTTGGTGGGTGTAGACACGATAAGAATATAAGCACTCTAAACCGCATGTTGGACAATAGCTCTGGTTGGGTTGATTTGACGGCGCTGCCTGGCTCAAAGTGAGATAGCGAGAGGATGCTCCTCTAAATTCTACGGAAGCTAACGTAAATGAGACGACGAACCTCAAGGCAAGGCTAGAGGTGGTGCGTCACGACGTATTCGCTTGAGTGTTCAGCTGTAAATAGGTATTTGTAACTAGGTTAAAATCAAACCTGTTGTTTCATCAAGTACGCCGGAGAGCGCAATGGGTAACACATCGAAAAAAGCTCGGCCGTTTTGCAAGAGGGCTTCTCTTTACGGGACGCCCTCTATTTTTATACCGCGGCAATCTGAAAACATTGCATTGCCGGCTGCTGCATTTATTCATTTCCAACGGTCGTAGCTCAATACCTAACGCTCACATTTGTTGCTCAACAGACGGAAAGACTGATGGTGTTAAGTAGTTGTATGCGGGTTTGATTTACAACCACAGTCAAACCGCTGCGGGGTCAAGTCAACCGCTGCAAAGGGACGTGGGGCTTCTTGCTACATCAGATGGGATTGACCACGGACTTAGCATTCCAGATGTTTCGACGGATTTGAGAGGATAGCTCATGGCAAATGTCTGCAATCAATCACTGTATATCGTCGCTTCATGTGACGATGATTACCGCGACCTTCTCGTAGGGATGCTGGGAACTCTCAAAAAGTGCATTAACGCGAGCGATGCGGATAAAACAAACAATCTGGGTTCATGCAGGGAAGTAATGAGAGAAATCAACAATGCAATGACGCAATACAATCCACTTTGCTTGCTTAGCCAGGAGCCCGATTCTTCTTCTGTAAGCCTGGGCTCTGTTGAATTTGGTTATATAGAGACATATCCGTTTGTGGGGATATCTATGTACCTCGATTGGGGTCCCAGCTTCAATGTCCAAAAGTATTGCAACACTCTTGATCCTTCGAAGTACGGTTTTGCCTCGATTAACGGTGGCGAATACATGTGTTCGCAAGGCGATGAGATTGCCTTTATCCAGACTGGCCCAAAGATGGCGGATCCTTTTTCAGGCGGTCTTGACCGCAGGGAATTCGTTAAGATGAGAAAAAGCGCTAGAGAAAGGAAGTCAAACGAATTGTCCGCTCTTGCGCTTCTGACGCTGTTTAACTACGAATCAATTTCCGACTATTTTTGGTGAGCTCATGATTCGGACTTTGGCTCCAGCGCTCCCGTAGCGGAGGAATATAAACTGGTCGACGTGTGACCGATGCTTTCGGAGCAGATCTTGTCGTTCCGCGCGAGCGCATCGACAAGGCCCTTCGCCCCTTGTTGCGTAAGGGTGATCTGACGGGCCTGATGCTCGCTAGCCTTTGCGCCTGCAACAAGGCTCTCATGGTGGATAATCCCGGGGACAACAAGTACACCGTTTCTTACGACACGCGCCTCGCCAAGGGCATTCCCCGCTTCTTCGATCTGGTTGTGCACCTTATCTGGCGTTTGCGCCAGCCCCTGAGGTCGCTCAGGAGCTGTCCCTTTGACATCAGCTTTATTTCGGCACGAAACATCGATTTGGACCAGATGGTTGACGGGGAAGTGTTTTTCGTTGCCGGGGCTCAGGAGTATCCCGGAGCTATGACCGTGACCGACGCGCCTGTAATTGACCTCTCGTAAGACGAGCTCTCTGTGCCATCTAAGCTGCCTCCCATTCCCGTGTCGAGGAATGAGAGGCAGCTTTGCTTTTGGTCCTTGGGGCCCATTATTCGAGGTCGCCGGCCGGCTTTATCATGAGCTGGCGAGCGTTTCGTTCTAGCGGGGGTAGAGTGCCCGTTCTGACTCGTGCATATTAAAGAGCTCATGCTACCGTTCGGACTTGCTGCTCAACAAATAGCGCGGCTGGTGGGTTAAGTTAATGCATGTGGCCGGCGGGCGCGGGGCCCGGCTGCAATAGGTGGGCCCCAAAATGGCGCGATGAATACTCCGGACATGGCACCAGGCGTCACGCGGTCAGGTATGCTTATTACTGCTGGCCCGAATGCGTTTATGCGGGGTTTTAATCAGTCTTGATCGGGGATTGGATAGAGATATGGCAACACTGCTCACCGATAAATACGAGGCTCGCAAGGCCGAGGTCAACGCTCGCTTTGAGCAGCTTCGCGCCAACGAGGAGGAGCTCAACCGGATCTTTGCCAAGATCTACAACATGGAGGGCGAGGTACCCATCGAGGTCGAGGACAAGTACGTTTCGGTGGCGCGCATCTTCGATACGGCAGAAGAGATTCCGGAGAGCTACAAGGGCAACAAGTACGTGCGCACCAAGCGCGACGAGATCGCCTCGCTCATAAGCTATGCCGTGGGCTGCATGTTTGGCCGCTACTCGCTCGACGTCGATGGCCTGGTGCTGGCAGATCAGGGCGCCACTGTGGCCGACTATCTGGCCAAGATGCCCGATCCCGCGCACGTGACGTTTATGCCCGATGCCGATAACGTGCTCCCTATCACCGACGACGAGTATTTTGACGACGATATCGTGCGCTACTTTATCGACTTCGTGCGCACGGTGTACGGCGAGGAGACGCTCGAGCAGAACCTGGCGTTTATTGCCGAGGCCCTTGGCGGCAGGGGAGCCTCGCGCGAGGTGATTCGCGGCTACTTTTTGAAGGACTTCTTTAAGGACCACTGCCAGACGTATAAGAAGCGCCCCATCTACTGGCTTCTCGATTCAGGCAAGAAGGCCGGCTTCCGGGCGCTTATCTATATGCACCGCTATACGCCGGACCTGCTGGCGCGCATTCGTACCGATTACGTGCATGAGCAACAGGAGCGCTATCGTTCGCAGATCGGCGACGCCGAGGATGCGCTTGCCACGGCCCAAAAGGGCGAGAAGGTGGCGCTCACCAAGCGCATCAAGAAGCTCAAAGAGCAACTGACGGAGACCATCGCGTACGAGGAGAAGCTCCACCACCTGGCCGACCAGATGATCAAGATCGACTTGGATGATGGCGTAAAGGTGAACTACGCTAAATTCCAGGATGTCCTGGCAAAGATTAAATAACGTGGTCAGCAAATGCTGAGGGGCCGGGATTGCTCCCGGCCCCTACAGGGAAGAACGGATTGGAGGTGCAGCGTGCTAATTCCGATAATCGGCAGAGACGATACGGCGATCGTCTTGCCGGTCGTTGATGAAAGAGAAGATGCGAATCGACTTCTCCTGCTCATCGATTACATAAAGAAGTTTATAGCCGCCAACCTTGCGTTTGTAAACGCTGCGGCCGACAAGACCGGAGGCGCGGATGTCGATGATGGGAAACAGCGCGTCGCTTTTGAAGCTGTCGATTGCCGCCTCAACGCCATCAAGCAAGCGCCGGGCGTATTGAGGATCGCATCTAACCTCTATGAGGTAATTGACGGTACTTTTCAATCGTTCCCGAACGGAAGAGGTTACTCTTACGCTATAGCCCATACTGCGACCGAATCTCGGCAACAACGCTCTGTGCGTCGTAGGAAATGCCGGATTGGAGTGACTGGTAGTCGGATAAAATCTGCAGCTTTTCCTGTTCCGTCAGCTCGGGCTCAAGGTCCGAGATGCAGACGACTTCAAACTGGCGCTCATCCCCAGGAATCGAGATGGGAACCGGCCTGCCGGTTTTATTGTAGGCATCGACAACGCGCCCGCCGATCGCCTTGTCAAGAACCAAAGGTGTCATCAAGGCTCCTTTCGTTTGCTTTTTGCTATTTTACCCCGAGTTTTACCTGCTTGAGAAAGCGGTGCTCGATTTGGGAGAATTGTTCCGCATTCTCACCGAATTGCCAACCTTTGTTCTTAAGGACGTTGGATGCCAAAGATTGATGTGATAGACGAGCTCAAGCAGCGCTTTTTGCAGCCGCTGCCGGACTTTCGCGCGCGCCGCGTGGTGATTTGGCACGACGCCGATGCCGAGTTTGCCGAGCGGTTTGAAGAGCTTTCGCGCGAGGGCTTTGACGGTGCCGGCGCCACGGATGATGTGATGCCGGCGCAGGGCGATTTTGCGCGCCCGGTGCGCTTTATGGAGGCGCGTGACGGCGTGATGTTTGAAGCCAAGCGCATGATTGCGCGCGGGGACACCGCGAGCGATATCTTGCTGTATCGCCCGTGCGCCCGCGGTTCGGTGGAGGGCGATTGGCTGGCCGATGTCGAGCTCTATGCCGATCACTTCCAGGCCGACTATCTGTCGCTTTTGGCAGACCAGCTGGGCGCAACCAATCCGGATGCTGTGCGCGAGGCGCTGGGCGAGCACAAGGTGTTCTTCTCGGCCAAAGACCGCGTGCGCAAGTTCTCGGCGTGCATGTCCGCCCCTGCAACAAAAGAGGATATCGAGCTCGGCATGCTTGCGGCGACCTTTGGCGGAGCGTCTCCAGATGATGCCTCGGCGAGTTTTATCTTGCGCGGCACCTGCACGGCGCTTTTGCACAATGGGCCCGAGGAGCTTGCTCGCCTACTCGACCGCTATGACGCCCAGGGCTGCCTGGCCTCCTTCATCGCGCGCCGCACCGGGTTTGCCGGCTCGCTTACCGAGCGCGATTCTTTGGAGCACCTGGCGGCACACGTGCTGCTCACGGCGGCCTCGCATCAAAACCCTGCCGCCATGCACGGTTTGGAATCGCATATAGCTGCTGGTTATGGTCCCTATTGCATGACTGCGGTGCGCGAGTGGATGCAGCAGGGCGAAGACGCCGTGGCCGATCTGTTTGAGATTTGCTCGATCGTTGAGGATTCTTGCGGCCTGCGTACCCGCCTAAAGGAGCTTTCGCTCGAGTCGAGCCTGCAGGTTGATATCTTCCCCTGCGTCAACGAGGTGCTTATCGCGGGCCTTTTGGATTCGTTTGCCCAGGGTGCAGACCGCGTGGCCGATGCCCGCGAGGTGCTGGAGGCGCGCCGCGGCCTTGCCTGGTATGGGCGCCTGGACTGCTACTTCGACATCCTTTCTGCCATCACGGACATGAGGGCGTTCCAGCAAGAGCACGCCTCGGGCTTCCATGTGGCATATGCCAAGGACGTGTGGCATACCTACACCCAAAACTGGTGGCGCATGGACGCCGCCTATAGGCATCTGTGCTGCGCCTATGAGCGCTGCAAGCTCAAGGGGGTCGAGGCGCTGGAGGCAGCCGTCCATGCAGCCATGAAGTGGGCAGAGGGCCTCTATCGCAACTGGTATCTGGTGCAAAGTAACGCCTGCTGGACCTCTGCCGCATCTGCGCAGTGGCGCGATTGCGGCTACGTGGAGGGCGTGGACCGTCAAGACGAGTTCTATTGGCAAACGCTGCCGGCGCATGCCGGTTCGGCAAAGACGTGCGTGGTGCTCATCAGCGATGCCCTGCGCTACGAGGTGGCGCAAGAGGTTGCCCAGGCGCTCGAGCGCGAGCGCGGCGGCTCTGTGGCCTCCGGTAGCATGCAGGCGCTGTTCCCCTCCATCACGGAGATGGGCATGGCGGCGCTGCTGCCGCACCAGGGGCTCACGCTGGATTGGGATGCCGCGACGGTTGCGGCAGACGGGATGCCCACCGTCTCCACTCCGCAGCGCGAGGCCGTGCTGCAAAAGGTGGAGCCCACCGCACGGGCCATGCGCGCAGAGGCGTATCTGGAGCTCTCTAAAGCGGAACGCTGCGCATTGCTCAAAGAGTCCAAGCTCGTGTATCTCTACCACAACAAGATCGATGCCGCGGGCGAAAAGATGGCTACAGAAAGCGACGTGTTCGAGGCGTGCAAAGACACGGTGGAGGAGCTTGTTTCCATCACGCGCCGCGTGTGCCTGGATGCGCCTTCTGCGCGCGTGGTGATCACCGCCGATCACGGTTTTTTGTACACCGCGCAGGAGCTGGAGGAGCATCAGTTCCTTATCAAGGCCGATCTTCCAGACGACCCCTTCTTGTTTGGCAAGCGCCATGTGGTGCTCAAGCAGGGAAAGGACGCGGAGCTGCCGGACGACATTCGCGAGCAGTTTATCGTCATGAACATGGACAACCTGGGCCTTGGCCGCTACGTGGGCCTGTCCCCGCGCGAGACCATGCACTTTAAGCGCCCGGGCGGTACGCATCGCTATGTCCATGGCGGGGCAAGCCTGCAGGAACTGTGCGTGCCCGTGATTGGTTATAGGCGCCTGAGTGCCTCTTCCAAGGAGTTTGAGGATACGCAAAAGGCAACGCTGCGCGTGCTTTCGGAGAGCCGCAGTATCACGAGTATGCTCTTTAGCGTGAGCCTGCTGCAAAACGAGGCGGCCTGCGGCAAGACGCTGCCGTGCACCTACGAGCTGTGTATGACCGATGCCTCGGGCAATGCAGTGAGCGACGTGGTGACGGTGGCCGCCGATAGGCAGTCGGAAAACCCACAGGAGCGCGTAATCAAAATCAGGTTCTCTCTTAAGACGGAATGCGCGTTCTCGTCCAAGGAGCCCTACTTCTTGGTAGCGCGTGACGCCCAGACCGGGGTCATTGTCTGGCGGGAGGAATACAAGATCAATATTGCGTTTGCGCCTGGCGTGGACTTTGGCTTTTAGGAGGATATGCAATGGACGACATCTATACCGATGACGAGGACCTGTGGGAGGTTCCCGAGGTGCCGATGCCTGGTGATGACGGTGCTGCCGGCCCGGCCGCTGTTACAGATGACGCCGAGGACGCCTCTGTCGCCACGGCGGGCGAGAACTCGGAGCTAGCCTTTGAGGCCGATGCCCTCGACGCCAAGCTGCTGCGCCACTTTGGCGGCAAGATTGTGCGCAAGGACCTTACGTCCCTTATGAAGCGCAGCGCCAACGTGCCCACGTTCGTGCTTGAGTATCTGCTGGGCATGTACTGCTCCACCGACGACGAGGAGGGCGTGGAAGAGGGCCTTGAGCGTATTCGCAAGATCCTTACCGAAAACTACGTGCGCCCCGACGAGTCCGAGCGCATCAAGTCCAAAATCCGCGAGCTTGGGCAGTACACCATTATCGACAAGCTTTCGGCGCGACTCGAGGAATACAAGGACATCTACGTGGCGTCGTTTGCAAACCTCACCATCGAGCCGTTTGTGATTCCGGCGGAGTACGTGCGCAACTACAGCAAGATTCTGCAGGGCGGAATCTGGTGCATCATGCGCATCGAGTACCGCCGCCCCGACGCCGAGCTCGATGAGTTTGGTGCCGACGTCTTTGGCGACGAGATTCCGGTGCGCAACCGCTCCAAGAAAAAGAAGCGCGGGCCCGAGGATTCGCCGTTTAGCGTGGTGAGCCTCACGCCCATCCAGATGCCCAACCTCGATCTGGACGAGATGATCGAGTGCCGCCAGTACTTTACGCGCGGCGAGTGGCTCAACATGCTGCTGCGCTCTGCCGGCTACGAGCCCAACGAGCTTACCGAGCGCGAGCGCCTGCACTTTGTTGAGCGTATGGTCCCGCTCATCGAGCATAACTACAACCTGTGCGAGCTGGGCCCGCGCGGCACGGGCAAGAGCCATATCTACAAGGAGGTCTCGCCCTACGCGATTTTGCTCTCGGGCGGCCAGACCACTACGGCAAACCTTTTTGGCCGCATGAACTCCACGCGTGCCGATCGCATTGGTCTGGTGGGCCACTGGGATTGCGTGACGTTCGACGAGGTTGCCGGCATGCGTTTCCGCGACACCAACGCCGTCCAGATCATGAAGGATTACATGGCAAGCGGCAGCTATGCACGTGGTCGTGATCAGATCAACGCCGATGCCTCGATGGTGTTCGAGGGCAACATCAACGACACCGTGCAAAACGTGCTCAAGACCACGCACCTCTTTGATCCGTTCCCGCCGGAGTTCAACAACGACTCGGCGTTCTTCGATCGCATCCACTGCTATCTGCCCGGCTGGGAGATCCCCAAGATGCGCTCGAGCCTGCTTACGGGGCACTATGGTCTTATCACCGATTGCCTGTCGGAGTTTTGCAAGGAGATGCGTCGCCGCGACTACACGCATCTTATCGACCGCTTCTTTAGGTTCAACAGCGATTTCAACAAGCGCGACGAGATTGCCGTGCGCAAGACCTTTAGCGGTCTGGCCAAGCTGCTGTTCCCCGACGAGGCCATGGATAAAGACGACGTCGAGTGGCTGCTCGATTACGCAATCGAGGGTCGCCGCCGCGTAAAGGAGCAGCTCAAGATCATGGCGGGCGTGGAGTTTATCGACGTCAACCTGGGCTACATGGATGCCGACAATCCTCAGGACGTGCACGTGGTGCAGGTGCCCGAGCAAAGCGAGGACACGCTGATTCCCGACGGTCCGCTGCTGCCGGGCCATGTGTTTGGCGTGGGCCGCGCCCAGGGCGGCGAGGTCGCGGTGTACAAGCTCGAGAACAAGGCTGTGGCCGGAGAGTGCAAGTTCAAGCACGAGGGCGTGGGCTTCAACAAGCCTGTGCGCGATACGCTCGATGCGGCGTTTGAGAACTTCGAGACCCTGGGCCCGCGTGTGGCGCCGGGCATGCATATAGCCTCCAAGGATTACCTGCTGTTCTACAACGACCTGCAGGGCAAGGGCCTCTCGGACGAGATCTCGCTCGCGGAGTTTGTTGGCCTGTGCTCGGCGGCGGCAAACCGTCCCGTGATGGCGGCGCTTGCCGTGCCGGGAATCCTGCGCGTGTCGGGGACGATGGACGAGATTCGCGGGCTCGAGGACATCATGCGCGTGGCCAAGAATGCCGGCGCCAAGCGCATCGTGTTGCCCTCTGCATGCATCCAAGACCTGCAGACGGTCTCGCCCGAGATCATTACGGGCCTAAGCCCGGTGTTCTATCGGAATGACGACCCGGTCGATGCGGCCAAGAAGGCGCTCGACCTGCAATAGGGCTACAAGATGGGCGATGGGGCCTCTTTGCCACTGTGCGCAAGAGACCCCTTTTGGCATCCGTGAGAGGAAGCGTGGCATATGACGGATGATGATTCCCGCGTGTTTCGCGAGCTTTGCGGTGCGTTTCGCTTGGAAAACGACCTGTCTTCCCTTGTCGCGTCTGCGCAAAAGGTCGCACTCGATGCGGTCGTGCAGGAGGTTGAGCTTGCCGAGCGCATGGCTCGCGAGGAGGTAGCGCAGGGGATCAATCATTACGTTCATGCGATTGAGCGGCGTGCGCTCAAGGCGGCTCGTAAGCGAGTTGGCGTGGTGGGCCCCATCCAGATGGATAGACGCTATGCTGCGTTTTTGCGTATAGAAGATAGGAAACTGCTGCTCAATCGCCTTGATCAGACGCTGGTGTTTATCGAGGCGAAGATTCGTACCGATCAAGCCGATCTTGTTGCTGCCTCATATGCGGCGGCGGGCTCCACGCTGCTGCAGAGCGTGCAACCGTTGAGTGACATTGCGATTTGCGAGCCCGAGGCAAATGATACGGACGCGGCGGACCGTGAGCGCGAGCTCGTGCGGGAGGACGTCTATCGGTCAAGCGACCTTTCGGGAGCCATTGCGGCGGCGTTTAAGGATGAGCTTGGCGATGGTGCGGCGGCAGGGGATCTGAATGACGACGAGGAATTCGATGCGCGGATAGAAGCCGCGGTCCGCGCTGCTAAGTGGGCGCGGCTGGATGCTTTGAGGATGCGCGCTGCCCGGGCTCGCGAGCTGGTGGGCCGCAAAGTTGAGCCCAGGATATTGCCCACGCCGACGCGCATTGAATGCAAGCAAACGTATTGCACGGCAGATCTTGTGCCACTGCTCGACGAGGTCAAGCGTGCATATGCATCGTACCGTCGTTTTGTACTCGACAGCGGGATGTTCAACGCGTTTGGATCGGATAATCGCCTGGGTACGTGCTGCGGTTACGTTTCGGATTTCTCCGACGAGCACGAGGGGGAGCTGCTTATAGGGGAGTACTGCGGTTCAGTGCCCGCTCGCCCGTCTTCCCCTGCGGCAATCCCTCGGGTTATCGAGGAGGCCGACGCTTCTGGTGGGGATGCGCTCGATGTTGCCCTTGCCCGTATGCATGGATTTAACGAGCGCGTCTACCGGGGCGTTCTCGATGATGACCCGATCTTTTTTGCGGACGTGTTTTGGTATGGCTTGAAGAAGCTGGACCAGTTTGCCGAGGATATGGTCGAGGTTGATGAGAAGGCGTGGCAAGAGTATGTGGATAGCCTTGCGCATGCCTACGCTGAGCCTGCAGAAGAGCTGGCAACGGGTATGGACAAACAGCAGCTGGATAGTTTCTCAAAGGCCTTGAAGGCCCTGGAAAAGGGCTCCAAGGCCGCTCTGTAGGGGCACACAGCCGATGCGGGATGTTTTGGCGCTCCTGACGGCGTTGCTTCCCACAGGCGCCCTTCGGTCTTGTCGCCTTCCAGTCTGCGAATAAAAATGCCGGGGGGGATCCCCCGGCTCTTGGAGGTCCCTCTATTCGAGGGTACCGTTTTCTTTATGCCACGAGACAGGGCGTCTATTCAAGTAATTATTATAAACACCAAACATACGTTCGTCAATCTAGCAGGGATTTTATGATTGGGATGCCTTTTTCTGTGGTCTCCTTTTGCCCATAGGCACCGGGAGGTATTTACGCAACGTCTCCCATAGAAAAGACGGGCTCGACGAGTTTCTCGATATCGCAGCCGAGTGCGCGTGCCAAGTTTCGAACGGTCATTAGCTGCGCCTTATTGATGTCCTTGTTGCGCTGCTCGTACATCTGGATGGACCTAAGCGAGACTCCCGAGCGGTGTGCCAGCTCGCGTTGGCTCATGCCCAGGTTCTTTCGCAGCCGGGCAAGCTGGGTTTCCGGCACCGCCCCCTGAACTCGATCGACAATGAGCTGCACCACGCGTTCCTCGGATGCCTCGTGCCAGGGGCTGTAAAGACTGAGGATCTGAAGGAAGGGAACCGCGCTAAATAGCTGTTCGAAGCTCACGTCGAGCCGCCACTGTGCATAGGCAGAAATCCATCCTGCCCAGTACTCTGGCGTTCTATCGGGGCGAAACGCGGGCTTGGGAAAGGGGCCGTTTGCATACCCGAGCTCTTGGGAGAGCGTGATAAACAGTTCACAGCCCGATTTGCCTGCAACCGCCCAGGGCAAGCCCATGCCAAAAGCGCGCCCGACGCGGCTAAGCTCAAAAAGATCGGCTACCTCGTCTGGCTCTGCTCCGTAGTCGTTGACGGCGTAGTCAAAAAACTCGCCGAGGCAGCACATGGCGTCTTCAAGGTAAAGCTGACTATAGGCTCGTGCGGCAGAACTTCTAGTTGCAGTTTTTGAAGTCATCGTTTGTCATCTCCCGTGCCAAAATGTCGCGCACGTATATTCCTGTCAGGTCCGGTTCGGCACGTAGCGCTCGGAACGCCTCGCGCGCCTGTGAGTCTCGCTGAGCGCGCAGTGGGGCGTATCGATCCGTGTCTACTTCTAGTGCTTTGATGAAACGAACTCTTTCGAAGGCGCGCGGACTTTTTAGTACTGTTTGGATACCGAGTTTTCCGAGGCGCATAGCCTGCGCTAACTGATCAAGTGATATTTGATTGGAGACAAAAGCTCGGGCAAAGGAAAAGTAGGAGTCGTCGCCGCGATAACCGCGAATCATGTCGTAGCCGGAGATGTCGAGTGAGAACTGAGCTGTGATATAGGATGTGGCGGCTTGCGCTAGTGCGGTTGTTGCCTGGAAGGTACGATGCTCCAACAGCAGGGCGAGCCAGTTGAGGACGTTGTAGTCTGGTTCTTCAAGATCAAGCGTCTTTAATTCGGCAGTGTCGAGCTCGTACAGGTTCGCAAATGCACATCCGTCGATTGATTTTGCTGCCCACTCCTGCGCAAGCTCGGGGCTGTGTGTGCAATAAAAGCCCGCCCCATAGTCGTTAAAAGGCTTGCATAGCTCGATCAGGGGCGTGCGTACTATCTCTTCCGATCCGTGCCGCAGCTCCATGTTTCCTCCTATATCACTGTAGTGATAGTATATATCAGAGCATAGGGCGGGACTAAAATCAAAACCAACAACCCCGCGTGAAGAGAGGTCTCCAGCCATGCCATACATCGACGACGATAACCTCAACTTCGAGGGCTTGCGGGCCTTTTTGATGGACTACTGCGGCACGGCGTTCGCGGCGGGGATGGGGCCGGCGCTTGTCGACCTTGCGCGCATTGAGCGCGCGGATCCCGAGGAGCTCCTGCGTATCGCGCGGGAGCTGGGCATAAACGTACGCTAATGCAACGGGGCGGCGGGCGAAACTCTATCGCCCGCCGCCCCGTTCTTCTATCCCAGAGTGGCTATGACTACGTCGTCTCCCGGCAGCAATTGCGTGTCACCGTTGGGGATGATCGTTTCGCCCTCGCGTTTGAGCAACACGACGATAAAGCGACGTCCCCCGTGCGGAAGCTCGTGCAGGGCGCATCCCGCCCAGTGGTGATGCTCGCCAATGTGATGCTCGCGCAGCGATACCCCGGCGCGCTCCTCGAAGGTGGGGGCGGCAAGCACGAGTAGGTCGCCCGTCTCGATCACGGTGTTACCGTTGGGGATAACGGGCTCGGCGCCGTGCCTCAGTATCAAGACGACGAGCATGCTTGCCGCCTCGCCGATTTGCGCCAGGCTGCGTCCGGCAAAGGGGTGCCCGGAATCAACCTTGAGCTTGATAAACGAGAGGTCGGTCTCCTCCTGGTAGTCGTTAAAGGTGCGGCCCACGTCGCCCGTCTCGTCAATCATCTTCAGGCGTTTGGCAACGGCGGGCAAAAGCGAGCCCTGCATCACGATGGAGATGATGGCGACCATAAACACCAGGTCAAAAAGGTCGCGGCTGCCCGGCACGCCAGACACCACGGTGAACAGCGCAAAGACCACCGAGGCGGCACCGCGCAGGCCCGCCCAGGACACCAGGCCGATCTGCCCTAGCCTTCCTCGGCGCGGCGGCATGATCGCGCATACCGCCACAGGCCTGCCAATAAAGAGCATGAAGAGGACGAGCCCCAGCGCCGGCAGGATCGTCTCTGGCAGGCGGGCGGGGGTTACCAAAAGGCCAATCAAAAAGAAAATCGCCATCTCGGCCATCTCGGTAAGCACGTCAAAGACATGCACCATCTCGCGCTTGGAGGGAATGTCCGAGGCACCCAGCACGATGCCCGCAAGGTACACGGAGAGAAATCCGTTGCCGCCCAGCTGGCTGGGTATCGCAAACGAGAGCAGCGCGATGGCGATGAGCACGATGGTCTCGTTTTGAGACTCGAGGTTCATGCGACAGGCAAGTTTCATGCCAATCCAGCCAAACGTCAAGCCAAATGCGGAGCCAAAGATGATCTGCTGCGCGATGAGCATAGGCAGGTTAACGGCCTCGCCCAGCGCCAGGGCGCTAAACACGGCGGTGAGCATATAGGCGAGCGGGTCGTTGGAGCCGGACTCGACCTCCAACAGCGAGTCGGTGCCGCTCTTGAGTGAAAGCTTGTGCTCGCGCAGGACGGAGAAAACGCTCGCGGCGTCGGTGGACGAGATGACGGAGCCCAGAAGCAATGCCAGCGGCCAGCCAAAGCGCAGGACAACATGGGCAAACACCGCGGTGAGGCCGGCGGTGATCACCACGCCTGCGGTGGAGAGCAAAATGGCGGGCACGGCAACGGGGCGTGCACGCTCGATGTTGGTGTTAAAGCCGCCGTAGAACATGATGAAGATGAGGGCCGCGGTACAGGCGCTCTCGGTCGCCTTGAAATCGTTGAAATTGATATGCAGCGGGCCGCCGCTTCCCAAGAACATGCCTAAGGCGATAAAGATGAGCAGCGTGGGGAAGGGGAGCTTGGCTGCGATGGGCTTGAGCAGGATGCAGGCGATGATGACGGCACCTACAAAGAGCAGAATCATGTTCATACGGTCTCGTCTTTCGAGCAATGCAGCGAAGCCGCTGCCAGGGCGATACGTTGTAACGTTTTTAATCCTACCCAGATGGTCGATTGAAAACCGCCGGCACACCCATCCGGGGCTACCGTTCACGAACTCTCAACTGGATATTTCTCAAACTTTGTCAACCTGCCCTTGTGCGTATACAATAACGTTCAAGTTGACGTTTAAGGATGGTGCCCGTATGGCGACGTACATCACATCCGATGCCCACGGGCATCTGCGTGCCCTCGACCAAGCGCTCGAGCAGGCGGCTCCCGGCGCGGACGACACGGTGTATGTGCTGGGCGATATGATCGACCGCGGTCCGGAGCCGGTGGGTGTCATCAATCTGGTGCGAAGCCTGCCCAACGTTCATGTGCTGATGGGCAACCACGAACGCCTGATGCTCAACACCATCGAGCGCGGAAGCCAGATGGATATTTTTACCTGGGAACGAAACGGCGGCTATGTTACCTCCGCCCAGTTTGATGCCCTGCCCGTGGCGGAGTATCGCTCCATTATCGAGTGGATCCGCGAGCTGCCGCTATCCGACGCGATCGAGGTGGGGGACAGGGCGTACCTGCTGGCGCATGCCGGCATCGAGCCAACCGCCTTCGCCTGCTGGCTTGCGGGCGCGGGTTACCCCGGCGAGGACGGCTATGCAGGTGTTCCTCTCGACGTGCTGCGCCAGGCCTTGGCGGCGCAAGACGAGGAGGACTTGCTGTGGGTTCGCGAAGCCTTTTGGGGCGTGCCCACAGGTCTTGTGGGTCCCGATGGCCGCGGACCGGTGGTGATTGCGGGCCACACGCCCTCTATCTTGCTGTGGCGCTACGCCCAAAACATGTGCGGCACGGGTCGCAACGAGGATGGCCAGGGCTGCATGCTCGAGGTGGGTCCTACATTCGATACCGGTGGCGTGGCGGATCACATCGCCATCGATTGCTCCGCCGCCGCGGGCGCGCCTGAAGGCCGCGTGGGCGTGATGCGCCTTGACGACCGCCGCGTGTGGTATGGCTCGATTGCCGAAGGGGAATAGCTTAGGGTCCGTACTTGGCTACTTGCAGTGCGGCCTGCGAGCGAACGGGTCGCCGGTGGTACGCGAGATGATGCCGCGGATGCGCACGTACTGCATCGTGAGCAAAACAAGCAGCAGCGCCATGACCAGAAGATAGCTGAGCACCGCTCCCAGCAGGCCAAAGAAGTGCACGAGTGCGATCGAGAGCACGATGGCAGCGCCAAACGAGATGAGGTAGGGCTTGGTCGCCAGGTCTTGATGGCGCAGCACGGTGATGATCTGGTACAAAAAGTCGATAGCCGCGGTAAGGCCGCCGGCGGCCACCATGAGGAACGCAAGCGTGCGGTACTCGGTAAAGTCGATGCCGTACATGAAGCTCATGATGCCGATGCCGATCCAACCCATGAAAGCGATGACGGCGAGCGTGAGCACAACCACAACGGCCATCACGGCAAGCATGATGAGGTCAAAGCGGCGACGCCTGCGCGGGTTCGACCAGATGTTTGCCAGGCGCAGGAGCTGCGGCTTGTACACAAAGCCCACGGCGAGCAAAATCGCCTGGGCGGGGAAGAACAGCGCGCTAAAGTAGAGCTGCGCGTCGTAGCCCATCATGCTTTCCATGGCGAACTTGGGGCAGCTCTCAATAAGGTTGAACAAGAAGAGCGTCGAGAAGAGCGGGAAGCACTGACGAAAGAGCCCATCCACCTCGCGCAAGCGCCACGGGCCGGATTTCTCGGTCTCCAACAGCGACAGCGGAAACGTCATGAAGACAAGGGAGAGCAGGGCCACTATACCTGCGGCAACGCAGGACACAGGCAGGCTGCGCGTGATGAAGAGCAACACGCTGAAGACCACAACGACCGCCACCGAGCGCAGCGCCTGGCTCATGCCTGCCAGGTAGAGCTTGTCTGCTTGCTGCAGGCGTCCCTCGTAGACATCTGCCATGCCATCGACGATCTTGTACACGTAGATGCCCATGGAGAGCATGAGCATCGCTGCGTCGTAGCCGCGCAGCATGCAGTAGGCGATGCCGATGAGGAGCGCTAAAAGCGAGGTGAGCCAGCGGTTGAGCTGGTAGGAGGAAAACGAGGTAGCCTCATCGATGTCGGACACCTGGAAGGTGCGCACGCCGAAGTTCGAAAGAATCATCAGCAGCGTGCCTGCCACAAAGGCCATGGAGAACATGCCTGCCTGCTCGGCGCCCACGAGCTGGGTGCACACGATGGTGAGCAGCGGGAAGACCATGCCCCAGATGCTCGTGCCCACGGTGTTCCAGATGTAGTCGCGCCCGGTGGAGCCGGACTCGTATTCTGCCTCTTGTTCGGAAAGGGATCCCTCGTAGACGGCACCGATCAGGCGGTTCCACCATTGGTTGACGAGGCGCGCGAGAGGGGAGGGCGGACGGTTGCGTCTATGCTGCCTGTTGCCGGCGCCTGCAGCGCCCGGTCGTGCGGCGGCGCGCCTGCCGCTCGATGCTTTGTGGTTCGTTTGCCGTTCGTTTTGCTTCGGGCGGAGTGCCACGCTCGAGACCTCCCTCATGTTTCTTGGGTCGATTATAGCGCTTCAAACGTGTCAACTCTGTTTCTCGGCATAATTTCGATGAGCCATCGAAAAAATTTCGGTATCCTTTTGAGCCGAATCTGTATCCCGGTGCATCGCCGGACCAAGCTCGTTAGGGAGTTTTTACCTATGGATGCCGTAGCCTTTGTGCTTGCGCTCGTGCCGATTCTGTGGCTCGTCGTCGTCCTGCTCGTGTTCAAGTGGCCAGCCTGGAAGGCGGCGATTGGATCGTTTATCCTTTCGTGCGTGCTGGCGCTGGGGGTGTGGAAGCTTCCCGCCGATCAAGTTGCCACTGCGAGTCTCGAGGGTTTCCTCATGGCATTGTGGCCCATCGTCCTCGTTATCATCGCCGCGGTCTTTACCTATAACCTGTGCGTCAAGACGGGCGCCATGGACGTCATCGGCGGCATGATCACCTCGATTTCGAGCGACCGTCGTCTGCTGGCACTGCTTATCGCGTGGTGCTTCGGCGGCTTTATGGAGGGCATGGCGGGCTTTGGCACCGCCGTCGCTATCCCTGCGAGCATGCTTGCAGGCCTGGGCTTTGCCCCCATTCCTGCCGTGCTGCTGTGCCTGCTTGCCAACGGCGTGCCCACGCCGTACGGCTCCATCGGCATCCCCACCGTTTCCCTGGCGGGCCTTGTGGGCCTCGACTCGGCCCATCTCGCGTTTGTGCAAATGGTCCAGCTGGCTCCGTTCTACATCGTCGCCCCGTTTTTGATCGTGCTCGTTGCGGGCAAGGTCGAGGGCGCAAGCATCGCCGACCGCCTGCGCGGCGTTGTCGTGCCCACCCTTGTTTCCGGCCTGGCCTTCACGCTTCCTACCATGGCGGTCGCCGCTTTTGTGGGCCCGGAGCTCTCCGTTGTCGTGGGCTCCATCTGCGCGCTTGCCGCCACGGCGCTGCTCGCCATGCGTGCCGAGCACTCCGGCAAGCTCGATGAGCGCTTCCATGTTGCCGTGGAGCCGCACGAGGCGCTTACGCTGGGCGGTGCCCTGCGTGCATGGTCTTGCTTCATCCTGATCTTCGTGCTGCTTATGGGCACCTCGAAGCTCGTGCCGTTCGTGAACTCTGCGCTGGCTCCGCTGTCTTCGAGCGTTCAGGTCTTTAGCGGCAAGAACCCCGGTACGCTTTCCTTTATGTGGGTCAACACTCCAGGCATCTGGATTTTCCTCGCGGCGATCGTGGGCGGCTTTATCCAGGGCGCGCGTCCCGCGCAGATGCTTGAGGTCCTGGGCGCTACCGTCAAGCAGATGATGCCGACGGTCATCACTATGCTCTCCGTCCTGGGCTGCGCCAAGGTTATGGGCTACTCGGGCATGATCTCGTCCATCTCGGCCTTCTGCATTGGCGTCGCGGGCGCGGCGTATCCGCTCATCGCCCCGTGGATCGGCGCCGTGGGCACGTTTGTCACGGGCTCCGGCACGTCCTCGGCCATGCTTTTTGGCCCGGTGCAAAAGCAGGCGGCAGACGCCTTGGGTACCGACCCGTACTGGATGGTCGCCCTTAACATGCTAGGCGTCTCGGCGGGCAAGATGCTCTCGCCGCAGTCTCTTGCCATCGGCCTCGCCTCGGTGCGCGTGGTGGGCAAGGACGCCGAGCTTATGCGCGCCATCATCCCCTACGGCATTGCGTTTCTCGTGGCCATGAGCGTCATCGCGCTGGCCGGTGCGGGGCTGGTGCTCTAGGCTTTGGCCGCCCGGCTCGGCTTCATTGTTTGTTTTGGCGGACCCGTCCTCGATGTGCTTGCGAGCGTATCGAGGGCGGGTCTGCTTTTCTATGCCGAGCGGGCGTGCTTGATGCGCGGGCGCTCGCAGCCTTGGAGCCATGGCCTTGCGTCGTGCATTGCGGGCTTGGGGAGCGCGGCGTGACGTTAGGGTATGCGCCGCAGCCCCGGAGCGTGCACTCGAGGCGCGGCGCGTTCGCCTAGCGTGGCCGTCGCCTCGCCGAGATGTGGCGCCGGCCGCCGCGCGCTTGGAGTACACCCAAAGGAACGCTTAGAGGCAATAACGCGCCCCATGCGCGATATGGAGAGGGTGGTTTGGATGAAGAAGGCAGCGCTTGAACAGGTTTTGGCCGCTTGTGGCATAACCCAGGAGGCCGCAGCCGGCGCCGAGCCAGCCCGCTATGTGGACCTGCCGGTGGCATCCCTGGTAGAGCATGCTGTCCGTCGAAACGAAGGCGAACTTGCATCGAACGGCACCCTCGTTATCAAAACGGGTGCCTACACGGGCCGCTCGCCCAAGGATCGCTTTATCGTCGACACGCCCGAGGTACACGATAAAATCGCATGGGGGCAAACAAATGTGCCCATCGGCCAGGACGTCTACGAACGCGTGCGCGACGGCGTGGCGGCCTATCTTTCCCAGCGCGACCTCTTTATCACCTGCGGCCTTGCCGGTGCCGACCGCAACTATGCGCGTACCTTCTTTGTGGCATGCGAGCGCGCAAGCCAGGCGCTCTTCATCAAGCAGATGCTCGTGCGCCCGCGCGTGCGCGAGCACGTGAACTTTGAGGAACCGGATTTTCGCGTGATGGTGGCGCCCGGCTACGAGTGCGACCCCAAGCGTGACGGCGTTCGTTCCAAAGCGGCCGTTCTCATCAACTTCACCGAGCGCATGATCGTTATCGCGGGTACCGGTTTTTCGGGCGAGATCAAGAAGAGCATTTTCTCGGTGATGAACTACCTGCTGCCGCTCGAGGACAACGTGTTGCCCATGCACTGCTCGGCGAGCATGGATCCCATGAGCCATGCCACGGCCGTGTTCTTTGGCCTTTCCGGCACGGGCAAGACCACGCTTTCGGCTAACCCCACGCGCCTTTTGATCGGCGACGATGAGCACGGTTGGAGCAACGTGGGCGTCTTTGATATCGAGGGCGGCTGCTATGCCAAGTGCGACGGCATGGACGAGTACAGCCAGCCCGAGATCTACCAGGCGATTCGCTTTGGTGCCGTGGCCGAAAACGTCGTGCTCGACGAGAATCGCGACCCCGATTACAAAGACCTTTCCATCACGGCTAACACGCGCGTGGCCTATCCCATCGAGCACATCGCCAACGCTTGGACGCGTGGCGTGAGCCCCAACCCCAACGTGGTTTTGTTCCTTACCTGCGATGCTTTTGGTGTCCTGCCGCCCATCTCGCGCTTAACCATCGAGGGCGCGATGTACCACTTCGTGACGGGCTTTACCTCCAAGACGCCTGGTACGGAGCAGGGCATCACGCAGCCGCAGCCCACATTCTCATCCCTTTTTGGCGAGCCTTTTATGCCGCTCGATCCCATGGTCTACGCCGATATGCTCGGTGAGCGCCTGCGCCGCAGCGACACGCGCGTCTACCTGGTTAACACCGGCTGGATCGGTGGAGACTTCGATCATGGACATCGCATCGAGCTCGCCTATACGCGCGCCCTTGTGGCGCGTGCGCTCGATGGCACCATCGAGGAGGCCGATTTCATTCATGACGAGATCTTCAACGTCGATATTCCGGTAACGTGCCACGGTGTGCCCGACGCCATCCTCGTGCCGCGTACCTACTGGAAGAGCGCTTCGCTCTACGACTCTTCCGCGCACGAGCTGGCAACCATGTTCTGCGAAAACTTTGAGAAGCGCTATTCACATCTGCCGGACTCCATTCGCAATGCCGGCCCGCGCGCCTAGGTTATGTGCCTGCTGTGGGTATTGTTGACCTGTTAACACTTGACCCTACAATGGTGAGCTGTCAATTCGAACTAGGGAGGGACGCATGGATACGGCATCTCGGGACGAGACGCGCTTCGAGGACTTCACGGGACTCATCGCGGCCATCAGCAAAGAGGTGACGCGCATCAAGAGCGTGGAGAGCGCCAAGCTGGGACTCACCGGTGCCGATATCATGTGTCTGTACTACTTGGGCAAACACCCGCAGGGTATGACCGGGGCCGAGCTCGCGCGTGCGGCAGACGTGACGCGTGCGGCCGTCTCGCGCACGCTTGCGCGCATGGAGCGCGAGGGCTTTGTGGAGGTTCAGGCAGAAGAGGGTGCCACGACGCGTTACCGTGCCGCCGTGGTGCTCACCGAGCGCGGTCGCAAGAGTGCGCAGGGCGCCGACATCGCCATCAATCGCGTGCTCGACGAGGTGTATGCCGCCCAGAGCGATGAGGAGCGCAAGCAGATGTACGCATCGCTTCGCTCCGTGCTGGGGCGCCTGCGCACGATTTCGCGCGAGGACAGGTAGACTCCCTTCCAAACAGGAAGGCAACGCCGTATGGCTGTACGCATCATTACCGATTCCGGCTGCGACATCGTGGGCGCGGATAATCTGCAGCTCGATGTCCTGCCCCTTTCCATCACGTTTGGCTCGACGGTCTACGCAGACGGCGTGGACCTTTCGCACGAGCATTTTTACGAGCTGCTGGTCGAGGGCGACGAGCTGCCCAAGACCGGCCAGGTGAATCCTTTTGCCTTTGGTCAGGCAATCGAGCATGCCGAGCGCGATGGGTTCGAGCCGCTGATCATCACGCTCTCGTCCAAGCTCTCGGGCACGTACCAGAGCGCTTGCATGGCGGCATCCGAGGCTTCGTGCCCTGTACGCGTGGTCGACTCCGGCCAGGTCACCGTGAGCGAGCGCATTTTGGTCGAGTATGCGCTGAGTCTGGCAGAAGCGGGTCTTGGTGCCGAAGAGATCGCCGCTCGTGTTGAAGCGGCGCGTGGGCGCGTCGTGGTCATCGGTCTTTTGGATACCCTCGAGTACCTGCGCCGCGGCGGTCGCATCTCGGCCGCAGCGGGGGCTTTTGGCGAGATGCTCTCTATCAAGCCCGTTATCACGATCGAGAACGGCGAGGTCAAGATGCTCGGCCGCGCGCGTGGCTCCAAGAACGGTCGCAATCTGCTCAACCAGCAGATCGAGGCAAGCCGCGGCATCGACTTCTCCATGCCCTTTGCGCTGGGTTATGCTGGTCTTTCCGATAGCTTGCTGCAAAAGTACATCCGCGACAGCCGAGCGCTTTGGGAGGAGTACCCGGGCGATGAGCTGCCGGTGCATACCGTGGGCGCCACCATCGGCACTCATGTGGGGCCGGGTGCCATCGCGCTTGCGTACTTCGAGCTTGAGCAGTAACGCTTGCCGTTTTGGTATCACTTGATGCCGTGCGGGGTAGTATGGAGTTCGTCCGTACTGCCCCGTTTTCAATACATGGAGGATAGCCATGGCATTTAAGGAACTTCCGCTCAGCGAGGTCTCGCTCAACCCCTTCACCAAGCTCGACAAGGAATGGGGGCTTGTCGCTGCCGGCGGCGCAGACGCGTCCAATGCCATGACGGTGAGCTGGGGCGGCATGGGCACCATCTGGAACAAGCCCGTGGTGACGATCTATATTCGCCCGCAGCGCTACACCAAACAGTTTGTCGATGCGAACGACCGCTTTACGCTGTCCTTTTTCGATGCGCAGTACAAGCAGGCTCTGGGTGTCTTGGGAACAAAGTCGGGGCGCGACGGCGATAAGATCGCCGAGGTGGGCTTCACGCCGGTGCAGCTAGACGGCACCACCACTTACGAGCAGGCGGATCTTGTCTTTGTTTGCCGAAAGCTCTACGCCGACACCATCAAGCCCGAGCGCTTTGCCGACGCATCTGTAGACGAGCAAAACTATCCCCAGCGCGACCACCACACCCTCTACATCGGTGAGGTCGAGCACATCTACCAGCATATTTAATCGGGTCCCTTGGCCGTTGCGATTCGCGCCTTGTGGCTCGCGTCCTCGTCCTATGCCCAAATGAAGCAAAAAGTCCCATTTAGACGGCATCACCCCCGTTCTAAATGGGATTTTTTGCTTCATTTGCAATGCGGCCTACGGTACCGCTCCGTTAAAGTGGGGCCCTCAGCCCAATTATCTAGCCAAGAAACTCCACGTGATAGGGCGTTGAGCGGTGCCGTCCCCTCTGGGTTCGGAAGCCTGCAAAGCCCGATTCCGAACCCAGAGGGGGCGGCACCGCGGTGGATGCGCCTAGCGCTTTTTCATCCCATCCAGGCCGTGCCTTACAACGAGTACCGGATGCCTCAGAAGCATTCGCGGACCGGCATAGCGCATCACGTCTTTGATGGCTTGGAGCTTCTCGGGTGCATAGCAGTGCACGCGGCATTTCGAGCAAAAGGTCTTCGTGGCCATGAAGGGGCAGCGCGATATGCGCATGTCGGCATATTCGGCAAGTTGGATGCACTCCGGGCAAAGCATGCCTCGGCGCGTGCCGTGCTTGCCATGGCAGTAGGCTTCGATCATGTGCAAGACGACGGTGCGCTCGCACGTGCGCTTGGCCTCGATCTGCTCGGTGGTCAATTCTTTGCTCATATCAGCTCTTTCTTGGCGCGCGGGGCTAGCTCACGCGGCCAGAATCCATAGAGTAGGTTTTGTCTGCTATGGACATTGTAGACGGGCGATGGCTAATGAGCATGACGGCACGTTTGCCGCGTTGCTCGGTCAAGGTGCGCATGATCTGTCCCTCGTTGAGCGAGTCCAAGTTGCTCGTGGGCTCGTCGAGCAAAAGCAGCGGGGCGTCGTGAAGGAAAGCGCGCGCAAGGCCCAGGCGCTGCCGCTCGCCACCGGAGAGGGTGTCGCCCAGCTCGCCAACCATGGAGTCGTAGCCAGAAGGCAGGCTCATGATGAAGTCGTGCACGCTTGCGGCGCGGCACGCCTCTTCTAGCTCTTGATTGGAGGCGTTGGGCTTGGCGATGAGGAGATTGTCACGGATGCTACCGTGGAATAGATGCGTGTCCTGCTCGACAAATGCCTCGGAGTCGCGCAGGGCGCTTGTGGCAACCTCGCGTACGTCATGGCCAGAAAGCGCTACGCAGCCCTTGTCAACGTCCCAAAAACGCATGAACAGGCGGCAAAGCGTCGATTTTCCCGAACCGGAGCGCCCCTGGATGCCCACGATTTGGCCCGGTGCGACCTGTATGCTCACGTTGTCCAAAATCTGCTCGTCATCGTAGGAGAAATCTACATTCTTGGCGGCGATGCCGCTAAAGCCGGGATGGGCTCCGTCTTTATCGCTCACTTCATTTACCTGGGGCGTTTCATCCAAAATTGCGATAACGCGCCTGCCGGCGGCAAGGGTTCCCTGCAGGGTCGATCCCAGGTTTGCGAGCGCCACGAAGGGGCCAAAGGAGCTAAAGGTCGCTACCGAGGCCAGGACGGCTCCTTCTGCGCTGATGGAACCCGCCTGTGCGAGGTGGAGACACAGCAGTACCTGCAGGCAGCTGAGTGTCATGATGAGCCCCGTGGTGGCGGCTTGTCCGCGTCCCGCGTGGCCTCGGAGTTTGCGCTGGGCCTCCACAAGCTGATCGCTGCGCGCGTCAAGCTCACTCAGACGCTGTTCTCCCGCATCGAACTGCAGCACTTCGCTCAATCCGCGCAGGCTGTCGAGGACAAAGCTCGAAAGGGCGCCGGCGAGGTTGCGGCTGTGCTGCCCTTCGGTTCCCGATGCGCGCGAGATACACACGGGCACGCCTACGCCTACGAGTACATAGGATGCAAGGGCGAGTGCTGCCGGCAGGATTCCGGCGACACCGCCCAGAAACGCCGTCATCGCGCAGGCCATGAGCACAGCAATGCAGATGGGGCTGATCGTGTGCGCATAAAAGACTTCAAGAAGCTCGACATCGGCTGTGACCGTAGAGATGAGGTCGCCGCGGTCGGCTCCGGCGAGCTTTGCGGGCGTGAGCTGGCGCAGCGCGGAGAATACAAGGTCGCGCACGTGAGCGAGCAGCCTAAAGGCGATGTAGTGGTTGCAACGCTGCTCGATAAAGTGCAATAAGCCGCGTGCCACCGCCATGACGGCTAGAACCGCAACGACTGCGCCAAGCGGCCAAGCAAGGGCGCCAAGGCCAACTGTGCAAAGCGCGGCTTCCGCAGCGAGCACGGGGATGCCCGTGGCGCAGCAAAAGCCCGCGACGCCGCAGACAACGGCGATGACCATCCAGCCGGTAAGCGGCCGGGCCAACCCCAGCATGCGCCACATGAGGTCTGCGTTGCCAAGTGAGTTCTTTTGCGAATTTGGCATGGACTGTTTATTCGACATCTTGTGCCACCTCTTTCGTACCGGCACTCAGGCGCTCGAGAGCGACCTGTGCCGACCATAGCGTGCTGTAGGT
This sequence comes from uncultured Collinsella sp., assembly GCA_934647195.1. Lineage (GTDB taxonomy): Bacteria > Actinomycetota > Coriobacteriia > Coriobacteriales > Coriobacteriaceae > Collinsella. The sequence goes on from CAKUFD010000009.1 coordinate 95,938, forward strand.
CTCGCAGGTTTTGAGCAGTTCGTCATGCGTGCCCGTACCTGCAACGGTGCCGTGGTCCAGGACGTAGATTCGACGTGCGGGCACTGCATTTGCCAGGCGATGCGAAATCACGATCACCGCTTTGGTGCGAGCGAGCTCGCATATGGCGCGCATGATGTCTTCCTCGGATTCCACGTCCACGTTGCTCGTCGCCTCGTCAAAGATGTAGACCGCGGAATCGTGGAGGATCGCGCGGGCGAGGGCTAGGCGCTGGCGCTGCCCGCCGGAGAGGTTGGCGGCGTTTTCGGTGAGATGCGTTTGGAGGCCGTCGTTTTGATGTAAATACTCGGCTAGGCGCGCAAGCTCCAGCGCGTGCCACAGTGCAGCATCGGTGGCGTCGGGCTTTGCCATGCGCAGGTTTTCTGCGACGGTTCCCGCAAAGAGGTGGGCGTCCAAGCCAACTACGGTCACGTGGCGGGAGAGTGCCGCGCGGTCGATTTCGCGCACTTGCTTATCGCCCATGAGCGCATTGCCGGAGTATCCATCCAGGCGGCCCGAGATCAACGCTGCGATGGTCGATTTGCCGCTGCCCGATTCGCCCACGATCGCGGTGAGCCCGGTGGCCGGTATCTCTAGGCAGACGTTATCGAGAACGGTGCGGCCCTCTTCGTAGGCAAAGCTCGCGTGCTCCAGGGAGATGCGGTCTTCTTGCTCGATGGTGAGCGGGCGGGCTGGCGGCTCCGGCGCTTCTAGCAGACGGAAGATCTTCTCGCTTGCCGCGATGCCGTTCATGGCAACGTGGAAATACGAGCCCAGCTGTCGCATAGGCAAGAAGAAATCGGCGGAGATGAGGATGACAAACAGGCAGTCAAAGAGGTCGAGCATGCCCGCGGCAGCAAAACCGAGTGCTACCGCCATGCCGGCCACGGCGCCGCCGAGCGCGACGACGTCCATGACGATGATGGAATTGAGCTGCATGCCGAGCACCTTCATCGTCACGATGCGAAAGCGTTCCGCCTCGTCGTTCATCGCTTCGTGTCGCGCGGCGTCGGCCTGATAGATCTTGAGGGTGGTGAGGCCCTGGAGATTCTCGAGGAAACTGTCGCCAAGTTCTGCGTACTGGTCCCAGTAGCTGCCCAGGATTTTCTTGGCTACCTTTTGCACTGCCACGATGGTGACGGGGATGAGCGGCACGCACACCAAGAGTACGATTGCGGCCGGCAAGCACAAAGGCGCCACCATGATGAAGAGTGTGACCGGGGCGAACACGGAATAGAAGAGTTGCGGCAGGTACTGGCCAAAATAGGTTTCAAGCTGCTCGCAGCCTTCAACCGAAAGCTGCACGACCTCGGCGGTGGGAACGTATTCGGTGTAGTTGGGTCCCAGCCGCAGGAGCTTTTCGTAGATGCGTCGACGCAACGTGCGCTTGACGTCTTGCGAGGCGGCAAAGCTTTCGCGTGCCGAGAGCCGTGCGGATGCAACGCGAGCCACAATGCCGCAAGCGAGCAGGATCCAAAAGAACGGCGTGATTGCATACTCGTATACCAGCGACGAGAGGGCTTTGACAATCGCCCACACCATGGCCGCGTTGCCCAAGAGCCCGACCCATTGCCATCCAACTGTAGCGACCACGTGCTGCATTGCCCCAGGTACTAACTTCAACAGTCTATCGTCCATCATCGTATGCGTTCCCCATTCTGCCGCCCCGGGGCGGCCCCTCGCAAAATCGACAACCCTAGTTAACTTTTTAATAATATGAAATTCTTCCCGGACTTGCCTGCTTTCCGCAAAAAGTCAATCACCGGTTACTTTTGCGGGTATTTGCTTCGCCTCCTTGATGGCTTCTTTCTTATCCGGCGTAGCCTTTCCGTCCAAATGAAGCAGAAAATCCCATTTAGACGGCACCAGCCCCGTTCTAAATGGGATTTTCTGCTTCATTTGGGATACGGATTGCAAGAAGGTGCACCATCCTTCCTTCCCGCCACCAAACCCCGACGGGCCGCGATTGCAAGGCGAGGGCTCCCCTCCCGTTCCGAAAGCCTGCGGAGCCCGATTGAGGAACGGGAGGGGAGCCCTCGCCGGCGGGACGGATCGCCCCGTTTTGCTACAATGTGGGACTGAAAATCCCTCAGAACCAAGAAAGCCGGGCCCCATGATCAAAGCTGCCTTTTTCGATGTCGATGGAACGCTGCTCGACTCGTCGCATAAGATGCTCGAATCCACCAAGCAGGCCCTGGCGCAGCTTCAGGCTAACGGTATCCGAACGGTACTTGCTACGGGTCGCGGTTCGTTTGAGCTGCCTCCGTGCATCAAGGGCCGCTTTGACTCCTATATCTGCTTTAACGGCCAGCTTTGCTTTGATAGCGAGGGCGACTATCGCGATTGCCCCATCGACCCGCAGGATGTGAACGGTATCATCGACGCTGTGGAGGCGGGGATCTTCGACGTCTATGCCCTTACGCGCACGGGAAGCTTTTTGAGCCGCGCTAACGCACGCACCGAGGACTTTGCCGCAAAGCTCGGGCTTTCTTCTAAGGCAGACGATATCTCCCAGCTCAAAGGCGCTGCCGTCTATCAGTTCTGCGCGATCGTGGACTCACCCGAAGAACACCTAGTGCGCGAGGCTGCCGCCCATGTGCGCACCACGCGCTGGACGCCGCTTTTTTGCGACGTGATTCCTGAAGAAGGTGGCAAGGGCACGGGAATCGTCGCCACGCTCGAGCGCTACGGCCTTGCGCCCGAGGAGGCCATCGCCTTTGGTGACGGCGAGAACGATCTGACGATGTTCGATGAGTGCGGATGCGCTGTTGCCATGGGCAACGCGTGGGACCTGGTGCGCGAGCGCGCCGACTATGTGACCGATGACTTGGATAGCGACGGCATCTGGAATGCCTGCAGGCACTTTGGCCTTATCTAGGGGTTTGCCTAGGCGGTTTCTTCGATGTCTTCGCTTCTGCCTTCCTGTTCCTGACAGGCAGGGCAGATGCCGTAGAACAGGGTCTCGTGCCGCGTGATTTCGTAGCCCGTCTCGTCTTCGACCATGCTATCGAGCGCGTGGTCATGCTCGATCATGGCGTCGCAGACGGCACCGCAGCTGCAGCAGATCACGTGCGCATGCGGGTCGCAGCGACGGTCAAAGCGATTGCCGCCGGGCACTTCGATGCTGATGATATCGCCCGTCTCTTCCAGCAGGTTGAGGTTGCGATATACGGTGCCGCGGCTCACTTTGGGATTTTGCTCGTGAACGTCGCGGTAGATGTCCTCGGCGGTGGGGTGGTCGCCGTGGGCGCGAACGATGTTCAAAATCAACGTGCGCTGCTTGGTGTTTCTGCGCTGCATACGGTGCCGCCTCCTTACCCGTACATGGTTAGCTTACTGTAACTATATCAAATAATTGCGATTGATTCCTAATAACTTTTTACCAGCGGGTGCGGCTAGAAGCGCACCTCAAATGAGTCCTCGGCATCTTCGAGCTTGAGCTCGCGCTCGGCGAAAAGGCAGATATTTGCGCCCCAGCCGGCATAGCAGTCTTGCAGATCGTCCATCAGCGCGGCGATCTGCACGCTCGGCCCCTGCAGCTCCATATCTACCGAGCCGTCCTCGCGGTTGATTACCCAGCCGGTGAGACGCCGTTCGCGCGCGATGTTTTGCGTGGTCCAGCGAAAGCCAACACCCTGGACCGTGCCCGTATAGTGCAGACCCCATCGAACGGGGGAGAAGTCGCCCGCCGCGCCGATCTCGCGCAGCTTTTGCGTAAGTTCGCATTCAAGCGCGCTGCGGGCGATGTTCTTGCTGCCGTCCGGTCCGGTCAAGCGGCGGAACTTGCTGAGAAACTTCATGGCGAATCTCTCCTTCGCAGGCGTTGGGTTTCGGAACCTATCCTCTTAGACGCTCGCGCGATCTGCGGGGAAGACGATGCCTGCCTGCGCACGCGCCTGATCCATTACGTCCATGGTGGCGAGGGTGAGGTCACGGAAATGCGCCACGGTGCCGTGATCCCCGCATGCCGCCTCGAATGCCGGCGTACCTGCCTGTACCTGCTCGACCGCATGGATGAAATCGGCAAGTTCATAGCACATGCTGTTATCTGTCTTGGGCAGGTCCATCTCCTCCGTGCTGCCGGAGCTCGCGCAGGTCCTGGCGGCCATGCGCACGGCCGCGCCCATCATGTCGATGCGCAGATGACTGGGCATGGAGATGGAGTCGAGCGTGATGGTGCCGCGCTCACCTTCGATTTGCACGGGCGAGAAGTCCTGCGTGAACTTGGAGTAGTGGAGCGTGGCCACGGCGCCCGGGTAGGTGCACATGATGGTTCCCGCGGCGTCGATGGGGCCATGGGTGATGTCTTCGGCCTGCGCCTCGATGAGGATGGGGGCGAAGGCGATGGTCTTGGGCGCGCCCAGAAGGTCGACCATGGGCTCTACGCTGTAGACACCCATATCCATAAGGCCGCCGGACGCCATATCGCAGTCAAAGATGTTGGTGTGGCGGTGCGCAAGGATATCGTCGTATCGCGAGGAATACTTGCCAAAGCGGATGGTGACGCGCCGTATGCGTCCGATCTGCGCAAGCGCCTCTTTGAACTGGTAATAGGCCGGGTCGTGCAGGGGGCGCATAGCCTCGAGCACCACGACGTTCGCGCGCTCGGCCGCGTCGAAGACCCCTTGCGCCTCGCGGCGATTGGAGCAAAAGGACTTCTCTACCAGCACATGCTTGCCGGCGTCGATGAGCGCGAGCGCCTGGGGTGCATGGCAGGCGTTGGGGCTGCCGATGTAGACCGCGTCGATTGCGGGGTCCGCGGCGAGCTCGTCTAGCGAGGCGTAACCTCGCTTGCCGCCATGCTCCTGTGTGAAGACATGCGCGCGCTCGGCATCGCGCGATTGCGCGCCGGCGAAGACGGCACGGTCGTTTGCGCTTAGTACCTCAATGAAGTTCTCGGTGATGGGGCTCGTTCCGATGGTTGCGATGTGAAGCATGGCGCGCCTCCTATAGCTCGGCGAAGTTCTATTTCATGATACCGCGCGCGGCACGGCGAGGTTTCCCGTGTTAGTCGGCGTCGCCTTCGACAAAACCGGTGTCGACGATGCGCGGGCCCTTGTCTGCCGCGATGGTGGCAAGCTCGTCGCAGCGTTCGTTGTACTTGTGGCCCGCGTGGCCCTTGACCCACAGGAAGGTGACGTCATGCGGCTCCTTGGCCGCGATCAGACGCTTCCAGAGGTCGGGGTTCTTCACCGGCTTTTTGGCCGCGGTCTTCCATCCGCGCGCCTGCCAGCCGGCGATCCAGTTCTTGTTAAAGGCGTTTACCACGTACTGCGAGTCGGAGTGCAGCTCCACCTCGCAGGGGCGCTTGAGGGCCTCGAGCGCGGCGATGACGCCCATGAGCTCCATGCGGTTGTTAGTGGTGCGCTCGTAGCCGCACGACAGTTCGAGCACGTGCTCCTTGCCGGAAGGGGAGGTGTAGCGCAGCACGGCGCCGTAGCCTCCGTGCCCGGGGTTGCCGCGCGAGGCGCCGTCGGTGTAGACGATGACTTTCAAGATTCCTCCTGCAGGGTTGTGTGTGCTGGGGTCATTATACGGCGCTGCCGTGGGCGCCGCGGTACTCGCCGGGCTGCGCCATAGGCTTTCCCGAGTCGAACAAACTATGGGGCTTTCTGGGGCGGCCGGGCGCGTTCGGTGCGTGTCTGGGGCGTGCGGTAGAATGCTTCGAGCAGAGATAATCACGCACATACGCTTGCCGCCGCGCATATCAGGGAGTTGCTTCACATGGCCTTCGTTCACCTTCACAACCATACCGAGTACTCGATGCTCGACGGGGCAACGCGCATCTCAGACATGGTGAAGCGTGCTGTGGACCTGGGTATGCCCGCCGTCGCCATCACCGACCACGGCTACATGTACGGCGTTCCCGAGCTGGCGCTCGCCTGCGATGCGGTGAACCATAACGCGCCCGACTACAAGGTATGGAGCCACGACAAGGCCTTCTTGGAGAAGGGCCGCCGCGACGAGCTGGAGGAGCCCAACCGTGAGGAGAACCCTCAGGGCTGGGAGCAGTACCACAAGGACATGGAGCTGTGGGACAAGCAAGGCAATATCGACGAGCTTAAACCTGCGCCTGTCATCAAGCCCATCTTTGGCTGTGAGGTCTACTTCACCCCCGATGACACCCTGGCGCGCGATCGCAAGCCCGAGCTCTACCACATGATCTTGCTCGCCAAGAACCAAGAGGGCTACGTTAACCTGATGCAGACGGTCTCGGAAGCCGCCGTGCAGGGCTTTTACTACAAGCCGCGCGTGACCCTCGATAACCTGCGCCGTCATGCAAAGGGCCTTATCTGCAGCTCCGCCTGTATCGCGGGCATCATCCCGCGCTGCATCGACCGCGGCGACATGGCCGGTGCCGTGTCGTGGGCAACAACCTTGCGCGACCTCTTCGATCCGGGCGATTTTTACATCGAGATCCAGGAGCACGGCATCACCACCGACAACGGCATGACCGACGAGCAGCTGTCGCATCATCTCATCGAAATCGCGCAGCAGATTGGCGTGAAGGTCATCGCCACCAACGACTTCCATTACCTCACGCGCGAGGACGCTCCTATCCAGGACGTGATGATGTGCATCGGCACGGGCTCCAAGATCGACGACCCCAACCGTATTCGCATGACGGGCTCCGAGTTCTACATGAAGACCGAGGAGGAGATGCGCGCGCTCTTCCCGTATTGCCAGGAGGCCATCGACAATACGCTCGAGATCGCCGAGAAGTGCGACGTCGAGCTGGACTGGGATTCCATCATCCTGCCGCGCTTCCCGCTGCTCGATCCGGGCGAGACGCATGAGAGCCAGTTCCGCCGCGAGTGCGAGAAGGGCCTGCGCAAGTATTACGGCGACGACTGGGAGACGCGCTCCATCAACGGCGTGTCCATCAAAGAGCGCTTTGAATACGAATACAAGGTTATTTGCGACAAAGGTTTTGCCGCGTACTTCCTCATCGTTGCCGAGTACGTTAAATGGGCCAAGGAAAACGGCATCGGCGTCGGTCCCGGCCGTGGCTCCGCTGCAGGCGCCATCGTCGCGTACGCCATGAACATCACCTCGTTCGACCCGCTGGAGAACGGTCTGATGTTCGAGAGGTTCCTATCCCCGCAGCGTACCGAGATGCCCGATATCGATATGGACTTCGACGATGAGCGTCGCCTCGAGGTCGTGGAGCACGTGCGTCAGCTCTACGGTCCCGAGAAGGTCACCCACGTCATCACCTACTCGACCATCAAGGCCAAGCAGGCCATCAACGACTCCGCTCGCGTGCTCGATTATCCCGTGTACATGGGCCAGCGCCTGTCCAAGATGGTGTCGAGCGACCCCTCCACCAAGCTGCGCCAGGTGCTCGAGCAGCAGCCGGGCAAGGAGGAGCTCTACAATCCCGATTTTGCCGATGCATACAAGAACGACGAGGACGCGCGCCGTATCATCGACACCGCCCTTTCCATCGAGGGCCTTACGCGCGGCGAGGGCGTGCACGCCTGCGCCGTCCTCATCTGCCGCGACCCGGTGAACGAGCACGTGCCCACGAAGCTCGACACCAAAGGCGGCGTCGAGATCACCCAGTACGAAGGCCATACGGTCGCCGACATGGGCCTGCTCAAGATGGACTTCCTGGGCCTTCGTACCCTCACCGTCATCTCCAAGGCAAAGGCCAACATCAAGGCGAACTACGGGATCGATATCGACCCCGATGCCATTCCGTTCGATGACCCCGAGATCTTCAAGCTCATGGGATCGGGCCATACGGCCGGCGTGTTCCAGGTTGAGTCTGCCGGCATGACGGCCACCATCAAGAACATGAAGCCCACCGAGTACAAGCACGTCGTGGCATTGATCGCTCTGTACCGCCCGGGCCCTCTGGGCGCAGGCATGGTCTCCTCCTACATCAACCGTATGAACGGCAAGGAGCCGGCGGTTTCCTACGACCCACGCCTGGACGACATCCTGGGCGAGACCTACGGCACCATGGTCTACCAGGAGCAGGTTATGCTCATCTCCGTCGAGATGTGCGGCTTCTCCAAGGGCGAGTCCGACTCTCGCATTCGTAAGCCCGTGGCCAAGAAGAAGATCAAGCTGCTTACCTCTACGGTCATGCACTGGGAGGACGGCTCGGACGAGACCACCTACGACCACTGGATGAACGGCGCCGTCAAAAACGGCTACAAAAAAGAGACCGCGCAGAAGATCTGGGACGACGTTTTGGAGTTCGCGTCCTACGCCTTCAACAAGTCGCACTCGGCAGGCTACGCCATTCTCGTTATGCAGACGGCCTGGCTCAAGGCCCATTATCCTAACGAGTACATGGCGGCCGTGCTTACGTCCTACACCGGCAAGACCGAGAAGATCGTGCATTACGTCTCGGCATGCCGCCACGACGGCATCGCCGTGCTTCCGCCAGACGTCAACGAGTCGGGCATCGAGTTCACCGCAACCAAGGACGGCGTGCGCTTTGGCCTTGCCGGCATCCGCGGCGTGGGCGAGGGTGTGGCCGAGGTCATCATCGAGGAGCGCACCAAGAACGGCCCCTACAAGAACCTGCACGACCTGGTGGACCGCGTGGATTCGAGCAAGGTCAACCGCCGTGTTATCGAGGCTCTCATCAAGGCAGGCGGCTTTGACTCGACGGGGTATCCGCGCCGTCAGCTCATGACGTTTGTGGACAAGAACAACCCCGAGAACATCATCGACTCTGCCACCAAGCGCCAAAAGGACCGCGCATCGGGCCAGACGTCGCTGTTCGACATGTTTGGCGACGTGGAGGGTTCTGGCTTTGAGATTCAGGTTCCCGAGCCCGATGGCCAGGAATGGGACCGCCACATGAAGCTCTCGTTCGAACGCGAGGTCTTGGGCATCTACGTTTCCGACCACCCGCTGCGCCCCTTTGAGTACGCGCTGGGAAAGGCACGCGAGTTCTCGCTTTCGCAGATCGATACCGGCGTGGAGCGCATGAGCCCCGCGGGTGAGGGCATGGTCAACGTCGAGATTCCCGAGGGCAAGCCCTACTGGTTTGCGGGCATGGTCGCGAGCGTGCAGAAGATGGTCACCAAAAAGGGTGCCGCCATGGCAAAGGTGCAGCTTGAGGACATGGAAGGCGAGGCCAGCGTCATCATGTTCCCCAAGGTGTTCGAAAGCGCCGAGGAGTTCCTCTATGGCGAGACCGACCCCGAGACGGGCGCCGTGCTTTCCGACGCGTTCATCCGCGTGCGCGGCAAGCTCGAGCGCAGCGATCGCGGCGACCAGATCATCGCGGTGGAGGTCATGCCGCTGGAGCTTACCGAGGAGAGCAACCGCCCCAAGGTCTTTGAGGTGATGATTCCCTCCAATCGCTTTAGCCAGAGCAACATGAGTCGCTTGGCTGCGGTGTTTGCCGCCAATCCCGGCGGCGACCGCGTGGAGCTGTTTGTGGAGCAGACAGACGGCCAGACCATGCGTGCCGAGATCCCGGTGCGCGTGAACGCCAAGTCGATCCCGCTTTTGGCCGAGACGCGCGGCATCGTAGGCAACCAGGGCCGCGTCACCGTCATCTAGCCCGCATCTCCCCATGTGACAAAAAGTCCTCAGGTTCGTTTTGTCACGTGGGGTACCTAACTAATTGTCGTGGAGTCTGGAAGGGGGGCCGACATGCCGTTTTCTATCGTGAGGTCCGACATTGCTTGTCTGGACGTCGACGCTGTTGTCAACGCTGCGAACGAGGGCCTGCTTGCGGGTGGCGGCGTGTGCGGAGCCATCTTCTCCGCTGCGGGCTATGAGCAGCTGCAGGCGGCGTGCCGCAGGCTCGCTCCGTGTCCCACGGGCAGTGCCATGGTGACGCGGGGCTTTGACCTGCCTGCACGTTGGATTATCCATGCGGTGGGGCCGCGCTGGATAGACGGCTGCCATAACGAAGAGGGCCTGCTGCGTCGCGCCTATCGCTCGGCGCTCGACCAGGCGGCTCGATTGCGGATCGCAAGCGTCGCCTTCCCGCTTATCTCCTCAGGCATCTACGGCTATCCACCTGCCTCGGCGCTCGATGTGGCGTGCGAGGAGATCGAGCACTTTCTGAGCGATCGCGCCGGCACCGCTGCCGGTGACATGCATGTGGTACTTGCCATATACGACCGTCGGGCCTTTGCGGCAAGCCTCGATCAGTATGACGAGGTAGCGCTGTGCATCCAAGACGCTCAAGACGAGGAATCCTTTTTCGCATATGACGGCGCCGTATGCGCGGATGCCGCGGAGAAATCTTGCGATTTCGACTTCGGTCCCGGTCTCGACCTTGACCTCCATGCCCTTGCCGCCCCTGCCATGGCGCCGCATCATCAGACTTGCGCCGCCGCTTCGTGCGCAATAGACGAAGCCGAGGTCGCCGATCTGCTCAATAAACTCGATGCTTCATTCTCGCAGACCGTCTTGTCGCTTATCGATGCTCGCGGCATGACCGATGTCGAGGTCTACAAGCGCGCGAACCTGTCGTGCCAGCTCTTTAGCAAAATCCGGCGTGATCAGGGCTATAAACCCACCAAGGCTACCGCCGTGGCACTCGCCATCGCGCTCGAGCTCTCGCTTGACGATTGTAACGATTTGCTCGAGCGTGCCGGCTTCCGCCTTTCTACCTCGTCTAAGTTCGACGTGATTGTGCGCTACTTTATCGAGCGCGAATGCTACGACATCTACAAACTCAATGCGATGCTCTTTGCGTTTGACCAGCCGCTTTTGGGGTCGATGTAGCGCGGTGTGAGACGCTGCGTCCTGGGTCTGCGCCGTGTCGATTTCGTCTCCGCGGTCGCATCGATGTCGCTTGACGGTTTACCTCTCGTGTCACCTCGCTCCCTATCTTTGAGATAGACGGACGGGCATTAGGCCCTCCGCATATCCCAGGGAGGCAATCATGAAGAAGAACCTGACCGAGCTCGTATTCATCCTCGATAAAAGCGGCTCCATGTGCGATCTGGTGGACGATACCATTGGCGGATACAATGCGCTGCTCAAGCAAAACAAGATGATGGAGGGCGAGGCGCTTGTATCTACGGTGCTGTTCAACCACAAATCGCAAGTGTTGCACGATCGCGTTCCCATCGAGGACGTGGCCCCGCTGACAACGTGCGATTACGTACCAAGCGGGTGCACGGCACTTCTTGATGCCGTGGGCGGGGCCATTCACTATCACGAGCGCGTGCAGCACATTTTGCCGCCCGAGCTGCGCCCGGAGCACACGCTGTTCTGCATCACCACCGATGGTCTTGAGAACGCAAGCAAGGAGTACGGCTACGCTCGCGTTAAGCATATGATTTCGGCGGCGCAGGAGCGTGGTTGGGAGTTCATGTTCCTGGGCGCCAATATCGACGTTGCCGAGGAAGCCGGACGCTTGGGTATCCGGGAGGACCGGGCAGTGCGGTACGAGCCGACGTCTGACGGCGTGGCATTTGCCTTTGACACGCTGCGCTGCGCTTCGGCTGCCGTGCGGTGCGGCGAGCCGATCGAGTTCGATGAGCGCTAGCGCTATCGATTGGCAAGCTCATGGCGCTTTGTTGCCGGGGGATGACGGTCCTCTTCGCGCCTCTCCCTATCTGTTTCTCTAGCTGATTTTCAATTGTAAAGCCGCTGTCGAAAGCTATTCGGCAGCGGCTTTTTCTTTTTCGGCCTTGTCTGTGTCCCCTCGGTTTGCTATCCTAAGCAGCGGGGTAATACGTAGTAATACTAAGTAATACCAATACGACATAAACGAACTAGGCGCGAGTTCAAGCCCAGCCGCATGCTCGCGCACACGCAGCACATCGATCCGCAAAGGAATCGACATGGCAGAAAAAATGACCCCAGTTGTCGCGAAGGTCCTGCCCGAGGAAAAGGCAGCCTTCGCGGCAGCAACCCAACTCGTGGGTACTACGCCGTCAAACGCTATACGCATGTTCATCGCCGCGTTTAACCGATGCGGCACATTCCCTTTTGACATATCTCCTGCTGGAGCGTTTGGGCGGGAGGCGGATGGGAACACTTCATCCGAGGTGAGAGCATGAACGAATTCAATACTCCAGCGCCCACGCAGGCCGCGCCCATTCAGACAGTGCCGCCTCGAATCGCTCCCGCGGATGCCGTCAAAAACGGCATTGCGTATTTTCTGGCGGACCTTGGCGTGTTCAGCGTCGTTGAGGGCGCGCAGCTCATCGTTGGCCTCGCTTGGGGCGTGGGCTTCGCATCTCTCTGGGCTGCTGGTTTTTTCACAGGGGATGTCGAGGCTGCATTCGATAACAGCCTGGCCTATGCCTTGGCGCTTGCGCAGCTGCTGACGCTTGCCGTGACCATGCCTTGGTGGTGGTGCCGCATCCGGCCGCGCTCATTCTCGAGTGCGCGCGATCGCGATCTTCCCCGCGGCGATGCATCGTTCATGCGCGTCGTCGGCATCATCCTGCTCGGCGTCGCCATGCAGATGATCATCTCCTACGTCCTCTCGCTGGTGCTGCCCATGTTTCCCGCGCTCGAAGAGGGCTACGACGAGATGATGAACGATGGGACGACGAGCGAGTTAAGCGCCATCTCGCTTTTGGTGGTTGCGGTTGGCGCACCCATTTCTGAGGAAATCGCCTGCCGCGGCCTTATGCTCGAATTCTCTCTGCGCGCCGTCTGTCCCGAGTGGCGCGAGGCGTGGCGCGAGCGCGGACGTCGACACCATGCACGCCTTCCTTTGGGCGATGTAAGCGCGATGCGGGTCCCTCCCGCGCGCTTTTGGATTGCGAACCTCATCCAGGCTGTGCTCTTTGGCATCTTGCATATGAATCTCGTGCAGGGAATCTATGCGGGGGCCATGGGTCTCGTCTTTGGCTGGGTCTTTTGGCGCAGCGGTAAGATGCGCTACAACATTTGCTTACACCTGGTGCTTAACTTCTCGTCGTACTTCGTGGGTGTTATCGATGTTGTGTTTGGCCTGTTTGGCCCCATTGTCGAGCTTATCGCCTTTATCGCGATGCTGGTGCTTGGCGCTGTCTTGTTCTGGCTCGGCACAAAAGAGGGGCAACATCCTTCCAGGATCTTGCCTCAATTCCAGCGCTAGCCGCGACGGCCTTGGCGATTGGCTCCTTGGCGTCCCTGTGCCGCGCCCTTGCGCGCCGTTGCATTTTGTGCGCGGTTCATGTGCTGCGCCCCACCCGGTCCGCGATGCTGCTTTGAGGGCGCGCCCGTTTGCTTGCGGCGGTTATCGGCACCCGTACGCTTGACTCCGCCCGCGTCCTTCGTTTTGCCGCCGCCCTTCTTGGGCATGGCGCCTTCCTGCGGAGGAACGGGGCGAATAAGGCAATGCTTGTCGTAGCCGATCAAATCACGCCTGCCCGCAGCGATAAGTGCCTCGCGTACAAGCTTGTAGTTCTCGGGCTTGCGATACTGGATGAGCGCGCGCTGCATCGCTTTTTCGTGGGGGTCGCGCGCCACATAGACGGGCTTCATGGTACGGGGGTCCACACCGGTGTAGTACATGCAAGTGGACATCGTGGACGGCGTGGGGTAGAAGTCCTGCACTTGCTCGGGCATATAGCCCATATCGCGCACGGCGCAGGCGAGCTCTACAGCCTCCTTCATGGTCGAACCGGGATGCGAGCTAATGAGGTAGGGCACCACAAACTGGTTGAGCCCGTATTGCTTGTTGATCTTGTCAAAGCGGCGGCAGAAGGCGTCGTAGACGGCGCGGCTCGGCTTGCCCATCACGCTGAGCACGGCATCGCTTACATGCTCGGGCGCCAAGCGCAGCTGGCCGGAGACGTGGTGTCGCAACAGCTCGAGCATGAATTCGTCCGAGGCGTCGGCCATGGTGTAGTCAAAGCGAATGCCGCTTCGGATAAAAACCTTCTTGATGCCGGGAATCGAACGCAGGTCGCGCAGGAGCTGCGTGTATCCGCTCTCATCCACCACCATGTTCTTGCAAACGCTCGGCCATAGACAGCGCTTGTTCTTGCAGACGCCGTGCTTGAGCTGCTTATCGCAGGCAGGGCGGAAGAAATTGGCCGTGGGGCCGCCCACATCGTTGATGTAACCCTTGAACTCGGGATCGTGGGTGAGTGCCTCAGCCTCGCGCATGATGCTGTCGTGGCTGCGTACCTGTAGCACACGGCCCTGATGGAAGGTGAGCGCGCAGAAGCTGCACTCGCCAAAGCAGCCGCGGTTGCTCGATATGGAGAAGCGCACTTCGGAAAAGGCAGGAATGCCGCCTGCATCGTCATAGTCGGGGTGCCAGTGGCGCGCGTAGGGAAGCTCGGCCACCTCGTCCATTTCCTGCGTGGTCAGTGTTGCCGAAGGCGGGTTTTGCACCACGAAGATGCCGTTGGGATAGGGCTCCACCAGGCGCTGCCCCGTGATGGGGTCCATGTTTTGCTGTTGGATATTGAAGCTCTTAGCGTAGGCGAGCTTATCCTCGTTGAGCTCGTCCCAGCTCGGCAACAAGCGATAATCGTACACGGCATCGAGCGCGCCCTCTCCGCTTGTGCGATAGACCGTACCGTCGACATACGTGATCTGCTCGACGGGCAGGCCCGCGTCGAGCGCATCGGCGATCTCGATGATGGCATGCTCACCCATGCCGTAAATGAGCAGGTCGGCGCCGGAATCGAGCAGCACCGAGCGCTTGAGTTTATCCTGCCAGTAGTCGTAGTGCGCAAGGCGTCGCAGACTCGCCTCAATGCCGCCGATGATGATGGGCGTGCGCTTGTACGTGCGGCGAATGAGGTTGCCATAGACCGTTACCGCTCGATTGGGGCGATGCCCGGCCTCGCCGCCAGGGGTGTAGGCGTCTGTATGGCGGCGATGCTTGGTCACGGAGTAATGATTGACCATCGAGTCCATGTTGCCTGCGCTTACCAAAAAGCCCAGACGCGGCTCGCCGAGCACCGAGATGCTCGCCGGGTCGTTCCAGTCCGGCTGGCAGATGATGCCTACGCGATAGCCATGTGCCTCGAGAATGCGGCTGATGATGGCCATGCCAAAGCTGGAGTGGTCGACGTAGGCGTCGCCGCAGATATAGACGAAATCGCATACGTTCCATCCGCGCGCATCCATATCGGCGCGCGAGACGGGTAGGAACCGTTCGCGTCCAGGGCGCGGGACGGCGTGCTTTTTGGACGTCGTCTTTGCTTTGTGAGGCGCAGGTGCGCCGTCGGTCGCCCTTTTATTCTTATGTTCGTCCCGCTTTGCCATGAGCATCCTTCATACGCTTTTGTTTTTAGGAATTGTACCAATTGCGTTACCGAGGCGCGCGCCTATGCGCCGCCTGCGACAGTTGCGCTAGGATGGGTTCGATAATGATTGTCTAATAATGCAAATTGGGGGACACGCTTTCTATGCAGCGTGCAAAGCAGATCTCGGAATCAATCGAGCTCGGAGCGATTTTAGCGCTTGCCGGCGGCTTTATGGACGCCTATTCCTATATCGGCCGCGGGGGCGTATTCGCAAACGCTCAGACCGGCAATATCCTTTTGGTGGGCATCCATCTTTCCCTTGGCGAGTATTCTCAGGCGGCTCGCTTTCTGTTTCCCGTTCTTTCCTTTGCATTGGGCATCATGCTTTCCGATTTGATTCACGAGCGCTTTTCGAGCCTATTCCACTGGCGTCAGGTGACGGTGCTTCTTGAGGCACTCATTCTTTTTGCCGTGAGCTTCGTTGACGCGGATCTTAACCTGCTTGCAAACTGCCTCACTTCGTTTGCGTGCGGCATGCAGGTCGAGTCGTTTCGTAAGATTCACGGCAAGGGTATCGCGACTACCATGTGCATCGGCAATCTGCGTTCTGCCTTGCAAAACGTCGACGACTACATCATCACGCACAACAAGGGTTTCCTGGAAAACGGCCTGCTGTATTTTGGGGTCATCCTGTGTTTTGTGATGGGCGCTGTGCTGGGAAATTGGTGTATCGAGCGCCTGGGCCTGCACGCGATTGTCGTTGCTGCCGCCTTGCTGGCGGTCGCTTTCGCCATCATGTTTATCGATCGCGAGCATCCGCATGCAAAGGCGGGAAAGTAGCTCTTTAGGTTGGTGAAATATGACGGCTGTGTGTACACGCATTTCTCGAGCCGCCGTTGGGTGACATTCCTATATACGAACCAATTGCCCAAAACCCGAACGGCTCCCTTTTTAGTCCTTTTGCCTGCGGAAACATCTTTTTGTTGCTGTCCATTATGCGAGAAGGCCAAAACCGGTCACCCAAGGTTGCGCTTGATTATTTGACCATGCGGGTATATTGAGTCCCGTTAGGGGATAGCGCATCTTTCGCGCCATCCACATTGAGGAGCCAGGAGGCACATTTATGGCTAACCGTTTCGTTCTCAACACCATCAGCTACCACGGCAAGGGCGCCATCGAGGAGATCC
>CAKUFD010000010.1 GCA_934647195.1 uncultured Collinsella sp.
CGGGCGGGCATGGCGCACTGGTGCGGACGGGAACGATCGATTGGTTGAATTGGGCAATTATCCATTGACGGTAACAGAGGTGGATATCCGAGACCAGGCTCGAGGGCCCGCAGCGCGACGTGTTCGAGTACTACGTCACGGCCGCGAGGTGCGCGGAATCGGACCGCCGGCAGCTCGAGAAGAAAGTCCTCGCCCTCGCGCGCTCGGAGCGTTGGCGCCCGGTCGTCGAGGCGCTCTCCTGCATCAAGGGGATCGACGCCCTGACCGCCTTCAGGCTCGCCGCCGAGGCCGGCTCCTTCACGAGGTTCCGCTCGGCGCCGGCATTCGCGAGCTGGTGCGGGCTCATTCCGTCCGAGCGCTCGAGCGGCGAGACCGAGCGGCGCGGCGGGATCACCAAGGCGGGCGACCGGCTCGCCCGGACGGCGCTGATAGAGTCGGCGTGGCACTACTCGATGTGCACGCCCCGCCCGAAGGCCCCGGCGCCCGGCGCGGACGTCCCCGCGGCGATACGGGCGCGCGCCGACGACTGCACCGCCAGGCTCTGCCGCCGCCGCGAGGCGCTGGCCGAGGCGGGCAAGAGCGCGTGCAGGGCCAACGCCGCCGTCGCGCGCGAGCTCGCCTGCTGGGTCTGGGAGATCGGGCGCCGGGCCGAGGGGACCCTCGGCTGACGCCGCCGGACGACAAGCCTCCCGCCGGGAGGGCCCGCGTCTCGACGCATCGCCGGCGCGCGTTCACGAGCCCTTTTTTGGGCAGCCCGAGGGCCGCGCCCGTGAACAAGACTGGTTTCGGACGAGCGCGCCGGACGGAGAATCGAAATGCGGTGGGGTGCGCGGACATACCGGGCCGACCGCCGACAGCGCACCCGCAAGAGCCCGCGGATATTAGCTTGCCAGGCAAGCGTCGACTAAACGTGCAGCGTGCGCGGGCTCTCCCGACGGGAAACGAAAAAGCCCGGTTTGAAACCGGGCTCGAACGAACATGCCTATTGACAATGGCTTTCTCATATTAGAAAGGACCTCATCGCTGAGGTCCTCACTGTTCGAATGGTGCCCGAGGCGAGACTCGAACTCGCACGATGTCGCCACCGGTGGATTTTGAGTCCACTGCGTCTGCCAATTCCGCCACTCGGGCGCACGCTAAGGTGCGTTAGCAACTATACCATATAAAAAAGAAGCCCAAAGGGTGCGCACAAACTTTTTCCGCGCGCAAAGGCTTGACACACGAAAGCCCCGGCTCGCCTCTCCTCATGCGAAGAAACGAAACCGGGGCCATACGTAAAACAGCCTTAGCCTTAGGCCTTGTTCACGCTACCGAACTGCTCCATGAGCTCCTTGGTACGGGCGACGATGGCCTCGCGACCGGGCTTGATGAGCTTGCGCGGGTCGTAGCCCTTGCCCTGCTGATCCTTGCCGGCCTCGATGTACTCGCGGATAGCCTTGGCATAGACAACCTGAAGGTCGGTGTTGACGTTGATCTTGGAAACGCCAAGAGAGATGGCCTTCTTGATCTGATCCTCGGGGATGCCGGTGCCGCCGTGCAGAACGAGCGGGAGGTTACCGGTGAGAGCCTTGATCTCGCTCAGGCGCTCGAAGGAAAGGCCCTTCCAGTCCTCCGGATACAGGCCATGGATGTTGCCGATACCGCAGGCGAGGAAATCGACGCCCAGGTCGGCAATCTGCTTGCACTGCTCGGGATCGGCGAGCTCGCCGGAGGAGGTCACGCCGTCCTCAGTGCCGCCAATGCCGCCGACCTCGGCCTCGATGGACAGGCCGCGGGAATGAGCGAGGTCAACGAGCTCCTTGGTGCGGTCGAGATTGGTCTGGAAGTCGGCCTCATGGGAGCCGTCGTACATAATAGAGGTGAAGCCTGCGTCCATGGCCTTGAAGCAATCCTCATAGGAGCCATGGTCGAGGTGCAATGCCACGGGAACCGTAATGTCGAGAGCCTCAACGCAAGCCTTGACCATATCGGCGCAAACCTTGTAGTTGCCCATCCACTTGGCAGCACCACCCGTGCACTGCATGATGAGCGGAGACTTGGCCTCCTCGGCAGCCTGAAGAATGGCGAGCGTCCATTCCAGGTTGTTGGTGTTGAAGGCGCCCAAAGCGTAATGGCCGGCCTCAGCATTCTTGAGCATATCGCTTGCGTTAACGAGCATACGAACCCCCTAGTTCGAAGTGCCGAAATGACATAGCAAAGCATACCATGCACGCATAGCCCCGATATGCCATCTGCCATACTTTCACATAAGCAAAACGAAAGCTTCGATATTCTTCGAAACGAAAGCATTAGCGCTCATGACGAAGCGCGTAGGCCATGAAGGGATTCGAATCGAGTTCGCGAGCGACGGTCGTGGTGCCGTTATGGCCCACATAGCACAACGTATCCGCAGGAAGAGAGGTGCCGATGCGCGCAAGCGAGCGCATGATCAATCCCTCGTCGCCGCCGGGGAGATCGACGCGGCCATGGCCCCCTGGGAAAAGCGTATCGCCCACAAATGCGATATTCGCATCCGCGGTAGCGACAAAAAGCACAATGCCTCCCGGCGTATGGCCCGGAGTCGAAAGCACCTGAAGGCACACGTCGCCCACCTTAATCGTGTCGCCCTCCTCGAGCAAGCGATCAGGTGCGGGCGGCATCTCGGTATCGATACCCCATGTCAGCTTCATGCTGCGCACCGCCTCGGCAAGATGCGGCGCATCAAGCGCAGAGATCATGAAGGGAGTGTCCTCGCCCAAAGCACGGCGAACACCCGCTACGCCACCAATGTGATCGGCATGTCCATGCGTGCAAACAACGGCATCGAGATGTGCTGCGGGAAACAAGGCAGAAAAACGCTCAGCGAGCTTCTCCCCTTCCCACGCGGGATCGATCATCACAGCGTGGTCTTGAGACACCACGATGTAGGTATTGGTCTGAATCGGACCATTGACGACGGTGGCGACGCGAAACGTACCGCTGCCTTCAAGCTCCAAATTCGCCTTGAGAGGCAATTTGCTATCCATACAACACTCCTCGTTTTATCAGTGGCGGTGCGCCATCTGCGCGCCGCCGCCCTCGCCGGGCATGAGACGGCGTGCATCGAAGACGCTTTCCACGCGACTGATGGCAGCAAGCAGCGCGTCCAAGCCGCTGGCATCGGAAATCTCGACCAAAAAGCGCAGCGTGGCGATTCCCTCGCGGTCGGTCGATGTCGCTGCGGAAAGGATATTGGCGCCCGCATCGCCGATGGCGATGGTGACATCTTTGAGCAATCCCATGCGGTCGAGGCATTCGACCACGATCTCGACCTGGAAGAGAGCATCAGCACCGTCGTCCCACGAGACCTCGATCATGCGCTCGGGATGCTCCATCAGGCCCTTGACGTTGGGGCAGTCGGCACGGTGAACCGAGACACCGCGCCCGCGCGTGATGAAGCCGACGATATCGTCGCCGACCACGGGGTTGCAGCAATGAGCCAAGCGAACCAGCAGGCCATCGCCGCCCTTGACGACAACACCCGAGCTCGCGGGTTTGCGCTTACGCTTAGGTGGACGGCGGCTGCCGCGCGTCTGCTTGATTGCCTCGGCAACGATCTCGTCGGGCTCTTTGGCGGCGGTGTCGGTCGGCTTGGGATCGAGCAGAGCCTCAACCTTGTTGCACACCATGCGCGGTGCAACCTTGCCGGCGCCCACGGCAGCGAAAAGATCCTCGAGCTGCTTGAAGTTCAAGTCATGCGCGACCTCGGTAAGGGCGCGCGTGGAACGAGGCGTGGAGATGCCAAAACCGCGTTTGCGCAGGTCCTTGGCGAGCGTATCGCGACCAGACACGGCATCATCGTCTTTAGTCGCCGCGGCAAAATAACGACGAATCTTGGAGCGAGCGGAAGGCGTGCGCACGATGTTAAACCAGTCGCGCGAGGGTTTTGCCGCCTTGTTGGTCAAAATCTCGACACGGTCGCCCATGGCAAGTTCATGCGAAAGTGGAGCCACCACGCCGTTGACCATGGCGCCAACACAATGATTGCCCACTTCGGTGTGCACGGCATAAGCGAAGTCGAGCGGCGTCGAACCCGCACGCAGGCTCATGACCTCACCCTTGGGCGTGAAGACGAAGATTTCCTGGTCAAAAAGATCGACCTTCAGCGAATGGAGGAACTCTTTGGGATCGTCGAGCTCGTCGGAAACGGTCCAGTCGAGCGAGCGACGCAACCAGTTGATCTGGTCGTCCAAGCGCTGCGCATCGTTGGATTTAGAGGCGGTGGATCCGCCCGAGCGCTTGTAGAGCCAGTGGGCGGCAATGCCGTATTCCGCCTGTTCGTGCATCTCGTACGTGCGGATCTGGATCTCGAGCGGACGAGCGGTAGGGCCGATGACCGTTGTATGCAACGACTGGTAGTTATTGAATTTGGGCATGGCGATGTAGTCTTTGAATCGCCCTGGCATAGGATGCCACAGAGAGTGGACCGCGCCGAGCGCAGAATAACAATCGCCCACGGTATTGGTGATGACGCGCAGGGCCACGAGGTCGTAGATCTCGGAAAATTCCTTTCCCTTGCGACGCATCTTCTGGTAGATGGACCAGTAGTGCTTGGAGCGTCCCTTGATCTGGAAGCCTTCGAGACCCGCATGCTTGAGCTCATCGGTCAGCGTCTTGATGGTTTCGGCCAAGAAGCGTTCGCGCACCTCACGGCTCTCTGCCACCATGCGCGCAATGCGCTGGTAGGCTTCCGGCTCGAGATAGAAGAACGAGAGGTCCTCCAGCTCCCACTTGATGGAGCTCATACCCAGGCGGTCGGCCAAAGGCGCGTACACGTCCATCGTCTCGCGCGCCTTGAACAGGCGGCGATCTTCGCGAAGGGCGGCGAGCGTTCTCATGTTGTGCAGGCGGTCGGCAAGCTTGACGATGATCACGCGGATATCGCGCGACATGGCGAGAAACATCTTGCGCAGGTTGAGCGCCTGCTTCTCATCCATGCTGTCGACCTCGATGTTAGTAAGCTTGGTCACGCCGTCAACAAGCTCGGAAACAGTCGGGCCAAAGATGTTCGCCACGTCATCAAGGGAGGTCTCGGTATCTTCCACCGTGTCGTGCAGGAGCGCCGCGCATACCACGTCGCAGTCCATGTTGAGCTCGGCCAAGATGATGGCCACCTCGACAGGATGGTTGATATACATCTCGCCGGAGCGGCGCTTTTGCTTCGCGTGTTTCTCGGCAGCAAAGCAATAGGCGCGCTCGACCTTGGCACGGTCTTCCTCGCTCATGTTCTTACGGCACAGGCTCGCGAGCTTATCGTAGCTGTCCGCCATGATCTGATACGGCAGATCGTCGGCACACGTAATGTGCAGCAGCTCGGACGTGGGGCGCAGATTGCCCTCTTGGTTCGTATGAACGACTGTACCGGAATGCGGTGCGGTGTTTGCATGAGAAGCGGCGCTGCCCATGATGGTCCCCCTCTATTCAGCCCGTGGCGTGATGGGCCTGTTCACTCGTGCAAGCATATCATGAGCAGATGCATCTAAAGCCCAGCTCTTGAATGCCGAAAACTCCATGCGCGTACGCACGCCCTCGAGGTAGCGAATGGAATGTGAAAGCTCGACCTTGCCCGGATTCTCGGTCATGGCGATGCGACGGTTTGCGTCCGAACCTTTCACGCATGCGAACCCGAGCTCCTCGAATACGCCGAGGCCGCACGAAACCGATCGCTCATCCACGTGCGTGCGGGCATCGATGGCAAGACACATCTGCGCGATGTCTAGGTCGCTTGCCGCAAACGAGTCCTCCCCCGTCTTGCTTCGCGCTGCGCGCCACATGGTCTGCAGCGCACGATACAAGACAACGAGCTCGTCGCGCGTGGGCGCCAAGGCATCGAGCAGGTGCTCGTTGATGCGAGCATCGCGCGCAGAATAAAGCAGATGGATGCGAGCGGCGTTGCCGTCGCGCCCCGCGCGGCCGCTCATCTGGTTGAACTCGATGGCGCCAAACGGCATGTGGTACAGCACGACATGGCGAATATCGGGCAGGTTAACGCCTTCGCCAAAAGCCGAGGTAGAAACGATGCAGGAAAGCTCACCGCTTCTAAAGGCACTCTCGACGCGCATGCGATCGCTTCGCGAGAGGCCGGCGTGGTAGAACGCGATGGCAGGACCGAGCTCGGGGATACGGCGGCGAAGCGTGCGGGCAAGGGAGACGGCAGCGTCGCGTGCATTGACGTACACCACGCACTTATCCCCCGTGGCGACGATGGAGACCAGGCAGTTCTCGCGTGCCTGCAGATTGCGCTCGTCCTCCAGGTTCAGGTTGGCGCGCACCGTATCGTCGACCACCACCTCATCGATAGGAAGAAGGCGTCGTATCTCCTCGGCAACAGAACGGGAAGCGGTGGCCGTCGCAGCAAGGACCTGGGGCGAGCCCAGCAGCTGCAAAACCTCCGGCATATCGAGATAGGCGCTGCGGTCTCCACCCTTCGCTCCAGCCATGTGATGGGCCTCATCGAAAACGATAAAGCCGATGCGCGCCGGCGCGAAACGCGAGCGATGGATATCAAGAAACTCGGGTGTGGTGAGAATCACGTCGAGCGACCCTGTGCGCAAGCGCGAAAAGATGGAATCACGGGCAGCGGGAAGCGTCTCGCCCGTAAGGACCGCCGCGCGCAACCCCAGTTGGGAAAAGCGAGAAACGAGATGGAACGATTGATCGGCCACAAGAGCACGCAACGGATAGACGAAGATGCTTGCGCGGTCATGGGAGAGCGCCTCGCGCGCAGCATGAACCTGAAAGATCAGGGACTTTCCGCGCCCCGTGCCCATCACTGCAAGAACGCTTTTGCCCTGTCCCAGGGCATCAAGCGCGTCACGCTGCGCGGGATGCGGGTCCGCGCAACCGATAAACGAGTGGATGAGCGTACGCGTAAGCTCGTCGTAGGAAAGACGGGCAAGCATGGCGCGACGCGAGGCGTCGGGAACGTCGGCGGCAGCTTCGCCGGCAACAGCCGCGCAGGCCATGATGGGCGCATCGTCGGCACCATCGTCTTTAGGGCTTGCAGAGTCATGGCGAAGAATATCCTTGACCATGAGCTTTGGCTTCACGCGTCCCTGCCAGCGCTCCGCCACGGCTTCGAACACAAGGTCGACAACGGCATCGCATGCCACGCATCGGTCGATATCGGGCACACGGAACATGATGGCGGGAACGCTCGATATGCCGTCGGTGGCAACGAAGCGCATGTGGTCGCCCGTCTTGCCCACCGCGGCGCGGTCCGTCATGGTCACGCCGGTGGCCGCAAGCAGCGGAACCCTGTTGCCCTGGCCAAACGGTTCGAGCACCGAGATCTGCTCGATGGTATTGATATCGAGCTCAGAGAGCTTGACGACAGCCGCAACCTCGTCGGTATCCTCGAAGTCCTCGGCGGGAAGCTGAGCCAGGACCTCGCCCATCCGACGGCGGAACTCGTCAAGCTTATCGGCCTCGATCGTCACACCGACGGCGCCGGCATGGCCTCCAAAACGAATCACAAGGTCGGAGCATCGCTCGACCGCATCGAACAGGTTGACGGAGCCAACCGAGCGGCCCGAACCTCGCGCGATGCCGTCCTGCACGGAGAAGAGAAGTGCGGGCACGTGGAACCGGTTGGTAAGGCGACTCGCCACGATGCCCTTCACGCCCTCGTGCCAACCCTCGCCAGCTACGACGATCACGCGGCCTCCGTCATAGCTGGCCTCGGCAAGAGCCATGGCTTCATCGGCAAGCTTGCCCTCGATATCGCGGCGATCCTGGTTGATCTCTTCGAGCTGAGCGGCGAGCCGCGCTGCCTCCATGGCATCGGTCGCCATCAGCAGATCGAGCGCCAAGGCAGGATCTGCCATGCGACCAGCGGCGTTGAGGCGCGGGATAAGCGAGAAGGAGAGGGCGTCAGCCGTGATGGTATGCAGGTCGGCACGGGCGACCGAGGCGAGTGCAACATATCCGGGACGCGTTGACGCGCGCATGCGGGCGATGCCGTCTGCCACGAGCGCGCGGTTCTCGGGGGTGAGAAGCATCATGTCCGATACGGTTCCAAGCGCCGCGACCTCGGTGTAGGTACGCCAAAGATCGGGCTCGCCCACGCGCGCGCCCAACAGTTGCACGAGCTTGAGCGCCACACCGGCGCCTGCAAGCTCACGCGAGGGACTCTCGTCGGCAATCTTGGGGTCGGCGACGGGAATGCCCTGGGGAACCAGGTCTGACGGCTCGTGATGGTCGGTGATCACGATGTCGATACCGCGCTCGATGATCTGCTGCACCTCGTTTTTGGCCGCGATGCCGTTGTCCACCGTGATGATGAGCGTCGGCGAGCATGCCTCGACCACGCGGTCGAGCGCGCTGACGGTAAGGCCGTATCCCTCGTCAAAACGGTGCGGGATAAACGGGAACACAGTGCCGCCAAGGTGGCGCAGCGCCTCGGTGAGCAGGCAGGTCGACGTGATGCCGTCGACATCGAAGTCACCAAAGACGGCGATGATCTCATGTGCGGCAAGGGCCGCCTGCACGCGATCGGCAACGTCGTTCAGGCCTGGGATGATCGAAGGGTCCGCCCAGTCGCGTTCGAGCGACGGGGTGAGGAAAAGGTGCCCTTCCTCGACCGACTCGATACCATGAGCAACCATGATGCGAGCCACCAGCGGAGCCACGCCAAGAGCACAGGAGAGTTCCCGTTCAAGATCGAGGTCGTTATGGGCAACGACCCAGCGATGGGATGTCTTAAGCGACGGCATGCGCAGCGCACCTCCCCATAAAGCGATTGCGAGGTACGCGACCGTAAGAAGCATGATGGCGGCGATGGCAGCAATCATGCGCGAAACCAAATGGGCGCATGAGGGCACTTCCTTGATGTGTGGGCCCGCTTCGGCGGGCCGAGCTGTTGAACGCCATCTATTATACGCATCAAGTGGACGCAATGTGCAGGTAAGCACTTGAAGGTATCCATCGTATTTCGACCGCTGGTAGAGAGGCCGCGCGCAGATCGCATCCACGCCCATCGTATGCAATGGCGTTATACTCGCCCTTGATTCAACGTTTATCCGCACGGTTTTGCAACGCGCCGTCGTCCGACGCGAAAGCTATACGAAAGAGGACCCTACCGATGTTCATGGACCGCTGGCAAGCATTTGGAAAGCTGATCGGCTCCAAGATGCCTTTTATCGTCCCCTGCTGCGTGGCGGCAGGAGTGCTCCTTCCCCAAGTGTTCTCGCCCGTTCGCGCCATCGTGCCCATCATGTTCGCCTTCATGACGTTTCAAGGGTCTCTCAACAATACCGTCCATCAGCTTGTTGGCGTATTCAAGCACCCCAAGGACCTCATCGTCATCCTGCTTATCAGTCAGGTCTTCATGACAGTGCTTGCCTATCTCCTGGCAAGCTTGCTATTCGCCGGCAACGTCAACCTCATCACCGGCATCGTGCTTGAATACAGCGTACCCGTGGCGGTAGTCAGCTTTATGTGGGTCGGTATGTTTCACGGTGATGGGCCCCTCGGGCTTGCCGTCATCCTGATCTCCACCGTGCTCGCACCCTTTAGCATCCCGCTAACGCTTCAGGTTTTGATGGGGCACTCCATTCAAATCGACGCCGGCAAGATGATCTTCGACATGGTGTTGATGATCGCCCTCCCCGCGCTTGCAGGCATGATGGTCAACGAGTTGACCCACGGCTGGGGACATGAGCGCCTCTCCCCTGCCATCTCGCCTGCCTGCCGTGCGCTGCTCGTAATCATCATCACGGCGAATTCAACCGCGATGTCTTCCTATGTACTCCATATGACCTGGGAGCGCGTCGCCGTGGCACTCTTCATCTTTGTCTACGCCTGCAGCGGATACATCTGGGGCATGCTGGTCGCACGCCTTCTGCACCAGCCGCAGCCGACGCTCATCACCATGAGCTTCACCTGCGGTCTGCGCAACATCTCTTCGGGCGCGGTCATCGCCAGCCAGTACTTCCCAGGCGAAGTGGTCTTCCCCGTGATGTGCGGCACCCTGTTCCAACAGATGCTCGCCGCATTTTTCGGCGCACTCATCCATCGTCTCTACGACGAGGACGCCGCGTCGACAAGCATCGGTGCCGCACACGAAAACGAGGTTCCGGCATCAAGCCCGCTCGTCAAGTAGTTCCCGCAGGCGTTCGGCATCGTGCCCAAGCGTTGTCTCGGCGTTGCACTGCGCCAAGCGATAACCCACAAAATAGGGCGAAACCACCCAGCGCGGGAGTGCCTTGGCGATCGTCATGCCCTCCATGTGATAGAAAAAGAGGTTGTACGACGAGGCACGCCCGCCGTGATGCTCGTTGAGAACATAGTCCACAACCGACTGAATCGCATCGGCAAAGCGGTTGGTGTCCTCGATGTCCTCAGGCGCGTCACCGTGGGCAAGACCTTGCGGACAGATAACGTTTACCTCGAAAAAGCCCACGATAGGATCGGTAGAGATGGTCACGCGCACACGACCGCGCCGCCACACGTCGATGCCTTCGAAGTGCCTCATCGAAATCGCCGCATAGCCGTCTTCCTGCTCGAGACCAACGATCTGCATATGAGGATGGGTGAGGCTTCCGCCCGAGAGCGGGCCCATGTTCTTGTACATGAGGACGCTACGGTACCTGCCCGAACCGATCATCTGCTCCCAGCAGGACAGCGCGAAGCGAATCATATCGTGGAGCTCCTCGGGTTCATATGTAGTGATATCCGCATCATGATTGGCCGACTCGATGAGCACGGTCTGCATGGTGTGACGCAGCGTGCGGAACTTATTCTGCAGCCAGATACGGTCCCCATCGCGGCGAATGATGTTCTCGAGCGCATCGACGTCGCAAAACGGACACGATGTGCCCGGTCGGCGGTTATCGTCCGGCTTGCCCTTTGCCTTTACCACATCGAACACCAGCGTCATATTTGCCCCCTCGGTCTCATATCGACAGAAGTATCGCGCACCCTTGCGAAGGCAGGCAAGTCTGCGGTAAACCCTGGTGGAATCATTACATGGGCGAGCTGCCTCACCTACGCCGGAGGGGGGACGCTATTGCCTCCATGCTCAAACATACTCGCGTCCTACGGACGCTGCGTAACTGCGCGTGGAGGCAATAGCGTCCCCCCCTTCCGGCAAGGTGCCATGCTTGGCGAAAATCAAGCAGTTACCCCAGGAGCCGAGGCCTCCCTGTCCCCTCACGCGCAGTTACGCAGCGCTCGCAAGAGCGCGAGTATGTCTGAGCATGAGGGGACGGGGAGGCCTCGGCTCCGAGCAGGTCGAACCTCTTCAAAGCAAAGGGCGACACCGACCGTTGATGCGATGTCGCCCTTGGATGAAACAATATGTTGCGAAGCGTCAGCCGCCCAGGTAGGCACGGCGGACGTCGTCGTTATGCAGGAGTTCCTGACCCGTACCGCTCAAGGTGATGTTGCCCGTCTCCATCACGTAGCCGCGCGTAGCGATGGACAGCGCCATCTGCGCGTTTTGCTCGACCAGCAAAATCGTGGTGCCCGCCTTATGCAGGTCCTCGATGATCTGGAAGATCTGCTCGATCAGGATGGGGGCAAGGCCCATAGAAGGCTCGTCGAGCATGAGCAGTTTGGGGTTACTCATGAGGGCGCGACCCATGGCGAGCATCTGCTGTTCACCGCCGGAAAGGGTGCCTGCAACCTGGCGACGGCGCTCCTTCAGGCGCGGGAACTGCTCGTAGACGCGCTCGAGGCCGGGAGCAATAGTGCTCTTGGGCTGCGTATAGGCGCCCATCTCGAGGTTCTCCTCAACCGACATCTCAAGGAAGACACGGCGTCCCTCGGGCACCTGGGCCAAGCCTTTAGCAACGAGCTTATCGGCAGGCGTGTGGGCGATGTCCTCGCCCTGGAACTTGATGGAGCCCGTCTTGGAGCGCAGCAGGCCCGAGACGGTCTTGAGGGTCGTGGATTTGCCGGCACCGTTGGCGCCGATCAAGGCCACGATCTCGTCTTTATTGACCTCGAAGGAAACGTTCTTGATGGCGTGGATGGCGCCGTACCAGACGTTGGCGTTGTATACGGAAAGCATCGGTTCTGCCATGGCGCTACGCCTCCTTCTTCTTGCCCAGATAGGCCTCGATGACGGTTTCGTTGTTCTGGATCTCCTCGGCCGTGCCCTTAGCGATGACCTTGCCAAAGGAAAGCACACAGATACCCTCGCAGATGTTCATGACCAGGCTCATATCGTGCTCGATCAGCATGATGGCGATACCAAAGGTGTCGCGAATCTTAACGATGTTCTCCATGAGCTCCGCCGTCTCGGACGGGTTCATGCCGGCTGCGGGCTCGTCAAGCAGCAGCAAGGAGGGATTGGTCGCAAGTGCGCGCACAATCTCCAGACGACGCTGGGCACCATAGGGCAGGCTTCCGGCTTGGTCGTTCGCATGCTTTTCCATATCGAAGATGGAAAGCAGCTCCATCGCACGCTCATGCGCCTGCTTCTCGTGCTTCCAGTAGCTAGGGAGACGCAAGACGCCCTCGAGGCCCGTGTACTTCTCCTGGTTGTGCAGGCCGACCTTGACGTTGTCCTCGACCGTCATGGACGAGAACAGGCGGATGTTCTGGAACGTACGAGCGATGCCCATGCGATTGACCTGGCTCACGGTCTTGCCGCTCGTGTCCTGGCCGTTGAGCAGAATGGTTCCGTTCGTGGGCTGGTACACCTTGGTAAGCAGGTTGAAAACGGTGGTCTTGCCGGCACCGTTAGGGCCAATGAGACCGGCGATCTCGGTCTTGCCGATGGTGAGATTAAAATCGTCGACTGCCTTCAGGCCGCCAAACTCGATACCCAGGTGGATACACTCGAGCGCCGGCGTCTGGTCGACGTCGCGATCGGGGACGATGGCGCGACTGGGATAGGGCACCATCTTGCCCTTTTCGAACTCGAACTTAGACATTGGCTTCGACCTCCCCCTTCTTCTTGGGCTTAAAGCGGGCGATGAAGCCTTGGATCTGAGGGCTGTTGGTGCAGATCATCACGAGGATGAGGACGATGGCGTAGACGAGCATGCGGTAATCGGAGAACTCACGCAGCGCCTCAGGAAGGATCGTGAGCACCGCGGCAGCGATAACGGAGCCGCGCATGTTGCCCAGGCCGCCCAGGACCACGAAGACCAGGATGAGAATCGAGGTGTTGAAGTCGAACTTAGTGGCGGAAAGCTGCGAGAAGTTGCCGCCAAAGAGCGCTCCAGCAGCACCGGCAAGGGCGGCGGAGACCACAAAGGCGATCATGCGGTACTTGGTGACGGAGATACCCACGCTCTCGGCAGCGATGCGATTGTCGCGCACGGCCTCGATCGCACGGCCGGTGCGGCTGCGCACCAGGTTGAGTACGACGACAAGCGCGATCATGATGAGCACGAAACCGGCCACGAACGTGGAGTAAGTGGAAACGCCCGAGGCGCCCTGGGCGCCCTTGATGATGGCGATGCCATCGCCCATCAGGTGCAAATCGTCGACCGTGGCGTTGCCCCTGAGATTGAACACGACGTGCAGGCCGTGAGCGTCGACGCCCACGATCAGGCAGGTCACAACCTCCTTGATGATCTCGCCAAAAGCAAGGGTGACGATAGCCAAGTAGTCGCCGCGCAGGCGGAGCACCGGAATGCCGATGATGAAGCCGGCAATGGCAGCAAAGACCGCGCCGACAACGATGCTCACAATGAGCGCGAGCGTCTGGGGCGCGCCCGCCGCCTGCATGGAGACGGCGGTAACGATACCCGTGTATGCGCCGATGCTCATGAAACCGGCATGGCCGAGCGAAAGGTCGCCTGCAATACCGACCACAAGGTTCAGGGAAATGGCCATCACGATATAGGCGGTGATGGGCACCAGCTGGCCGGCGAACATGCGCGGAATCATATGGTTGGCCTGCATGAAGAAGACCGCCAGGAACGCAACGATAACAAGACCGTAGGTGATGAAATCGGAGCGCGTCTGCTTATTCTTGAGGAAGTTCATGATGCCCACCTACACCTTCTCCGGGACGTACTTGCCCAGAAGGCCCGCGGGCTTGACCAGAAGCACCACGATAAGCACGGCGAACACGATAGAGTTGGCGAGCGACGTAGAGATGTACGCCTGCGCCATAGCCTCGATGATACCGAGCAAAACGCCGCCCACAAACGCACCGGGGATGGAGCCGATGCCGCCAAAGACGGCAGCGGTAAAGGCCTTGATGCCGGGCATGGCGCCCGTCGTGGGCTGCAGCACCGGAGAGTAGGAGCACAGCAGCACGCCGGCGATGGCGGCAAGCGCAGAGCCGATGGCAAACGTCATCGAGATGGTGCGGTTGACATTGATGCCCATGAGCTGAGCGGCCGCTTTATCCTCGGAGCAGGCGCGCATGGCCTTGCCCATCTTGGACTTGGAGGTGAACCACATGAGCGCCACCATGATCAAAATGCAGGCAAGGATGGTGACGAGCGACACGGCAGAAACGTTAAACTGCGCCAGAAACGCCG
This sequence comes from uncultured Collinsella sp., assembly GCA_934647195.1. Classification (GTDB taxonomy): domain Bacteria; phylum Actinomycetota; class Coriobacteriia; order Coriobacteriales; family Coriobacteriaceae; genus Collinsella. The sequence continues at coordinate 14,466 of CAKUFD010000010.1, forward strand.
GGACCGGGAACTTGACCAGCGAGGTGAAGTTCTTGGGCGTAGCACCCCACAGCAGCTGCGCGGCGTTTTGCAAGAAGTAGGAAACGCCGATAGCCGTGATGAGGACCGCAAGCGGACCCGCAGCTCGCAGGGGGCGATATGCGAGGCCCTCGACGAGCATGCCCAGCACGGTGCAGACGACGACGGACAGGACTACCGAAAGCCAACCAGGCAGCCCCAGGTACGATGTGGCGCAAAACGAAACGTACGCACCGACCATGATCACGTCGCCATGGGCGAAGTTGAGCATCTTGGCGATACCGTAAACCATGGTGTAGCCGAGCGCGATGATCGCGTAGACGCTGCCCATGGACAGGCCGTTCACCAGATACTGAATGAATACCGTCATGTTTCACACCCTCCTTTCGTTATGTGACTCGATTAGGATAGGCCGCCCCCAATGCGGCATACAAGGGGCGAAACCCTCCCGTAAAACAGGGGTAACGGTCAAGAAATACACCTTGCCCCGATAGGGAAAAAGCAGGGGTGGAATAGTTCCACCCCTGCTTATGTTACGTGCACGTATGTGCAAGCACTCCGCGGCGCTTAGGCCTGGACGTACTTACCGTCCTTGATGACGTACGCGGTCGGGTCCTTCTGAACCTCGCCCTTGTCATTCCACGTCAGGGTGCCGGTCAGGCCCTCGACGGTGATCTTGGTCATAGCCTCGGAAAGCTTGGCGGAAGCTTCTGCCGGATCGACGTCGGCAGGAAGGCCAGCTTCCTTAAGAGCCTCGGCCACTGCGTGGACGCCGTCATAGGCGTCGGCGGCAAACTGATCGGGGGTCTTACCGTAAGCGTCCTGGTAGGCCTTCACGAAGTCGGCGTTCTTCTCGTCATCGGCGGAGAACGGGGTCATGAGCAGCAGGCCCTCGGCAAGGGAGGTGTCGAAGCCCTCGACGCCCAGGATGCCGTCCATACCGTCGCAGCCCATCATCTTGACCTCATAGCCCATATCGGAAGCGTTCTTGAGGAGCACCGATGCCGGGGTGTAGTAGATCGGGGCGAAGATCATCGTCGCGCCCTTCTCTTTGGCCTTGGTGAGCTGATTGGTGAAGGTGGTCTGAGAGTCGTCCTTGAAGGTCTCCTCGTCGACGATCTCGAGCTTGGACTCGGCGGCCTGCTCCTTGAAGGCATCGGCGATGCCGGAGGAATAGGAGTCGCCGGAGTTGTAGAACAGGACGAACTTCTCGTCGCCGTAGTTGGCAGCGAGGAATTTAGCAGCGTTGACACCCTGGTTGGGGTCGGTGAAGCACACCTGGAAGACGTTGCTCTTGCCCTTGGTGACGTCCGTGGAAGAAGCGGACGGGGTGATCATGAAGATCTGAGGATCTTGCGCTGCGACCTCGGCCACGGCAACGGAAGCGCCGGTGGTGGTGGGGCCGACGAGCGCCTGCATGCCCCAATCGGCAAGGGTGTTGAACGCAGTGACCGACTTCTCGCCGTCGGCGACATCGTCCTCGCTCTTGCTCACGAAGTTATAGGTGTCGTCGGAAAAATCCTTGCAGCCGAGTTCGACACCGTTGCACACGGAGATGCCGTAAGAAGCGGCGGCACCGGTCTTGGGGCCGATGGCACCGATCTTGAACTCGCCGCCCTTGGAGTTTGCCGATGCGGAACCGCTGTCGCCACCCTCGGAGGAGCAACCGGCTAGAATACCCGCGACCCCCAGACCAGCTGCGCTCGCGATAACGCTCCTGCGATTCATAACAGGGTTGAATGACTTACCGTTGAGGCTCGACATGCGGCTCTCCTTTCGATGACAGTCGGATTCCAATAGTACCGACAACTGCGAACACGCCCACGTTTGTGGGTGTTCAGAAGAATAATCGCTTTATCACCCGAAAGTAAGCAGCATTATGGGATTTCTTCCGCCAGGCCAAATCCCCTCGCGCGTCCGCGCCCCTGAGCACGGAAAACGTCATTTTCGCAGCTCAGATTAATTGTTTCAGAACGATTTCGACGCGCGAGGACAACGGCGGAGCCTATGCCTGGACGTACTTGCCGTCCTTGATGACATAGGCGGTTGCGGGCTTTTCGACCTGACCTTCATCGTTCCACGTCAGGGTTCCGGTCAGGCCCTCGACCGTGATCTCGCGCATGGCATCAGCAAGCTTGGATGCCGCCTCGGCGGGGTCGACATCTGCAGAAACCCCCGCCTTCTCGATGGCGGCCGCGATGGCGTGCACGCAGTCATAGGCGTCGGCGGCAAACTGGTTGGGAGTCTCGTCGTATGCGTCCTGGTAGGCCTTCACGAAGTCGGCGTTCTTCTCGTCATCGGCAGAGAACGGGGTCATGAGCAGCAGGCCCTCGGCAAGGGAGGTGTCGAAGCCCTCCACCGCCAGGATGCCGTCCATGCCGTCGGTACCCATCATGGTCATCTCGTAGCCCATATCGGAAGCGTTCTTGAGCAGCACCGATGCCGGAGTGTAGTAGATCGGGGCGAAGATGAACGTGGCACCCTTCTCCTTGGCCGTGGTGAGCTGGTTGGTGAAACTCGTGGACGATTCGTCCTTGAAGGTCTCGGTGTCCACGATATCGAGCTTGGACTTCTCCGCCTGCTCCTTGAAGGCATCGGCCACGCCGGAAGAGTAGGTGTCGGCAGAGTTGTAGAACAGGGCGATCTTCTCGTCCGGATAGTTCTCGGCAAGGAACTTGGCCGCACTCGTGCCCATCGTGGGGTCGGTGAAGCACACCTGGAATACGGTGGTCTTGCCCTTGGTGACATCGAGCGAAGATGCAGAAGGCGTGATCATGAGCATGTCGTCGGCGATCTCGCCGGAAACCGCCACGGCGGCACCGGTGGTCACAGGCCCCACGAGCGCCTGCATGCCCCAGTCGCACAGGGTGTTGAAAGCGGTGACGGCCTTCTCGCCGTCGGCCACATCGTCTTCGCTTTTGATCTCGAAGGTGATGTCTTTGGTGGAGAAATCCTTGATGGCGAGCTCCGCGCCGTTCCTGGCAAAGATGCCATAGGTGGCAGCAGCGCCCGTCAGCGGCCCGATGCAACCGATCTTAAACGTGGCACCCCCATCGGAAGAAGCGGAGCCGCTCTCGCCGGAAGATGAGCAGCCGGCAAGTGCGCCCGCGGCGGCAAGAGCGCCCAGGCCCGCGAACATGCCCCTGCGGCTTACGGTTGGATTGAGGATAGTGTTGAGGGTCGACATACGACTCTCCTCTCGAACAGTGTCGGCACGCCGACAACGGTTTTTGCCATCCCGTTCCAAGCGCTGGATCCGTGTCGCCCGAACGTTGGGGAGAGACTACTCGTTTTTTCCGCACCGTTTGTTACAGGCTTGTTTTGTGTGTCTTGCCTGTTTCCAATATGTCCAAACGGTTTCCGCCAGCGCCGCCCTCGGGCTGCCGGCGCGATACCGTGACAGGTATCGGTCGAGCCGTTAGAATGCCATTACGCAAATTCGCAACCACTCTCAGATACCGCGTAAGGAGCCATCTATGCAGGACAATCTCCGCACCGTCAACGTGGGCCTCATCGGCTTGGGCACGGTGGGCGGCGGCGTCGCCCGCACCATCCTCTCCCACCATGACCGCTATCTGGACGCCTACAACATCGACCTCAAGATCGCACGTGCCTGTGGCCTCGTATGGGAGCAGGCAGGAGCCGCCGGCATCACGCCCGAGCAGTTCACGAGCGACTGGCACGACGTCGTCTCCGATGAGAGCGTCGACATCGTGGTCGAGCTCATCGGCGGCGAGCATCCCGCGACCGAGATCTACGAGGCTGCCTTCGCTGCCGGCAAGCACGTGGTCACCGCCAACAAGGCGCTGCTGGGCCGCCACGTCGAGTCCTTTGCCCGCGCTGCTCGTGAGCACGGCGTGCAGCTCAAGTGCGAGGCCAGCTGCGGCGGCGGCATCCCCATCGTGAGCACCCTCGAGCGCGACCTTGTGGGCAACGAGATCCTCACCATCGCCGGCATCCTGAACGGCACCACCAACTACATCCTGTCCCGCATGGAGGCCGAGGGCGCCGATTACGCAGATGTCCTGGCCGATGCCCAGGCCAAGGGCTACGCCGAGGCCGATCCTTCCGCCGACGTCGACGGCTTTGACGCCGCCAGCAAGACGGCCATCCTCGCGTCCATCGGCTTTAGCTCGCGCGTGACCACCGACGACGTGTACCAGCAGGGCATTCGCACCATCACCGCCGAGGATATCTCCGTTGCGCACGACCTGGGCTACACCATCAAGCTTCTGGGCATCGCCCGCAACACCGCCGAAGGCGTGGACGTGCGCGTGCACCCCACGATGATTCCGCTCGACCACCAGCTGGCAAAGGTCTCGGGCGCCATGAACGCCGTCTACGTGGTGGGCGACGCCGTGGGCGAGACCATGTTCTACGGAGCGGGCGCGGGTTCCTTCCCCACCGCAAGCGCCGTGGTGGGCGACATCCTGACGCTTTCCGAGCAGATCAGCCGCGGCGTGGCTCCGCTGCCCGAAAGCGAGCCGTTTAGCCGTAACAAGCCTATCCGCCCCATGGACGAGCTTGAGACCAAGTACTACATCCGTCTGCGCGTGGCAGACCGTGTGGGCGCACTCGCCGAGGCCGTGAACGTGTTTGCCAAGCACGACATCTCCATCTCGCTCATCAACCAGCTCGAAGATGGCAACAGCGACAGCGATGCGTGCTCCGTCATCTTCCTCACGCACAAGGCGCTGGAGAAGAACGTCCAGGATGCAGCCGCGGCCCTCGCCGCATCTGATTGCGTAAGCGAGGTCGCAAACGTCCTGCGCATCGAGGACGTCGACGCTTGGACCGACGGCGTGATGGCCAACTAGGACTATCGTCAAACACCCCAGCAATCGCCAAGACAAAGGGCTGCTCGAGTTGATTCGAGCAGCCCTTTGCTGTTTGAAGCTGAATCGAGAAGCTAGCCCAGGCGGCGGCTACCTCACTCGCACCGCAGATGCAACGGCATCCCAGGGATCGCACATCTCGATGGGCAGAGTGTCCCAGAGCTTGAGCGCCTGCTCGTCAAGGAACTCGCGGCGCACTACGACCTCGCCGCCATAGAGGCGGAACCACTCACCGCTCATGATCAGGTAGCCGTCCTTGCAAGCGTCTTTGCCCCAGCTGTTCTCGACGCGCCAAGCGCGCGGCGTGCCGTCATCTGCCAGCTCGACGCCCTGGAACGTCATGGCATGCGTCATGCAGCTCTCACGCATGTCGTACATCGTGCCCTTGTCCATATCCAGATCGATATCGAACAGGCCCTCGGCGTCGATGGTATCGAGGGCAAGCACGCCGGGGAAGTCCTCGATGTGGCGCGCGAACTGCTGGGACACGTCACACGCCATATAGCAGGCATGACCTGCTTTGAGGGATGCCACCGCGGCACGCTCGAGAATCTCGGGCGGCATATTCAGCATGCGCATGACCGGGGCGCCCACCACGGTGTCCATCCAGCGCACGCCCACCACGCGCTCGAAGGGGCGCGAGGCACCGGGGCAGGAAACGAGGTCGACATACTCCTTGGCATCGAAGCGCACATAGCGGCGCTGGAACTCCTGCGGGGTAATGCCCTCCTCGTGCAGAATGCGGACGGGCTTTGCATCGGCGGCGTCTTTTGCCTTGCCCGTCGTCGCCGCGCCTTCCTGCACGCTGACCTTGGACGGGTCGACATCCGCATGCTCGCCCACCGCAAGCTCAAAATCGAAGGTCAGCGGGGGTTCGCCCAGGCAGATGCAAAGCACACGGTGCACGTCCTCCATCATCTGACGGCGACGCTCCTGCACAGCCTCGTCGGGCTCACCCTGCTCAACCGCAGTGCGAAGAATCGCGGCGTCGCGACGCAGCAGGCGATTGAGATAGCGATTCATCTGAGAGGAATCCTTGGTGCATGCGGTCTCGGGCATGACCTCCTTGGGCACCACGCCCCATTTCTCGATCAGGTTGGCGGCAAAGCGCCACTCTCCCCCATCGGGCGCCGGGCTCTCCAACAGGAAGGTGACTGCTCGGTCGTCAAAGGGAAGATGGGCCGTGGCGATGATGTTTCCCAAAAAGGCGTTGGCCTTCTCGAGCTTGTCGTAGAACATGCCATATGCCTGAGAGAACTCGAAGTCGTCCACATCGAGCAGGCGGCAGATCTCCACGCGCTGCGTGTTGAGCGTCGAGAACATCCAGCAACGGCCGGACTGACGCTGGTTGGTCACGGTCTTGGGTGCCTTGACGGCAACGCGATAGGTATCGGAATACGTGCGCATGGCAACCGGGTTGCGGGCAGCGGCCATCACATCCATCGACGTGACGGCGTTGCGCGCGATGCGATTGCCACGGCTCTTTGCGAATTTCTCGACAAGCGCCGCGTTGGCGTCCGGGTCGAGCGCTGCAGACGAGGTGCCGAACAGGGCGTCGCTCGACATCTGCTCCACGTTGTTCTCACGGGTATCCATAGGTCCTCCTTAGGCCTCGCACTCGATTTCAAACGCTTTGAGAGTAGTCCTTTTCGCGGCGCTGCGCAGCCCTCGTCTCGCGTCTTATTCGGCATCATCCTCATGGCGGAGTTCGAGCATACGACGTCGATATTCTTGAACTGCAAGTTTCGCGCGCTCAAGGCGGCGTCGCTCCCGCGGCGAGAGCGACGAGGGGTCCACCTCGTTTTCGTAAACGTCCTCGGCAAGCAGGTGCGCTGCGGCGGCAATGCGATCGTCGATTGAGCGATGATGCAACGGGTCTGCAGCGATATGCTCCGCGATGTTTCCCCAGGTGGGAACCTCGCCTATCGCATCGCCATGGCCGTGTGAGGTGAGGACCTTGTGCTCGCGCGCCAGCAGTTTTGCCAAGTCGTGATGCTCGCGGATGATCTGTGCGGCATCACGGGGATGCTCGACAACCTGACTGGCAGCCTCAAGCGGACGGGCGTCGACCATGCGATACGTCGCCTGGGCCAGCAACGGCATAAGAAACACCGTGCATGCGCCCGCGGCCACGAGCACCGACGCCACGTCTTGACCCATGGCGCCCGCAGAGACCGCAACGCTCGTGACGGCAACGATGATGGGCAACGCCGTTGTGCAGTAGAGTGCGACCGTAGTGCGGCCATGCGACGAGACGTCGCGTGTGAGCGGGCACAACTTCATGGAGATGGCGATGGGCACGGCGCGAATCACCAGCAGCGCCACGATAAAGCCCACAAGCATCACCGGATTGGCGGCAACGGCAGCGAGGTCGATCTTGGCGCCCGACACGCAAAAGAAGACCGGAATCAAAAAGCCATATGCCAGGCCCTCGAGTTTGCTTTCGAGCGTATGGTCGCCCTCGGGGATGATGAAGCGCAGGACGAAGCCCGCAGCGAAAGCGCCGAGCACGATGTCGAGGTCGAAGACCGCCGTAAAGGCCACGAGCACGATAAGGATGAAAACCGTGAGGCGCACGAACGTCTGCGACGTGGTGTCGGCGCGGTTCTGGATAAAGCGGAAAAAGCGATTGCCCAGCTTGCGCGAGCGCGCAGGCACGGCGGCAAGTACCACGCACACAGCGAGGAACGCGGCGAGGATCACGAGCGTCTGAACGCTGCTGCGCGCGGAGAGCAGCACCGACATCGCAAGCACAGGGCCAAGCTCTCCCCACGTGCCGTAGGCCAGAATCGAATCGCCCAGGCGCGTGCCCACAAGCGAGCGCTCGTGCAGGATGGGCATGAGGGTGCCCAACGCCGTCGAGGTGAGCGCAAGCGTGACCGCGATGCCATCGATGCTCCCCGCCGAGAACACCGGCGTCATGCGGACGGCAAACCAGGCAAGCAGAAATGACACGATCCACGTCCCCAGGGCCCAGCGGCCCTCGCCGCCAACGACATGTTTGGGATTGATCTCGTAGCCCGCAAGCAAAAACAAAAATGCAAGGCCGAGCTCCGATACGATGGATACCGCCTCGTCAATATGGATAAAGCCGAGCATATGGGGACCAAGCACGGCGCCTGCCAGCAGCAAAAACACCGTCTCGGGAATAGCGCGGCCAGAGACAAGGGCAGCGAGGACCGGGCAGACAAACGCCACACCGGCGATGATCGCCAAAGAGACAAAAGCCATGAAAAGGGCTCCTTTCATACTTCCCCACTGTACCCGTTTTGGCAAACGGCAACTCACAAGAGGGAAGGCCGAAAGGAGCCTTATGAAAAAGCGACAGAACTAGGCGCGGGCGAGGAGGTCGACCGTCAGGTTAGGGTCGAACGGCAGCTCATCGAAGGGATAGAGCGGGCGCACGATCTTGTGGTGTCCAAGGCGCGGAAGGTCCTGGTCCACGGCGCCCGGCGTGAGTGCCATAACCCAGCCCCTGGCGGCGGCGGACAGGTCGGGCTCGAGATAGCCCATCTTGACGACGACGATATCCTCGGCGCCAAACGGCGTGCCGGCAGCCTCGTACTGCTCGGAGCAGCCAAACTGCGTACGTGCCGTGGTGACGATGACCTTGAAGTTGCCCTCGGCGATAACGGCGCTCTTGCCGCCGCTGCGATACTCGTCAAACAGACGATCGACCACGCCGTCCATCATCACGGGCTCACCGGACACGCCGCCGGTCATAGCGCCCACAGCCAGGCGAACGGGAGCCCCCACGCCTGCCCGCTCGCACGCCTCGACTGCAGCAGGGTCGTTGAGCGATGCGAAGACGACGCGCTTCGTGCTGCCCTGAGCGCGATAGGCGTCGAGGATCTCGCGCAAAAAGACCGTGCTGTCGTCCGTGCCGCCGGCACCGGGGTTATCGCCCGTATCGGAGACGAAGAACGGGCTTACCTCGGCAGAAAGTGCCTGGGCAACGGAGCCCTCGGCGGTATCGGTGGGGCCCACGAACTCAAAGACGCCAGCGTTGTCCCAGAAGTCCTGGGCCGCAGCCATGGCGGCGTCGCGCACGGCCTGCTCGTCGTAACCATAGGACACGACGGCGCCATGGCAGCGCTCCATATCGGCCCAGGGGAAGCCCATCCAGATGGACGTGTCGAACACATCGTCTTGCAGCTGGTAGACGCCCAGCTTGGCATACATGCTCGCACCGGGCTCCACCTCGGTCGAGGTCTTTTCGCCTGGAAGTAGCACAGGCACGTTCACACGGGCGCGGTAGAGCGTGCGCTCGGGGTTGTCGAGCACCTTGACGAGGGCGCGAGCAGCGCGCTCGTGCGTCCAGGGAACGTCGATATGCGGAGCGGTGCGATAGCAGGTGAGCAGGTCGCAGGACTCAAACAGCAAATCCGAGATGCAGCCATGCAGGTCCATGGATGCGGCGATGGGAACATCCTTGCCCACGATTTGGCGCACGCGGGAGGCGATCACGCCCTCGCCGTCCTCCTGGTCCACCACACTCGCGGCGCCGTGGATGGTGAGCAGCACGGCGTCGAGCGGCTCCTCGTTATGGGCCTGCTCGAGCAGCGCGCAAAACTCGTCGAGCCACGCGTTGAAGAACTCGTTGGTCACCGGGCCACCGGGAAGGGCGCCGGCATAGGTAAGGGGCACCCACTCGACGCCCTCGATGCGCCCGATGTTGCCAAAGCGCTCAAGACGCGCGGCATCGATTGCAGAGGTATCGCCCGTAATCCACGGATGGCTGTCGAGCAGCTCCTGACCGCGACGGATGCGGAAGGCGGCCTCACCCGAGCGATACGGCGTGAACTCGGAACACTCGATATGGAAGCCACCGACGGCGATACGATAGGGTTTGGACATGACAATCACGCTCCAAAGGACCGGGGATATCAAACGGTCCCATTATGGCGCATGCCACGGCGGTCGCCACGAACGTTCGCGCGCTCGCAACATAACGCCCCGCCAGCGGCGATGGATGTCCTTGGGCCCAGCCCCCTTCCCGCCGCGCCGGCGATCCCACTCATCGCAGCCACCGTCCTTCCGGGGTATCTGGGCTCCTCCCGCAGCGCCGGCGATTCCAAGGCTCACGCACGCGGTGCCGAACGCCCGGAATCCGCCTACAGGACAATGGCCTTCCCTGCTGTTATTCACCGGGAATACCGCCCGCTCGAGCTGCCGTTCCTTGTCTTTATGCAGCCTGATCATTAGCATATTTAGGGCGTTTCCCCGGGACAGCAAGGTTCGCCCGGGTGCTTCCATCTCATGAGGTGAAACCCTATGAACGCAGACATCGTCATCGTCGGAGCCGGTCCCGCAGGCATCTTTACGGCCCTCAAGCTCATCGAAGAGCGACCCGACACCCATATCGTCTTGTTGGAAAAGGGCTTACCGGTAGAGAAGCGGCACTGCCCCAAAGATAAAACCGGGCACTGCGTAAACTGCCAGCCCTGCAATATCACCACGGGCTTTTCGGGCGCAGGCGCGTTCTCGGACGGAAAGCTCTCCTTATCCCACGAGGTGGGCGGAGACCTCCCCGAGCTGATCGGGGCCGGGAAGGCTCAAGAAACCATCGACAAGGTGGATAAGATCTACCTCTCCTTTGGCGCCGACGAACACGTTGAGGGCGCAGGCCACAACGCGCAGATCCGCGACATTCGCCGTCGCGCCATCCAGGCGGGGCTCAAGATGGTCGACTGCCCTATCCGCCACCTGGGCACCGAGAAGGCCCAAGAGCTCTACCTTGCAATCGAGAACCATCTTCGCGACGCTGGCGTCGAGATGCGCTTTCGCACCGAGTGCCGCGACGTGATCATCGAGGATAGCGTGTGCCGTGGCGTTGTTGCCGCAGGCCCGGATGGAGAAGAGCGCATCGACGCCAAGCGCGTCATCGTGGCCACCGGGCGCCGCGGCGCCGACTGGCTCGAGCACCTGTGCTCCGAGCACGGGATCCTCCATACGCCGGGACCTGTTGACGTGGGCGTGCGCGTCGAGATGCGAAACGAGGTCATCGAGGACGTGAACGAGGTTCTCTACGAGGGAAAGCTCATCGGCTACCCCAACCCCTTCCGCAACAAGGTGCGCACGTTTTGCCAAAACCCCGGCGGCTTCGTGGCGCAGGAGAACTACGACGGCGGCCTTGCGGTGGTCAACGGCCACTCCTTCAAGGAGCGCAAATCCGACAACACCAACCTCGCCATCCTGTGCTCGCACAACTTCCGCGAGCCGTTCAACCAGCCGATCGCCTATGCGCAAAACATCGGCAGGCTCTGCAACATGCTGGGCAACGGCCACATCCTCGTGCAGCGCTTTGGCGATATCCTCAACGGCAAGCGCACCTGGCAAAAGGAACTCGACCAATCAAACGTGCGCCCCACGCTACCGGATGCCGTCGCGGGCGACATCACGAGTGCGCTTCCCTACCGCACGATGACCTCGATCGTCGCGTTCATGCTCGCCGTAGACAAGGCCATTCCCGGCTTTGCCTCTGCAGAGACGTTGCTCTACGCGCCCGAGCTCAAGTTTTACAGCAATCGCGTGACCATGGACAAGGAGTTCACCACGAGCGTCACCAACCTTCATTGTCTGGGAGACTCCAGCGGCTGGACACGCGGCCTCATGATGGCCTCAGTCATGGGTTACCTCATGGGCAAGCGCCTAGCGGCGGAGCTCTAGGTCAACGAAGCAGCATCGGCGGCGAGTCGAGTCGGTTGTCGCAAAGGGTGCGGCGCCCCTGCAAGACGCACAGTCATGCAGGGGCGCTGCTCAGTCTTTAAGGTAGTCGTATACCGCTTGCGAGTAGAGCAGCGCACCGTATTCGGAAGGATGCGAATAGTCCTGGAAGAAGCTCTTGTCGTACTCATGAGACGAAAAGTCGACGTAAGGTACGCCCGCTTCCTCGCATGCCTGGCGAATCATCGCGTAGTACTCCTGTCTCACAGAAGCGGTATACGCCGTCTGGTCGTACATAAAGCCGTTGACCGGCTGGATAACCACGAGCGGAACCATGCCCGATTGCACGCCCGCCGCAAGGGCCATCTTGAAATCCTCGTATTCCTGCCGACTAAAATACTCGCCGTCATGCACCTTCCATGCGGTCCTGGCCCCTTCGAGCCACGCCTCGCCGCGCTTTTGATACCACCCCTCGCCGACGGCAAAGGTCTTGTTGCGCGTGCTGGCTGCCAAATCACGTGCCGCCTTCGTCTCGAGCTCGGCCCAATCGGGAGCCGATGGCACGGTGTTCGGAGCGTACGGCGACGGTGGCGCCGCGCGATTGCTCGCGAGTCGTAGGCGCGCGTCATCGACCGCCGATGCCATCGTGCGATCGATGGCATCGGAAAATGAAGAAATGGGCGAAGCGTTCTTCGAGACATCGACACCGTACTCGCCCAGCCGCACCGTCACGCGCTCTTTAAGGTCTGCGGAGATGCGGTCGTTTGCCATGAAGGCGTCATAAGCATCGCGCGAGAACATGGCAGGAAGATGGTCTTGCGGCGCGCGATAGCACATGAACCACTGCATGCTCGCAAAGAGCACACTGCGGTCTTGCCCGGTCGTGTGCGCAAGTGCGCCCATTTCGACAGCTTGCCAAAGACTCTCGCAGGTAGCGCGGCCCACGGTAAGCGTGCTGATGCCGTACTCGCCATTCAAAAGGAGCTTGCTGGGGTTCATGGCGCCGCCATGACGCGGGCTCAGTTCGGACGAGCCAAAGACAAAGCGCGGATTATAGCCCGCCTTCGCGCGCGCCGCGTATTCGCCGGACACGAAATGATAGTTCGACGCCTGGGCACAGGAAGGGTACGCGACAAATGCCGCATCCCCTGCGCCCGAGGTGCCGATGCCCAACATGGCTCCCGCCCCGGGCAGCACCAGGGCCACGCAAATGCCGGCAGCAAGAACAAGGGCCGCCGCGACGGCAGCCAACCGCTTGAGAGGCACGCGGGACATATACGCTCACCACCTAGAATGCCGAGTACACCGGTGCCGCCGGCGCACCGTAGGGCGAAAGGAGGAAAAACCAGACGAGTATCGCCGCAAGCAAAAGCACCAAGACGAGCCATGCGGTAAGGGCGGAATAAGAACCCGCGAAGAACCATGCGCGAACGCGCTCGGCAAAAGGATACAGGCGCGCAATGGGCCCCGTTGCCTTGCGCGCGCTCACAAGCGCACCTCGATCTGGTGGATGATCTTATTTGCTGTGTTCATCTCTTCGCGATCCACCGCCGTGGGCGCGATCTGCACGCCAAAGTCCTCCTCAATAGCCACAAGCAGCTCGATAGCCGCCATAGAATCGAGCAGGCCCGCGTCGAACAAGTCGATGTCGCGCTCTTCGCGCACCGCGTCGTCGTCGCAGATGTCCTCGAGCATATCCAGGACCTTTTCTTCAATGTTTGCCGTAACCATCTACATCATCCCTTCGATGATTTGCTGGACCTGGCCGGAGAACAGAGCGAACCCCAAGAAGACAAGCTGCATGGTCACTGCCCACGAAAGCACTCTGTACCAGGTCTTTTTCTTACTGCGTTTATAGAAACGGGACTTCTTTTGATAGGCCTCAGTAGCCGCAAGAAGGATCCCGTGATAGGCGCCGTATGCCAGGTAGCTCGGCGTAAGGCCATGCCAAGCCCCCATGAGCAGCATGTTTGCCATATAGGCGGCGCAAGCTGTTTGCAGCCTGGTCGAAAACAGATGTCGCCGCGTAACTGCGCGCGTAAAGCGCATGAACACGAAATCGCGCAGCCAGGTGGAAAGCGTGATGTGCCAGCGATTCCAAAAATCCTTGATGTCCACAGCCGCAAACGGCGCACGGAAGTTGCGCGGGCAGCGGATGCCAAAGCAGTAGCTCGCGCCCATGGCCATGAGCGAATAGCCGGCAAAGTCGAAAAACAGGTAAATCCCGTAGCCGTAAGCATAGGCAATCTGATACGCCACGCCGGTAAGACCAAGGTTCGCCAGCTTAGGGATACCGCCGATGCCCGCAGCCGCGACAGGGTCGTACCAGTCACGCACGATAGTGGCGATCACCAGCTGAAAGACCGCTCCCGCCAGCAAAAGCAATATGCCACGTGTGAGCAGGTCGGCATATTCGTCGCGCCGATACGTGCGACGCGCATCTTCGACAAAGCGACGCGAGCGATCGATAGGCCCCGAGGTAATCTGCGCGAAAAACGTTAGAAAGTAGAGGTAATCGACAGGGGACAACTCATCGATCAACCCATCCCGAATTTCGATGATCACCTGTACCGCACGGAATGTGCAGTACGAGACGCCCATGAATCCCAGGAGGCTCGCACCCAAGACTGCGCTCAGTTTGTAGATAACGAGCGGGGCGCACGTGAGCGCCAGCGAGGCTCCGTAGACAGCCATGCTGTGCGTGCCGCGCCTCCAGCTGGCAAGCGTCCAAAAGACCGCCGCACAGGACAGGACGACGAACAGCAAGAACGAGTATGCCGCAGCACGATCAGACGCAAAGAGAAAGGCAAGCATGATGCACGAAGCGGCAAAACCGTATCCGCGAAGCGGGCGCTCCGCCAGACCCAGCACCGCCGCGGGCACCACGAGCGCCGCCAACACGACGAAAAAGGAAGCTGAGGTGAAAAACACCATGGCGCTAACCATTCTGTAGGGACGCAAGCGCGCGGCGATCGAGCTTGCCGTTCCCCGTGACGGGAAGCGCGGGCACAAAGACCACGCGACGCGGAACCATGTAATGCGGAAGCGTCTGCTTGATTTGTTCTTTAAGGGCAAGGCCGGCACGGAAATCCGACAAGGTGCGCTCCCGCGCGCTCACCACATAGGCCACCAAGTGCGAGATGCGCCCCTCGCGCTTGGCTGCGACAACGGCGCACGACGCCACCTCGGGCAAACGCTGAAGCGCCGCCTCGATCTCGCCCACCTCGATGCGAAACCCATTGAGCTTGATCTGCAGATCCAGGCGACCACGATAGTGCAGCATGCCCTGGCCGTCTAAGCGCCCCTCGTCACCCGTGCGATAGCTCCTCACGGACATACCGTTTAACTCCGCCGTGCCAAAAGAGCGCTCGGTTAGATCCCGCCTGCCCCAATAGCCCACAGCCACCGTATCGCCCTCGATGACGACCTCACCCCACGCACCTGCAGGGACATCGTGTCCCTCATCGTCGACGATGCGCAGACGCGTGCCCGGACGCGGGCTTCCGACGGGCAGAGCCTCGGCGGAGGCAGCCATCTCATCGCTTACCACCACCTCCGTCACCGCCACCGTGGACTCGGTGGGGCCGTAGGTGTTGATGATTATCGCGTTCGCAAAGCGCTCGCGCAGACGACGCGCCGTCTTGTTGGCAAGCGTCTCGCCGCAAAAGATAAAGGTGGCGAGGCCCGGCAGGAGCTCGGAGGAAAACTCGGGGTTCGCCAGGCACATGTCGGCAAACGAGGGCGTGGACACCCAAATGTTCACGCCGCTTTTGGCAAGAGCGCACAGCAGGTCGGTCGCACCCTCGGATGCTTCGTGCGTAAGGCTGAACAGGCTTCCTCCTGCGGCCAGGGCGCCCGCAAGCTCGAAGACCGAGAGGTCAAACGAGAACGGAGCCTGATCCAAGAAAACGCAGCCATCCCTGTCCGCGCCGCCGAGCGTCAGATCCCAATCGCAAAAGTTATCGAAGCATGCCGCCGTGACCTCAACTCCCTTGGGCGCGCCCGTGGAACCCGACGTGAACAGCACGTAGGCCAAGTCCTCGCCACAGATCCAGGATTCGCGCGTGGACACGCTGCCAGATACCTCGGCTGCGCAAATCTCCTCGGCATCGATCACCCGCGCGAACGAAGGCTGCACCTCCGCCGCATCGCCCTCGACCGAGAGGAGCAGCTCGCCACCCACCTGCTCGGCGATAGATGCCACGCGTGCCGCAGGCACCGAATGAATGTCGACGGGAACATACGGGTGCCCGCTTTTCATGCACGCCAAAAACGAGGCGACCATATACGGGGACTTGTGGCCGCGCACCACGATGGGCGCCGCAGCGGCAAGCCCCAGCGTGGACAAGTGCCCGGCAATGCCCTCGGAAGCCCGCCAGAGCTCGGCATATGTCATCGACTCGCCCGATGACGTGCGAATCGCTACGCGATTTGGCTTGCGCTGCGCATGGACGCAGATGTAATCGAGATACCGCATCGGTAAACCTCCTCCATAGCTCGCAGTGAGGATCCACCGCGAAGCAGGCCCGTTGTAACACCCGCCGACACGCGGGGATGAATCGAGGTAGCTACGTGACAAAACTGAAAGCGGACAACAGGGGTATCACCCACCGTCCACATTCGGCATCTTGCATGAGGGGGGGGGTACGTCAAGTGGCGTTTGCGAACAGCCTCAAGGTCCCACAAAGCGGACGAGCCGTCTCCAGACGAGCTACCTCCAGCGGAAATCTGTCAAGCCGGAGATAATGGCGCGCCAGCATCCATGCGGCGCGGCCTATGTCGTATGATGATGAGGTTTATGTTATGCGCGGTTCAAGGCGCGGGGCGCATGCCCGCGACCGCCGCCGTGCATCGGCACGAGTAGCCACTACCAACAGGAAGGCAGCAGCAATGGTCTCTCGCATCTACGTGGAGAAAAAGCCAGGGTTCGATGTGGAGGCGCAGCAGCTCAAGGCAGAGCTCACCGAGATTCTCGGCGTGAGCGGCCTTACGGGCGTGCGCATCATCAACCGCTACGACGTTGAGGGCATCAGCCAGGAGCTTTTCGATTCCTGCGTTCCCACCGTATTCTCCGAGCCCCAGGTGGACGAGACTTACGCAGAGCTGCCCGACTGCGGCAACGCGCCCGTGTTTGCCGTGGAGTTCCTGCCCGGCCAGTTCGACCAGCGCGCCGACTCCGCAAGCGAGTGCGTACAGCTTATCTCCCAGGGCGAGCGCCCCGACGTTCGCTCCGCCAAGGTCTACGTGCTTGAGGGCGACCTCGCTCAGGCAGACGTCGAGGCCATCCAGCACTACGTGGTGAACCCCGTCGAAGCGCGTCTCGCGAGCCTCGAGCTTCCCGCGACCCTCAAGGTCGACGTGCCCGAGCCCGCCCCCGTCGAGGTGCTCGACGGCTTCCGCGAGCTCGACGAAGCCGGCCTGGCTTCTGTCATCGCCGAGCGCGGCCTGGCTATGGACGAGGCAGACATCGCCTTTTGCCAGCAGTACTTCCGCGAGGAGGACCGCGACCCCACCATCACCGAGATTCGCGTGATCGACACCTACTGGTCCGATCACTGCCGCCACACCACCTTTGGCACCGTACTCGATAACGTTGCCATCGACGACGACGTCGTGCAGGCAGCCTTTGACCGCTACATGGAGATCCGCCACGAGCTGGGCCGCGACGCCAAGCCCGTGTGCCTCATGGACATGGGTACCATCGGCGCCAAGTACCTCAAGAAGACCGGCCAGCTCACGAACCTCGACGAGTCCGAAGAGATCAACGCCTGCACCGTCAAGGTGACGGTCGATGTCGACGGCGAGGACCAGGACTGGCTCTTCCTCTTTAAGAACGAGACGCACAACCACCCCACCGAGATCGAGCCCTTCGGCGGTGCCGCCACCTGCGTGGGCGGTGCCATCCGCGACCCGCTCTCCGGCCGCAGCTACGTGTACCAGGCCATGCGCGTCACCGGCGCATCCGACCCCACGGTGCCCGTGTCCGAAACGCTCGCCGGCAAGCTGCCGCAGCGCAAGCTCGTGACCACCGCTGCCGCCGGCTACTCCAGCTACGGCAACCAGATCGGTCTTGCCACCGGCCAGGTCAACGAGCTGTATCACCCTGGCTACACCGCTAAGCGCATGGAGGTAGGTGCCGTCGTGGGCGCCACTCCGGCCTCCCACGTACGCCGCGAGTGCCCCGCTCCCACCGACAAGATCATCCTGCTCGGCGGCCGCACCGGCCGTGACGGCATCGGCGGCGCCACCGGCTCCTCCAAGACGCAGAACACCGATTCCATCGAGACCTCCGGCGCCGAGGTGCAGAAGGGCAACGCTCCCGTCGAGCGCAAGCTCCAGCGCCTGTTCCGCCGCGGCGACGCCTGCCGTCTCATCAAGCGTTGCAACGACTTTGGCGCAGGCGGCGTCTCCGTCGCCGTGGGCGAGCTCGCCGACGGCCTGTACGTCGACCTCGACATGGTGACCAAGAAGTACGAGGGCCTCGACGGCACCGAGCTCGCCATCTCCGAATCCCAGGAGCGTATGGCATGCGCCGTAGCCGACGAGGACGTCGAGGAGTTCATGGGCTATGCCGCCGAGGAAAACCTCGAGGCCACTGTCATCGCCGAGGTCACTGCCGAGCCGCGCATGCGCATGGCTTGGAACGGCGTTGCCATCGTCGACCTCTCCCGCGAGTTCCTCAACTCCAACGGCGCCCCCAAGCATCAGGAGGCCCATGTGGTTGCCCGCAGCGTATGGCAGCCCAGCTGGGAGGGCGCAACGCTCGCCGAGCGCATGACCTCGCTCGTCACCGACCTCAACGTCGCCTGCAACAAGGGTCTCGCCGAGCGCTTCGACTCCACCATCGGCGCCGCCACCGTGCTCATGCCCTTCGGCGGCAAGACGCAGCTCACGCCTTCCGAGGCTATGGTCGCCAAGTTCCCCGTAGACGGCGAAACCACCACGGCATCCGCCATGTCCTGGGGCTTCAACCCCTTCCTCATGGAGGCAGACCAGTTTGCCGGCGCCTACCTCTCCGTCGTAGAGAGCGTGGCTAAACTCGTTGCCGCAGGTTTCGAGCATGAGAAGGCATACCTCTCTTTCCAGGAGTACTTCGAGCGCCTGCGCACCCAGCCCGAGCGCTGGGGCAAACCTGTCGCCGCAGTCCTTGGCGCCCTGATGGCCCAGATCGACCTCGGTGCTGGCGCCATCGGTGGCAAGGATTCCATGAGCGGCAGCTTTGAGCAGGACGGTCAGGAGCTCAACGTTCCGCCGACGCTCATCAGCTTCGCCGTGGCCGTGGGCCGTGCTGCGCGCGCCGTCTCCCCCGAGTTCAAGGCCGCTGGCAATCGTGTGGTACGCATCGCGCCGGCTGTCTACGGCGAGGATTATCGTCCCGACGCAGTCCAACTCATCGACGTGTTTAAGCTTGTCGAGAGCCTGACCGCCGCGGGCACCGCGCTCGCCATCTCCACGCCCGGCTACGGCTGCGGCGCCGAGAGCCTCTTCAAGATGTGCGTAGGCAACCAGCTTGGCCTCGAGCTTGCCGACGACGTGGATGTCGAGAGCCTCTTCGCCCCGATGTACGGTAGCTTTATCGTTGAGCTTTCCGAGGATGCCGAGCTTGGCGATGTCGCCGAGGGCGTTGTCGTGGAGCCGCTTGGCACTACCGTTGAGGGCTATGTGCTCGAAACCGCCAATGAGCAAATCGACCTCGCGCAGGTGCAGGAGAGCTGGGAGGGCGGCATCGAGAGCGTCTTCAACTATCGCCACGCCGCAGCCGAACTTGAGGCCCAGCCGGTCGAGAAGATCGACTTTGCCGCCAAGGATATCCATGTCTTCAGCGGCGCCAAGATTGCCCGTCCGCGCGTGATCATCCCCGTGTTCCCCGGCAACAACTGCGAGTACGACACCGCCCGCGCCTTCCGCACCGCCGGCGCCGAGGCCGATACCTTCGTGATCAACAACCTCTCGCCCGAGGCTGTTGCCGAGAGCACGCGCGAACTTGCACGCCGCATTCGTGAGAGCCAGATCGTTATGATCCCCGGCGGCTTCTCCGGCGGCGACGAGCCCGACGGCTCCGCCAAGTTCATCACCGCGTTCTTCCGCGCCCCCGAGGTCACCGAGGCCGTGCGCGACCTGCTGCAGGCCCGTGATGGCCTGATGCTCGGCATCTGCAACGGTTTCCAGGCGCTCATCAAGCTGGGTCTCGTGCCCTATGGCGATATCGTCGACGCCACGCCCGACGCGCCCACGCTGACGTTCAACACCATCGGCCGTCACCAGAGCCGCCTGGTCCGCACGCGCATCGCGTCCAACCTCTCGCCCTGGCTCTCCCAGTGCCAGATGGACGATCCCTATACCGTGGCCATCAGCCACGGCGAGGGTCGCTTCGTCGCCAACGACGAGGTGCTCCGCACGCTCGTGGCCAACGGCCAGGTCGCTACGCAGTATGTGGATGAGGCGGGCATGCCCAGCATGAGCCTCGACGTGAACCCCAACGGCTCCGTTGCCGCTATCGAGGGCATCACCAGCCCCGACGGCCGCGTATTTGGCAAGATGGGTCACGTGGAGCGCCGCGGCGATAACCTCTACAGCAACGTTCCGGGCAACGCATGGATGCCCGTCTTTGAGAGCGGCGTGGCGTACTTCGCGTAAACGCTTCGCAGTAATCGATTGCAATGTCAGGCGTCGGCCCCCAGGCCGACGCCTTTTTCATGCCCTGGGTTTCGTTGTGCCGCGGGTTTCGCGCTCCGGCCGTGAATCCGCTCTTTGACCTCGCGCGGCATACGTATGCCGCGTGGCAATTCGCTTCCGCTAGCCGTGCGCCGCGCAAGCGAACCCGTCCCTCGCCCGCCGTGTCCCGCGCTCCCCGCGCTCAGCGCGCCCCTCGCCCACCACGCCCCGCGTTCAGCGCGGCTGCCCTCACCCGCCGTGCCCCGTGCTCGCCGCACCCCCAACGAGTGGCGGTTAATCACTCATTTTTAAACGAGTGGCGGCAAAACGTGCATCTTGCTGCCAATTTCGCTTTCGGGACGTTTCAAAAACCGCCACTCATTCAGAAATGTTCGAAAAGCCGCCACTCATTTGAAGCCAGCCCGCTCTCGAGTGGTAACTATCGACGCAAAGCTCGTCCCGTCCATGCCGCAACGTTTCAAAAACCGCCACTCATCAAAACTGTCACTCATCGGCAGATGCCATCTAAACGGGAGATCCTTCGGGCTTCGCTCTCGTTTCCAAGGCGGTTCTCACCTCCATTTTTCAAAACTCTTCGAAGTGCGTACCCTATAACAAAACATGCCAAGTAGCCGCTTTATTGCTCCCTTAAAATCCTGGGGTTTTGCCTGTCAGCCAATGCGACTACTCGCCAAAACCCAAAACAGGGTACGCATATCGAATTGTTTTATACGGGTAGCATTTTAAAATGGCCGATTCAGCTCTAAAGCGATCCCACGCATCGCACAGAACGCGATATGTAGTTACGTGCACCGTTATTATTAGCCGAAGCCCCGATAATAATTCGACGCAGCCTTGACGAGAGAGAGAGAGAGAGTAAAAGCACTGTTTACTCTATTGAAAGCGACGGATATTATGAAAAAGAAAGTACTGATTGCTATCGGAGTCGTTCTCGTTCTTGCGGCAATTGGAGGTGCTCTCCCCGAAAACAACGCCAAAGGCACGGATGCCGGTTCATCCGCTGAAAGCGTATCCGAAACCAAAAAAGACAGCGACACTTCTGAAAAAGCTGAGAACAAAACACCTGAAGAAAAAAGCCGGAAGCCTCAATCGACACTCTGCTCGACGATATTAAGGTTGATTCCTACAACGTTGACGATAGCGGCGTGACGCTTAATCTATCGTTTGATAGTGCCGAAAGCGATTATGTCAGCTGTGACATCAGCCACTTTGAATACGCCGGAAAGAAAGTCTATATGACATACGACTCCGATCAGGATAAGTACTCCGCCCCCGGAATTAAATGCGAAGAAAACGGCGAAGCTAGCGACTGGGGCGGATTTCAGCTTCAAGGCGGCGCGAAAACCACGGTGAAATTCTCGGTCGATGACTTCAGTAAAATGCAAGACTATGACGGATTCAATATCTACTTCAATCTCAAATACAGCGGTTCTTGGTCAGGCGAGATGAAAGATGACTATGTGAAAGTTCATGTCTCTTAGGAACTGACACAGCGAGGATGATTTAATCCACCTCCTTTCGCATAAAGCGCTCGAGTATGCATCTCGAGCGCTTTTCTTTTGCCCCTCTTGCTCATCTTTTCCCAAAGTTTGCAAAAGTGCGTCAACAAGCCGCAAAGCAGCACGAATAAAAGCAGACGCATCCCTCCGGTCGTGTATTATGGGAGCCTATGACATGCGAACGTACTGACAAACCGTTTTTGGGGACCCTGCCCGGCTTGATACTGGGCTGCCTGATCAGCTGTGGCCTTTGGGGCTCGGCGTACCCTTGCGTAAAGGTTGGCTACGAGCTGTTTGGCATCGCCGGGTCCGACGTCGCCTCACGGCTTGTCTTCGCAGGCGCGCGCTTCACAATCGCCGGCATCATGGTCGTGGTTGGCGTCAGCATCGCACGGCGCCAAGCACTCCTGCCCGCTAAGCGCGACCTGGGACCCATCGCAATCCTCGCGCTATTCCAAACGGTGCTGCAGTATTTCTTTTTCTACGGCGGGCTCAGTCATGCCGCCGGCGTTACCAGCTCAATCATCGGAGCCGCGGCGTATTTCTTCGCCATCCTCTTTGCTGCCCTCATCTTCAAGACCGAACGGCTCACCCGTAAAGCTATCGTCGGCTGTGCCATCGGCTTTGCTGGCGTCATCCTCGTGAACCTTGGCGGCAGCGGTGATGCCGCGCTCTCATTCGCGCTCGACGGCGAAGGGTTCATCCTGCTCAGCAGCGTTGCCGGCGCGCTTTCCACGTGTTTCATCGCCGTTTTTGGTCGCACGCATAACTCGGTTTTGCTCTCGGGCTGGCAGTTTGTCGCCGGCGGCATCGTGCTGCTCGGATGCGGCCTTACCATGGGTGGGCACCTTGCCCCTACCTCGCCAGCACCGGCGGTTGCCCTCATCCTCTATATGGGTTTTATCTCGGCCATGGCGTATACGCTCTGGTCAAGGCTTCTGGCAGCAAACCCCGTGAGCCGCGTGAGCGTCTTTGGCTTTATGACACCCGTCTTTGGCGCGGCGATGTCTGCCGTGATCTTGGGCGAGGCCGACGCCGTAAACCCTCTCTTTGCCGTTATCGCACTCGTGCTGGTAAGTGTGGGCATCGTTATCGTCAACAGGCCGAACAGGCAGTAAACACCAACGCCTGACGGGGCCGTAGCAGCCAGCGCCTCAAGCGACCGTCGGAGACAACAGCCCCTCCCTGCCGCAAATGAAGCAGAACATCCATCTAAATGGGATGTTCTGCTTCATTTGCAAAACTAGGACAGCAAGACGCACGTCCTATCCCATCGCCATAAGCAGCACGTACGCGATAACGCCTGCGACGCAACAGGCAAGCATCGAGCGCGTTCTCCATGCGATGGCGGCAACGGCGGCGGAAGCGATCCACGGCACAAACGTGGCCCATACGCCATGGGCAGCCATAGAGCCGGGGACAATCAAGTCGTTTGCCACCAGCGCGGCAAACGCAGCGGGCGGGATATAGCCCAAGGTCGTCGTTACGCGCACAGAAAGGGCTTGTCCGCGCAGCATCAAAAGAGGAAGAACGCGGCACGCGAAGATCGCGCCAAAAGAGACAAGCCAAAGGACGAGAAAATCGCTAACGGACATCGTGGGCTCCCTGAAGCATCAAACCGTCCACTACAAGCGCGGCGGCGACCCCCGCGACCGCTGCAACCGGGACAGCAAGCGCTGTCAAGCCCGCATATTTGAGCAGCATGACAACAACGAAGGCGGCAACGATTGCCACCGCCACAGGCACGCTCAGCTTTTGCGTGCAAAGCAAAAAGACGAACAGTGAGGTCATGGCAAAGCCGGCAACGGCAGTCGGGATTGTTACCGCAGCGCCAATGGCAACGCCCACGGCACACGATCCACCCCACGTGAGCAACAGGATGATATTGAACAGGAGAGCATGGACTTCCGCCCACTCGTCATCGTTCACGAGCTTTGCCATGTTGATGCCAAAGGATTCCTCGGTCAACGTAGCGCACACGCCCACGGCAAGCCCACGGGACGCATGGGACAGCCGTGGAGCCAGTGAGGCCGAATACAGGGCAAAACGAGAAGAGACGGTCGCCACGCTCACCAAGATCGACACCATGGGAACGCCGGCAATCCAAAGGTTGCTCATCATGAATTGTCCAGCGCCAGAAAGAAACGTGCAGCCTAGAACAAACGCCATCCAGGGAGCCATGCCCGTCTTAGCCTCGAGCACGCCGCACGCAAGCCCCACTGCGATATATGAGAGCATCACCGGCCACGCCAGAACGAAAACCTTGCGCACCACGCCCCTCGCCTCGGTCACGAAATCCCCCTCGTTAGTACTCGTCCAGCCGGCAAGCCGACAATCAGCAAATGGACCGTTCAGTGTATATCGGGCGAAGGTCGCATGGTTGCACGCATGCATTATTTTTCAGAGCTGTAGCAATTGGGTCCGCCTGTTTGTCCGTCGTTCGCAGGGTCCGTAACTCAAAGCAATCATCGCGCCATCGCCCATACCCAAATCAACGCCAGTCCGAAACGCTCACGTAACACAAGGCCACTAGGATGCTAAGGCAACAGGTGGCAGGGAGGCGCCGCCGGCACAATCACGAAGGCGCGGCACGCACCCCACATGCGCGCTCGCACCGTAGCCAGCGCCTTAACAGCTAAGCCGTCCATCGAGGCAAAGGGGCAAGTCCATATGACCCAGATCAAACCACTCGGCGCGGAGTTCGAAGAATACCTGCGCGACGAATCACGCAGTGTCGGATCGGCGCAGACCATCTCGTTCCCCACAAACGAGGACGAGATTCGCTCCGTCCTGCGCGAGCTGTATCCTGCAGGCACGCCCATCACCGTGCAAGGCAGCCGCACCGGCCTCGCCGCCGGCGCCGTGCCCGCGGGCGGACACGTGATGAACCTTTCGCGCGCCAGTTCCTACCTGGGACTTCGGCGCGACAACAAGGGCGCGTTCTGCCTGCGCGTGCAACCTGGCGTGATCCTCTCCGAACTGCGCAAGCACCTTGCCAACAAATCCATTCCTGCGCAAAACTGGGATGCCGTGAGTCTGCACGCACTCGACGAGCTCTATGCCGGGCCCGAGCAGTTCTTCCCCACCGACCCCACCGAGGCCTCGGCCTGCCTGGGCGGCATGGCGGCCTGCAATGCATCGGGCGCGCGCAGCTACGCCTATGGCCCCGTGCGCGGCCACATCTCTGCCCTGCGTGTGGACCTCGCAAACGGCGACGCCCTGTCGCTGCGCCGCGGAGAGGTTCGCAGTCACAACCGTCACCTCTCGCTCGAAACTGAGTCGGGAGCCATGCTCGAACTCGACCTCCCCACCTATCAGATGCCCCACACCAAAAATGCCTCCGGCTACTATGTCGAAGACGATATGGACGCCGTCGACTTGTTCATTGGCAGCGACGGAACCCTGGGCGTCATCTGCGAGCTGGAGCTCGCCCTTATGCCAGTACCCGCGGTAACCTGGGGCGTCAACTGCTTCTTTAAAACGGAGGACGCCGCCGTCGCCTTTGTGAGCGCCGCGCGACCGGCCCTCGAGTGCGCTGTCGCCATGGAATACTTTGACGCCGCAGCCCTCGATATCCTGCGCCACCAGCGCGAGGCGAGCACCGCCTTCTCCGCGCTGCCCAAACTCGACCCCCGCTTTGCCTACTGCGTGTACGTGGAGCTTGAAGCCGATTCTCAAACCGAAGCCACGGCAGAGCTCGCCCGCCTTGGCGAGCTTTTGGAGGCACACGGCGGCAGCCGCTATGACACTTGGGTGGCCCGCACGGATATCGACCGGGAGTGCCAGCGATTCTTCCGCCACGCCGTCCCCGAGAGCGTCAACATGCTCATCGACGAGCGCCGCCGCACCTCCCCCTCCATCACCAAGCTGGGAAGCGACATGTCCGTGCCCGACGATCGCCTGGCAGACGTCATCGCCCACTACCGCCAGACCATCGCCGCCGCCGGCCTCGAATCTGCCGCATGGGGGCACATCGGCAACAACCACCTGCACGTCAATATCCTGCCGCGCAACGATGCGGAGTACGCTGTAGGCAAAAAACTGTTCGCGGAGTGGGCCCAGACCGTTACGGACATGGGAGGCGCCGTCTCGGCCGAACACGGCGTGGGCAAGATCAAGCGAGATTTCCTCACCATCATGTACGGCGAGAACCAGATTGAGCAGATGGCAACCCTCAAGGCGCAGCTTGATCCCAAGGCCCAACTTGGACGCGGCAATCTGTTTGCACCAAACGTGGCAGACGCCGCGTGTAAGGAGGCTGAATAGCATGCGCATTGCGGTATGTGTCAAAGCGGTGCCCAGCAGCACCGAAGTAAAGATGGACCCTAAGACCAACACCATCGTGCGCGATGGAAAACAGGCGGTTATCAACCCCTTCGACGCCACAGCGCTGGAGTGCGCCCTGCAAGCACGCGAAACCTTGGCTGCGCAAGGCGTCAGTGCCACGGTCAACGTGCTCTCCATGGGCATCCCTGCAACGGCAGACCTCCTACGCGACTGCATAGCACGTGGTGCCGACGCTGGCCTTTTACTTTCCGACCGTGCCTTTGCGGGAGCCGATACCCTCGCCACCTGCTATGCGCTTACACTCGGCATCGAGCGTATAGGCAGCCCCGACCTCATCATCTGCGGAAAGATGGCCGTCGACGGCGATACCGCGCAGATCGGCCCCGAACTTGCGGGCGCGTTTGATATCCCCTGCGTCACCGATGTTTCCGAGATTCGCGAGGTCACAAGCGACCATATCGTCGTGGCACACGTCACCGACGAGGGCCACGATGTAGTGAACGTTCCCCTGCCCGCCGTCATCACCGTGAGCAAAGACGTGGCCCAGCTGCGCATGCCCAACATTGCCGGAGTACTCGCTGCCGAGGACGCCTCGATCGAGGTGCTCACCGCGGCAGATGCAGGCGCAGACACCACCCGCTGCGGCCTTGCGGGATCTCCCACCCAGGTCGTGCGCTCATTTGTTCCCGAACGCACCCATGACTGCACGTTTATCGACGGCGATACCGACACCCAGGTGCGCGCCCTCGCCGATCTTCTTGAGGAGCTGAACTAGATGAGCGGACTTTTGATTGACGCTGAGGCTTGCGTCGGATGCGGGCGCTGCGTCCGTGCCTGTGCCTCGGGCGGCATCGTCGTTACCGGTGAGCGCCCCCATCGCTGCGCGCACGTCACCGATTCGTGCATCCTGTGCGGATCGTGCGTCGACGCCTGTCCGGTAGGCGCACTTTCGATTGAGTGCGAGGAGGCCCAAAGCGACATCGACCTCTCCGCTTTCCACGACATCTGGGTCTTTGCCCAAACGGATTCGGCAGGTACCGTGCTGCCCGTCGCATTTGAGCTGCTGGGACGAGCACGCGAGCTTGCCGCCCAGCGCGGGTGCCGCGTGGTCGCCGTTGTAGGCGAGACTTCCACTGCAGGCGCCACAGCCGCAAATGAGCTCATCGCACACGGCGCCGACGAAGTGCTGCGCTGCCAAGACGACCGCTTGGCCGTAAACGACTCGAGCGTCTTCGCCCACTGGATCTGCGCCCTTGCACGCGAGTATCGTCCCGAAGTAATCCTCTACGGCGCCACCGACTTTGGCCGCGAGCTCGCGCCGAGCATCGCCGTGCGCCTGCAGACGGGCCTCACCGCCGATTGCACGGTGCTCGAGATGGACGAGGAGAGCGGCCTGCTGCATCAAACGCGCCCCGCCTTTGGCGGCAACCTTATGGCAACCATCATGTGCCCCGCGCATCGCCCCCAGATGGCAACAGTGCGCCCCGGCATCTTCTGTGCCCCAGAGGTTAACGCCACCCGCACGGGGCGCGTGACCGACGTCGAACTCGACGAGACCGTTGCCTCACGCGTACGTGTGGTCGAGCATATCCCCGCCGATAGCCAGGCGTCGATTGCCGAAGCCAAGCGTCTGCTCGTATTGGGCCGCGGTATCGGCTCGAAAAAGAATCTGCCCGTGATGCGCCGCCTGGCCGAGCTGTTGGGAGCAGAAATCGGTTGCACGCGCCCCTTGGTCGAAGCCGGCTGGCTCGAGTACCGCCACCAGGTTGGGCAGACAGGCGTCTCCGTTGCGCCCGAGCTGCTCATCAGCATGGGCGTCTCTGGCGCCATCCAGCACCTGGCGGGCATCAGCGGAGCCCGGACCGTCGTCGCGGTCAACGAAGATGCCGATGCGCCCATCTTCAATGCCGCACAATATGCCGTCGTCGGCGACTGCGTCGAGGTGGCCCAGCGCCTTATCGCCCAGCTCGAAGCCCGATAGACCATCCGCGCGGCGAGGGCGCGACAGGGGCAGAAACGTCGCCGTGCCCCCGCCGTCACCGCAGTCCGCATCCCATCACCACGCACATGAAGCAGAAAATCCCCTTCAGACCGTGAAACACCCGGGCTAAATGGGATTTTCTGCTTCATTGAGAAAGACGCCGCGCACCCGGCACCAGCCGAAGCGCACGCGGCGTCCCATCTTGCATAAACAGCAGCTAGACGAGCTTGCCCGCACAATGATCGGTCATGTGCTGGATCATCTGGGCCTCCCAGCCCACGAACTCGCCCTTGCGATGGCGCAGCTCGCCGTCGACAAACTCGTCATAGGACAGTTTGATCTTGATGTAGCGCGTCACACGGGAAGTGCCCTCGTGCGTAAGGCAGGACTCCTCGAGTTTATCGGCACCCAGGCCAAAGAGCACCTTGGGGTTGGCCATCACGCGCACGGTGCCCAACTCGTCCTCGAAAGCGAAGAGCGCACGGGTGACGCCGATCTGGTTCGCTGCTAGGCAGCCGGCGTTTTCCAAGCTCGCAAGCGTGTCCGTAAGGTCGGTAGCGACAGCGATGTCCTCGGCAGTCGCGGGCTCGCAGGGGGTGCTCAGCAGCGCCTCGTCGGTCACCAGTTCCTTGATCATGTTCAAACTCCTCATCTATCGACAAAACCGCATCTAGAGTAACAGACCGCGGAGCGCTCGCCCGCGGCGGATATAGGCCGCTGCGAAACCGCCATCTCGCCCCATCTTGACTCAAAAGGGCAACCAGTTGGAAATATTGCCCACATGCTGTGGATTTATCGGCTCGGCATACGCTAGAGTGTAGGGCGTTGTAATTCTGCGGAAGCTATCCGCAACTGCGAAAAGGGGATTCATGGAATCGTTCTTTAAGTACGGTGAGCGAGGCTCGTCCTTTGGCACCGAGGTCCGCGCGGGACTGACCACGTTCCTCGCGATGGCCTACATCATTGCCGTCAACCCGGCAATACTCTCCGGCGCTGGCATCGACGCCGGCGCGCTCGCCTGCGCCACCTGCCTGGGCGCCGGCATCATGACCATCTGCATGGGCATCTTCGCCAACCGCCCGCTCGCCTGCGCCTCCGGCCTGGGCATCAACGCTATGGTCGCCGGCATCACCGCCACCATGTGCGGCGGTGACTGGCATGTCGCCATGGGCGTTATCTTCCTTGAGGGCATCGTTATCTTGCTGCTCGTCCTGTGCGGCCTGCGCGAGGCCATCATGGATGCCATCCCGGTAACCCTGCGCCACGCCATCTCCGTTGGCCTGGGACTTTTCATCGCTCTCATCGGCCTTGCCGACGCCGGCATCATCGTCGCCGGTAACGGCACCCTCGTGGGCCTGGGCGACGTCACCTCTCCCACCTTCATCGTCGGTATCGTCTCGATTGTCGTGACCGTGGCGCTTGCCTCCCGCAACGTCCCCGGCTCGCTGCTCATCGGTATCATCGTCGCCGTGCTCGTTGGTATCCCGCTGGGCGTCACGCAGGCACCGACCGGCATCGTGGCACCGCTCGACCTCTCGACCTTCGGTGCCCCGTTTGCCACCACTGCCGACGGCACCCTCGCCATCGTGAAGGTGCTTACCGACCCGATGCTGCTCGTCGTCGCATTCTCCCTGCTCATGAGCGACTTCTTTGACACCATGGGCACCGCCATGGCCGTTGCCAAGCAGGGCAAGTTCCTCACCGAGGACGGCAACGTCGAGGACATCCGTCCCATCCTGATCGTCGACTCCGCGGCCGCGGCTGCCGGTGGCTTCATGGGCGTCTCCTCCATCACCACCTTCGTTGAGTCCACTTCGGGTGCTGCGGACGGCGGCCGCTCCGGCCTCACCTCCGTCACCACCGGCGTGCTGTTCATCCTCGCCGCGTTCTTCTCGCCGATCGTCTCCGTCGTGTCCAGTGCTGCCACCTGCGGCGCTCTGGTCTACGTTGGCTACCTCATGATGACCGAGGTCACCGAGATCGACTGGACCGACGTGTCCCAGGGCTTCCCGGCGTTCATGATCGCCGCCGGCGTGTCCTTCACCTACTCCATCTCCGCCGGCATCGGCCTGGGCTTCGTCGCCTATGTCATCGTCGCCATCTTCACCGGCAAGGCCCGCGAGATCAAACCGCTCATGTGGATCGCGGCCCTCGCGTTCCTCGTCTACTTCTTCGTCGCGTAAGCGCGCAAGAACATCGCGTGAAGCAAAGCGCGGAGCCGCACACCAGCGGTTCCGCGCTTTTTCTTTTGCAGGCGTGAGGATCATGACGTGTGCAGCCATCCCTTAGGCAAAGATTGGACCCGCCGCCCCGCGCTGCCACTTAGCCCATGCAACGTGAGACAATATCGTTCGTAACAAGCGATGGGAGGAGACGGGCAATGAGCGAGGCCATCGGAGGATTCACCGTCGGGAACAAGTCCGTCAACCTTTGGTATTCCGAAGTCGGTGGCGAAGCGCTGCCGATCGTCTATCTCCCTGTCTTTGAAGGCAACGGGCTCGACGTTTGGAGCGCACGCCGCGAACTCAATTGCCCGCCCTTCATGCTGGTTGCCATCGGCGGACTCGACTGGAACCGCGAGCTCTCTCCTTGGCCCTGCGACGCCATCACGGCAACCAGCGAGCCTTTTGCCGGAAGGGCCGAAGACTTCTTAGACGAGCTCACGCACGAAATCATCCCTTCGGTTGAAGCGCGTTTCGCTGCACCGCCGTGCCGCCGCGCCATCGCCGGCTACTCGCTTGCCGGGCTCTTTGCCATGTGGGCCTGTTGCAAAACCGAGCTCTTTAGCCGAGCGGCAAGCATCTCGGGCTCGCTGTGGTTTCCCGGCTTTGCTGAGTACTTTGAGGAGAACCTGCCTCAAGGCGCTCTCGACGTCGCCTATCTCTCGCTGGGCAAAAAGGAGCACAAGACCCCCAATCGCATGATGCGCGAGGTGCTCGCCGACACCAAACGCTGCGAGCAAATCCTACAAGATCGCGGCACCGAAACGCTCTTCGAGCGCAACCCCGGCAATCACTTTAGCGAGCCGGCTCTACGAAGCGCGAAGGGTATTGCCTGGATGCTCTCGCAATAAGGGTCGCAAGATATTCGCCAAATCTCAAACCCTCCCCAACCCCCATAATTGGCCATATTCGTTCCCAAATGGCACTATCGGCCGCGCCCGTTGACACGTACGCTCAAAGCAGCAGTGCACGCCATATGAGAGATGGGAGCAGCTATGACCACGTTCACGACCCCCACCAAGCATGACCGTCCTGCAGGAACGCACTTCGCCGATCCCCGCCCGCGCCACCGCGCCGTGCTCGTGCGCGGGAGCTGGCGCCGCGTGACCCGTCGCATCGTCTGCGGCCTGGCATGCGCGCTCACGGTGAGCTCGCTGCTCATGCCGAGCGTCTCGCTCGCGGCAGAGTGGATTGACGTTGGCGGCAGCACGCACAGCGCCGCAGACGGAGCCGCTGGCGACGGCAGCACCTGGTCTTGGGATGGCGCCGATGACCTGCAGCTCAACGGCTACAACGGCGGCGGCATCATAGCCGGCGGCAAGCTCAACGTAAGCTACGAGGGCGATAACAACATCGCGAGCATGGGTGAGGGCATCACCGCTATCGACGGTACTAGCGAGGACGCAGAGCTCAACATCTCCGGCACGGGCACCCTCACGGTGGAGTCCAACGGCGACAGCCTCACCTCCGCAGGCGACCTGAGTATCGGCGGATCCGGCGACATCAGCGTCGACAGCGCTAACGGCGATGGCATCCACACCGAGGGCGACCTGACCATCGAGGGCACAGGCACGGTCAAGGCCTCCGGAGCATACGGCGGCATCTATGCCAGCGGCGATGTCGCCATCAACACAAACGGAAGCGTCACCGCCAAGGGCGAGAACTTCCGCGGCATGCACGCCGATGGAGACATGTCCATCACCGGTGGCGGTGTCGTTGAGGCAAAGTCGGAGACAGACGACGGCATCCGCGCCGAAGGCACGCTCGAAATCTCCAACAGCACCGTTACGGTAAAAGGCACCGAACAGGGCATCTGGGCCTGGAAGGGCCTCACCATCGACAACGCGACGGTGCGCGCTCACGCCCTGGGAAACTCCACGCGCGACACCTCGATAGCGATCTATACCGATGAAGGCGATATCGTCATCAAGAACGGCTCCCTCGTATATGCACTTGCCGAGGGTTTCGAGGGTGCCGGTATCAGCTCGATCAACTACGACGAAGATGGGGCCGGCGGCCGAATCTTTATCAGCGATTCGACCGTCGAGGCGATCGGCCGGTATCTCAAGACCGAGGGCCAGCTGCCGCTGCCGCCCATCGCTTATGGCGACAACGACACCCCGCAGATGTACGTAGCCGGGCCCACGTTTGGCATTCACGTCATGACCGAAAACGCGATCAAGCCTGCAACCATCACGATCACGCGCAGCCGTGTGGTCGCCGAGGGTGAGACCGCGGCGATCCTGGCAATCGTCGCCAGTGAAGACGGCAGCGCCATGGGCACGATCAACCTCATCGATAGCATCATCGAAACCCCGGGCGGCGGCCGCGTCTGCGACATTCGCTATGTCGACGACGCAAACGACGGAGCCACGTTCCTTGCCGGGCAGACCATCGGCACTGCAGAAGACGTTATCGAGGACATGACCAATGATGCGATCGCCAAGCGCGCCGTCATCGTTCCGGTCGAGGCACCCAAGCCCGAAGCAAAGACCGAGCCGAAGACCATCGCCGCGGCAGCCAAGGGCATCGAGGCAGGCAGCAAGCTCGCCACCACGGGCGACAGCGCTGCCGCAGGCATCATCGCCGCTAGCATCGCCGGCGTTACCGCGATCGGCGCGGGCGCCCTCACCAGCCGCAAGCGCTCGTAGCGCACAGCGGGGCTTGCGTCCGAAAGGCGCAAACATCGACCCCTCTCCATGTGGAAGCGGCCGCCGGAGCTCCCCCTCCGGCGGCCGCGCTTTTGCCTCAACCAATCAAATCTGCAACACCGACGACACCCCGACGCAGGCGCGCGTCATTGCTCCATTTCGACGCCACTCAAAGGCAAACGCAGCGGAAAATTCCATTTAGACCCTCATCCGCTAACTCTAAATGGGATTTTCCGCTGCGTTTAGCACGAAGGCGACAGCTCTCTCACGCACAAGCCCGCATCTCGCCGCTTGCGCTGCTTTTATTTCCCCATCACACAACGAACTTCCTGATTTCAGTAGCAGTATTGCAAATGCTCGAGTAGTCGGCTCCTTTGAGCTTGCGCTAACTGGGATTTTGTTAGAGAAAAACAGTGTCTACTCGACAAAACGTAATACTGCTACTGAAATCGGAAAGTTTCTATCGAACAGACGCCTCTATGGCAGATATTCTCCCCCCCACCGCATAGCGTTCGCTGCATTTGGCTCGGAGCCGGCAGGCCTTTCCGCCTTTTAGCCATTTTGGCGCCCAAATGGCACTACCGCGACCTGAGGACAAGGCATACGCTCGGAGCAGTAGTGTCCACATGAGATGGGAGCAGTCATGACCAGTTTGTTCACGGATCCCAAAGGCAGCAATCGCGCCGTAGGAGCGCACTTCGCCGAGCCCCGCCCGCGCCACCGCGCCGTGCTCGTGCACGGGAGCTGGCGCCGCGTGACCCGCCGCATCGTCTGCGGCCTGGCCTGCGCGCTCACGGTGAGCTCGCTGCTTATGCCGAGTGTCTCGTTAGCGGCCGAGTGGGTCAACGTCGGCGGCACCCAGTACAACGCCGGTACCGCGGCGGGCGACGACGCCGGCACCTGGAGCTGGGACGGCGCCGACGACATGAAGCTCAACGGCTACAACGGCGGCGCAATCGAAGCCGAGGGCAAGCTCAACGTCAGTTATTCGGGCAACAACACCGTCACTAACGACGACGGCTGTGGCATCTCGGTCGAGAATGGCGTGAACGAAAATGCCGAGCTCAATATCCAGGGTGGCGCATCCGACACGCTCAACGTGTCATCTTCCAGCGACGCCATCATCTCTGACGGCGACATCACAATCGTCGGCGCTGGCACCGTCAACGCCACGAGCACCGAGGCCGACGCTATCGATGCCAAGGGCGATCTCACCATCAAGGGCTCGGGCAACGTCAACGCCACGGGTGATTCGGATGGCATCAGAGCGGACGGCAACGTCACGATTGACAATAGCGGAACCGTCACCGCCAAGGCTACCGACGATCAGGGCATCGACGCTAACGAGAACCTCACCATCAAGGGCGGCGGCAAGGTTGAGGCAAGCTCTGTCAAGGACGAGGCGATCGAGGCCGACGGCAACATCGAGATTTCGGGCGGCAGCCAGGTCAAGGCGAACTCCGAGGAAGACTATGCTGTTGATGCCGAGGGTAGCCTCACGGTCACGAACGCCTCCCTTAACGCAAGCGGTGTTGGATATGGCATCTACGTCTACAAGGGCATCACGCTTGATGGCGCGACCGTGACGGTCCGTGCAGGCGCGGGGAGCGACGAAGTCATCGCCCTCTACACCGACGAGGACGACATCTTCATCAAGAACGGCTCGACCGTAGACGCGTTCGCGGAAGGCAAATTCTCGGTTGCAATTTCCACCAGAAACTACTACTCCAACGAAGCGGGCGGCCACATCTACATTAGCGACTCCGTTGTCAAGGCTATAGCCCGCTATGCCGAGACCGGCGGCGATGGCCCCGACCACTACAGCGGCGACCAGGACGGCGAGACTATCCCTGAGTCCAATGGCTTAAACATCGGCATCTTCGCCCAGACCTACGAAGGCATCACGCCCGCAACCATCTCGATCGTCCGCAGCAAGGTCACGGCCGAGGGCGACACGGCGGCAATCTTCGCCCTTGCCATGAGCGAGGACGGCGAAGCGATCGGCACCATCGAAATCAAGGATGCCATCATCCAGACGCCTGAAGGTGGCAAGGTCATTGACTATCGTCACAAGGAAGAGCTCGGTGACGGCGTCATGTACGAGGCGGGCCAAACCATCGGCACGGGCGACGCCGCAATCGACTCCCCCTATAACGAAGCCGTCGCCAAGAAAGCCGTCATCGCACCGCCCGAGGAGACCAAGCCCGATTCCAAGCCTGAGGGCACGAAGACGACCAAGACCGTCGCGGCCGCAACCGCAGGCGCCAAAACCGCCGGCACGCTTGCAGCAACCGGCGACGCCTCGAGCGCAGCCATCGCAGCGACCGCCCTTGCGGGAACAGCTGTCATCGCCGCGGGTGCCGTGGTGAGCCGTAAGCGCTCGTAGCGCACAACGGGGCGCACGCCCGAAAGGCGTAAATATCGATCCCTCTCCATGTGGAAGCGGCCGCCGGAGCTCCCCCTCCGGCGGCCGCGCTTTCTATCCCCGGGCAGCGTTATTCCTAGATATGACGCCGCAGCGCCTCAACATACGCCTCGCCATAGCGCGTGAGCTGCGAGTTCCTGCGCGTGATCACACCTATCTCCATATACTCGTCCACATCGAGCGGCACAGCGACAATGCTTTCACCGTTAAGCTCGGCCGAGATGACGCCCGAGCAAACGGTGTAGCCGTCCAAGCCGATCACCAGGTTGAAGAGCGTTGCGCGGTCGCGCACGCGAATGTTCTTGGCACGGTCCAAGGTGGAGAGAATCTCCTCGGAGAAGTAGAACGAATTGAAATCCCCCTGCTCATAGGAGAGGTAAGGGTAGTCCTGCAAGTCGTCGAGGGTGACACCGCCGCGGCCTGCTAACGGATGCGACGACGAGAGGAAGACATGCGGCTCAGCCCGGAAAAGCGGCGCGAACTCCAGCTCGTTTTGGCGCAGCATCTTCTCGATTACCTCGCGATTGCGCGAGCTCAGGTATAAGATGCCCAGCTCGCTTTTCATGTGTGAGACATCCTCGATAATCTCGTGCGTCTGCTCTTCGCGCAGGGTAAAGTCGTAGCGCGCGGCATCAAACTGGCGGATCACGTCGACAAACGCATTGACCGCAAACGAGTAGTGCTGGCACGAGACGGAGAAATGCGGCACCTGGCGCGCCTCGCCGCAGTAACGCTCCTCGAGCAGATCGACCTGTTCGAGCACCTGGCGCGCATACCCCAAAAAGGTCTCGCCCTCCTCGGTCACCACCACGCCCTTGTTGGAACGCTCGAAAATAGTGACCCCCATCTCGGCCTCCAAGTCGCGGATAGAGGCAGTGATGGATGGCTGCGAGACAAATAGGCGGCGTGAGGCCTCGGTGATATTGCCGCACTCGGCAACCTTGACGGCATAGATGAGCTGTTGCAGTTTCATGGGCGCGCCCCTCGTGAGATTTCTTGTGCATAAAAGGCCCCCTTATGGTACAACGCGGCAGCGCGAGCCCGCCGCATGGAGTACCATGTAAGCCGCAGATTCGATGCAGGGGTGCCGCCACGTACGCGCGAGCAGGCTGAGAGGGCAATGCGCCCAACCCTTTGAACCTGTCAGTTAGCGCTGGCGTAGGGAGCATGTCCTCGTGGTTTTGGGACACTGTAGCTTTACGTGCAGCATCCCCAAAAGCCTAGGGAGGCATGCATGATCGAAAAGAACCAGATTGAAGCCGCCGTCGCGGCAGCTGCGCACAAGGTGCGCGAGACCAACCCCATGGCGGGTTCCATCACCAATACCGTGACCATCGACTTTGTGGCAAACGCCCAGCTCGCCGTAGGCGGCTCGGCAGCCATGGTCTATCTGCCCGACGAGGGCGAGGCGCTCGTGGCCGCCGGCAACGCCGTCTACCTCAACATGGGAACGCTCTTCCCCATCTACGAGCAGACCATCCCCGCAACGGCCAAGGCCGCACACGACGCCGGCAAGGCATGGGTGCTCGACCCGGTGGGCTTGGGCATCGGCAGCCTGCGCACCAAGCTGCTCTCTGAGCTCAAGCCCTACAAGCCCACCATCGTTCGCGGCAACGCCTCCGAGATTATCGCCCTCGCAAGCCTGTGGGAGCTCCTTGACACCGAAGACGCCCTCGACCGTCCCCGCGGCGTGGATACCACCGACGGCGTTGACGCCGCACGTGAAGCCGCCGTCACACTTGCGCGCTATACGGGCGGCGCCGTGGTGGTTTCCGGTGAGGTCGACCTTGTGACCGACGGCGCTACCGTCGTACGCTCGCACGGAGGCAGCGAGCTTATGTCCAAGATCACGGGCTGCGGCTGCTCCCAGGGCGGCGTGCTCGCCGTCTACGCCACCTGCGCCGATGCCTTTACCGCGGCGGTCGCCGGCACGTCCCACTACAACCTCGCCGGCACACGCGCCGCAGCCGTGGCGAATGCGCCCGCAAGCTTCAAGGTCGCCTTTATCGACGAGCTCTACCGCGCCACGGGCGAAGAGATCGCCGCGAACCCGATGTGCGTCGAGGAGGCCTAGATGAACACGCTTATCGCCGTCGCCATCGCTCCCTGCGGTACGGGCGACGAGCTTTCCGCCGAGGTGGCAGAAGTCGTGCGCGTTATCCGCGAGTCTGGCCTTCCCAGCCGCACGACCTCGATGTTCACCGAGATCGAGGGCGAGTGGGATGAGGTCATGCAGGTGGTCAAGGACGCCACCTTCGTCTTGGCGGAAAAGGGCATCCGCACCGAGGTCGTACTCAAGGCCGACGTGCGGCCGGGCTTCGACCACATGATGGACGGCAAGCTGGAACGCCTGGACGCCCAGCTCAAAGCACAGGAGGCATAAACCATGAGCATGCGTGACAATCTGGATATCTCGGCGTACTTGGTACTGGGGCCCGAAAACACCCTGGGGCGCCCCGTTGCAGACGTGGTGGAGCAGGCACTCGACGCCGGCTTTACCTGCATGCAGATTCGCTCCAAGGTCTGCTCCGTGCGCGACCTCATCGAGTACACGGCGCAGGCGGCAAGTGTCATCGCCCACGCGGGCAAGAGCGACCGGGTGGCACTGCTCATCGACGACCGACTCGACGCGGTGCTCGCCGCCCGCGAGCGCGGCATCAAGTGCGACGGTGTGCATGTAGGCCAATCCGACATCCCCGTAGACGTGTGTCGCAAGCTGCTGGGGTCCGACGCCATCGTGGGCCTGTCCGCCCGCTGCGAGGAGATGCTCGAGTACGTGAAAACGGCGGATATGAGTCTTGTCGATTACTTGGGTGTCGGCCCCCTGCACGAGACGGCGACCAAGAAAGACGCCGGCCTCACCTCCGACGGCAGCATCGTCACGCAGGATTTCGACGACCTGCGCGCCCTGCATGAGGTCAGCCCGCGACCCATCGTCGTTGGCGGCGGCGTGAAAGCTGCAGACCTACCCGCCCTCAAGGCAACGGGCGTCGAAGGCTTCTTCGTTGTCTCCGCCGTCTGCAGCGCGCCCGATCCGCACGCCGCGGCGGCAGAACTCGTTGAGACTTGGCGCCAAGCATAGGACATAGGAAGCACGGGTCAAGCAACCCATACGCATTGATTGAGGGTCATCGACGCAGCTCGATGACCCTCTTTTATTCGCCTAAACGCTCCAAGAACACCCCGACGGTAACCCCTGTCACGACTACAGCAACATGAACTGCCTGAGGGCGGCACGGCTCGAAATGCCCAGCTTGGCATAAGAACTCGAGAGACGATTCTTTACCGTTCCGCGCGATATCTGCAGATGAGCGGCGATCTCGTCGTTTGTCCAGCCGCGACACGCCAGCATGGAGATGGCGAACTCCGTCGTTGTCAGATTGTCCGCAACGCTCGCCCCCGCCGTGGGGTTATGCACGAGCCGCCACCCGCGGCTAAAGCGATCGGTGATCTTGATAATGCGTGCGAAGTCCTGAGGGAAGTCCTTTTTAAGGCACGATTCGAGCACGCCCTGCAAAAGCCCGTGATGCTCGCCGAGCATCTCAATCAAATCGTCAGGCTGTGCTATCTGCCAAGCACGCATGAAATGCGCCTTGGCACGCTCGATATCATGCTGATTGATCCATCCCACAGCAGCCATCAAGTGCAAGAAAACCTCCGCCACAGGATAGCTCCCCTGCTTCATCGACAGGGCGTTTTCGGCCATGCCCACGCAGCGCCCGTAATCGCCCTCAAGGTAGGAACGATGCGCCAACGCGTACGTCGCAAACAGGCGCAGCCCCTCGGGAAGCAGCGCGGCATACGAGCCGAACTCCTCTCGCGACACCGGAGAGGGAAAATGCAGCAACACACAAGCGCTCGCCGCAAAGAGCATGTACGAAGCGCGAGCGCGCGGATTCTCGGTTACGCGCGGGTCTTTTCCCGTCTCCTCTAGGTGCTTGAGGCAACGGCGAGCAGTCACAGAACGGTTAAGAGACAGGTTCGCGTAGGCGCAAATCAAGCATGCCGAGAGACGAAGCGACAAATCTTTCGAGGTCAGATAAGGTTCTGCCAAACGGCAAGCATCATCGGGAAGCCCGCGATAGTAGAGGGCCTCGGCATGTGCAATGGCCCCAAAGCCGTCCTTGGGCATCTGGGCAAGCGCGTGATCGAGCGAACCCGCCTCGAACGCTGTGCACATAAGCGGCATGGGGAATTGCCAAGAGTCGTCATGTATCTGGCTCACGGCAACCTCCCCTTGCGTTCAATGCGTGTCTTGATAATAAAACGCAAGGGGGCCATACCAGTTGGACATTTGGCTCGAAATCAACGTTTATTCTAGGCCGCGGGCATCGAATGCTACGCAAAGAACGTCTGCAAGCCATCGAGCGTGCTCAACGCGTCGGCGCGCCCCACCGCGTATATCTCCTCGAGCTTTTGCGGGTCTTTGCATATGGCGGGCACGCTCACGTCCCGGCTAGGACGAATCACAAATAATGTCCCCTCACGCTCAAGACGTTCAATCATATCCAGGCATGCGTTGTACTGCTCGTGACGGTGCGCAAGCAACTCCACCAAGTGCGGATATCGATGCAGCCAAAGTCGCAGGAGGGGCATCATACGATTGGGCTCTTTACGATAGCCCTGCGGTTGCGTAAGTATGACAGCAATCTTTTGATAGCCCTGTTCGCGCATCCATGCCACGGGAATGGAGTCGGCAGCACCGCCATCTAAAAGCTCACGCCCGTCAATCGCCACGGGGTGCGACAGTACAGGAATCGACGCCGACGCACGAATCCACTCGATATCGCCCGCATCACCGTGCTCAAGGTCGCGATAGACCGCCGCGCCGGTATTGACATCGGTCGCCACCGCCGTGAAGCGCATAGGCCAAGAGCGAAACGTCTCGATATCCACCGGGTCGAGCACGAGAGGCACCTCGCCATAGGCGAAGTCGCGACTGTACAGGTCGCCCGTGCGCAGCCAGTTGCCAAGGCTCGCATAGCGCGGGTCGGCAGCATAGGCGGTGTTATAGCGAAGCACGCGCCCAATCTGGCGGGATTTGAAGTTGTATCCAAACGCCGCACCCGCGGAGACCCCTACCGTTCCGTCGGCAGTAACCCCATGCTCCATCCACACGTCGAGCACGCCGGCGGTGTAGAGTCCTCGAAATCCTCCGCCTTCCAGCACCACGCCGGTGCGACGCGGTAGGTTTGCAGTCGATATCGTCTGTTGCATCCATCCTCTTTCTCGATGCGCGACAGTATACGCCTGGCACGCACGCACATACGTTTGAGAACGTGCGATAATCCAGGGCATGTACACGAAAACACTGGGGAGGGCCCATGAAGGTTCTATTGGTCAACGGCAGCGCCAAGACACATGGAAACACGGCGACGGCGCTGGAACAAGTAGCGCAGGCGCTCGAGGCCGAAGACATCGATACCCGAATCTTCCAACTAGGCGCTGGCGCATATCGCGATTGCATCGGCTGCAACCGATGCAGTGACCTCGGTGGATGCTGTGTCTTTGACGACGATCCCGTCAACGAGTTTCTAGACCTCGCCGCCCAGGCAGATGGCTTTGTCTTTGGCACGCCGGTCTACTACGCGCATCCTTCGGGTCGCATCCTTTCGTTCCTCGATCGCGCTTTCTACGCTGGCAGCGCCGCCTTTGCCCACAAGCCCGGAGCGTCCATCGCCGTCGCCCGCCGCGCAGGAACGTGCGCCAGCGCTGACGTGCTCAACAAGTACTTCACCATCAACCAAATGCCCGTCGTCTCGTCTACCTACTGGAACGTCGCCTTTGGAGGCGCACCTAAGGAAGCCCTCCAGGACGCCGAGGGCATGGCGACCATGCGCAACCTGGGCCGCAATATGGCATGGATACTCAAATGCATCGAAGCGGGACGTACCGCGGGCATCACCGCACCCGAGCCGGAGCGCGCCAGGACGAACTTCATTCGTTAGCGTCCTTTCGTGCTCACCGTGCGATACCATGTCGCAAGGCAACCGCACTCCAACGAAGAGGCAGGCATCGTGAACATTCAGATCTTCGGCACCAAAAAGAGCTTCGACACCAAGAAGGCGCAGCGCTATTTCAAGGAGCGACGCATCAAGGTCCAGTTCATCGACCTGCGCGAAAAGGAGATGAGCAAGGGTGAGCTGCAAAGCGTGATGCGTGCCGTGGGCGGCATCGACGCGCTGCTGGATCCCAAGGCGAAAGACCAGGACACACTCGCGCTCGTGCAGCACCTGGCAGAAAGCCAGCGTTTTGACAAGCTGCTCGAAAACCAGCAGGTGCTCGCGGAGCCCATCGTGCGCAACGGACGCGCCGCCACCGTCGGTTACGCCCCCGATGTCTGGAAGACCTGGGAGTAGACACACCGCCCACGCGTAAGCGTTCGCCATCGCAGCCGCAGGCAAGCCCAACCCATGGGCGGCCCGCGGCTGTTTTTTCGGCACGAGCAGAACCTCTCTGTGATTTTTAGCCCGTGGGCGGGTACATAAGGCGCGGTCTGTTCTAAGATTCACTTGTCAGCTGCGACTAACAAAGGAGGGCCCATGCCCAACAAGCCCGTCAAGATCGTGATGCTCACCGGCTATCTCGGTGCCGGCAAGACCACCTTGCTCAACCATATCCTCGAAAACGATGGCGGCATCCGCGCCGCTGTGATCGTCAACGATATCGGCGAGATCAACGTCGACGCCGACCTCATCGCCGACGGCGGCCTCTCCGAGACAGACGACCTCATCCCCCTCACCAACGGCTGCATCTGCTGCACACTGTCCGAAGACCTCGCCAATCAGCTGCAGGGCATCGCCGAGTCCGGCGACTTCGACTACATCATCATCGAGGCCTCCGGCATCTGCGAGCCCATCCCCATCGCCTACACCATCTCTTCCTTCTGCGACGATGCCAAGACCGACGGCGAGCCCCTGCTTGCACTCGATAACATCGTTGCCGTGGTGGACTGCGCACGCATGTATGACGAATTCAACGGCGGCCGCGACCTGCTCGCTGAGGATATCGACGAAGACGATATCGAAAGCCTGCTGATTCAGCAGATCGAGTTTTGCACCACGCTTGTTCTCAACAAGACCGACACCGTGACGTCCGAGCAGATTGCCGAGCTCAAGGCCATCGTGCGCGGCCTGCAGAAGGACGCTGTGATTGTCGAGGCCGAGCAGGGCAACGTCCCCATGGACGAGCTGCTGGACACCGGCCGCTTTGATTTTAGCCGCGCCTATAAGTCGGCCGCATGGGTCGAGGCCATGGAGCACCCCGAGGAGCACGACGACCCCGAGGTTCTGGAATACGACATCGAGACCTTTGCCTACGCCCGTCGTAAGCCCTTTGACCTGCAGAAATTCACCGACTTTGTGGAGCAGGAGTGGCCCGACGAGGTCATTCGCGTCAAGGGTCCGCTGTGGCAAAACGCCAACCCCGACATGTGCTACATCTTCGAACAGGCGGGTCATCAGATGCGCTTGATGGAAAACGGTCTGTTTGTGGACTCCGCGCCCGAGGACGAGAAGCAGCGGATCATCGCCGATAATCCCGAGCTTCGCGACTACTGGGACGATGAGGTGGGCGACCGCGAGACGCGCCTGTGCATCATCGGCCGTCACATGGATAAGGAGGCCGTCGTTGCCGGCCTCGATGCCTGCCTGACCGATTGGCACCGCGCATAAGAAGCGGGGCAGCACCAGCTTTGTATGCCGAGCCGCCGTGGGGGATCGTCCTCACGGCGGCTTTTTGCATATGGGGAGAGGTTGAGCGGGGCTACAGATAGCGACCGGTAGCGCTCTCGGGGCAGGCCGCAACCGCAGCAGGCGTTCCCGCACAGACGATGCGACCGCCGCGCTCACCGCCACCGGGGCCCATATCGATCACGTAATCGGCGTTGCGAATCAAGTCGAGGTCATGCTCGATCACCACGACGGTCGCGCCCTTCGATACCAGGGAATCAAAGACACCCAGCAACACCTCGACATCGAGCGGATGCAGGCCGATCGTGGGCTCGTCGAACACAAAGACGGCATCGTCTTGCACGCGGCCCATCTCGCTTGCGAGCTTAAGGCGCTGAGCTTCGCCGCCCGAAAGCGCCGGCGTGGGCTCGCCGAGCGTCAAGTAGCCAAGGCCCAGGTCGTGCAGGGTTTGCAAACGCGTCTGGACCTTCTTGAGGCCCAGTGTTGCATCGAGCGCCTCATCCACGCTCATATCCATAAGCTGCGGC
Source organism: uncultured Collinsella sp. (assembly GCA_934647195.1). GTDB lineage: Bacteria > Actinomycetota > Coriobacteriia > Coriobacteriales > Coriobacteriaceae > Collinsella. The sequence continues at coordinate 57,944 of CAKUFD010000010.1, forward strand.
AGCGTAAGGAGGCTACCATCTGCGCCCTGGCGATGGATATGCGAGGCCGCCTCGGAGTAGCGAGAACCCCGGCACGCAGGGCAGACGATCTCGACATCGGGCAAGAACTGCACATCGAGCGAGATGACACCCGTGCCGTCGCAGATGGGACACCGCAAAGCTCCGGTGTTGTAGCTAAAGGCGCCCGCCTTGTAGCCCGCCTCTTTCGCCTCGGGCGTGCGAGCGTAGGCACGGCGCAACTCGTCGTGGATATCGGCATAGGTCGCAACCGTCGAGCGCACGTTGGCGCCGATGGGCGTTGCGTCGATAAGGTTCGCGCGGGCGATTCCCTCGGCATCGATCCAATGTACGTGGCGCGGCATGCGCTCTCCCGCCGCCTGCGCCTTGAGGGCGGGAATGAGTGTCTCGAGCACAAGCGTGGTCTTACCCGAGCCGGAAACGCCCGTGACCGCCGTCAAACGGCCGCGGGGAATATCGACTTCTAAGGGCTTCACCGTATGAATCGCACCCGTCTCCATGCGAATATGTCCATGCTCGAACAGCTCGTCTTCGGCAATTATCGGACGCAAGCGCAGGGGTGTCGTGCGGAGAAACGGAGCAATGCGGCTCTCGAGCGCCATGGTCACCTCGTCGACCGTACCCGCCGCGAGCACATTGCCACCGGCGGCTCCGGCAGCAGGACCCATCTCGACCAGGTAGTCTGCCTCCGCAAGCACACGCGTATCGTGGTCGACAACCACCACCGTATTACCGTCTGCAACCAGGTCGCGCATCACGCCCACCAGGCCATCGACATTAGCCGGGTGCAGACCAATCGAGGGCTCGTCCAACACGTAGAGCACGCCCGTGGAACGATTGCGCACCACGCGTGCGAGCTGCACGCGCTGCCGCTCTCCCGTCGAAAGTGTGGCTCCCGCACGGTCGAGCGACAGGTAATCGAGTCCCAGATCGACCAGACGGCGCGCCGTGTTGAGAAACGAATCGCAGATGTCCGCCGCCATAGGGCGCATCTCTTGCGGCAAGGACGCCGGTACGCTACGCACCCACTCAATCGACTCGCCAAGCGTCATGGTAGCAGCCTGCGCCAGGTCGATGCCTCGCACCTGGGGACGTCGTGCCGCAGCCGAAAGCCTCGTGCCTCCGCAATCACGGCACGGCCCCTCGCGCAAGAAACGCGCCACGCGCTTGAGGCCCTTATCGTCCTTGACCTTGGAAAGTGCGTTCTCAACGGTGTAGACGGCGTTGTAGTAGGTAAAGTCGAGCGGCGTGGCTCCCCGACCGTTTTTGGGAACATAGAGAATGTGCTTCTTCTCGGCCGGCCCGTGAAAGACGATGTCGCGCTCGGCCGGAGTCAGCTGGTTGAACGGCACATCGGTGCGCACGCCCATCTCGCCGGCAACCTGCTTCATGAGGTCCCACATGAGCGAGCCCCAGGGAAGTACCGCGCCCTCGTCGATGGTCTTGGTCTCATCGGGCACCAAGCTCGCCTCGTCAACCTCGCGCATGATGCCGGTGCCACCACAGGTTGGGCACGCGCCACCGCTGTTGAATGCCAGGTCCTCGGCACCCGGCGCATAGAACTCGTGCCCACAGGCAGAGCAGGTGAGGGCCAGGCCCGCCGCCACGTTAAGGCTCGGCTCCACACGCGCACCGCAGTGCGGGCACACGTGACGGGCACAGCGGCTAAAGAGCAAGCGCAGGCTGTTGTTGAGCTCGGTCATGGTGCCAAAGGTGGAGCGTACGCCTGGCACGCTGGGGCGCTGATGCAGCGCCAAGGCCGCTGGCACGTGCAGAACCTCATCCACCTGTGCATGCTCGGCCTGCGTGAGGCGTCGGCGCGTGTAGGTGCTAAGCGCCTCCAGGTAGCGTCGTGAACCCTCGGCATAAAGGACGCCCAGAGCAAGCGAGCTCTTGCCCGAACCCGAGACGCCGGCAATGCCCACGAGCTTACCCAGCGGAATGTCGATGTCGATATCTTTCAGGTTATGCACGCGCGCACCGCGCACCTCGATAGCGCCTGGCTGCCGTGGCACCGTCATCGCTTCCCTTCCGTCTGCTTGCGCCAATCGTCGCAGGTCAAATACGTAAAGTACTCAGTGCGCACATCATCCATGAGATCGCACGGCACGTCGCGCTCGACGTGATGCGGCGTGAACCCGCATTTTTGCTGAACGCGCAACGACTTATCGTTGCCCTCGTAGTATCCGCACCAAAGCGCCTTGCAGCCGAGTGTTTCAAATGCATAGCGCTGCATGGCCTGCACGGCTTCAGGGGCAAAGCCTCGACCCCAAAAGGGCCTGGCGATCCAATAGCCCACTTCGAGTTCAAGGCCAACGCCCTGGCGGCCCGGTTCGCAGCGAGGCGGCATGAGGCCGATGCTGCCCACAAGCTCGTCCGTCCTGGCCAAGCAAACGGCAAAGGTGTGCGGCGCCGAAAAAACCGTCCGGATGATCTCTCGGCTTTCTTCGATGCTTTGATGGGGCGGCCAGCCCGCAGCCGACCCCACGTCCGGGTCGCTCGCGCACGCAAAAAGATTGGCCGCATCCGTCTCGCGCCACGGACGAAGCGCCAAGCGCTCAGTATGAATCACCATGTTTCGACCTCTCGTCCAACAATGCGGGAAAGGGCTATATCTCTTTGTCACACTATTCGTGCCACAGCACGCAATCGCGAATGTACTCACCCAGCATAGGAACGGCAAAACGAACGAGGCCGTATCCGGCCGCCTCGATTACGCGCTCGCGAATCAGGCTCGCTCGATACTTACTTGCCCAGCTCTGGGTTCGGTCGCAGCGATTGATAACATCGGCAACACGCGTCGGCTTGTCCGCATCGACCGCCATCGCCTCGATAAACAGGCGCTGCGGGCTGCGTAGCCCGTAATACAGGGGCGCGTCGACCGCCTCGTAGAACTCAGAGACGGCATCCGTGCAGCCGGCCTCGACATCGCTCGACTCAATAATCTCGGAATCGCGACGCGCGGCAGACCGCCACATGTAGTAGCCCACAAGTTGAACCATATAGGGGTGGCCCATGCTTTTGCGCGCAGCAAGACTCGCCGTCTTTACATCGATGCAAAGCCCAACATCTTGCACCGTCTGGATAAACGCATCGCGCACCTCGGGCAGAGGAATCGGCCCCAGCGTACGTTGCTGGGCGCGTCGCAAAAACGTTACGCTCGGTTCCTCGAGCAGGTCATCGACCATGCTGGGCAAGCCGGCAAAGACCAGCGCAAGGCCACGCTGGTCACCGTCGGGCAGGCACGTAGCATCCTGATCCCCGAGCACCTGCTGATAGAGAACGGCCAACGCCGCCAGTTCTTCGATAGACGCGGATTGCGCCTCATCGATGGCAAATAGGATGCCTTTTCCTGGCCCAAGCTTCTTGAGGCGTTCATTGACGAGGCCTCGCAGTGTCTCGCCCTTCGCTCGCGCCGCCTCGACCGATATGCGCCCAAACGACGGGCCAAGCTCCATCGACGTCACGGCGGGCTTATTCGAACGAAGCGCGTCGGCCAAACGGTCGCACAAACCAAGCGAAGCGGAGTCGGAAATAACCACCCATCCACGCTCGCTGGCCAAACGCTCAAGCTCACGCAGCAAAACCGTCTTGCCACAACCACGGTTGCCCGTTAGGAGCATGAGCCTGCCCGGTGCACCGGCACCGTTGTCGAGACCCTCGGCAAAGTCCTCTATTACCGCCTCGCGTCCAATCAACACCGGAGGCCGTTTTCCCGCCGTAGGCTTAAAGGGATTGGGCGTCATGACGGCCTCCTTATCCACTGTGCTTTCGATGCTAAAATTATACCAACTTATACCAAGTTGTACCGACTTCTTTGGCGGCGTGCTAGACGTGCTGACGGCAAGGTCCTACTTTTGCTCAGCAATGAACATTCGATAGGCGTTGTCGCCAATCATCTTGGTTGTGGCGAAATCGAATCCGCCGCCCACGACCCCGCCGACGACGGGCACCATTTTCCCCAGGTTGACAACTCCTTTTTCGCCGAACTTCGTAACGAATCGCATCCCCACACGACGGTTAATCGCAGTGCAGACTGATCCCGGAAGCTTTTTTATCACGTTGACAGCCAAACGTTCCGAAGTCTTAATGCCGGCGCTCTTCAGGATGTCCGACATGGCTTTCCCCGTCAGACAAACGTAGACCATCGTCTGAACCTGGTCGGAATGAATGTCATAGCCGCCCATCTGCGCCAGGGCGGCAACCATCCGCATCTGCATATAGATAACGCTACCGATATTCGCCGATGCTGCAGCCACAGTTACAGGCAGCGTTAACGCACCGCCGACCCCTGATAAAAAGCCCGAAGTGGAGCACTTGATCAACTGATTTGAGATCAGCTTCCTTGCCGCCTCCGCTGTCGTTTCGGATTTGCCTCGGTACTCGTCCACAAGGGTATCGACCGAGCTGCTCACTTTTGGAATTCCATCCAAAGCAGCCTGATAGCACGCATCCAACAGTGTCTGAACCTGCTCAGGTGAGTTTAAAACCGCAACAGTATCTTCGGCTTTCACCGCGATATTTGCCGCTGCATCACCGATCTTCGGCACCGATCTTGCTACGCCATTGACGGCGTCAAGGATATTCGTCGCAGCGCTTCCGGCACTTTCGGCAACATTAGATGCAATAATTCTTATATCGATATTCCGCTGTGCGGCCTTGTCATCGCAAGCGGCAAACTCTTCGGCTGTATCGTCGTCCTTCATAACAAGCCCCTCTATTGCCGATAGACAAACTCGACGTTGTATTGATCGCCAAACGCAGAATTAAACATCGCACGGATGTTCGCCTCAGCGTTTGCTTGAGCCTCTTCAAGCAACTTCCCGTCCTTAATGGCCTCGCTTTCACTTCGCTCCTTGCACTGCTGTTCGAAAGCAGTGACATCGCTGACCTCGATCGGGTTAATGATGTTGTTGTTTTCTTCGAGAGCCCCGGATCTTTCCATATCCGGCGTATTCGAAATCACATACGGCTTATCCATGGTTATGGTGATCGTGTCGCCCTTGGGCGGCGCAATCTCGGCATTTTCGAGATTTACGCCCGCCTTGATAGTCCCTACATAGCGATACCAGAAGCTATTCTGAGTAAAGGGGATTTCAAACAAATCGAAGAACCTTTTGGCGTCCGTCGCTTTATCGACAATCGCATAGTTCTGGGAGACCGTCACCATTTCGTTTTGAGAAACAATGCGTTCGAATACGACTGTAGGCGACAGTGTATCGGGAGATGCCTCTTTTGACCCCACGTCTTTGCCAATATTGAAGATCACGGTAAACACGATCGATACAAGTATCCCGCCGAGCACCAGGCCGGCAATAAATACCTTAGGCCTCGTTAAAACCTTCTCCGTCTTTGCTTTCAGGAATTCGGCAACGCCTACACCATCCATTTTTTCATCCATTTTTCTTCCTTTCACCCTCCGCTGTGAACCATATGAATCCTCGCCAAAAAGCAGACGAATTGACGACCCGATGGCATTATTTGGTTTTGGGGCGTGAACTCGAAAAATACCGAGGGAAGGAGTGGACTCTGCGGAATAAACTCCCCTCGTCAAAAGGTCTAGCTAAAGCGAACGCTCGAACGTTGAGCGGCCTGATGGATCCGTCTTGGCAGCGCCTGCGCCAAGCGCAAGTGCATCGGCCCGTCGCCAACGGTCAAATGTCGACGGGCTGACACCCAAGAGCGATGCAGCCTCTCGTCTTGTAACCTCACCTCCTTTAAACGACTGAACGACAGGACGATAGTTTTCAGGACGCTCGAGTACCGGCCTGCCAAATCGAACGCCACGAAGGCGGGCCGAGGCTATCCCTTCCGCTTGCCGCTGCTTGATGTTTTCGCGCTCCACCTGCGCCACGTAGCTCAAGATCTGAAGCACAAGATCCGCTATAAACGTCCCCGTAATACCGCCGGCCTGCTCGCGCGTGTCGAGCAGTGGCATATCGAGCACCACGATAGCCACGCGTCTATCGACCGTTATGCGACGCCATTCGTCGAGGACTTCGCGGTAATTGCGCCCCAGGCGGTCGATGCTCTTGATCACCAGAACGTCTCCCTCGCGCAATCGGCGACAAAGCCGCTGGTACTGAGGACGTCTAAAGTCCTTTCCGCTTGCCTTATCGGCGTAAATCAAATCGCGTTGGACGGGAAAACGCCCCAACGCGTCTAGTTGGCGATCCAGGTTTTGATCGGCAGAGGAAACGCGCGCGTATCCAAAGATTCTATTGTCCATGGTTGCCCCTATCGGCTGCCCGCGGGCAGCATCAGCTCAAACGAGAGCCCACTCGCTATAGGGCGTGCAGATTTCGCGAACGGGTTGCGAACATTCTCCTTTTTAGCGCGCCTGCGTTCAAGCCGGAATCAAAGCGCGCGACCTAGTGACCAAAGAACTCGGCATCTGCCGGGCGCCAGGGGCGGAAGGTGGCGGGGTCGATGCGCACGTGGGCCGCGGCGGGGACGTCGTTCCATTTGACGGTGTAGCCGGCACCATGGGAGCAAAAGACCGAATCGGGCGTGTTGGGCAGGTCGGCCTCGGGCTCGTAGGCGGCCTCTTCAATCACGCGCTCGGCATCATGGCACGGCGCGTAGCCAGCAAGCTCCAGATAAAGGCGACCGAGACCACTTGTATAGGCAGCGACGTCAAGCGCATAGTCCTGCACCTCAGAGGCCGGCATGCGTCCGCTGAGGGTCGCACGCTCCCCCGCCATCGCAGGCGGCTCGTATTCAGCGCTCATGCGCGTAAGATCGGTAAGCGCACGGCCCACGCACTCGCCTGGCACCTCGAGCTCAAAGCGATACCACGGCTCCAGCAGCACGGCGGCGCCCATCGCCTGTGCTTCCATAAGCCCCTGGCGAATGGCTCGATATGTGGCCTGACGGAAGTCTCCGCCCTCGGTATGCTTGGCGTGCGCACGGCCGCCCGCAAGCGTGATGCGCATGTCGGTTATGAGCGAGCCTGTGAGCACGCCCAAGTGCTCACGCTCCATGGCGTTGGTGAGCGCCAAACGCTGCCAGTTAAGGTCGAGCTCGTCGGTCGAGGCCACGGTACCAAACTCCATGCCCGAGCCAGCAGGCAACGGCTCCAGGCGCAGGTGCACCTCGGCATAGTGGCGCAACGGCTCAAAATGCCCCACGCCCTCAACCGGCTGGGCAATCGTCTCTTTATAGAGAATGCCGCCCGGCGCAAAGCCGACAGCAAGGCCAAATCGATCGGCGAGCAAACGCTCGACCACCTCAAGCTGCACCGCGCCCATAAGCTGCAGATGGATTTGCTCCAGATGGGTATTCCACGAGACGCCAAGCATCGGGTCTTCGTCTGCCAGCTCGGAAAGCGCAGCATAGACGCTATGGACGTCCCGCTCACCCGGAAGCACGGTATAAGTGAGAACCGGCGCGATCATCGGCGAGACTCCGGCGGGCTCCGCGCCCAAAGCGTCACCCGGCCGCACATGGGAAAGACCGGTAACGGCGCAGATGCCACCCGCGGAGACTTCCTGTGCAAGCGCAAACTTCGAGCCGTTGTAGATGCGCACTTGGTCTATCTTGTCGCGCCATGCCTCGCCTGCGCTAACCCCTTCCATCGGCTGCTTTGCGCGAAGCACGCCGCCGGTCACCTTGAGCCAAGCAAGGCGCTCTCCACGCTCGCTATGGCTCACTCGGTACACACGCGCGGCAAAGTCGACAGGCCAAGTGCACTCTTCGATAAACTTTTCCATGCCGTCCAACAGCTCGGCCACGCCCTCGTCCTTGAGGGCAGAGCCGTAGAAGCACGGGAAGAGAGCGCGCTCCCGCACCAGACGGCAAAGCGTCGACAGCGAGAGCGACTCCTCGTCCAGGTATTCTTCAAGCGCTTGCTCGTCAAGCGCGGCGGCATCCTCCAGCGCGGGCCCTTTGGCCAGAAGTTCCTTGGCATCCAAGCAGCCCTCGCCCAAACGATGCTGCAGCTCAAGGGCGATAGCATCGAGTCCGGGATTCTCCAGGTCCATCTTGTTGACGAAGATAAACGCGGGGATGCCATAGCGGTCGAGCAGGCGCCACAGCGTTTCGGTGTGCCCTTGGACGCCGTCGTTTGCGCCCACGACCAAAATGGCGTAATCGAGCGCCTGGAGCGTTCGTTCCGCCTCGGCGGAAAAATCGACGTGGCCCGGAGCGTCGACGAGCATGAAGCGCGTATCTGCATGCTCAATCACCGCCTGCGAAGAGAAGATCGTGATGCCGCGCTCGCGCTCGATTGCATCGGTATCCAGATGCGAGTCGCCGTTATCGACGCGCCCGCGGGTGCGGATTTGCCCCGCGTCGAAAAGCATCGCCTCGGCAAGCGTGGTCTTGCCCGCATCCACGTGCGCCAAGATGCCGATAACCGCCTGCTTCATGCAGCCCTCCTCGCAATCCAGATTCCGCTGTGTCCATGTTGCCGCGACCGTACGCCGATGCCACAGCCATGTTGCCGCCGTTTCATACGCCGCCCATTGTCGCACACCGCGCCGCAGCCAAAACCAGCGCACAAACGTTCACTTTTCCTTATTTTTGCCGAAAAGTTGACGTTTGTGCGCTGGTTTTGCCTCCCGCCTGCCGGGCCGCAGCCCCGCATCCGGCCCGGCAGCACGCCATACCGCCATCGCGCCTTTTGTGTGACAATAAACCCCGACGTATTGCTGCGCGTAACCGGAGATATGCGTATGGACGAAAAGTTGAGTATGAACCAGGCGGGGCGCGTTTGCGCCGGTGCCGGCCACAACTGCGCCTTCTCGCGCGCAGGGTCATCATGCATGGACAACATCCGTCTGTTTGCCGACCTTCCTGCCGACGCCAAGCGCGAGCTGCTCGCCTGCTCACGTCACTCGACGCATGAAAGCGGCTCCATTCTGGTGCACGAGGGCGACCCCATCGAATCGATCATCGTCGTGCGCTCGGGCCGCATCAAAACCTACCGCACCACCCCCGGCGGCAAGGAATACGTCCTCGATGTGCTGCACGACGGCCAAGCCCTTTGGTACGGCATGTTCCTCAAGGACCACATCTACCATTATTCCGTCGAATGCCTCACGCGCGTGCAACTCTGTCGTATCCATCGCGCCGACTTCGAAACCATGCTCGCCAACCATCCCAGCGTGGCGCTCGGCCTCATCCGCATGGTGTGCACCGAGCTCGACCGCGCAGAAGAGAAGAACATGATGCTGGGCATCCGCGACCCGCGCCGTCGTCTTGCCGAGTACTTGCTGCTGCGCGACCACAGCTGCGTGGGTCCCGAAATCAACCTACGCCTCGAGGACATCGCCAACTCCGTGGGTCTGCGCCCCGAGACCGTCTCGCGCCACGTAGCGCAGTTCGTCCGCGAGGGCCTTGTCAAACGCGTGGGCCGCGGCAAGCTGCTCGTGCTGGACCGCGATGGCCTTGCCGAGGTTGCGCATCACGAGGACTAGCAAGCTTCCTGGCATGTAACGACCATGGGCAGATGCGATGCGGCACCCGCACCGCGCACGTGCCGCCCCTTCTGTGCCCGCGGCGCATTCGCCCTGCGCCTGTAACCGGTCGCACATACACCCGTGCCCACATGTGCCCGCACCGCGCCCGGTCGCAACGGACCTGTCCTGAACGAGGTGCCCCAGTCCGCATCGCCCAAAAACCATCGCACAAACGTCAACTTTTTGCCAAAAATAAGGAAATGTAAACGTTTGTGCGATGGTTTTGAATTGGAGGGGAGCCGTCGCGTCGCACGCCGCAACACGCGACACGCGACGCCCCACACATCGCCCACGTCCCACGTCCCCGCAGGCACTCGCCAAACACCACCATCTACCTGTGAACATTGTTCATATGGACATTTCTCTAGCGAATCTCCATGCCTTCTTTCCAATGCTTTAAAAATTCCTGATTTTTTCTCGTTACTTGACTCTAATCAAGGAACGACCCTACGGAACACAGTACATTGCCCTTGTACTGACGCATGCTTTGCGCGGGATCAAAAGCGAAAACCCGCTGCGGCACCGACGTGACGAGAGGAGCGACGATGCAGGGACGTGTCCATTCCACGGAATCTTTTGGCTCGGCCGACGGCCCCGGCGTTCGCTTTATCATTTTCCTCAAAGGCTGCCCCATGCGTTGCAGCTACTGCCACAACCCCGACACCTGGGCCGCAGAGGGCGCCCAAATGATCGAAGCCGATGAGCTTCTCGATCGCGCTGAGCGCTATCGCAGCTATTGGGGTCCCGAGGGCGGCGTCACCGTCTCGGGCGGCGAAGCTCTGCTTCAGACCGACTTCGTGCTCGACCTTTTCACCAAGGCAAAAGCACGCGGCATCAACACCTGCCTCGACACCTCGCTCGCAACCTTCACGCGCAACGAGCCGTACTTTGGCACGTTTACCAAGCTGATGAACGTGTGCGACCTGGTCATGGCAGACATCAAGCACATCGACCCCGAGGAGCACAAGAAGCTCACCGGGCGCGACAACGCCAATATCCTCGACTGCTTGCGCTACTTGAGCCAGATCGGCCAGCCGCTGTGGATTCGACACGTACTCGTTCCCGGCATCACCGATGTCGACGAGTACCTGTACCGCACGCGCGATTTTATCGCCGAGCTGGGCGACTGCGTCAAGCGCGTCGAGGTCCTGCCCTACCACACACTGGGCATCTTCAAATGGGATGAGCTGAACATCCCCTACAAACTTCGTGACGTCGAACCCCCGACGCCCGAGCGCACCGAGCGCGCGCAAAGGATTCTTCGGGGCGAGATGTAGGTAATCAACGTGCCAAACAGGGATTGGCACGAGAATGCAAGGAGGCATACATGGCACTACGCGACGAGTGGAATGGCTTTACCGGAGGTCACTGGGTGGACGACATCAACGTCCGCGACTTCATCCAGCGCAACTACACCGCCTATGACGGCGATGACTCCTTCCTGGCCGGTCCGACCGACGCGACCGACAAGCTCTGGGGCAAGGTCCAGGAGCTTCAGGCAGCCGAGCGCGCCAACAACGGCGTTCTCGAGTGCGAGACCGAGATCGTTTCCGGCCTGACCGCCTATGGCGCCGGCTACATCGATCCCGAGATGAAGGACCTGGAGCAGGTTGTGGGTCTGCAGACCGACAAGCCGCTCAAGCGCGCCTTCATGCCCTACGGCGGCATCAAGATGGCCCAGCAGGCTGCCGAGAACTACGGCTTCCATGTCAACGACAAGTACAACCAGATCTTCAACGAGTATCGCAAGACCCACAACCAGGGCGTCTTCGATGCGTACACCCCTGAGATGCGCGCCGCTCGTCACTCCCACGTCATCACCGGTCTGCCCGACACCTATGGCCGTGGCCGCATCGTCGGCGACTACCGTCGTGTCGCTCTCTACGGTATCGATCGCCTGATCGCCGGCAAGCAAGAGGACCTGCTCAACTGCGGCGGCCGCACCATGACCGACGACGTCGTGCGTGCCCGCGAGGAGATCGCCGAGCAGATCCGCGCCCTCAAGGGTATGAAGGAAATGGCCGCCGCCTACGGTTACGACATCTCCCAGCCGGCCACCAACGCCAAGGAAGCTGTCCAGTGGCTGTACTTTGGCTACCTGGCCGCCATCAAGACCCAGAACGGCGCTGCCATGTCCGTGGGCCGCGTTTCCACCTTCCTGGACATCTACATCCAGCGCGACCTTGCTGCCGGTAAGATCACCGAGGCCGAGGCTCAGGAGCTCATCGACCACCTGGTGCTCAAGCTGCGCATCGTCAAGTTCGCCCGCATCCCGTCCTATCAGGCACTCTTCTCCGGCGACCCCGTCTGGGCTACGCTCGAGGTTGCCGGCCTTGGCCAGGACGGCCGTCACATGGTGACCAAGAACGACTACCGTTTCCTGCATACCCTGGAGAACATGGGTCCGGCTCCCGAGCCCAACCTGACGGTCCTCTACAGCAAGCGTCTGCCCGAGAACTTCCGCAAGTACGCTGCCAAGATCTCCGTCACCACTTCCTCCATCCAGTACGAGAACGACGACGTCATGCGTCCGGTCTGGGGCGACGACTACAGCATCTGCTGCTGCGTGTCTGCGACCGAGACCGGCAAGGAGATGCAGTTCTTCGGCGCTCGTGCCAACCTCGCCAAGGCTCTCAACTACGCCATCAACGGTGGTAAGGACGAGAAGTTCATGGACAAGCAGGGCAACCACATGCAGGTTGGCCCCGAGTACGCTCCCATCACGAGCGAGTACCTTGACTACAACGAGGTCATGCACAAGTTCGATCTGATGATGGACTGGCTGGCCGACCTGTACGTCAACATCTTGAACCTCATCCAGTACATGCACGACAAGTACTACTATGAGGCTGCCGAGATGGCCCTCATCGACACCAACGTGCGTCGTACCTTCGCTACCGGCATCGCTGGCTTCTCTCACGTGGTCGACTCCATCAGCGCCATCAAGTACGCTAAGGTCAAGACCGTCCGTGACGAGCAGGGCGTCGTCGTCGACTACGAGGTCGAGGGCGACTTCCCCAAGTACGGCAACGACGACGAGCGCGCCGACGACATCGCCGTGTGGCTGCTGAAGACCTTCATGAAGAAGATCGCCAAGCATCACACCTATCGCGACTCCGAGCCCACCACCTCCATCCTTACCATCACCTCCAACGTGGTGTACGGCAAGGCTACCGGTGGCACCCCCGACGGCCGCAAGGCATTCACCCCGTTTGCCCCGGGTGCTAACCCCGCATACGGCGCTGAGCAGAACGGCCTGCTTGCCTCCCTCAACTCTGTGGCCAAGCTTCCCTACGAGTACGCTCTGGACGGCATCTCCAACACGCAGACCATCAACCCGTCTGCTCTTGGCAACGACGACGAGCAGCGCGTTACCAACCTCGTGAACGTCATGGACGGCTACTTTGCCAACGGTGCTCACCACCTCAACGTCAACGTCTTTGGTGTCGAGAAGCTCAAGGACGCCATGGAGCATCCCGAGAAGCCCGAGTACGCTAACTTCACCATCCGCGTCTCCGGCTACGCCGTTAAGTTCATCGACCTTACTCGTGAGCAGCAGCTCGACGTTATCGCTCGTACCTGCCACGACCACATGTAAGATCTGCTGCCCATACCAGCGCATCTTCATGCAAAAGGCTCCCGTGCAAAAGCGCGGGAGCCTTTTTTGATTCAATGGCAGGTGCAGAAAACCGCCCCGGCATATTGTTGAATGTCGGCGCTACACGACGGCTAGCCAGAATAGAAAAACCGCCCGGCATCGCACATTGATCCGGGCGGTTGGGATGAGACCGAGACGTCAGAACGATTGGCGCCTTATGCTTTACAGATCGCGCCTGCAGTAGATACGAGTGCAGACCATACAGCTCACGCCGTATAGAGCAAGAGCCACGACGATAGAGGCCACAACTGCAAACAGAAGGTTTGCCTCGATCGATTCGACAAACGCGGACACAACGCTCGGGGGCAGCAAGCGCCCGAGCAACACGACCACTACCGCAGCAACAGCACCGATGCCACACGCGAAGAAACGCATACCGCGCGCCGTTCCAAACAGCGTAACCAGCGGCATAACGAGCGAACAAAGCACAAGCGCTGCCGCGAGAGATGCGATACCCGTATAGAAAAGCGACGTGGCCTGCTCAAATGCAGCGGCATCGAAAGCGATGGTGTCGACCGCGATTGCCGAGGGAACACACAGCACAATCGCGCAGAGTCCAAATCCCAACACCACTGCATATCGTCCAGCAATAAGGCTTCGACGTGAGATGGGCAGCGCCGCGCGAAAGCGAGCCCATCCAGACTGATCGTCGTATCCCGCAAGCGAGAAAGACATGAGCAGCGTCATCATCGCGACCGATCCTCCCACCGCGCTGAACAAATTGCCCGCAAAGAGCCAAACGGCATAGATCACGGCAACGGTCAAGATAAGCATGGGCAAAAATGGCTTAACGCAAGCGACATCGCAACGGATTGCCTCTTTCATCGGTCGGTCCTCCCCAGGTAGAAGTGCAGATACTCATCGATGCTCGCGCGATCGCACGCCACATCCGGAAACGCCTCGGTAAAGGCAAAGCGATCGGGCACAAGCACGTCGACGCTATAATCGCGACGCTGCATCCGAGCCCCCTCCACACACGCCATGACCTCGTCAGCCTGTGCTGCCGTACAACGCGCGATACCTGCGGTGTCTGTTATCTCCTCGCGGGGCAGATCAAACACGATATGCCCCGCCTCAATCGCCACCACGCGGTCCGCAATCCGCTCCAGGTCGCTCGTGATATGGCTCGAAAGGAGAACGCCATGCCCTTCTTCGCTTGCAAATGAACGCAGCTCGTCGAGCATTCCATCGCGTGCGATCGGATCCAGCCCAGCCGTCGCTTCATCGAGCAACAGGAGGTCGGCGCCGTGACACAGGGCGCAAATAAGCTGAAGCTTCATTCCCATACCGCGCGAAAGGCTCTTGACCTTTGCCTTGAGACTCAGGCCGCGCGCATCGCACAGGCTCTCAAACCGCTTCCAATCCCAATGCGGATATGCCGGAGACACGCTTGCCGCCGCCTGGCGCACCGTATGGTCACTTGGAAACGGGCACGTATCCATGACCACGCCTATGCGAGCACGGACCTCGCGCTGCGAAGCCCCATCTGCATGAGCGCCAAAGGCATGTCCAAAGAGATTCAAATCGCCCGAATCAAGGCGAAGCAAACCCAAAGCCGCCCTGATAACCGTCGTCTTGCCGGCACCGTTGGGGCCCACAAAGCCCACGACTTCGTTCTCTCTTACGGTAAGGTCAACGTTTTGCAAGGCAAAATCGTCGCTGATGTGTCGGCTTGCACCTCGCATCGATAGCAGGTTCTCCATCCTTGTACCTTTCTATTCAAGGTCCTCAGGGACCATAAGGTCGAGCATGTCGTGAAGCTCATCGCGCGTAAGGCCGATATCCATCGCCTCCGCAGCGGCTTGCGCCATAAGGTCTTCCACGTGACGCATGCGACGCTCGCGAAGCATTGCCTTGTTCTGCTGGGAAACAAAGCAACCCTTGCCCTGCACTGTCTCGACAAGGCCCTCGCCTTCAAGATCGGAATAGGCGCGTTTGGTGGTGATCACGCTTACGCCCAATCCATCGGCAAGCGCGCGAATAGAGGGCAAGCGTTCCCCCGCCTCGAGAGCACCGGATAAAATTTGCGCTCTTACCTGCGAGGATATCTGCTCATAGATAGGCTTGCCGCTTGAATTGGAAATGATGATATCCATAGACGATCCTTATCCGTGTATATCTGTTAAGCACAGTATATACACGCTATATACAGTTATGCAAGAACTATTTCGTCTGTCAAAAGAAACGTCCCCGGCACCGCATGGGCATCGGGGACGCAACATCATCTATCAGGTAAAACGCAGTACAGCAGTGCGCGACAGGCCCTACTCCTGCGGTTTTTGCGCCTCGAAGGTCTCTTGGACCGCAATCGCCTCGGCCTCGTCGGCATGAATGTGGACACCGTCACCCGGGCGCTCAAGCTCGGGAATATAGCCAACGTAAGTATTGTCCACAGCGTTTTTGCTGGGACTCTTCTTGGCGTACATCTTTACGGCACCGGCCGTCTTGTTGATGGCCTGAAGCGTACCTGCGCCCGCGACGCATCCGCCCGGGCACGCCATGCCCTCAAGCAGATAGCCGTCGTACTTGCCCTTTACCGCCATCTTCATCATCTTGCGGCATTCGGTAAGGCCCTCGGCATTTGCCACCTTCACCTCGCGGTCGGGATGCACCCGGTGGATCGCGTTGGCAACCGCTGTGGCAACTCCGCCCGACACGGCAAAACCGCGGCCATCGGCACTCGCCACGTCGAAATCGCTCGACCCCTCACCTGCAAGCTTGGTGTAATCGATACCCTTCGCCTCCATCATGCCCGCCATCTCCTCGAAGGTAAGCACAAAGTCGACCTCGCTCTTCACGCTGCGGCGCATGGCCTCGAGCTTCTTGGCGGCGCACGGCCCCACAAATACGATCTTGGCATTGGGATGTTGCTTGCGAATCAAGCGAGCCGTCAGCGTCATAGGAGTGAGCGCCATGGAGACGCAGTCGGCGTGCTCTGGGAACTCCTTTTTGGCCATGACCGACCACGCGGGGCAGCAGCTCGTACCCATGAAGGGAATCTTCTCGGGCACCTCGTCCAAAAAGTCGCGGGCCTCCTGCACGGCGCACAGGTCCGCACCCAAGGCGACCTCTTCCATGCCCGAGAATCCCAAGTCTCGGAAGGCCTCGCGCAGCTTATCGACATTGCCTTTGCCGCCAAACTGGCCCACAAAGGCAGGTGCGACCTCGGCGATCACCTCGTCACCGGCGCGTACCGCCTGAATCACCTGGAAGATCTGGCTCTTATCGGCAATGGCCCCAAAAGGACAGTTGACCAGGCACTGGCCGCAGCTCACGCACTTGTCGTAGTCGATCTGCGCGCGGCCGTGCTCGTCGGAGCCGATCGCGTTCATGCCACAGGCCTCCGCGCAGGGGCGCACATGGTGGTGGATTGCCTGATAGGGGCACACCTGGGCGCAGCGCCCGCACTTGATGCACTTGCTATGGTCGATAAAGGCCTTCTTGTCCTTAAAGGTAATGGCACCCTTGGGACAGATCTCGCGGCACGGATGAGCCAGGCAACCCTGGCAGGCGCTCGGCATCACGCGATAGACGTTGTCCTCGCATGCGTTGCACGCGAACTTGATAACGTTGATGAGCGGCGGCTGGTAGTACGTCTCGGGCTTTGCAGCCTCGGCCACTCCGTCGGAGAGCTTCGCCGGCTTATCCACGCCCTGCAGCGGCAAGCCCATAGCCAAGCGGATGCGCTCGCCTACAACAGCACGCTCCAAAAAGACGCTCTCGCGGTATGCCGCCACGTCACCCGGAATGATCTTATACGGCAGCTCATCGACCCAGCTATAGTCGTTGGCATCGCCCTCGCCATTGCCCTCAGCATCCGCTCCCCCTTGGTATGCCAGGCGTGCCACCTCGGAAAAAACGGTACGGCGAATCTTTGCGAGGCCTGTGTACACCCCACGCATCGTATTGCTCATAATCGTCCCCCTCTTGAACGACAAGCAGTTGTATAACATTGTAGAATCGCACGTTGAATTTGGCGCGCGGCAAGCAAAAATTGCCCACTCAGCATGGAATCTTGAAAGGGACTTCGATGAAAACAGAGGCTTTTGGCAACAGCACGGTTATAAGCAGGCGCGGCTTTCTTTCCGCAGCGGGACTCGGCATGGTGAGCATCGCACTTGCCGGTTGCGGCGCCACAGGCACCGTTGCCGGCTCCGCAGGATCTGCGGGATCTGCGACGGGAAAGACCGCGGGCGGCTCGTCCACCGCTGTGCGAGTCGCTTCGCTCAAGGGCCCCACCACCATCGGTCTCGTGCACTTTATGGACCAGGCTGCATCCAAGAAGAGCGACCTTGCCAACAGCTATTCGTTCACCCTTTCCACGGCGGCAGACGAAGTGCTCCCCTCCCTTATCAAGGGTGATATCGACATCGCGCTCATTCCCGCAAACGCGGCATCGGTTGTCTACAACAAGACCAAAGGCGGCATCACCTGTCTGGACGTCAATACGCTCGGCGTCCTCAGCGTGGTCACGGGAGACGCATCCGTCGCCTCGCTCAAAGACCTGGCGGGCAAGACCGTCTACCTTACCGGCAAGGGAACCACGCCGGAGTACGTGATGAACTACCTGCTTGCGTCCACGGGCATCGCCGACAGCGTGACGCTCGAGTTCAAGAGCGAGGCAACCGAAGTCGTAAGCGTCCTTGCTTCGGATCCTGCAGCCGTTGGCGTGTTGCCGCAGCCCTTCGCCACCGCCGCCCTCGTCAAAAACCAGGCCCTGGCCGCCCCCATCGACCTCACCGATGCCTGGAATGAAGTTGCCGAGCAAACCGGCGACGACAGCCAGCTGGTCACCGGCGTCACCGTCGTGCGCAACGAGTTTCTTGACGAGCATCCAGAGGCGGTCGAGGAATTCCTCAAGGGTCAGTCTGCAAGCGTGGAATACGCCAACGAGCATCCCGAGAAGGCCGCCAAGCTCGTTGTCGAGCAGGGTATCCTTGAGTCCGAGGCGGTGGCGCAAAAGGCCATTCCCGCCTGCCATCTGGTGTGCCTTACCGGCAAGGAGCTCAAGCAGGCGCTCGCCGGCTATCTCGAGGTGCTCTATCAGGCCGACGCCTCGTCTGTAGGCGGATCGCTTCCCGCGGACGATTTCTACTATCAGGCATAAGACGCCCCCTCGACGCAGCGAGCTGTCCCATGGATACAAACCCACCGATCGACAAGAAGACAACAGGCGCGCACGCCCTCACCCGCTGCGTGCCCGTCATCTTTTGGCTTGCCGTATGGCAGGCGGCGAGCATGCTGGACGGCAGCGGCGTTTTGCTTTGCGGTCCGTTCGACGCGCTGCGGGCGCTTGGCCGCCTGGTTTGTGCCCAAGCGTTTTGGAGTAGCGTCTGCTTCTCCACGCTGCGCATCGTGGCAGGGGTTTTGCTCGGCTATCTCTTCGCGGGCATTCTTGCTGCGGCGTCTTGGCGCGTGCGCGCAGCGCGAATCCTGCTGCAGCCAGCGCTTTTGGCCATCAAAAGCACGCCGGTTGCCTGCGTCGTCGTCATCCTGCTAATCTGGACCGGCGCGGCAAACGTCAGCGTCATTACGGTGCTGCTTTTGGTTGTGCCCGCCATCTACTTTGCCTTATGCGCAGGACTCGACCATATGGACGCCGGCCAGCGCGACCTTTTTGAGGTCTTTGGCGTACGCGGGCAACGGCGCTTTTTCGCACTCATATGGCCCGCGGTCCTTCCCTACCTTGAGGCCGCTAGCAGCACCGTCTTGGGCATGAGCTGGAAAGCGGGAATCGCCGCCGAGCTCATCGGCGTTCCCACGGGCTCTATTGGCGAGAGAATCTACCAGGCAAAGTTGCTGCTCGAGACGCCTGATCTTTTTGCCTGGACGGTTTGCGTGATCTGCCTGTCGTGGCTATTCGAGCACGGCGCGATGGCGCTTCTTCGCGGCACCTGGCCCCGCGCAGCGAGGCTCGCTTTGAGGGCGTCGCGCGGCGGCGCGGCGGCGCACGGAGACGGCGCGCGTAAGGCACGTCTGCACGCCCAGGGGCTTCTGATTGGATATGGCGGTGCGCCCTTGTGCGAGCCCCTCAGCTTCGATCTCGGCCCATCTTCCTGCCTTTGCCTTCAGGCACCCTCGGGAGCGGGCAAGACAACCCTCCTGCGCACCATAGCGTGTCTGCAGCGTCCTCTTGGCGGAGCTGTCGAGAATACCGCCCGGGAATACTCGATGATGTTTCAGGATACGCGCCTTGTCGAAGACCTCGATGCCCTCGACAACATCCTGCTTTTTGCGCGCCCCGGCTTTGTGAGTGACGACGCGCGTGGGCTCGCTTGTGAGCTGCTGCCGGAAGACGTGCTTTCCCGCCCCGTGCGCGAGCTTTCGGGCGGGCAACGGCGCCGCGTTGAGCTGGCGCGCGCCTTTGCCGCTCCAGGCGAGCTCGTACTGCTCGACGAGCCGTTTAGCGGACTCGATGTGCAGGCGCATTCTTGCGCGTGCGCGTTTGTGAAACGGCATGGGGCCGGTCGCTTGGTGATCTTGTCCACGCATGACGCAGGCGACGCGCAGGTGCTCGAGGCGCAGGTGCTTGAGCTGTAGTGAAGCTTGCAGCACAAGGCGGATCTTGCAACAGGGTTTGGCCACAGCCGGCGCGGCGCACGGGGATCTCAGCCCATCGACGCACTGCGGCTGCGCTGACACAGGCGGCAGGCGCAGCGCGCAGGTGACCTAGCTACTTGTGATAGGGCTCGCCACGGCTGATTTTGATAGCGCGATAGATCTGCTCTAGCAGCACCACACGTGCCAGGTTATGTGGCATGGTAATGCGACCAAAGGAGAGCGTCTCGTTCGCGCGGGCACGCACGGCATCCGACACACCATCGGAGCCACCGATAATAAAGACGATGTCGCTGTTTCCGCCCAGCGCAAGCTGGTCAAGACGCTGGGAGAATTCCTCGCTCGAGCGTTCCTTTCCCTCGATGGCGAGAAGGATCACATGCGCGCGATCGGGAATCGAGGAGAGAATGGACGTCCCCTCACGATTGCGCGATGCATCGACGCCGCCGGCGCGCGCAGGATCGACATCGGCAACCTCGCGCACCTCAACTTTGGCATAACCGCCCAGGCGCTTAAGGTACTCGGCACAGGCGTCCTTCCAAAAACGCTCCTTAAGTTTGCCCACAGCGATAACGGTGTATTTCATCGGTTCTCCCCTATAGCGACAGCCCACCAAGGCTGCGCTGCCACAGCTCTATTGACGATAGTTCTATTGGCGATCGTAATAATCCTCATCGGCAACAAAATAAGTGCGAATGTAGCCCTGTTGCGAGACGATCACAAACTCGCCCGTCTTTTTGAGGAAATAGACATCGTCCCCATCCTCTGCCTGCGTTTTATGCAAAGCATCAGGGTTGGAGATGACGGCATTGGCGCCCGCCTGATAGTCATCTGCGGAGTCATAGCCCATGTCGATTCCGTGCTTGAGGTAATGGCTCTCCAAGCGGTCCTCATTGCGGAAAGTAAATGAGCTTGTCGGCTCGACCTGCTTCTGGCTGGAAGCGGCTTCCTGCAGCGCGGGTGTGCCCGTATTGGTCGCCTGGCCGCCAAAGAGAGCTCCTGCGAGAGCGATAGCCAAAACGACGATTCCGCAAATGGCCTTCTCGAGAGGCGTGCGCGGGTTGTTCTTGTCCGAATGCGCCATGCGTTCTCTCCTATCGTGCGTGAGCGAGCCCTGGTGCAGCGCGATTTCTTCCGCAGGCATCATACCGCATACAGGGCAGCCCCTTTAGGCGCGATGCCTTTTGCAAGCCGCGGGCAAAGCCGTATGATGGTCTGCATCCATATGGCTCGCATGCAAAGGAGACTCATGTTCAACGTGGTTTTGTACCAACCGGAGATTCCGGCGAATACCGGTAACATCGGACGAACCTGCGTTGTCACCGGAGCGCGCCTCCATTTAATTGGCCCCTTGGGGTTTTCACTCGACCACAAGACCGTGCACCGCGCGGGTCTGGGCTATTGGGAAAACCTCGACGTGTGCACGTATAAGGGCTGGGAGGACTTTCTGTGTCAAAACGAGCTCACGGCGGACGATGAGCGACTGCACCTCCTAACAAAGAAGGCGCGTCGCACGTATGCTCAAAGCAGCTATCGCGATGGCGATTACCTGGTATTTGGCAGCGAGAGCAACGGCATTCCCGAGGAACTGCTGGCTCGCGCGCCTGAGCGGTGCGAGCGCATTCCGATGCTTCCCGACGCAGCATCGCTTGCCAACGCCGAAGCCTGGGAAGCGCACGAGCAAGCGCTTGGGCACAGTGAGCCCAATCACGAGGCGATTTTGCAGCAAGATATCTGCGGCAATTTTATCGATCCCGCAAGCTACCGCATCAGCGCGCTCAATCTCTCCAACTCAGCCGCCATCGTTCTCTACGAGGCACTGCGTCAGGCAGACTTTCCCGGGATGTAGCCTGCAAGCTAGCGCTACGGCCTAGCGCTCCTTTTGCCAATCAAATGCCACGCGAGGCGTTCCGTCAGAGACGTAAATGACCCCCGCTCGCGCAAAGCCGTGCTTGCGAATCGCGTTTTGCATGGGGATATTATCTTCGTGCGTATCGATACGAAGGGCATCGGCGCGCTGCTGGCAAAACTCAAAGCAAGCCTTGGCAACACCATGCGTCGTGCCGTTTGACGCCACGCGATGGATCACGTGATACGGCGCGTCAAAGTTCCACGCGCCGTCTTCGATATGGGCATAGGTGGCATCGGGACCGGCTATGAAGGCGAAGGTTCCCACTACGGCGCCATCTTCCACGCATACATAGCTGTTGCCACGGGCCATATCGGCACGCACCTTATCTTCCGAGGGGTTGCCCTTTGGCCACTGCGTGGCATTGCCGTGGGCGCGCATGAAAGCCCGCGCGGCATCGAACGTTGCCATGACCTGCGGCAGATCGGCCTCGGTGGTTTTGCGAATCTCCATAGCTCTCCCGGTTGATCCCATGGGATACGCGGCGCCACGGCCGCCTCCCAAACACTTGCAAACGCACCCTATCGTACTCAAAGATGCGCGATAATGACCCCAAGCAACCCCGGCAACGCAAGGATTTTACGATGGGCAGCAAGAAGCGCTCGGCGCGAGAAAAGCAGAAGATGGCCTTTTTGGCAGACCTCGGCAACGAGGATATGGGCGTGCCCGACAGCCTCTTTGCCGCCGAGGACGAACGACGCGACCGCATGCACGCCGAACATGAAGAGGCGCTGCGCTACAAAGCCTGCGAGCGAAAGACGCGCTACGACAGTAGGCTCGAGGCCCAAGATGCCGTTGCCGCTTGCGCCGCCCATGGGCGCGGTGGCCTCACCTGCTACAAATGCTCCTGGTGCGGAGGCTGGCACCTCACGTCGCATCCGCAGCGGTAGTGCGGGCGCGGCCGAGCGTCAACGCCCCTACAGAGCGAGAACGTCGTAGCGAACGGCCTTGCCCTTGAATTGGGCGCTTGGCTTAGCGCCTGCAAGAAGCGGTCCCTTCACGGGGCGCTTGATCACAATCTTGCGTGCACCCGTTGCCCGCGCCGCGTCGAGAAGTGCCGCCTCGTCTGCACAGGGCTGCTCCAAGTGATGCAGCAGTTGGAATTTTTTCTTGACCGAAGCGCTCTTGGTGCGCCCGGGAAACATCGGATCCAAATAGACCGCATACGGAACCGCGCCCGCCGCCACAAGCCCCGCCATGCCCGCAATGCTATCCCCCACATGAAGGTGCATGCGAGAGGCCGGCTCGCTCAAACGCGGGTCGCTCGCCGCACGCTGCAAGGCGTCTGCCAGCAGTGCACTGATAACCGGGTTGCACTCGAACATCTCGACGGCATAGCCCGCCGCTGCCAAGAGCAGCGAATCCTCGCCAAACCCCGCCGTCGCGTCAAAGGCAACCGGATGCTCCACGCCGCGAACGCGCGCGGCACGAACCAGCAGCTCGCGCTGCAAGGACCCTTGCCTAAGACGGGGAATCATGTGCGTAAAATCGGCAATGAGCTGCATGGTCCCATCGGTGAGCGCCAAGCCCTCCGGTGTTTGGACAAGCTGCAGCCCCGCTGCGCGCGCTTCTTCCTGTGAACGGTTCATTTACGCCTCCCAGCGGTCGAATGTGACAAAATAAACCTGTCGACTTTTTGTCACATGGGGCGGTGGTATTCGGCGATGAGGAACTCGATGGGCGTTTGGAGCCGCTCGAGGTTCGCCAAGCGCTCGCGGTCCTCGCGACGCGTGCGGTAGTAGTAGGGCGTCATTTGGAATACCGCTTCGATATCAGCAGGGGTAGCAAGGGTGATCTGCGCCGAGACCTTGCGGGTAGAGACCAGCTCGAGCTCCGTTGTCTGCGGCAGTTTCTCGTCGTTCAAATACGGGGTATCGTAGAGCACTTCTTTAAGGCCCCACAGGTGACGAGCCCCGGGAACAACCGTGTAGAGCGAGGCGCCCGGCTTGAGCACGCGCGTGAATTCATGCTCGTTAAAGGGGGCGAACAGGTGCGTCGCCACATCGATCGATGCTTCGGCAACAGGAATAGAGCGCATGTTGGCAACAAAATACGTGGCACCGCCGCGCTTGGCAGCCAAGCGCACCATCTCTTTGCCCAGGTCAAAGCCATAGGCATCAATGCCTTCAACCGAGCCCATGGCAGAGGTGTAGTAACCCTCACCGCAGCAGATGTCGAGCAGCGCCAAGGGCTCCCTCCCCTCACGAGCAGCGACATGCTCGCGCACGATATCCACAAGCGCATCGCGCAAGGGGGCATAATAATCCTGGTTTAAAAAATCGCGCCTGCTGCGTGCCTGACTCTTGGGGTCGCCCATGGAGTCACCGCTTTTATTGGAGCGCAATAAATTGAGGTACCCCTCACGCGCGCGGTCAAAACGGTGCCCCGAGGGACACGCCGCGCCGCGATCGTCCGCTTGAAGCTCCTGTCCGCATACGGGGCAACGTAGCATGCTCATTCCATTCCATCGTCAACAAAACCTAAACCCCATTGTGGCACATCGCGCTCTTGCGCCGCCAAGCTCCTTGACCTTGCCATCCAAACTGGGACAAAATCGTCGTAGCTTTTACCCTCCATCTGCCTAAAAGGGGCCTCATGACCGAGCGCACGCATATCAACGAATGGTTCGAGCAGCTGCCTGCCAACGTAGTATCCCAGGCACAACGTCTCCTGGAACAAGTAGACGCCATGCGCCAAACCGAGACCATCTATCCCGCGCAGGATAACATCCTCAAGGCACTCGCCCTCACCGCGCCCGCTAACGTACGCGTTGTAATCTTGGGTCAAGACCCCTACCATGGGCCCGGCCAGGCCATGGGCCTCTCGTTCTCGGTCCCCGAGGGACAAAAGCTGCCCCCGAGCCTGCGAAACATCTATAAGGAGATGGCCGCAGACCTTGAGTGCACGGCGCCCGCCAGCGGAGACCTCACCTCCTGGGCACAGCAGGGCGTCCTTTTGCTCAACACCACGCTCACCGTGCGCGAACATGCTGCAAACTCCCATGCCAAACTGGGATGGAAGGCGATTACCGACGCAATCGTGCGCCTCTGTCTGCAGCTTGAGCAGCCGGTCGTGTTCCTCACCTGGGGCCGTCACGCCATCGATATGGTCGAGGCCGCCCGTGAGGCAACCGGTGCAGCCGCAAACAAGTTCTTCCTCGCCTCCACGCATCCCTCGCCGCTCTCCGCCACACGAGCCGCAGGCGACCTCCCCGCCTTCATAGGATCGCGCCCCTTCTCACACACCAACGAGCTCCTCACCCAGCACGGGACCGCCCCCATCGATTGGTGCGCCTAGCCGCCGTGGCGCAACAACGCGGCATCAAAAAGACGCGACGAGCATATGCCCGTCGCGTCCGAATCAACAGTCAGTCTCGCTCGCGCTACGCGCTCAAGCAGGCGACAAGCTCGTCCAGGTTGCGAACAAACGAGATGCCCCGCAAGCGCTCGGGCGAGGTCAAATCGCACGCCAGCATACGATCGAGCTGCTCGGCCATGGGATTGTAATAACCGTTGAGGTTATAGAAGACGCACGGCGCCTCGAGCTGCCCCAAGCCGATCATGCTCATGATCTGGGAGATTTCCTCGAGCGTGCCCGTGCCGCCGGGAAACGCCACAAAAGCATCGCCCAGCTCGATCATCTTGGCCTTGCGCTGCGCGATATCGGGCGTAACGATCAAGCGGGTAAGACCCTCCAGCTGTAGGACAGAATCGACAAAGAACTGCGGCTCCACGCCCGTCACCTCGGCGCCCGCCTCAAGCGCCGCCTGGGCAAGCTCTCCCATCAAGCCCGTCTTGGACCCGCCATACACCAGGGAGTTTCCCGAGGTGCCGATCCAGGTACCCAGCTCGCGCACAGCCTGCTTAAGCTGCGGGTCGCACCCCTCGCAGGCACCCAAATACACGGTGATGTTCATGCTCGATGTTTCTCCTCACATTCCCGCGTCCGGTGTTCGCTAGAACGAGATGTTGCCGAACTCGGAAAGCTCAAGGCCCTCGTTATGGTCGGTCGCCCAATCGACGTTCCACGGGCTCGTGAAGAGCAGTAATTTGCCGCCGCGCATGTCCTCGACACGCAGCGTGTCGCGCGTGAGCGAAAGCGCCGGGATGTCGATGGTATCGGGATCGTTCATGATCCAGCGGATATCGGTGTAGGAAAGCGGCTGACGGCGCACCTCGACGTGGTACTCGGACTTAAGGCGCTGTTCGAGCACCTCGAACTGCAGCACGCCCACAACGCCCACGATCACGCTTTCCATACCAGCACCCAGCTCGCGGAAGATCTGGATGGCACCCTCCTGGGCAAGTTCCTCCATACCCTTGACGAACTGCTTGCGCTTAAGCGTATCGACCTGCGTGATGCGCGCAAAGTGCTCCGGCGCGAACGTAGGAATCTGCGGGAACTGCACGCGCTTCTTGCCTGCACACACCGTATCGCCAATGGAGAAGATGCCTGGATCGAACAGGCCCACGATGTCGCCGGCGTACGCCTCGTCGACAATCGCGCGATCGTCGGCCATCATCGCGGTGCCCGTAGCCAGCTTGAGCTTACGGCCGCCCTGCATGTGAAAAGCGTCCATGCCGCGCTCGAACTTACCCGAGCAGATGCGCACAAAGGCAATGCGGTCGCGATGGTTCTTGTCCATGTTGGCCTGGATCTTAAAGACAAAGCCGGAGAAGTCGTTAGTCGCAGGGTCCACGGGCTCGCCCGTAAGGGTGTCCCTGTAGGGCAGCGGCGTGGGCGCCAGACGCAGGAACTCCTGAAGGAAGGGCTCCACACCAAAGTTGGTGAGCGCCGAGCCAAAGAAGGCAGGACTGAGCTTACCGCACGACACGGCGTCGAGGTCCAACTCATCACCCGCGCCGTCGAGCAACTCGATATCGTCCATCAGGTTGCGGTGGTTCTCCTCGCCAATGAGCTCATCGAGTTTGGCATCGCCCAGCTCGGCCTCGACCTCGGCAACCTTCTTGGTAGCGTTGGCATGGCCATCGCCCTCAAAAGCGATAACGCGGCGCGTCTGGCGATCGAAGACGCCACGGAAGTTACGGCCAGAACCAATCGGCCAGTTCATGGGATACGTGTTGATGCCCAGAACGTTCTCGATCTCTTCCATAAGCTCAAAGGGATCGCGTGCCTCGCGGTCGAGCTTATTCACAAAGGTGAAAATGGGAATGTGGCGCAGGGTGCAGACGCGGAACAGCTTGATGGTCTGGGCCTCAACGCCCTTGGCGGCATCGATGACCATAACGGCGGCGTCGGCAGCCATGAGCGTACGGTACGTGTCCTCCGAGAAGTCCTGGTGGCCAGGGGTATCGAGGATGTTCACGCAGCAACCGTTGTAGGAAAACTGCAGCACCGAGGAGGTGACGGAGATGCCGCGCTCCTTCTCGATATCCATCCAGTCGGACACGGCATGCTTGGAGCTCGACTTGCCCTTGACGGAGCCCGCCGTCTGAATGCTGCCGGTATAGAGCAACAGCTTTTCGGTAAGGGTCGTCTTGCCGGCGTCGGGGTGCGAGATAATCGCAAACGTGCGACGCGAGGAAATCTGATCAGACAGGGATGCCATGCGTGTCCTAACTGGTATTGGTATGCGTAACGTGCGAATATGCAACCTTAGCATTGTAGCGCGAGCCATAGAGCACGGGCAACGAGGTCCACGCCGCTATCGCATTACGCAAGAACAAGAGAAGTCCATTTGAAACCCGTCTGAACAAACTTGCCAAGATTCCCTTCATCAGGCAGTCCTCATCCAGGCTCAATCTGTCCGCACGCTACGTGATAATCTATCGTGAAATTCAAAGGCGGGTTTGCGGGGCTCGCCTCGACAACCAGACAAATGGGTAGATAATTTACCCAATTCGGAATTGATAGCTTTAGGATGCAGAAGGGAGAACGGCATGAACGCACTGAGCATTGCAAACTACATCGTCAATAACTGGAGCGATACGGTCGAGATTACAAATCTCAAACTCAACAAACTTGTCTATTATTCATACGTTGAATCCCTACGCAAGCTGGGCCGTCCCCTGTTCGACGACGCAATCGAAGCGTGGCAGTACGGTCCCGTTGAGCCCGCGGTATATCAGGCATTCTCCTCTTATGGCAGAAATCGCATCCAAGCAACGGGTGGGTCGGCGGAACTCGATGCGGCCTCGAGGCAAATCGTTCATTCCGTAATGGAAAATCTTGGGGACCTCTCTGCATTCGACTTGGTAACGTTGTCTCATAAGCCCGGCGGAGCCTGGGCCAGTGTCTACTCCCCCGAAAAAGACAACGCCATTACCCCTGAAGCGATTCTTGCCTCAGCAGACGGAATTGACGATGGCAAGCTTGTCACTATCGGCCAAGCTGTCCAATCGACCATCGCCTCCATGCCCAACGCATTAAGGCTTCTGGAGAACTCCTGATGCCGTCCGCCAAGCAGCAGCCATGTCCTTTTGCTCCCCTTGTTTTTGATGATGAGGAAGCGATAGGGGAACTCTCTTCGGTTGTATTGCAGCTGCACGATGTTCTTTCGACAAACGGAAGATGCTTTGCAACAGGAACAACAGAAGAGAAGGCTGCTGCCACACGCGGACGAATTGAGTCCGTTCTTTCAAATGCGTTCTGCACGATATTTGGCCAGTCACCATTCGAACGTTTCTTGGATATCTTCGATCAAGCAAGCTATGTAGCCGAGCATATGGCCAAAGACCATATCTTCGAAGACGGAAACAAAAGAACGAGTCTCGTCTTTGCGCTATCCATTCTTGCACTAAGAAACGTTCCGGTCGTTTTCCCCGACAGCCCAGACCCCGAATCAAATCCATACTATGCATGGATCCAAGACTTGGTCTCGGGGAAAAGAACGCGCAAGGAACTTGCCCAAGAACTAAGAAGTAACCATCTTTCGAACTAGTGGCGGAACCACAACAAGGGCGGCTGGTTTAATGGTGTTGCGCTCAACAGGACTTGCAGCCATGTTGAACCCGCATGCTACTCCACGCTCTTGAGGCTTTCCACCATGTCGATGCGGCGTAGCTTGGAGCGCATGAACAGCGTTACAATCACCGAGAACACCATGGTGAGGACAAACGCGATGATAAAGCTCGAGGGATGAATGTCGCGGCCGAACATCACCTGGTCGACCTCGGCGGTCACGATCACGTAGCTCTCCATGAAGATGCCCAGCACAAGGCCCAGAAGCGAGCCAATGAGAGCCAGCAGCAGCGTCTCGCGATAGATATAGGCGTTGACTTCGTGCTGTGTAAAGCCCAAAACCTTGAGCGTCGCGATCTCGCGCACACGCTCGGCAATGTTGATGTTGGTGAGGTTGTAGAGCACCACGAATGCGAGCGTCGCTGCAGCAACCACCAGCACCACCACAACCGAGTCCACGCTCTTGAGCATGCTGCGGTAGCTGGTGATGGTCTCGTCGTTATAGCTCACGGTCTTCACGCCGTCGGTAGCAAGCAAGTCGTCGCTCACCTTGTCGCGCGTCGCCTCGTCTTCCTCCACGCTTGCATACAGCGTGGTAAACGAAGCCTCCTCGCCAAACGTCTTCTCATAAAGCGCCGGCGTCATGATCGCGTAGTGCGCCACGTAGTTCTCGATCACACCCGCTACGCGCACGCGGTGCGCCTTGCCCGTGGGGTTGCCAATGGCGTCCTGCTCGTAGATATCGACCGAGTCGCCCGCACGCACGCCCAACTCGGTGGCAAGCTTTTCGCTGATGAAGGCACCCGTGTCATCGAGGCCCATCGCCTTGCCCGAGACGCGGTCGCGCAGGGTATGGAACTCAGAATATATCTCGGCCTTTTGCGGCACATCGAGCTCAACCATCTGATCGGAATCGTTATCCTTAGCACCCGCCTGGCGCACCACCATGTTCTCGGTTGCAAGCCAAGTAGAAGAGCCGGTCGAATCCTCGTCGATACGCTTGGTCGCCGTCTTTTTCTGCGCCGCGGTGGCGTCTTCGTCCATGCGCACAATCGTGTTGTAGTGGTACAACTCACCAAACTGCTTGTCGATGATGTCGTTGATGGAATTCTCCAAGCCAAGGCCCGTGAGCAGCAACGCCGTGCAGCCGGCAATGCCGATAATGGCCATGCAGAAGCGGCGCTTGTAACGGAAGAGATTGCGCGCGGTGACCTTCCACGAGAAGGTCAGACGACTCCAGATGGGGCGGACGCGCTCCAAAAGGATGCGCTTGCCCGCCTTAGGTGCACGCGGAAGCATGAGCGTCGAGGGCTTTTCGCGCAGGGTGGCCGCCACAGCGAACCATGTAGCCAGCACGGTGATGCCTACACCCAAGCCCGCCGAGGAGAGGGCGATGGGCATGTCGATGGGCACGGGCCTGCAGGGAACGGCGTAGATGATGGCGTACGCCTCCATGATGAACCACGGCAGGAACGTGGAGAGCGCCAAGATGCCCACGATCGACCCCACGCCACTTGCGATGGCGGCATAGCCCAGATACTTGCCCGTGATGCGCGCGTTGGAATAGCCAAGCGCCTTGTACGTACCGATAAGCATACGGTCCTCGTCCACCATGCGCGTCATGGTGGTGAGCGAAACGAGTGCTGCAACCAAGAAGAACAGCAGAGGGAAGACCTGCGCGATCTGGTCGATACGGCCGGCGTCGGAACGATAGCTCTCAACGCCCATGTTCTTCTTTAGATCGAGGGTATAGACGTCGGCGTCCATGGTGGCGATATCGTCCACCTTGGCCTGAGCCTCCTCAAGCTGCGCCTCGGCATCGACAAACTGGCTCTGCGCCTCGGCGCGCTTCTGCGCAAGCTCGGAGCTGCCCGCCTGCCACTGGGCGAAACCCTCGTCGTACTGGGCTTGGCCCTCTGCGAGCTGAGCCTTTCCGCTCTCGAGCTGCCCTGCTCCGGACTGCAGCTGCGACAGTGCCGCATCGAGACTCTGCTGGGCCGAGGCAAAACCGTTCTCGGCAGCCGCTTTTTGAGCCTCAAGCTCCGTGTGTGCAGCATTCAGGCTTTCGGCCACGCCGGCGGTTTGGGAATCAATCTGCGCAATGCCGTCTTTGAGCTGGGTAACAGCGCCTTCAAGCTGAGCCTTCTGCTCCCCGAGGGCCTGCTTTTGCTGCTGTAGACCGGCAAGCTCCGCCTGAGCTTGAGCGAGCTGCTGCTCGCAGCCAGCCTTTTGCTGCTCGAGCGTGGTGCGCGCCGGATCATCTGCAGGCAGGGCATCAATCTGCTGCTGGAGCTGGTCGATGGTCGCCGTCAGCGTATCGATTCCCGCCGTGGCTTGCGCAATGCCGGCATCAACCTGGGCAAGGCCGCTTTGAACCTGATCGAGACCCTCCTGCGCAGTATCGAGCTGATCGGCGAGCTCCGCGCGCGTTGCCATCGCCGCGTCGTATTGAGCCTGCGCGCTGTCTATCTGGGTTTGAGCCTGTGCGAGAGCCGCATACGTCTGCCGCTTTTGTGCCTCGAGCTCCGTGCTCCCCGCCTCATACTGAGCCTTGCCATCGCGCAGCTGCGCCTCGCTTTGCGCTATGCGGGCGCGCGCCGATTCCAGATCGGCCGCAGCACTATCGAGCTGAGCCTTCGCGCCATCGAGTTCCGACTGGCCGTCGGCAAGTTGCGCCTCGGCGTCTGCCTTCTCGCGCTCGTATTCCGCACGCTTCTCGTCAAGCTCGGCCTGCGCCTCGGTGCGCAGATCGTCCAAACGCGAGGTCTTGATGTCATCGGAAATCGCATCGATATGAGCGGTCACCGTGTCGACCTTTTGCTGATAAGCATTGCTCGACCAGCGTTCCTCGCGCGCGCCCTCCACAGAGATAAACGCCTCGGTGTAGGGATAGTCGTCCGCAAACGCGCCATCGGGAACATAGGCGAAGCTCGTCAGCTTACCGCTGCCCAGCGAGGTCGATCCCATGCTGGTCGAACAGGTGTAGTAACCCGATTCGCAAAAGCCCACAATCGTGAACTCGCGCACGGCAAACGTATCGTCCAGATCCTGTGTGCCCTCAATCAAGCGCACCTTGTCGCCGATCTTCACATCGCTTTGCCACACCGTATCGGCCGAGAGCAGGCACTCGTCTGCCGCCTTGGGCCAGGTTCCGCTTGTGAGGATCGGGCGGTTCAGGTAATCGTCATCTTTAGACACAGCGTTCACGCCGTCGTACTCGCAGGCACGCGCCGCGTCCACATCGAGCGAGTGGAAACGCAGGGTGCATTGGATACCGTCGACGTCAGAGATGGCATCGGCCTCGTAGGCGGGCATAACGGCAGCCACGCCCTTGACCGCACGGATCTGATCAATCTGGGCATCGTCGAGACCCACCGTCGAGACCACACGGGCATCGGAAAGATAGGTGCCGTCGTAATATTCGTCCCCCGCCAGGCGCATGTCGGGACCGGTCATGCGCAAGCCGGAAAAGAAACCCGTTCCCAGCGCCGCGATGATAGCGATAGCGATAAAACGCCCCCACGAATGGGTAACGGAGCGAATCACATCTTTGGTAAATGCGCTGGCCATCGCATACACTCAATTCTTGGCGATATTTCTTGCAGTCATTGTTTTATTGTAAGCGACTGGCCTGCTATTTGCGCCGGCACGGTGGACGGAAGCTGCAGGGCTGCAGCCGCATTCCAGGGGCGAATCTTCTTGAGCTCGGGCGCAAGCTTCCTGCGAGCAATCTCCATGTCATAAGCCGCCTGCGCACGCAGCCAGTAGCCATCCGACAAGCCAAAAAACTTGCAAAGCCTCAGGTCGGTGTCGGCAGTGATGGCACGCCTCCCAAGCACAATCTGTCCGATGCGCTGCGCGGGCACGCCAATTTCTTTAGCAAGGCGATACTGAGAAATGTCCAAAGGCTCAAGAAACTCTTCTTTAAGAAGCTCCCCCGGAGTTACGGGGTCGAGCAATTCTGTCATGACAACCCCCTAGTCGTGATAATCAACAATCTGCACGTGTTGCGCATACCCATCGTCCCAGCAAAAGATAATCCGAAATTGGGCATTGATTCGGATACTAAACCAGCCCTTCAGATCTCCCTTGAGCACTTCGAGTCGATTGCCTGGCGGGATGCGCAAGTCATCCAAGGATGTCGAGACCTGAAGCTGTCTTAACTTACGAAGGGCAACTCGCTCGAAAGAAACAAAACGCCTGACCCTCATTCCCAGAGCAAGCCTTTCGGTATCCTTGTCCCCAAACGACGCAATCATATTAACTCCACGCGTTATTAACGTCAAGCGTTACTATTTTCATATTGACAGTATCATACCAAACATACGTTCGCTTTTATAGTCACAAGCCTCTCCCTGATATTCATTCAGACGGCGTCGTGTATGAGACAATACGTTCCACGAATGCACTCTTTTGAAAGGCCCGCAGCATGAACAAAGCGGCACCGAGCCAATCCCTTTCGCCTCGGCAATCCATTGCGGTGGGCGTCACGCTGTTCTCGATGTTCTTTGGAGCAGGCAACCTCATCCTGCCGCCCATGCTCGCACTCCAGGCGGGCACCTCTACCGTCCCGGCAATGATCGGCTTCCTTGTTGCCGGCATCGGCCTGCCGGTGCTCGGCATTGTGGCCGTAGCGCTCGTGGGCACGGCACGCGAGCTGGCAAATCGCGTCCATCCGCTGTTCTCGAGCATCTTCGTTGCCGCCATCTACCTGGCCATCGGCCCCTGCCTTGCCATCCCGCGCACCAGTTCCACCGCCTTTGAGATGCTCATTCCGCTCTTCCCACAGGGCGCACCCATCGGCACCATCCGTTTGGTCTTCTCCATCGCGTTCTTTGCCGTAGCATATGCGCTCGCCATGCACCCCGGAACCCTCACCAAGCTCCTTGGGCGCATCACGGGGCCCGCACTCATCCTCCTGCTAGTCATGGTCGTGGGCTCGTCGCTCGTCTCACCCGCCGGCGTGGCGCAAGCGCCCCAAGCTCCCTACGATAGCGCCGCCCCCGTCCAGGGATTCCTCACGGGATACCAAACCATGGACTTGCTCGCTTCCCTCACGTTTGGCCTTGTTATCGCCGAGAACATCAAAGAGCTCGGTGTGAGCGATTCGCACGGTCTCATGCGCGAGATCTCGCGCGCGGGAATCGTGGCAGGCATCCTTATGGCCCTCGTCTACTGCGGCCTGGCGCAAGTGGGCGCCAGCTTTGGCTCGGTCATGCCGCACGCCACCAACGGCGCGGCGTTGCTCACTGCCTCGGCGACGCTGCACTTTGGCATCGCCGGAACCGTGATCATCGCCGCCATCTACCTGCTTGCCTGCCTGAACGTCTGCATTGGTCTTATCAGCTGCTGCGGCACCTACTTTGCCGAGACCTTTGGGGCAGATGCCCCAGGCGCGCAAACGCACACATTGGGGCGCATCCCCTACGCAGGCTGGGCCGTGGCCTTCACCGTCTTTTCCTGCGTGGTTTCAAACGTTGGCCTCGACACCATCCTGACGTTCTCGGTCCCGCTGCTGAGCGCGCTCTACCCCGTCTCCATCGTCTTTGTGATTATGGGCATGGCGCACCGCGCTTGCGACCGCCTGCCCCTCACCTGGCCCTGGGCCATTGGTGCCACAACGATCGTGAGCGTTGCCACGGCATTGCGCGATGCCTTCTTTGCCGGCATTTGGCTGCCCTTTGACGCCTTGCCGCTCGCAAGCCTGGGCTTTGGCTGGCTGCTCCCCGCCCTCTGCGGAGCCGCCGCGGGCGCCATCCTCTCGGCCATACGCTCAACAAAATAGGCCGGGGCGGGCACCCAAAGGAACCCGCCCCGACCTCGGCGCAATGGAAAGAAGAGTATCGAATTAGCAGCAGGCGTGCTTGCGCTCCTGGGTGAACAGCACGATGCCGATGAGCGCCGGGATGCACACGGAGAATGCCAGCACGGCGGCATCGCCAAAATGGAACGCGGGGATGCCGATAAGCAAACCCGCGCAGTACGGAACGAGCCAGATAAGCCACACGCAAATGCTCAGCTTATGGAAGCCCCGGCGGCTCTGCTCGCTGCCGCGCACGGTGACAAACGTTGCCCACAGAGCGTGGAAGAGCATAAGGACAATGGCCAGCAGACCAGTGATGGCGTGCAGCGGAGAGACGGCTGTAGTCGAGGAACGAGCGATGGTGGTCATGATGGCGGTGCCGGTCGTGTCGCAGATCAGGCCCAGCCAGAACAACGCCAGGTGGCTCTTCTTAAGCGTGCCGGCGCGGCGCTCGCCAAAAACACCGATGGTGTAGAAAACAAGAGCGAGCGTGATTGCCGTGGATGCGGGCATAATCAACGGATTCATAGGTGTGCGGTTCCTCCAAAGT
Organism: uncultured Collinsella sp.; assembly: GCA_934647195.1. Classification (GTDB taxonomy): domain Bacteria; phylum Actinomycetota; class Coriobacteriia; order Coriobacteriales; family Coriobacteriaceae; genus Collinsella. The sequence continues at coordinate 92,822 of CAKUFD010000010.1, forward strand.
CGATATCGTGCCGGATGCACTGGTTGCCCCGGCGTCTAACCTTATTGTGGAATCGGCGCACCTGAACATCAAAGGTGCCTTGTTCATGTCTTACGCGTCGTAGAGCGTCCTTCGCAGAAGACCAAAGAGGATGGGGCAATTTGTCTCGCCTGCATGCAGCGCATTGAGCATGTTGTCAAAGGTAAAGCGGCACACTCGCTTGGCGTCAAAACCCGCCGGTAAGTCTGCGCGGATGGCGGCATCGTTTTCATAGACCTCCACCAGGCCGCGCAGGGCATGGGCCAAAATCTGCTGTTCGCGCAAGTGAGCGGCGTTTTTCTCGGCAGCGGGAAGCACCTCGGCACCTTTAAGCCAGCAACGTCTAAAGCGGTCGAGCACCATAACGAGCGAGGCATAAAGGTCCTCGCAATAGTCGACAAAACCCTTGTGCACATCGAGGCGGCAAAAGCCGTCAAAGACGGACCGACGAAAGAACAGCTCGATAGTTGCCGTAGTAAGTTTGTCCTTTGAGGCAAAGTGGTTATAGATGGTGCCCACGCTCACATGGCACGCCTGTGCCAGCGAGCGGATGGAAAGCGCCGAGAGGCCCTGCGCATCGGCGATGCGATATGCCTCTTCCAAGAGTTCATCACGAGAAATAACACTCGAAGCCATCTGGTCTCCCCTGTTGCGCCCACACGTTCCAGCTTGCTCGTAAGAACGATAGTAAAACAAACGTCATGCGCCGTAGCGACGCATCGGCGCCGGCGATATTTAATAACCCGTCTACTCGAACCAGGCGATGGCGCGGGCGGGAGAGCCGTCGGAACCCTTGATCTTTAAGGGGCAGCAGCTAAACCAAAAGAGGTCGTCGCCGCAGCAATCCAGGTTTTTGAGGTTCTCGATATTCACGATATCGCAGGAGGAAAAGAGCTTCTTATGGCGCGTAAGGTTTTCGTCGGCAATGGGATCCAGGCCGATGACGTCAAAGCCGATGCCCTTGTAGCCGCCGGCGATAATCAGGTCGAGCACTTCGTTATCCACGCACGGGTAGTCGCCAAAGTAAGCGTCCGTGCCCCAGTATTCGTCCCATCCCAAATTAAAGAGGAGGAAGTCTGCCTCGGCGACTTTGTCACCATAGGGGCGCAGCTTCTCCATGGTGATGGCGGCACCTTCTGGCAGGTCGCAGCAATCGATGACGAGAGCCTTGCCAATAAACTGGCTTGCGGGAAACGCGTCGAGCGTTGTCCCATTAGGAAACAGGTGCGAGGGCGGATCCGTGTGCGTGCCGGTATGGGAGAACATCTGCAGCAGCGTCTCCTTAAAACCATCGTTCTCGTAGGTGTTAGCAGGCGTGAGCCGAGGCGCATCCGTCCCCGGATAGACCGGCATGTCCTGAGTGATGGTATGGGTGAGGTCGATAACGCGCATGATGGATCCTTTCGAGCTTGCTCCATCGTATCAAAGCAGTATGGAGGCGCCGAGAGGTTTTACCCGAGTATCGGCCCGCTTGCCCCGCGCAACAAACGGTTGCTTGGATTGCATGTTCGTGCCGCTTAAGCTTGTGCTATCGAAAACATCGCTGGAGGGAGAGCCGCCATGGCCTTTGCCGAAAACCTCATTGCCATACGTCGAGCGCACAACCTTACGCAAGAGCAGCTTGCGGCCAAGCTCTTTGTGACGCGCCAGGCCGTGAGCCGCTGGGAGCGCGGTGAGGTCACGCCCGGTATCGACATGATGAAACTCATTGCCGCCGTCACCGGCGAGCCGCTCTCGCACCTGCTGGAGATGCCCGAGCATTATTGCGAGAGCTGCGGCATGTACCTTACACCTGACGATTGCGGCACCGATGCGAATGGCGAGAAGACCGACCATTACTGCAAATGGTGCTATGAGCAGGGTGAATACACGTACGAGACCACGATGGAAGCCATGATCGAGGACTGTGCCCCGCGCCTGGCAGAGAATACGGGCATGACGCTTGACGAGGCGGTGTCGCTCATGGGTGCGGTACTGCCACAGTTGGAGCGGTGGCGCGCAGTGCGCGAGAGCGAGGGGCGCTATGGCGAAGAGGCCCGCGAGCTCTACGGAGACGATGCAGTCGATGCCGCCAATGAGCGTCTGTTGGATATGGACCCGGCAGCATGGAATGACGTGAAGGAGCTCGAGCGAGCGATTCTAGGCCAGCTCTCGATTGCTATGGCGGAAGGCGACCCACGCGGCCCCGAGGCGAAAAAGCTGGTACGGATGCATCGCCACTGGGTGGGCCTTCATTGGGGCACCGAGCCCGAAGACGAGGCGTATCTGGGACTTGTTAAGGGATACCTTGCCGACCCGCGGTTTGTGTCCTATTACGATGACCCCTGTGGGGCTGGCGCCACGGCGTTTCTTGTCGAGGCTGTCGAGGGTGAGGTGTAGGGCGAATGGAACAATTGCAGCCTTTATTACGACCCAGACCCTAGCATTCAGCTATATAATTCTCACCTCTTTTCGACATAATTCTCACCTCTTTTCGACATAATTCTCACCTCTTTTCGACAGAACGGAGGAATGAAACAATAGCCCCCTGGCCAATTGCCTCCGTCCACCCGTCAAAAATGCCACTCATATTGCCCCCGACAGTATTGTCCATGCGCAATGGTACCTTTCTTATAGTTTCTATTCAGAAAGGGGTGCGCTATGGCAAGCACCGTCAACCGCGAGATTGGAAAGCTCGGACTTCCCAGGCATCTTGTGCTAGGCATGGACCCTGGCATCGCAAGCTGCGGATTCGCACTTATCGACATCAATAATCACGAGATTCTTGAAATTGGCGTCCGTCTTTTCGATTCGCCAACCCATCCAAAAACGGGCCAAAGCCTAGCGGTCATCAGAAGAGGATTTCGCTCCACTCGCCGCAATATCGATCGCACTCAAGCGCGCTTAAAGCATTGCCTTGAAGTTCTTAAGAAGTACGGCGTTATCCCCCAGGACGCTACAAAAGAGTTTTTTCACACCACCAAAGGCGACAAGCAACCGCTCAAATTGCGCGTCGAGGGTCTTGACCGTTTGCTGACCAATCGCGAGTGGTCCCTCGTGCTCTATTCGCTTTGCAAACGCCGCGGCTATATCCCCCACGGCGAAGGGAGCCAGGACAAATCAAGCGAGGGAGGAAAAGTCCTTTCCGCCCTCGCTGCAAACAAAGAAGCTATCGCCGAAACCTCCTGCCGCACGGTAGGAGAATGGCTCGCCCAACAACCGCAGAGCCGAAACCGCGGTGGCAACTACGACAAGTGCGTAACCCACGCCCAGCTTATCGAAGAAACGCACGTTCTTTTCGAAGCTCAGCGCAATTTTGGCTCACAGTACGCCTCGGCAGAGCTGGAGGAAGCATACGTTCAGATATGCGACTGGGAGCGTTCGCGCAAAGACTTCGATCGCCGTAGCTATGACCTTGTTGGCTATTGCACTTACTTCCCGACAGAAAAGCGTGCCGCCCGCTGCACGCTTACAAGCGAGCTCGTCGCAGCCTATGGCGCCCTTGGCAATATCACGATTGTCCACGAAGACGGAACGACGCGCACCCTAACCGCAACGGAGCGCGACAAATGTATCGCCATCTTATTCTCGTGTGAACCAATTCGCGGCAATAAGGATTGCGCCGTCAAGTTTGGGGCTCTCCGAAGAGAGCTCGATCTGAACTCCGGCGATTACTTTAAAGGCATCCCCGCTGCAGACGAGAAGACCCGCGAGGTTTATAAACCCAAGGGTTGGCGCGCGCTGCGCAATACACTCAACGCGACAAACCCCTTCCTCCTCCGTCGCCTGTATGACGAGCGAGATCTTGCCGACTCTGTCATGGAGGCAGTTGCCTATTCTTCCGCTCTTCCCGTACTCGAAGAACAGCTTCAGGCGCTCCCGCTTTCTCCAACCGAAATCGATACTCTCTGCAAGTTGCCTTATTCCTCCAAAGCCCTTAACGGCTATGGAAATCGCTCCAAAAAGGCACTCGATATGCTCCTTGATTGCCTCGAGGATTCCGAAGTCCTTGGCCTAACGCAGGCAGAAAACGACTGCGGCCTTCTGGGCCTACGCGTCCAAGGTGCTCAGCTGGAGCGCTCCGAGCGCCTTATGCCCTACGAAATGTGGGTCGAACGCACGGGGCGAACCAACAATAATCCCGTTGTCATCCGCTCCATGTCCCAAATGCGCAAGGTGGTTAACGCAATCTGCCGCAAATGGGGCGTACCCAATGAGATCCACATCGAGCTCGACCGCGAACTCCGCCTTCCCCAGCGTGCCAAAGACGATATTGCCAAGGCGCATAAGAAGAACGAAAAGAACCGTGAACGCATAGCAGGGCAGATTGCCGAGCTGCGCGGATGCAGCCCCGAAGACGTCTCGGGTAGACTGATTGAAAAATATCGCCTCTGGGAAGAGCAGGAGTGCTTTGATCTTTACACGGGTGCCAAGATTGAAGTAGATCGCCTGATAAGCGACGAAACCTATACGCAGATCGACCACATTCTCCCGTTTTCGCGTACGGGAGAAAACTCCCCCAGCAACAAGGTACTCGTTCTCGCAAAGAGCAATCAGGATAAGCGCGAACAAACCCCCTTCGAATGGATGTCAAAAGAAGGCGCACCTTCATGGGACGCTTTCAAGCGCCGCATAGAAGAAAACCAGAAACTAGGCCGCCGCAAAAAGAACTTCCTCCTAGAGGAGAACCTTGAGGAAAAAGAAGGGGAATTCCTGGCCCGCAGCTTTACTGATACCGCCTACATGTCACGCGAAGTTTGCGCCTATCTGGCAGATTGTCTATTGTTCCCCGAAGACGGAACCAAGTCACACGTTGTCCCAACAACCGGCAGAGCCACAGCATGGCTCCGCCGCAGATGGGGACTCAACTTTGGCACAAATGGCGAGAAGGACCGTTCCGACGACCGCCATCACGCCACCGACGCTTGCGTCATCGCCGCCTGCAGCAGAAGCTTGGTGATTAAGACCGCAAAGATCAGCGAGCAGACGCATTGGACCGTCACCAAGGATCTGGACAAAGATGAGCGCAATCGTCTGCGTATGAAGGCGCTTGAAAACGTAATGCCTTGGGAAACATTTGCAAACGAGGTGCGCGCAAGCCACGATTTTGTTATCCCCACGCGCTTTGTTCCACGCAAGGGTAAAGGCGAACTTTTCGAGCAGACAACTTATCGCTATGCCGGTGTTAACGACAAGGGAAAGGACCTTGCTCGCAGGGCAGGGTCTGATCAGGACATCGTTATGGGCAACGCCGTTGTCTCCGATGACGGCAAGTCGATTATTAAGGTTAGCGAGATGCTTTGTTTGAGGCTCTGGCATGATCCAGAGGCCAAGCATCGCGGAGGGGGGTTGGGATGCTGGTACGCCGACCCTGTTTACAAAGTGGACATTCCGGCACTTAAAAATGGAACCTACGTACCGAGAATCGCAAAGCAAGGCTTTGGACGAAAAGCCTGGAAGGCAATTCCGGAACATCTGCAAACTCGTACCCCCATGGAAATCCACTTTGGCGACCTCGTCCAAGTCGGAAAGTATATTGGCCGATACAACGGCTACAACATAGCTAAAGCAAATTGGAGCTTTATTGACCCCCTAACTCGTGGAGAAATTTCATTTCCATCAATTGGAATGCTCTCGAATGACCTGCAACCAAAAATCATTCGAGAAGACATCCTTGGTCAATAAACACAATCAAGCCGCCCCTTCAAACAAACTCTTGATAGGGCGGCTTTTTCGGCCAATGCTCGCATTTAAAACGAATACCGAACAGCTATATAATACGCACTCGTTTCTCGGCATTTTTCCAGCCCACCCCGAAAGCGCCCTCCTTGAAAGACAATGTGATAATTGACGCCCGCCTCCAATGCAATCCATATCTTGCACGCGCCCTTCCCCAAGGTGATACGCTGACGTCGGCCACCGCCCGCGACAGCTCCGTGTCTTGAGCACGCGCCCTTCCCCAAGGTGATACGCTACCTTCGTCGCGGGAATCGCGGAGATCATCGTCTTGAGCACGCGCCCTTCCCCAAGGTGATACGCTCATCCAGGACGCGCAGCCCTGGCTTGAGAAGTCTTGAGCACGCGCCCTTCCCCAAGGTGATACGCTCCTGCCGAAGGTGCTGGAGACCTCCGTCGAGTCTTGAGCACGCGCCCTTCCCCAAGGTGATACGCTACATGAACGCCTCCTCATGGCATTGCTGTAGTCTTGAGCACGCGCCCTTCCCCAAGGTGATACGCTTCGCTCGAGCCGATGTCGAGCGCCTGGCAGGTCTTGAGCACGCGCCCTTCCCCAAGGTGATACGCTCGCCTCTCCCTGGCGAGTCTCACGTCCGAGGGGTCTTGAGCACGCGCCCTTCCCCAAGGTGATACGCTCAGGAAGAACCTGATGCCGCGCTCGAGGTAGTCTTGAGCACGCGCCCTTCCCCAAGGTGATACGCTTTTAGGCAATTGATTAAGTCTTCCCAACAAGTCTTGAGCACGCGCCCTTCCCCAAGGTGATACGCTATTGTAGCCGCCTTATAGGATGGAGAGCTCGTCTTGAGCACGCGCCCTTCCCCAAGGTGATACGCTAATGTTGTATTGCTTCGCCTGTTCATCATCGTCTTGAGCACGCGCCCTTCCCCAAGGTGATACGCTTATCCGAGTATTTTCGTCTTATCCCGCTTAGTCTTGAGCACGCGCCCTTCCCCAAGGTGATACGCTTGAAGACGTTGGAATCGCCAGTGCCGACGGGTCTTGAGCACGCGCCCTTCCCCAAGGTGATACGCTGGATTCATCTGACATCGAGCGCATTTGCAGGTCTTGAGCACGCGCCCTTCCCCAAGGTGATACGCTTCGAGCGCGTCGAAGTTCGCCTCGATGACTGTCTTGAGCACGCGCCCTTCCCCAAGGTGATACGCTGGAGGTGGACAGATGGATGAGAGAGCGCTGGTCTTGAGCACGCGCCCTTCCCCAAGGTGATACGCTGGATGTAGTTGCAGTTGTCGCAGGTCTTGAGTCTTGAGCACGCGCCCTTCCCCAAGGTGATACGCTTGTCGAGGATTGCGTTTGCTCCAGCTAGGTCGTCTTGAGCACGCGCCCTTCCCCAAGGTGATACGCTCACGGTCGTTTGGTTCCAAGCGTCGAAAGAGTCTTGAGCACGCGCCCTTCCCCAAGGTGATACGCTAAGTTGTTGACTATTAGCCAATAGGCAACTAGTCTTGAGCACGCGCCCTTCCCCAAGGTGATACGCTCTGAAAGATGAAATTATTGAACCCACCCCAAGTCTTGAGCACGCGCCCTTCCCCAAGGTGATACGCTCGTTAGGTGAGGTCATGCGATCACTTCCCTGTCTTGAGCACGCGCCCTTCCCCAAGGTGATACGCTTCACTTGAAGAACGTCCCGTCGTTGAGCTTGGTCTTGAGCACGCGCCCTTCCCCAAGGTGATACGCTGTAGTAGACGGCATCCCTCTCGGCCTCCGTGTCTTGAGCACGCGCCCTTCCCCAAGGTGATACGCTACGTCCATGCAGGACGTTCAGAACGCCTACGTCTTGAGCACGCGCCCTTCCCCAAGGTGATACGCTTGCGAGAGCTTTACAACTTAAAGCCTGATAGTCTTGAGCACGCGCCCTTCCCCAAGGTGATACGCTATAAGCGATGCAGATACCAGCGAGTAGGCTGTCTTGAGCACGCGCCCTTCCCCAAGGTGATACGCTATGTGCAAACAGAAAAGCCCCATTAACTGGGGCTTTTCTGTTTTTCATCCGTAAAAAAATGGATCATCAGCCTTAAAACAGGCTAGTCATTTTTCATTTTTCTTTCGCAGAATTGCATCGATCACGTGACCGCAGAAGACGAAAACGATCAAACAATATGGAGATTCCTCCATATCTATAGGCAATTCACCGCATCGATCGAAGCCGATTCCGGCCGCCACAAACTTATTTCCTTGCTCCGTTTACAGATTGACGCCAGACATTCGCCCGAAAAAAGTTCGCCCCGCCCAATCCGAAGATTGAACGGGGGTTACTTTACGGGTAAGCCACATAGGTGGCTCCCCTTGTCTGGAGCCGCGCCCTTCCCCAAGGTGAGCTGCTTCTGACTAGCATTAGTATAGCGCCGTTACGGGGAAGGTTGCCGTCAAAATGGCTCAACGGACGATTCTCATCCAAAATAAAGCCCATCTCTGTATAAAAAACGGTCTGCTAATGGTTACTTTGGACGACCGCAGCGCCACCATTCCCCTAGAAGACATCTGGGTCGTCATCATCGAATCCCATCTAGTTACACTCACCGTTGCCTGCATGTCTCAGCTCAACGATGCGGGTATCGGCGTCATGATCTGCGGACACGACCATATGCCTAATGGACTCATGCTCCCTCTGGGTGCCCACTCAAGGCACGCACGCATTGTCGAAGATCAATTGGCCATGAGCTTGCCGCTCAAGAAGCAGCTCTGGAAACGAATCGTCCAAACTAAGATTCTCAACCAAGCCTCAGTTCTTAAGGAAATGGGCATCTCCCCCGACCTGTTGCCCTCCTATGCAAAAAATGTTCTCTCGGGCGATACAGACAACCGCGAAGGAGCTGCCGCGGCAGCATATTTCAAAGCGCTCATCACGGAGGGGACTCGCCGCAATAGTATGCAAAGCTCGGCACTTGATTACGGCTACAGTATTTTGCGTGCGGGTATTGGTCGGGCCGCAGTGGGCGGAGGCTGGCTCGTTTCGCAGGGGCTTCATCACCATAGCGTTTACAACGCCTTTAATCTTGTCGACGACCTCATCGAACCGTACCGACCCCTTGTCGATCTTATTGTCATGAGCAACGGAATCACTGAACCCCTTGAGCAGGAAGACAAAGCGCTGCTAGCCCGCATCTTCGAGCACGTTCTTACAATCGACGGCAAGCGGTGCGGATGTCAGCAATGCATCGAAACAACTCTTTCTTCTCTCAGGAGTGCGGTTCTGGAAAAAGATCCTAAAAAGTTATTACTGCCCGAGCTCAAAGGGCTCGAGATGATAACGATTGAATAGGGAGGAGCTATGAGGGTCATGAGGTTATTGGTGCTGTTTGATCTGCCCACGGGAAGCAAAGCGGAGAGGCGCCAATACAGCGAATTCCGGAAATTCCTGATTCAAGATGGATATCACATGGAGCAGTTTTCGGTCTATTCGCGGCTGCTAGTAACACGCGAGTCAGCAGCAACACACATCGCCCGCCTTAAGCAAAATCTTCCACGAGCCGGAGAAGTCACCGTTATCGAAATGACCGAAAAACAATACGAAGACCGGATGGTGCTCCTAAGCGAAAGACGGGAAGCTCCCGTAGAGCAGGGTGCCCAGCTAACGCTTGTGTTCTAGCAGTCTGGACAATAAATCGAAGCGAATATGCGCTCCAGAGAGTAGAAGGCGCCTTAAGGCACTTCTCCCGATCTTGCAAAGCTACTTTGCAAGATCGGGCATTTCTTGCAATCCTACTTTGCAAGATTCCCTGCGACATCACGCCCAGCTGAGCAGGCCTCCCGCATGCGCCGCAAAAACTCCTCGCAGGCGCGGGAGCGCAGGCGGTACTTTTTCCACACGAGGTACGAGGCAATTTCAAACGGCGGGTCCAGGGGAACAAATCGCAGATCGGAGCTATCGTCCACCTGGAACAGATGGTCAATGCCCATCGCGCACGCTGCACCGGAGCGTACCAGATGCGACGCGTTGCCAATGAGGTCAAAGTGGCCCATAACATTGAATGCCGCGGGGTCTACCACGCCGCAAGATCCACGGCCTTGTTCGAGGTGCGCGAACTCAACAACAGCGGCATGCGCGCAAGCTCCATCGGCGTCGCCGCCTCAAGCTTGCCCCAGGGTCCATCAGCCGCCACGCACACGCCCACGCAGTCGGCCTCGGGCATGCGCACCCACTCGTATTTCTCCAGGTTGACCTGCTCAAGCAGCAAGGCAAAGTCCAAAAGGCCGCGCTCCAGGCGCTCCTCCGCCGCGTCGGCATTGCCCGTATAGAGCTCGATCGTCACACCCGGATGGTCATGCTGCAGCCCCGCAAACGTGTCGAGCACATCGCGCATGGCTTTTGTCTCTCCGGCGCCAATGCGGATATTGCCCGTGATGCCCAGCTCCTGGTCGCCCAGCTCGGACTCGGTCTGCTCCACAAGCGAGAGTATCTCCTCCGCGCGCTGGCGCAGGCGCATGCCATCGCTCGTAAGCACGCACGAGCGATTGGTACGCTCGAACAGCTCCACGCCCAGCTCGCGCTCTAGATCGGCTATCTGGCGCGAAAGCGTGGGCTGCGTCACGTGCAAAACGTTTGCCGCCTCGGTCATATTCTCTTCGCGTGCAACCGCCAAGAAGTACCGCGGGGTCCTCAGCTCCATGCCAGCCCCTCCCAAAAGCGAGCCCCCCTTTTACAAAAGACCCCGCTCCCCCGATTTGTCATTCGCTTGCCGTATACCCAAATTGCGACCATAGGTAAATATCATCGCGGTCGAAGCAATAAGCACTCGACCCGATGCCGCAGGCCCATCGCACTCGCAGCGCCAAACAGCTAAGCCCGGCGCGCATACTCCAGATAGCCGCCCACGCTGTAGTGGTCGGCACCATCGTTTGCCGGGTTTCCTTCGCCGCCCACAACGCCCAAATAGCCGTCTTCGAGTTTGCCGCCGTCCTTGTCCACCACAAGCGCGTACCAATGGCCGTTCTCGTGCGCGGGCTTGCGCAGCTGGCACGTCAACGTCATCTTGGACTCGCCCTCCTTGCAATAGAAGGCACCCTGGCGCTCAAGCTTTGCCAGCAAGCACCCATCGAGCCAAAAGCAGATGAACGGCGTCTCAAACGCATCCGTGAGCGCGCCCGCCTCGCTGTTGTACACATAGCAGAACAAAGCGCGATCGCTCGAACAGCTCAGCAGATTGACCTCGCTCGCTTTGAGCTTGAACTCCACCACGGCAAACGCGCCGGGGCGGTCCGCATTCTCGCTCACGTTGGTAACGGCGGTCTTCACCTGGAAAAAGAACGTCTCGGCAGGCACATCCGGTTGCTCGAGCCTTTGTTTAAGGTTGAGTGACACCACGTCGACGCCCATGTCCGCAGGCGGGCGCAGCGCGTCCAACCCGTTGCGATACAGCGAGCTCATAAGCTGATACTCGCCGGTATAACCGTTGTACAGCAGGTCGAAGAAGTCCTGGGCCACGTGTTTCTCCTCTAGTCTCAAACCAGTCCATTCGATTCTAGCGTTAGCGTGCGCAAATAACCCGCCGGAGAATCATCAACTTTGGGGCCGCAGGTACGGGGCCACGGCGGCTGCACACTCCCTTGCCATGATGTTGGCGCGGGTGAGCACCTGTTCGCACAGGCCCTCGTCAAGCAGCACAATCTGTGTGATAAGGGCTTTCGCAAGCTCCAGCTCGTTAACGGCGGGTTTATCCTCCCATAGCTCCTTGAGCACATCCGTGGCGTCGAGCACCTTGCTGTAGTTGCAGTCCGGCAAGGTCGCAAGGGCACCTTCGGGATTATGGCGCAGCTCCCACACAAAGGCGACGGCGGGGTTTTCCACCTCGGCATATGCCGTGACCGAATGGTTCTCGGGACGCGCGGCCTCCGCCGGATCCGTACGCGCCAGAAAGGAAGCGCGGCTCGGCAGCGCGTCAGAGATCTGCCCCACAATCTGCAAGAGCTCGTCAGCATGCGCGCGGTAAAGATAGCAGGGGCCAAACGCGCTTCTGCGCTCCGCGTCAATGAGCTCGCGATCCGGACGCGCCATCGCTGCCTGGTCGCGGATGGCACTGGCATGCGCGATGCGCTCGCTCAAGCTCACACGCTCGCTCGTTTTGCTCGTCTTGTTCGTCATCATATCTATCGTCTCCCCTTCCCTCAGGCTGCCACGCCGGAACCGTCGTCAAACGGTTCGACCTCAAAAAGCGTCTCGGAGCACGGGCTCGCCAGGCGCTTGCCACCCGCAGGCACAGATGCCCCACCCTCGCCAACAAGTTCCTCATAGCCCGGATGGCGCTCAAGCTCATATGCCGGCTCGCACACGCCACGCTGGCCACGCTCGAACAGCCACCATCTTCCCGCCGGCGTCTCCAGCAGCGTCGAGGGCGTCTTGTTGGCACGCAGGGCAAAGTAGCGAGCCGTTCGCTCGTCTTGAAACCCCAGCACAAGGTGGCGGTCGCAGTTGCCGATGATCGAGTTCGCCTGCGCTTCGCCATAGCGGGCCTCGAGTTGACTCACCGTCTGGCAGATGGCGGTGCAGCTGATCTCTCGGCTGCGAATGACAGACAGCACATCATCAAAACCAGGCAGCGTCAGGTTCGCAAAGTCGTCGAGCATGAACCTCACGGGCACGGGCAGCCGGCCGCCCTCACACGAGGCATCCGCAAAGTCGCATAGGCTCGAGAACGCCTGGCGCACAAACAGGCTTGTAAGCGGCGCCAAGCTGCGGTCTATATCGTCCATCGTCACAAACAGCACACGACGCTCGCGCCCCAGGTCGCAAAAGTCGATCTGATCCGGCTTGCGAAACGATGCGAGCGCGCCGTCAAACGTGAGCGGCATGATGTTCGCGGCGATGATGCCCATGATGCTCGAATGCATCTTCTCTGCTCGGGCCGTGCTCCGGGCACGGCGAAAGAGCGAGACGGCGTAGCTTTCCGGGTCCTGCCGGCGAAGGTCGCAAAACAGCTGCTCGATGTTGCCCTCGCAAGCCTGCTCGAAAACGCTCACGACCGACGCCATGTTCCACTCGCGATCAGGCAGCGCCTCAAAAACATAAGCGATGTAGCTCGCAACGTAGTTGGCAGCCGCGCTCGCCCAAAACGGGTCGTCGCCCATCTCGTCGCGGGGGAAGAGCGCACTTGCAATGCCGATGATGTCCTGCGCAAGCGGACGGCCGCGCCGCCAGCGCACATGATGGAGCGGGTCGTAGCCAACCGTCCCTTCCATCGTGGTGAAGTCGAGGCAGTCAACCATATAGCCATGGGCGCGCAAGTACGGCGCCATCTCGTGAAAGAGGCGTCCCTTAGAGTCGAGTACAACGTAGGAACCATGGCATTGCAGCAGATTGGGCTTGAGGAAGTTGCGCGTCTTGCCCGCGCCGGAGCAGCCCAGGACAAGCACGTTGTTGTTGAGCCCAGTTGCCCACGAGTCCATGCTCTCGGTGCGGCTGGACGTGAGGATAAGCTCGCCTGCGTAGGCGGCTCGAGGATCCATGTTTTTGGCGATCATGTTCACTCGCTTTCTGCGCGATTCATTCGCGCTGGTAGGTGTGGGTAATGCAGGGTTTTGTAGCGCGTTAGAGCTTTGTGATGATGCGGTCTGCGAGGCCCGCCTCCACGGCCTCTTTCGCCTCGAAGTAGGTGTCCGAAGCCGTAAGTTCAAAGACGCGCTCGAGCGACATGCCGCTGTGGCGTGCGATAACGCCAGCTGTAATGTCGCGGATACGCATGAGGTCGTCGGCGCGAGCCTTTACGGAAAGCGCGCTGCCTCCGGCTCCCTCGCCAATAAGCGGGTCGTGGATCATAACGCGACTGTGCGGCAAGATCTCTCGCTCGTCCCCTGCAATAAACAGCAGCGCTCCCATACTTGCAGCCATGCCCAGGCAGACGGTGCGGATGGGACAGCTCACGGCCTGCATGATGTCATAGAGCGCAAGGCCGCTTTGCACCTCGCCGCCCGGACTGTTGATGTAGAGCGTCACGGACGCCTCTGGGTCCTGTCGCTGCAGGTAGAGCAAGGCGCGGATGATAGCGGCGCACGACTCCGCATTTACGGAGGTCATGAGTTCGAGTTCGCGCCGGCCGAGCATCTCGTCTCTGATGTCGAGGTGATTAAGGCCTTCCGCCGTCTCGCGGATGATTTGAGGTTGATAGGTAATGATGTGCTCGCCCATATAGAGCTCCTTCCGAGGGTGAGACGCAACAACCGCAAGTGCGATGGCAACCGTTGCGTATCGATAGCAGCCGGGAAGGCTGCCATACACGCCGGGACTCTCGCAATGAGGTTGTACTTGAATAGAATCCGGCGACAGGTACAAACGCCGCCGGCATCTCCTAAAGGCGCCAAGCGCCCTTTGTACCAGGAATCGGGCCTCTCGACCCTCGGGTGTTTCACACTCTAGCATCCGGCCCGGACACGAACAAGCAAACGGGAGAAAAATCTCGAGGGCGCGCGGTGAGCCACGCTTTTTGCCATACACAACACGCATATCGAACTAGTACATATAGGTATTTAACATTACGAACCCAGCCGCGTATTGTTTTTCTCAACACGACCCGTTAGGAAGCGCAATGGAAGAAAAGACTCTAGACGCTCTGCGCGACGCCGGGTGCTGCGACGCACTTATCGGCGAGCTCTCGGAACTCCCCAGTACATGCGCTCGCATTTGTCGCCTTAAAGCCTACCGGCGCGATCTGCTCGACCGCATGCACGACGAGCAGCGCAAGCTCGAAACCCTCGACTACCTCATCTACACGCTGCAGCAGGAATGCCAAGCAAAGGAGTAACCATGGCAATAAAACAAACCGCAGGTCACGACGCTCTAGGCGAGTTTGCCCCCGAGTTCGCGCACTTGAATGACGACATTCTCTTTGGCGAGGTGTGGAACCGCGAAGATAAGCTCCCGCTCAAGCTCCGCAGCATCGTGACCATCAGCGCGCTCATCGGCAAGGGCATCACCGACAGCTCGCTTAAGTATCACCTGGCAAGCGCCCGAGCGAACGGCGTCACGAAGTCCGAGATGGCCGAAATCCTCACGCACATCGCCTTCTACTCCGGCTGGCCCAACACATGGGCAGCCTTCAACATGGCCAAGGAGGTCAATAGCGGCGGCGAGGCAGAGGCCGAGGGGCACGGCGGATTCTTTGGCCTTGGCGAGCCCAATACCGCCTTTGCCCAGTACTTCATCGGCCAAAGCTACCTCAAGGCGCTCGCAGGCCTCGACGACTACCTGCCCATCTTCAACGTGACCTTCGAGCCGGGCTGCCGCAACAACTGACATGTCCATCAGGCAAACAAGGGCGGCGGCCAAGTGCTCATCTGCGTCGAAGGCGAAGGCTGGTACCAGGAGGAGGGCAAGCCCGCGCAGCGCCTACATCCCGGCGATATTGTCGAAATCCCGGCAAACGTCAAGCACTGGCACGGAGCTGCAGCCGACTGCTGGTTCAGCCACCTGGCCTTCGAATTCCCGGGTGAGGACGCCAGCAATGAATGGCTCGAACCCGTGGACGACGAAACCTACGACGCACTGGAGGCGTAAACCGTGAGTAAAAACATGCTTGTTGCATACTACAGCTGGTCATGCGGCAACACCGAGAACATAGCCGAGCAGCTTAGCAATGCATGCAATGCCGATATCGCTCGCATCGAAACCGTCGAGCCCTATCCCGAGGACTACCGGGAGACGGTCGAGCAAGGGCAACGCGAAGTCAACGCCGGCTTCATGCCCGAAATCGAGCCCCTTGAGTTCAATCCCGAAAACTACGACGTCATTGTCATCGGCACTCCCACCTGGTGGTACACGATGGCACCGGCGGTAAAGACGTTCACCTCTATGTACGACTTTACCGGCAAGACCGTTGTGGCACTTTCGACCAACGGCAGCTGGCCTGGCAACGTGACCGCCGACATCGAGGACGCCTGCACAGGCGCAACCTTTGGCCCGGCACTCGAGGTTCAGTTCGACTCAACCGGCGGCGACCATCAGGAAACACCACAGCACGAGGTCGATAGCTGGATTGAGAAAGTTCGTTCGCTTTAGTAACCAGAAAAGAAAGGAAACACTACAAACTACGTTACCCTCAACAACGGCGTCAAGATGCCTCAGGTTGGCTTGGGCACCTACCTACTCACGCCCGACGACGCGCAGTCGTCCGTCGCCTACGCTCTGGACAACGGCTATGAGCTCATCGACACCGCTAACGTTTACGTCAACGAGCGCGCCGTGGGTCGCGGCATGCGCGACTCCAGCCGAACCCGCGAGCAGATCTTCCTCGAGACCAAGCTGTGGCCGTGCTTCTACGACTCCGACACCGCCGTGGACGAGACGCTCGAACGCCTGGGCTGCGACTACATCGACCTCATGATCCTGCATCAGCCTGCGGGCAACTATGTGGCAGGCTACGCCAAGCTCGAGGCTGCCTATAAAGCCGGCAAGCTGCGCGGGTTCGACATCTCGATGCTTCCCTCAGTGCTCACGGCGCTGGGTGTATGCGGCGCCAGGTTCTTTTGGGTGCTGGTTGTTTTCCCGGCAAGCCCAACCTTCGCAACCGCCATGCTCGCCTACCCCGTGAGCTTGGGCCTCACCGCCCTGCTTATCACCGGAGCGCTCCTCTATTGCAAGCCCGGCTGGGAAAGCGCGCAACCGGCGTAAGCAAGGTGGTGTACCCCGCGCCTACGGGTGGCGATACTGCCCGTGCGCGCGGGTCTTAGGGCCACGCTGGATTGCGAACCGAGGGCAACTATGCAGGCAGCGCAGGCATGCCGCGCACTCGGATTTGCTCCATATGGGCACGCCGTCGCGCATCTGAATCGCGTTGACGGGACAGCGTTTTGCGCACAAGCCACAGCCCACGCACGCGCCCGCACCGACGGTAAACTTGCCCGTATCCTGGCATACGGGCAAGCCAAAGCGGTAGTAGAGCTTGGCGGCAAACATCGGGACGGCGCGGCGCACGTGATTTCCCACCGCGCGATTGACAATCATCCGTGCGCACTCATCGATCTGCTCGTCCGCACGGGCGTTGATTGCCGCCACCTTCTCTGTATCGGAAAGATCGAACATGGGCGTCCAGGTGTCCGGCTTCTGAAAATATTCTCCGAGCCATCCGAGCGTTAGAATTCCCGCAGGTAGATTGTCTGAGCCATCCGAG
>CAKUFD010000011.1 GCA_934647195.1 uncultured Collinsella sp.
GAGAGCAGGGCGCCGCTGACCGGTGGACGGCGCTCGACCCGTTTTCGCGGGCTCGGGCGCGGGGGCGCCGCGGGGGGGGATCCCCTCGCGGCGCCCCCTTTCTCATAACTCAGTCCTGCTTTCAAGCCCTCCGTATTTCCTTTGCAACGGGAGATGCGAGGTTTTTCTTACGTGCGCCGTCCTCGGGGCCATGCGCCCCATCGAGGTCGGCATCTCCGCGATAGGGCTCTTCGATGTTGGATCTGGGTTCCCGATCGGCCCTGTCTGTCTTTTATGGCCCAAGGGGCATCTGAGTAGTCCAATGCTGGAGTTACAGGCTAACTAGTAGATGTTCTTTGCTTTGTTTATTCGAGCCTCTTCCTTTCTATGGCTCCTCTGCGGGCTAGCAGTTACATAGACTCGCACATCGTCTTTCATCATTGAGGTGAGATTGCTGTCGAGAAGACATCTATGTGACTTTTCGTTTCGCACTTCATTTAGTAAAAAATTAAATGAATCATTGCTTTCGAAAGTAATAGTTCTTTCGATAATACCGTTCAGGTGGTAATTTCAACCACTGGCAGTCTTTGATACGTTTCAATTATGTTTCGTCTTTCAATTCAACGAAAATAAACTTGCTGAAAGACGAATTCTGTTTTTCGCCTGCTACCGAGCGCAATAGCGCCCAGAGATGGTCACTCTTTGGGTGGAGAAGTGCATAGAACAGCACGTACGGACGGTATCGCGGTTTGACATGGAGCCTCCTGTCTACTGCGATACCGTTTTTTGTTTTATGCCATACGGACGGTATCGCTGCATGACCCAGATCTCTGGACGTCGCTGCGATGCCGTCCGTTTTCTGTTGTTGCATTGTCGTGCTCGGAAGGGGTTTGAATGTCCAAGAGCGTGCAAGTTCAAGAGGAAGCTACTGCTGAAACGCTTCACAATCTGTCGGTAGTTGACGGCGGGTCTTCGGATCAGAATGCCGCTCCCAAGGTTCGTTTTACCAAAGAGCTGAGCCCGGAGTGGATCGGCTGCCTTGTTGGCCTGTGTGTTCTGTTTGTTCCCATGGCTATGGTCATGGGTGCTACCAATATGATCTCCACTCTCATGAAGACGGCGTATGCGCTGCTTTTGGATACCTGCTTCTACATCATGGCCATTGCTGTTGTCTGCGGCGCCCTCGGTTCCCTTTTCACCGAGTTTGGTGTTGTGGCTATGCTCAACAAGCTGATCACTCCGCTTATGAAACCGCTCTTCGGTCTTCCGGGTGCTGCCTCCGTGGGCGCTATTGCGACGTTCCTGTCCGATAATCCCGCAATATGCACCTTTATCCATAACCGTGGTTTCATGCGCTATTTCAAGCGCTATCAGATTCCTGCGCTTGTCAACTTTGGCACCTGCTTTGGCATCGGCATGATCGTCGTGGGCGCCGTCCTGGGTCTGTCTGGCACCAACGGTGTCGACACGATTCTTCCTGCCGGTATCGGTAGCCTCTGCGCCATTTTGGGCGGCGTCCTTTCGACACGCCTACTGCTTATCCCCTGTGCCCGTAAGTTCGGCAAAGAGCAGGATGCAGTCGACGCCTATGAGATGGACGACGACGGCGTGGAGCTTCCCGAGGGAAAGCGTGCCATCCGTGAGGGCGGCGTCGCCATGCGTGCCATGTCTTCTCTGATTGACGGTGGTAAGGACGGCGTTCAGCTTGGTCTTGCTATCATTCCGGGCGTTCTTATCATCTGTACGATCGTCATGATGCTCTCGAACGGCGCGGGCGAGGGTGGCGTCTACACGGGCGCAGCTTACGAGGGCGTCTACTTCCTTCCCTGGCTTGCCGGCAAGATCGACTTCATCATCACCCCGCTCTTTGGCTTCGCGCACATGGAGGCTCTGAGCGTTGTAGCGACCTCGTTGGCTTCGGCGGGCGCTTCCATGAGCCTTGTGGCCGGCCTGCTCCAGGGCGGTCTGCTCGGCGCCAAGGACATTGCGGTCCTCACGGCCATCTGCTTCTGCTGGAGCGGCTTCCTCTCCACGCATGTTCCGATGCTCGACGATCTGAAGGGCACCGAGTTCACCGGTTTTGCGATTGTGACGCATCTGGTGGGCGGCCTTGCGGCGGGCGTCTTGGCAAATGTACTCTGCATGCTTCTTGGCATTGCATAGAAACGGGACTGACCTGAAATGAAATTGCCAGCTGTCATCAATGTCCAGAAGTTCTCGGTGCACGATGGCCATGGAATCCGCACGTCGATCTTTTTCAAGGGTTGCTTGCTGTCGTGCTGGTGGTGCCATAACCCCGAGAGCCAAAGCTTTGACCGTGAGTTGATGTTCGACCCCGGCAAATGCACGGGATGCGGGCTATGCGCCAAGGCGTGCCCGCACGATGCGGTGACCATTGGGGATGATGGTCGCGCTCATACGAGTAAGGGCACGTGCGTAACGTGTGGAGCTTGTCTGGACTGGTGCCCTAACGAATGCCGTGAGATCGTGGGCACCCAGCGCTATACGGTGGACGAGCTTGTCAAGAAGGCTCTAGAGGACCAACAGTTCTATGAGCGTTCCGGAGGCGGCGTTACGCTTTCGGGCGGCGAGTGCATGGTCCAAGACCCCGATTTCATGGAGGAGCTCTGCCGCAAGCTTCACTTCGAGGGCATCAACATCGCTATCGACACGTGCGGCTATGCGCCACTGGGTACCTACCGTCGCCTGCTTCCCTATGTCGATACTTGGCTGTATGACATCAAGATGATTGATGAAGAGAAGCACATCAAATACATCGGCCGCTCGAATGACGTCATTCTTCGAAATCTCGAGTTCTTGGCCCATAATGGCGCGTCGCTCAACATTCGCATTCCGACTATCGGAACGGTGAACGATGACGACGAGAGCATGCTCGTCATCATCGAGTACCTCAAAAGCCGTGTGGGAATGCCGCCGGTGAATCTGCTTCCGTACCACACGACAGGAAGCAGCAAATATACGCGCCTGGGAAGGCCGTATTTAGCTCGTGACTTGCAGGTCCCAAGCGATGAGCGCATGGAGCACCTGAAAGATCTGTTTTTGCAGCATGGATTCGATAACGTTCAAATTGGAGGGTAACGATGGAAAACGTAAAGGAATTGGAATTGGCAGAGTTCGCGGCGATTGAAGAGGCCCTGAAGGCAGTGTCCTCTCATGAAGCGCCCACGCGTGAAACCAGCCATGCCACATGGCAGGATGATCGCGGTATGAACGACCGCATCAAGAAGCTCCGTCATCAGAGCGAGACCACGCAGCCGTACATCGATATGGAGCGCGCTCTCATCGAGACCGAGACGTACAAGCGTTACGAGGGATCCCTTTCGACCCCTGAGCTCCGTGGCCAGGTGCTCCACGACTACTTTGAGCGTAAGACCATCCGCATCGAGCCCGGCGAGCTGATCGTGGGCGAGAAGGGCCGCGGTCCCCAGGCTGCCCCGACGTTCCCCGAGCTTTGCTGCCACACGCTCGAGGACATGCACAACATGAACGACCGCGAGCAGGTTAACTTCAAGGTCACCGAGGACGATCTGCGCGCTCAGGAGCAAATCATCATCCCGTATTGGAAGAATCGTGCGTTCCGCGAGAAGATCATGGCTGCTCAGACCGAGCAGTGGCACCTTGCTTTTGAGGCTGGCGTCTTTACCGAGTTCTATGAGCAGCGTGCCGGCGGCCACACTTGCTTGGGCTCCGAGCTCGGCGTAACCTACGGCTTCGCCGAGATCAAGCAAAAGATTCAAGATTCCCTCGACGCCATCGACTACCTGAACGACAATCAGGCTCTCGAGAAGCGCGACGAGCTGCGCGGCATGCTGATCGCTGTCGATGCGACCACCGTGCTCGCCAACCGCTATGCCGACCTTGCTGCCAAGATGGCCGAGGAGGAGGGCGATTCCGAGCGCGCCGAGGAGCTGCGTCAAATCTCTGAGAACTGCCGCGTTGTGGCAAACGAGCGTCCGAAGACCTATTGGCAGTGGATTCAGCGCTACTGGTTCATCCACCTTGCCGTCACCAGCGAGACGAACCCGTGGGATGCGTACACCCCCGGCCGCCTCGATCAGCATCTGAATCCGTACTATCAGGCCGACGTTGCCGCTGGTCGTCTTGATCGCGAGCACGCTCTCGAGCTCCTCGAGTGCCTGTGGGTCAAGTTCAATAGCCAGCCTGCGCCCCCGAAGGTGGGCGTGACCCTCAAGGAGTCCGGTACCTATTCCGACTTCGCCAACATCAACACCGGCGGCGTTACCCCGGACGGCAAGGACGGCGTGAACGACGTCTCCTACATCATCCTCGACTGCATGGGCGAGATGATGTTCATCCAGCCCAACTCCAACGTGCAGATCAGCCGTAAGACGCCGCGTAAGTTCCTGAAGCGCGCTTGCGAGGTCGCTCGCGCCGGTTGGGGCCAGCCCGCCTTCTATAACACCGAGGAGATCATCGACGAGCTGCTTAATGCCGGAAAGAGCTTGGCCGACGCCCGCCATGGTGGTTCTTCGGGCTGCGTCGAGACCGGTTGCTGGGGCTACGAGGCCTATCCTCTGACCGGCTACTTCAACCTGCCCAAGATTCTCGAGATCACGCTCAACAACGGTGTCGACCCTCGTTCCGGCAAGATGGTCGGTATCGAGACCGGCGACCCGCGCGATTTCGAGACGTTCGAGGAGCTCTTCGACGCTTATAAGAAGCAGGTCAAGTACTTTGAGGATGTTAAGGTCAACGGCTCCAACATCAATACGCAGCTGACCGCTAAGTACAACCCCGTGCCTTACATGTCGATTCTGACCGAGGACTGCATCGCCCGCGGCGAGGACTACAACGCCGGTGGCGCTCGCTATAACACCACCTATCTGCAGGGCGTGGGCATCGGCTCTATCACCGACGCGCTCTCCTCGCTCAAGTACAACGTCTATGACGAGAAGCGCTTCACCATGGACGAGCTGCTTGAGGCTATCGACCATAACTATGAGGGCGAGAAGTACCAGCTGATTCGCAACCTCGTGAGCCGCAAGACGCCTAAGTTCGGCAACGATGACGACTACGCCGACGATATCATGCGCGACGTGTTCCAGTACTTCCACGACACCATCACCGGCAGGCCCAACATGCGCCGTGGCGAGTGGCGTATCGACATGCTGCCCACCACCTGCCACATCTACTTTGGTGAGGTTACGGGCGCATCTCCCTCTGGCCGTCTGTCTGGCGAGCCTGTTTCCGACGGCATTTCGCCGGAGCGCTCCGCCGACGTCAATGGCCCCACGGCTGTCATCAAGTCCTGCGCCAAGATGGATCATGCAGCAACGGGCGGCACCCTGTTGAACCAGAAGTTCACGCCCAGCTCCATCGCCGGCGACAAGGGTATCGAAAACCTTGCCGACCTGGTGCGCAGCTACTTTGACATGGATGGTCACCACATCCAGTTCAACATCATCGATAAGGAGACGCTGCTGGATGCTCAGAAGCACCCGGAGAACTACAAGGACCTCATCGTCCGCGTTGCCGGCTTCTCCGAGAAGTGGTGCAACCTGGGTACGGAGCTTCAGAACGAGATCATCAACCGTACCGAGCAGTCGTTCTAGATTGCTTTGAGGATTCTATAGGTAACGATGCGATGTGACAGAATGGTCCGGTGGACAACTGTCACATCGCTGGATTGGAAGGATAAAGATATGGCTAAGGAACTGGCACTTATCGGCTGTGGCAACATGGGAACTGCGATGCTCAAAGGTATCGTGGGCTCCGGTCTCGTTGCCGCTCAGGACATTATGGTCGCTGACGTGACCGAGGCATCGCAGCAGAAGCTCGCCGGCGAGCTTGGCTGCCAGGGCACTTGCGACAACTGCGAGGCGGTGGCTGGCGCCAAGACCATCATCATCGCCGTGAAGCCACAGTATCTCGACGGTGTCGTCAAGGCGTTTGCCCCGTCCGTCGATAAGGATGCCGTTATCATCTCCATCGCTGCCGGTGTTTCTCTCGAGCGTCTCGAGGGTCTTCTAGGCGCCGATCACAAGATCGTGCGCGTTATGCCCAACCTCGCTGCGATGGTGGGCGAGTCGATGAGCGCCCTATGCCCGAACGGCAACGTGACCGACGATGAGCGCGAACGCGTTCACGAGCTCTTCTGCGCCTTCGGCAAGGCCGAGTTCGTCTCCGAGCATCTGATGGACGCTGTTGTGGCCGTTTCCGGTTCTGCGCCTGCCTATGTGTGCCTGTTCATCGAGGCCATGGCAGACGCCGCCGTCATTGAGGGCATGCCGCGTGCCCAGGCTTACGCTATGGCCGAGCAGGCTGTTCTGGGTACTGCCAAGTACCTGCAGGAGACCGGTACGCACCCCGGTGTGCTCAAGGACATGGTGAGCTCGCCTGCCGGCACGACGATCGCCGCTGTGGCCGAGCTTGAGCGCGGTGGCCTGCGTGCGACCGTGGTGGATGCGATGCTTGCCTGCGCCGAGCGCAACCGCGAGCTGGCCTAGTGCATAGCGTCTAACGCGAAGATTCGGCATAGGTTTGCCTAAGAGCCAAAGGGAATGCCCCTTTGGCTCTTTATTTATGTTTCAATAAGGCTCATGTTTACGTTATTTCTTTTAGGCAACATAGCATCGGGTAAGTCGTATGCGGCGCGTTACCTCGAACGCGCAGGCGGCTTGCGTATCGATTTGGACCAGATGGCAAAAGACCTGTACCAGCCAGGTTCCGCTGTGGTGGCGAAGCTTGCTGATTGTTTTGGCTGGGATATCCTGGACGAGGCCGGCGGTATCGTGACGGCTCGCCTGGCAAGCCGCGCGTTTGCGGATCCCGAACAGACGGCGAAGCTTAACGATATCGTGCATCCGGTGCTCGTCGAGCGTCTGGTCGATCACCTGCTGCCCTATGGCTGCTGCGTGGCGACACAGCCAAATGCTCCTTTTGCTGTAGTCGAGGTTTCCGCTCCGGCATCCTTTGTGGATGCGTTTTCGCTTGCCGACGAGGTGGCGACCGTTTGGGCGCCGTTCGACGTGCGTCGTGAGCGAGCCGTTGCGCGCAGCATGGAGCCTGAGGATTTTGAGCGCCGTGCGGCTCTTCAGCCAAGTGATGAACAGCTCAAGGCGTGGTCTTCAATCGTGTTCGACAATGAGGTTGCCGATGGCCGTCTTGAGGCGGCACTTGATGAGTGGCTTGTCTCCCATGGTTTTGATCGGACGGGTGAGGCTCGTGACTAAAATCAGAGCTCCCCGTTTGCTGGCATGGTACCGCGTTGCTCCATTTTTGTGCATGATGGCCTTCGGCGTCGCGGCGCTTGTCTATGCGGCGGCGCCCGCGCCTTTGCTTCGCCTGTTCTACCCGCTTTCCCATGAGGAGCAGATCGTTGATTCGGCGACGCGGCACGGGGTTGATCCCTATCTTGTTGCGGCGGTGATTGAGACCGAGTCGGGATGGGATGAGGAGGCGAGGTCCGATCGAGGGGCAGAGGGCCTTATGCAGCTCATGCCCGAGACGGCGCGCGATATGATCGACCTGGGTCTTGTCGATGCTTCTTATGACGTGTCGAATCTGAGTGATCCGGCGACGAATATCGAGTTTGGCTGTGCCTACCTTTCGTACCTCATCTCTTACTTCAACGGTTCGACCGACAAGGCTATTGCCGCGTACAATGCGGGAATGGGCAATGTTGAGCAATGGACCCAGGGGGAGACATCGCTGCAGGATGCGATCACGTTTCCCGAAACCCAGGCCTATCTGGCGCGTGTGACCAACGCGCGCGAGCGCTACCAAGACTTGTACCCTCAGAGTTTTTAACGATTGATCGAGGTGATGCACGATGGCCGCATTTGAGGTCGAGCGTGTGGGCGGAGAGCTCAAGCGATTCGGAGCCGCGGGCGAGGACGTGCACTTTAAGGTCGTGGCGCCCTACGAGCCTTCGGGCGATCAGCCCCAGGCGATCGAGTCGCTTGTGCAGGGCGTGGAGGCGGGGGACCGCTACCAGGTCCTGCTGGGCGTGACGGGCTCGGGCAAGACGTTCACCATGGCAAAGACCATCGAGGCGGTGGGCAAGCCAACGCTTGTCATGGCGCCCAACAAAACGCTTGCGGCGCAGCTGGCCTCCGAGCTGCGTGAATTCTTCCCCAACAACGCTGTGGTCTACTTTGTGTCGTACTACGATTACTATCAGCCGGAAGCGTACGTCCCGCAAAGCGACACCTATATCGAGAAAGACTCTTCCATTAACGAAGAGGTCGAGATGCTGCGCCATCAGGCGACGGCGTCGCTGCTCTCGCGCCGCGATGTGATCGTGGTCGCAAGCGTCTCGTGCATTTACGGTATCGGCAGCCCGGAGGACTATGCGGGCCTGGCGCCCAATGTGGACAAGAAGGTGCCGCTTGAGCGCGACGATTTCATCCACGCGCTGATCGATATCCAATACGACCGCAACGACTATGACCTCGCGCGCGGCACGTTTCGCGTGCGCGGCGACGTGGTGGATGTCTATCCGCCGTATGCGGAGCACCCCTTGCGCTTTGAGTTCTTTGGCGACGAGGTCGAGCTCATCGCCGAGATCGACGAAGTGACAGGCGAGTTGCTGCGCGAATATGACGCCATCCCTGTATGGCCCGCCTCGCACTACGTGACCGAGAAGCCCAAGGTGACGGCAGCTCTCAAGACCATTGAGGAAGAGTGCGAGCAGCGCGTGGCCGAGCTCAAGGCCGAGGATAAGCTGCTCGAGGCCCAGCGTCTGCAGCAGCGAACCGATTACGACCTTGAGTTGCTCGAGACCATGGGGTTTTGCACGGGTATCGAGAACTACTCGCGCCATCTGGATGGACGTCGTCCCGGAGAGCCGCCGTTCACGCTTATCGACTATTTCCCTAAGGACATGCTGTGCATCATCGATGAGAGTCATGTCACGGTGCCGCAGATCCGCGGCATGCACGAGGGCGACCGTTCCCGCAAGGTGACGCTGGTGGAGCACGGTTTTCGTCTACCTTCGGCGCTCGATAACCGCCCTTTGCGCTTCGATGAGTTCGAGGCGCGCATTCCGCAGTTCATCTACGTCTCGGCAACACCTGGCGATTACGAACTGCGCGTGTCCCAAAACAATGTGGAGCAGATCATTCGCCCCACGGGCTTGCTTGACCCCAAGATCGATGTACGCCCTGTGCGTGGACAGATCGATGACCTGCTGGACGAGATTCGCGAGCGTACGGCACGGCATGAGCGCGTGCTTGTGACTACGCTCACCAAACGCATGGCGGAGGATCTGACCGACTACCTGCTCGATGCCGGCGTGAAGGTCAACTATATGCATTCGGATACGGCAACGATGGACCGCGTTGAGATCTTGCGTGACCTGCGCCGCGGGAAGATCGATGTGCTTGTGGGCATCAACCTGCTGCGCGAGGGCTTGGACCTGCCCGAGGTGTCGCTCGTGGCGATTCTGGACGCGGACAAAGAGGGCTTCTTGCGTAACCGCCGCTCACTCATTCAGACCATCGGCCGTGCGGCACGAAACGCCGACGGCGAGGTCATCATGTATGCCGATACCGTCACCGATTCGATGCGTGAGGCCATCGATGAGACACGACGTCGCCGAGAGATTCAGATGGCGTACAACGAGGAGCATCATATCGAGCCCAAGACGGTGCGCAAAGCCATCAACGACATCTCGAGCTTTATCGCCGAAGCTACGGAGAACGTGGGCAAGCGCGACCGCAGCCGCGGGGATACGCTGGGCCATGGCGAGTTCTTCACGCCGGCAGGCGGGGAGAGCGCTGCCGGCGATACGCCCGAGCAGGCGGGCTCGGAGCTGGTGCAGGAGATGGCCAAGCTTCCCCATGCCGAGCTTTTGCGCGTGATCGCTGCGATGGAGGAGGATATGCGTGCGGCCTCCGAGGCGATGGACTTCGAGCAGGCGGCGAACCTGCGCGATGCGCTCGTGCAGCTGAAGGCGGTTGCCGAGGGTGGTACCGAAGAAGAGATTATCGAGCGTCTGCGTGCCGGTGCTCGCAAGGGCTCGTCTTTTGGCGGCGGTCGCCGTCGAGGCGGGTTCAAGGGAAAGAAATAGCGGCCCTGCGGAGGTGCGATAGATGGAACACAGCGAGTTGAAGGAGTTGCTTGAGCAGGTAGCGACGGGTGCCGTGTCGCCCGATGATGCTGCTGACCGTCTTGGACGCGCTCCGGTGGAAGAGCTTGGCTATGCTGCCCTCGATATGCAGCGCGCCTCTCGTCAAGGCGTGGGCGAGGTCGTCTACGGTGCCGGTAAAACTGCCGAGCAGATTGCGGGTATTTGCGACCGCCTGATTGATGCGGGGCAGCCGCGCGTGTTGGTTACGCGCCTCGGTGCCGAGAAAGCCTGCTCCGCGCGTGCCCTTATGGCGCATGCCGAGACGTTCGAGTTTTACGAGGATGCGTGTGTGGCCGTGATAGGCGGCATGCCCGAGCCGGACGGCGACGGCGCGATCGTCATTGCCTGTGCGGGCACGAGCGATCTGCCTGTGCTTGAGGAGGCGGCGCTGACTGCCGAGTTTCTGGGCAACCGTGTGGTGCGCGTGGTAGATGTGGGTGTGGCGGGAATCCATCGCCTGTTTGCCCACGCGCAAGAGCTCGCGTCCGCCCGCGTGGTCATTGCCATTGCGGGTATGGAGGGCGCGCTGGCAAGCGTTATTGGCGGGCTGGTGAGCTGCCCGGTGATCGCGGTCCCCACGAGCGTGGGCTACGGAGCGAGCTTTGAGGGGCTGACGGCACTTCTGGCCATGCTCAACTCATGCGCAAGCGGGGTCTCGGTGGTAAACATCGATAACGGCTTTGGTGCCGCCTATCAGGCGAGCCTCATCAATCATTTAGGGTCACGTGGAGACACGGGCCGCGAGTGTAGCGAGTAGGGCCTACTGAAGGTCTGCGATGAGCGCCTGGGCGCAGCGGATGCCATCGGTGGCGGCGCTCATGATGCCGCCGGCATAGCCCGCCCCCTCTCCGCAGGGGTAGAGGCCGTCGGATCCAAGCGCATGGCATGACGCGTCGCGCACGACGGTCACGGGCGAGCTCGAGCGCGACTCGATGGCGGTGAGCACCGCGTGTGGATTGTCGTACCCGCGCAGCTTGCGTCCAAGGGCAGGGATGCCCAAGCGCAGCGTTTCTGCGACGTGCGCGGGCAAGCACGGGTCGATTTCGGTCCAGGTCACGCCGCGCGGATACGTAGGGGTAACCGTTGCCGCGCCTGTGCTGGAACGATGCGCCAAGAAATCACCGACAAGCTGGGTGGGGGCTTGATAGGCGCCGCCGCCCAGCTCAAATGCGCGGTGCTCGCAGGAGCGCTGCAGATTGACGCCGGCAAGAGGGTCGTCACCGGGAAGGTCTTGCGGGTTGATGTTGACGAGCAGGGCCGCGTTGGCGTTCACGCCGGCGCGGGCATGCAAGCTTGCGCCATTGGTCACCACGCCGCCCGCCTCCGACGCTGCGGCGACAACCTGGCCTCCGGGGCACATGCAAAACGAGAATAAGCTGCGGCCGTTTTTGGTGTGGGCGACGAGCTTGTACGGGGCGGCTCCCAGGGCAGGATGGCCTGCGGCGCTCCCGTATTGGGCGCGGTCGATATCGCGCTGCAGGTGCTCGATGCGAACGCCCGTGGCAAAGGTTTTGCGCTGGAGAGAAAAGCCACGCTGGGATAGCAGGGTAAAGACATCGCGGGCGGAGTGGCCACAGGCCAGGATGAGCCGCGAGGTCGCGATGGTCTCTTCATGCTTGCGACCGTCTGCATCTGTGCTGCTTGCGGTGATGGACGAGATGGCGCCCGATGCAGTGCGTGTGATGTCAACCATCTGGGTACCGAAGCGCACCTCGCCACCAAGGGTCTCGATCTGGGCGACGATATCGGTGACGACGGCGGGCAAGATATCGGATCCGATGTGCGGCTTGGCGTCCCAGAGAATCTCACGCGGGGCGCCGGCGTTTACAAAGGTTTGCAGGATGAGGCGATGCAGCGGGTTTTTAGTTCCCGTGGTGAGCTTACCGTCGGAGAACGTTCCGGCACCACCAAGGCCAAACTGGATATTGCTGTCCTCATTGAGCTTGCCCGTACGGTTGAAGTGTTCGACGTCGCGCGTTCGACGTGCGGCATCGGCGCCGCGCTCGATGAGGAGCGGCTCGAGGCCTGCGTGCGCCAGGGCAAGGGCGGCGAAGAGGCCTGCGCAGCCCGCGCCTACGACGACGGGTCGCGTCGTGGGGCGATGGCCGATTGTGTCGGGTTGCGGGAAGTGCGGCTCGTCGTTGTCGGCGAGATGGATGTTCTTGCGAGCGGATTCGTCGAGTGCCTCAACGCATGCGAGTTCTTGGGTGCGGTCGTAGAGCTCAATGCGTGCGCTCAGGATGAAGTGAACGTTGCTCTTCTTGCGGGCGTCGATCGACTTTCGGTGCAGCTCAATATGGACGATATCTTGGGGCTGGATGCTCAGAAGGCGTATCGCCTCGCGCTTGCAAGCTTTGAGGCACGACTCCTCCGTCGACCCTTGCTTGAGGTTGACCTTGATGTTGGTGATCTCGATCATGGTGGCCTTTCGGGTTATCGAGTCTCTTGGGCTGCGCGTGCTGCTGCCTTGCCGGCGCGAATGCCAGATAGCCAAGCCCAGGCGAGGTTGAAGCCGCCGCAATCGGCATCCATATCGAGCGCCTCACCGCAGGCAAAGAGCTGTGGCGCGCGCGACGGATCGATGCCAAGTGTGGCAAGGTCGACGATGTCTAAAGGGATGCCGCCGCGATGCACTTGCGCGGATTGCTCATCGGCGGTTCCTGTAACGACGAAGGGGGCATGCTTGATGGCGCGCTCGATGTTTTCTAGGTCCGCTGGGTCGTGGGCTGTCGCGGAGACAAACGAGGCGACGGAGCGCGTGAGCAGGCCGTCAAACCAGCTGGGGTTTTGCGCAGAAGGTGTTTCGTGCGAGGTCGACCTACGCTCAAGTTCTGCACGCAGCGCGGTGCTGGAGAGCTCGGGCAGAAGGTCCATTTCGAGCGTATCGCCTGCGTGTACGCGGCGGGAGGCATTGAAGGCGACGATGCCGGAGATGCCATAGGGACGGAAGAGCACCTCGCCCGTTTCCGTCCACCCGCACTCGGAAAGCGAGAGCGTCGCGTGGACGCGCTGGCCGTCGAGGGTCTTGAGGGCGTCGTCGTCAAGCGGTGCTCCTGCGATATCGCACGGCGTCGCTGCGAGGGGGCACAAGACCGGGCTCGTAGAGGCGTGCGGCAGAGAAAAGATGCCGGCAACGGAAGAGTTTTTGCCTCCGGCGGCGATGACGATGGTGCGCGCTTGGAACGTGGTGGATGTCATCTCGGCATCGCGAAGAGCTCGGCGGAGATTGCGAAGGCTCGCCTTGGCGTCTGCGCCTGCTTTGGCCTTAAGCGGGCGGGCGGGGCGCTGGCACTCGAGCGACCAGGTGCTCGTTTCTTCGTCGTAACGCGCGGCCGCGGGCGTGCACGCGCATTCCAGGTTGGCACCTTCTCGCGCACAGGCATCAAGTAGCACGTCGCGAACCGACTCGGCTCGGCGCGTGATGGGGTAGAGGCGGCCATCGGTGGACGTCATGATTAAGCCGAGCGAGGCGAAGAAATCGGCGATATCGCGCTCCGGCGTGGGCCCCATCACATGGGACGCGATGCCGGGGTGCAGATAATGTGTGGGGTCTAGGTCCTCGTTGCTCAAATTGCAGCGGCCGTTGCCCGTGGCGAGAAGGGGAAGTCCCGCTTCGACGTCGCGCTCGAAGACGAGAACGCGCGCGCCTGTGCGAGCGGCGGCAATGGCGGCGGCGAGTCCGGAGGCTCCGCCGCCGATGATGGCGATGTCGTAGATGATGGAGGGCACGGTTCTATGCACGCGTCTCGACTGCCTCGCAGGCGGCTACCGCCTGGGGCAGAAACTCTGCGGGGAGGCTTGCCTCGATCTTGCCGGTGTCGCATGCGGCGGCAAGGGCGGGGTCGATGGGGAGGCGGCCCAAGATGTCGAGGCCGTATTGCGCGGCGACTTCATCAAGCTTGCTCTTGCCAAAGACCTCGATTTTCTTACCGCAGTCGGGGCACTCGATGTAGCTCATGTTTTCGACGACGCCCAACACGGGGACGTCCATCTTCTGGGCCATGTTCACAGCCTTGGCGACGATCATCGACACCAGGTCCTGCGGGCTCGTGACGATCACGATGCCATCGACCGGTAGGGACTGGAACACGGTGAGGGCCACGTCGCTTGTGCCCGGAGGCATGTCGACCAGCAGGTAGTCGAGCGGACCCCAAGAGGTCTCGCTCCAAAACTGGCGGATGGCGCCGGCGATGACGGGGCCGCGCCAAAGCACGGGGTCGGTCTCGTTTTGTAGCACGAGGTTGGATGACATGACATGAATGCCGCTCTCGGTGACCTCGGGCAGCAGCAGTTTGCCGAGGGCGTGCGCATGACGGCCGCTCATGCCGAACATCTTGGGAATGGAGGGGCCGGTGATATCGGCGTCGAGTATGCCCACCTTGTGGCCCGCGCGCGCAAGCTGCGTGGCGAGGCCGCCGCAGACGAGCGACTTACCCACGCCTCCTTTGCCGGACAAAACGGCGATGACGTGCTTGACCTCGGAGAGGGTGTTCTCCTCAAACTCCTGCGGAGCGGTTTTCCCGCCGGCTTCGTTAGCGTGTTCGCAACCCATAGTACATGTTCCTTCCGTTGCGCACGTCCGTCTTCGGGCGGACGCGTCGTGTTCGATTCAACAGGCTCCATTGTACCCACCCCTTCGAGGGGCGTAGCTGTCGTGCCTACAGCTTTCGTGCAAAGTTGAGGTACTGCATACGGCGGATGTGGTCGATGACGGCGGCGTAGGGAGAGTCGCCGTCGAGAGCATAAAGCTGGCCGTCGGCGCCTACGTAGCAGACGCCGGAGAATGCGGGAACATCTTGGCGCGTGGCGAGCAGAGCTTTTTGATAGTTGGTAAGTGGGGCGCCGATCAGATCGAGCACGCGGGCGGAAAGCTCGCTTGCGCCGATGGCCTCTTGCTGGCTGATTTGCTCTGCGCCCGCGACGTCGTAATTGGCCCAGACGAAATAGTTCGAGCTATAGATGCGCGCAGTATGCTCCAGGCTGTTTTCGCCCGCATAGAGCTCGTCGTTCATCGCTGTCGAGACCGTGGGCTGGTGATCGCCAAAGAAGACAAGTACGACGGGCCGGTCGAGTTCGCGCAGCTGCTCCATGAACACGGACAGTTCCTGATCAGATTTCTCGATACAGGTGAGATAGACGTTCATCCGCGTGCAGGTGTCGTCACTAAGGCCCGCGGGCGCATAGTGCGTCAGGTCCTCATCCGGCACGGTTCCGGCATCGTAGCCGCCGTGGTTTTGCATGGTGACATCGAGAATGAACTGGGGATTGTCGCTCGTGTTCAGCTCCTCAAGGACCTTGTCGTAGGTGGCGGCGTCGGTAACGCCGGAGTGATAGCTTGGAGCCCCCTGGAAATCGTCGATGGAGAGAAACTTTGAGAATCCGAGGTTTTGATAGGCGGTACGGCGGTTCCAATTGTCGGGAAGGTTGGGATGCATGGCAAGCGTGCGATATCCGGCGCTGCCGAGCTGCTTGGCAAGGCTATCGACATGTTCAAGGTTGTAAAGGCTGTAGGGGTATTTGCCCGAGCCGATAAAGCCCAAAGAATCATTGGTGAGATATTCGAACTCGGTGTTTGCCGTTCCTCCGCCGGTGATCGAGGTCATGAGCGAGCCGCGAATCAGGGCATCGGGAATCGAGTTGAAGAACTGCGGCCCGGCGTAGCCCGCATCGCGCAGTGCGTCGAAGAAGGACAGATCGCTGAACGTCTCGTTCATGATCGTGATGACGGTGGGTTTGAGCTCGTTGTATTGGGCTACGGCAGCCTGGCGCTCGGGGCTCGAACCGCGGCCGGCATCGTACTGGGCGGCAAGCTGCGCCTGGATATTCTGCGCTTCGACATCGGAGTAATGGTCCGGTTGCTCGATCTCGAAGTTCTGAGCAGTCGCGGTGAAGACGGGGATAAAACCATACGTCTGATAGCTGCTGATGGGCCACCAACGGTCATAGCTAAAGTCGAGCGCATCCTCGAGTTTGACATTGGCAAATGCGTTCGAGGCGTACGACCAGGTGATGAGCGCGCACAAGATGTTGACGCCGACGCGGGCGATGACGTGCGAGCGTTTGCGTAGGCGCGGCGGGCTTATCAGCGAAAGCAAGGCGCAGGCGACTGCTGCCCAGGTGAGTGAGGCGACGATGTTAGTGTTGAATGTAAAGCGGTAGCCTTCGCTCACGGCCATGGCAGTTCCCATGGCAAGAAGGTCGCTGGGAAGCAGGGCTGCTCCCTTGAACTTGATGACAAAATGCTCCGCAATGCCAAAGCCGCAACAGGCGACGGCTGCGATACAGCACGCGCCTCCGCATCTCTGCCCCACGAAGTAGAGGATGAGCATGATGAGGAAGACGATGAGCGCTGAGGCATAGAAAAATGCGCTTGGGATGCTTGCGAGATGCTTGCTGTTGCAGGCGGTCTCAAGTGAGATCACCGATATGGCGGATGCTGCCGCCATGAGGAGGACGTCTCGACCGATGCTGATGGCATACGGCATGACTCCATCTTGTTTGTTGAGCCAATCGAGAAATGGGCGTCGCAGAATGGGCACGACGCCACAGATGAGCGTGGTGACCGCGTGGATGCAGATGGAAGATGCGTCTGCCCAGCAGATACCCATGATGCCCCAGGTGGCGACGAGGATCTCGGAAGCAAGGAAGGGGAGGGGCCAAAGGATGGTCGAAGGATGGATGCGATGTTTCGTTTTCCATTCGTGCCAGACGGCTGCTGCCATGGCGATGACGAGCAGCGTGGCAGCGAAGATCGGATCGGTTGCGGGGTACTGAGGGGTGGTTTGAATCATGGGCGCGCGATTTCTTTAAGGGCCTGTCGTGCAGTCCTGCAAGTCCTGACGTTTTATTGGTGCTTACTATATCGTAGCTTGACGGTAGGTGTGCCAGTGGGGATTAAATCGAAGTGCGAATATCGCATGCAAAACACGAACATTTGTCCGGATGGTACGCTACACTGTGAGGTCATGGGACGCCTGCAGGCGCCTACCGTCATCTTGCAAGGAGCTCGATACATGTCCGATTCGTCCATCGTTATCCGTGGTGCGCGAGAGCATAATCTCCAAAACGTCGATGTCACCATCCCGCGCGATAAGCTCGTGGTCATCACCGGCCTTTCCGGTTCGGGCAAGTCGAGCCTCGCGTTCGATACCATCTATGCCGAGGGCCAGCGTCGTTACGTGGAGAGCCTGTCGAGCTATGCTCGTCAGTTCCTGGGGCAGATGGATAAGCCCGA
This sequence comes from uncultured Collinsella sp., assembly GCA_934647195.1. Classification (GTDB taxonomy): domain Bacteria; phylum Actinomycetota; class Coriobacteriia; order Coriobacteriales; family Coriobacteriaceae; genus Collinsella. The sequence continues at coordinate 17,328 of CAKUFD010000011.1, forward strand.
TCTCGATTCCATCGACGGCCTATCGCCTGCGGTGTCGATCGACCAGAAAACGACTTCTAAAAACCCGCGCTCGACAGTGGGAACGGTGACCGAGATCTACGATTACCTGCGTCTGCTGTTTGCGCGTATCGGCGTGCCCCACTGTCCCGAGTGCGGGCGCGTGATCGAGCGGCAGACTACCGATCAGGTGGCGGACAAGATTCTCGAGGCAGGGCAGGGACGCCGCGCCTTTATCATGGCGCCGGTGGTCCGCGGGCGTAAGGGCGAGTTTGCCAAGCTGTTTGAAGACCTGCGCCGCGAGGGTTTCTCGCGCGTGCGTGTGGACGGCGAGGTGCGTTCGCTCGACGATTCGATCGAGCTGGACAAGAAATACAAGCACGATATCCAGGTGGTCGTTGACCGCATCGTGATTCGCGAGAACAGCCTGGGCCGTATTGCCGAGGGCGTGGAGCAGGCGACCAAGCTCGCGCACGATAACGTTGAGGTCTACCTGCTGCCCGACCGCGATGCCCCTGAGGGGACGGAAGGGGACCTGCTTTCCTACTCCCTGGCGCTCGCTTGCCCGGAGCATGGCCATTCCATCGACGACTTGCAGCCGCGCGACTTCTCCTTTAATGCCCCCTACGGCGCCTGCCCCGAGTGCGATGGCCTGGGCTTTAAGAAAGTCGTTGACGCCGAGGCCCTCATCGAAGATCCGTCGCTTTCGGTGGATGAGGGCGTCTTTGGCAGCGTCTTTGGCAACGGCAACTACTATCCGCAGATTTTGCACGCCCTGTGCCTGCATCTTAAGGTTGACCCCAAGACGCCCTGGAAGGACCTGCCGCCACGCGTGAAGAAGGTCTTTTTGGACGGCCTGGGCACCAAGAAGATGCGCGTCGATTATCGCAAGCTCAACGGTGACGAGACGCATTGGGATACCACATTCTCGGGTGTGCGCAATATCCTGTACGAGCGCTATATCGAGACGACGAACGAGAACACCAAGGCTCGTTTGGAGAAATATATTCGCGAGGAGCCGTGCTTGACCTGTCGTGGCGCACGTCTGCGACCGGAGATGCTCGCGGTCACGGTGGGGGACAAGTCCATCTACGACGTCTGCTGCCTGTCCTGTAAGGACTCGCTCGAGTTCTTCGAAAACCTGCAGCTGACGGAGCGACAGCAGTTCATCGGTGGGCGCATCGTGAAAGAGATCATGGAGCGCCTGCGCTTCCTGGTGGACGTGGGTCTTGATTACTTAACGCTCGACCGTGCCTCCGCCACTCTTTCGGGCGGCGAGGCCCAGCGCATTCGCCTGGCAACGCAGATTGGTGCCGGCCTCATGGGCGTGCTCTACATTTTGGACGAGCCCTCGATCGGTTTGCACCAGCGCGACAACGAGCGTTTGATCGCCACGTTGGAGCGCCTGCGCGACATTGGCAACACTGTGATCGTGGTCGAGCATGACGAAGACACGATTCGCGCCGCCGACTACGTGATCGATATGGGTCCCGGCGCTGGCGAGAACGGCGGCGAGGTGGTGTGCGCAGGTACGCCCGAGGAAATCATGGACTGCGAGGATTCGCTGACCGGTGCTTACCTTACGGGAAGGCGCATGATTTGCCTGCCCGAGGAGCGTCGCCATCCCGATCGCGGTGCACTGCGCATCGCGGGGGCGTCTGCCAACAACCTTAAAAAGGTGAATGTCGAGGTCGAGCTTGGCACCCTGACCGTGGTGACGGGCGTTTCGGGCTCGGGCAAAAGCTCGCTGGTCACCGATACTATCGCGCCTGCCCTCACCAACGCGGTGCATCACTCGGCGCGCCCCGTAGGCCCCTACAAGAGCATCGAGGGTATCGACCAGATCGACAAAGTGATCGATATCGACCAGTCTCCCATCGGGCGCACGCCGCGTTCGAATCCCGCGACGTATATTGGTCTTTGGGATGACTTGCGCGCCCTATTCGCCTCTACGCCGGAATCCAAAGCGCGCGGTTATTCGCCTGGACGTTTCTCGTTCAACGTGAGCGGCGGACGCTGCGAGGCCTGCCGCGGCGACGGACAAATTAAGATCGAGATGCACTTCCTGCCCGATATCTACGTGCCGTGCGAGGTCTGCGGCGGCAAGCGCTATAACCGCGAGACGCTCGAGGTCACCTACCGCGGTAAGTCCATCTCCGATGTGCTCGACATGAGCGTGACGGAGGCGTTGGCGTTCTTTGGGAACATCCCGCAGATCAAGCGCAAGCTTCAGACCCTGTATGACGTGGGCCTGGGGTACGTGCGTCTGGGGCAGCCCGCAACGACCCTTTCGGGCGGTGAGGCGCAACGCGTGAAGCTTGCCAAGGAGCTGCATCGTCGTCAGACGGGCAAGACGTTTTATATCTTGGACGAGCCCACGACGGGTCTTCATTTTGAAGACGTGCGCCAGTTGATCGACGTCCTGCAGCGTTTGGTCGACGCGGGCAATACCGTGTTGGTGATCGAGCACAACCTCGACGTGATCAAGGTAGCTGACCGCCTGATCGATCTGGGTCCCGAGGGCGGCTCGGGCGGCGGGCGCATCGTGGCGACGGGCACGCCTGAGCAGGTTGCTAGCTGCAAGAAGAGCTATACGGGCAAGTTCTTGAAGCCCCTGCTCGAGCGAGACCGTGCGAGAATGGAGCAGCAGAAGGCTCAGTAATTCAAAGGCAAAGGTGGATGGTGATTAATCCATTGCCTCCACCTCACTTTTTCCTTACCTATGGAGTACGGGTGGAACCTTTTGCGGCGGTATGGCGAGGCTGCTACTATGGTGTCTACACGTTTTGCCAAGTGGGCTGTGTGCCCGCCAGGCATGGTGACCGACACGAGTGGCGAGTATCGCTTGCCACGCCGTTAGGAGATGTTTATACATGGCGCACCTTAAACGTAGCCTTTACGCCATTCCCGCTGTAGGTTTGAGCTTTGTGCTCGCTTTGGGAGGTTGTCCCGTTCCTGCTACCGCAGCGACGTCTGCAGAATTGCAGACGCAGCTCGAGGCCGCAACCAAGCAGCTCAATACGCTTGCTGCCGCAGCCGAGCAGGCCGGCAATGACCTTGCTACCGTTACTTCTGAGCTCGAGGACACCAAGGCCCAGATTGAGCAGACGCAAAGCGATATCGAAGAGGAGCAAAAGCAGCTCGAGGCAAACCAGAGCGAGCTCGGTATCCTCGTTTCCGATCAGTACAAGACGGGCGGCGCAAGTGTAGTCACGCTGCTGTTGAGCTCCGGTAGCTTTAGCAGTTTGATTTCTAATGTGCATTACGCCGACAAGGCCGCTGAGCATCAGCAGAATATGATCACGGAGACCCGTGAGCTTAAGGAGTCTCTTGAACAGAAGAAGACGGACCTCGAAGAGCAGCAGAAAAAGCAGGAGGAGCTCGTTGCCGAACAGCAGAAGAAGAGCGACGCTGCGAACGCTGCCGTAGCGGAGGCCCAGGGCTATTACGATCAGCTTTCCACCGAGGTTAAAGAGAAGATCGCCGAGGAAGAGGAAGCTGCTCGCAAGAAGGCCGAGGAGGAAGCCCGCGCCCAGGCTGCCGCTATCCAGCAGCAGGGTCAGCAGTCCGGTAACAACGGCGGTTCCTCTGGCGGCAATAGCGGCTCGACCGGCAATGGGGGAAGCTCTTCTGGAAACAGCTCCTCGGGCGGCAACTCAAGCAACTCCTCAGGCAACAGCTCTAGCGGCGGTTCTTCGAGCGGCGGTAGCAGCTCCGGCGGTGCTTCCGTCACCCCGAGTGGCTCTGCGTCCGCCATGGTCCAGCGTGCCTACAGCGTAATCGGCTCTGGCTATTCGTACACCGGCTATAAGTGGACCGGCAGCACGAGCACCTCCTGGTTCACCTGCTCTGGCTTGGTCGACTATGCGATGGGCTATAGCCCCTGGTCCAACAGCCCTGCGACCTTCCGTAACAAGGTGCGCTACCTTACGTATGACGTAAACAGCCTTTCTTACGGTGACCTGGTGTTCTTTAAGTCCGGTAGCCGCATTTCTCACGTCGGCATCTACATCGGCGGCGGTCAAATGATCGACTCCATCCCCGGAGCTGGCGTTGGTATTCGCAGTCTTACGTATATTGCCGGTTCCGACTATAGCGATTTTGCGGGCGGCGGCCCCATCTACTAAGCGCGCGCTTACACGATGCGATTGACCCCAAAGTGCCCCGGGTGGTGCTTTGGGGTTGTTTTATGTCAGGAGCAAACACGTGGCGAAAAAGGAAAAGATTCAGAAGACCAATGCGATGCGCGAGCTCGAGCGTGCAGGCATCGCTTATACCGTCAATACGTACGAGATAGATGCCGAGGGCGATCGTGAGCTAGGCGTGCACATTGCCGAGCAGCTTGGAGAAGATCCCGGCCAGGGGTTTAAGACGCTGGTGACCACCACGCCGACGGGCGGCCATGTGGTCTGCTGTATCCCTGTTGCAGAGGAGCTTGATCTTAAGGCGGCGGCGCAAATGGCGGGGGAGAAGTCCCTCACCATGATGCACGTTCGCGATCTCTTGGCTGCCACGGGCTATGTGCGCGGCGGCTGTTCTCCTGTTGGTATGAAGAAGAGGTTCCCAACGCTCATAGACGATTCATGCCTGCTCTATGATGAGATGTTCATCTCAGGCGGCAAATGCGGAATCCAGCTTAAACTTACACCCCAAGATCTTGTGGCTCACACAAACGCTATCGTGGCCCCTATCTGTAGGAAAGGCTAAGACTATATGACTCATGTTGATACCGAGATTACCGATGAGGTCGCTTCATTCGAATCGGTTGATCTGAACGCCCCGTTTGTCGAGCCGGCGGCTGTTGCCCCTGATCTTTCGGAAAAAGACACGGACGCCGATGACGATGAGGCTTCCGCTGAGGATGTGGGCAAATCGGCCGCCCTCATGAGCGGCCTGGTGATCGTGAGCCGCATCACCGGCTTCTTCCGCACATGGGCTCAAGCGTTTGGTATGGGCACCACCATTACCGCGAGTGCATTCACCATTGCGAATAATCTCCCCAATGCCCTTTACGAGCTTGTTATGGGCGGTATGCTCGTTACGGCATTCTTGCCTGTCTACGTCTCGACGAAAAAGAAGGCGGGGCGTGAGGGAGCGAGCGCCTATGCGTCCAATCTCCTCTCGCTCGTTACCCTGTTGATGGGCGCTCTGGCGCTGCTTTCCTTTATCTTTGCCGGCCAGATTATCTGGACGCAGGCGTTCAACGCGTCCTCCGAATTCGATTTTGACCTGGCGACATTCTTCTTTAGGTTCTTTGCGATCGAGATTGTGCTCTATGCGCTCTCGTCGGTTATCTCCAGCGTGCTCAACGCCGAGCGCGATTATCTGTGGAGCACGGCGGCGCCCATTGCAAACAACATCGTGATCACGGCCGCGTTCTTTATCTACGGTGTGCTCGTCGAGACCCAGCCCTTCGCAGCCATCATGGTCCTTGCCATCTCCAACCCTCTTGGCGTGCTCGTTCAGGTGGTTATGCAGATTCCGGCGCTTAGGCGCCACGGCGTCAAGCTCTCGCCGCGCGTCGATATTCATGATCCGCTTATTCGCGAGACGCTCTCCATCGGCATCCCTACGCTCATCGTGACCTTTGTCTCGTTCGCCACCACTTCGGTGCAGAGCTCCTGCTCGCTTTCGGTGAACCCGAACGGCGCTTCCATCACGTATTACGCGCGTATCTGGTATATCCTGCCGTATTCGGTTTTCGCCATCCCCATCACGACCGCTATGTTCACGGAGCTTTCGTCCTTTGTGGCGGGCGGTAAGATCGGTAAGTTTATCGATGGCATCGCCAACGGTTGCGGGCAGATCCTTTTCCTGCTCATTCCGTTTGCTATGTACCTCATCGTCTTCTCGCCGTGCCTGTCCAATATGCTCAAGAGTGCGCGCATGTCGAGCGAGGATGTGCAGATGCTTTCGACCTACATCGCCTGGCTTTCGGTTTCGCTTCCGTTTTACGGCGTGTGCACCTATTTGCAAAAGGCGTGTTCCTCTCTTCGCAAGATGTCGCTGTTCGCCATTGCCGAGTGCATTGCCGGCGCGATCCAGATTGTTATCTGCTTGGTGTTCACCCCGATCTTCGGTTTCAATATCGTCGGTATCAGCTCGACATTCTTCTTCGTGGCGATTGACGCGGTGACGTTTGCGATTCTTCGCCACGAGCTTGGTCGCATCGGCTTTAAATCCATTTTCGCTTCCGGCGTGCGCGCGCTGGTGCTGGGCGCCGCCGGTGCTCTTGTAGGCGGCGGTATCCTGTTGCTCCTTCAGATGCTGGTTGGCCCCATCGCGGGCGGCGGTATGATGAGGTCGTTGCTGTATTGCATCATTGGCGGCGTACCCGCGCTCATCGTGACGTTTGGCTTTGCCATTTCGCGCCAGATGCCCGAGGTCGCCGTTCTTTCCGCTATGGTCAAGCGCTTCATTCCGCGTCGCGCATAAAGGAGGCCCCGATGGCACGCTCTCAACAGGAAGCATCGATCGCCCAGATCATGGCATCGCGTACCGGCACCGACCCTGCCGATTGGTTCTTGGTTTTCAAGGCCCGTTATGGCATGCAAGTTGCGTTTGAGGAGATTCGCGCCGAAATGGGGGCAGGAGAGGTGGCGACTCAGCTGCTCACCTGCTGCACCGCGGTCGACCCTATCTTGGTGGCAGGCCTTGTGCCCCGTTATTGCGAGGTGTCTTTTGACACGGCTATGATCGACCCTGATTCGCTTGATGTCTCGGGCGAGCTGCGCGCTGTGGTGGCCCAACATACATACGGTATCGTGGATGATGCGGCGACTGCTCGTCTGGTGCAACGCGCTCATGAGGTTGGAGCCCTTCTTGTCGAAGATTGTGCCCATTGCGTGGGCAGGATGGCGAAGGACGAATCGGGCAGGCCTTTGGCAGACATCTCGTTTCACTCCTTTGGTATCGAGAAGATGCTTCACACCCTTTTGGGCGGCGCGGTTTGGGTGAATCCGGCATCTCCCTTCTCGGCTGTTTTGCGCCGTGTGTGTGACCGCTTGTCCGCTCTGCCCGTATCGGGTGCCCGCCTTGATATGCTTGAGCGTCTGTTTGTGAATGAATGCCGCGTGTTCAACCATGTGCCGCGTCCCGTGGCGCGCGGGCTGCGCCATGGCTTGGCCGCTATAGGGCTCTTTGAGCCCGCAGTGAGCACGGGCGAGCAGCGAGGCGAGCTTTCTTACGTGCCCATGCGCCCAAGCGCCCATGTGTGCGAGCAGGCTTACGCCGCGTTTGATCGACTCGAAGGAGACGAGCGCCTGCGCATTGAGGCGACGCGGGCCTACTGCCGCCTCTTCGCCGATATGCCCGGCGTGGAGGTCCCCTCGTCAACGCAGCTTGGGCAGCCGCTTCTTAAGTTTCCTATCGTCGTGCGCGATACCGCCACGGCCGACCGGATTATCGAGGAGTGCTGCGCGGCAGGGCACTATACCAGCTGTTGGTATCGCCCCGAGCTCGGTCCCGGCGTTTTGGATGAAGCTGCCTATCATGTTCCTGCCGATCGTTCGGACCTTGCCGTCTGCGATCGCATGGTGGCCTGTCTGGCAACGCTTCCTACCAATGAGGGCGAGGCACAGGCGGCGGAGGTCGCTGAGGTGGTTAGGCGCGTGGTCTCTTCGTAGAAGCTGCTGGGCACCAAGTCGATGCATGCCGCCAGCAGATATACTTAAACGCTTGAGTATATGAATCCGGATTCAACGGAGCCATGATGATGCAGGTTAAGAAGCTGTCCCGCGAAGCATATGAAAAGGAGCTCGCCACGCTCGGTGTGGCGATTCCCGTCGAGCAGCTCCCCGTTTGGCTGGAGTTCGAGTCGACGATTCCCGGTCGCAGCCCGTGGGGCTATGCCGCCATCGAGGACGAAGGCAAGATCGTCGCCGCAATTTGTTTCGCCCAGTACGAAACTCATGGGTATCGCTACCTCCGTGCGCATCACGGTCCCGTTTGGGTCGAGGAACCCACGGCCGAGATGGAGGCTGCCGCGCTCGACGCCCTGCGTGCGTTTGTCCGCGCCGAGGACCGTCGCCAGGTGTTTTGCCGCCTTGCGGTGAAGCACGAGCTCCCTGCAACGCGACGCTGCTTGTCCACGCTTCCTTACGACACCACAGTGATCATCGACCTCACGGGAGGCGATGACGAGATTCTTGCGCGCATGAAGCCGCGTGGGCGCCGCGATGTGCGCAAGGCCCTGCGCGAGTGCACGCTTGCCTTTAGCGATGAGACCGCTCGTGCGCGGGAATCCTTTGATGAGTACTACGAGGTCATGGTCGAGACCGGCAAGCGCGACGGGTTCTCGCCCGCTCCGATCGAGGATTACCGCAGCATGCTGCGTATCTTGGGCCCTGAGCACTGCCGTCTGTTCGCCGGGCGTGACGGAAACCAAGTCATTACCTGGACCATCGCTACCATCTCTGGCACGCGTGCGACTCGCTATTACGGGGCATCGCGCTCGTGTGATGCGCGGTTCCTGGCAACCGATCGCCTTATCTACTTTGAGTGCTGCGAGCTCTCCCGTATGGGGTGCACGGAGTACGACCAGATGGGCATCGGCAGCGAGTTTGCGCCCGAGACCCTCAACCTCAATACATTCAAGACGAAGTTCGCCAAGGACGGCGTTCGCATGATCGCACCCGATCGCGATCTTCCCGTACGCGGTGGCTTCTATGGTGCGCTCGTTCGCCTTAAGGCGTTGCGCTCGCGCCTTCGCTAATCCCTCCTGTCCCACCCCTGCCTATCGATTGGTACACCCATGATTGATACTTCTCAGCTCACCGAATCCGATCTTTCGGCTCGTCTGGTCCCTGTCGCCCTTGGCGGAGAGATCATGTCCTATGGCTTTGCCCGTTGCTTCCATGAGGCGTATGGCGTGAAGACGATGGTCATCTCGGCCGTCGATGTCAAGGTCACGTCCTCGAGCAACCTGGTTGACTATCGCGTCGTTCCCGCCATGGGGCAGGGCGACGATGCGATCATGGACTTCCTGCGCGAGCTCGGTGCCGAACTCGCGGCGGCGGGGAAGGTGGCAATCATCTTTGGCAGCGCCGACTGGCATGCGCGCATCCTCTCTCAAAACAAGGAAGAGCTTTCCCAGTGGTTTGCTGTTCCGTATAACGATTTCGACCTGCTCGACGACATCACGCAGAAGGAGCGCTTCTACGCAATCTGCGAGGAGTTGGGTATCGATTACCCCAAAACCTGGACATTTGATTGCTCGGACCCGGATATTGTGATCGATGCCGAGTCCTTCACCTATCCGCTCATCGCGAAGCCCTCCAACTCTGCTCGTTACGACCTGATGGATTTTCCGGGCAAAGAGAAGGTTTATGAGGTTCAGGCTCCCGCCGACCTGCTGCGTATCTTTGACCTGCTGCGCGAGGCGGGTTACGACCGCGAGCTCGTCGTCCAAGATTTCATCCCCGGCGATGATGATGCCCTGCGCTCCCTTACGACGTTTTCCGATGCCTCGGGTGATGTGCGCGTCGTGTCCGGCGGTCGCGTGGTGCTGCAAGATCATTCTCCGGCGCGCATCGGTAACCCGATGTGCATCTTGCCCGAGCGCGTCGAGCGCATCATCGAGGATGCCAAGCGCTTTTGCAAGCACGTTGGCTACCGTGGCTTTGGCAACTTCGATATCAAATACGATTCGCGCGACGGCTCCTATAAGTTCTTTGAAATCAATACGCGCCCCGGCCGCAACACGTACTACGTTGCCCAGGGCGGTGCGAATATCGCTCGCCTTCTTGTAGATGAGTACATCTTGCATCGTGAGATTCCTTATCAGGAGGCATACGGCGACACGCTGTACACCTGCGTGCCTAAGAAGGTTATCGAGCGTCACGTTTCAAACCAGGAGCTGCGTGACGAGGTCTTGGGCATGTATCGCAGCGGCCATGCGGGATATCCGTATGACAACCCTCGTGACACTTTTGCCCATAAGCTCTATGCGCGCGTGACGTACATGCACCAGGTGCAGAAGTTCGACCGTTTTATGGGCTCCAGCAAGAACGCTTAGCCTATGTCTGAGCCGGATGCCGGCGCGGCACGTCCGCGCATATCCTCCGCGCTTGATGCGCGAGCTGCGCACGAGCACGTGAGTGCGTCTGCCAACGGCGCCCCCTCGCTCGCCGAGCAGGTGGCGCACGTTCCGACCGATCCGGGCTGCTATCTGTGGAAAGACGCTGCTGGTGAAGTCATCTACGTGGGCAAGGCCAAAAACCTTCGCGCGCGCATGAAGCAGTACGTGACGCTGAGCGATGATCGCCAAAAGATTCCCCTCATGATGCAGCTGGTGGCGTCATTCGACTATGTGGTGGTTCAAAGCGAGCATGAAGCGCTCGTTTTGGAGCGCAACCTCATTGAGCAGTACCATCCGTATTTCAATGTCGACTTCAAGGACGACAAGAGCTACCCCTACATCGCCGTCACGCATGGCGATGTCTTTCCTGCTATCAAGTACACGCGCGAGCGCCATCGAGCGGGCACGCGCTACTTTGGCCCCTATACCGATGCGCGGGCTGCGCGCGAGATGATCGACACCCTGCGCAAGGTCGTGCCCATCTGCAACGCTTCCTGCGCGGGTTGGAAGTACGTGCGTCGCTTGCTTGAGAAACATCCTGCCGACAGCGATGTTATCGAGCTTGTTTGCGCCGAGAAGGGTCGTCCTTGCTTTGATTACCATGTGGGCCGCGGTCCGGGTGTCTGCGCAGGCATGATTGGGCGCGAGGAGTATGCCAAGAACGTTCATCGCGTGGAGCGCTTTCTTTCGGGCAAGCGCCGCGAGCTGATTGACGAGCTCAAAGACGATATGGCAGCAGCCGCTGCCGAGCTGGATTTTGAGCGCGCCGGGCGCATCAAACGCCGGCTCGAAGTCATCAACGGTCTTGACGACCGCCAGCAGGTGGTGTTTCCCACAAGTGTGGATATCGACTTGATCGGTTTCTACCGCGAGGAGACCATCGCGGGCGCCTGCGTTTTCGTGGTGCGTGAGGGCCGCACGGTCCGTACCTGCGAGTTCATTTTGGACAAGGGCCTTGATGTTGACGAGGAAGAGCTCGTCTCCGGATTCGTCAAGCGCTACTACAATGAGACCTCGGATATCCCTGCGGAAGTCGATGTTGCCTGCGATGTGGAGGATGCTCAGGTTATCAGTGAGTGGCTGAGCCAAAAGCGCGGGCGTAAATGCGTCCTGCATCGTCCTCAGCGCGGTGAGAAGCATCGGCTGATGGCGATGTGCGTGCGCAATGCCCGTCATGCGCTTATGCGCTATATGATGCGCACCGGCTATTCCGACGACCGTACCAACCAAGCGCTGCTGCAGTTGGAAAGCGCGCTTGCACTCGATGCGCCACCGCTTCGTATCGAATGCTTCGATATCTCGACCATCCACGGCAAGTTCACGGTGGCATCGATGGTGGTGTTCACCAACGGGCATGCCGACAAGAGCCAGTACCGACGCTTCAAGATTCGAGCGGAGCTTGACGAGGCAAACGACTTCGTGTCGATGTCTGAGGTGCTGGGGCGTCGCTACGCGCCCGAGCGTATGGCTGATGAGCGCTTTGGCTCGCGGCCCGATCTGCTCGTGGTCGACGGCGGAAAACCGCAGCTCACGGCCGCCATAAATCAGCTCGAGGCTCTGGGTCTCGACATTCCCGTCTGCGGTCTTGCCAAGGCCGATGAGGAGGTTTTCGTGCCCTGGGACGATACGCCCGTGGTGCTCCCTACGGGTTCTGCCTCGCTCTATCTCATCAAGCAGGTGCGCGATGAGTCCCATCGCTTTGCCATCACGTTCCATCGCGAGTTGCGTGACAAGGCGATGACGGTTTCGATTCTTGACGAGGTCGAGGGCGTAGGACCCACGCGTAAGAAGGCCATCATGCGTCATTTTGGGTCCATGAAGCGCCTGCGCGCGGCGAGCGTCGAAGAGATTGCCCAAGTGCGAGGGGTTCCCGCCGACGTTGCCCAAGCGGTCTATGACACGCTGCGTGCGTGGGGGAGAGATGGGGGCGAACAAGAGGCGTAGCCCGCTTCGCGCGGGCGCCGTTGCCCTTGCGGCGCCTTGCTATACTGGTCGATAGTTGGATACAACAGGGAGGCGCTCTTATGCCCGCAAGAGATGATATTACCGCGCAGGAACTTGCCGACCGCATACCGGACATCGTGATTATCACCGGCATGGCGGGCTCCGGTCGCACTCAGGCGATGCATGTCTTTGAAGACATGGGTTACTTCTGCATCGACAATCTGCCCCCGCGCCTCATCTTGCAGCTGGCGGAGCTCGTGGGCATCAATGCGGGCATCGGGCGTCACCTGGCGGTCACTTGCGACCTGCGCAGCCAGGGCCTGTTCGACGAGCTGCTGGATACCATCCGCACGCTCGAAGATCACGAGATGAGTTGCAAGATCGTCTTTCTCGATGCTTCCGACGAGGTGTTGATTCGTCGCTACAGCGAGAACCGCCGCCGTCATCCTCTCGTTATGTCCGGCGAATCGACCGTCGACGCCATCCAGCGCGAGCGCGTGCAGCTCGAGAGCATCAAAGATCGTGCCGACATGGTGATCGACACGAGCCGCATGCGCACTTCCAGCTTGCGTAACAAGCTGCGTATGGCCTTCTCTGAGATTCCCGATCAGCAGCTTATGGATGTGCACGTCTTTTCCTTTGGGTTCAAGCACGGCCTGCCGGTTGAGGCCGATCTTATGATCGACGTGCGCTTCCTGCCCAACCCGTATTACGATCCCGAGATGCGCACGATGACCGGCCTGGATTCCAGGGTGTCTTCCTTTGTGCTCGAGCATCCCAAGACCAAGGAGTTTTTGGATGCCTGGTTCCGCCTGCTGGATGCCGTGATGCCGGGCTACGTTGCGGAAGGGAAGCCCCAGCTCTCCATTGCCGTTGGCTGCACGGGCGGTCAGCACCGTTCTGTGGCGATTGCCGAGGCGACTGCGCGCTACCTCGAGCGCCAACAGTATCACGTGAGCATTTCCCACCGCGATCTTCCACGTGCAAATACAGCAAGTTAGGTGCAGACATCACGATGCATTGCCATATAGATACTCTTTGCGTCCTCTCTGTTTCCCAAAGGGAGGCGACATGTCGTTTACCGCCGAGGTGAGAGACGAGCTCGCACGTTGCGAGCCTTCTTGCGAATACTGCGATTTGGCGACGCTTGCCGCGCTCGCGCGCGTTTGCGGAACGCTCGTTGCCGGCTCCGGAGGGTATCGCCTGCAGGTGGCAACCGAAACTGGTGCCGTCGCTCGCACCATGATCGGCCTCACCCATAAGATCTTGAAGCTTAAAACCGAGTTCACGGTGCGCAAGTCCGTGCTGCATCGCGTGCGTAACTATCTGATCGTCCTGCCCGATCAGCCCGATCTTGAAAAAGCTCTTGTCCTGTTGGGCATTCTCGATCGCCAGGGAAATCTGGTGGCGGGTATTCCCCACCATGCGGTTGCGCGCGATTGCTGCCGTCTTGCCTATATTCGCGGCGCGTTGATCGCGGGCGGTTTCGTGGCCGATCCCCGCGGCGACTTTCATCTTGAGATCGCCGTGACGGGTGAGCAGTTCGCCTATGCCCTGGCCGATCTGATCTGTCAGGTGGGTATCCATGCGCGCGTGAACCGTCGTCGGTCAAGCTACGCCGTGTACGTCAAGAGCGCCGAGGACGTACGCAATCTGCTGCATATCGTGGGTGCACGTCGGTGTGTTGAGGATATCGAGGACGTGCGCGCCATGAAGTCGGTTAAAAACGACGTGAATCGGCTGGTGAATGCCGAGCTTGCCAACCAGGGGAGGAGCGCCGGAGCGGCACAACGTCAGCTTGAGCTCATCGAGCAGCTGAAGCGGCTGGGACTGCGAGACAATTTGCCGCGCGCGCTTGCCGATTTCTGCGACCTGCGCGAGGCGCACCCCGATTTGTCTCTTCGCGACCTCGGCGAGGCGGCCCAGCCGCCACTTTCAAAATCAGCTCTGTATCATCGTGTGCTTCGTTTGGAGAAGCTCGTTGCCGACTTATCAGGTAAAACGCAGTAGATAAGCGGGCTCTGTATGGATTTCGCGATGTTGAAACGCTTCAAAGTAATGAAAAACGCGGAATCTCGCCAATGACGCTACTACCGCGATTGAAAAAAGGTATATTCAGTGAGTGGTTAGTTTGTGGGCCCGAGCGGCAGGCAAAAGAGCCTGCGGGGCCTAACGAAAGGAGACACGCATGGCAGTAAAGGTTGCTATCAACGGCTTCGGTCGCATCGGTCGTCTGGCCTTCCGTCAGATGTTCGGTCATGAGGGCTCCGAGATCGTTGCTATCAACGACCTCACCTCTCCCGATATGCTCGCTTACCTGCTGAAGTACGATTCCACGCAGGGCAACTACAGCCGCGATCACGAGGTTGTCGCCGGTGAGGATTCCATCACCGTCGATGGCAAGACCATCAAGATCTACAAGGAGGCCGACGCCAACAACCTTCCTTGGGGCGACCTCGACGTCGACGTCGTGCTCGAGTGCACCGGCTTCTACACCAGCAAGGAGAAGGCTCAGGCCCACATCAACGCTGGCGCCAAGAAGGTCGTCATCTCCGCTCCCGCTGGCAACGACCTGCCCACCATCGTTTACAACGTCAACCATGAGCAGCTCACCGCTGATGACAACATCATCTCCGCTGCTTCCTGCACCACCAACTGCCTTGCTCCGATGGCCAAGGGTCTGAACGACTTCGCTCCCATCGTCTCCGGCATCATGACCACCATCCACGCTTGGACTGGCGACCAGATGCCTCTCGACGGCCCGCAGCGCAAGGGCAACAAGCGTCGTTCCCGCGCTTGCGCCGTCAACATCGTCCCCAACTCCACCGGTGCTGCTAAGGCTATCGGCCTGGTTCTCCCCGAGCTCAACGGCAAGCTGATCGGTGCCGCCCAGCGCGTTCCGACCCCGACCGGCTCCCTCACCAACCTCTACGCCGTCGTTGACAAGACCGTCACCGTCGAGGAGGTCAACGCTGCTATGAAGGCTTACGCCGAGACCATCTCCGAGACCTTCGGTTACAACGAGGACGACATCGTCTCCACCGACATCATCGGTGAGACCCACGGTTCCATCTTCGACGCCACCCAGACCATGGTTCAGGACCTCGGCAACGGCCAGTCCCTCGTCCAGGTCACCTCTTGGTACGACAACGAGAACTCCTACACCTCCCAGATGGTCCGCACCATCAAGTACTTCGAGAAGTTCGTTGCTTAAGTTGAGCTTCGACACTTTACGTAAGTAGCGTCAGGTGAGGCGCGGCCCTGTGGCGTCATGCCTCGAGGCCGCGCCTTTTTGCATCGTGCCGACCGGCACGCTTTTAAGAGAAAGGTAGAAGGCACATGGCTTTCACCAAGAAGACTGTTCGCGACGTCGAGGTCGACGGCAAGCGCGTTTTGTGCCGCGTTGACTTCAACGTGCCCCTGAAGGACGGCGTCGTTGGCGATACCACCCGTATCGTCGCCGCTCTGCCCACCATCAAGTACCTCGTCGAGCACAACGCTCGCGTCATCCTCATGAGCCACCTCGGTCGTCCCAAGGGCGACGGCCCTCAGCCCGAGCTCTCGCTCGCTCCCGTTGCCGCCAAGCTTGCCGAGCTCTCCGGCTTCGATGTCGCCTTCGTCGACGACACCTATGGCCAGAAGGCAGCTGACGCCGTGGCCGCCCTCGAGCCGGGCAAGATCCTCGTGCTCGAGAACGTTCGCTTCGACAAGCGCGAGAAGAAGAACGATCCCGAGATCGCCAAGACCCTTGCCTCTTATGGCGACATCTTTGTCCTCGACGCCTTTGGCACGGCTCACCGCGCCCAGGGTTCCGTCGTGGGCCCCGCTGCCTACATCCCGGCAGTCGCCGGCTTCCTGCTGGAGAAGGAGGTCTCCACGTTGGGCGGCCTGTTCTCCGAGCCCAAGCGCCCCTTCGTCGCCATCCTCGGCGGCTCCAAGGTCTCCGACAAGATCGGCGTGATCGACCGCCTGCTCGACTCCGCTGACACCGTCATCGTCGGCGGCGGCATGGCTTACACCTTCTCCAAGGCTCAGGGTGGCCACATCGGTAACTCCCTGTGCGAGGACGACTGGTGCGACCGCGCTCTCGAGATGCTCGACAAGGCCAAGAAGAACGGCGTCGAGTTCCTGCTCCCCATCGACAACGTGACCGCTGACGCCTTCTCCGAGGATGCCAATACCCAGGTTGCCAAGACCGGCGAGATCGCCGACGGCTGGGAGGGCCTCGACATCGGTCCCGAGACCGAGAAGCTCTTTGCCGACGCCATCGCTAAGGCTAAGACCGTCTTCTGGAACGGCCCCTGCGGCGTGTTCGAGATGGACAAGTTCGCTCACGGCACCAAGGCTATCGCCGAGGCCATCGCTGCGAACCAGGATTGCGACTCCGTCATCGGCGGCGGCGACTCTGTTGCTGCTGTCAACAAGTTTGGCCTGGCCGACAAGATGACCTTCATCTCTACCGGCGGCGGCGCTTCCATGCAGCTCGTCGAGGGTAAGCCCCTTCCCGGAGTGGAGGCGCTGAACGATGCCGAGTAACCGCACCACCCTTATCGCCGGCAACTGGAAGATGAACAACGACGTTGCCGCTGCTGCTAAGCTCGCCGACGAGCTGGCTCAGGCTCTGCCCGAGGTTCCCGCTGGCGTCGAGGTTCTCGTCTGCCCGCCGACCATCGACATCACTACCGTGCACGATCGCATCCAGGCCGCTCCGATCGCCCTGGGCGCTCAGAACGTGTACTGGGAGGAGAAGGGCGCCTTCACCGGCGAGTCCTCCTGCGACATGCTCAAGTCCGCTGGTTGCACCTACTGCATCATCGGCCACTCCGAGCGTCGTGACTACTTCCACGAGACCGACGAGGACGAGAACAAGAAGGCCAAGGCCCTCGTTGCCGCAGGCATCGTTCCCGTCTTCTGCTGCGGCGAGTCCCTCGAGGTTCGCGAGGCCGGCACCTATGTCGAGCACGTTGTGAACCAGGTCAAGGCTGGCCTTGACGGTCTCGAGATCACCGATTCCGCTCAGCTTGTCGTGGCCTACGAGCCCATCTGGGCCATCGGTACCGGCAAGACCGCTACCGCCGACGACGCCCAGGAAGTCTGCGGCGCTATCCGCGAAACCCTCGTCGAGATCTTCGGCGCCGAGCTTGCCGATGGCATCCGCGTGCTCTACGGCGGCTCCGCTAAGCCCGGCAACATCGCCGAGCTCGTGGCCAAGCCCGACGTTGACGGTGCCCTCGTGGGCGGCGCTTCGCTTAAGGCTGAGGATTTCTCCCAGATGGTCATTAAGGCAGGCGAATAGCGAATATGGCAAACCGTCATCTTCCTGCTCTCCTGGTCATCATGGACGGCTGCGGCCTGGCTCCCGCCAACGACGAGAACGCCGTTGCTTGCGCCAACCATCCGTTCCTGGATTCGCTGTACGAGAAGTATCCCCACACCACGCTCGGTGCATCCGGTGAGGACGTGGGCCTTCCCGATGGCCAGATGGGCAATTCCGAGGTGGGCCACCTCAACATCGGTGCTGGCCGCATCGTGTTCCAGGAGCTCTCCCGTATCAACAACGCCTGCAAGGACGGCTCGCTCGAGCACAACGAGGTTCTCGTTGCCGCTATGGACGATGTGAAGGCCTCTGGCAAGACCCTGCATCTCATGGGTCTTGTTTCGCCGGGTGGCGTTCATTCCTCCATGGCGCATGCCGAGGCTCTCGTTAAGATGGCTGCCAAGCGCGGTGTCAAGTGCATTCGCGTTCACGCCTTCATGGACGGTCGCGATGTCGACCCCAAGAGCGGTTTGGGCTACATCGACGAGTTCTCCGCGTTCCTGGCCGACGTTTCCGAGAACAACGGCTGCGATGCTCGCGTCGCTACCGTTTCCGGCCGTTACTACGCCATGGACCGTGATAACCGTTGGGAGCGCATCCAGCTCGCTTACGACGTCATCACCAAACCGTTTGACGGCGAGGCTAGCGCCCATGCGGGCATCGAGGCCTCCTATGCCGCCGATGACCGCGGTGACGAGTTCATCAAGCCGTTTGCCTGCAAGAACGAAGGTGTTGCCGATGGCGACGCCGTCATCTTCTTCAACTTCCGTCCCGACCGCGCGCGCCAGATGACCCGTGCGTTCACGGAGGCTGACTTCGACGGCTTTACGCGCGAGGTCACTCCGAAGCTCTCTCACTTCGTGACCCTCACCGAGTACGACCCGACCTTCAACGTCGAAGTCGCATTCCCCAAGACTTTCCCGCAGGAGGTCCTGGCCGACGTCATCGCCGAGAATGGTCTGAAGCAGCTTCATACCGCCGAGACCGAGAAGTACGCCCATGTGACGTTCTTCCTGAACGGTGGTATCGAGGAGCCTAAGCCCGGCGAGGAGCGCGTGCTCGTGCCGAGTCCTAAGGTCGCAACCTACGACCTCAAGCCCGAGATGAGCGCCCCCGAGGTCACCGAGAAGCTCGTCGCTGCCATCAACGAGGATCGCGCTGATTTCTACATCGTGAACTTCGCTAACTGCGACATGGTGGGCCACACCGGTGTCTTCGAGGCTGCCGTCAAGGCTGTCGAGGCCGTGGACGACGCTCTTTCCAAGGTGATTCCGGCGATTCTTGCCAAGGGCGGCTTCGCTCTGATCACCGCCGATCACGGTAACGCCGATCACATGTTTGACGTTGCCGCCGATGGCTCTAAGCATCCCTTCACGGCACACACCACCAACCGTGTGCCGTTCATCATCGTTGATGAGAAGGCCAAGCTTACCGGCATCGAGGACGGCCGTCTTTCCGACATCGCTCCCACGATGCTCACCATGGCGGGTCTCGAGCCCTCCAAGGAGATGACGGGCCGCGTGCTCGCCACCGAGGAGTAGGTTTTAGAGCGCGTCTGGTACATAGCGCATTGAGGACCGCCGTTGGATATCCAGCGGCGGTTCTTTTGTGTTGATGGGCGTGTGCCCCCGTGCGCAGGCGCGCTTGCCCGCCTGCGCGCCTGCGCTGCCGCACGTCTGCGCGCACGTGCGCTGGCGTGCCCGTATTTGCATTCCATGAAAGAGAAAACCTACGCACAAACGACAGCTTTTTGCCAAAAAGGCGGAAAAATGAACGTTTGTGCGTGGGTTTTCGTTAGGGTGCGTACGGGGCTCCGGATGCCCGGCGAGCTCGAAGGCTATTTCTTGTAACGAAGCAAGGCGTCGCGAACGGCTTCGAGGGCGGCAAAGACGCGCTCGTCGTCGCGGTAGACGCCAAGGACAATGCGCAGGTGACCGGCGCCACCCTGACCGTAGTTCTTGCCGTCATTGACCGAGACGCGCGCTTCGGCGGTAAGGTAGGCTGCAATCTCGGTCGAATCGCCAAGCTCAGAGACGTCAACCCAACACAGGAAGCCAGATTCGGGCAACATCACATGAACACCTGGGACGCTATTCAAAATCTCGACAGCACGGTGGCGGCGCTTGTCGTATGCGGTCTCGAACTGCTTCATAAAGCCGGGGTGTTGAAGGGCGACGGTTGCCGCCTGCTGCGCTGCGGTCGAAGTGGCACCCACCACGGCAACGGCGGTGGCGAACAGCGGGTCCATGATGCTGTCGCAGCACACGATGTAGCCCACGCGCAGGCCCGAGAAGCCCATGCCCTTCGAGAAGGAGAAGACCGTTACCGTGCGCTCGAACATGCCGGGCAGCGCGGCGGGGGTGATCATCTCGTTTTCATACGTGAAGTCCTCGAACGCCTGGTCGCACACGAGCACAAGGTCGTTGTCGATGATGACTTTGGAGAGTGCCTCGAGTGAGGTGCGGTTAAAAACTGTGGTGGTGGGGTTGTTGGGGTGCGTGAGAAGCACCATCTTGGTCTTGGGGGTAATCGCCGCCTGGAGCGCTTCCGGGTCGAGCTGATAGCGGTTCTCGGCCTTGAGCTCGACGGCTACAGGAACGCCGCCAGCGATGCGCACATCAAGGAAGTTGTTGGGGTAGCTGGGGGAGGGGATGATGACCTCGTCGCCCGGCTGGATGAACGGCAGGATGGCAAAGAACAGGCCGGAATCGGAACCGGGGGTGATGAGGATGTTGCGCTCGGGATCGACATCGAGTCCGTTTTGACGGCGGAGCTTCTCGGCAATCGCGAGTTTGAGTTCGGGGGATCCGATGGGGGCGGTGTAGTGCGCGGCAGACTCGCGGCGAGCCGCTTCCGCATATGCATCCTCCACGAATTCGGGCATGGAATGGTCGGGCATGAAGGGGTCGGCCCAACCCATAAGGGCGACGCCCTGGCGCTCAAGTTCCTGATAGGAGGCTCCAACGTCGGCTTTCTCGACGCACGAGAACAAGCCGCCCTCCGCGGCGCGGAACACGGGTGCCATCTTTTTCTTTACCGGATGCTGCATGAGAAATCCTTACGTTGCGATGCTCGATCATCAAACCGACTCCCCATTGTATCTGAGCGCGCGCTTGTTGGCGCGAGGGGGATGCCGGGCGAATCGGTGAGCGTCAAGACTCTGCTGCGCAGGGTGACGTGTTGCCGATTTATGCGGAGGTGCAGTGAAAATGCGGCGCAGAGGCGCCTGTCTTTGATGTTTCATGGAAGAAAGGATGATTTGTGGTACCATAGCAGACTGTAGTTTTAGCATCTCAAAAGGAGAACCTCGTGGGTCCGTTCCAGATTATCCTCTTCATCGTTTGGGCTATCTCCACTGTTGCCCTTATCGCGCTTGTACTCATGCACTCCGGCAAGGGCACTGGCGTTTCCGATATGATCGCCAGCTCTCTGTACAATTCCAGCGCCGCAACCGGTGTTATGGAGCAGAATCTCGACAAGCTCACCGTTATCGTCGCTGTGGTCTTTGCCATTTGCGTCGTGCTTGCCATGTTCTTCTTCCCCCAGGGCATCTACGGCATGTAGACCATCATTTACATATACATGTGCAAGCGGCCGCTCGGTACTACCGGGTGGCCGCTTTTCTATTTCGCGATTCTGACGTTCCCACGAAAGACTGCATCGTGCTAAAGTTGCAGCCAGGCTGTGCACGGAGCGCGGGCGAGAGCATTCGATGGGAGTTGCCGTGGAGGACGAGTTTGAACTGTACGACCTCAAGGTCGAGGTCGTAGCGGGCGAGAAGCCGTTTGTCTGCTCGCACCATGTGGGCGACGGCTTCTTGGTAGAAGGGGAGAACCTTGTCTTTCCGCGAGGTGCCTCGTTTTCCATGTATGCCCTGGCAGCGCTTCTTCCCCTGTTACCGGCAAAGCAACGCCCACTGCAGGAGGCGGACTGGATGGGAACCGACGCCCTGATTGCCTGTCCCGACCCCAATTGCGGCGCGCAGTTCAAGATCTCGCGCGTGGGCAAGCGCACGCTTCGCCATGGTGACTGCACTGTGGTACCCCTGGATTCAAAACGTTAGGAGTGAATGGATCATGGACCTCGATTCATTTGAAGGACCCGAACGCGTCGAGCTGGCGCCCGGCTATTCCGTTAGCCGTGTGATTAATGGTTGCTGGCAGCTCTCGGAGGGCCACTCCCTGACGAGCCCTATCGATTTTGACGATGTGACACGGGCGTTTTTCGAGCTTACCGAACTCGGCTTCACAACCTTCGATTGCGGCGACATCTACACGGGCGTAGAGGAGTTTTTGGGCACCTTTGTCGAGAAGCTCAAGGCAGGGCAGGGAGCCGTTTCTGCCGATGACATTCAGATTCACACCAAATACGTGCCCGACCTCGATATTCTTGCCGATGTCGACTTTGCGCATACCGAGGCTATCATCGACCGCAGCCTGCGCCGTCTGCATCGCGATGCGCTCGACCTCGTGCAGTTCCATTGGTGGGACTACGACGTGCCCGGCTACGTGGAGACCGCGCTTGACTTGGCCGAGCTCCAGCGTCGCGGCAAGATTCGCAACATCGGCGTCACCAACTTCGATGCCCCGCATCTCAAGGAAATCGTCGATGCAGGTGTGAATGTCGTTTCGTGCCAAAGCCAGTACTCGATGTTCGACCGTAGGCCGGAAAACGGTCTGTCTGCATATTGCGAAAGCGCCGGCATCTCGCATGTATGCTACGGCACGCTTGCGGGTGGTCTGCTGGGATCCAAGTGGCGCGGTATCAAACGCGCGGTTCCCGAGACGCGCTCGCAGGTTAAATACCTGCAGGTGCTCGAGGACTCCGTGGGCTGGGAGGGGTACCAGAAGCTCCTTGCCCTGCTTACCGAGATCGCCGATCACTACGGCGTGCAGCCGAGTCATATCGCCACGAAATACATCTTGAACCGACCCTCCGTTGCCTGCGCAATTATCGGAGTCCGCAACAGTCGTCATGTAGACGACAACTGTATGGTTTTCGGATTCGGTCTAGCGCCCGAAGACGAGGCCGCCATCACGGCGTTTTTGGACGAATACCCGCGCTTGGAGGGCGATTGCTACACACTCGAGCGCACGAGCCCTCGCTATCGAGGCATCATTCACATGAACGTGAACGAGGAGGAGCAGGGGGAGGAATAAATCTCCCGAGCAAAAGAGCCTTCCGCCGAATATGAGACGCCTCTTGGCGGGCAGAAGGCATATACTCAACTACATTGCGAGCACAGGATGGCAAACCGCGCCCGCGATGCATGTGTGCCCCTTAGGGGCGTTTGGTTTTCGGCTCTTCGGGGCCTAGTTCGAAAGGATTGCAGTCTTATGACTACCAATCACATGATGATGGGCCGTCGCGCATTTGTCGGCGGCACACTTGCAACCGGCGCTCTTGCTGCCCTTGCCGCGTGCGGCAAGAAGGGCGGTTCCGATGCCGGCTCCGGTGCTGCTGCCAGTGGCGCCACCATCAACTACTACATCAACAACCCTGTCTGCATCGACCCCTACAACACCCAGGAGTCCGAGGGTACACAGGTCGAGTTCCAGCTGTTCGATTCGCTGACCACCTATGACTTCGAGGCCAAGAAGCTCAAGGGTCTGGTCGCCGATACCTGGGAGGCCAACGACGACGCCACCCAGTTCACCTTCCACCTCAAGAGCGGCACCAAGTTCCACAACGGCGAGACCGTTACCTCCAAGAGCTTCAAGTATGGCTGGGAGCGCATCTGCAATCCCGAGACCAACCCCGGTTCCCCCTCGGTCATCTCCTACCACCTGTCCTTCGTTAAGGGCTATGACGAGATGCTCGACGGCTCTGCAACCGAGCTCTCCGGCGTGACCTGCCCGGATGACGATACCCTCGTGGTCGAGCTCACCTCTGCTTTTGCAGACTTCCCCTATGTGTGCTCGCATCCCGCACTGGCTCCTGTTCCCGAGGCCGCCAAGGACGACTTCAAGAGCTTCTTCCTGGCGCCCATCGGCAATGGCCCGTTCAAGATGAATGGCCAGTGGGAGGACGGTCAGGAGATCAACCTCACCCGCTTCGACGACTACTATGGCGAGAAGGCCAAGCTCGCTGCCGTTCACTTTGCCATCCAGAAGGATATGGAGACGGCATTCAAGGAGTTCCAGGGCGGCAACCTCGACGTCTGCGACGTCCCGGTCGCCCAGGTCGACGCCGCTGTTGCCGATCGCGGCAAGTCTGAGGACGGCTACACCATGTCCGAGGGCCAGCACATGCTGCTGGGCGAGGAGCTCTCTACCTATTACCTCATCGTCAACAACACCATCGAGCCGTACAACAACCCCGATTTCCGTCGCGCTCTTTCCTTGGCCATCAACCGCGAGGCCATCTGCGAGACCCTCTTCAAGGGTACCCGTACGCCTGCCGACGGCATCGTGCCGCCCGCAATCGCCGGCTACGAGAAGAACGCTTGGGCCGATTGCCACTATGACAAGGATGCGGCTGTCAAGATTCTCGACGAGCTTTATCCTGCAGGCGACGACGGTTCCCGCGGTCTGAAGCTCACGCTTTCCTACAACCAGGACGGCGGCCACAAGGAGATCATGGAGTCCGTAATCGGCGACCTCAACGCCGTTGGCATCGACGTTGAGTCCGATACCCCCGAGTGGGCTGCTTTCATCAGCTCCCTCGATTCCAAGGACTATGAGTTTGGTCGCATGGGTTGGAGCGCCGACTATCCTATCCTGGATAACTTCCTGTACCCGATGTTCAACTCCCAGAGCGCCGACAACAAGACCGGCTATGCCGATCCCGAGGTCGACGAGGCTCTCGTGGCTGCTCGCGCTACTGTTGACGACGACGAGCGCATCAAGGCGCTGCAGGCCATCAACCGCAAGGTTGGCGACGCTATGCCCATCATCCCGCTGATGTTCTACACGCACCAGATCGCCGGTTCCGATCGCGTGAAGCACCTGTATATCGATCCGTCCAAGCACGCCGACCTCGGCGCGGCCGAGCTCGCCTAGTTCCGAGTCCGACGCACATATAGATAGCTGAAGAGGGGATGCGCTGCCGTGTACGCACCGGCGCGCATCCCTTTTTGTGACAAGAAGGGATAAGCACATGATCAAGGTCAGAAGCGTGCGCGAACGCTATGAGATCCAGGAGCGCTGCCTCAAGGAGCGCCTGGAGATGATCGTTCCGCAGGCTATGGAGCAAAGTGGCGCCGATATCTGGCTCCATGTCTCCCGTGAGTACAACGAGGACCCCACGTTTCGCGCGCTGTTCCCGCCTATGTATCCCACGGCGCGCCGTCTGACGATCCTTGCTTTCGTGAAGACGGAGGAGGGCGTGCGCCGCTTCCATGTGGCGATGCCCGATGAAGACCTAGAGCGCTTTTATGAGCGCTATTGGGTCGATTGGCGCGAGGAGCCTCAGATGGCTGCACTCCAGCGTCTCTTCGAAGAGTACCAGCCCCGGACCATCGCTGTCGACCGCTCGAAGAACTTTGCCGTGGCAGATGGCTTATCCGCCGGCTGTGAAGCGCTGCTGCTCGAGGGTCTTGATGAAACATGGACGAGCCGGATGTATGCCGACGACGTCTTTCCCATCAAGGTGATGGAGCTTCGCGCTCCCACCGAGATGGAGCTCATGCCCGAGGTGGCAAACGTCTCGTATTCGATTCTTGAAGAGATGTATACGCCCGAGGTCGTGAAGCCCGGCGTCACGACTACGCAGGACCTTGAGTTCTTCATGCGCCAGCGCACCGTTGACTTGGGCTTGGAATATTGGTTTGAGCCCACAATGGATATCGAGCGCGCGGGCGTCGATGAGTCACGCATCACCGGCGTGATTGAGCCGGGCGACCTTCTGCACTGCGACTTTGGTATCCGCTACATGAACATGATGACCGACAGCCAGCGCTTGGCTTACGTGGCGCGCCCCGGCGAGACCGAGATTCCCGCCGAGCTTGCGGAAGCGCTCGCTGTGAACAACCGCTTCCAGGACATCGTCTGCGAGAACATGGTGCCCGGCCGTACGGGTAACGAGGTCTTTGAGGCATCGCTTGCCGCTGCGCGCGAGGAGGGCATCGACGCCATGCTGTACTCGCATCCCTGCAACATGTATGGACACGGTCCCGGGCCCACGATCGGCCTGTGGTCGAATCAGGGTTCTATCCCCGTGGCGGGCGATGTTCGCGTGGACGAGAACACCTGCTGGGCGCTTGAGCTCAATGTGAAGGCACCGGCTCAGGGCCGTGACAAGTGCTATATCTATACCGAGGAAACGGTCATGCTCGATAACGAGGGCGTTCACTATCTGCATGAGGGCCGCGACAAGATTACGTTTATCGGCTAGAACCTGCCATTTATTGTTTCGCTTACGTTAACGAAAAAATGGCTTTCGAAAACGTTTGTAAAGCGCGACCATGCCTGCATAGGCGGCATGGTCGCGCTTTTTCGTATCTCTAACCTGCGATTCTGTGGAGACAAAGGTGCAATAACTCTCGCAGGCTAAAGAAATACCTCGCGTTTCGGTCAAAAACTAGTAAAGGTCACTTTCCCAAAATGGAGTACAGTACATCCAATCGTGTATGCGCCCATACAGCCAATGGGCGTGTAGCTCGAATGGGATGCATCGCAGCTCTCGCGCAATGCATCACCCATGTTCTGCATTTAAGGAGGATGGCATGGCTGATTTCAAATTCCATGAGCCCGTTATGGGTCGTCGCGCTTTCGTGGGCGGTTCCCTCGCTGCGAGCTCCCTCGCATTCTTGGCCGCATGCGGTAAGAAGGGCGGTTCCGACACCGCTGGCTCCGCTTCCGGCGCAACCTCGGGTAGTACCGTCAACTATTACATCAACAACCCCGTTTGCATCGATCCCTATAACGTCCAGGAGGACCAGGGTACGCAGGTTTCCTTCCAGCTGTTCGATGCGCTGACCAACTTCGATTACGATAAGAACGAGATCGTCGGTCTCGCCGCCGAGTCCTGGGACGCCAGCGACGACGCCACCGAGTTCACCTTCCATCTTCGTAAGGGCGCCACCTTCCACAACGGCGATCCCGTGGATGCCGAGTCCTTCAAGCGCGCTTGGACCCGCGTCGTGTATCCCAAGAGCAACGTTGCAACCGAGTACAGCCCTTCCGAGGTTTCCTATCACCTTTCGATGGTCGAGGGCTATGACGACCTTGCCGCTGGCAGCACCGATGAGTTCGCCGGTCTGTCCTGCCCGGACGACCTCACGTTCGTAGTCAAGCTGACTGCTGCCTATGCAGACTTCCCCTATGTCGCTTCGCACCCCGCGCTGGCTCCCGTGCCTGCAGCCGCCGAGGACGACGCCAAGAACTTCTATCTGGCGCCTATCGGCAACGGTCCGTTCCAGATGGACGGCAAGTGGGAAGACGGCCAGGAGATCAACCTCAAGAAGTACGACGACTACTATGGCGAGAACAAGGCCAAGGTAGACGGCGTTCACTTCACCGTCCAGAAGGACGTCGAGACAGCTTGGAAAGAGTTCCAGGCCGGCAACCTCGACATCTGCGACGTTCCCGTGCCGCAGATTGACGCCGCTATCAAGGATCGCGGCGAGTCCAAGGACGGCTATACCATGTCTGACGGTCAGCGCATGCTGCTCGGCGGCGAGCCTTCCACCTATTATCTGGTTTGCAACAACACCGCAGAGCCCTTCAATAACGCCGACGTGCGTCGCGGCGTCTCCATGGCTATCAACCGCGAGGCTATCTGCAAGACTCTTTTCAAGGGCACCCGCACCCCTGCCGACGGCATCATCCCGCCGGGCATCGACGGTTACGAGGAGGGCGCATGGGAGTACGCTAAGTACGACGTTGACGCTGCCAAGGAGTGCCTGGACAAGGCTGGCTACCCCGCTGGTTCCGACGGTTCCCGCGGCCTGAAGCTCACGCTTTCCTACAACCAGGACGGCGGCCACAAGGAGATCATGGAATCCGTGATCGGCGACCTGGAGAAGGTCGGCCTCGAGGTCGTGTCCGATACCCCCGAGTGGAGCGCTCTGCTCGATCAGTATCAGCAGCTCGACTATCAGTTCGGTCGTCTGGGCTGGATTGCCGACTATCCCATCATGGACAACTTCCTGTATCCGCTGTTCCACTCCGATTCCCTCGGTGGCGACAACCGCTCCGGCTACAGCAATGCCGAGGTCGACAAGGGTATCACCGAGGCTCGTGCTACCGTTGACGACAAGGAGCGCGTGGAGAAGATGCATGCAGTCGATAAGCTCATCGCTGCCGATTGCCCGATCATTCCGCTGATGTTCTATTCGCACGTGACCGCCGGTTCCGATCGCATCAAGTCCTTCTATCTGGATCCGCAGAAGCACGCCTATCTGAACCGCACGGAGCTCAACGCGTAAAAGAGCACAAATAAGCCTTAATCTGCTGCTATTACACCTATGGCGCAGATAGCGGCAAAACGATATACTGAGTGTTTGTTTGACGGGGTGTCAATCTTCATCGGTTGACATCCCGTTTAGGTGTATCCACGGTAGGGGAGTTTTTTGTATGGGAAAGTACATCCTCAAGCGTGTGCTCCAATTCATCCCGGTCTTTCTGGGCGTAACGCTTATCCTGTTCGCGCTTCAGAACATCGTTCCGGGAGATCCGATCAAGTTGATTGGTGGCGAAAAGTCGCTCACCCCCGAGGTTGAGCTGCAGCTTCGCGTCAAGTATCACCTTGTTCAGGTTGACGATGAGGGCAACGCAATTCTGGACGAGAACGGTGACCCCGTTCCCGAGACGTTGTGGAACCGCTATGTGTTCTACATGGGCAGCCTGCTTCAGGGCGACCTTGGCAGCTCGTATCAGCGCAAGCTGCCGGTGACGGATATCTTTGCCGCTAAGTATCCGTATACAGCCAAGCTCGCCGTTTGCGCTATCGTCCTCGAGGCGATCATGGGCATCGGCGCCGGCATCATCTCGGCGGTCAAGAGATATTCCTTCTGGGATATCTTGGTCACGTTGGTGACTTCGGTGCTCGTCGCTGTGCCCGCCTTCTGGCTGGGCATGCTGCTCCAGCTGTTCTTTGGCGTGCAGCTGCACATCCTGCCTATCTCCGGTGCGGGCGGTACGGCATCTCAGTATCAGGATTGGGTGCACTACATCCTTCCCGCGGTGACGCTTGCTTCTGTCTCCACCGCATACTGCGCGCGTATCATGCGCTCGCAGCTTCTGGACGTTATGAACCAGGACTACATCCGCACTGCCAAGGCAAAGGGCCTCTCCAATCGCGCCATCATCTGGAGGCACGCACTTAAGAACGCCCTCATTCCGGTTGTTACGTATATTGGTGTCGACTTCGGTGCCATGCTCTCCGGCGCCATCCTCACCGAGACGGTTTTCAACTGGCCCGGTATCGGTTACGAGATGTTCCGCGCTATCAGCAGCCGTGACTGGCCCATCGTTATGGGTGGCGTTACGCTTGTCGTGCTCGTAGTCATGGTCATCAACCTGCTGGTCGACGTAAGCTACGCCTTCCTCGATCCGCGCATCCGCTTCGATTCGTCCAACAAGAACGCCTAAGGGGAGGTACTTCATGAACGACAACAAGACCCCTCAGACGATCGAGGAGGAAAACGAGGCGCTGCTGGAAGAGATTCACCAGAAGTCCGATTCCTCTTCCCCCGCCGCATCGCGCACTCTTTGGGGCGACGCTTTCAAGCGTCTGCGCAAGAACAAGCTTGCCGTTATCTCGGTGATTTGGATCATCTTCGTCATTATCGTGGCCCTTTCGGCCGACCTGTGGGCCAAGCAGTGGCTCGGCTCGCCGACGGCCGCCGATTCCACCACGATGGCGCAGAACTCGACGCTGCCGCCCTCGGCGGAGCATCCCTTTGGTACCGATGCTCTTGGCCGCGACATTCTCGTGCGTGTTATCTACGGTGCGCGCATCTCGCTTTCCGTTGGCGTTATGGCAACCGCCATCTCCACGATCCTTGGTTTGGTCATGGGCGCCCTTGCCGGCTTCTACGGAGGCATCTGGGACACGATCATCATGCGACTGGCCGATATCTTCTTGGCCTTCCCGTATGTTCTGTTCGTGGTCTCGCTCATCGCCGTCCTCGGCCGTTCGCTGACGAACGTGTTCGTGGCTATCGGTATTTTGGGCTGGCCCTCCATTGCTCGCGTGTTCCGCTCTGCGATTCTTACGGTCAAGGAGAACGACTACGTGGATGCAGCCCGCTCCATGGGTGCATCTGACATTCGTATCATCGCGCGTCACATCTTCCCGAACTCCGTTGCCTCCATCGTCGTGTACGCCACGATGAACATCGGCGGCGCCATCCTTACCGAGTCTTCGCTTTCCTTCCTGGGCATGGGCGTCGTTCCGCCCACGCCTTCCTGGGGCTCGATGATTCAGGACGGCCAGGCTTATCTGCAGACCGCTCCCTGGATGATGATCATGCCCGGTCTCGCCATTCTTTCGACCGTGCTCGCCTTCACCTTGCTGGGCGACGGTCTGCGCGATGCGCTCGACGTCAAGATGAAGGATGCATAAAGTCATGAAGAAGGATACGAAAAACTACGTCGACCTTAAGACGCAGCCCATTCCCGAGGGCCAGCATCTTTTGGAAGTCGATGACCTTAAGATGTACTTCCATACCGAGGACGGTATCGTTCATGCGGTCGACGGCGTTTCCTATACGCTCGACCGCGGCGAGACCCTTGGCGTGGTGGGCGAGTCTGGTTCGGGTAAGTCCGTGACGGCCATGACCATCATGGGCCTCATCCCGATGCCTCCCGGAAAGATTCACGGCGGTTCCGTGACGTATCGCGGCAAGTCCCTGCTCGACATGAGCGAAGAGGAGATGCAACACGTTCGCGGTAACGATATCGCTATGATCTTCCAGGACCCCATGACGTCGCTCAATCCGGTCTACAAGATCGGTAAGCAGGTGGGCGAGGGCCTTCGCCTGCATCGTGGCTACAGCAAGGAAGAGGCGCTCAAGCGCGCTACCGAGCTGCTCGATCTCGTGGGCATTCCTGAGCCCGAGAAGCGCGTGAACGAGTATCCGCATCAGTTCTCGGGCGGTATGCGTCAGCGCGTTATGATCGCCATGGCGCTTGCCTGCGACCCGGACATCCTGATCGCCGACGAGCCCACAACGGCTCTCGACGTGACCATTCAGGCGCAGATTATCGAGCTCATGCAGGAGATGCAGGAGAAGAATGGCAACGCCATCGTCATGATTACCCATGACCTGGGCGTCGTCGCCGATATTGCCGATAAGATCATGGTCATGTATGCTGGCCGCCCCGTGGAGTTCGGTACTGCCGATCAGATTTTCTACGAGAGCCGCCATCCCTATACCTGGGGCCTTATCCGCTCCATCCCCGAGCAGGTTATCGACGAGAAGAAGCCGCTTACGCCCATTCATGGCAACCCGCCTTCGCTCGTCAACCTTCCTACCGGTTGTGCATTCGCGCCCCGTTGTCCCTACGCTACCGAGTTGTGCCACACCAAGCGCCCCGAGCGCGTGGAGCTCTCTGAGGGTCACTATGCGGCGTGCCACTACGCTTCCGATCCGGAGTTTGCGAAGAAGAATGCTCCTGCCACGTCGCGCACCAGCAAGGATGTTATCGCTACGGGCATGGACGATACGATGACGGGAGGCGAGGAGTAGACCATGGCAGATACCACACCGTTGCTCAAGGTCGAGCACCTCTCTAAGGAATTCCCCGCCAATTCCGGCGTGTTTTCCAGCCGCTTTTCCAAGCGCGTTGTCTCGGCTGTCAATGATGTTTCGTTCGAGATCATGCCCGGCGAGACCTTTGGTCTGGTAGGCGAGTCCGGCTGCGGTAAGTCCACGACGGGCCGCACCATCATGCGTCTCAACAAGCCTACGGCCGGTAAGGTGTTCTTCCAGGGCCGCGACATTGCAGCCATGAGCAAAAAAGAGCTCAAGGACATGCGTCGCGACATGCAGTTCATCTTCCAGGATCCGTATGCGAGCCTGAATCCGCGTATGACCATCGGCGAGATCGTTTCCGAGCCCATGACCATTCATGGTATCGGTACCAAGGAAGAGCGTCTCGAGCGCGTTCGCGAGCTGCTCGACGTGGTTGGCCTCAACCCCGAGCACATCAACCGCTACCCGCACGAGTTCTCTGGTGGCCAGCGCCAGCGTGTTGGCATCGCGCGCGCATTCATCCTGCGTCCGAAGCTCATCATCTGCGACGAGCCCGTTTCTGCACTCGACGTGTCCATTCAGGCACAGGTGCTGAACCTTCTTAAGGACCTGCAGAACAAGTTCGGTACTGCCTACTTGTTCATCGCTCACGACCTTTCCGTCGTACAGCACATCTCCGACCGTGTGGGCGTTATGTACCTGGGCAAGCTCGTCGAGCTTTCCGACTGGAAGCGCCTGTACGCCCAGCCGTGCCACCCGTACACGCAGTCCCTGCTCTCTGCAGTGCCTGTTCCGGATCCCGACATCCAAAAGACGCGCAAGCGCATCATCCTTGCAGGCGATCCTCCCTCGCCGCTGGATCCGCCTTCGGGTTGCCGTTTCCATACACGCTGTCCGATTGCCCAGGAGATTTGCTCGCGCGAGCAGCCTGACTTCAAGGAGCTTGAGTCCGGCCACTTCTGCGCCTGTCACTTTGGTCAGCCGTTCCCCATCAAGGAATCGCATATCGACCTGTAAGCGCCCCTTTTAGCCCGCATGGATGTTTCCAGCGGGCTTTTTTGGTTAGGGTGGAGCGGTAGAATAATGCTACCTCGCTTGTAAACATTTGAACACCATGGAGCTCGTTTACAGAATTGAGCCAAAGGTCTCTTGTATTGAGTCGTTTGCTGTGAGTGTGACAGAAGTGTTCCGGATTCAACGGCCGCCGTCCTTTGGGCGTGCAGACTCGTTTATCCAGCCGTTGAGTTCCGGCGAGAGCGCAGTGGGAGGAAGCGCATATGAAAACAGTGGATTTGATAAAGCGAAGTTTGGCTGGTGTTGTTGCATTGGGGGCCGCTGCCGTGTTAGCGCTCGGTGTATCCGCTCCCGTGGTGTCTGCGTTTGCCGAAGATACGCCGGCGACCGATCAGGCGGCTGCCCTTAAGCAAAACCAAAAGACCGCGACCGAGCTCGATGAGAATCTGGAGACTAAGGTCACGCTCTCGTTCCCGGGCAAGCGCGAGGCTGAGCCGACAGACGTCGTGTTCGTTCTCGATAAGTCGGGCGCTTCCGCGGAGAAGGACATCTATAAGCAGGCCAAAGAATTCTTGGAACAGGTTAAGGAGAAGGCGCAGACCGATGGCTTGGATATCAAGGTCGGCGTGGTTCTGTTAAAAAGGTCGGCAATGTGCAGCAGCCGTTGACCGATGTCGTGACTGGCTACGACAGCATTCTTGCCGCGATGAACTCGAGCTTGAGCTCGGGAACCAACATGGATGCTGGCCTTCTTGCCGCGAAGAGCATTCTCGATGCTGACACCGCCGTTAAGGCCGAGAACAAGCACGTGATCTTGATCAGCGACGGTGCAACGTATCTCTATTGCAAGAACGGCGACTACACCACTCCGTATACCAGGTCGTTCGGCAGCGTGCCCGGCGGCAAGAACTTCATGGGCGGCATTTGGGAGTGGCAGTCCCGCGAGTACCACACTAACAACGCCTGGAAGCAGTTCTCCGACGGCTCCAACTTCATCTCCTCGCAGGCCATGACCAGTCCCGAGAAGCTTGGCGAGTACCTTGCCTACTATCGCGATCAGTACGAGAACTCCGACAAGAACTGGGCCCAGTACGACTATGAGTACACCGCCGAGGCCGCCGATAACGGAACCACGAACCCCATTCCCCTTGATGTGACCGCGCCCTGCAACATCGATGTTGCCTTCTGGAGCACGGACGACACCTTCCAGTCGATGGTCAAAGCCGGCTACGACATGAACGTTTACTACAAGAATGCCGCCGACTTCGACGGTCATGTCTTCCTGCAGTATCTCACCAGGAATTCCAATAACGGCGAGCTCAACACCGATTTCACTAAGCTCAAGGCCAAGCTCATCGACAAGATTGCCGACGGCTCTACCGTTGAGGATGTGATTGGCAGCAATTTCGACTTCGTGAATGATGTCAACAAGATCAGCCTGAATGTTGCGGGCGAGGACCTGGCGCCCGAGAAGATCGATGAGACCACCTACGGTTTTGGCAAGCGTGCGGATGGCACCTATCGTTTCACCCTCGAATACACGGCGGGGGAGAGCGAGAAGCTCGTCTTCACGCTCAATGAGGCTGCGGTTCCTGCTAAACCGGTTGTCCTTACGTACAGCGAGGTGTTGGTGAATAAGCCTACTGAGGCCGGTGCCCATACCCTCAAGGTCAATGAGAGCGCGACCCTGTATCCCGTCGACGGCAATGGCGATAAGGGCACGGCAAGCGATTTCCCGGTCCCGACGGTTACCTACACGGTTGCCGCCCCCGAGCAAAAGCCCGATTCTAAGCCGACCGAGCCTACGAAGCCTACTAAAACGGACAAGAAGGGCAACCTCCCCAAGACGGGCGACAACGCTCTTGTCGCTACCGTAGCGGCTCTTGCCCTCGGCTCCGCCATCTACGCCGCTGGCGTTCATCTCAATCGCCGCCGCAGCTAAGCTTTAGATCCAAGCGTTCGCAACGTACGTAGAAGAACCCGCCCTCAGCCCGAGGGCGGGTTCTTTTTCCCGATAGCGGTGGGTGTTGAGTTTGAGATCGACAGGCATCTTTGTTGTCTGTCCCATGCTCGATTGATTAACGTGCGACGATCGTTTCAACGCAGGTCTGGCCCGGGGGTTATCCCCTGAGCGATTCCGTAGCCGCGAAGCGGCGAGGATCAGCGAAGGGGATAACCCCCGGGCCAGACCGGTCAAAAAGAGATGACTGGCGACGCCTTCAATCCGTCAATCGCCATTATTCAAACTCAAATAAGCTTTCTGACCTGCGCAAATCTACTTAGCAAAAAACTTTTTAAAAAAGTTCTTGCATCTTCTCACGAGTCTGGGCTATTATCTTCCTTGTCGCAAGTCGGAGTGGCGGAATTGGCAGACGCGCTAGCTTGAGGTGCTAGTGACCACTTTTCGGTCATGCGGGTTCAAGTCCCGCCTCCGACACCATCAAATCTTCTGAGCCTCCTCGTGGGGCTTTTATTTTACCTATTGGGCGTGTTGCCCATCATGCTGCGGTATCGTGTGTGCCAATGTATGGCTGCGAAGGATGCGAGGTGCGTCCGATGGAATCACTGGGAAAAGACGATCTTGCCGAGCTGGCTCGACTGGTCGAGGTGACAAGCGACGCCGTTGCCCTTTGCGCTCAGGACGGCACCATCCTGCATGTCAATCGTCAGATGCTCTTGCTGGCCCTCGACGACCGAGAGCATATCGTGGGGACCGATATCAAGGACCTCCTTTTCAGCAATGCTTTTGAGCGTGCGGAGCGACACCAGATGCCGTTTACGCTCGATACGCACGATTGCAGCCTCATGCTCAAGTTGCCCGATGGCTCCTTTGTTCCTGTGAACGTCCGCGCGCTGGAGATCGGGCATGATTTATTGCCCCTGGATGCCCGCCGTGCCGGTCGCATCCTTGTGGTCATCAAAAGCATGGAGGAGCAAACGGCCCACGATCGCCAGACACAGCGCCTTCTCTCGGAGCTTCAGGCGGCGAATAAGCGCCTCTCGGGCACGCTTTCGGTAATCTTGTCCGCCGTGGGGTCCAAAGACCTTCCAACGCTTCTTGATACCGTGCTCAATAAGCTGTCCGGTGCGCTCGATGCGGGCGGCTCCACGATCTATATCGCCGAGAACGGCGGCTTTAAGCTCCGCGGCTTCTCGAGGTCGCTCGCAAATTGCTATGTGCCCGATTTTATCCCCTATGGCGCCGGCATTCCCACCTATGTGTTGCGGCAGTCGCGCGCGTGTCGATTTTACGTTTTGCCCGCTATGGGCGATGACGAAGACCTCGGACCTGCATCCGGAACGTTTTACGACATGGATGCGCGAACAAATATGCGTCTGAACGTCGAGAACATGCCGGCGTTCAAGACGCTCATCGCGGTACCGGTCTTTTTTGGCACACAGGTGCTGGGCGTTATCGAACTTGGCTGGATGCGTCCGTGTTTTCCGCGCGACTACGACATGCATGTGCTCGAGGTTGTGAGCGACTATCTGTCCATCGAGCTCATGGGGCTGGTGACGAATGCTCGCTCCAAGAGGTCGGATGAGTTAACGCGCTCGCTCAATCGTCTGCGTGATATGGTGTATACGGGTTCGGAGGACCTGCGCGGCATGTGGTCTCGTTTGACGTCCGAGATGACGCGTACACTCAAGTGCCGCCTCTGTCCGCTGTTCTTCGATCATATGCGCGGTCGCTATGTGCTCGATTTCGATGGCGGAAGCAGGGTGAATCTGCCCGGCGGTATCGACGAGCTGTTCTTCTCGGCCGTGGCGCCGGCGGCGTATGTCAATCCGTTGGCCGAGGTCGACGCGAAGATCCATCGCGGCGCCTGGACATATACGGCAGACGATCTGGTCGATGTTCGCGTGGTCCGCGTGGAAGCGAACTCGCGTGCCGGTCGCTGGCTTGCGCTTCACGGCCTTCCCAGCCAGGGCGCCTTCTTTGATATCGGCGCAGACTTTGGGCCGGAGGACGATGCTGCACTTTCTGCCGCCGACGAGTCGGAAGGGCTAATGATCAAGCAGGAGCGTCCTCATCGGATGTTCCTGCTCCTGCGCAGTGCCTCGCAGGAGCCAATCGATGACCTTGAGTACGATTACCTGGTGCATCTCGCCCATGATTTTGAGATGTTCGCCCGGGGTGCCCGAAAGAAGGAGTCCGAGCATCGCATCGCGCAGACTCTTCAAGCGGGAATGAGAAGCTCGCTTGCTACTGTGCCGGGAATCACTTCGGACTGCCTGTACTCTTCGGCAACCAAGCAGGCGCTGGTGGGTGGAGATTTCTATACGCTTATCCGTCTCCCCGATGATCGCGTGGTCATGATCTTGGGCGACGTGTCGGGTAAGGGCGTCGAGGCCGCATCGATGTCAGCCCTGGTCAAAACGGCACTTTCCGCCTATGCCTGGGAGGGTATGGGGCCGCAGCGCATGGCGCGCTCGCTTAACAGCATGCTCATGGGGTTTTCACGCCTCGAGACATTTGCCACGATGTTCATCGCGAAGATCGACTTGCGTCGGGGCTATGCGACCTATTGCTCGGCAGGACACCCGCCTTCAATGCTCGTGCGTGCTCCGCGTGATGGTGCACAGGGGGGCGTTTCGCCTGCCGAGATTGAGCTCATGAGCGTGCAGTCCGGCGTCGTCGGTGCGTTTGAAACCATGAGCTATGAAGCCGGGTCATTCGAGTTCTCGCCGGGGGACATCCTTTTCATGTATACCGATGGTGCCATTGAGGCACGCGATCCTGCGGGCGATTTCTTTGGTGAGCAGCGTCTGCGCGATACACTTTTGCGTGAGGCATCTTTCGGCGTGGAGGGGCTGTGCGGGCGTGTGCTTTCGACGCTCGACGTGTTTGCCGCCTCGGCGTTGGAGGACGATGTCGCGATGGTTGCCCTTCGCTTTGATACGGGGCGCTCTCGCTAGTTAACTCCTTTTGGGCGGCGCTCTTCCAGATTGATTGTTTAGGGGGTCGATAACCGGGGAACCATGACCGTATGAATGGCTGGAATGACATAACGGTGTTGGCACCCGCGGGGGATATCGATATCTCCACAGCGCCGGGGCTGCGTAGCCGCATCGATACGCTTATCGCCCTGGGCTCCCCGCGCGTCATTATCAATTGCGAGAACGTCTCGTTTGTCGATTCCACGGGCATCGCCTGCCTGGTTTCGAGCGCGCGGGCGCTCAGCCGCGGTGGGGGTATGCTCTCGATGGTCAACGTATCGTCGAACGTCATGCGCTTCTTACAGATTGGGCGTCTGACCGAGGCCCTTCATGCCACTCCTTCCGAGCGCCCCGCGGTGCCGGTTCTTGCGCCCGATGCGAGTCCCTGGTGGAGTAAAAGCCTGCCCATTGTCGAGGGCGTCGAAAACCTGTCCTATTATCGCCATCGAATCGTCGAGATGCTCTCGTCGCTCCCCATGTCTGAGGGCGACCGGTTTGATTATGCCCTGGCGGTGGGGGAGGCCCTCTCTAACGCATATGACCATGCAGATGGCGCGCGTGGGTGCACGATGACGGTTGCCGCCTACGATGACCGTGTGGTGACGATTCTGCGCGACTGCGGCTGCGGATACGAGATTGCCGATGAGGATG
Organism: uncultured Collinsella sp.; assembly: GCA_934647195.1. Classification (GTDB taxonomy): domain Bacteria; phylum Actinomycetota; class Coriobacteriia; order Coriobacteriales; family Coriobacteriaceae; genus Collinsella. Next base: position 54,912 of record CAKUFD010000011.1, read on the forward strand.
CTCCGGAGGTTTCCGAGTTGCGCGGGCGCGGCATCAGGCTTATGCGCTTGCTGGTGGATAACGTCGAGGTGAGTCGCAGGTGCGATTGCCCCGGCACGCAGGTGCGCCTGGTCAAGCTCTTTCGCGAGCACGGGCTGTAGGGTGCGCATTCCTTCTTGTGACAATCGATTGTGCTGTACGGAGGCTCGGGGACAAAGGTGTGTCTGCACGAGGCGTTGCTCTTTCGTTGTCGGATTCTATCGATAGAGGGAGATCGCTGTGAACGACATCGAAATCACTCCGTTGGGCGAATTTAAGAAGAAAGCGCGCATGGAGAGCGCGCGCGATCGTTGAGGGATATCGCGGAGAACATCCGATCATTCGTCTTGTCTCGTAGGACTGTTGACTCGGGCAGCCCATGCGTCAAAGCTCGTCGCGTTGACGCATGGGGTATGGACGCCGCAATTCGAAGGATTGCGATGACGCGCGCCCGTAACGTGAGGAAAGAAATGGGCGATGCATGCTAGAGATTTTTCTTTTCGTTCTCTTTTGGCGAGGCCGCTTTTGGTGAAGTATGACGCTTCGCGCCTATTTGACCTGAATAAATGCTCATGTGTCAACGGGATTCCGCAGAACGATTTTTCCGGGCTAAAAATGACGGAATGGAGCGAGGCTGCTGTGCTGTTGTGGCATCGAGGCCGGGGTGGGCGTCCGGGCATCGTGCAAAATTCAAGGTATTCAGCATATAGATTGGGATGTATGCCAAGTCGAGAAGTCCAAATAGGCAGAAAAGTGTGCAATACTCCACAGATGTTGAAATGTGATTTGGGCATGGCGCTGGATGATCCCGTCTTGAGCAAGAGAAACGCGAGCGATGACTGAATACTTTGAATTTTGCACGATGCTCGAGCGTCTACTCTGATATTTAAGTTCGATGCCGCTCCCTTTTGGTGAAGTATGACGCTTCGCGTCTATTTGACCCCGATCAACAAGGGTGGCTTTATTGGCCCGAGGGGGCAGACTCCGTGCTCTGCTATGTCTATTACGATCGGCAGGCTGGACTGAACCTGGATGTGCTCGCGCCCGCTCGGTTTGAGGACGGCACTATTTTTCACGAAGCGGCTCCAATGCGGGTCGCTGAGGTCAGGATGATGCTTCGTCCCGGTGCGTATGGGGATTGCGAAGCAAAGTTTCTCTCAAAGCGTGAAGAAGAGCAGGTGCTTGAGCAATACGCTGAGCAGTGCGATATCAGCGATGGTTATTGGAGGGGCGATTCCAATCTTGTGGCACTGCTTGGCCTTGAGGAGATAGACCATCTAAGGCATCCGGGCTATTCACTTGATGTGCAGGTTGTCCTCATGGGTGACGATGATAGTGTCGAGCTCGTTTGATTGCGCCTGGTGGGCGCAACGGAGAGCGGGCATCTGGTGGCCGAGTTGCTTAACGATCCGTTTGGCACGCATGGGTGCGCCCTTGGCGACCTTATGGCGCTCGGCGTGACGGAAGACGATCAGGGGACCTTGAGGTTGTTTACGCGCGACGCTATGGCGGTTGAACCTCGGGAGTAAAAGGCGCGGAGAGCTTTCACCTCAATGCCAATTTGTAAAGAAAAAAGGCCGGAGACATTATCTCCGACCTTGTTATTCTTGGTGGGCGTTACAAGATTTGAACTTGTGACCTCTTCCGTGTCAGGGAAGCGCTCTCCCCCTGAGCTAAACGCCCGAATTCAGGGTGCGCTGTTCAGCGCGAGGAATAATATACAAAAGGCTCTGGCTTGATGCAAGCGTTATTTTGAAAAAAGTTTTGTAATGTTGGAATAAAGTTGGTCGATAAGGCGTCTATCTGCGCTTTTGAGTTATCGAGGCGCGGGAGGAAGATCTTGTCCAATGCGCATGTTCTCGAATTTGTCTTTCATAAAGCGGTCGCCATAGTGCGTATCCAGATAGACATCGATGGGATTTGCGGGCGGAGCTCCGTCTGCGCGTGCCCCAGCCCGCAGGAAGCACGCGACGGTCATGCCGGCATCAAGGGCAATGAAAGCAGCGAGCAGGGTTACGACGGTTGCCTGGCGTGCCGTTGTCGGCTCGCCAATGCGATAGAGCAGCTCGGGCAAGATTGCGCGGCACCACACCAGACCCACAAGGCCCCACATGCCAAGGAAGCGCCAAGCGACCCATTGAGAGATGTGATCGGGCAGGCCTAGGTATGTCCACGACTGCGCGTGGGCCAGATGCTCCATGGACCAACCGGTGAATTGCTCGAGAACGCCGCCGACGGCGGCGGAGATAAAGAAGATTTTCCAGGCAGGCCAGCCTCGTGCTCCCCAGAGCAGTGCGGTCAGCAGCACGGCTCCGCATCCGTAGAGAGGGGAGAACGGGCCCCACACCAGTCCCACGCGGCTTTCCAGCACGCCAAAGACGATGAAGGTATAGACGGTCTCGAGCAGCAGCCCCAAGACGGAGGAGATGAGGAAGATGATGACATATTGATAGAGAGAAGGCGTGCAGGTGCTGAGGTAAGAAGCGCGCAGCTCATTTTTGACTTCACGGATTAGCTTGCGCTGACGCTTGGCGATTTTCGAGCGCAGGCGGCGCTTTCCAAATCGCTTGACTTCCGACCAAGCGGCGTCGACGTAGACGCTTGCATCGAGCTTTCCTTCGCGCAGGAGATGCTTGAAAGAAGAGCCGCACCCGCGCGCGTCGTGGTAGCGTTGCACGAGCCAGATGATGCCACGCGCAAGGAGATAGACGGCAAGTATGAGGATGAAGATCTGAAGCAAAGGCGTATCCCGTGCATTGAGTTTGTTCTGCCGCGGACATTTTACCGCTATCGAATTTCAGCCTTCGTAAAACTTTTTGAAAAAACTCCTTGCGCCCGGCCGCGGCATCGCGTATATTAATAACCCGCAAGCGGACATGGCTCAGTTGGTAGAGCACAACCTTGCCAAGGTTGGGGTCGCGGGTTCGAGCCCCGTTGTCCGCTCCATCGCATGCATCGGGCCGGTTTTCGAATCGGCCCTTTTCATATCGACGGCGAAGTGGCCAAGTGGTAAGGCAGAGGCCTGCAAAGCCTTTACCCCCGGTTCGAATCCGGGCTTCGCCTCCAGATCGCCCAAGGGCCCCTCCTTCCCGGAGGGGCCCTTTTCGTTTGCGGGGCCGGCTCGGGGCGCGGTGACGGCGCGGGGCGCTTTCCGGCGCGGCGAGCAAGACGCGGGACGCGCCGGGGCGGGCGCGGGCGGCGCGGGCTTCTCCAGATGGAGCAGAAAGCCCCTTCGGCACGGGCCCGGGGCGGCCCGAACGGGATTTTCTGCTCCATTTGGGATCGGGGAGGACGGGGTTTCTCATCTAATTTCAACTATCTTGAAAAAACTCCTTGCGCCCGGCCGCGGCATCGCGTATATTAATAACCCGCAAGCGGACATGGCTCAGTTGGTAGA
>CAKUFD010000012.1 GCA_934647195.1 uncultured Collinsella sp.
TGGAATCGCTTCGAATTCGCTCGCATCCGCACGGTAGAACCACCCGCAGTCGGGGTTCGCAAGGGCTTCCAAGAGCCTTTGACTTTTCTCGGGTATCGGATGGTTCAATTTGAAGTAAGAGCCTTTGATATTCGCTCCTGGATGGTTCCACAGAACCCAGCCTGCATTGGCATCGAACACGTCGGGGTGCGCATTGGTTCCACGCGTATCGATAAAGCAAACGATGCTCATTCGTTCGATGACCTCTTTCCTCATTTTCTCAAACGAGGAAATGTACATGCAGGTGTCCGAAGTGATGAGTGCTTCATAGCCTCGATCGTCGGAAAGGCTGAATCCTCGCTTGATGAAACAGGTGCACAGGTCCTTACAGACTTCTTTATAGCGTTTCTTGGTCCAACCAGAGAGCCAACCGTTCATGTTGCTGCTTCCCATATACGGCGGGTTCGCGACCACCACGTCGTAGCGCCTGCTCAGCGGCTCGAGCTCGGTTTGCAAGCGCTTCAGCTTTTCTGCCGCATACCCGCCGAAGATGGTCTCTTCGCCTGCAAGGGACGCGAGGTCCCTTGCAGGGCGTCTTTACCGCGAGAAAAGTGTCGAATCAAGCAGCGTTGCCGCCGATCCGTCCGCCATCGGCAAGGCGTGGGCGTAGCACGACATGGTCACTTCGGCAGAAGAATGTCCTAGACGCATCTGGACGGTTTTCACATCGGTGCCGTTAGAGATCAACAGCGTTGCGTGAGTGTGGCGAAGCTCATGGAAACGCAGGCCCTTCCAGCCGCCTTTGTCTGCCCAGGAGCGCCACCAATGCTCGAAGGCGTTCAGGCTTGCGCGTTCACCTTCTACGCCACACATGATGAAAGCGTTCTGCGACCAGTCCTTCTCTGGGAAGTTCTCTTCTTGCCATGCCCGCATCTTCGCCAGAAGCCTACATAGCTTTTCTCCGATTGCGATGTTTCTGATGCTCGCCACGCTTTTGGGCCTTCCCAAGGATCCGTCGCCTTTGATTGACTTGCTTATGCTCAACCGCATCGTCGTTTCGTTGAAGTCATCCCAGCTAAGGGCGAATATCTCCCCCCGACGCAGCCCTGTGGCAACCGCTATGCACACCGCCAGCGCGAACGAAGCACGCGCGACGTCGCCGCTCGACAAGTTCTTGCTGAAGGACCTGCTTGCCGCACGTGCGAGTTTGGTCGCTTGGCCCTGGGTGAGAAACTGCGATTGCCGGTAATTTGCCCTCGGCCTGGTCACGCGTGCGAACGGGTTCTTGCTGGCGAAGCCTCGTTCAACCGCCCAGACGCATGCCTGGCTGCCGGCTAAATGCGCCGCCCTGAGCGTAGCCGTCGAGAGCCCCTTGTTCTGTCGCCCGCCTTTACTTCCTAAGTGCATCAAGGCGGCGCTTACCTGAGCCGGCTCTATCTGGTCGATTTCCGCTTCCGCCATCCATGGCGAGAACAGCAGGGCTTTCTGAGCTGCCTTGCGCGCCGTATATGGCAATACGTACTGCAGGCTTTCACGTTCGGCCGCCCATAGCTCCACGACTTCGCGGTATGTCATCGTCTCGTCTTCCTCTTGGTTCATGGATTCCTCTCTTTCTGTTCTGTAAACGAACCGGTCGGATTGCCGGTCAAACACAATGGAAGCGGGTCGAGAGAGGTTTGTTGATGTTGTGGGATAATAGAAAGGTTAAAAAGCAATTAGCGGTTGGTCATTATTTGGGAAAGCGTGGTTTGCGTATGGCGCAGCAAGATGCGGTTGAGCAACTTAAAGACAAGTTTGCGAAACCCCTCGAGGAATTCGAGCAGCGACGCGTGGTGTTCTGGCATGATGTCGACGGGTCGTTCGAAGGCCAATTCGAGTCCCTCGCCAAAGAAGGAATCCCGTCCGAGAGAACCGTCCGCTTCCTTAAGCTGTCCGGCAGCAATCGCTTTGTCGCCAAGCGCGAGCTCTATCGCCTGCATGCCGGCGACGATTTCCTTGTGTATACGACGGAGCCCAAAGATTTCTCGCCGAAAGAGCTTGAAAAGAACTGGCTTGCCGATATCGAGATTTACTCTGAGCACTTCCAGGCCGATTTCGCCTCGCTTCTCGCCGAAAGCCTTGGAGCAAAGGATGCCGCTATAGAAGGCGTGTCCATGTTCAGGCAGTTCTTCAACGCGGTCGATCGCAGGGCGAGGTTCGTAAAGCTCATGCCGCAGGCGGAAACGAAGGCAGATGTCGCGCTCGGCGTGATCGGAGTTACCTTGGGAGCGAGCGATTTGTCGCTCGAGACCATCGTCAGAACGTATCTTGTTTTACTCTTCGAGGGGTCAGAGCCTTTGGGCCAGCTCTCGAAATACGGGGCTGATTCGCTATTCGCGTCGCTCGTTTCGAAAAGAATCGGTTACAACGGCGATTTGCTCTCGCGCGACGACTTTGCCGCGCATCTCTTGCTCACGGCGTTGTCCACGCAATTGCCCAGCGAGTTCCTTGAAGGCCTCGAGGAAAGGATCTCGATCCCACATGGCCAGCCGTGCCTTAACGTGGTGCGAGCTTGGATGGGCGATGAAAAATCCCTCGTCGTGCTGTTCGAGCTCGCTCGCGATATCGAGCGGCTTTGCGGCCTTCCGAAGCGTTTCTCGGAAATCCCTCTCGTGCAGCTGCAGGCTGCCGACGTGTTCCCGTGCGTTAACGAGTGCATTTTGGCAAGCCTTCTGGGAAGCATGGCCCAAGGTGCCGACCGCTTTGACGAGGTATTGCAGATTGCGCAGAGGCGCAAAGACCTGAAATGGTTCTCGCGCGTGGAGCCGTATTTTTCCGCGCTTGAGGCGTCCGCCCATATGCAGCGATTCTATCGCGAGCACGCACAAGGCTTCCACGTCGCCGTCGCGCGCGACGTGTGGTACGCCTACACGGGCGAATGGCGCATGATGGACTTCTGGTACCGAACCTTCTGCTCGGAATTCGACCGTTGCGGCAAGTCGTCCTTCGATATAGCCGGCGGCGTGACCGACGAGCTTGAGAACCTCGCCGCATGGGTCGAGGGCGTATACGTCAATTGGTTTCTGTCCGAGACGAACCGTTGCTGGGTGAACGCCGCGGAAGAGCAGTGGAGCGAGTCTGGCTATATCGAAGGCGTGCCCAGGCAACGCCGCTTTTTCGACGAATTCGTGCTTGCCGGCTCCGGCGATGTGAAAAGGACGCTGGTAATCGTCAGCGATGCTCTTCGCTTTGAGGTCGCCGACGAGCTTGCGCAGCGTCTCGAGCGCGCCACGGCGGGGACCGCTGAGCTGAAAAGCATGCAAGGCGTGTTCCCGTCGGTTACGGAATTCGGCATGGCGGCGTTGCTCCCGCACAATTCGATGGGATTGCGGGAATCTGACATGGCGGTCTTCCTTGACGGCGGCATCCCCGTTGCCTCCACAGAGGAGCGGGAGGCTGCGCTTAGGCGCCGCAAACCCAAGGGACGCTGCATCCAGAGCAAAACGCTGCTCGCAGCGAAGAGATCGGCCCGCAAGCAGCTCGTGGGCGACGCAGACGTCGTTTACGTGTACCACAACAAGATCGATGCCGTAGGCGAGGATTTCAACACCGAGCATATGGTGTTCGACGCCTGCGAAACCGCAATAGAAGACCTGGTGGCATTAGTGAAGAGCTCCGTCAACGATTTGAACATCAGCAGGGTTCTCATAACCGCCGACCACGGCTTCCTTTACACGCGCAACCCCCTTGAGGAGCGCAGTAAGGTATCGGTGGCGGATGCATCAGCAAGGGTTGTGAAGCAGGGCCGGCGCTATCTTGTGAGCGACGAGCCCGGCGTTGATGACGTGCTGTTCGTGAAGATGAATATGGACGATATCGACGGCGGCGCGTACACGGGCCTCGCCCCGCGCGAATGCGTGCGCATCAAGAAAGCGGGGCCTGGCGACAACTACGTTCATGGGGGGCTGAGCCTTCAGGAGTGCTGCGTGCCGGTTGTGGAGTTCAGGAACAGGCGCTCAGGGGCCAAAGGGTTTGAAGAGCGCCAGAGGGCGGGCTTTAAGCTGCTCTCAACGTCGCGCCGCATCACTTCGATGCTGTTCCACGTCGAGCTTTTCCAGACCGAGGCGGTGGGCGGCAAAATCCTGCCGGCCGAGTACGAGATCACTCTGCTCGACGCTTCGGGAAACGCAGTGAGCGACACGCGTCCGGCGCATGCAGACATGGCGACAACGGACGAGACGGTGCGCGTTTCGCGTATCCAGCTCGGGCTGAAAGCGGGCAGGCAATACGACCCCAAGAAACCTTATTACCTGTCATGTCGCAGCAAAGACGACGGCAGCGAGGCATGGCGCCAGGAGTTCAGCGTCGAGATAGCGTTCGTCCCCATGGACGACTTCGATTTCTAAGGAGCTACCAGCATGGAAGAACAGGGCGGCGCGGCGATCGACTATCGCGAGCCTGATGGCCTCGATGCCAAGATCGTCGAGGCTTTTCCCGGAAAAACCGTTCGCAAGGACCTTACCGCCGTCATGAAGCGCGGCGCCAACGTGCCCACGTTTGTCTTGGAGTACCTTCTCGGAATGTACTGCTCGACGGACGACCCCGACATGATTGAGCAGGGCCTCGCTAGAATTCGGAAGATCCTCACCGAAAACTACGTGCGCCCAGATGAGTCCGAGCGCATTAAATCGAAGATTTGGGAGCTGAGGCAGTACACGATCATCGACAAAGTGTCGGTGCGCTTCGACGAATACCGGGGAATCCATGTCGCCACGTTCGCCAACCTGAGCATCGATCCCGTCGTTATGCCGGAAGATTACGTGCGCAGCTACCCGAAGATGCTGTGCGGCGGCATGTGGTGCATTCTGAGGATGGAATACTTTCAGCTCGATGACGAGCTGAACGATGAGCTCGCCGATGTATTCGGCGACCCGAAGCCCGCTAGAAAGAGCAAGAATAGCGGGCCCGAGGACAACCCGTACCGCATTGGCAACCTCACGCCCATCCAGATGCCCAACATCGACTTAGACGACATCATCACCAAGAGAAAGTCGTTCACGACCGAAGAATGGATGGACCTACTTCTGCGCTCCGCCGGGTACGAGCCAGATTCGCTTGACCTTCGGACGAAGCTTCATTTCATCGAGCGCATGGTGCCTCTGGTCGAGCGCAACTACAACCTTTGTGAGCTTGGGCCGCGCGGAACGGGCAAGAGCCATATCTACAATGAGGTGAGCCCCTACGCCATCCTGCTTTCCGGCGGGCAAACAACCACAGCGAACCTTTTCGGGCGACTGAATGCGAGCGCGAAGAAGTCTTCGTCGCTCGATCGCACGGGCTTGGTTGGAAACTGGGACGTCGTGGCATTCGACGAGGTCGCCGGCATGCATTTCAAGGACATGAATGCCATACAGATCCTCAAAGGGTACATGGCCGGCGGCACATACGCCCGTGGTAAGGAAAGTTTCAACGGCGATGCTTCGATGGTGTTCGAGGGAAACATCAACGACAGCGTGCAGAACGTGCTCAAGACAAAGCACCTCTTCGACCCGTTCCCGCCCGAGTTCAACGAGGATTCCGCCTTCTTCGACCGCATTCACTGCTACCTTCCCGGCTGGGAAGTCCCCAAGATGCGCAGCGACCTGCTCACGAAGCGCTACGGGCTCATCACCGATTGCCTGAGCGAATTCTGCAAGGGCATGCGTAAGCGCGACTACACCCATCATCTGGACGATTTCTATAGGCTCAACGGCGATTTCAACACGCGCGATGAAATAGGAGTTCGCAAGACGTTCAGCGGCCTCATGAAGCTTCTGTTCCCGGATGAGAGGATGTCGCACGACGACGCGAAGATGATTCTCGATTACGCCATCGAGGGGCGTCGTCGCGTCAAGGAGCAGTTGAAGATCATGGCCGGTATCGAATTCATGGATGTCAACCTCGGCTACAGCGAGCTGGACAACCCGGCTGCTGTAACGATTGTTGGCGTGCCCGAGCAAAGCGACAACAGCCTCGTGCCAGAAGCTCCACTGCAGGCGGGACACGTCTTCGGAATAGGCAGGAGCATCGAGGGCAAACACGCCGTGTACAAACTTGAGAATAAAGCCATCGCGGGCAGTTGCCACTTCCAAAGCGAAGGCATCGGGTCGAGAGGCGCCCGTGAAAGCATCGATGCGGCTTGGAATTACTTCGTGAACAACGCGAATAGGGTCGCTGCCGGCATGCATCTCGACAAAAAGGATTACCTGCTGTTCTTCAACGACCTGCAAGCAAAAGGACCGAGCGACGAAGTGAGCCTGGCGGAGTTCGTGGGTCTGTGCTCTGCTGCCTGCAACAGGCCCGTCGCCGCAGGCTTGGCGATCCCTGGCGTCCTTCGTCTTTCTGGCTCCATGGATGAGGTTAAAGGCCTTGAGGACATTCTGCGCGTGGCGAAGAACGCCGGCGCGAAGCGGATTCTTCTGCCTTTCGGCGCCATCAAGGATTTACAGGCCATTCCGATGGAGCTTGCTAGTAGCGTGAGCCCTGATTTCTACCCGGACGGAGACGCTGTTTCGGCTGCACGAAAGGCATTGGGGATCTAGTAATGGCGAAGTACAACCTCGATAAACTCAAGAAGGTCGATCTGCGCGATGTGTGGCCACACGAGGCGCTTGACTTCACCAAGTGGCTCTCCGAGGAGCCCAACCTTGCCATGCTGAGCTCGGCAGTTGGCATCGAGCTTGAGCTTATAGAGACCGAGTCGTCGGTGGGCTCGTTCAACGTCGACATCTATGCGCAGGAAGCCGGCACCGGGCGCAAGGTGATAATCGAGAACCAGCTCGAGGACACCAACCACGACCACCTAGGCAAAGTAATCACCTACGCCGCCGGCAAGGGCGCCGAGGTCGTCATATGGGTGGTGGCCCGCGCACGCGACGAGCACCGTCAGGCCATCGAGTGGCTCAACCAGCACACCGACAGCGATTTCGGGTTCTTCCTGGTGGAGGTAGAGCTGTGGTCCATCGGAGACTCCCTGCCTGCGCCGCGCTTCTCCGTGGTCGAGCAACCCAACGAGTGGACGAAGGCGATCAAGCTCAGCGAGGGCCTCTCAGAGACCGAACGCGTCAAGCTGTCGTATTGGACCAAATATCGCGAGGTGGCCCAGGCGACTCCCGAGTTTTTGAAGGTTTTCAACCCGCAGAAGCCCTCGAAAAACCACTGGACCACTTTGCGCTGCGACACGTCCGCCTATCACATCGGCCTGCTTATAGACACGCAGCGCGGCCGTATTGGCATCGAGTTCTACGTGCCCGACGACAAGGAAATCGGCCGCAAGGCCATCGACAACGCCAAGTTGTTTGAAGAGCGACTCGGCCTTGCAGCCACGCCTTTTGACGCCAAGAAGGCATCGGGGCTTCGCTTCTACAAAGACGGCTGCAAGATTAAGGACAACGAGACCGCCTGGCCGAGATTCATATCCGAGCAGCTCGAGTGGGCTCTCGCTATGAAGAATCTAATCGCCGAGCTGGGACTTTAGACATGAACCCCGCGACATTCAACGGATGATCGCGTTTCGAGGAGTGAGGCTTGCCATGTCCGAGGAAAACGAATTCGACGAAAGCCTGCCCAAGCCGGTCATGAGCATCCTTGGAGCGTATCGCTCCGTCTTGTACCAGGAAATGTTCTTCCTCCGAGACAACGGCGGTCGCAGATACAAGGCGACGAACGGCAGGCTCATCGGAAAGTCCGGCGAAGGGTTTGCCTACAGCTTCGATCTCGAGGCCGAGTTGTTTCTCTCCGAAGATTCGCCGGTGACCGTCACCGCAGGAAGCGAGAGTGCCAAGGGCAAAGTGCTCGCATGTGAAGACTTCGAGGTCATCCTCATCCTTGCGTTGAACCTTGGCGCAAAAGTTCCCTCGGCGTTCATCAGCGTCGAGCCCTGGAAGCTGCTCGATTCAATGAATGAGCGCCTTTTGACACTCAATCCGAAGAAGAACCCCATTGCGGTCAAGCTGCTCCATGACGGCCCCAGGCTTTCTACCAAACGCCCTATAGAGGAAGTGGATACGGGACAGGAAGCCGCAAAGGCCCACGCCGAGAGCGATCCTGTAACCGTCATCTGGGGTCCTCCCGGCACAGGCAAGACGCATACCATGGCCGAGATAGCCATCGACTGCCTATCAAAAGGCAAGAGCGTCTTGGTCGTGTCCCACAGCAATATCTCCGTCGACGGAGTCGTTTCCAAAGTCGCAGAGCTCATGCGCACGACCGGCATGGGGAAAGAGCTGGCAGCAGGCAAGGTCATGCGCTTCGGGCACGTGAGGGACGAAGCTCTCGCCCTCGACGACGAGGTCGTGGCATACAACTACGCGCTTCGTCGCGACCCAAAGCTAGCCAGAAAGTTCGAATCGCTTTTGAAGGAAAGGGACGAGATCGTCAGGTCCGGATCCTCGCATTCGCAGAGGCGCGTCAAGGTCGAAGAGGAAATCAAGTCGATCAGGAAATCTATCGCCGACGAGGAGAAGCGCTGCGTCGAGCGAGCTCGACTCGTCGCCACGACCGTGTCGAGGGTTTACGCCAACAAGCTCTTCGAGGGCAAGCAGTACGACATGGTCATGTTCGACGAGGTCTCGATGGCGTATGTTCCGCAAGTCGTCTGCGCGGCGATGCACGCCCGCTCGCGGCTGGTCTTAGTAGGCGACTTCAGACAGCTGCCGCCGATCGCCCAGGGGCCGAAAAGCAAGGGCGCGCTCTCGAGGGACATATTCTGGTACCTGAAGATCTGCGACGATTCGCAGCGCGCCAATTACCATCCTTGGCTCGTGATGCTCAATGAGCAGAGGAGAATGCACCCCTCCATCGCAGCGTTCTCGAGCGAAGCCTTCTACGGCGGCATGCTGCTGAACCATCCGAGCACCGAACATGCCCGCGACGAGATCGTTGACAGCGTCCCGTACCCTGGCGAGCCCATGTTGCTCGTTGACCTCTCCGGAACGTTTTGCGCTGCCGGCAAGAACAGCGACAACTCGCGCTTCAACGTCTTGAGCGCCGTGGTGTCGCTGGCAATGGCGCTTGACGCCGAAGACGATTCCGGCTGCGGTGTTGCCGTCATCGCGCCGTACGCCGCTCAGGTTCGGCTGATAAGGGCGATGCTGCAGGATTTTCGCGCGCGCAAGCTCCAAACAGACGTCTCTTGCGCAACCGTCCATCAGTTCCAGGGATCCGAGCGAGACGTAGTCATCATCGACGCGGTCGAGAGCTTTCCCGCGAAGAGCCTGGGGATCCTCACGTCCAACAACGAGAACGGATCGCTCGACCGCCTTGTGAACGTCGCTGCCACGCGCGCAAGGGGCAAGCTCGTGACCGTGGCAAGCGGAAGGTTCTGGGATATCCAGACGAGGGAATCGAGAAACGCGTTCGGGAAACTCATCGCGCATCATCGCGCGGAAGACATGGTCGCCAGCGCAGGGAGCGGTGACCTTGCCGAGGTTCTTGGCGAAATGTACACAGGGCCCAACATCACCGTGATTTTGGATGCAGAAGACGCAATGAGCCGATTCCTCCACGACATCAGCCGGGCCGTGCACAAGATCGCGATTTCGATGCCCGACGGCAGGCTTATCGACCCCTTCCAAGGGCAAGCGCTCGCAAGCCTGAGGGAGGCGAAGGCAAGGGGCGTTGACATCGTCATGAAATGTAGGAACTGGAAGGACCTGCCGGAAGATTGGAAGGGCCTGGGCTGGCAATCCGACGATGCGGACAGCCCCCTCGTCATCGTCGACGAGGAAACGGCCTGGTACGGTATGCCCCTTTCGCAAGGGAGGTTCGTGAGCTCCAAAGGCGAAGGCACCGCCGTCGTGCTCCAATCTCCCATGCGCATCAAGGGCAAGTGCACCATCGAGATGCTCTCGTCTTTGGCCGACATGCAATCGAGGATGGTAGATGGAAGGAAGCGCTCGCTCCAGCAACGCTCCGGCGTGTCCGCGGGCGACAAAGACGGCAAGTCGCAGAGCGGCCTTTCTCTGTACATGCGGGAGAACATGAAGTGCAAGCGCTGCGGTGGCCCGATGAAGCTCGAGCGGGGCTTCAAGAGCGGCAAATTCTACGCGAAATGCACCGTGAAGGCATGCGGCGAGACGGAGCTCGTTGACAAAGGCTTCGTCAACCACTACCTATGCGTGAAGCAGGCGCGTTGCCCGAAATGCAAAAGCCGCCTCGAGGCGCGGATAAGCAAGTTCGGCATATACATCCAATGCGATCGCGGCCACACGATCAAGCTCGACGAGGTTTGATGGGCGTGTGACATGTTGATGAGGGGGCCGTTCAACACGACTTCGAGTGACATCGTCACAGCACGCGCTTTCCAATCCATACTACGAGCCCGATGAAGCCCAGGCATAGTTTTCCGATAAAGCCGAATACGCATTTAATAATCTTCATTTTGAAATCCTTCCAGCCAGTTCTCTTCTTGATTGTTGGTTCCTGCTTCATTCGTTGATTGCCCGGGGCAAGCCGCTTTGAGTCGGTAGACGAGATCTTCCGAGCAGCCACAGTGCCGCGGTATCGCATCGCGCGCAATGCCGCAGTCGGCTTGCGAGACGGTTGAAAGCTCATCGAACAGCTGCACGACAGCCTCCGCAACCGATCGGTTCGACGTTCCGAGCCATAGGCCTGCCGACCTTCTCAGCTGGCCAACGTCGACCATCTCGCCGAGGATGCGCGCTAGGGCTACCTCGCCGTCAACGGCGACCCATTCGAGTTCGTCCAACTCAGAAGCTTCCGCCAACAGGAATCGCCAACCGCGCCTGCGCCTGGCGACGGGTGTCTCGTCGTCAGGGCATTCCTCGGTGCCCGAAGGGTCGGCGTCGTAATGATGGGCGGCAAGCCACAATCCCGTTATTCCAAGCTCGTCGAAGCGCAGTTCGAAGTTCGTGAGTGCGTTCCCTTTCCCTAATGGGCTTGGGGCTGTGAACGACATCGTGTCGAACACGTCGACCCTGCCGTTTCGGTATGCCATCTCTATCTTCATTTACCGTTCACCTCGATCTACCCGGCGTTGCTCTCGTCGGCGCTGTTGCGCTGTTTCCAGCTCCTTGTTTCGACCGTTTGGCGCATGGGCGTTGGCTCGACGCCTGTCATCGTTGGGATGCGTACACGGCTCGCCCTTCTCGGGCAACAGCCCGTACGAGGCGAGTATTTGGACTGCCTCGCGGATTTCCATCGCGGCTGCGATGACGCGAGGGTCGCTGAAGGTTCGTTCCGCCTTGGCCTCCATGGCGCGTGCCCTTGTTGTCGCATCCGCACGGTTCGCTATCCCGTACTTAGAGCACGTCTCCAGGGCGCTTGCAAGGTCCTGTAGGTCGCTCAGGCTCTCAAGCGCGATAGCGCTCCTTGCGGCTTTCAGTACCTCGCGGTTGCTCATGCCTTCGAAGCTCGTTCCGCCGAAGCTCCTCCCGACGGCTTGCTTGGTGTAGGCGTACCCGAGCTTGCCTCCAGAAACCTTGCATTTCGGCGTTTCCCTCATGCTGTAGACCCAGTCGTCCCGTCCGCCGCGCGCCGATGCCGGCGAGACCTCGATGCCCAGCAGCCCGAGCACCTGTCTGAACTCGGCGTCGCTTCTTGAGAGCCCCTTCGCTATGCCTACGCGGCACCTGATGTCCGACACCCATGAGTAACCGCCTTCTGCGACTATCTCGTGCTCGGCGCGGCTCATGTGGACGTCATGCCGTTTGGAAGGCATCTTGCGCCCATTCTCTTTCTCTGCAAGCCTTTCGACGCCGCTCTTGGCCTTCGCCTCGTTGGAAAGGCCGCGCAGCCCGCGCTCCCGGGCCATGTCCTGCAAGGCGCGGTTGAGTTCGAGCGGGTTTCTCGTCTGCATCCTGTTGCCGGTTTTCAGGTTGGTGTTGTTCACCACCACGTGCGCGTGCGGTATCCCGTTGGCGTTGTCGTCGTGGTATACGATGGCTATCTGGTGGTCGCCGAAGAAGCGGAGCGCCCAGTCGCTCGCTATCCCGCGCAGCGCCTCGATGTCGATGCCGTCCTCCGGGTCGGGCGAGATGACGAAGTGCTTGTAGGTGCGCGCCTTTCTGCCCTTGCAAGGCGCATCGTTTCCGAAGGACGCCCGCATCCGGTCCATCTCGCGGTCCCATTCGACCGCATCCTTGCCAGCCTGGTCGTAGCCGCCCATCTCACGTTCGTCCCAGGACAGGTTGAAGAAGTCGCGGGCTATGGCGCGCCCGTTCTTCTCAAGGTATTTCCGGACGTTGCGGCAGCCCGTGTGCCCGGATATCGGCTTCAGTATCGGCATAGCCCGTCGCCTACTACGATGGAGCCTCCCAAGTCGTCGAGCCGCCCCTCTAGCCTGCGCCGGCCTTCTTCGACCGCATCGAGCTTATCGTTCGCGATGTCGATCTGCTGGACGAAGTAATCCCGTTCGGGGGCTTTCCTGCGCGCTGCGTACGCTATCGCGTTGAGGGCGTGGACGCCCTGGTTGTAATGGCGCCCCCAGCGGACGAGCTCGTAGCGCAGGGCGCCGAGCGTCTTCGCGTCGACGACAAGCACCCTTGATCCCTTTGGGTCTGGGCATGCCGATACCGGGATGCGGATGAGGTAGCGCATATAGGTCGACGGGGCGACGTCGAGGGCCGCGGCGTTCTCGTGCAGAGATCCGTAGTCCCGGTCGTCGAGCCTGCAGGTGACCATGTGGGTTTTCGTGGCCATGGGATTCTCCTTCGCGGTCGGCGCAGCCAAACGTGGAAGGTGCTGCGCGGTTCGTTTCTTGAGCGAGCTCTTGCTCGCCGAGGAGCGGGGGCAGCCCCCGCATGCTTCCTTCCTGCGGCGGTGTCGCCGCTGGGAGGAAGCGGTTCCGAGCCATTGCCCGGCACGGCGCCAAGGTGCCTTCTGCCGTTGCGTATCGACTCGGACAAGTGCTATTCCGGCATGCGTTGGAAAACGTATTACGGAATAGGCTACTTGCTACCTAAGGGGTCGAAGACGCCTCCGATGCATCCATCAGCTTTCGAAGGGCGGCTTGAATCGCCTCGATGCATTTCGCGTCGTGCGGCGCTGGCGTTCCCTTGAGGTCCTTCGCGTACTTGTCGACGAGCTTCCTTGCCTTGGCCAGCGCGTCGTCGGGTCGCGATTCCGAAGGGCGGATCGAGAGAAGGGATTGGGTGATATCGCGCTTCGACATGCCGTCGACGTCCATCTCCCTGAAAGCCTTCTCCTGCGCTTGCTTGGGCATGGCGGCGAGCTCCTTCACCGCTGCCGCCGAGATCTTGCCGGCGTTTGCCAGAGGTTTCCAGGAATCCGACACCGATTCCTCGATCGTCTTCGCCAGGGCCTCGTCGCGCTTGATGGTCTTTCCCGATACCTTGCGCCCCGTCTGCTTCTCGATGATGGAGGCTTTGATGTCCTCGGTGCGCACGCCCGAAAGCGCTGGGTCCGCGTCGCGCATGTTCTGAACTTGCGCGCCGAGGGCCCTCGTCGCGGCGGCGCGCTCTGCCACCGTGAGCTCGCGCACGAAGTAGTTGGCCGCATGAAGCATGGACACCGCCTGCTCGTCAGTTATGCCCTCGACGATGCGGCAGCCCATCTTCCGATAGGCGGGGTTCTTGGCAGCCAGCAGCCTGAACGCGGCGCGGCGCCTATGTCCCGATATGAGCTGCCAGCGCCCGTCCGTTAGCTTGCGGACAAGCGGCAGGTCGGTGAGGCCGTCTTTCTCGATTGATTCCGCCAGCGCCTCGATGGCGGCTTTCTCCATGGAGTAGACGGCGTTTGCCGGGTTGTCTTCGATGGCGTCGATGTCGAGCTCCGCCACTGGGTATTTGCTTCTGGTCTTAGCGCCCGCATCGAGCAGTCCGCTGATGGAGAACCCTGCGGCCACGTCACTTGCCGAGTTCATCGAAGACCTCCTCTGCGAGTGCGGCATAGTCCTTTGCTGCGCGGTTCTTCGGGTCGAATTCCACGACCGGCTGCCATTGCCAGCTGCCCTCCATCACCTTCGAGGAAGAGTGGATCACGGTTCGGAGTTGGTCGTTCGGGAAGAAACGGTCGAGAACCTCCGCGCCCGTTGCCTCGCTGCGCGTCGCGCGGCCGGGAACGCAGGTCCTCAGAATCTTGAAGCGAGGCGTTGGCATGCGCAGAGCGTCGGCGATGGCGCGCGTGGCGTTCACCGTGAGAGCGGTCCCTCGCATCACCGACCCGTCGAGCTTCACGGGCACGATCACCAGCCCGCCTTCCGCTGCGGCGAGGTACGCGTTGAAGGCGAGGCGCTTCATGACGGGCGAGCAGTCGACGATCGCGACGTCGTAATCGCCCGAAGCGTCGTCGAGCGCGAATTTGAGCCGCTGCTCCCGAAGCATCAGCTCGTTCTGGTCGATAAGGTCGATGAGCGACGGCACCATGCTCAGGCTCGGAATCTTGGTTTCATGGGCCACCTTCTCTACGGGGGCATTCCCGTAGAGAAGCGATATGGAGTTGCGCCCGGTGGACTCGGCTTCGCCGTAGAGCCCGAAGTAATCGGTCGCCGAAGCCTGGGGATCGAGGTCTATCAGCAGGACCCTCTTGCCGTCCTTGGCGAACAGCGTGGCCAGGTTGACGGCTGTGGTCGTCTTGCCGACGCCGCCTTTGTAATTCGAGATGGCGATGGTGTTCATCGCTTCCTCCTTTGCATTCGCGCCCTGGCTGCGCAAGATGTGGAAGGGGCGCAGCCGGGGGTTTCGTAATACGTTTTCATTGTATCAAATACCGTTCGATATTGAACGGTATTTGATACGGCAAGAGCTCCGAAGAAACGGAAAAGCGCCTTCAGACCGCTTTTCCGCGGCAGGTGCAGGATGCCTTCGCATCCTGCCGCAGGGGTTTGGGGACGAGGAGTCCCCATGCTCAGCTTCCGCCCACCATATCCGCCGCTGGGCTCTTTTGCCGCAGGCGAGCCCGCCGAGGTTGCCCTCGGCGGGCCGCTGCTTGCCCGAAACGGCCCGGAGGTCGTTAGGCCGGATCGGCTGACAGTGCGTTGATGTGGTGGCGCAGCATCGCGCGGCTTTCGCCGATGACCACCATCGAGATGATGTCGAAGCGGACGGACACGTCGGTTTCCTCGTAGCCGGCCATGTAGGCGATCGCGGTGCGCTCGAACTTGGCGCGCTTCGCTTCGGTGTCCGCCTCCGCAGGGAAGCCGGCCTCGGCGCCCGTCCTGGCGTTCACCTCGACGAAGACGACGGCCGCATCGTCGCGGGCGATGATATCGGCGCCGCCTGCGGCGCATTCCCAGCTGGTCTCGAGGATTTCGTAGCCCCTCGACTCCAGGAACCGCTCGGATGCCTTGATTGCCTTGGGCTTGAGTTGCTCTGCGTTCATGGTTGACCTCCATCGAATCTTGGCTGGACCCTTTGTCCTGCCTTGTGATTCGAAGGCCGCGCCGCGGGGCGCGCGCCGCAAGGGAGGAAAGCCGAAGGCGTCTTGCCCCAACCCTCTCCGCCGCAAGTTTCACTAATTCTTTTTCAGTCCTGCCCCCTGAATATCCTGCAAAAGAATTCGGGAAAGTTTCGGCGCCCTTGCGGCGTGGGTCCCGTTGCGCGAACGTGGCGAATCCAAGGAAGGCGAAGGGCCTTTGCCGGTTCGGAGGTATCCATCGCTCGCAGCAAAACGCAGCGAAGGCTTCGGTCAGCCGCGTCCCATCTGCTCGATCAGGGCATCCTCCTCGTCAAGCGGGCTCTCGACGTCGGCAATCCCGAGGAAAAGGTCGCATAGCAGCTCGACCCTCGCTTCGAGCTCGTCGCCGAGATCGCCCTTGTTGCGCAGGCGGCTCAGCTCGCCGACGACAGCGCGCATCTCGTCGCGAAGCATCTTGAGCGTGCGGACGTCCGGGACGATGGTGAACCCCTTGTCCTCGATCTTCGCCATGATGTACTCCTGCTGCGTGACCCCGGCTGCCCTCGCGAGAAGCTCGATGCGATGGCTCTCCTCGGGCGAGCAGCGGAACGCCTTCGAGATGGTTCGCTTGCGGTGGCTGTTCGGGCAGGGCATCAGAATCCGCCCCGCTCTTCTTCGAGCTCGATGGCCATGTCGTCTTGCACGTTCGGGAACAGGTGGGCGTAGCGGAAGGTGATGTCGGTCGCCTCGTGCCCCATGCGGTCTGCGATGGCGAGGGCGGTGAAGCCCATGTTGATGAGCAGGCTCACGTGGCTGTGCCTCAAATCGTGCACGCGTATTTTTTTCACGCCGCTCGCAGCACATCCTCGCTTCATCGCGTGCGATATGTAGTGCTTCGATACGGGGAACAGGCGATCGCTTTCGCCGATCTCCGGGTGGTGGTTCGCATAATCGCGCACCTCGTCGGCCAGGAATCGCGACAGCTTCACGGTTCGCACCGATTTGGGCGTCTTGGGATCGGTTATCACGTCGCGCCCGCCCAACCTCTGGTAGGACTTGTCGATGCGCATGGTCGATTTCTTCCAATCGAACGAGTCCAGTGTGAGGGCCAGGAGCTCTCCCTCGCGGATGCCGGTCCAGTACAGCACCTCGAAGATTACGAACGCGCGGGGATCGTCCATCGTTGCGTCGGAGAACCTCAGATACTCGTCCTTGGTCCAGAAATTCATCGTGCGGGCCTCCTTGCCGCCCATCTTCACGGTTCTCATTGCTGGATTGGGGCTCAGCCCGTAGTACCTCTCCGCATGGTTCAGAATGGCAGTGAGCTGGTTGTTGAGCGTGCGCAGGTACGTTGCGCTGTAGGGCTTTCCGGCGTTTGCGTCGGGCGCCATGAGGGCGTTTTGCCAACGCACGATGTCGATGGTGCGTATCTCGTCCATCTTCTTGTTCGCGAAGAAAGGCAGCACCCTCGACTTGATCGCGTACTCCTTCTGCCGCCAGGTGTGCTCGCGCAGCCTGGGGCGTAGATCGGATTCGTAAACCTTGAAGAAATCGCCGAACGTCATCTCCATGGTGCAGCCTGCGCTGGCGATGAACTCGTCCTCCCAAGCCTGCGCCTCTTCCGCCGTCGCGAACCCGCGCTTGCATTTGTGCACTTCGTTGCCGAACTTGTCTTTGCACCTGAATTGCGCGAGCCAGGTGCCGTTCTTGGCTAGCTTTACGCTCACTTCCAACCTCCTTTCGGCTTGATGTAGAGCTCGTCAAGAAGTTCGCAGCTCACGCGGCCCGGGATGGTCCTGCAGCCCTTTCTCTCCATCTCGCGGTTCAGCTCGCGGATAAGCTCGTAGGCCTTCGTCCTTCCGATGTGCAGCTTCTCTGCGACTTCACGGGCGCCGATGAGTCGTTTCGGATTCTCGGACATCTTTCCTCCTTACAGTTCAATATCGAACGGTGTCTAAGGCGAATCGTAACCGTTCAATATCGTGCGGTCAATATCAAACCGTTCAGAAACGTGCTATTATTTCCGCGTTATGTTCAATCGTCCGTCCGAAAAGGGCGCCTTCAGGAGGTCACATGGGAACCGGCGAACTCATTAGGAAGTACCGCAAGATGCGGGGTCTTACCCAAAGCGAGCTCGCGGAGAAGTGCGGTTTGACGGATTCGGCGATAAGGAACTACGAGCTCGGCAACAGGACGCCTGGGGAAGATCAGGTGAAAGGAATCGCATCGGCGCTTCACGTTGCGCCCGAATCGCTTTTCGACGTTCCCGCGGCCACGGCGCGCGAGGCCTTGGAGCTCATTTTCAGGATCGACGAGGAGTTCGGCCTCAAGCCGAAAGAGATCGGCGGCGAGCTCGTCCTGGCCATCGACCCGTCGTCGAAGAAGGCGCCCAAGCTCGCCCAGGCGCTCAAAGCTTGGCTTGCGCAGATTGATTCGGAAAAGTCCGGCGAAATCACCGCCGAGCAGCTCGCCGAATGGAAGGCGAAATTCGGGGCCTAGCAAGCCACTTTTGGAATGATTGCGAATCACTTCTAACGGCAAAACCGCTATTATCCGTTGTTGCAAGGGGCATTTTAAGGCTGAATTCGGCTCAATTTCCGATTTGTCATCCCCTCAATTTGACCTGGTGTTTTACTCAAATACCACTGAAATATGTCCAATGATTCGCGATTGATTCGAATCACCCTCAAACAGCGCGACAATCGCCAAAACACTCGTCGCAGGTGGTTTGGCGTATGTCTGTTTTGCACCATGCTGTCGCATGGTCGCTATGGGGTGTGATGAATGCCGAATCCATAGAATGACAACGAATCAAAATACCTGTTCAAATGCATAAAAATACCCCGAAAACTTACGCTTCCGGGGTGGAATCATTCTCGTGTTTTGCAAGTGGCTTGATTCGCTATGACCCTCAATGGAACTTTATGGGCCATGGTGAATCATTGCAGGTGGCTTGGCAAAATTAGCCTAGGGTCACTCCCACTCGATCGTCGCGGGCGGCTTGCTCGTGATGTCGTAGCACACGCGGTTGGCACCGGGCACCTCGGCCACAATGCGGCCAGAGATCCTTGCCAGCACCTCGTAGGGCAGCTTGGCCCAGTCGGCGGTCATGGCATCGCTGGACTCCACGGCACGCAGGATGATCGGGCGCTGATAGGTGCGCTCGTCGCCCATGACGCCCACGGACTTGATGTCAGGCAGCACCGCGAAATACTGCCAGCAGCTGTGCTCGGAGTTGCGGTCGCCAGTCTCCTCAAAGAGCTTCTGGTTGTACGCATCGAGCTCCTCGCGCACGATGGCGTCGGCGTTCTTCAAGATCTCGAGCTTCTCCTTGTCCACCGCGCCGATGATGCGGATGGCAAGACCCGGTCCCGGGAACGGCTGACGGTACACGATGTGCGCCGGCAGGCCCAGCGCCAAACCGAGCGCACGGACCTCGTCCTTAAAGAAGTGATCGAGCGGCTCGATGAGGTCGAAGCTCACGCCCTCGGGGAATGGGATCAGGTTGTGATGGCTCTTGATGGTCGAAGCCTTGCCGCCCGTCTTGCGTGCGCCGGACTCGATGATATCGGGGTAGATGGTGCCCTGAGCCAGGTACTTCACGGGCTTGCCATCGGTTTCGAGCTGCTGGGCAACCGCGAAGAACTCCTTCCAGAACTGCGTACCGATGATACGACGCTTCTCCTCCGGCTCGGTCACGCCAGCAAGAAGCTCGGCGTAGCGATCCTCGGCATGTACGTGGATAAAGTCGACGTCGAACTGCTTGGTGAAGACCTCCTCCACCTGCTCGGGCTCACCCTTGCGCAGCAGACCATGGTTGATGAACACGCAGGTCATCTGCTTGCCAATGGCGCGCGCGCCAAGAGCTGCCACCACGGAGGAGTCGACGCCGCCAGAAAGCGCCAGGATCACGCGGTCCTCGCCCACCTTCTCGCGGAACTCGGCCGTCATGCTCTCGACCAGGTTGTCCATGGACCAGTTCTCCTCAAGGCCGCAAACGCCAAAGAGGAAGTTCTTGAGGATCTGCTGACCGCACTCGGTGTGCTTGACCTCAGGATGGAACTGCGTGGTGTAGATTTTCTTCTCCACGTTCTCCATCGCGGCCACCGGGCACACGTCGGTCGAAGCGACCACGGTAAAGCCCTCGGGCACGTCCTTCACAGCATCAAAGTGGCTCATCCACACCGTCTGATCGGCCGGGGTGCCCTCAAACAGCGCACCGCCGGCAACATGCAGCTCGGCAGGACCGTACTCGCCCACCTCGGGATGAAACACGGTGCCGCCCAAGGTCACGGCCGTGATCTGATGTCCGTAGCAAAAGCCCAGCACCGGCACGCCCAGCTCGAATACGGCAGGGTCGACACGCGGAGCGTCCTCGGCGTTAACGGAAGCGGGGCCGCCCGAAAGGATGATGGCAGAAGGAGCCATCTCGCGCACCTCGTCTGCTGTGATATCGCACGGCACAATCTCGGAATACACATGCAGATCGCGCACACGGCGAGCGATGAGCTGGCCATACTGTGCGCCAAAGTCGAATACAAGGACCTTTTGGTTCGAGGTGTTTTTGGACATAGGACTCCTCTTGTTCGGCAGGGGGCAGCGGCTCCGCCCCGTGGCTCTCTCAAAAAACTAATAATACACGTAACGTGGGCATTCACCGAAAAGTAACTGGCTTGCGCACCTCTTTTGCACGAAGGCTCGAGCCTTATGCCACAATGGCCCCTGAGCGCATGGAAAGGATCGTCATGAAGCGCATTTTGTTGATTGCCACCGGAGGCACTATCGCCTCGTCAGAAGACGGAAACGGACTCTCCCCCACCGTCACGGGAGAGGAACTTGCCCAGGCAGTGCCCGAGATCGCCCAGGTGGCGCAAATCGAAGTCGCGCAGCTCATGAATATCGACAGCACCAACATGCGCCCCGGCGATTGGTTGCGCATCGCTCGCGCCATCCGCGACTCCTACGACAGCTACGACGGCTTTGTGATCCTTCACGGCACCGACACCATGGCATATACCGCGGCGGCGCTCTCCTACCTCATTCAAGAAAGCCCCAAACCCATTGTTCTCACCGGTTCCCAAAAACCCATGGAGAACCCTTTTACCGACGCCAAGCTCAATCTCTATCAAAGCCTGCTCTACGCCACCGATGATCGCTCCCGCGACGTCACCGTGGTCTTTGGCGGCGCCGTCATCGCCGGTACGCGCGCCCGCAAGCAGCGCACCATGAGCTTCAACGCTTTCAAGAGCGTTAATTACCCCTCCCTCGCCTACGTGCGAAACGACCGCATCATCCGCAGCGGAGAGCATATGCTCGGTATTCGCCATGATACCAAGCGTCCGCTGCACGCCGAGCCCCGATTCTTCGATGCACTTGACGAGGCTGTCTTCACCCTCAAGCTCACTCCGGGTGTAAACCCACGCATCTTTGAGGCGCTCAAAGCAAGCTACGACGCCATTATTATCGAGACCTTTGGCATCGGCGGCATCCCTGAGTACGAAAACGAGGATGGCCTCTCCTTTAAGCAGGCAATTTTTGACTGGGTCGACTCTGGCCGCACCGTTGTCATCACCACGCAGGTACCGGAAGAGGGACTCGATTTGGGCGTCTACGAAGTTGGCCGCGCCTACGCCGAGCACCCCGGCATCCTCAAGGGCGACGACATGACCACCGAGGCACTCGTGGCAAAAACCATGTGGGCACGAGGTGTCTCGAGCGATTCCCAGACCGTCAAGGAGCTGTTTATGCAGCCCATCAACTTTGATCGCATGGATTGGGAATAGCCTGATTATTCAGGAGTTTAATAGCCCCAATTTCAATGCCTTCGTGGCAGCCACGCCACACAGCAATGTATAGTTTACTTGACAGATATTTCCATGCCCGCAACGACACTCGCAGGCATGGATATCTTTTTGCGCAAAACTCTGGGTCAAAACATCAAAGCGAGACGCGAGGAACTTGGCCTGTCGAAGGTCGACCTGTGCATTGCCGCGAATATCCAGCGACCAATCCTCGACCGCATTGAACAGGGGCTCGGTAACATCAGGCTCGACACGCTGCAAAGCCTGGCCGATGTTCTCCAAACCACCCCTTCCGATCTGATTAAAGACAAAAACGAGCAGTAAAAAAGCCAGCCCCAAAGGAGCTGGCTTTTTAGCATGTTAGTTGCTGACAATCCGCGCTATCCCTAAAAGACAAACGGACCGGCAATTCCCGCCGAGACGCACATCAGGTACACGTTGGCGATGTTCAAAAGAACCGCAAGCACCAAGCCGGAACGCACATTGCGCGTAAAGACCATACGCGCCATGGCATCCGATTCCGTATGCGCACGCGCCTGCTTTTTGCCGTAGGCAATCGATGCCAAGCTAAAGACCAGCGCAAAGATGGGGGTGATCAAAAGCTCCCAGCGGCTTCCCCAGCGCGTCACGGCGCCCGCTGCGTCATAGCGCATGGGAACCTGATCGGCAAACTGCGGCAACACCACCGCGGCAGCAATCAGCGGAATGAGGCCCAAAATCATCAGCACAATGCTCATGACCTTGGCTTTTTGTCCATACTCGTCAAGCATACCGTCTGCTCCTTTTGTCGTTGGCTAGGTAAAGGGCGAGGAAACGTCGCTACACGTTAAAGCGGAAGTGCACCACGTCGCCGTCGGCCATAATGTACTCTTTGCCCTCGATGCGCAGCTTGCCAGCGGCCTTCGCTCCCTGCTCGCCACCAAGCTCGATGTAATCGCCATACGAGATGACCTCGGCCTTAATGAAGCCACGCTCGAAATCGGTATGAATCACGCCAGCGGCCTGCGGAGCCGTCGCGCCCTTGCGCACCGTCCAGGCCTTGACCTCCATCTCGCCGGCAGTAAAGAAGCTCTGAAGACCCAACAGGTCATAGGCCGCCTGAGCGAGCACGTCCAGGCCCGGCTGCTCAAGGCCCAAGCTCTCCAGGTACTCGGCAGCTTCCTCCGCGTCGAGCTCGGAAAGCTCCGCCTCGACCTTGGCGCAGATGGGAATGGGCTTCACGCCGTCGATGGGATCAAAATCATCGCCAAGCATATCCTCGTCGACATTTGCCACGTAGAGAATCGGCTTCATCGTAAGCAGGAACAGACCCTTGGCAGCAAGGCGTTCCTCGTCAGTCATCTCCATGGTGGCGGCGCGATTGCCGTCGTTGAGCCAATCGACCAAACGCTTGGCAACCTCAAACTTAGGAGCCAGCTCTTTATCGCGCTTGGACTCCTTCTCCAGCTTGGGCAACTGCTTCTCGAGCGTGGAAAGGTCCGCCAAGATCAGCTCGGTCATGATGGTATCGGCATCGGCCGCAGGATCCACGAACTCGCCGGTACGTCCCACCTCGCGCATGACGTTGGGATCTTTGAAGTAACGCACGACCTCGCAGATAGCGTCGGTCTCGCGGATGTTGGCCAAGAACTGGTTGCCCAGGCCCTCGCCCTCGTTGGCACCCTTGACTAGGCCGGCGATGTCAACAAACTCAACCGCAGCAGGCACAATGCGACCCGGGCGCACGATGTCGGCAAGCTTTTGCAGACGCGCATCGGGCACATCGACGATACCCACGTTGGGGTCAATCGTGGCAAAGGGGTAGTTGGCGGCAAGACCGCCCTTTTTGGTCAGCGCGGTGAAGAGCG
This sequence comes from uncultured Collinsella sp., assembly GCA_934647195.1. Classification (GTDB taxonomy): domain Bacteria; phylum Actinomycetota; class Coriobacteriia; order Coriobacteriales; family Coriobacteriaceae; genus Collinsella. Next base: position 22,961 of record CAKUFD010000012.1, read on the forward strand.
TGGACTTGCCCACGTTGGGCAGGCCGACGATGCCGATAGACAGGGACATGGCTTTCCTTTTCTCATGCCGTCGCTGCGGCGACGGATTCTCGTTAATGCATCTACGATAGCAGTCTTTGTCGCAACGCGCCCGCAAGCGGGCACTTCGCACGTTTAATCTGCGAGTTTCTCCACCTGGTCAAGAACCTTGGTGAGCTTTTTCTTGGCGTCGGCCTTCATCTTGGCCGCCTCTTCACGAGCCTTTGCGGCCTCGGCAGCCTTCTTCTCAGCCTCCGGGTCGGGCACCACAAGTTCGGACCCCGGGCACGTCACCATCTTGAGCGCATGGTTTTCGCACGCCTCAACGCACAGGCCGCACCCCACGCAATACTCCGGCTCGACGGTGAACTTGCCCGAACCCACCAAGTCGGTAGCGTTCGTGGGACACAGATCGACGCAAGCGCCGCACATGGTGCACTTGTCGAAATCGCACTGAGGGATAGACGCCTCGATATTATCGGCAAGCTCAGGGTGGTCTTGCAGCGCCGAAAGCAGCAGCTGACGATTTTGAGTCAGGATGCGACGACGCTTGAAGTCGGTAGAGCCGCAAGCGGTGTTGAGGGTGCGCTCCAGCTGAGAGATGCGATCGGTGTGCACCTTGAGCTTCTGCGTCACCGAAGCCACGGCAGCGGCGGCAGGATTGAGCTTGGAGACGGTAAGACCTGTCGTGCGCATCATGTTGTCCATGAATTCCTTGCGCTCGTACTCGCGGCGCTTCACGCACTTGAGGTCGCGCGCCTCCACTTCAAGACCCAAACCGGTGCCTGCCCATTCTTCGGCGGTAGCAATGGCATCGCCGAGCATCTCTTCGCCGGTCGTAGTCTTGCAGTGGTCGCAGATGCCAAGCGGCAGGTACACGCTCACGTTGGAGTAATCGGCAAGAACAGCGAACCAAACCTCAGGTGTCACGTCACCAATGCAGGCGAGCACGACCTCGTTCTCGCGCGGGCGGCGACGCAGCGCACGCGTGCACGTGACATACGCCGTGGTATGCGACGTCGCAGCGCCGACAATCTTGTCGTAGAGCTGCTTGGGCTTGATCTTAGGAGAGTTCATCGCCTCGGTGGGACATGCCGCCGCACACAGGCCGCACTTGCGGCAGATATCGAGAATGTCGATACCGCCGTCGTCAATATCAACCGCATTGACCGGACAGGCAACTTTGCAGGCGTTGCAGCTGCTCCCCTCATAAATGCAGGCAAGACAACGATTGGAATTGCCGCGCGGCTTTTCCTTGTAGTCTGCAGGATTCCAATGATTCTCATCCGACTCGACACCCATCAGCGAATCGGAGATTCCACCCAGCGGGTTCTTCAGGGCACCAAGCCCCTTGCTGATGTCGATGATGTCGTCAAACAGGTCGTGTTGTTGAGCCATACCGTGGCTGCCCTCCCCTTTGGCAGTGCAAACAAGCAAGCTCCTATTTTACGCTACCCGCCGCGCCGCGTCAGGCACAGTGTCGTGGGCGCGTGCGCAATGCGAAGTTTAGTGAAGATACTATCGGGGTGCCACCCCCATGCCTCTCCACCGCACAAGTCTGATTCCTACAGCAATCCAAAACGCTCGCATGCGCGCAGAATTCCATCATCATCGACATTCGAAGTCACATAAGACGCCGCTGCCTTTACCGCGACAGAAGCCTCGCCCATGGCGACACTTTGTCCCACACATCCAAACATCGTAATGTCATTTCCACCGTCGCCAAACGCAATGCACTCATCCGGCTTAATTCCGTAACGTGCAAGCGCTGCCTTAATACCTTCTGGCTTCCCGCCGCCCTTAGGGATGATGTCGCAAAAACCGTCGCACCAGCGCGTAAACTCGACATTGCCGCATTCATGCATGAAGATGCCTTCTTCGCCCTCGTCAATATAGGCGCAAATCTGATACGTTGGCTCAGACAGGGCGTCAGAAAGCCCCAGCTCAGCATCGGTTTTCCCCACACGCTCCTCTGTTGAACGGATGCGATCGCTATACCGGCTCATCAAAAATCGCGTTTGCTGCATCAGGATAACGTCATACAACCCCGCCTCCGCCTGACTGATAACAGCACCAACATCCTTTTCCTCAAGCGGACAATCACGAAATGTTCCTTTGCAGTCGCAGCAGAGCTGACCATTAAAGGCCAGCACGGCATCAACGGCGATTCGACCACCTGGCTGCAGGTCGGGATGCACGTCCAGCAGAGAGCGTCCCGTTGCAAGAATGATCTTTACCCCGCTTTCACGCAAATGCGCAAGAGCCTTGACCGTAGAGTCTGGCACCCTATGCGTCTCAAAACTCACCAACGTACCATCGATATCAAAAAAACGCAGCCCTGAACATCTCATCCTCCCTTTACTGCCGCCCTTCGCTGTCAACGCAACGAACATATTGAATGCGAGCATGCTGTTCAATAATTCATTCGAATGAATTATTGTCTACTATATTAGAAGGTTATTCGAATGAATCAAGGGTGAATCATGGTCAGAAGTATCTATCGCGATATTTACCGAGAGTTGAGCGAAAGAATCGAATCTGGCACGTACGCATTTCAAACACAGATTCCAACCGAAGATGCTCTCTGTGCGCGCTTTAGCTGCTCTCACTCCACCGTACGCCGAGCCCTGCAGGAACTAGCCCGCGCTGGCTATGTTCAGGCGCGCCAAGGTTCGGGCGTCACCGTAATTTGGCAGCCAACACCTCAAGATGCGAACGGATATGCAACAGGAGGCATCGAGATCTTCCCCGAAATCTGTGCCGAACGCGGCCTCGCACCAGCAACAGAGCTGCTCAATTTTGAGGCCCTTATCGCCGATGAACAGCTAGCCTCCAGCACAGGTCTGCCCAAGGGTGCAGAAGTTGTACATATGCGCCGTCTGCGTCTGGCGGATGGTAAGCCAGTAGCATTGGAAGAAACGCATACCCTTGCCAGCGAGGTGCCCGATATCACACCGCAAATCGCTCTAACCGGTACATATGCTTATATCGAGCAAACACTGGGAATCAAAATAGCCACAAGCAAGCGGCGGATCTCTATGTCACTCGCCAACAATGATGTCGCAAACCTACTGCACGTATCCGAAAATTCATATGTCGCATGCATCGAATCAAACACGTTCGATGCTTCGGGCAAGATGTTTGAGCACATTAAAACGTATCAACATCCCGATTTTTTCTCCGTCAGCATTATCGCCACCCGTTAGTGCTCATAGATGTTGAAGAAGCACGACTGATACCCAAAGTCCCGCGAGGTTCGGCAAAGCCGAACCAGCGCCCGGGACGGATCCCCGTATCGACCACGGTTCCCGCCCGCCCGATTTCAAGGGTACGGACGCAGGAAGGCCCCGGAAGGATTTCCTAAGCCAACATTCCGCAGCGCGAAGCGCGAGGACGTTGGCGTGGAAACCTTCCGGGGCCTTCCGATGGGAAGTCAAGCCCTTACGGCCTAGTACATGCCACCACCCTGCTGACCAGCGGTAGCAGCAGCGATAGCGTCCTCAAGCTGCGTGTTCTTGGGGACATCGGTGACAGTGGCCTCGGTGATGAGGATCAGGGAAGCAACGGAGGCAGCATTTTGCAGCGTGACGCGGGAAACCTTGACCGGGTCGAGCACGCCCATCTCGATCATGTTGCCCCACTCGCCGGTAGCGGAGTTCAGGCCCTCACCTGCAGGCAGGGTAGCGACCTTGTCGACCACGACGGCACCCTCAAAACCAGCGTTCTTGGCGATGGTGGCCACAGGAGCGGTCAGAGCCTTCTTGACGATGTCGACGCCGATCTTCTCCTCGGGATCGTCGATCTCAACCTTGTCGAGCGCAGGAGCAGCGTCCATGAAGGCCACGCCGCCGCCAGCGACGATGCCTTCCTCAACGGCAGCGCGGGTTGCCTGCAGGGCATCCTCGACGCGGTGCTTGATCTCCTTGAGCTCGGTCTCGGTAGCAGCGCCAACCTTGATCACAGCGACACCACCGGAGAGCTTGGCCAGGCGCTCCTGGAGCTTCTCGCGATCGAAGTCGGAATCGGTGTGCTCAAGCTCGCCCTTGATCTGAGCGATACGGGCGTCGATAGCCTCCTTGGAGCCAGCGCCACCCACAACGGTGGTGTTGTCCTTGGAGATGGTGACGGACTTGGCGGTACCGAGCATATCGGCAGTGATGTCGGCAACCTTGATGCCCAGCTCATCGAGAGCAGCCTGGCCACCAGTGAGGACAGCAATGTCCTCGAGCATGCGCTTACGACGGTCGCCATAGCCCGGAGCCTTGACGGCGCAGACGTTGAGAGCGCCGCGGATCTTGTTGAGCACGAGCGTGGGCAGAGCCTCGCCCTCGACGTCCTCAGCAATGATGAGCAGGCCCTTGCCGGTGCGCTGAACAGCCTCGAGAACAGGCATGATGTCCTGAACGTTGGAGATCTTCTGGTCGGTGATGAGGATGTACGGATCCTTCATCACGGCCTCCATGCGGTCGTTGTCCGTGACGAAGTAAGCGGAGACGTAGCCCTTGTCGAACTGCATGCCCTCGACGGTGTCGATGGTGATGTCGAACGTCTGAGAATCCTCGACGGTGATGACGCCATCCTTGCCCACGACCTCCATGGCCTGAGCGATCTTCTCGCCAACCTGCGGGTCACCAGCAGAGATGGTGCCAACAGAAGCGATCTGGTCCTTGGTCTCGACGGGCTTGGCCTGAGCCTTCATCTCGGCAACAGCAGCGTTGACAGCCTTGTCGATACCGCGACGGATGGCAAGCGGGTTAGCGCCGGCGGCAACGTTGCGCAGGCCGTCGTTGACGATAGCCTGGGCAAGCAGGGTTGCGGTGGTGGTACCGTCACCCACGGTGTCGTTGGTCTTGGTAGCGACCTCCTTCACCAGTTGAGCACCCATGTTCTCGATGTTGTCCTCGAGCTCGATCTCCTTGGCAACGGAAACGCCGTCGTTGGTGATAGTGGGAGCGCCATAGGAACGCTGAAGAGCAACGTAGCGGCCCTTGGGTCCCATGGTAACGGTAACGGCGTCGGCCAGGGTGTTGACGCCCTTGGCGAGCTTGGCGCGAGCGTCGGTGTTGAACGTAATGTTCTTAGCCATTGATTATTCCTCCAAAAAGAAGTGACACCGCGCGCAGATCCGAGTCATAATGGCGCGCGGCATAGATAAAATGTCCGAGAAAGCTACTCGACGACGGCGTAGATATCGTCGACGCGCATCAGCAGGTAATCCTCGCCGTCGACCTTGACCTCGTTGCCGCCGAACTTACCGTAGATGACAACGTCGCCTTCCTTGACATCCATGGGGATGCGCTCGCCCTTGTCGTTGACCTTACCGGCGCCCACGGCGACGATGGTGCCGCGCTGGGGCTTTTCCTGAGCGTTGCTGGCGATGTACAGGCCAGAAGCGGTCTTCTGCTCGGCTGCGTCCGGCTTGATGAGAACGCGATCTGCAAGCGGCTTCAAAGACATGCTTTGTTCCTCCTTTGTTGCCATGCGCCAAAACGTGCGCGATGGCCCTCTCTCGTTACGAACGGTATGAATAGTACCCAGCGATTCCAACTTATACAACGCAAATGCAAAAAATCTTATTTCTTGGCACTTAGATTTTATGAATCGCCTCGGACCAAGGCACGTGAGGCGTTAGCGAGAGATCTTCGCCGAAAGACTTGCACGCCAAAAAGGCCCCAAGGCCGCCTCTTTCGTCGCATTTCGGCACATCTCGCATCTGCTTTAAGGCTCTTTCTGAGATACGTGGCGGTAAAACGGCATCGGCGCATTGGCCCGGGTTCTCGCCAGAACAAGTGGCGGATAAACGAGCACTTTGAATCGAGTGGCGGTAAAACGCGCATCTCCCGAGCTCTCGCCAGAATAAGTGGCGGCAGATCGAACGTTGGCCGAGGTTCTTCCCAAAACGTGTGGCGGTAAATCGAACATCCAGAAATGAGTGGCGGATAATCAAACGAAATAACGCCGCCTTGCCTCGCCAGACGTTCGAAAAACCGCCACTCAATCCAAAATGTTTGAAAAACCGCCACTCGATCGAAGGACAGGTCGCAACCGTGAGATAGAACGCAGCCGCAAGCCGGGGCCAGCAGCAAGCCGGGGCCCAACCGCAAGCCGGACGAGGCGCGAGGCAAGACTCGACCGCAAGGCAAAACGCTGCAGCAAGCCTGGGTCAACAGCAAGCTGGAATTCGACCGCAAGGCAAGCCACAACTCGGCCACAAGCCGGGGCCCAGCTGAGGGAAGAAACTCGCCCCGAAGGGCAGAGCCCGTCCACGCGACCGTCCCTGTGTCCCCTAGCGCTCGAACACGCACGTGCCGCCCAGGTAGGTTGCGAGCACCTGCGTATCGAGAATCTTCTGCGGGTCAATCGCCGTAAGATCTTGATCGAGCACAACGAAGTCAGCATACTTGCCCACCTCAAGACTACCGAGATTCTCCTCATCTCCCGCCGCATAGGCACTGCCGAGCGTGTAGTTGCGAATCGCGCTCGCAGCAGAAATCTTCTCGTCGGCATGCCATCCACCCTCGGGCCAGCGGCTTTGCGGATCCTGACGCGTAACGGCCGTATAGATCACGTGCATGCTATCGATAACCGTAATGGGCGAATCCGTGCCAAACGCCTGACGAATACCACGCTGTTCGTATGTAGCAAACGGCCACATGATCTGAGCACGCTCCTCGCCAAGGTCACGCTCGGGGCCGCCGGGATCCAACGTGATATGGCACGGCTGACTTGATGCCACCACATCAAGCTCGCGCAGACGATCGATATCCTCTGCCAAAAGGTTCTCCAGATGCTCCAAGGTGTTGTGCCCATGCACCGGCGCACCAAAACGCTCGCGCGCCTCCTCAAAGATATCGAGCGCCGCATGGATCGCGCCGTCACCGATCACGTGAATGCGCACGGGCTCGCCCGCCTCCGCCGCAGCCAGCACCAGCTCGCGCATGCGCTCGGCAGGAATCGTCAGACGGCCGCGGTCACCCGGGAAACGTGGATTGGAGTACGGCTCGGTAAGATATGCGGTGTGCTCGCTCGAAACACCATCGAAGAACTGCTTGAATCCCGGCGCCGAGAGCAACTCGTTGCCCTCGTAACGACGCTGCAGCTCATACAGACGAGATTGGTCATCGAGCAACGTGGGGAACATATGCGCGCGGACGCACAGGCGCCCCTCTTCCTGCAGCTTGTCGTATACGTCGTCACGAATAAAATCGCAGCCCGGCATGGGCATGAGCGACATGTCGCACATCGACGTGATGCCCTGCTCTGCCATGCGCTGCATCTGCTGAGCATATGCCTCGGCAATGCGGTCCTCACCCAGCCACTCCAGGCAGCGCGGAAGCAGCTGCATAGCAGCCGCCTCATGTGCAATACCCGTAAGCTCGCCGTTCTCAAAGGTGTCAAAGCTGCCACCCGCCGGGGGCTCGGTATCGGGCGTCACGCCCAAAGCGTCGAGCGCGGCGCTGTTAAGCCACAGCGTATGGCCATCACCCGAATACATCGCGCACGGGCGATCGGGAAACGCACGGTCAAGCGAACGCTTGGTGGGATGCTGACGAGGAGTCCAGCGGTAATCGCGCCACCCTTGCGTCACCACCCAGGCATCTGCGGGAAGACCACGCGCGAATTCCACCGTGCGCTCCACCAGGTCCTCTTCGCTTTTGCCCATATACATAAGCATGTAGGGAGAACATCCCACAGCGGTATGGAAGAAATGCAGGTGCGCGTCGTGAAAACCGGGGCAGATAAAACGATCCCCGTAATCGACCACGGACACGCTCGAAGGAGCCTCGGCAAGAATGCACCCAGGCTCCCCAATGGCGACAATACGCCCGTCACGCACGTAAAAGGCGAGCTCTCGCGGCTCGTCGACGCCATCTTCCGAGGTAAAGACGCGTTTTGATCGAACAATCAGCTCGCTATGACCGGCGCTTTGCATCTGCATCGACATCGTCTCTTCCTCTCTATGGCAATGCCGCCCCATGTGAACACGGAATGCAGTGTACGCGCAATGCGCGCCCATCACTATACTTAAAGGGATGCAGCCGAAAAAATTAAAGGGGCAAGAAATGAAAACTCGCGCACAGCAGATCATGAGCGATAAAGACGCACGCACGCCGCAGGAAGTGACCCAGTGCATCCATGACATTGCCGCCGAGTTCGAGCCCTATATCATCAAGCAGCGCCGCCATTTCCACAAGCATCCTGAGCCGAGCCTGGCCGAGGTGCGCACCACCTCCGATATCGCCAATCAACTCGATGCCATGAACATCCCTTACGAGCGCCCACTCAAGACCGGCCTCGTAGCGACTCTGCGCGGCACCGCGCCCGATGCCTATCGCGAGGACGGTACACCGCGCCGCCGCATCCTGCTGCGCGCCGATATCGACGCCCTGCCCGTCACCGAGCAGACCGGCGAGGAGTTCGCCAGCGTCAACGAAGGCTTCATGCACGCCTGCGGCCACGACTGCCATATCGCCATGATGCTCGGCACCCTGCAGATTCTGCGCCATGTGACCGACGATATCCATGGCGAGATTCGCATCGTGTTCCAGCCCTCCGAGGAAAACGGCCAAGGCGCCAAGATGATGATTGGCACCGGTGTGTGCGAGGGCGTGGACGGCGCGTTTTCCATGCACATCTGGAGCGAGGTGGACGCTGGCACCGTAAGCTGCGAGCCCGGCCCGCGCATGGCAAACACCGACTGGTTCCGCGTCGACGTGCGCGGCACGTCGTGCCACGGCGCCATGCCGCAGCGCGGCCACGACGCCATCATGGTCGCTGCCGAGATCGTCAACGCTCTGCAAACCATCGTCGCGCGCGAGATCAGCCCGTACGAGCCCGCCGTCGTGACCGTAGGTGAGCTCCACGGAGGCACCGCGCGCAACGTCATCGCCGGCTCCGCCTATCTCACGGGCACCGTGCGCACCTACAGCGAGGCGGCCCACAATGCGGTACCCGATCACATCCGTCGCATCGTCGAACACACCGCCGCCGCCCTGGGTGCCGAGGCCGAGCTTACGGACTACACCATCGCCAATTACAAAGTCGAAAACGAGCCTGCGGCATCCGAGCGTTGCCGCACCGCCGTCGTTAAGCTCTTGGGCGAGGAAGGCATAGGCCATTATCAAGGCACGCTTTCGGGCGAGGATTTCTCCGAGTACCTGCGTCGCGTTCCCGGCGTGCTCGCTTTTCTGGGCTGCCGCAACCCCGCCATCGGCGCTACGTACGCGCAGCACTCATGCTTCTACAAGATTGACGAGACCGTACTTGCCAAGGGCAGCATGCTCGGTGCCCAGTATGCCATCGACTTTTTGGCCGAGCCCACGCAGGCCGAACTCGACGGACCTGTTGTGGCCCAAGTAGCCGAGAACAATCCCGAGCTTGCCGACAAGCTGCGCGCCGCTGCAGGGGCCGCCAGCACCGCCCGCGAGGCTATCCACAATGCCCACGAAGCGCGCCGCGAGGCAGCCCAGGCCGCTCAGGCAGCGCGTCGTTCGCGCAAGAACTAGCAACTACAGGCCGACATCGGCGGCGCAACCTCAAGGCGGGCTGCGCCGCCGCACACAGGCTCTGCACGCAGGCACCGCGCTTGAATACCACACGCGACAGCCGAGGCACCCTGGTCCACAGCGACCCAACCCGCGGGCCAACTCGCCCGCGGCGCCCCGGCCCGCAATACCGCTCGCCCGCCGTCCCGGCCGCCCGCGCCCCATCTCGCCCTACATCACGCCGCGAAAACCCTTGCCCACGATCTCGGAACTGTCAACGATCGTGATGAACGCATGCTCGTCGATCTCACGGACAAAACGCTTGAGCTGCACGGCTTCGCGTCTGCTCAGCACGCTCATGATCACCGTGACGCACTCGCCGGTAAATGCGCCGTAGGCACGGCTGATCGTCGCCGTGCGGTTGAGCTTTTGCACAATGAAGCGCTCAACCCGTTCCGGCTCCCTGCAAATCACTGTGCAGACCTTGCGCAGATGAATGCTCTCGATTGCCTTGTCGACCACCAGGGTCTTGGCGAAGAGCCCCAGCACGCAATAAAGGCCCACGCGCGGGCCATATAAGAACGCCGCAATGGCAACGATGCCGATATCGACATACAACAGGGCGCGCCCAATCTCAAGCGTCGTCCTGCGTTTAAGAATCATGGCGAGAATATCGGTGCCGCCCGTGGACGCACCGATATCAAAAACGATCGCGCTGCCCAGCGATGGCAAGATCACCGCAAAGCAAAGGTCAAGCCACATGTCCCCTGTCATCGAAACCGTCGCGGGAATAAAGAGCTCGAAAAGCGAAACGTACGCCGAAAGCGCAAAGGAAGCAAAGACGCTCCAGAGAATCGCCCGGCGCTCAAGAAATATGAACCCCAATACCACCAAGATGATGTTGAGAATCCACATGAAGACACCCACGGGAAGCGTCGGTACCAGCGTGGAGAGAATAACCGAGACGCCCGAGGTGCCGCCAAACGCAAAATGGTTGGGCGTTTTAAACGCGACGATGGCAAAGGCCGTAAGGATAAGGCCAGCGTTGAGCTCGGCAAAAAAGCGCCAAAAGCCCGGTTCGGCGGAACGTCGGCGCTCCATGCGCTCGCCACGCTCGATGTCCTCGGGACTCACCACATGCTCCATCGGCTCCACCGGAGTATGGTGCATCGTGCTCGCCGTCGCATCCGCAGCAGCCTGAGTCTGGCCATCAGGCGTGGTGGACATACCCGCTCCTCTCCGCATTTCATGTTGCCGTCACGGCACATCCGGAGAAAAACTAGCACGACTCGCCGCAGGTGCCATCAGCTGAGAAGGAGAAACGGCCAAGCGGCACGGTTTTCTCGAAGAGCGGCAAAGCGGGGCAGCACGGGCAGCAAGGCGAGCAACCCCTCGCTATGGCAGCAGCTCAAACCATAAGGGACGTTGCAGATGGATGATGTCGTCATCAACGCCCGCGGGCGCATGGCCGCAAAACAGCAGACCGGCATCGTGCGGGGTCATCAATCTCCACAGCCATACGCCAACAAAAAGGACGATGAACACCCAGGCTATAACCCAGCATGCACGTCTAGCCTTTGGAAAAAGCTCCTGCGCCGTCGGAATCAGCAACACCACAGGCACGCACCAAAACAGGGGATGATACGCCAGCGCAGCATCAAAGCGACCGGTAAGAAATGCCAGCCACGCGCGCGTCATGCCGCAGCCAGGGCACGGCACCCCGGTAATCGCGCGAATGATGCAGCCGATATCGGTGATATAGAGCAGCAGCGTCGCACCCAAGAAGATGCCGAGGAAAGAAAGGGCGCGGCGAACCCAGCTCGCCACGCCCTCTGGAAACGTCATGCGCATAAAAACCGATTTACGCGCCCATGCGCGCGTTATAGGCAGCAGCCATGGCGTTGCAGTTCTTGATGATGATGTTCATCGCAACAATGGGACCCAGGCCGCACAGGAACGCACCGATGATCTGCCACATCAAAATGGTGGTGCCGTTCTCCTGGAACTGCAAGCCGTAGCGCGGGGCGTTGGTCTGCATGCGGTTGCCGATCTTGTAATACCACCAATAAGCATAGAAGCCGCAGGTGACGATGGAGAGCAGGATGAACTGGCCCAAACCGGGCGTGGTCTCTCCGTCGTTTTGGCACATGACGTTCATGTCACGCGCCAGACCATAGAGGAAGTACCACGAGTAGATGCCGCAGGTGACGATGGAGAGGATAATCCACATCGGCAGGCTGCGATCGGCCTGCACGGGCACAAACGGCATACCGCCCTGCGGCGCAGCGGGCGTCGAGGCGCCAAACGGGTTGGAGTTCGCCTGATGCGAAAAATCCTGCGGAGCCTGACCTGGCGTCGCAGAGGAATACGGACCGCTATCGCCCGCCGGAGCCGGAGTGTATACCGGCGCAGGCGCAGGAGCCGGAGTAGGCGCAGACGCAGGTGCAGAACCCGCTACGGGTGAGCCGCATGTGGGACAAAACTTAGCGTCATCTGCCAGTTTCTGACCGCAATTGCCACAGAACATGGTAGATCTCCTTCCAATGGGACTTCCTTCTACTCAACATCCTAGCGTAATTCGATGCTTAGCAAACAGATTTTAGCCGCATGTCCCATATTCAGGCGAAACATTACCAATACGTTACTCTTCGCTGCCCTCGTACTCCTCGGGCGTCAAAACGTCCTCGATACGCAAGTTGATGCCTGCGACCTCAAGGCCGGTCATAGCGCCAAGACGCTCGGTAACGCGCTCCTTGACCTCTTCGAAAATGTCGGGAGCATACGCACCGTACTCGATGATCACCGAGATGTTCACCACAACGCGATTGTCGTCGGTGACCTCCACGCTCACGCCTTTGGTGAGGTTCTCGGCGCCAAACTGCTCCTGCACAAAGTGCATGAGGTTGCCCTTCATGCCCAGCACGTGAGGTACCTCGCGCGTAGCCATGGCAACGATCTTCTCGATCACGCCGTTGGAATAGGTGAGCGAATCTTCGGACTCGACGAGCTCCTCGTCTTCATCATCGGCATCCACCGTCGCGATGGAGCCGTCCTCGGGCTCAACCGCCACCGCGACGAACTCCTCAACCTGATCTTGCGTATCCTCGCTGTTGGTCTGCTCAATCTCCGCCATGAGATACTCCTGCCTTGGCCTTAGTGCCTGTCAAATAACTTGCCAAAAAAGTTGACGATCGCGTTGTCACCGTCGCGGACCTGCCCCAGTGTGGCACCCACGAACACGAAAACCGCGATAACGATCGTGTTCCACAGGCCCAAAATCAAGATGAGCGCCGCGAGCACGAAGCCGATGAATCCGTAAAGAACCGTATGGGGGTGCGAGCGCGCATAGCGCCACATGAGCATGCCCAGGCCGCGGATGAATCCCGCCGCCTCGTGGAAATCAATCTCATCGTCTGCGGGCGTGGAGCCATCGGGCATCTGCGACGCTGCCGCGCCAGCTTTCGTCTCGTCCTGGGACTCGATGGTCAGACGAGGCTTGGACGCCTTGGACGTTTGCTTGCCGGGTTTACTCACGAGTGACCTCCTGAGTCGTAATCGTGGTCTTACTGGGAAGGAAGCGCACGCGCACGGTTGCGCCCGTGGCTCCAAGCATGGTGTCGAGCGCTTGAGTTACGCGCGCCTGGATGCGCTGCGCACGCTCGGTCAGGTTATCTCTGCCAAGTGCGATGGCGTCGATACGAACGCGCACTTGATCGGCATCGCGGCCGACCACGCGGCCCTCAACCGACTCGATAAGCGCCGTAGGGTCCTGCGCCGCCGAACGCGCCACCGACTCGATAGCGGCGAGGCTCACCTCAATGTCGGGATTCGCCTGCGGGTGCACGCACGTCACGGCACGACGGTGCGCCATCATGCGAATCGCCGCAACCAGGGTGCCCAGGCCCAAGATGACCATACATACGAGCAAGAGGATGCGCACCGCGGGTTTTTGAAACAAAACCTCGATGTTGCGCGCCGCGGGCGAAAACAGATAACCGGCGAACATGGCAATGACCAAGGCACCTGAAAGCAGGTAGATAAGCGCGAGAATTCTTCTCAGTGCCCGCATGCCCTGTTCCTTTCGTCCAATAACTCAACAGCCTTAAGGCTCTCATATACCCGTATAGCCCGCGCGTGTTGCGCGTCGCAACAGCTCTTTAAGAATAAACGAATCAGGCCGGGTCTGTGTAAATCACACAGACCCGGCCCGATAACAATCCTGTCACATTGCGCAACGGCGCAACGGTGCCTACTCCTCCTCGAGAGCGGCGATGACCTCGTCGGTCATGTCCATGGTGTGGTACACATCCTGGACGTCGTCGAGCTCCTCAAGACGGTCAACCAGACGCTGAACCTTCTTGGCGTCGGCGCCGGAGACCTCGGTCGGGGTGGTGGGAACCATGGTGAGCTCGGAACCCTTGACCTCGATGCCCTGAGCAGCGAGAGCCTTGGAAACAGCCATCAGGTCGCCGGGGTTGGTCCAAACGACCCACTCGTCGCCGGCGTCCTCGTAGTCCTCGCCACCGGCCTCGGCCACGGCCATCATGAACTCATCCTCGTCGCCAGCAGCTCCGTTGGCGATCATGGTCTCCTTCTTGGCATTCGCGTCGAGGATCTCCTTGACAACGACAACCTGGCCCTTGCGCTCAAACTGGAAGGCAACGGAACCAGAGGTACCCAAGTTGCCACCGGCATGGGAGAAGGCGGAGCGGACATCGGCAGCCGTGCGGTTACGGTTGTCGGTCAGGCACTCAACGTAGACGGCAACGCCTGCGGGACCGTAACCCTCATAGGAGATGTTCTCGTAAACGGCAGCGTCGGCACCGGCACCAAAGGCCTTGTCGATAGCAGACTTGATCTTGTCCTTGGGCATGGACTGAGCCTTTGCCTTGTCGACAGCGGCGGCAAGGGAAGCGTTGTTCTCGGGGTTGGGGTCATTGCCCAGGCGAGCGGCAACGGTGATGTTACGACTCAGCTTGGAGAACAGGGCAGAACGCTTGGCGTCCTGAGCGCCCTTACGATGCTTGGTAGTGGCCCACTTAGAGTGTCCGGACATTCGAGTCTCCTTCTACACGATCACACCCGCGCGGGTGCATCGCGCGAGGATTGCAAACATATGGAGAGCATGATATACCACGCGCCGCGCGTGATAAAGTCCTCTCTTTTGCCTGCACGCAATCGCTACGCGCAACGCGCCATCCCCCGCGATATGGACAGGGGCCATAATGGCTATACTGTGGTGCAACGCAAAGCCGAAAGGAGCACCCATGTCATCAGCTAAGCGCCAAAACGTCATCAGCTGGGACGAGTTCTTCATGCGCGTGGCCATTGCCGCACAGCTCAGGAGCAAAGACCCCAACACGCAGGTGGGCGCTTGCATCGCAAGCACAAACCACCGCATCCTCTCGGTGGGCTACAACGGAACGCCCTCTGCCCTCAACGACGACGATTTTCCCTGGGGCACCTCGGACGACCCGCTCGAGGACAAACACAACTACGTGGTGCACGCCGAGGCAAATGCCGTGCTCAACTACCGCGGCAGCCTGCGCGACCTCGAGGGCTCCACGGTCTACGTGACGCTCTTCCCCTGCCACGATTGCGCGAAGATTCTCGCACAGGTGGGCATCGGCGAGGTGGTCTACCTCGACAACAAATACGCCGATACCGACGACGGGCGCATCAGCCGCCGCATCCTCGATTCCTGCGGCATCACCTACCGGCAGGTTCTCGTCGACGCATAATCATAGCGACGCCCCCGCATCCAGCAAATCATACGGATGCGGGGGCGCTTTGTTCCGAACGACAACGGCGCCGCAAGATGGCTGCACCGTTGCCTTTTTCTGCTATTTCTCCAAGTAATCACACTGCGGGCGCGCCTTGCGCTGCGCGCAGACGATTAGCACCACGCCCACCACCACAAGCGGCAGGGAAAGCAACTGGCCCATGGTGATGACGCCGCCCAAGAGGTATCCCAGCTGGGCGTCGGGCACGCGCACGAACTCGATCAGGAATCGCACGATGCCGTAGCCCATCACGAAGACGCCCATAAACGTACCCTGCGGCAGCACGGGTTTGCGGCGACTTAAGATCTGCAATACGCAGAAGAGCACAATGCCCTCGAGCAAAGCCTCGTAGAGCTGGGACGGATGCCGGGGCATCGTACCCGCGGCACCGCCAAAGGCCACGCCCCATGGCAGATCGGTAGGTTTGCCCCACAGCTCGCCGTTCACGAAGTTCGCAAAGCGACCGAGCATGAGCGCGAGCGGGGCTCCGCATACCGCAAGGTCAGCAATGGTCCATGCCGAGATCTTGTAGATATGGCACGCGATGGTTCCGCCCACGATGCCGCCCACCAGGCCGCCATGGAAGCTCATGCCGCCCTCGTTGACGGCGAAGACCTCAAGCGGATGCGCCAAGTAGTAGCCGCCGCCATAAAAGACAACGTAAAACAGGCGGGCGCCAATAATCAAGCCAAAGACCACACCTACGACCACGCTCACCAGGTCGTCGATGGTCAGATGAAGACCCCAGCGTCGCTGTGTGCGATACATCACCACGCCCGTGATGATAGCCCCCACGATATAGGCGATTCCGTACCAGTAGATCGTGATGGGACCGGCCGATATCGCCACGGGATCCAAGCTTTGATACAACTCGTTGAGCACGATGTCCTCTTGTCTCTAACGTTGTCGTCGCCAAATGTCGCTGGCGTTATACCAAGCGGGCGCCCGCTTGATGCGAACGCCCATGGCTTAGATGCGCCCGCAGCCCCTCAACGGGGCGGGCACAGATCGAATCAAATCAGATTGCCAGTGGCCTAGAACGGCTCGTACTCGTCCAGCATGTCTGCAGCCTCGCCAGGAAGATTGGTGGCAACAACGCGCGTGACGCCGGGCACATGCTCCTTCAAAACGCGCTCGATGCCCATAGAGAGCGTGAGCTGGCTCATGGGGCAACCGGCGCAAGCACCCTGCAGCTCCAGCGACACCACGCCGTCCTCGTCAACACCCACATACTCGAGGTCGCCGCCATCGGCCTGAAGGTTAGGACGAATCTCGTCGAGGACCTTCTTGAGATATTCTTCATCAACAGCCACAGGGGCTCCTTTCATCTTGATACTGCGCGTTGGCGCTCATGCCGCCGGCGCTCCTGCATCATATGCATCCATATAGTACATGCTTGCGTACCCATACGCGAGGTCGCGCTCGCCATGAGTTTGCGATTCTCCGCCATTTTTCACAGAGCGAAAACGCGTGCCGTAATGCCATCTCTGTTCGGGGCGGCCGCCGTCGCGTCTCCCGGTGGGAGCCGCCCGCAGCGACAGTTGCCCGCAATGAAAGCCGCGCGCCAAAAAATAAACACCCGCTGCCTCAAGATTAACAATTGGTAACAAACGCTCGACCGTTGACCTTTATTTCCGCACTATTGAGCACGCATACGTATGATATTGAACATCACACGCGGTATCTTAAGCGTTATGCACGCGGCAGTCGGATGGCCCGAATAAACGCCCGCGCGACAGCTTTTGCCAACGACTTGAAAGGGTTGATTTCCATGGCGAACATCAGCAGAAGGAACTTCATCGCCAGCGCAGGCCTGCTTCTGGCAGGCACGCTTGTGGGCTGCGGTTCCAACAGCTCCTCCACCGGCAGCGCCGCAGGTTCTGCAGCCTCTGGCACCACCTACACCATCGGCGTGATTCAGCTCACCGAGCACAGCGCGCTCGACGCCGCCAACGAAGGCTTTGTCGAGGCCCTCGAGAAAAGCGGCCTGAACGTCAAGTTCGACCAGCAAAACGCTCAGAACGACCAGTCCGCCTGCCAGACCATCAGCTCTAAGTTCGTAAGCGACGGCGTCGACCTCATCTACGCTATCGCCACGCCCGCCGCACAGGCTGCCGCTGCCGCCACCTCCGATATCCCCATCGTGGGCTGCGCCATCACCGACTACGCCGCTTCCGGCCTCGTGCAGGACAACGACAAGCCCGGCACCAACGTCACCGGCGCTTCCGACCTCACCCCGGTTGCCGAGCAGCTCGAAATGATGCAGAAGGTGCTGCCCGACGTCAAGAAGGTCGGCCTGCTCTACTGCACCGCCGAGTCCAACTCCAGCGTCCAGATCGAGGCCGCCAAGGAGGAGCTCGACAAGCTCGGCATCGAGTACGACGACTTCACCGTCTCCAGCTCCAACGAGATTCAATCCGTTGTCGAATCCGCCGTGGGCAAGGTCGACGCGCTGTACTCCCCCACCGACAACACCATCGCCGCAGGCGCCGCGCAGGTTGGCCAGATTTGCAAGGAGAACAAGCTCCCGTTCATCGCTGGCGAGGAAGGCATGTGCAACGCCGGCGGCGTGTTCACCCTCTCCATCAACTACAAGGATCTGGGCCGCGCCGCAGGCGAGATGGCCATCAAGATCTTGAAGGGTGAGGCTAAGCCCGAGGACATGCCTATCGAGCACCTTTCCACCAAGGACCTCGTCGTGGTGAAGAACGACGAGATGGCCGAGGCTATCGGCGTCGACCTCTCCGCCCTCGACGCCTAAGGTCCGGCGGCGAGCTCGAGCTTTCGCTTGCTACTCTTTGCGCCGCGACGCACCCGCCCATGGGTCCGTCGCGGCGTATTTGATATCCCGCGGTATTATTGAGCGGTATTTGTATTTTGAGCGCAGCGTCTTTCCGGCGGGACCGCTCCGACATCACATAAGGAGGCACATCGCATGTCCGTCGCATTGCAGGGCGCCATCTCGCAAGGCATCCTCTGGGGCATCATGGTGCTCGGCGTGTTCATCACGTTCCGCCTACTCGACATCCCCGATATGACCGTTGACGGCAGCTTCGCCCTGGGCGGAAGCGTCGTGGCGGTGCTTATCGTCAATGCCCATGTTCACCCCGCCGTAGCCATTCTTGCCGGCATGGTTGCAGGAGGCTTGGCAGGAGCCGTCACGGGCGTTCTCACCACAGTGTTTGAGATTCCCGCCATCCTCGCGGGAATTCTCACCCAGATCTCGCTGTGGTCCATCAACCTGCGCATCATGGGCAAGTCGAACACCCCGCTTTTGGCTAACGACACGATCTTTTCCGACGTCTCCAAGCTGACGGGACTGCCGCAAAGCACCGTCTCGGCCCTCATGGGCATCATCATCGCTATCGTTATCGTGGCAGCGCTTTATTGGTTCTTTGGCACCGAGATCGGCTCTGCCTTGCGTGCCACCGGCAATAACGAAGACATGATTCGTGCGCTCGGCGTCAACACCAACCGCACCAAGATGATCGCCCTCGTGCTCTCCAACGCGCTTGTGGGCCTTTCGGGCGGCCTTATCTGCCAGAGCCAGAAGTACGCCGATATCGGCATGGGTACCGGCGCTATCGTCATCGGCCTTGCCGCCATCGTCATCGGCGAGGTTCTGGGGCGCTTGCTGCCCGGCGGCCTCACCAAGTTCGGTGCACGCCTTGCAGCCGCCGTCGTAGGCTCTGTGGTCTACTTCCTCATTCGTGCTTTCGTGCTGCAGATGGGCATGGACGCCAACGACATGAAGTTGCTTTCGGCAATCATCGTCGTGCTTGCGCTGTGCATCCCCGTTGTCTGGGAGAAATACAAACTGCGCAGCTCTTACTCGAGGGGAGATGATCAGGATGCTTAAGCTCTCCCACGTCAAAAAGACATTCAACAAGGGCACCGTCACCGAGAAGCGCGCCCTCACCGGCGTCGACCTTGTCCTTAACGATGGCGACTTCGTTACCGTAATCGGCGGCAACGGTGCCGGTAAGTCCACGCTGCTCAACATGATTGCCGGCGTGTATCCGCTCGACTCGGGCGTAATCGAGCTCGACGGTAAAGACATCTCGCGCATGACCGAGCCTCAACGCGCCAAGTATCTGGGCCGCGTGTTCCAGGACCCTATGCGCGGCACCGCCGCCGACATGCAGATCGTCGAGAACCTGGCGCTCGCCAAACGCCGCGGCCTGCATCGCGGTCTTGCCTGGGGTGTCACCAAGGAGGAGAAAGCGGAGTTTCCGGCACTTCTCAAGAAGCTCGACCTGGGCCTCGACACGCGCATGGAAGCCAAGGTCGGTTTGCTTTCGGGCGGTCAGCGCCAGGCCCTTACCCTGCTAATGGCCACGCTCACACAGCCCAAGCTCCTGCTGCTCGACGAGCACACCGCAGCGCTTGACCCCAAAACGGCATCCAAGGTCCTTGGGCTCACCGAAGAGATCGTCGCCGAGAACAATCTCACCACGCTGATGGTCACGCACAACATGAATGATGCCATCCGCCTGGGCAACCGCCTTATCATGATGCACGAAGGCCACGTTATCTACGATGTTGCCGGGGAAGAGAAGAAATCGCTCACCGTGCCTGATCTTCTGCAGAAATTCGAAGAGGTCAGCGGCGGCGAATTCGCCAACGACCGCATGCTGCTGAGCTAATTCGAGCGCACATGCGTGCCCGTAAGAGATGCGATTCCAAGCAGCCCGTTTTATGGGGCGCCGAAGCTACTTCGGCGCCCCATTTTTAGTCGCTTTTTCAAAACTCTTCGAAATAGGTACCCTGTATTGGAAATTCCAAGTAGACCAATTATGTAACCCCCTTCTTTCCTGGGGTTTTACCGCTTAAAACAGCGGTCTACTTTCCAATTCCAGTTTAGGGTACCGATTTCGAATTGTTTTTTCTTGGTAGCATTTTATCCGGGCGAAATCGCCCGGATAATGCCGGGTGGCTCGATCTTCTTTTCCAAAACTTTTCGAAGTGCGTACCCTAAACTGGAATTGCCGAGTAGGCCCTTCGTTTCCAATAGCAAAACCCCAGGATTACAGGGGGTTAACTATTCGGTATACTCAGCTATTTCGATTTAGGGTACGCACTTCGAATTGTTTTATTGGAATAGCATTTCGCAAAGGCATTGAACCGGCAAATTTTGCGACAGACTGTTTTAACATGTCCTTCATTTTCAGAAGAACACGGGTGTGCGGGCACGACACTCAAATAAGCCGCAGCAGCTCCCCGAAAAACGGAGAACCGCTGCGACTGCATCCAACGTTACGACAGGCTAGAGGGTTTCCATAGTTGCCGTGATCTCGGCCTCACGGTCATATGACGTTATGCCCACACCGTCCACGCACAGCTCGCCCATTTGATTGTCAAAGGGATCGTCACGAAGGGCCGGGTCGGGTGGCGTGAGCGGGGCAAAGAAACACGCATTGGCGGGCATGCGCCAGGGGCCCAGGTTGCCAAAATAGAAATGCCTGCGGGCGTCGTCTCCCTCGCGGCGTGCCGCGGAACCAAAGGAGCAATCGGCCCAAAGCCAGCCCAAGCCCTCAATGTAGAACATCGCCCAATCGTGGCAACCCACCGAGTCGGGCTTTACGTACAAACCGCTCTGCCAGCGCGCCGGCACGCCGCCCAGGCGACACAGCGTGATAAACGTGCAGGCAAACACGCCGCAGTCCGCACGGCGAGAACGCGCGCACGAATCCGCAATGCTATCCAGCAGCACGTAGGCCGGCTGATAGCGGTAATCGATATTCTGCGTAACCCACAGATACGCAGCGCGGGCGCGCTCGAGCATATCCTCAGCAGGAATACTTGCATACAGACGCTCGGCAATCGCGCGCAGATATGGAGTGAACACCAGATGCGGCTCCTCGGCGGCAAGATCCTCTGGCACAGGAGCAGGTGCAGGCGCAAACGGCGCGTCCCAGACGGGAGCGACGGGATCCTCTGCCCACAGGTCCACGTAGGGAGCACGAATGGTGTACTCATACTCGACAAAGAACGAACGCTCGCCCTGTATGTCCCAGTGAATCGTGCGCTGCGGCGCCGTCGCGGGCGCAACCTGCGCACCCTCGCTCGCATCGATGAGCTTGATGTCCGCCACTTGCTGGCCGGAAGGATACGGAATCCATGCCATGACATACGTATCGGAACCTACCTCAACATCCTTGCCCACGCCAAGCGTGTGGCGCACACGCACGCGGCGCTCGGCATATCCCTTCGAACGCATCTCGTCGAGTACAGCAAGCTGATCCGTACGATTGGTCGGCGGGCAAGTAAGCCCCGGAACGTCGTTGGGGTACAGACGCAGCGACTCCACGCAGCTTTGCAAGAAACGCTGTTCGCCATCCACATAGCGCCAATCAAGACGCTCGTGGTCGATAAGGGTATCCAGCTCGACATCGCCAAACTCGGGCCACTCGGCACGAATCTGACCGATGACGTCGGCACGCGTCAGGCAAAAATCGCGGCGAGTACGCAGCAGCCGAGCATACTCTGCACGAAGGCACGGCTCCATCTCGGGACAATTCCCCGCCCCAAGCTCGTCTTCGATAAGGCGAAGCGCGCGATCGTACTCCCCCGCAACGATAAAGCGCGCGATATGCAGAGGCACGCCATCGTTCAAATGGCGAAAATCATCGTTCACGGTCACTACCTTCTGCATGGTGCCTCCACTCCAGCGCGGCGCCGTACCTGCGCCCGCAACATGCGAGCCGGCACCACCAGTCCATGCACGTGCCGCCGACTCCTCAATGCAATATGCCCAAACGCAAAAACACCCCGCATGCTCGACCGAGCATACGGGGTGCCAGCGTCGTGATTCTTACCCTACGCCAAGGCCGCGACCACCTTGTCGCCCATTTCGGCGGTACCGATGATCTTCTCGGCAGGCGTATCGGCATCGGCGATATCGCGCGTACGCCAGCCCTCGTTAAGCACGCGCTCGACAGCCTTCTCGATCCACGCGGCCTCTTCGACCATGTCGAAGGCATAAGTGAGCATCATTGCCACCGAGAGAATCTGCGCGAGCGGGTTGGCAATACCCTGGCCTGCGATGTCGGGCGCGGAGCCCGCGCTAGGCTCAAAGAGCGAAACGCCGTCGCCCAAGCTTGCAGAAGCAAGCATGCCGAGCGAACCCGTGATCTGTGCGGCCTCGTCGGAAAGGATATCGCCGAACATGTTCTCGGTTACCACGACATCGAAGTCGGCAGGACGGTTGATGAGCTGCATCGCGGTGTTGTCCACGAGCAAGTCCTCGAGCTCCACGTCCGCATACTCCTCGTCGTGCACGCGATGGATCACCTCACGCCACATACGGGACGTCTCGAGCACGTTGCGCTTATCGACGCTCGTCACCTTGCCACGGCGCTTGCGCGCAGCCTCAAAGGCCTGACGGGCAATGCGCTCGACCTCGTACTCGTGATACTCCATAACGTCCACCGCGCGCTGGCCGGCTTCACCGTTTGCACCAGCACCCTGTTCATCGTAGAAACGCTCATGGCTACCAAAGTAGATGCCGCCCGTGAGCTCGCGCACGAGCACCATGTCAACGCCCTTGATGACCTCGGGCTTAAGGGTGGAGGCGCCGGCGAGTGCATCGTAGATCTTCACCGGGCGAAGATTGGTATAGAGCCCCAGCTCTTTACGAATGCGCAGGAGGCCCTGCTCGGGGCGAGGAGCGTTGGGGTCGGTCGAGTCCCACTTGGGTCCGCCCACGCTCGCCAGCAAAACGGCATCGGACGCCTGAGCCGCGGCAAGCGTGGCCTCGGGCAACGGATCCATACACGCATCGATCGCAGCTCCACCAATGAGCGCGTCCTCGCAGACAAACTCAACGCCGGCACGTGCCCCCACCGCGGCAAGAACCTTCTTGCCCTCGGCGATGACCTCGGGGCCAATGCCATCACCCGGCAGGGTGCATACCTTATAGCTCTTCTTCACGTTGCAACTCCAATCAAGGGTTGAGGGACCTTTGGCAAAGGGGTTCTCCACAGTCATCTACTCCGCCGCGCCCTCGGCGATCTTCTTCTTGGTACGCTCCACCAGACCTCCGGCATTGATGATCTCTTGGATGAACGGCGGGAAGGGCTGTGCATGGAAGATCGCACCCGTGGTCTCGTCCATGATCGTTCCGGTATCGGCATCGACGTTCACCACATCGCCGTCCGAAATGGCGTTCACAGCCTCCGGGCACTCCAGAATCGGCAGGCCCATGTTGATGGAGTTGCGGTAGAAGATGCGCGCAAAGCTCTTGGCGATCACGCAGGAAACGCCCGCCGCCTTGATGGCAACAGGGGCGTGCTCGCGCGAGGAGCCGCAGCCGAAGTTCTCGTCGGCAACGATGATGTCACCGGGCTTTACGCGCGTCACGAATGTGGTATCCAGGTCCTCCAGGCAGTGCTTGGCAAGCTCTGTTGGATCGGATGTGTTGAGATAACGGGCCGGAATGATGACATCGGTATCGATGTCACGGCCATAACGAAAAACAGTTCCGTTGAATTTCATATCGTTCACCTTTCCCGGAAGGGAGGGGCCAGGCTTTATTTGCCATTTCAGACAGTCCTGCTCTCACGAACGTGACATTAAGTCACGTTCGGGTCGTGTGGAAACTCATGTCAAATAAAGCCTGGCCCCTCCCTCGTACGTCATGTCCCTCTATCGGATAAACCTTTCACGGCGCAACGTTGTTGGACTTGCAGCGCTACGCTTTATGACCCAGCTGCGCCGTGCTTTTTCAGCAGGGGCTTTGGGCTTTGCTCGCTATGAGTTCCGCACGAGCCGGAGAGCACTTAATGTGCTCTCCGTGCGAGCAGGACTGTCTGAAATAGCGAGTAAAGCCCAAAGACCCCAGTGCGCTTACAGGTCGCTCGGCAACGCGATGTGGCCGGCTACGGCGGAGGCGGCGCAGACGGCGGGGCTTGCCAGGTAGACTTCGGACGTGGGGTCTCCCATGCGGCCTACGAAGTTTCGGTTGGTCGAGGAGATGCAGCGTTCCCCTGCGGCAAGGATGCCCATGTAGCCGCCCAGGCACGGGCCGCAGGTGGGTGTCGAAACCACGCAGTGGGCGTTGATAAAGATATCCATCAGTCCCTCATGCACGCACTGGAGCCAGACCTTCTGGGTTGCGGGGATCACGATGCAACGCACGTTCTCGGCCACGGTACGGTCACGCAGGACCTCGGCCGCGGCGCGCATGTCCTCAATGCGGCCATTGGTGCACGAACCGATAACAGCCTGGTCGACCGCGATATGACGGCTCTCGGCCACCGGATGCGTGTTGCTGGGCAGATGGGGCCAAGATACGCACGGCTCGATCTCGGCGGCATCGATCTTGATGACCTGCTTGTACTCGGCATCCGCATCGGGATGATACTCAACCGGTGTACGGCGGGCGCGAGCAGCCACATACTCGCGGCACTTGTCGTCCACCTCGAAAAGACCAGCCTTGCCGCCTGCCTCGATAGCCATGTTCGCGATGGTCAAACGTCCCTCGACAGAAAGGTTCTCGATTGTCGAGCCGCCAAATTCCATAGCGCAATAGAGCGCACCGTCGACACCGATCTTGCCGATGATATGCAAGATGATGTCCTTTGCCGTGGCACCCGCGGGCAGCTCGCCATCGATCTCGAAGCGAATGGTCTCGGGCACCTTAAACCAAGCACGGCCCGTTGCCATGCCCACCCCGGCATCGGTGGAACCCACACCCGTAGAGAACGCACCGATACCGCCATAGGTGCAGGTGTGGGAGTCGGCGCCGATCATGAGGTCGCCGGGCACCACGACGCCCTGCTCGGGCAGCAGCGCATGCTCGATACCCATGCAGCCCTGCTCAAAGTAGTTGACAATTTTGTGCTCATGGGCAAAATCGCGCGTGATCTTAGTCTGCTCGGCGCTCTTGATGTCCTTGTTGGGTGCGTAGTGATCGGGCACCAAGCAGATGCGCTCGCGGTCAAAGACGCCGGCGCCGATCTCGCGCACCGTCTTGATGGCGATGGGCGCCGTGATGTCGTTGGCAAGCACCAGGTCGAGGTTGCACTCGACCAGCTGGCCCGGCACAACCTCATCGAGGCCCGCGTGCGCAGCCAAAATCTTCTCTGCCATGGTCATGGGACGTGCCATTGGGATTTCCTCTCTTAATAAGTCTCAGGCGTTCAGATGGGCTTGGCGATTAATAGCCCTCTTTATTTGCCTTCTTTGGAGCGAGCCGTCTGGATCATGCGGTTAACGGCGTTCACATAGGCCTTCGCGCTCGAAACGATGATGTCGGTATCGGCACCGCGACCGGTGTAGATCTTGCCGTCCTCGGCCGTGATGCGCACCGTAACCTCGCCGATAGCATCGATACCGCGGCTGATAGCCTTGACGGAGAACTCCGCCAGGTCGCCATGGACCGCCACGACCTTGTCCACGGCCTTGTAAGCGGCATCGACAGGGCCGGTGCCCGTAGCACACACCACATGCTTGACGCCCAGTTCGTCGCTGATGGTCGCCGTAGCGGTAGGAACCAACGGGTCGCCGCACGACACCTGCAGGGCATCAAGGGTGTAGATGGCCTTCACCTCACGCTGACGCTCCTGAACCATCGACTCGAGGTCCTCGTCAAAGACTTCCTTCTTCTGATCGGCAATCTCCAGGAAGCGGTTGTAGACATCCTCGAACGCGGCATCATCGAAGGTGTAGCCCAGCTCGCCCAGGCGATGGCGCAGAGCGGCGTGGCCCGAGCGGGCGGA
Source organism: uncultured Collinsella sp. (assembly GCA_934647195.1). Classification (GTDB taxonomy): domain Bacteria; phylum Actinomycetota; class Coriobacteriia; order Coriobacteriales; family Coriobacteriaceae; genus Collinsella. Next base: position 48,968 of record CAKUFD010000012.1, read on the forward strand.
CAAGATGATCTCGGAACCAGCAGCGCCCACATCTGCCGGGTCGATGATCTCGTAGGTATCGCGAGCCTTGAGCACGCCGTCCTGGTGGATGCCAGAGCTGTGTGCAAAGGCGTTGGCGCCGACAATCGCCTTGTTGGGCTGCACGTTGATGCCCGTGATAGAACTCACAAGCCTGGAAGCACGCGTCAGCTCGCGGGTCACAACATCGGTATGGGCGTCGAGCGCCTCACCGTGCATCTTGATGGCCATAACGACCTCTTCGAGCGAGGTGTTGCCCGCGCGCTCGCCCAAGCCGTTGATGGTGCACTCGATCTGCGTAGCGCCATTTTGGACAGCGTCGAGGGCAAGGGCGGTAGCCATGCCCAGATCGTTATGCGTATGCACGGAGATGGTAACGTCCTCGATGCCGTCGACGCGCTCGCGCAGGTCCTTGATGCGCGTGCCAAAATTCCACGGCATGTTGTATCCCGTGGTATCGGGAATATTGACGACGGTCGCGCCCGCTTTTACCGCGGCTTGGATGATACGAACAAGAAACTCCTGGTCGGAGCGACCGGCGTCCTCGGCATAGAACTCGACATCGTCTACAAAGCTACGGGCGTACTTAACGGCATGAATCGCGCGCTCGATAGCCTCGTCTTCGGTGAGGTGGAGCTTGTCACGCAAATGGGAAGGCGAGACACCCAAGCCGGTGTGAATACGCGGGCGCTTGGCGCTCTTCAGGGCCTCGGCTGCAACCTCGATATCCTTGTCTACAGCGCGGGTCAGACCACAAACGGTACACGTGTCACCGGCGATCTTTCCGATTTCGTGAACCGATTTGAAGTCACCAGGACTCGAAATAGGAAAACCGGCCTCAATAACATCAACGTTCATACGCACGAGCTGGCGCGCGATGATGAGCTTCTCCTCGGTGTTCATGCTAGCGCCAGGCGACTGCTCGCCGTCGCGCAGAGTAGTATCGAAGATTGCGATTTTGCGGGTCATGGTTCCTCCTGTACATCAAAGCCGCCGGGCGACTATGTTCAACATGTCGGGCTTTGTAGACACGTACAGGCGATAGATAGAAAAACACCCGAGCGCTCATACGGACCGCAAAGCGATGGTCAGTTACGCACTCGGGTGTTAAGCAAGTTGAAGAAGTCCCAAGCGCGACTACCTTAGTAGCGCGAGGGCTAGGAGTGCAGATGCAAAAGCAGTATTTCTCATGATATGCGCACTCCTCTCAAGTAAAGCAACAACAAAACTAAGTTTAACAGAACGAATGGTATACGCAATCGGAAATCTGTGATTGTTACGTCCTTGGAAACCAACGGATCTGTAACTCAAAGTAAAGAAAAACCCGGCTCGCTAATGCAAGCCGGGTTTAGAAGAACTATTCAGTTCGAGTGACTACTCAGCAAGGAAGTTGCGCTGAACAGCGGAGTCAACCTTGACGCCAGGGCCCATGGTGGAGCTCACGGAGATGCTCTTCACGTACTTGCCCTTAGCAGAAGCGGGCTTGACGCGCAGGATCTCGGTGTAGAGGGCAGCGTAGTTCTCGACGAGCTGCTCGTCGGAGAAGGACTTCTTGCCCAGGGGCACATGGCAGATGCCATAACGGTCGGCGCGATACTCAACGCGGCCAGCCTTGAGCTCGGAGACCATCTTGGCAACGTCCATGGTAACGGTGCCGAGCTTGGGGTTCGGCATCAGACCACGGGGGCCAAGGATCTTACCAATGCGGCCAACCTTGGCCATCATGGTCGGCAGAGCGATGGCAGCGTCGAACTCGATGTTGCCCTTCTGGATCTCGGCGATCAGCTCGTCGGAACCAACGATGTCGGCACCGGCCTCGCGAGCCTCATCGGCCTTAGCGCCCTCGGCGAACACGGCGACGCGAACGGTCTTGCCGGTGCCGTGGGGCAGGGAGATGGAGCCACGGATGTTCTGATCGGCCTTACGGGTGTCGATACCAAGGCGGAAGTGAGCCTCGATGGTCTCGTCGAAGTTGGCGGTTGCAACCTCCTTGACGAGAGCGACAGCCTTAAGCGGGGTGTAGAGCTGAGTGGAGTCAACCTTCTCAGCGGCGGAGCGGTACTTCTTACCGTGCTTAGCCATATTACATACCTCCTGTGGTCAAACGGGCCAAAGCCCTCCCACATCGACGCGTGCCCTATTGCACGCAAACGGGCACGACACAAATCGTGCCCGAAATTACCTAAACAGTATCGCTACTCGGCAATGGTGACGCCCATGGAGCGAGCGGTGCCGGCGACGATCTTCTTGGCGGCCTCGATGTCGTTAGCATTGAGGTCCGGCATCTTGATCTCGGCGATCTTGGTGAGCTGCTCCTGGGTAAGCTGACCAACCTTGTCGGCCTGGGGCTTAGCGGAACCGCCCTTGAGCTTGAGCTCCTTCTTGATGAGGTGAGCCGCGGGAGGAGTCTTCGTCACGAACGTGAAGGAGCGATCCTCATAAACGGTGATCTCAACGGGGATGATGTCACCCTGCTTGTCCTGCGTAGCGGCATTGAACGCCTGGCAGAACTGCATGATGTTGACCTGAGCGGCACCCAGTGCCGGGCCAACGGGAGGAGCGGGGTTAGCAGCGCCAGCGGGAATCTGGAGCTTAATGACAGTAGCAACCTTCTTCTCAGCCATGTCAAAACCTTCCTAAAACACGAATGTGTCTACAGTGCCAATATGTTCAACGCGTACCCGTTAGAAGCAATCCATCCGGTGAGCAGCCGGCAGATGAGCGTGAACGCGAGAACGAACTAAGAAATAACGGAGACCTGATCGAACGAAAGCTCGACGGGAGTCTCACGGCCAAAGATCATCAGCGTGACCTTGACCTTGCCGGCCTCGGGATTAACCTCGGAGACCTTACCATCAAAGTCCGCAAGCGGACCAGAAGTAACGCGAACAGAAGTGCCCACTTCGATATTGACGGTCGTACGCTTAGGTGCACCGCCCTTATCGCTCTTGCGCATCATCTTGTTGTACTCTTCGCGCGAAAGAGGAGCGGGCTTGCCGTTACCGCCCAGGAAACCGGTGACGCCGGGGGTGTTGCGAACACACGTCCAGGAATCGTCATCCATCTCCATGCGAACGAGAACATAGCTCGGGAAGATCTTGGAATCCTTGGTCTCGCGAGCACCATTCTCTTTGATCTCGGTCACACGCTCGGTGGGAATCTCGATATCAAAGATGCGGTCAGTCATACCCATGGTCTCGATGCGGTGCTCGAGATCGGACTTAACGCGGTTCTCGTAACCAGAATACGTGTGGACGACATACCAGCGCTTGGACATGCTTAACCCCTCAATCCGGAGAAGGCCACCAGCGCCTGGCCGATACCGGCGTCAAGCAGCGCGATGACAACGCCAACAACGATCAAGGAAACGCACACCGTGACGGAGTAGTTGATGAGCTCCTTCTTAGAGGGCCACACAACGCGCTTCATCTCGGAGCGCACGGAAGTGAAATACTTCTTGATACGGGCGAACAGGCCAGGCTTCTTGTTCTTGTCCTTGGCCTTAGTGGTCTTCTTGACCTCAGGCTTAGCAGCAGCCGTGTTGGAGCCCTGCTGAGACTTCTTCTTGGTCTTCTTGTTGGCCATGAACATTTACCTCCGGCACAGACCCAACATACAGTAACAAACCGTAAGCCTCCTATGGAGGCTTACGGATCAAAGACTGGCACGCCAGGAAGGACTCGAACCCTCAACACTCGGTTTTGGAGACCGATGCTCTACCAATTGAACTACTGGCGTATGTCAAAAGAGACTAGCGAGTCTCTTTGTGCACGGTGTGACGACGGCACCAGGGGCAATACTTCTTAAGCTCCATGCGATCAGGGGTGTTGGCCTTGTTCTTGGTCGTCGTGTAATTACGACGCTTGCACTCGGTGCAGGCAAGTGTAACGAGAGTACGCATGTGTCTTTTACCTCCAAATACCGTACCTCACGGGCACGGTGGTAAACAATATCATCTGCAATGGGGTTATGTCAATGCGATTTACGTCTCCACGATTTATCTGCAGATCCGGAACACAATCCTGTCATTTGTGCGCATCGACACAAAAACCCGGCTCCCCCGAAGAGGAACCGGGTTAATGAAATCAACAGCTTGAGTAGCTAACGTTACTCAATGATGGTGCTGACGATGCCCGAGCCGACGGTGTGGCCACCCTCGCGGATAGCGAAGCGCAGGCCCTCCTCCATAGCGATCGGGTGAATGAGGTCGCCCTCGATGGTGATGTGGTCACCAGGCATAGCCATCTCGGTGCCCTCAGGCAGCTTCACGGTACCGGTAACGTCGGTGGTACGGAAGTAGAACTGCGGACGATAACCATCGAAGAACGGGGTGTGACGGCCGCCCTCCTCCTTGGTCAGAACGTAGATCTCGCCGGTGAACTTGGTGTGCGGGGTAACCGAACCGGGCTTGCAGAGAACCTGGCCGCGCTCGATGTCCTCGCGCTTGATGCCGCGGAGCAGCAGACCGACGTTGTCGCCAGCCTCGCAGAAGTCCATGGACTTACGGAACATCTCGATACCGGTGCAGACGGTGCTCTGGGTATCCTTGATGCCGACGATCTCGACGGGCTCGTTGAGCTTGAGCTCACCGCGCTCGACACGGCCGGTAGCAACGGTACCACGGCCAGAGATGGTCATAACGTCCTCAACGGCCATCAGGAAGGGAAGGTCGTTGTCACGGGCGGGCGTCGGGATGTACTCGTCGACGGCGTTCATGAGCTCGCGGATGGCGTCCATCCACTTCTCCTCGCCGTTGAGGGCGCCGAGAGCGGAACCACGGATGACGGGGATGTCGTCGCCGGGGAAATCGTACTCGGAGAGGAGCTCACGGGTCTCCATCTCGACGAGGTCGACGAGCTCGTCGTCGTCAACCATGTCGCACTTGTTCAGGAACACGACGATGTAGGGCACGCCGACCTGACGGGCGAGAAGGATGTGCTCACGGGTCTGAGCCATCGGGCCGTCGGTAGCAGCGATAACCAGAATAGCGCCGTCCATCTGAGCAGCACCGGAAATCATGTTCTTGACGTAGTCAGCATGGCCCGGGCAGTCGACGTGAGCGTAGTGGCGGTTAGCGGTCTCGTACTCAACGTGGGAGACGGAGATGGTGATGCCACGCTCGCGCTCCTCGGGAGCCTTGTCGATGTTCTCGAAGGCGGTGAAGTCGGCCTTGCAGCCCTCGGTCTCAGAGAGAACCTTGGTGATGGCAGCCGTCAGCGTGGTCTTGCCGTGGTCAACGTGACCGATGGTGCCGATGTTAACATGCGGCTTAGTGCGCTCAAACTTTTCCTTGGCCATGAAGCCCTCCTCTTTCAAAGGTGTCCTTCTGGACTTGCCTTTATACCTAAGTGGCCCCCCTAAAAGGATTTAGGAGAGCCACCTTGTTACCTGGTAGCGGTGACTGGATTCGAACCAGTGACGCCACGGGTATGAACCGTGTGCTCTGACCAACTGAGCTACACCGCCAAATGGAGCCTGCAACCAGACTTGAACTGGTGACCTCTTCGTTACCAACGAAGTGCTCTACCGACTGAGCTATACAGGCAACATAAGGGTGGGAGCTATAGGATTCGAACCTATGTAGGCAAAGCCAACGGGTTTACAGCCCGTCCCCATTAACCACTCGGGCAAACTCCCACGGATGTCCTCGATCGCATTGGCTCTAAGCTTTTGCGCTCGCGAACGAAAGAGATATTACGACGCGGGCGGGCAGCCTGTCAATCAGAAAGCTGTAATACACGGTGCCGGGCGTATCTATATTTCCGTTTCCTGCGGTTTTGTTACTTTAGGCAAGTAGAGCAGTGAACATGATGTGAAGACCGCAGGTAATAGAGGGGTGTTTGAAGGCTCATTTTCGCCATCTAAATCTGTATGCGCATCCTTTCGTCCTTCCTCTGCTATTGCGCGTCGCGAAACACAAAGAAACACGCCGCACATTACCTTGAAAATCCTGCGTCACATCGTCTGCCGATTAGAGAAGATGCACCGCCGGCCGATTCCGCTCGAATAGCCCCGCATGGTTTTTCTTCCCACCCTCCCAATAACGGTCATTTAGACGATAGGATTGAATGCATACCTCAATCAATCTATTTCCGGGGAGACTCTATACATGGCCCGTGACGCGTCGCGCACTTCAAAAACGCCTTTTTGGAAAAAGGGCGTCATCATGCTTGCCGCCGGCTGGATCGTCATCTGGATCTCCCGCATGATGCTTACACCGATCTACCCGGTCCTCTCCCGCTTCTTTGGCGGAGCAAGCTCAACGCAGCTGGGCATGATCTCGAGCTTCTACTTTCTTGGCTATGTTCTTATGCAAATTCCCTCGGGATTGCTCGTGGACCGCTTGGGACTCAAAACGATTGTCGTCCCCGGCTTTATCCTTTTTAGTCTTGCGACCACGGGCATGGCGCTCTCCCGTACTTTGACCGAGCTCTATATAGCGAGCTTCTTTTCCGGTATCGGGTGCGGAACCTTTTTCGGCATCGCCTACACCATTACCAATGTATATGTTCCCCCTCAACGCAGAAGCCTCGCCACGGCCCTCGTCAACAGCGGAACCGCCATTGGATCGGGCTTCGGCCTCGCCGCAGCAAGCGGGGCGGTCAGCACAGGCTTGCTTCCCTGGCAAGCGCTCGCCAGCTTTGCCGCATTTCTCGCAGCACTGATGGCGGTTGTCTTCGCCTTCAACATGCCTGGCATCAATTCGGCTGCAAGCCCGGTTGCAATCGAAAGGAAACTCGGCAGTTTCTCAGACGAGAAAACGCGCTCGAGCCTTTTCGATCGTCATTTGGTCGCAGCGTACATTCTCTACTTTGGAACCCTGTACCTGTATTACCTCATCAGCACGTGGCTCCCCGACTACCTAGGAAGCGTCCGCGGGTTCGAAAACTCTATAACTGGGGCGATTTCGTCAATTGTCTTTTTTGCCGGCGTGCCCGGCGCGATTATCTTTAGTCAAATAGCCGATAGACATCCCGACAAAAAAGTGATCTTCATCGTGGTTCTCGAGCTTGCAGCTGTGATTTGTCTCGTTGGCGCCCTCAATGCGCCAAACAAGATGCTTGTCGTTGTCGGAATCGCGCTCTACGGCTTTTTAGGCAAATTGGCGGTCGAGCCAATCCTGATCTCTTGGATAGGACAATTTATCTCGCCAGGAAACACCGCAACGGTGCTCGGCCTATTCAACTTCTTTGGAATGAGCGCCTCGGTCATCGCGCCGAGCGTTACAGGTGTACTAAACGACCACTTGGGACGCGCAGATATGGGCTACTACGTTGCCGCCGCACTGATGCTCGTCACTGTAGCGACCTTCTGCGCCCTTTTACATGCAGGCGCGAGCAAAAAATAAGGAGCCGAAAGCGCAATGCCTTCGACTCCTCGTGTCGTTGATGCCGGGCCCGTGCGGTTCGATGCGCACAGAGACTTCGTCCGCAAAGTACCGTGCACATCGAACCGCACGGGCCATACCGCGAGCAATTCCATACACCCGCGGCCCTAAACCCACGCTCAAACGTTCACTTTTCCCGATTTCCGGCGGGAAGTGCGCGCTCGCGCGCCGCTTTCGCCCCCTCGGGCGAGACCGGGGCGCTCCTAGCCCGTGATGCGGGTGCCGGAGAGGCCGGCCATGGTCTCGGCGGCCTTGTCCAGGGCGCCGATGATGCAGGTGCG
>CAKUFD010000013.1 GCA_934647195.1 uncultured Collinsella sp.
CACGCGTTCCGTGTCGATGCCGAAAACTGGGTGTAACTGGAGTGACGGGACGACAGAACCGACGCCATCGAGTGGGAATAGATAATTCCTTAGTTATGGGGGTATAAATTTGAATCCCCTTAGGATAAACCCCCATGACTATATGAATCGACCTGCTGACTCCAATGAAGATTGGAGGGTAACGGTCAGGGGTGACGGCCCAGCGAGTGCTATTTTACGAGCTATGCGCATTGAAAGCGACCTTTCGTGGTATAAACTACTTGCCGGAAGCCGCGGCTTTCAGAGTACGGCTTACGTGTACGTTTAACCTCCGTGGGCGACGGGGTGCCGCAAGGCGTAGAATATCGCCCGCCTGCAGGGGCCTGCAGCGATGCGGGCCCCGCTTCGTATGAAGGGGGGCGTAACCGATGAAGATCGTATCCATCTCCCAGGACTTCTTCGACCTCGTCGAGGGCGACCGCGAGCTCATGCTTAAGCACAATCGCCCCTGCATCGTGGTAGTGAGGCTGCGTTTCCGCGGGAAGCGCAGGGACTTCGCCGTGCCGCTGCGTTCCAACATCGCCCCTAACGTGCCCAAAGACCAGTACTTTGCGTTGCCACCCCGCCCCACGACGCGCCCCGGCTGCCGCCACGGCATCCACTACATCAAGATGTTCCCCATAACCAAGTCCTACCAGCGCCGCTTTAGGACCGAGGGTCGGCCTACTACGAGACGCTCCAGCGCATCATCGACGGCAACACCAAGCGCATTGTCTCCGAGTGCCAGGCATACCTCGACCGCTACGATCGCGAGGGAAGACCTCGCTTTGCCGTCGACATCGACCGCATCGTGGGGCTGCTGGAGGGCGAGAAGTAGGGCACCTCAGCTCAGTTTATGGTTTGCCTTGCTGCAAATGGCGGTCAATGTCCGCGATGCTTCTGCTTGTGCTTCAGCTTCCGCTGCTCAAAGCGCGCCTCCGCCTCATCCGCGCGGCGTTGGCTTCTCGCGTGAGCCGATTCCCGTTTCATTGCCTCACGCTGATTCGCGAGAACTTGCTGCGCCTTGGTGCTCATCGCCGGCTGCCTGAGGGCCTTCGCCGCTTCGCGAGCGCGCCGCTTGGGGTTTCTCGCGGGCTTGTTCGCCTCAGTCGGATCGTCACCGAAGAACGAGAGCTTCTCCCATTTGCCGACAACGAATCGCAGAATCTCCTCATCGGGCGGCTCCGCGCCGAAGACGATGCGGGCGACGCCGTATCTGCCGTCCTCGACATGCTCCGCCAGCCCAACCCAGAATTGGCTGTCATGATATACGGTCAGGGTGGACGACACGCTGATCTGCATGGTTGGTTCCTCCTTTATGTAGATGACCATGCAGAGAAGGGACAACCAAGGAGGCAGGTTACTGATGCGGACTTCCGCACGCCCACGACTACCCGACGGGGACTGTGTTTTTATCTCTGATGTCCGCATTGTAGCATGCGCGAATGCGGTCCGGTATCGCTACTGACATGGCACGACCGGGATTTGACCGATTCGACCCTCGACGTGTCCTTGTGCATATTGCTTTCTCGATTTCGAAACTATTGGGGAATTCGAGTTTCGAAACCGAGAGCGGGCGGATGATGACTCGGGTAGACCGCAATACGTAGAAGATGCCTCGGCTTTTGTCTACGAAGCCGATGAAGCGCGGCATCGTGTCGCGCGGCGGCACGCGTTCCGCGGCGGTGCCGGAAGCTGGACGCAACCGGAATGACCAAACGCTAAAACCAGAGCCATCGAGTGGGAATAAGCCGATAAAGCTTTGACCTGCGACTTCTTCATCTACTCCTCGCGCTTCAAGACGACAAAGCACAGGGCGGTATTCGAAGGAAGGGGAGTAAGGATTTACCCCAGGTGAGTGAATGCGTGACTTTGTCGCCGAGGGCGGAACGGGGCCGGTATATGCATATGGTGAAAGGTGCGCCATCGGTAGGGAGAGGCACGGCTCATGTATTAAAGTGCAAAACAGTTTACAACGGCTAACTTGTAGAGGCATATCATGCGCTTTTCGACTCTCGGGGATCCGACAAACCCCACAATCCTGTTTTTCCATGCCATGGGTGTTGTGGGAGAAAGCAGCGAGCGCGTGTCGAAGCATTTGGCGGATCGGTACTATTGCGTCATGCCGACGTCGACGGTCTATTGCGAGAACCAGCGCTATGCGGGTCGAGCAGACGAGGCGCGCCAAGTCGAGGAGTTCCTTCGCGGACATGGCGTTGACCGTCTGGCGCTCGTAGTCGCCTCTTCCATCGGCGCCGATCTGGGGATGGCGTTTCTCGCCCGCGGCGCGGTGCCTGCAGATCACGTCTTTTTCGATGGGGGCCAGTTTGCGCAGATGGGTGCCGGGACGCGAACTTCCATGGCGCCGTTGCTGTACCTAGCCATAAAGAGCCTGTACTGGACCCACGGTGCCACGCTAAGGCATATTATGTGGTGCGACGATGAGACTATTCGTCCGTATTTCATCGAGGCGGGCCGCAGGCTCACATTGGCAAATATGCGAAGCCAGATGGCCGATAGCCTCATGGATACGCCGTTTCCCATGCTGCCGGCAAGCCTTCAGAGTCGTACGTTTTGGGAATTCGGATCGGCGGAGGACCATTTCAAATATCGAGATGCCGTTATGGAAGCTTGGCCCAGGGGTAACTTCCCGGTCTTCGAAGGCCACAACCACATGCAGTTCCAAATCGACGACCCTCAGGGCTTTGCCGCCATGCTTGCGCACATAATTGAGACGGATGAGCTTCCGGAGCTGCCGTTCTGCCGCTAGACAACGCGAGCGGGGCGTTTTGTACGTGAGAAAGGGCGCGGAAAGTTGAGTGCAACTGGAATGACGGGACGGCAGAACTGAAGCCACTAAGTGGGAATAATGGCCTCTAAGCCTTTTGGTTTGGAGGCTTTTACATGGCTGCCTGGGAAAACGATGTGATTAATCCCCGCTGTCGGCAACACCGGCCCCTGCAATCGACTGAGGGCCGTTTCGGTTAGGAAGCGGAGCGCATTCTCCGGAGAGCATCAAGGCGAGGCCTCTGCGCGCCTTCGGTTGCGGACTTTAGCCTCTGATGCGTAGACAGGGGGGCGCAACGCTGTTCACGCTTTGCCCCTGCTCGCATTCTGATTGTTAAACCTATTCCGGGTCTACCGCTTCTATGAGCATGATGACCGGACGCAGCCTGTCCACGCAGGCGAACACCCCTTTGTCGTCATCGCGCATCCATGTCCCTTTTGGCTGAAGGAGCTCGCCGCGGGAGAGCGATGCAACCATTGCTTCTATGGGCTTCCATGCGTATTCGCACAGGCCTTTCGGCTTGTGTTCCCCATCGCTGACAAACACCTGCCCGGCTTTATGGAAAGGGCAAGGGCCGAAGTTGGGAATCGCGTAATCCTCGGCTAGCTGTTTATCGACTTCGGACTTCAATATCGTTATTTTCACGTCGCGTTTCATGTCATATTCTCCCGTATGTTTTGTCGAATGTGCAAAAGCTCCGCCGTGCTACTTGTCGCCTGCCTGCGCCGACGAGAGCAACATGCCCAAATCCGCTTGAATCGCCTCCGCCTTGTCCCCAAGCTGCAGTGGGGCGGAATCGCCCGAGATGTTGACGCTCAGTAGGTGCGCATCCGGTAGCTTTGCGGTCATGCTCCAGAAGGGGAGCGTGATGATGCCGGGAGTCATCTCGCCCACGCCAAGTTCCAGCAACAGCACGCGACTGTTGCTGCGCTCGCGCACAAAATGCTCGTATCGCTCGAGGCTCTCGCGCCATGCCGCACCTTGCAAAAACGTGTCGTCGCGCACCCATGGCACAAGCTGCCAACCGCAGTGCGGGCATCGAGGGATGTCCTCACTGCGGACTTCGAACCCCGCCATGCCCGCGAGCATGCGCTCGATGTAGGGGCTCGCGTCGAAAAGCTCGTCGCAGCACGGCTGCTTGCACTGAAGGTACGCGAAACTTCCCTGGTAGTTGCAGAATTTCTCGGCGGGGAAGGTCTTCTCGACCTGGGTGTCCACGTTGGTGCTCAGGATAAAGTAGTCCTTTTGGCCGATAAGGGACCGCAGGTCGAGATAGGGCTGTGAGGCCGGCTCGCACAGCATGAAATCGATGTATCGCGCGTAGTAGGCCCACTGCTGCTCGAGGCTGGGGTAGAGGTGGTAGAAGCCGTCGAAAAGGCTCTTGAAGCCAAATGCCTGCTGCCAGTCCTCCATTCCGGCGCGCATCATGCCCGCGCGGTTGTAATGGTTGAACCCGGCGGCGCTCGACATGCCCGATCCGATGCCAACGACAACGGTGTCGGCATCGTCGATGAGGCTGCAAAGCCTGCTTGCTTCTCTTTCTAGAGATGGCATCGGGCGACCTCCTCGAAAGCCGGGGCCATATCGCCTTCAACGAGAATCGTCTCGCATGAAGCGTCGGGCGCCATGGCCTGGTTGTAGTTGAACACGATGTAGGTGACGTGTTCGCTGGCGTTTGCGACCTGAGCGAGCATGCGCTTTATGATGCCGTTGCGCAGCCCCACGCCAAGCTCGAGGATGACAACCCTGCCATTGTGATGGACTTGCGCAAGGCGCGTAAGCTCTTCGAGCTGGGCCGTGGCGAGGGCATCTGGATGAGCGAGACGCATTTCGTCAATCGACGTGCGTATGCTTCCTTCAGTCTCGAGCACGCGGTTCTCACTGAACCCCGCGCGAGCAAAGTGCCCGTCGATATTGCAGGTGATTACGAAGGTGTCGGCGTGCTCCGTAAAGCGTCGTAGCCCGTTCATGAGCGGGCTGGGCTCATATTCGAGATACTCCTTTTGATAGAATCGCTCTGCCCATTGGCGTCGCACATTTGCATCCGGGGAGGCGAGTCCCTGCAGTATGCAGCCAATGCCGGCGGTCTGGGCGAGGTCCCCGTACGCTTCCCAAAAATGGTTATCGGCACGGAAAAGGTTGAGCCCCTCCGCCATGTCGAACCCGTTGCTAGCGCCGATGACGATGAGATCAGCCTCGGCAAGCGCCCGGCGGACGCGAACTGCTGTTGCCGCTACCATACGCTACCTTCCTAGCGCCTTGCGCACATCGGCGAGCACGTCGGCGATGTCGGCGCGGATCGCCATGCCCCGTTCTTCAATCGCGCGGGGAAGAAACTGCGTCTTGTTATTCACGGCGATGTAGCTCGTCTGCGGCAGCTGCGCCGTGAGGGCCCAGAACGGCTCCTGGATAAACGCAGGTGTGATGCGGCCCACGCCCAGTTCAAGGAAAAGAATCTTCTGCCGCGCGTGCGCGTCGAGCCAGTCGGAGACCTTGCGGTACTGTTCCTCGTAGAGCTTGCCCTGCAGGAAGTTGCCATAGCCGCGAACCCAGGGGAACGCCTCGGCTCCGCAGTACGGGCATCGCGGCACGAGCTCTGTAGGAACCTCTAGGCCGTCCCCCATGGCCTTGACCATGCGGGAGACAGGCTCAGTCGCATCCCATACGCTATCGGTGCAGCAGTGGGAACATTGGAAGAAACGATGGTCGCCTTGGATCTCGGCCACCCTTTCCCAAGGGTAGATCTTCACGAACTGCGTGTCCTGGTTGGTGGTGAGCACGAAAAAGTCCTTATCGCGAAGCACGGCGTCAAGGTCCTTGTAGGGCTTGCGCAGCGGAGCGTTGAGTGTGGTGCTGAGGAATGTCGCAAGATAGCCCCAGCGCGCCTCGGCGGTGGGCCAGCGATAGAACGAGCCCTCGAATGCCCCCTTGAAGCCATAGCGCTCGGCGAACTTGCCGAAATACTTACGGTAGGTCGCGTTGTCCTCGTAGTAGAAGTCGCCGCCGCCCGCCGCAGAGAGTCCGGAGGCCCCGCCCACAAGCACGCAGTCGGCCTCCTCAATCATGCGGACAAAGGTTTTAATGTCTTGCTCGTAGGGAGCCGGCTTGCGCCTGCTCAACTCGTACGGGGTGCTGCCGTTGCGATAGACGGCCTGATGGGCAAACGAATGGTCGGTGAGCTCGATGACGAGCTGCTCGTACGGGGTCATGCGACTCTCTTTCGGTTACAATGAACAGATGTCTATAAACAGTATCCATGTTGATTTTTACAAGAGCAATGAACAGACGCGAGCTATTGTTGAAAAATGAACGGTCGCTCGAAACTGTTGGATAGCTCGGAATTGAGGGGCGATGGCAGAGGAGAAGATAGACCGCCGTCGGCGCTACACACTCTCGGTCATACGGGAGGCATTCTTCGCGCTGCTGGCCGAGGTCGGCTTCGCAAAGATGACGGTGGCGGACATCTGTCGTCGCGCGGATATCAACCGCGGTACGTTCTATCTACATTACGAGGACAAGTTTGCACTGCTTGACGCACTTATCGATGAGGCTTTGGCGGCGGCGCCTCCGCTCGAGGGAACGGAGCCGGGGCCCCTTTGCCAACGCCCGCCGGCAAACGATGACTACTGGCTTCTTTACTCTGACGCTGATGCGTACGCCCGCGTGGCCCAGCGCGTCATCGAGCGCGGGGCTGAGCAGGCGGTCCCCCGGATTATGGAGAAAACCGGGCTCTCATATGAGGACGCCCGCCTGCTCTTCGTCCACAACGTCCAGGGAAATCTCGCGGTCAACCGCCTACTCGGTTGGAGGCAAGGACCCGAGTTCGCCCGCGCCCAGGAACTGCTCAATGCCTATTCGGAAGGGGGATTGAGGGCGGTATCGACTCGTCACGATTCCGATAGCCCATCGTAACCCGTGATTGTTTGAATTCCGAAACGGGCGTTTTCGGCGCATCGAGTCGTGCCGCCGATATAGCCTGGCCGGACCCTCTCCTCAATATGTGCTCATGCGTATTGTTTTCTTAGTTTCGAAACCGAGAAGGAGCGGATGATGGCTTTGGTAGACCGCAATACGTACATGGAGCGGCTTTGGGCGCTACATCTCCTACCTCCGCGACGCCTTCGTCTTCTATGAGGCGAGGCGCTACGACATCAAGGGGAAGAAGTACCTGAGCACGCAAGCGAAGCATTACGTATGCGACTCGGGAATGCGCTATGCGGTCCTGGGGACGCGCGACATGGACTGGGGTCGCATGTACGAGAACGCGGTCTTCCTCGGGCTGATGAGGCGAGACTACGAGACCTGCGTCGGGAAGCTGTACCAAAAGGAGGTCGACTTCGTCGCGAAGAGGGGGTCGGAGCTCGTCTACATCCAGGTGAGCGACGACATCAGCGCCGATTCGACGCTTGAAAGAGAGCTCGCGCCGCTTCTCTCTATCAGGGATGCGTTTCCGAAGATCCTCATCGCCCGCACGAGGCATGAAGCCTATATCCGGGAGGGCGTGCTCGTGCTGGACCTCGCGAGGTGGCTGCTCGGCGAGCAGGGGTTCTGAGCGTAGCGTAGGGCTATCGCGGGGTTTTCCGGAAAAGAAACAGCCGAGGGAAACGCCCCGGCACCTGGATGCTCTCCTGGCGAAAAATCATCCACTTCATATCATCGCCCGCGCAGGAGTTCGAACGCGCGCAAATCGATCTGGACGCAAGCGAAGTCCCAGCCCGTTACGCGACTCATGGGTAAACCACCTGAGACTACTCGCTTTACCTGCCGATAGCGCGTCTTAGCATGCCTGACCAGTTGGCTTCGCATTCCGGCAATCATGCCGCTCCCGCCTCATGCTCGTCGGTTATAACGCCATAGGCGACGGCAGCGATAAAAAGCTACCGTTGACCGCCAATATCACCTTATCGAACCATCCATGACCCTCAACAACGGCCCCTTTGTTCGCAGCCACCGTTGGACTTAGCGTTGTACCGCTTGCGAACCCGATGCACGATGACGTCCAGCAAGACAAGCACCATAGCCGCAACAACAACGAGAACCGCAACTTCGCGCCTACCCCAATGCCTCGCCAAGAGACCCTTCTGCTTGACAGCTTCCTGCTCGATATATTCGGTACGATCGCAATGGACGAACAGCCGATGGTCGTTCACGCCATAAGGCGTGCAAGTCACAAGCGTCAGCTTGTCAGCCCCTGGTTCGATGGCGAGGGAGTCAACCTCGTCGGGCCACACCACCTCAGAACCCACCACCTTGTACGCGAGCGTTTGACCCATGGTGTGCAGAAGGACGAGATCGCCCTCTTTGAGAGCATGGATGTCATCGAACATACTGAGGTTACGCATGCCGGAATGGGCCGTGAGCACACAGTGAGAAGACATCCCGCCCACAGGCAAGCTTGTTCCCTCGAGATGGCCAACGCCAGCCATGAGCACTTCTTCACTCGTGCCGTGATAGATAGGCATGTTCACGTTAATGGATGGAATCTCAATCCAGCTCATCATGGGATCGCGATCGAATATAAGCTGATCTCCATAGGGTTCCACCTGGTCGGCAGGAAGCTCGGGGCTATCGTGGGCAAGCAATTCGTTGTACGCACGAGCCTGAAGAAGAATCCGTTCACGCTCCTCCGCGGGAAGAGCGTCTACCGTGCTAGACACAGCGTTGATTTGATTGAAAGCACCCGAAGCCTCAAGCCTGTCAAAAACCCAGGGCCACACCATCAGAGCGGCGCCGACGAGAATGACGATCACGGTGATAAGCCGATCGGCCCAGCGAGGCAAACGTTTACGGCGTCTCTTATTGCACGAAGCGGAGGCATCTATCGCCATGCGGTCGTCTCGTCGTTTCATCGTCTCGGCGCCTCCAACGTCGGTCGTCATGGATACGTAAAGGTTGCTGGTTCACAGGCGAAAGCGTACATGCCAAAAACGCGAGGCCACGGCAGGAACGCTACTCAAAGAGCGAGGCCCCACAGGTCAAAAACCCTAGGGCCTCGCCTCTTAAAAACAATAATTCATTCGAAAAGGAACAAGCCAGAACACCGGCTATTCCTCGGACTCCTTGCGGCGGCCGCGGATGAGGCGCGCAACGCCGATAACGAGCACTGCGCCGCCGACCACCCAGGTGAGCGTCACGCCGTCAAGGCCGGTGATGGGAAGGCCCACGGACTTGGTGTTGCCAACGTTGATGGTGACCTCGCCAGCAGCAGCATCGGCACCGGTGCCGTCCGTGCCGGTCAGCTTGTTGTCGCCGGCGGTGCCGTCAAGCGTACCGAAGGCGATGTCGGTGCGGCCCTTGTCGGCCTCAGAGACTGCCGCCGTAAGGCTCGTCACCTTCATCGTCGAATTGTTGTACTCGGCAGCGATGGTGAAGGTGAAGGGATTGGCCTTGGTGTACTTGGTGTCGTCAGGGGTCTGGACCTCGGTCACCTTGTAAGAGCCGGCGTCGAGGCCGGAGACGGCGATGTTGCCGTTGTCGCTGGACGTGAACTTCACGTACTCGGGAAGGTTGTTGGCGTCGGCAACGGTCACGAGCTGGCCCGCGACAACGCCCGCGGCGGAATCAGCCTTCGAGGCGACATACTGATCCTTGGTGTTCGCGTCTGCGGATTGGATGGTGAAGACGGCGCCCGCGAGGCCCTTCTCGGTGCCCTGATCGACCTTGTTGAGGTTGAGCTTGAACGCGAAGTCGGCAACCGTGTCCTCGATCGTCTCGCCCGTGCCCTCGGCATACGGGTTGTTGGAGTACTCGAGCCTGACGGTATTGGGGTTGCCGCCCTTGTTGTCGCCGGTGGCGTTGCCAATCACGGCGTTTCCGTTGAGTTTGGCCTTGTAGAAGACGACGATCTGGGTGTTTGCGTCTACGTTCTCAACATCTTTGAGGCCCTTCTTGGTTCCGTCGACCTTGAATTCGACCGTAAGCGTGTCGTTGTCCCAGGCAACGTCGTACTTGCTCGTGTCGATCACGGTGTAGGCGCCGCCGTTCAGCGCGTACACCGCGATCGATCCGTCGATGTAATCAAGCCCGCTGGAAAGCACGTCGGTGAACTTGTACGCATACGTGTCGAAGGTAGCGTAGTTGCTGGCAATGGTGCCGGTGAGCCTGTAATTCACCTCCTGGCCGATCTGGGAATCGGCGACGTCTTTCCATGTATCGGAGCTTTTAACGTCCGCGTCAGTGGCGTCCGTGTCGTCGAGAATCTTCTTCTCGACGGTGGGCACGCCCTTCTTGGGGGTGACGGTCGTCGAGCTGGTGCCGTCGATTACGGCGTACACCGGAGAGGTGAAGGTGTCGGTCGATTTCCCGTCGGGGGAGCCGGCGCTCGCGGTGAGGAACAGCCAGTAACCGGCATCGAGACCGGAAAGTGACGCGCTGCCCGCGGGCGTCGCCTTCCAGGCATCGCTGCTGTTCAGGTTGGCGGCGATCAGGCTCAGGACGTTATCGCTTGCGACCTTCGAGTCGGTCCCGGCAACTCCGGCGTTAGCGCTCAGCCAGCCGGCGGCATCCTGCGCGTTCTCGCTGCTATAGGACGGCTCCTTCGCCTGGATGGCGGCAACCACGGCTGCCTTGGCGTCGTTGCTGGCCCACTCGATGTTGCTCACCGTCGTGGCCCCGTCGGTCGTCGCGACTGTTGCATTGAAAATCCGAATTCCCTTATAGGCCGACGGCGCTGAGTAATCGGCATCTACGAACGTGACGGTCGACCCTGCGCCCTCCGCAAACGCCATACCGACAGGGATGACGACGTTGCCGAGGGCCATCGTCGCGGTAAGGCCTGCCGTAAGAGCGAGGCGGGCGAACTTCTTACTGGTCTTCAAGTTTGGTTCCTCTCTATCCTCCCTATATGGAAGGGAGCTGATGGAATGAGGCCGGTGATTGAGTCGGCCTTTGAGCCGAGCATTTGAAATGGACGAGCAGCGATGGCGCAACTACGGCGGGAATAACGCGGCGAATGGCGTGGAGTGGTTACTTGTCACGGCGGCATCCTTCTCGCCTAAAGAGCCGCGATCCAACAACGAGTAGGATTCCAGCGACTGCAATCGCAGATAGGGCGACCAGGCATCGATCGCCGGTTTTGGGAAGAAGCCCTTTGAACCACTCGCCAGGACCTGAGGGCTCTTGCGAGTTCGGGATCGTAGCTTCCACAGTGCCTGAGGCGGCATCTGCTCCGTCGATGAACAGCGGATCCTCCGCGGATATGGTGAGTGTGGGCCTCGCGGCAGCGACCTGCTGGACGTCGAGCCCCTCGATTGCAAGCGCGAGCGCCCGTGCGCCGGTGAGGCCGACGTAGCCCTCGGGCGCTGCGACCTCCTCGACTGTGAGCGTCCCGGAGTCCACGCCGCTAACCGCCACGCGTCCGTTTGCGTCGGTGGCGACGGTCGCATCGCCTTCAGCCCACGTTCCGTCTGACGTAAGTCGGCGGCCGCGGTCGTCGGTGATGCGCAGCACGGCGCCGGAAAGCGGCCTTTGGTCCTCGCTTGCGCGCTTAGTGAGCGCAAGGTTCCAGGTGTAGGCGGTGGCGTCATCGCTCGGGGTGCGGGTATAGTCGCCCTCCCCGCCCTGGTCGGCGAAGGGCGAGCGCGGGTAGAGCAGGTACACCTCGTTGGGGTTGCCCTTTTGTGCCCCGCGATTGGCGCTCGTACCCAAAGGTGCGTTGTAAACGACGACCACACGGGCTCCTTCGGCGAACTTCTCTGCGCCGCCAAGCGCAGCGATAAGGTCGTCCGTCCTTACGGTGAAGGTGTTGGCTGCCGCATCAACTGCGACGTCGCACCTGGCGGTGATGTCTCTCCACCCGTCCGCGGGCTCGGTGCCTATAGAGCCGCCTGCGGCGTCGACTGCATCGAAGTTGCCGTCTGCACCTGCTGCCACGTAGACGCGCGCTCGAGACGACCTTGGCGGGATCGAGCCCCGCGCTCATGGTGTCAGCGAACTCGATCGTGTACGCGTCGTAGCCGACAAGGCCCGCGGGAATCGTGGCGCTAAGGCGCCAGTACAGGTTATCGCCCACAGTGGCGTCGGCGGCTTTTCGCCATATATCGTCTGAGTCCTCGAGTACATGCTTGCGAACCGCCGGCACAGCTGCCTTGGGCTCAGCGGTGACAGGAGCGCCTCCCACCAGAGTAAATATCGGAGCCGTACCCGCCTGGGACTCTCCAACGGCGCCCTCTTCGGCGACGACGAGCCAGTACCCGGTGGGAAGGTTTACGCTAATGCCAGCAGAAATCGCCTTGGGTTCTATGCCTGCCGTGCGAATTGCGCGGGCGAGCTCCATGGCGAGCGCGGGCGTCATGTGATTATCGGAGTCGAGCCACTCGGCAACGTCCTGGGCGGCGGCGTCTGTGGTTTCCATGCCAGCTTCGTGCAGGACGGGGAGCACGGCTTCACGCACGGTGTCGCTTGCCCACGCCACGTTGGTGGCCAACTTACCTCCGGAGCCATCTCCGTCGGCAACCTTCGCCCCAAAAAGCTGGTATGCCTCGTACGCGTCTGCAACTGAGTCCGACACCGTGAGGACGCCCGTCGCAGCCGCATGCTCAGATGCGCTGGTCGCCAACGCCGGTCTTGGAAGAATCGGCACGAGCGTTAGCGCAAGCATGCAAAGAACGGCGACAAGCCTCTGGGCGCGAAAATCGGAGCTAAAGCTAATCACGGTTCATTCCTCCTCTTTTTGCACCGGTGCGGTACCGATGTATCCGTGCTGCGGCGAGGGAGAGAAGCGCAGCACCGACCAGGTACGTAACCATCGTTCCCGTGCCGCCGGTGACGGGCAGGATAATCGAATGCTTGTTGGTGAAGGTCGGCAGGATCGGGGAGTCGTTGTCGTAGGTGACGGTGGCTTCAAGCTGCCCATCGCCATTGGTCACCTGAACCGCGACCTTGTGCTCTGCCGCGTCGTAGGCGATATGGTCCTCGACGTTGTTCACGGCACCTTCGGGGATGACCTCGGAAATGGTGTAGTGGTACTCTCCGGTCTTGCTGAAACTAACGTC
The DNA here is from genome assembly GCA_934647195.1 of uncultured Collinsella sp. Classification (GTDB taxonomy): domain Bacteria; phylum Actinomycetota; class Coriobacteriia; order Coriobacteriales; family Coriobacteriaceae; genus Collinsella. The sequence goes on from CAKUFD010000013.1 coordinate 12,799, forward strand.
GAATGCGATGTTCCCCTCGGCGTCGTTGGTCACCGTCTGGAGCACTTTGCCCTCAGCGTCCTTGAGCGCAAATGAGAACTGTCCGTCCTCGAGCGTTCCGCCTTCGAGCGTTTTCTTTGCGGCGATGCGAGCGCTGCCCGTCATACGGTTGTCGTAGACCCAGATTTCGTCCTTTTTATCGTCGCTGACAATCTCTGCATCGCCGACGATGCTCCTTGCCTTTTCGAGAGCGGCTCGGTAGATCTCGTCAGTTGCGTTGCCCTTGAGCATGATCCACTTGGGCGCTGCCACGGTATAGCCGGCAGGTGCTTTCGACTCGACAAGCTGATAGAGCACGCAATCGGCCATCGCTTTTGCGCTCGTGCCGAACGAGACCTTGCCATCGGCATTAGTCACGGCGGTTTCGAACACAGTCTTGGCGTTTTCGACGCCCGCCGTCGCGACCTGGTTCATGTCTATGCTGTAGAGCGTGAACTCGGCACCCGCGAGCGTCGTACCAACCTGTTGGGCGTCGTATTTGGTCGCCGTGATGCCATAGCCGTTGCCGCCCGCGTTGGCAGAAGCCTTCTTGATAATCCATGCTTGCTCGTCGGTCGCGGAGCCTTCCGTCACGCCCGTGAGCTTGGCGGTATTGGAGAGAGAAATCTTGTCGCCGGGGTTTCCGCTTGGGACGACCTCGTACTCGACCTTGAGGTACTTTCCGTCGGGCACCTTGAGGGTCAACTGCGTGCACAGACCGGTACCGCCGTCGACCTGCTCCACCTTTGACGAGTAGCCGTCCTCGGTCAGTTTCTTCCAAACGCCGTTGTCTCGCTCATAGATCTTGAGCGAAGAGGGTGCCAGCGTACACTTGGCGTCCATGGTATCGACGAGTTCGAGGAAGTCGCTTGTGCCCATCAGGTCGACGGCCGACTCGTTGACGAGGATGGTGTACTTGATGCGGTTGCTGTTGCCGACCTGCTTGCCGGCCTTCTTGATTACGTTGTTCTTGACGGTGACGGTGCCGCTGCCGGAGTCGAACTTCTTGCCTCCCGACTCGGCGCTGGCCGAGTTGGTGAACGTCGCCTCGTTCGCGGAGACGTTAAGCTCGCTGCGCTTGACCGCCGTCTTGTACGTGAGCTTCGCATAGCCGGCATAGTCGCCGAGTTCGGTCGTGGGGATGGAGAAGGTGACCGTGTTGCCGCTGCTGCTGATGCTGCTGGCGGCAAGCTTCTGGTCTGAAACGACCGTATCGGCCTCGCTTCCGCGCCCAAGCCCGGTATGCTGGCCGTAGGGATTCTGCACGAGCGTGTACTTGGCGGAGTTCGCAACATAGCTCATGCCATCCGGAAGGGTGTCGACGATGTTCAGCGGGGCGCCGCCGAGCTTTCCTGCTCCGTAGTATTCGCCATCCGCCACGCCCTTCTGGCGGTTTGCGTACACCGTCCAGTTGACGATCCACGCGCCCTTCTCGGCCGAGCCGTCGACGGCGCTCCAGTCGAAGTCCTCGTCCCAAGAAACCTTCGACTCCGCTTCCGGCTTCTCGACCGCAGGCGTTGCCTCCTTGTTGACGACATACATGACGTCAGGGGTATAGGGCCATTTGAGGCTCAACCCCGATGCGCTTACCGATGCGAAGTTCGAATACCAGCCTGACAGTGCGTCCGACTTGGTGGTGTAGGTGATGACGGCGTAGCCTTCGTTCTCGAGGGCGGCGTTCACCTTGTCGTTAACGTAGATATCGAGGTTGAAATTGCTCTTTGTCCCAAGAACCTGCTGGTTGGTTGTGAGTTTCCAGTCGACATCCCGCACTAACGCGGTTTGGCCGATTGTAATGGTTATGGAGTCGGCATCGACACCGATATTTTGAGTCCATGCCGACTGAAACGTGTCCTTCACCGTTACTGTGTCCGGATGGACCGCATCGACGATCGCCCCCAGCGCGACGCGTGTTTCCCATGTTGCCCTGCCCGTCGTCGCGGCGTCCTCGGAACTCACGAGGCTCTTGGTAATCGGCGTGTCCACCAGCTGCGGCGTGAACTTGCCGTCGCCTGAGCCCGAGACGGAGCCTTCTCGCTCGATGGTCGCGCTGTTGCGCACGGTGTCGTACGAGCTCGTGTCGTTCATCTTTGTGTGATAGACGATGCGGTAGGTGGCGTACTTGTCGGCAAGGTCAGGCGGGAATGTGTAGGTAAAGGAGCTCTGCGTCGAGTCGAGCTCGCCCGTTGCAAGGACCTCCGACCCGGAGGCGCCTTTGTAGACCGTATAGCTTCCCGTATACGTCTGCTTATCGTCCAGTTTGTCGGTGAACACGTAGCCGCTCATGTCGGCCTTGAGTTCGCCTCGGTTGAGCGTGACCGTCCACGTGATGTCGGATGGCGTGCCCGAGCCGTTGGACTTGCTGATCATGTCGTAGCGAAAGCTTCCGGGGGCAGCCGTGGCCGTGCCGTTTTGGCGATCGCCGGTGCCGCCCCATTCCCACGTCGCCGTGTTCTTGGAGGCGTCCTGATCGTTGATAAACTCACCGTTGCCCGCGGCAACGTCGCTCTTCAGCTCCGTTTCGTACGTGATCGTGTGGTCTCCCTTAGAAAGGTTGCCCAGGCTGTCGAGGGTCGCGGTCTGGCCGTTGATCGTCGGTTGCGGGTCGAGCTTCTTTCCGTCGAGCGTGAAGCTGCCGTCCACGAAGCTGAAGTTGTTGCCCAGCGTGTCGGTGAACTTGACGTTTGTGGCGTAGGATTCGACGCTCAGTTTTACGGTCCAGGTAACTTTTGCCACGCCGTCAGCGCCTTGGGAGAAGACCCCCTTCTTTGTCCCTATGATGGTGCCGTCTTTGGTGGGAATCTCGATAGACCCCACACCAGGGAACTCGACGGATGCGCTGCCGCCCGAACCGAGGTTCTTGTCTTTCAGTTCGAACGAGAAGCTGGCAGTAGCGTAAATATCCGCAGGATTTTTCTCGAGCCAGTTTTCGTCAAACGTGAAGATGGCCTTATTGCTCTCGATCTTCCATGTACCGGCTTTGACGGCGTTGGCCCCCGAGCCTTCCATGAGATCGCCGCCATCGTTGTCGTCGACGACGATGGCGGCGGGAAACTCATAGGTAGCGCTATTGTTCTCGACTGAAGGCGCCTTGCCGGATTTGAATTCCGCCGAGAAAGCCCCGTATAAATGCATAGTGGACGTCATGGGGCCATTAAAGGGCTGGGTGTGGTTCTCGTCGGTGAAGAGATTAACCGCGACGTTTGCCGTATCCTCGTTGATCCTAATCGGCGCTGACGACCCCGAAGCCCCCTCAGCGTGAACGGGGGGCGCGACGAAGCAAAAGCAAAATGCCGCAAGAACAGCAAGGGCAGCATACATAGCACGACGAATAGAACGGCCTCGTTTTTTTCGCATAGTCACATTCATCAAAGCTAAAAGACGCGGAGCCATTGAAAGCGCCATCTGTGCGCCTAGGGCTACTTTGATATTGCATACTAACAAAAAACATTTTCGACTTATCGTCGGCGTCAAAAAAACGACAGGCATCTGAATCTGAATCTAACCCATTCCCGTTGACAAGTCGATTTCCGTTTCGCATGACGCGGGCAACGGGGGGGTTGGAGACAGGCATGGGAACCCCATCGCCCAGGTACGCGGCCGAGTTCAAGCAAAAGGCCGTGGAGCTGTACGGAAAGTCCGGCACCACCTACGCCGAGGTGGCGCGCGGGCTCGGGTGCGACCCGGGCAGCCTCTCGGACTGGGTCAAGAAGGCCGACGCGGCTGATTTCGGGACGGGGGACAACCCGTTCCAGATGGCCGAGGGCCTGCGCAGGCGCGTGGCGCGGATCATGCGCGAGCGCGGGTGGCGCGGGGTGGCGCGCGAAGATGTCGAGAGGGTGCTCGAAGCGGGGGTCTACGCAGCCAATGCTGGCGGTGGCCAGCGCAGCATGGTGGTCGCCGTGCACAACGCTGAGCTTGCCGCGCACATCGGCCGCATGAACATGGCGGGTTTTAGTCGGACCGGTTTGGCAGGCAGCTATGTGAGTCGCGATCAGCCGAGTGTGATCGACGACGCATCCATCAAGAATGGTTTCTATGATGCCCCGACGGTGCTCTGCATCTTTTGCCAGGAGCGTTTTTTGTTTAGTGTTGCCGATGCATTTGCTATTGCGCAGAACATGGCTCTCGAGGCGCATGCGCTGGGGCTCGGGAGTTGTATCGTCAGCCGAGCCGAAAAGACATTTGTATCCGACGAGGGCCAAGAGCTGCTCAAATCCTGGGACGTGCCAGAAGGCTATATCTGCAAGGCATTCGCAACGCTTGACTACTGCGACGGCCCCTATCCCGCCGCCAGATCACGCCGCGATGGGCGTGCCCTCATCATCGATTAGCAAAATGACCTCTTGTGGACGGAGAAAACGGTTCATCTGTCTCGGGACGCATAATAATGCGAAATTCTTGACTCGCAATATTATGCGATTTAAAATATTCGCAGAATATTGCGATTTGACATGTTGATCGGAGGCCGCAATGCTGGATGCGCTGGAAATCGGATATGCGATAAAGGATGCCCGCTCAGAGCTCGGCATGACGCAGGCCCAGCTTGCCGAGGCGGCCGGAATATCCAAACGCTGCCTCTGGTCGTTGGAGCTGGGTCAAAATCCTGGTGTCCAGCTGGATAAGCTGCTGGCTGTGTTCAAAGCGCTCGGCCTCGATCTGTCGATTGTTGCGGGAGAGGCGCCCGATAGCCGTGCCCATGAAAAGAAGTCGGAGGACATCCCTGCTGTTTTTGAAAAACATGTCGGATTCGATGCGCTCTCGATTTTGACGGGTGGTCAAAATGGGGACGCGTAGCTTGGACGTGATGATAGCCGGTGAGCATGCGGGCGTGCTGTCTCAAGATGAATCCGGAGCGCTCTCGTTTGCGTATCTCAGGGGATACCGCGGAACACCGCTGTCATCGGCAATGCCCCTATCGACACGCATCTACCGAGGCAAGGTCGTTCTTCCCTATTTATGGGGACTACTCCCGGAGGATCCGATTACGCGAGAGCGTGTCGCCGCCGATGCGGACATCTCGCCGAATAATCCTTTTGCCTTGTTGGGGATCATAGGATTGGATTGTCCCGGCGCAGTGCAGTTTTGTCCGCCCGATACCGATATATTGCGTGAGGAACGGCTTGTTCCCATTGACGATGGGGGGATCGCGCGAAGATTGAAGGCGGGGCGCAAGGAAGGCTCCGGCTGGATCGCAGAGAGCGAGCATTGGAGCCTGGGAGGGCAGCAAGAAAAGTTCGCGCTGCGTAAGAGCGAGGGTAAATGGCTCTCCTGCGAGGGCTCGGCGGCAACCACGCATATTTTCAAAAGTGGCGTGAGGGGGCTTTCGCACCAAGCGCTCAATGAATATGTCTGCATGCGCTTGGCAGCCGAATGCGGGATCGATTCTGCTCGGGTCGAATATCTTGAGTTTGAGGACGCTGGGGAAATCGAGCCGGCTATTGTCATCGAGCGGTATGACCGTACGTTTGACGGCGAAACCGTTTCGAGGATACATCAGGAAGACTTTTGCCAGGCGCTCGGCTGTCTTCCGGAGAACAAGTATTCCATGTATGGCGGTCCGAGTTGCGGCGATTGCATAAGGCTTCTTAAATCGACCGGTCGTGAGGCCCGTGAGAACGTCGCGCGATTCCTGCAGATGCTGTTCTTCAATTACCTGATAGCCGCGACAGATGGCCATGCAAAGAATTACTCGCTGCTGCTGAAGCCCGATGGAGCGCATCACTTGGCGCCCATGTATGATGTGGCCTCGATTGCCCCTTATGTCGATGCCGGCAATTGGCGGAATAAACCGCCAAAACTTGCCATGTCAATAGGGGGAGAGAATCGGGCTGGACGCGTCTCGGCCGGGAATATCGCCAGAATGGTGGAGCTTTGTGGGCTTGCCGATTTGGGCATCACCACGGACGGCTGCGTGCGCTTGATGACGCTTTACGCGGATTTGATTCCCGACAAGCTTGAAATGGTGTTTGACGACCTGTCGAGGACAAGCTCTGCAGGGGCTGCTGCAGAGCTGAGGACACATATGGTCGAACCAATTGCAAAGCTTTGCGAGAAGGCAAAGGCGCAACTCTGACATCGGCGCCAACCGTGCGTGCTACGGCATCACGTCTGGGCCTCCCGCGACCGTCGGCTGAGAGTAGATATTTCTTAGTTATGGGGGTATAAATCGCATAATTAATAGATACTACCCCCATAATCTGGCGATTGATATATCGCTCTGCTGAGCGAACGGGCGCGGTTCCAATCGAAGCCGTGCCCGTTCGCCATAGTCGTAATAAGCCTTCACGCCATCGAGGGATTTGATGAAGTCCAAGTGCTCAATCATGGTGGAAGGGATTTCGCGCCCCATACGCTCCATTAGCCTTGCCGAGTCTTCGAACTGGCTCCGGCGTAAACGAGCGTGAATAGATAATAGCGAGCTTTTCCCTCACGGTTGTCGCTCTCGTCAAGGAAGATGCTGAGCCTCTTATTGCCGCGGCCTTCTCGGGTGATCGCAGATCAGCTGTCAATTGAATCCAATCCGTGAAACGAGAGGTAAAATGGGTTCATAGTTGTGATTTGCGAAGCCAATCGTCAGCCATTCGCCAAAAGAAAGGTTCGGCCATGGGTATCTTCGACAAGAGTTTCGACCCGCTGAAGGAAGTTCAGAAAGCATCGGGGAACCTTGTGAAAGCCGCTGGGGACGCGGTGGGTGCTGCGGGAAAGGCAGCGGGTGATATCATCGAGAGGGCCGGCTTGGTGGCAAGCGACGGGGTACAAGGGGCCGGTTCCTTTGTGGACAATGCGGCCAACGGTATACGCGAGGGCGCTTCAACAATCTTCGATGGCGCCAACGAGCAGATGGGGAAGGTAAAGGATGCGCGAAAGGCGAAGGAGAAAACCTTCACCTCGCTCGAGTCCCTGCAGCCTGTGGTCAACGTCGTCAACGACGCAGCGATGGCTCTTGACGACAAAGACCGCACCATCAAGGAAAGCACAATTCCCGAGGTCGTGGCAGGCGCCCTCGGCGCGGGCGTCGGCGGTGTCGGCTCATTCATGGCGCTCTACGGTCTAGGCACCGTCGGACTCTCCGCCGCGGGCATCACGTCGGGGCTCGCCACGGCGGGGGCGGTTGTCGGTGGCGGCATGGTCGCGGGCGTCTTCGTGCTTGCGGCGCCGGTCGCCATCGCTGCGGGCACGGGCGTCGCGGTTGCATCCCACCTCAAGAACAAACAGCTCGGCCAAGAGAAGGAGCGTCTCTACAAGGAGGCGCTTGCCAAGCACCAGGCAATCATCAAGGCGCTGAAGGAGGAGTCTGACGCGAGCGCCGAGCGGCTCGAGTACCTGCGCTCCCTCAATGTCCTCCTCGAGCGCGCCGTGAATGACCTCAAGAGCGACCTGACGATCCAAGATGAGTAGGTACAGGTACACGGACGGCGAGAAGGAGATCAACGCTGTTCTCGCTCATCAGGACGACCAGGTCAAGGAGATCAGCTTCCCGCCCGCGGCGGCGACCGATGATCGTATTGTGAGCAGCGAGGGCCTCCTTGCCTCGTTGGGCTTCGACCTGCCGGAAAGGGGCGCAGCCCCGCGACGCGGCGGCAAGCCGATCGTCATTCCGACATGGGAAGAGATGCTCGAGGATGCCTTGCGGGCGGGCAAGGACGGAACGGAACTGGAAGCCCTCTTCACCGAGGATGAGCTCAGGGGGAACGCCGCGGCGGTTGCTGCGCTGAACGCGGAGTACGACCAGATTCACCGTCTCGACCCTCTGGATGTGGCTATAGCGGCGGGCGCCGGTCTGTTGGCGGCGGCGGTCGACATCCTCCTCGTCGGTATTCCGGAGAAGACCCCGGGTGGCCTCAGGGCAGGGCCGCTCTCCGACTATATCCGCGGCTACTTCGATAGGCGCTATCCCCCCGAGGAGATGAAAAAACTCGCCAACTCCAAAGTGAGCAAGGTTCCTTACGACGCCCAGGACAACAGGAACACGGCGGTCCATGTCGAGGGGCTCTCGGCCTACTACCACCGCCTGCTCTCCCTGGGGCACGACCCGTTGCTCGGCCTTGTGTTCGGCACGTCCGACATCCTTATGGGCAAGATGACCACGATCGACAAGGCAGGAAGAGTGGTCTCGCAGACCATGGAATGCTATACGGGACGCAGGGAGACCGATGCCTTCGTCGCGCTCGCCAAACAGATCCTCCACTTCAAGTCTGATGTCACGACTTCGATGGGGCTGCCGGTTCCATTCATGGGCCTGTTCAACCTCATGCAGTTTGGGAGCATCGGCGAGTATGAGCAGACTGTGGCGGAGATCGCGCAAGGGATGTACTTCGAGGGTTACGACTTCATCCACTTCTGTTCAACGTCTGTGCCAGTTGCGATTGTTGAAGTGCTCGTGAGGCTCTGCTACTCGTTCAAGCGCATGAAGGAGGGCGTGCCCCTCAAGGGCGCCATCCCGCTGTCGACATCTCGCGACAAGAATCCCAAGCTCGCGACGATGCTCTTTACCGCTCACTGCGCGGCGACGGCGGTGAACGCGGGCAAGGTGGCGTTCACCGAAAACCCAATGGCAATCAACTACCCTCAGTGGATTGCGTTTGCCAAATACTCCTATCAGCAGCTCAAGTGGGTGGCGCTGACGAAGCCGACGCAGCGCGATGTGTATGTGCGTCGCGCTATAGAGGGCGATATCTGCAAGACGTATGAGGACATCGACGTACTATTCGGCGAAATGTGTCCCGAGGCAGTCGTAATCGGTGGGTGAGGCAATGGGAGCAGAAACTATCCGCTTGGCGCTCGTGCATCGCAAATCGATTAACGCCGGATGGTGGGACGGAATGGAGGAGTACTGAGCAGAGTTCACCGATGCCCTCATCGAGGACATTGGCGTGACGCGGAAGTTCCTGCTTGGGGTAACGGGACAGTTAAAGGCGAAGTCCAAGGTTAAGGAGCGGTTATCGTGAGGGCGAGACGCCCAGGAGAGACGTCTTTCCTCGAGCTCACACATGACAGGATCTGCGAAGTCCTTTCCGTCAAGAAGGATTGGTACCGTTTGGTCGACGACAGCGACGAGGGATACCTTTGCCCATCCGAGGAGTTCGAAATCGTGAGGCCCAAGGACGACATTTTGAATGGAACAACGATGCTTACGAGGAGCACGCCCTCGACGATGAATTCTCATTTACCGGCAGGCAGATTGCTGCATATAGCTTCATGGGTTCGCACTTCACTGCAAAAACCTGGGTCGATATGATCTGCGGCGTTCTGTCTATGGTGTACGAGTTCGATCCGGTTGTTTTCCACAAATTCGTTCCTGAAGGTTCGGAGTTCCCCGGTAGGTATTTCTCCTGGAAGGAGAGCGATTACTGTTTCAAGGTCGGGGAGGGAACCTACTTCAATCCCGGAAGCTCAACTTCGGTGAAAATCGAAACGTTGAAGGTTGTGTTTGAGGCGGCGGGTATCGATTGTTCCGAACTCTTGATTGAGCTGTACAAGTCGAAGGCCGAGAATCAGGCTTAACTGCTTGGGAGAGGATTTGCGCGTAGAAATGCGTGACGATATCGCTCGGTTCCCCATATGTCACCATAACGTCGCGCAAGACCGGTTGATAGCAAGGTTCGTTGCTCAAAATGGACCAGGGTCTATCGAGAATATAGTCGGCTCGTCACGATAGAAGGCCGTCTCATGCATACCAGAAGTTTTCTCCTTCCCAATTTGGGACATGGGGTAATTCTGCCCGTGTGGGATGCACGTTACGCTGAATACAAGGTGAGGAGCAGCGCCGTCGCCGGCGGCGGGTTCGTCCTGCTCCAGAGCGCACTATGCGCCCCTGCCGGCGTTCCCGCATCGAAAGGAGCCCCTCATGGCGGTTGGAAACGAAAAGGCCCCTAGGGAAATCATCTGCCCTGGTTGCGGCGGCGTCATCAAAAACACGGCATTCAATCCCATTACCGATACGTGCGGTGCCATGCTACAGGACGGTTGGCTCTGCCCCGAGTGCGCCTACAGACTGCGACCCAAGTACCCCATGCACTATACCGACGATGAGCCCGCCACTATAGAAAAGGCGCCCGACGCTGGCAGGCCCATTCTCACCATGCTCAGGAACGACTTCCTCTATGCCGATCCGCTCGATCCGGTGAACAGCACCGCCTTCTCTTATACCAGCGCACTTCGCAGCGATCCTCTGGCCAAGCTCAGGTCGGACCAGATTAAGGACGAACTCGCGAGTATCGATGCGTATAAGCAAGAGGTCTCGAAGAGATTCGGCGGCGCCAAGAACGTGTTCGAGGTGCTCGAGGTCGCGCCGATGCCCAAGCTCAAACCATTTTGCGCGGGGCTTCCTAACATCAAACGTCTTAAGGGCACCATCGCAATCGCGGGCAACGTTCGCCTGGGCGCTTTCGCGGCAGGTGACATCGTGACGGTCCATCATGGCGGTATGCGCTATCCGGCCAAAGTGCTCGTCAACCGTGCTACCACAGGGTTCTTACGCTGGTGGATGTTTCCCAACGCGATTATTGGCCAGCCGCTGCCGACCGTCAGCACAATCGACAGCTCGGATCTTATACCCGAGAAGGGTGGCTTGGCCGAAGGGTGGCATGGTGTGCTGGTGTTGAGCCCCGAGGCTTCCGATATCGCTCCGGGGGATGCGCTCACGCTTGAGTGATGGCAGTGGCAAGGATTGCCTCTACCGTTCGTTTGCGGCTAACTGAATAATTGTGACCTCACGGGCTATAACACAAAGGTGCGTGCCGTGCGCCTGCGGCACCCAAGAGGGGAGAACCATATGAATATCGTTGTGTTGAGCGGCAGCCCGCGCAAGGGTGCCAATACCGATACCATGGTCGACGCATTTGCCGAGACCGCGCGCGAGGGAGGCCACACGGTCGAGGTCATTCGCGTCGCCAGCAAGAAGATCGGCGGTTGCCTGGGGTGCCAATACTGCTTTGCCCACAAGGGCGAATGCGTGCAGAAAGACGGCATGAATGGTGTGATCGAGTCGCTCAAGGAAGCCGACATGGTCGTGTTTGCCTCGCCTATCTACTGGTTCGACATCACCGCGCAGGAGAAGGCAGCTATCGATCGCCTGTATGCCTTCGGCGCCACGGGATTCCCGTTTGCCAAGACCGCCCTGCTGCTCGACAGTCACAGCGAGGGCGTCTATGACGCGGCTATCGCCATGTACAAGGCCACCTGCGCTTACTGCAAGTGGGACGACCAAGGTATCGTCACCATCAGCGGCATGGAAGAGCGCGACAGTATGGTCTCTTCGCCCAAGCTGGAAGAGGTGCGCGAGCTCGCGCGCAAGCTCGTCTAGGTGGGCTCGGGCTTTGCCGCTGTTTTTTAGCGCAGAATAATAATCAAAAATCAATTAATCTGCGTTAAGAAAGTAAACGTACTCGGACGAAACCGAGTCGGTTCTGCCCGAGTACGTTTGAAAGGGCCGGCTCCGGGGCCAGCCCTTTTTGGTGTGTGCCGAGCGAACGTTGCTATTTGAGCTTAAGTTCACCGGCGTGCGCGGACAGCAAGTCGTAGAGGTTGACATGAAGCCCGCGATAATCGGGGCAGATGCGTTCGAGTGTCGTGATGCAGCTGTTAACGTCGAACTGCGCGATCCAAATCGTTTCACGTTCGAGCTGAGTAAGCCACGCTTCGATGTAATCCAGACCTTTAAGGTTGATATCGATTGGCTTGCTTAGCTGGTAATCGATGTCACAGGGAACCGTGTGGGCGGCAAAACGCGTGTCGTAGCGAGATTTGAGATTGCCGAGGCTGGCCAGGGTGTCTCGTAGCGCCACATTGTGAATGGGCGGCATGGTGAGGACGATGCGTCTCCATATGGCGAGTGCATTGTCGATGCGGCTGTCGAGCGCGGCAAGACGGCTGTGCCAGAGCGCGATGGGGTCGTCAATGCTGAGCGCTTGGACGGCTTCTTCCGCCGGGGAATCGGCGACGCCTAGAACATAGGTGACCGATAGGGCGAGTTCGGCCATTTCTTGCTGACTGAGTGACGAAGAATCATTCATGCAGTATAAGCTGGCAACGTGTGCCATCAGCTGGGCAAAATTGTGTTGAGCGCGCATGACGTTTCGGCGCTCGGTTCCTTGGATGCCGTTATTCATCGAAGTCATCACCCCACTTCTCTCCGTTCCAACCGGGGGCCGCCTCGTCGTATTCCCATTCCGTTGGGTCGAAGGTATAGGAGCGGCCGGCGTCGTCGACAATGCGATAGGTGGTTTCTTCAGCGTTATCTTGGATTTGCTGATAGGTTTTCGAGAAGACCATGAGGTCTTCAGTAGGCAGCGCTGCCACGTCGAGGGCGCAGCCTAGTTCATCAAAGCTGCGACAGATTGCCTCTATGATTTCCGAGTCGGGCACCTCGACGGAAAGTTCGTCTCTTGTTCGGTAGAAAACTTCCTGTAGCCGTGTTAAAACAACCGCCACATCGTTGTTCTCCAGATAAGGAGACGGGGCGATTTCCTGGGCAATGGACACAACGGCGGGAACTCCAAACTCGATTCGCTCGTTTTCGCGAAGACAGCAGTCTCGACGCGCTGCAAGTTCCGCCGCCTCGCATGCCGTGATTGAAATTTTTGCAGGCGTCAGGTGGCTGTTTATCGCCATATGTATTGATTCGGCAACGGATGAACGTATAGGAATCAGGGGACTTGCATCCATTAAAACCATCCTTTCGGTTGCGGTGGGTAATGCTTAATACCGCAATGCGAAAGGTGATGCAAGACTGCAAATGACGAGGTAGATGTGGTAATGTGACAACGAAATCAAGACGAATGTAATAGTGATTCGAAAGTAAATCGTGCTTGCGCGTTTATGACAGACATGATTTTCATAATGACAGATATAGTTGACATCTTCTGATGGGTGCAATATATTTCTGCCATGTTGCAACGGATATCTGTCCACATGTACGAAAGGAGTCCCATGCCAGGTAAGAAAAACCTCCGCATGAAGGCGGCGCGCGCGGCGGCTGGCCTTTCGCAAGCTGACTTAGCCCAGGCCGTGGGCGTTACGCGCCAGACTATCGGCCTTATCGAGGCGGGCGGCTATAATCCCACGCTCAATTTGTGCGTGGCAATTTGCAAAGCGCTGCGCGTTACGTTGAACGACCTGTTTTGGGAAGACGAGATCGACGCCGACCCTAGCGCTCTTTAGGAGTTCACTATGAAATTTGAAGATCTGAAAATTGTGCAAAAGTGGCGTGAGTACGCAGGCCCCAAGGATGAGCGCCTGGAGGCGGAAAACGCAAAGATCTATAAGATCGGCTTCGTGCTGCTTTCATTTGGCATGCTGGCAATTCTGTTCTACCAGTTTATTGCTCGACAGGTCGCGTGGGTTCACAGCGATGCCAGCGAAATGCCGCATCTCTTTGCAACGCCGTTTGAGGCCGCCATGTATGCACGGCTCGTTATCGTGATGTTTATTTGCGTGGTTCTGCAAACGCGAAAGGGATATGTCGATACCAACCGTTTTGGACAGACCGAGCATCTTCCCGCCGGCTACTTTTTGCTTGTCAGTGGTCTTAGCGGCGCTGCGTTTGCGCTTGTCATCGCCGCGATGCGCTGTATCGCCGAGGTACAGATCGTTCCGTCCGAAAACGTCTTTTGGGCAGCGAACTTGGCAGCGGGCGTGGCCTGCGGTGCGACGATTTTCGTGGCCACGTTTGCTCTCCTGTGTGCAACGTACTTCTCGGCGAAAAGACGTCGTGCCAAGATCGAGGCAGAACTCGACTCAGCTGGCGACATCTAATACGCAATGGGCTGGCCCTGGGTTACCGGGACCAGCCCTTTTGGTGTTCGATGAGCGAGCTCGGAGCCTCTCGCAATGGCGGATATGCTGCACGTTCGCACGCCGCTGAGGGCACGTGGCGTTAGCCTCTCGCGATATGCTGCGGATACCACTTTTGGAACCACGCGGTGAAGACGCCCATCAGCGCGGGGAGGGCAGAATTGATTGCGCCGACATAACTTGCCACATCCGTTTGCATGATGAAGTATGTCCATAGGGGTGTGATCAAGTAGAGGATTCCCCATGCGGCGGTAAGGATGCGATTCGTCCTCATGAAGATCGGGTTGCGCAGTGCCGCGTCCCCGTTATAGCTGTTCTTGGAGTAATGCGCGGTCAGCGGCACCTTTGTGAAGCAGGAAACGGTCCAGATCAGCCCGAACAGAAAGTACGACGCGGGGATCACGAGGATGGGGGAGGCTCCTGTCAGCAATGCGATAGAGCATGCGCCAACGCCCAAGGCCGAGATTTGGTCGTATAGGGTTGCTTTCGTCTGCCGCATCAAGACGGGCAGCAGTACGCATACGGCCACGCTTGCAAGGCTGCCCCAATAGCTGTCGATAGACGCGGCAACCCAGAACACGATCCAGGGGATTAAGAGCAGCAGCATGTTGGTCGTCGGCTCGTCTGGGTTCTTGGCGGCGCCCGCTTCGTTGGCGTTTGCATCCGCGCTGTCGCCGCTCGCGTTGGCACTTGCGGCACCAAAATACTCGTCCCAGTGCATCATCAGGTAGAAGTCTCCTTCGACCGAGTACAGGTGCTTCATGAGGGCTTCGTCACCGGCGATCTCGCCGCTGGCAATCGAGCGCCAAACGCTTAGGGGCGTGTTGATCCGCGTGGTGTAGCCTGCGGCGGCGCCCCCGGCAGGCTCTTCTTCAACGCGGCTTCCGTCTGCCCCGAGGACGATACGGTACGTCTTGCCGATGTCGGTGTAGTTCATGTCGAGCGCGATGTCCCGCCCCGGCCAGGCTTGCTTGCGGTAGAGGGCTGCCATTTGACGGGTGAACACCAGGCCGGGTTCTTCCTTTTCTCCGGACTCGTTCACGCCCCAGCTCGCGTCTGCCATCGCCTCGAAGACGTCGCGCGGGTAGAGGTCCTGCTCAAGCTTGGCGCGGGTTTCTCCGGTGATGCCTTCGCCCGCGAACTCCTCGCCAGCTTTTTCGACCTGCGAAAGGTACTCGCCCGTGCGTTCTGCCAGCTCCTTCACGCGGAAGAGCTCGCCCTGTCCGCAAAAGAGTGCGGTGTAGCCGTCCTTGCCGCAAAGCCGGTCGAACAGATCGGTCACGCCGCTGTAGTTGCCCTTTGCGGTATAGAATCCGCAGGTCGAAATCACGACCGTCCGCTTGCCGCTCATGTCGTAGCGCGATGGGTGTCCGCCGCTTTGCGTCTCGGCGCTCATGAAGGGAAGCGACATGGGGAGCTGCCGGTCGATCAGATTCTTGAGAGGGCCCGGCAGCCCGAAGTAGTACAGGGGGAAGCTCCAGATAATGACATCGGCCCACAGGATCTTCTCGATGATCGCCTGCATGTCATCATGGATGCAACATGTTCCCGGCGTTTTGCTCCAGCAGGAAAAGCAGCCCAGGCAAGGTTTGATGTCGAGTTTGGCGACATTCAGGGTTTCGACTGCCGGCGTCTGATTGCCGAAGCGCTCCTCACCGGCGGCGATTCCTTGTAAAAAAGCGCCGGTCAGGCGCCAGGTGTTGCTTCGCTCGCCTTTGGGACTTCCGTTGATGGCCAGGATGTTCATCGTTCGCTCCTCAGTTTTGCGGCACAGTGCTCGGCCCAGTCGATGTGCATCTGCAGGCTTCTTCTGCCAAAGTCGGCGGTCATCTTCCAGTACGGGCTTTGGTCTTGCAGGCCCAGTTCGCCCTCAAAGTAGTCGACGCTTTGGTCGACGTCGGAAAAGGCGGCGAGCTGCTGCCGGCACGCGTTCGCGA
This sequence comes from uncultured Collinsella sp., assembly GCA_934647195.1. Lineage (GTDB taxonomy): Bacteria > Actinomycetota > Coriobacteriia > Coriobacteriales > Coriobacteriaceae > Collinsella. Next base: position 28,551 of record CAKUFD010000013.1, read on the forward strand.
TGTCTTCGAAGTAGGCGATGTTTTCTTCCTTGCTGCGGTTGCCTAGGAAGAAGACCTGCATCAGCAGAGGCACGCGGGTATCTCCGACGGGGTTTTGCGCGGAAAGCCAGCTCAGAAGTTCGGCACGCCCGTCATCTGTAATGGAGCAGACGTTTTTGTTGGGCTTCTCACTTTGTTCGACCGTGGTGATCGTTATCCAGCCGTTTTTCTCCAGGGTGCGCAGCTCGCGGTAAATCTGGCTGCTTTGTGCCTGCCAGAAGAAATTCAGGGACTTGTTGAAGATCTCTCGGATTTCGTAGCCGGTCATGTCGCCGTAATTGAGAAGGCCGAGTATCCCGTGTCTTAGCATCGCCCCTCCGTGTCTCGTGATGATATTCCACTTGTGCACTATGATTATAGGTTATAGAGGGATGTTGTTGGGGAGCGAGACGTAATTGTTCGGTTAAGGTGGCGCCGGGCACGCGGGCGGATTTGAAATGTGAAACGTGTGGCGGTAAATCGCTCATTTCTTCGTTGGCGTCTGCCTTGTACCGGGTTTTGGACCCTAAACGAGTGGCGGTAAATCGTTCATTTCGAAATGAGTGGCGGAGAAACGTGCATTATCCAGCCGATTTCGTCCCGGGGACGTTTCAAAAACCGCCACACGTTGAGAAATGTTTGAAAAACCGCCACTCATTCAAGGCGGGTGGTGAGGATGATGCGGCAAGCTTTCGAGGAGATGCCGGAATACCTTCACCTTGCGACTCACTTGGGGTGGCAGACCCGTTATCAGCGACAAGGCTGTCTTACGACCGTTTTCAAGCAAGATTAATGCCTCTTCGAGTTTCGATTTTTGGATGATAGAATAGCCGGACGATAATTTGACTTCGGCAACGTTTTTGGTGGCGTCTGGTACCCTTCGCACCTCGTCGTTTATCAATCATGGCGCAGGGGATGGGGGTATTGTCACCATCGGGTTGGATATAGCCAGGGCTGCAAGCTCAGCCGATCTGCGATTATGTTTGAAAGTGGGTACTGTTGAAGATATTCGGCAAGTCTTTTGTCCTTGCAGTGCTGCTCGTTGCCTGTACGGCGGCGATTCCTTCGGTGGCATCTGCGGAACCCGTCGTCATCAAGGTGGGAAGCGGGTCGGAGTTTGCCTCCGCCGTCGCCCGGGCCAACGCGGCGGATGGTGGCGACTATGTTGTCAAGCTGACCGATGACATCGAAACGGATGGCGTCTCTTTCGGGCCCGACTGCTCCGTCACCATCCTTGGCGCCGGTCACACCATCACCTTTGGCCAAGGCGCATCACTCTCTGTTAACGATGGGGCACATCTGAGCCTTGGGTCCGAAGATGGCAGCGATACCTTGTTTTTGAGCGGCGGGAACAAGGCGTGTAACGATTTGCCCGGTCTGCTGTATATCCAAGGCGACTGCGACATGTACCCGGGCGTGACGATTGCCGACCGCGAGGGAAACAGCTACTTCGGCGGTGGTGTTACCGTGCAGGGCGGCACGTTTCGCATGCACGGCGGGACAATCAAGAACTGTGGCATCAACGGCGGGTCTGTTTGCTATGGCGGCGGTGTTGCGGTGATTTACGGCGGATCATTCGTCATGGATGCCGGCACCATTACGGGCTGCTATGTGAAGTCTAGCTGGAAGGCGGACTGGGACGATCGCGTGGTTACTGCTATGGGTGGCGGCGTGTTTGTGTCGGGCGGCTCCTCCTTTGTCATGAACGGCGGGACTATTGCTGATAACGCGGCTGGCGATATGGGCGGCGGTGTTGCGGTTGTCTCGTCTATTGATGAGGTCTCCGAGGGGCTCGGTACGCTTAAGAGTTCGGTTGACATTCTTGGCGGAACGATTAGCGGCAACGAGGCCCACGACGGCGCAGGCGTCTTTGCTTCTGCCTACTTCTATGCCTTCGCATCTGGGCTGTGCGCTCCCACTCCGAGTGTGGGCGTACAAGATGCGCCGGGCTTACGCATCGATGGCGCCAAGATTGTCGGTAACAAGGCCAACGAACAGGACGGTCGCGGCGGCGGCTTGTTCGCGGTGATGCTCAAGTCTCCCGCAGGCGTCGAGATCAGTGGCACCGAGATTAGCGACAACGCCGCTTCTGTGGGTGCTGGCGTTATGTCGTACGGGTACTACACCGCCATGAGTATTAAGGGGAGCACGATTACCGGCAACGAGGCGGCCCGTTACGGCGGCGGACTCGCTGCGGATTCGAACACCAGGGAATTCGCCGGCACGGTTGTGAGCGACACAAAGCTGTGCAACAACACCGCCGGCATTGCTGCTTCCGATGTTTATCTGAACAATGCCATTGCGTCGCTGCCCTCTGGCAGGAGCATGGCCGAGCGCTACCTTGGCAAGCCGGATGATGCGACTGGCCAGATGATTGATGGCTGGTATCTTGACGGCGAGTCGGCTCGCTATGCTGCTCAGACAAAGGATGAACGCTGCGAGTATCGTGACTATGCCGACATCGGCTCTGGATCTAAGGTCTTTCTGATCGCGGCGACCAGTCGTTCTCTTTCGGAGTTCCACGCTAAGTATGAGTTTCGCAGCGCCACTCCAGATGCCGCGCTTCCAGATGAGGTGCTGGAGCTTTTGCCCAAAGATACGAGCGTTTATGCAGCGGGTGCCGTGCTAAGCGCCATCGCGCCGGCTCGTCGCGTGGTGGAGGTTCCGGGCGGCACATGGACGTTTAAGGGCTATGACAGGGAGTCTGCAGTGGCGGACGCAACTGCGGCGGATTCTGAGGGCAGCGTGATTTTTGTCGGGTCTTGGGAGTTTGCGAAGAAGGGTGGCGCTTCTTCCGATTCGGGGTCCAGCTCGGAAGACGGTGCGGGAGGAAGCGCTGCGAGAGACGCTCCCTTGTCCGGGTTGCCGCGGACGGGAGATGCCATAGGCGCGGCGTCTTGCCTCGTGTTTATCGCATCCGCGATAGCGTTGCTTTTCGCCCGTCGTCTGCTCCGTCGATAGGGGTCGGTTCCGTCGGCCTCTGCTTGAGGACGCATTGCTGTTTTCGGGATTCAAAAGCGTGCGGTCACCCGGAAGGGCAACCGCACGCTTTGCTTACTACACTGTATTTGCCGCGGGGAGTGACGCTGTTGGGCATCTGCCGCGGCAGCTTCGCGCTACACGCGCAGACCACTCTAGCACGTCTGTGTCGCGTGCCAACAGAATCAACACGCGGGTACGCGACGGTATTACCAACGGCTGTATTGGTCGCGCGAGTCCAATTCTTCGAGCGCGTTGATAAGCTCCTGTTGGAGCTGCGCTTTCGTTAGCTTCGAAACGTACGACACAATCTCGCGATGCCGTTCTTCCGCCTCGCGTTTCAAAGCTGCGTTGTAGAGATGCTCTTCCAGTTCGACCTCTCGAAGAAAGTCTGCCTCGGCATTGGGGACGGCTTTGAAGAAAAGCGCGACCTTGTGCTTGCAGACGACCATTCTGCCCTTTGCGTGCGGGCAGTCGCAGGTGGAATTGCGTGGGTGGTCCAAGGACAGCCTGACGTGGTACGGCTGCTCGGCCGACCCCTGCACGGTTCCTTCAACCCAGTTTTCCTCGGCTTTTTCGCAGGTGAGGACCTTGCCGGCGCGGTAGATGTCCAGCCCGCGCCAGGCTGATTTTGCGCTCGCGAGATTGATTACCGGGTGATACATGCTTGTCTCCCTTTGCCATTTCGAGCTTCTTGCCGTGCTGCCGTGAATAGGCGGTATGGTGCTGTTTGGCTCGAAGTTGCCGCTTACTGTCGGTGGGCGGCGTTTTTGTTTAGATGTCCAGTGCCTTAAGGTAGTATATGGATATTAGCTGCGATCCGGATGGATCGGGCCCGTAAGGGGCCAACCATTTGAGGCGCCCCGCGTAAGTGGGGCGCCGTTTTATTGAAAAGGGACATGATGGAGAGGATCACGCTTTTATACGGATCATATCTCTGGGATGGCATTACGTTTCGGACTCCGATATCGGAATGGCTGGGCGAGTTTTTCGCTCTCGAGAAGACCGGTATGTTTCACATCGCGTTCTTCAACTACAACGACTTTATGCGAGGAGAAAAACTTGAAGTTGCCACGCGGGAATCGTGGCCCTCTGTTAATGGGTTTTCTCTTGTCAACGAGGCGCAGCGCGCTTCGAGCCTCAAGCCCAAGAAGCGCAACAACCCAACGATTCTACGCTGTCCCTATATGGATGAGGAGCACTATGCACGGCTCGAGCGCGAGTTGCCGCGCTTCGGGTATCGCCTCATATCCGATAACTGGGAATCGCACGAGTATGCGAGACTGCGGCATTGGAGGGGGCTCAGTACAGATTGCTACATGATTGCATCGGCGAGCGCTGGCTGCTCGTTTGGTTCCGGCGGTTACGACTCGCTTCAGCCGACTATCTATCTCGCGCGGGATGGGGAAGGCCCGGCAGACGTCAATCGTTGCAAGGACTTCTTTGTAACGGGATGGGTGACCGCTGCCGAATCGAAAAGGCTGGCGGATGAATTTGCGGAGTATCGCGGAGGCGCACCGACCGGTGAGGTCTTCTTTGAGAAATATCTTCCCTATTCGGTTTATGGCGGTTCACCGGTAGCCTGGCGTGTGTTTTATTTCGATGGCGTCCCGTTTTATAAGGGTAGGGTTTGGAAATCTTGGAGCGATCTGCACGGTATACCGGAACCGTCCAGTGAAGTCCTGAGCGCTTTTGCGGCGAACATGGGAGCTTTTGGATCTTGCGACCTTGTTCTTGCGGAAGGCGGCGGCTGGAAGTGTTCTCGCATTATGGACGGGCAGTTCACAAGCGTACCGCTAGGGGGAGACGAACAGGATTTCGCGGATGCCTTTGTGAAGGTCGTTGCGGAGTCTCCGCATGTTTCCGAGAGCTGGTGCTTGACCGCGCGTATGAAAGACGAGAACACCATAGGGGAAGATCATCACATTGTGCATGGGACAAGGCATTTTGCGCCTGGAACAAAGGTGTGGCTGCACGCCCCTAACTGGTTGGGCCGCGTGGGGGCAATCGGCGTGCCGCGTTATTCTAGCAATCTGGTTCGTGTTGTCATGGATGTTAGAAAGCTGGAGAACTTCGGCGTTGAGATGGTTCATGACAAGGAGATTCTTGCAGGCCTCGCATATCCGTATCGCGCCTGGCCATTCACCAAACTTGCTCCCATTGGGACTTTTGGAGATCCTTGGAATGAGTCTGACGAGAGCCGCGAGACCATTTTGGGTTATATCGACTGGCTAGAAGAGTTGACCCAGGCAGAGGAATAGCAAGTGTCTGCTGCCGATAATGGCCATGAGTACTCGGATGGGCGCAAGGGCAGATGGCGTTGCAGGTCTGCTTGTAGAGGTCATTTCGTGGCACGCCGTCATTTCCGAATCGTTCTGTTGCCGTGCGGCCAGTGCGTCCCGTCAAGAACATGGTTAGGGAAACGTTGCTCCATTTACTCGGTGCGCGACAGCGCTCGCCTACTTTTCTCCCATGCTTTTGCGATACTCGGCGAGTTTCTCGTTCATTTCGCGGGTGTCGCGGTTCAGCTTGGCGGTAAACACCAGGGTGAGCAGCGCCAGGATGGCGAAGAAGACGACCGTGAAGGTCGTCCATGCGGCGGGGTTATTCGTTGGGAACCAGCCCAGGAGGATTGCCAGGATGCAGAGAAGGGCATAGAGGCAAGCACTGAACAGCGCAAGGCGCATCGGATATGTCATTCGTTTGATCATGGTGGGCGTGAAAAATACAAGCTGCAACAATGGAGTGGCGATGCAGACGGCAAGAATTCCCCAGCAATAGTAGATACCCTGCTTGGTGGCGCCGTCTGCAAAGCAGGTTCCCAGCGCCAGCACTGCAGTCATGGCAACGGTGAAGCCGATGCAGACGTTGTTCGTAAGCTCTGTGAGATTTTCTGCAAGCGTTCGTTTCTCGGTGTCGATGATGTCCCTTTTGATCATGTTGGTCTCCTTTCCTGGGTGCCTCGGTTATTTCAGACCAAGCTTGGATTTGACAACAGGCGCGTATTGTCGCGAGATCGTGACTCGTTCTTTGTTTTCGAGCGTGGCGATGATTCTGCCGTTGATGTTGGGCTCGAGGGCTGTGATCGCGCGGAAATTGACGATGCAGCCCTTTGCGATGCGCAAGAAGTCGCAGTCGGCAAGGCGTTCCTCCATCTCGTAGAGACGCAGGCTCGTTTCCAGAACTTCGTCCGCCGTGTAAATGAACGTGCGTTTGTCCACCGATTCGATGAACAGGATGTCCTCGGCGCTCAATATGCGCGTGCGACCGTCTGCTGTGCCGGTCACTTTCCTGTCGAACATGCGCAGCCGGGCCACCATCTCGAGTATTCGACGATCGGCTCTGGCGCAGACGATGGTCACTTCTATGTCTTGAGCGGCTTTTTGCTCGTCGATGATGATCTTCACGGTCCTCTCCTTCCGGGCTGGTTCCAGAGTAATCGATGTCGGTGGCTGCGATTTTGGCGTTTGTCCAAGTTGCATTGTCGAGGGCTCAAGATGCATGCAGGGGGGGGTGAAGCGCCGCTGGGCTTCTGTTGTTAGCTGATGTGTCGCCCTGATTTGTCTTTGAGAATGCTGGGTAGACTCGTTTTATTGTTTGAGGTGGCTTCGTCCTCATGCGCAAATGCGCCCCTTCTGGCTTCCCCATGAAAGGAGACTTACATGAAGCACAAGTGCAAGGTCACGGTTTTCGATAAGAAGTTGTTCCCCGAGCTCCAGAAAGAATATCTCGCAGATCCCGAGAGCGGACCTTGCCCCTGCTTTGACGTGGGGCAAGAATATCTGTTCGAGCGTGAAGCCGGAAAGGACGACTTCTATCACTTTGGACGAGAGCTCGACCCGCCGTTTCCCTGCGCCGAGGCGTGGGATTCCATAAGCCGCTATATCTATACGGCCCTTGCCGGCGGCGCCATCATGAAGAACTGGACCAATGACGAGCGCACTATGATCGCCTGTTGCAATGACGGTACCCGCCCCGTCGTGTTCAAGATCGAGCGCATCGACGTTCCGGAGAATGCCGGTGACGAGGCGTACTTGGCTTGTCGCGACTTTAGCTGCGGCAAGGAAGACGCTTATACGGGATAGCGTCTGCCGCGCAGGGCCTTGACGCTTTGCGTGCGCCACGACGGGACGAGGGGTTGCCGTCCCCTCGTGCGCTGTCTTCCAGGGCAGAAGGCACGCCCATGTTCTTCAATAAATGCGATTGATTTGCAGTGCTGTATAACTTGGGTAAAGTGGGATTTTTGAAATAATCGATGACCGAGAAGGGCGAAAGAAGTGGACGGCGTAATCCGCATCATCAGTCTTGCAATAGCGATGACCGCAGTAACTCTGGTAATCGGTGCTTTGAAAAATAAGCGATCGAGTGCCGAGGGTGCCGGTCAGGCTGCAACTTGTTACACCCTGAAAGCCCCTGCTGTGCTCAAGAACGTTGGCGCGATAACGGTCTGCGTGTGCGCCTTCCTGTTTGTCTTGTTTCTCGTGCTTATGTTGAGTGGCAACGAAAGTGCGACGGTGGGGCATCTCTGCGTCGCGCTGGCTTTGGTGGGAGTGGGCCTGTTTGCTTGGCTTTGGGCGACTAGGTGGGCGGTTGAAGTGGATGGCGAGCGGATTGAGATCCACAAGCTCATCCGGAAATACAGGTCATCTTTCCAGCAGGTCCAGAGGGCGGAAATCGACAAAAAGGGCGAAATTGCCCTATATGACGAGGGCGGTAAAAGACTCGTGACAGTGGATCCTTTGTCCGATAATTACGACCTATTTGTGGCTAGCCTGGACGCGCGCGGGCTGCTGCAATAGCTTTCCGGGCTCCACTTACGCCCTGCCGCGAATTTTCTTCACGTTTCGATTCATGAGATGTCTGCCAAGGTGGCGGTAGGCGAGTGTTTTTAGTGCAGACATGGACTGGCCGTGTTCTTGTAGCAGATCGTCCGGGCAGTCGTAGATTCCAAGGTCACGGGTAATGCCCTCGCTTTGGATGTAGGTGTCGTTGCAATCGAAGTTAATTGGCGGGTGCCTGAAGTCTTTGACGGCGACGCCGTAGCCGCAAAACGCGCCGGTGCATTCCGGGTGAGCCGCCTGTAGGTTTCCCAGGTAGCCCTTGTCGAGGATGAAACCCTCCAGCTCGTACCAGCGCCCGTCGAGAAGAACCTCGATCCAGCTGTGCAGGATCTCTTGCGGCGCGTTGCGATAGACGATGCCGGTCATGGCGCCCTTCTGCAATTTCTTGTCGATCATGAAGCCGTGGACCCGGCAGGGGATACCGCAAAGGCGCAGCAGCGCCATGAAGAGCGTCCCCTTGGTGTTGCACTGGCCAAAGCCGTCGGCGAGAACGCGCGAGGCGGGGACGCTGTCGTCGGTGTTGTAGCCAAACAGGATCTCGTCGCGTACGAAGTTGTAGATGGCGCGCACCCGCTCCGCCTTGGGAAGTTTGCTCCAGCCGCGCTCGTGAGCCAGGGCTTGGATGAGAGCGCTGCCGTAGTCGAGCATCGGTGTCTCCCGCAGGTATTGCTCCATGTTGCGCGCCCTTTCTTTTGTTTTTGCTCATTGTACGGGAAGGGCGGCGCGTTCATTGCGGTCTTGGGCCGGTTTGGGTGTGGGTGCCGTGTGGCGGCGATGTATGGGATTTGGGACGAGCGGGGTGGCGGTGCAGTGTCTAGGGTTGTGTGCCGAAGGCTGGCGTCATGGCCCCGCGTGCGAGGTGCTGGCCTCAGCTTCGAAACGAGTGGCGGTAAAACGTGCGCTGTTCGGCTGATTTCGGTCCCGAGTTGGGTTCCGGCCTCGAGACGAGTGACGGAAGAACGTGCATTTCTTTGCCGATGTCTGCTTTGTGTCGGATTTCGGACTAGACGAGTGGCAGTAAATCGCTCATTTCGAAACGAGTGGCGGATAAACGTGCACTATCCAGCCGATTTCGTCCCAGGGGCGTTTCAAAAACCGCCACTCGTTGAGGGATGCACGAAAAACCGCCACTCATTTATGGGGCCAAGGCTGCAGAGTATCTTTCGGCGATGGCGCCGGAGTGCCCCATCCTCCTGGCGATTTTATGTTCCATTCCGCCCTACGCCATTCAGACGTTACGATAGACACCCCTTGTGGCTTTTCGCCGCCTCACTCTAAAAACTAAATGCGCTTTCGTTGGGGTCGCCCCCTGGCGGGAGCCTTGTCGTTTTTATTGGGCTGGCAGCTGCGCTGCAAGGGGTTCGTCAACTAACCGCATCGACACGAATTGAAGGCCATGCAGCGCGACAAGATCAAGCCCATACTGTTCAGCATCATCAAGCACACCGATAAAGAGGAACTCCGCAGGCAGATTCCCAAAGATATCGTCTCCGGTATCGTTGTTGCCGTGGTGGCGCTGCCGCTTTCTATCGCTCTCGCTATCGCTTCTGGTGTTGCCCCGGAGCAGGGCCTTTATACGGCCATCGTCGCCGGCTTCCTCATCGCGCTGCTCGGCGGCAGCCGCGTGCAGGTATCGGGTCCTACCGCTGCCTTTGCCACGATTGTTGCCGGCATCGTTGCCACAGACGGCCTCGACGGCCTGGTGGCGGCAACTGTCATCGCAGGCGCCCTGCTTATGCTCATGGGCTTTCTCAAGCTGGGAACGCTCATCCGCTTTGTGCCCTATACCATCACGACGGGCTTCACTGCGGGCATCGCGGTCACCATCGTCATCGGACAGATCAAAGACCTCCTGGGTCTCACCTACCCCGCCGGCACCGTCACCATCGACGCAATCGACAAGATGAGCGCCGCGGCGCAAAACATCGGCACCTTTAACTGGCAGGCACTGCTTGTTGGTGTCGTTTGCCTTGCCATCCTCATCGCCTGGCCCAAGGTCTCGAGCCGCATCCCGGCCTCGCTTGTCGCTGTCATCGCCGGCGCCGCCATGGTCCCGGCGTTTCACCTCAACGTCAATACGATTGGCGACCTCTATACCATCAGTGCTGGCCTGCCGACGCTCCGCATCCCGCAGCTCAGCATCGAGTTGCTGCGCAGCGAGCTGCCCAACGGCTTCACCATCGCACTCCTTGCCGCCATCGAGTCGCTGCTTTCGTGCGTGGTCGCTGACTCCATGATTTCAAGCCACCATCGCTGCAACATGGAGCTTGTGGCACAGGGTGTGGGCAACATCGGCTCGGCGCTCTTCGGCGGCATCCCCGCCACGGGTGCCATCGCGCGCACCGCCGCCAACGTGAGGAGCGGCGGCCGCACGCCGGTGGCCGGTATGGTCCACGCCGTGGTGCTGCTCGCCGTCCTTGTGTTCCTCATGCCGTATGCCGCTTTGATTCCGATGCCCACCATCGCGGCAATCCTGCTGCAGGTTGCCTACAACATGTCCGGCTGGCGCAGCTTTGCGCATCTGTGCCGCACTGCCTCGCGTGGCGCCGTGGCGACTCTGCTGCTCACCTTTGCGCTGACGATCGTGTTCGACTTGGTCACCGCCATAGGTGTGGGCATGGTGATCACCGTGGTTCTCTTCATGAAGATGGTGAGCGAGGAAACCGAGGTCAGGGGCTGGAAGTACTACTGCGACGACGACTCTCAGGTCACGCACCTGCGCGAGCTGCCTCGAAGCGTGCGCGTGTACGAGATCAACGGCCCGATGTTCTTTGGCATGGCCGACCGCATTTCCGATATCACGCTCAAAGACTTCACGAAATACCTGATCATCCGCATGCGCGGCGTGCCCTCGCTCGACGCGACCGGCATGAACGCGCTCGAGAGCCTTTATCAGTACTGTGACGAGAGCGGTGTTCGTCTCATCTTCAGTCACGTCAACAGCCAGCCCATGAAGACGATGCAGCATGCGGGATTTGTCGACCTGGTTGGCGAGGAGAACTTCCGTTCCACCATCGACGATGCCATTGCGCATGCAACCAAGTTGATTGAAACGGAGGCGCTGCAGGGCGAGGAGGCTGCCTAGGGCTTAGCTGCTGGTGCCGAGACCTCGCTGTTCGTTTCGGGGTTTGGACGTCGGTGTCGGGGTTATGCTGCTGGCTCCGGAGCCTGGCTGCCCGCCGCTTCGTCGAGTTTGATTTTATATGGGGCTCCACGCCCGCGAGTGGCGGCAAAACGCACATTATGGTGCCGAGATCAGTCCCGCATGGGGCTCCAGGCTCAAGCGGGCTCCAGGCGAGTGGCGGTAAATCACTCATTTTGAAACGTATGGCGGATAAACGTGCATTCTGCGACCTGTTTCGTCCCCAGGACGTTTCAAAAACCGCCACTCGTCAGGAACTGTTCGAAAAGCCGCCACTCATCTTGAAGCCGTGCGTGACAATGACCCCCCTGCCGCACTTCATGCCCAGCGACCCCATCGGCGGAAAACTCGCCCCGTCCCGCAAACTCTTTCTTCATGGCAGGGAGTAATGCACCCCCTGCCGCATATAATGAAACGGTGTGATATATGCGCTCGCAAGCACGGCGGCGCATCCCCATCGAACAAAAAGGAGCCCTGCATGGATCCCAACAAGCGTCCCGACGACATGGCGCGCATCACCACCCCCGAGCTTGCCCAGACGTTTATTGACGAGCAGGTAACTGCAATCCGTGACCAGATCGGCGATAAAAAGGTCCTGCTGGCTCTTTCCGGCGGCGTTGACAGCTCCGTCGTTGCCGCGCTTCTCATCAAGGCCATCGGCAAGCAGCTCATCTGCGTGCACGTGAACCACGGTCTCATGCGCAAGGGCGAGAGCGAGCAGGTCGTCGACGTTTTCAAGAACCAGATGGATGCTAACCTAGTCTACGTAGACGCAACCGATCGCTTCCTCAATAAGCTCGTCGATGTGGACGAGCCCGAGGCCAAGCGCAAGATTATCGGCGCCGAGTTCATCCGCGTCTTTGAGGAAGAGGCCCGCAAGGTAGGCGACGAGGTTAGTTTCCTCGCCCAGGGCACTATCTATCCCGACATCCTTGAGTCCCAGGATGGCGTGAAGGCCCATCATAACGTGGGCGGTCTGCCTGAAGACCTGCAGTTCGAGCTTTGCGAGCCCGTCAAGCTGCTGTATAAGGACGAGGTCCGCGTCGTTGGCCGCGAGCTCGGCCTGCCCGAGAACATGGTCGAGCGCCAGCCGTTCCCCGGCCCCGGCCTGGGCGTTCGCTGCCTGGGTGCCATCACCCGCGACCGCCTGGAGGCGCTGCGCGAGGCCGACGCGATCGTCCGCGAGGAGATCGACAAGGCAGGCCTCACCATCTGGCAGTACTTCGCCGTCGTGCCCGACTTCCGCGCCACCGGCGTGCGCGAGGGCAAGCGTGCCTACGATTGGCCCTGCATCATCCGCTGCATCAATACCGTCGACGTCATGACCGCTGAGGTGCCCGAGCTCGACTGGGCGCTGCTCAAGCGCATCACGGCTCGCGTTACCGCCGAGGTCCCGGGCATCTGCCGCGTCTGCTACGATCTGACCCCCAAGCCCGTCGGCACGGTCGAGTGGGAGTAGCGAGTTTTCTGCCATAACACGCAGCAACTAAAAGACGGATCCGACGCTTTTATGTCGGGTCC
>CAKUFD010000014.1 GCA_934647195.1 uncultured Collinsella sp.
TGGATTCGCAAGAGCTGAGCGATAGTCAATACGAGCAGTATGCCAAAAGCGACGCTTTTCCTACGCGTGCAGGGTCGGAGGAGCTCAATTATGGTCTCGACTATCCGGAGGCGTTTTGGGTCAATGATTACGCGACGCGTGACGGGCTGAGCACCTACCTCAAATCGTGGTATGACGCGAACGGGTACGGGGGCGGTAGCGCTGGCCTCTCATATGGCGATTCGTGTCTCGTTGTTGCCTACTCGACCTCGATCACTAAGGGCGTGGAACAGCAGACGAGCGTCGGCGGCGAAAAGCTTGCCTACGATATGGATGCGAACCAGCGGACTGCCGACTACATTCTTAGGCTCGCGATCCATCGCTCGGCGGGCGAATCGATAACCGAGGGTTCGTCATATACGACCAAGGTCTATGTCGAGGACACGCTTCCCGCAGGGCTTGCCTATGTTCCGGGATCTGCCTACTGGGGAGGTACCTATGTCCAGGCAGAGGAGGGGCGCCAAGGAAGGATTGAGGGCGGTCAGTCGCTGGAGCCCACGGTTAGCGCTAACGTTGATGGCACTACGACGCTTTTGTGGACGCTCGATGGCATTAAGGTGGGCACCGATGCTGTCACATCGCTCGATCCGATCCACTACGCCTGCGCTATCGGAACCCCGGGAGACGAGGGGACCGATGTCATCAATAACCAGCAGCTTTTAAATGAGGCGAAGGTATGGGGCGCCGGCGAGCAAAAGCACGACTTTTCGCCCGAAAACGCTAACTTGGCAAGGCTCAGCATCCAGGTGAGCAAGAACAACGCGGTCAGCCTCTCCAAGATTTCCGAGAACCCGGTTGTCGAGATTGGCGATGCTATGGGTTTTCGGATTAACGTCGGCAACAACTCGGTCAATACGATCGACATGGTCGCCGTGGACAGCCTGCCCTTTGACGGTGACCAGGCCGGGTCCAAGTTCAACGGGACCGTGCAAGTGCGTGAAGTGAGGGTGGATAACACAGGGGCTTTACCGGGCGTACGTTATTACTACACGTGCGATGAGTCGCTTAGGGGAAAAACGAGCATCGACCTCAAAACGGTTGACTTCGAGTCCGACGATCGTTGGCACGAGCTTGTCGTTGGCACGGGTGGACTTCTTGAGATCCCTGACGCATTTGAGCCAGTGGCAATTGCCGCTGTGGGCGAGCTTCCCGCCACGACGACGCTCAAGATGCATCTGACGCTGGTTGCCCCCGATGCGCAGCCGTCGGACCGTCTGGTCAACAGGCTGACGCGCGATGGCCTGGAAAGCGATGCCTCGTCGAGCGTGGTATCGCGCTCCCTTGAGGGCATCGTTTGGCACGACATAGACGAGGACGGCATCCGCGCCGATTCCGAGGTCGCGATAGATGGCGTTTCGGCGCATCTCATGGTGCTCAAGAGCGGGGGCGATCCCGCTTGCGCGTCTGACTATGAGCCGTATCTCGTCGATGGCAGAGAGGCTGTGGTCGAGACCGGTGAGCAGATGGATGTTCTGACGGGAGAGGCCGTTGCGTATGAGGGCGGTCGTTACCGCTTTTTCAACCTGCCTGCGGGGACCTTCGGCGTGCTCTTTGCCGACGGTAGCTTCTCGATGCTCGGATATAGCGCCTCGCCGGTTAATGTCGGCGATGACGATTCGGTCGATTCCGATGCGGCCGTTGTAGCCGAGCGTGCCGTTGACGGGTCACTGGAGCAGGCGTTTATCGGAGGCATCGATATGCCCGAGGCGTGTTTGATGTCGACGGTCCATTTTGATTCGCCCTATCACGACCTGGGCATTTTCGAAGACGCGGTAGCGCCCGACACGGGTATTGGCGTGGGGTCCGCGAGGCTTCTCATCGCTGCCGTTGCCATTGCCGCTGTAGCGGGCGTTGTCGCATACGTGCGCTGGAGGGTCCGATGAGAGCCGCCTCCCCATCCCGCGAGAAAGCAGGTCTAAAGGGCGCGCTTATCGACCTGTTGCTCAAGCTGATCGGCCTTGCGTTCGTGGCCGTCATCTTGTTTGGGCTGATTTTTGGCGTCGTGCGCGTCGAGGGCGCTGGGATGGTCCCTGCGTTTAAGGATGGGGACCTGGTGCTGTTCTTTAGGCTCGACACCGAATATACGGCGGGGGATGCCGTAGTGGTCGATGTCGGAGACGGCCCTTCCGTGCTTCGCGTAAGCGCGGGCCCTTTCGATGATGTCGACATTACCGAGCAGGGCGTGGTGATTGATGGCTTTGTCCAACAGGAAGACGCCATCTACGAGAAGACGCTGCTCCCTTTGGATGCGAGCGTGCAAATGCCGGTAAGGCTTACCGGCGACGAGTACTTTGTGCTTGGCGATGGGAGGGAGCACGCGCGCGATAGCCGTGCGTTTGGTCCGGTCTCATCGAAGCAGATACAGGGACGGGCTATTGCACTATTCAGGATTAGGGGTCTGTAGCGAGGCGCTCCGTCAACGGATAGAGGACATGATAAAGAGAAAGGAAGTCCTGATGTTCAAAGTAATAAAGTCCAAGGCTATGCTGGCGGCTCTGCCTGCCGCGATGATCTGCACAATTGCCGCTCCGGCGTCTGCCGAGACCGTTCCGACGGTTATCGGCGGCAATGCGGGTTCGGAGGTTAACATCCCGATCACAAAGGTGCTCCAGCTTCCCGAAGGCGCCTCGGTGCCCACAGAGGCCTTTACATTTACGTTGGAGGCGATGACCGTAGGCGCGCCGACTGCATCGGTGTCGATGCCTGGGTTTTCTGGCGACGATTCGCCGGTGGAGTCCGAAAACGGCATCTGCCTGGTGGAGAAGTCGGCGCATATTGAGTTCGGTGGCGTTTTTCCGCATGCGGGCGTCTATGAATATAAAGTGGCCGAGAATCAGGGCGCCACGGAGGGCATGACCTACTCTGCGGACAGCTACACGCTTCGCCTGTATGTTGCGAACGCCGCCGACGGTTCGCTTTACATCAAGAATGTTACGGCCGAGCATGATGGCGAGAAGGCCAAGGACGTCTCCTTCGTTAACACCTACACCAAGAACTCGAGGCTCGAAATTAGCAAGACGACGGTGGGCGACTATGCCGACAAGACGCGTAAGTTTGAGTTCTCCATTACGTTTGACCGTATCGGCATGGGAAATGAGGACGCTACGGTTACCGGCAACCTTGACAATGGCGGACAGCTGGTCTGCAAGGTGGACAAGGCCATGACGTTTGAGCTTGCCGACGGCGAGAAGCTTGTGTTCGACAGTCTTCCGGTCGGTACGCGCTACACCGTGACCGAGACGGCGGCGGAGGATGGCTATGTCCCGAGCGTGCAGGTAGTTGAGAACGGCGTGCAGGGAGAAGAGGTGCGCGCGGCTGCCGACGCCGATGCGTTGGCGAGTGCTGAGGACGGCGCCACCAACCTGGTGGGCGAGGGCACGAATAGCGTTGCCTTTACCAATACTCAGGATGATGTGCCCCTGACGGGCATCTTGCTCAAAAACGCCCCCTTTGTCGTGGCGATTGTCGCCGGCGCACTGCTGCTGATCGGCTTTGTCGTCCGCTCGGTTCGCCGTGGCGCCCGCCGTTAGGCGTTTTGCCGTCACCTCTGTGGAAGCTTTAGATCGCGCGATTGATATCGCGATTGTGCTTGTGGCGCTCGTTGCGGTGGCGCTTGGCTCCTATGGGGTCTGGGACGCGACATTGTCGACGCAAGGGGGCGAGTCGGATGTCTGGGCGGAGTGGAAGCCCGCCCAGCAGGCTCCGTTGTCGTTTGAGGAGCTCTGCCAACGTAACCCCGATGTCGTGGGGTGGATTCAAATCCCCGGCACCTCAATTGACTATCCCGTAGTCCAGGGGTGCGACAACACCACTTATATCGATCGGGACGCCATGGGTGAGTTCTCGCTTGCGGGCAGCATCTTTTTGGATTATCGGAACAGCCGCGGTTTTTCCGATTCGGTCAGTATCGTTTACGGGCACCACATGGAGCGGGGCTTGATGTTTGGGGACCTTGAGCGGTTTTCGGATGCGTCGTTTTTTGACGGGCATGCCACAGCTCGGCTCTATGATGGCAGTCGATGGCACGATGTCGAGCTGATTGCATACGCTCGGTGTAACGCATATGACCGATCCGTATACCGGGCGGGCTCCGGTGCTCCTTTGGCAGATGCATACCTTGCGGCAATCGAGTGCCAGGCGCTGCATCGACGTGATGTGCCCGTTGCATGCACGGATCGGCTTTTGGTGTGTTCTACCTGCGCGTCCGGCGGAACCAACGATCGCCATGTGGTGATTGGCAAGATCTTGGAATAACAAGTCGGCGCCCGTTCCGCTGGCTGTTGCTACGGAATGGGCAGCATGATTCTGAGCGTATAGACACCGTCGTGCTCCGAGCATTCCATAGCGCCATCGTAGCGAGCGACGACTTCGGCCATGTTGGATACGCCGTAGCCGTGGCTATCGCGTTGCGGCTTTGTCGTTTGGGGCAGTCCGTTTATAAATACAGGACTGCTGTCCGTATAGTTGTCGATCTCCATAAACGCCAGTGAGCCGCTTGCTTTAAGCGAAAACGATATAAAGCGCCGATCGGGGTCGTCGATATGCTCGACGGCCTCGATTGCGTTATCCAGGGCGTTTCCAACCAGCACAAACAAGTCGAACGGGTCGATATGCGCAACGGCGGCTCCCTCGGCCAAGCTGGTCCAAGCAATTTGCTTCGCTTCACATTTCCCCCACGCTCGGTTGAGCACCGCATCGAGTTCGGCACAACCGGTGTTCTGTGTCATATCGAGGGTCGCGATCGACTGCTTGACGCTCGATAGGGCTTTTGAGCGAGACACGCTGTCTCCGGCAACCTCGAGCGCGGAAATTAGCAGTTTGAGGTCGTGGCTTTTGCGCTTGATGGTGTCGGTTGCATCGATAAGGTTCTCAAACTGCCGACGTTGGCTGGCGGCAACGGCGCGTTCGGTCGCAAGGCGACGCTGCGTGGCGGCTGTTGAGAAGATTAGCATTTGCGCCCCCGTGACGCTTACGCTCAATAGGAGGTCGTAGAGGACGGAAATGCGAAACAGGCCCGCTGCGTGGGCGGAGTAACTGATGGACATGATGGTGCCCAGGGCTTTGCTGATACCGAGTGTGGCCATCATGAGCGCAAGGGATAAAGGGCCTTCGGGTTTGCGCCCGCCGCCGACAAAGAGCTTGCGCGCGATGGGTCTAAAGGCAAGTATGGTGAGTACCAAGATTCCGAGCTCCACCGGCAGCGTCTGGGGTTGGAGGGGGCGTGTTCCACGATGCGAGGCCCAAGGCATAAGCAGGGTAAAAAGCGTATAGGCGACGTCCTGCGTAAGATAGGTGATGGCAGAGCAATACAGCGCCTGCCCGAGCTTGACGATAAAGCAGGCTAGGTACAGCCCCGCAAGCGAGACGATAAAAAGTGCAAGATGCGCCATCGACGTCAATGCGAGCAGAGCGCATTGCAGCGTCTCGGAAGCCATGGGATGGTGAATGAGCCGCGAGATGGTTGCCTCCTGATACGCATAGATGGGAGACGTCAGCAGCAAGAGCATTCCAAGCGATAGGACCAGGCGCACGCCAAAGCGCTCTCGCCGTTCGAGCGGCCCCATGAGCCCCAAGGTTGCGATGAGGCAGCATTGCATCGTTCCGAGCTCGACGATATGTTCCAGAAATGCAGGCATGCCTTAGCCCTCCCAGCGGGTCAGGAGCGCTTTTAGAAAATCCGAACGAAATGATCGGCTGAGGGGCAAGCTGACTGATTCTGCTCCCGGGCAAGACAGGGTGACGGCATCCTTTTGGTATCCATCGACATAGTGAAGATTAGCCAGATACTTTTTGTGGCAACGGGCAAACCCCTGTGGGGCCAGCTCATCTTGTGCAGCGGCAAGCGTCATGGCGGTTGTCGAGAGCGAGCCGCCACAGACCAGGTGAAAAGTGAGGCGATGATCCTCGCTTGCGATGTAGAGCGCGTCCGAACAGGCAATGCGATGCGAACCCGTTTGGTTGGTCACGGTTATCCGGGCATCGCGGTGCCGGTCGATCGCCTGGCAGACGCGATCGAGCTTAAGGGCGAACGGTGCATACGATACGGGCTTGAGGATGTAGTCAAATGCTCGGACCTCGTAGCCTTCGATTGCAAAGCCGGCAAGCTGGGTTATAAAGACAATCTCGACCTTTTGGTCGTTAGCACGGATGGCGCGGGCGACATCCATTCCGTTGGTGCCCGGCATCTCGATGTCGAGCAATATCAGATCCCATACGGGCTTGTACGCCTTGATGGCGTCATCCCCCGTGGTGAAGATGGTGTACGAGATCGGGCGCTCACGTTCTGAGGAGAAGCGGGAGAGAAAGGCTGCGGTGGTCTCTGCTTGGTGGGTATCGTCTTCTATGATGGCGACGCGCATCGATTCCTCCACGATTGATGGTTATACTGGGGCAGCGCGCTGCGATGGGCGTCTGCCGCATCGAGTTCGCGAATGACTATACCGCGTTTTGGCGCATCGACCGATAGGAGCGATGATGAATTCTGAGCTAGATTATATAACCGAGCAGCTTAAGGCGCTGACTTCGATTGCTTCGCCTACGGGCTATACCCGTGCGGTGACCGACTACGTGATGGAGACCCTTGAGGGGATGGGCTTTGCACCCGAGCACTCGACGAAGGGCAATGTGCTCGTGTGCTTGGGCGGCGAGAGCGAGCCTCTCGTGCTGGCAAGTCACGTGGACACGCTCGGTGCCATGGTTCGCTCCATCAAGGACAACGGCCGCTTGCGCCCGACGACCCTCGGCGGCCATCAGTGGTCTACGGCCGATGGCGAAAACTGCACCGTGCACACGCGCGATGGTCGCGTCTATACCGGCGTTGTGCTCAACACCGAGCCTTCGGCGCATGTGGCGGACGAGCCGGTCAAGACCGTCGAGAAGAACATGGAGATCTTGCTCGACGAGAACGTTGACACCAAGGATGGCGTGGCCGAGCTGGGCATCCAGACGGGCGATATCATCGCCTTGGATCCTCGCACGGTGATTACCGAGAGCGGCTACATCAAGAGCCGCTTTTTGGACGATAAGCTTTCTGCCGCCATCTTGCTGGGCCTGGCCCGCGCGGTCGCCGCGGGGGACATTAAGCTCTCGCGCAAGGTGTCCCTGCTCTTCACGGTGTATGAGGAGGTCGGTCACGGCGGTGCCTTTGTGCCTGCAGACACATGCGAGATGATTAGCGTGGATATGGGCTGTGTGGGCGACGACTTGGGCTGCACCGAGCGCATGGTCTCCATCTGTGCCAAAGATTCCGGTGGCCCCTACAACTACGAGCTGGTGAGCGCACTTGCCGATACAGCCAAACGCCTGGACCTCGGCTACGCCATCGACGTCTATCCGCATTACGGCTCGGACGTGGAGGCCACGCTCCGTGCAGGTTACGACATTCGCCATGGCCTCATTGGCCCCGGCGTGTACGCGAGCCATAACTACGAGCGCTCGCACATGGACGGCGTGCGCAACACGTACGAGCTGCTGCGCGCATACGTAGGGGAGTAGCTTTTCTGCGGTCACTTTTGACAACCGCTCTTGAGGATGAACATGCCGAGATGACCCGCGATGGTCGTCTCGACATTGTGCGTTATGGATAGGGCAGGCCTGCTGCCGATTGCAGCCATACGATGCCTTTCGGCCTGCGCTATCCCTTGAGAGCGGCGGTTACGGTTCCACCGCCAAGAACAATGTCTCCCTGGTAAACGACGACGGCCTGACCTGCAGCGATAGCGCGCTGGGGTACGTCGAAGACGATCTTCAGGCAGCCGTCGTCCTGGCGTGTAAGTGTAGCCGACTGGTCTGCTTGTCGATACCGGAACTTCGCGCCAACGCGGATGCTGCCAGCGTCCAGCTCGGCCTCCATACGATCTGCCGGTGCGCTCCAGATCCAATCGTCTGCCAGCAGGGCGCCGGCCGTCAGGTCCTCGAGCTCTCCTAGATGCACGGTGTTGCTTGATGCGTCGATACCGGTGACGTAGACAGGATGTGCCATGGCAACGCCCAGGCCCTTGCGCTGCCCGATGGTATAGCGCAGCGCACCGTTATGGCGACCGACTACGGTACCGTCGCGCCAGATGATATCGCCGGGTTCCGCTGCGCGCCCGCAGCGACGTTCGATGTAGCTTGCGTAGTCGCCGTCGGGAACGAAGCAGATGTCCTCGCTCTCCGCCTTCTTTGCGTTGGCAAACCCCTGTTCGGCGGCGATGCGGCGCACGTCACGCTCTTTGTCCAGGCCTGCCAGCGGGAAAATCGTGCGTGCTAGGCGCTTCTGGGTTAGGGAGTAGAGAAAATAGCTCTGATCTTTTTTGGAATCTTCCCCGCGATGCAGTTGCCAGGTGCCATCGGGCGCTTGGCTCGTTTTGGCGTAGTGCCCCGTAGCAAGGAGGTCGCATCCCATATCGAGTGCAGCGTCGAGTAACGCTCCAAATTTAATGTGGCGATTGCAGATAATGCATGGGTTGGGCGTGAGTCCTGCCTGATAGGCTGCGACAAACCGGTCGATAACGCTTTGCTCGAACGTTTGCTGAAGATCGAGCACGCGGTGGGGGATGCCGATGCGCGCGCAAACGGCTTTTGCATCGGCGATATCGCGATCAACTTTGCTGATTCCCGTTGTGGGGTCGGGCACAGGGCAGGTGAGGCGCATGGTGGCGCCCACGCAGTCATATCCCTGCTGTTTGAGAAGGAAAGCGGTTACGCTCGAATCGACGCCGCCACTCATGGCAACGAGTACGCGCCCCTTGGACATCTATGCTCCTTACGCGATGCCGTGCATGCTAAAACGGCAGAAAACGGCACGGGGCTCATCGGTCCCGCGCCGCTCGTTTTCCTGATTGTACTGCATGGGCTGCGCGATATCGTCTGTGCGCGTCCATGTCTCATTCGTGTCGCTAACGCCGTTGAGGGGAAGGGCATCGAAAGCGACCGATGCCGGTGCTGGAAGCCGCGCCTCAACGCCTCAACGCTCTACGCGAACAGGGCTGTGGAGAGATAGCGCTCGCCGGTATCGGCAAGAAGCGCCACGATGGTCTTGCCCTCATTCTCGGGACGCTTGGCGAGCTGCAGCGCGGCCCACACGGCGGCACCGGACGAAATGCCCACGAGTACGCCCTCCTTGTGGCCTACGGCGCGACCGGTGGCAAAAGCGTCCTCATTCTCGACGGGGATGATCTCGTCGTAGACCTTGGTGTCGAGCACGTCGGGCACAAAGCCTGCACCGATGCCCTGGATCTTGTGCGGACCAGCATGACCCTCGGAAAGAACGGGGGAGGAGGCGGGCTCGACAGCGACGACCTTCACATCGGGGTTCTGCTCTTTGAGGTACTCGCCCACGCCGGTCACCGTGCCACCGGTGCCCACGCCCGCGACAAAGATGTCAACCTGGCCATCGGTATCGGCCCAAATCTCCGGGCCGGTCGTGGCCTTGTGGACGGCGGGGTTCGCGGGGTTCACAAACTGGCCGGCAATGATGCTGTTGGGGGTCTCCTTCTGCAGTTCCTCGGCCTTGGCGATGGCGCCCTTCATGCCCTTGGCGCCATCGGTGAGGACAAGTTCGGCACCGTAGGCCTGCATGAGCTTGCGGCGTTCGACGGACATGGTCTCGGGCATGGTGATGATCACCTTGTAGCCACGAGCGGCGGCCACGGAAGCAATGCCCACGCCGGTGTTGCCGGAGGTCGGCTCGATGATGGTGTAGTCGCCACCGCGCACAAGCTTGCCGGTGCGCTCGGCCTCGTCGATCATGTTCTTGGCCACGCGGTCCTTGACGGAGCCTGCGGGGTTGAAGTACTCGAGCTTGACAAGCACGCGGGCGTGCAGGTCTTCGTCCTGTTCAAAATGGGTGAGCTCGAGCAGGGGGGTGTGGCCGATAAGCTGGTCGATGGAAGTGTAGACGTTGGACATGATGTGCTCCTAGTTTGATCTCGGGTGAGATGCCCGAAAATTGAAATGGACTGAATCGTGCGGGTGGCATGAGATGCAAAGAGGGCTCAAGCGCCGCTGCTACATCGCTTCTGCTCTTCCATATGCCGACCTCCGAATCGCGGTGAGGCAAATTACCTATAAGTCAGCGGGAATATATGGGTTCCCGTTGGCAGTATTAAACGGGCTAATACCTATCATGTCAATAGGAATATAGTTTTGTTTCGAGACGATGAAGCAGCCGGGGCTCCCTGGCGCTTTGGGAGACGATTTATCCAGCTTGCGTCATGTATTCAACCTAGTATTTTGGTATGATACCGTGGTTAAAGAGAAAGGAAAGAAGGCCAGCCTTATGCTTGTTTCCACTAAGGGCCGCTATGCCTTGCGTGTCATGATCGACCTCGCGCAACACCAGGCTGCTGGTCGTACACCGCTCAAGGAGATTGCCGCGCGTCAGGGGATTTCCGAGAAGTATCTGGAGAACATCCTCGCCATTCTCGTACGAAACGGCATGCTTTCGGGCATGCGCGGCAAAGGAGGCGGCTACTGCCTAACGCGTCCGGCCGATCAATACACCGTGGGCGAAATCCTTCGCCTAACGGAGGGGAGCCTCGCACCGGTATCGTGTTTGGTCGAAGGCGCCGCGCCTTGCGACCACGAGGCCGCTTGCACTACGCTTGGCATGTGGACCAAGCTTCATACCATGATCAACGAATATCTGGATAGCGTGACTGTGGCCGATCTGGTTGCGGAGCCCCAGTCGTTTGATTACGTCATTTAAAGCGAAGCACGTAGCGCGAGTGGACCTCGCGGACTCAAAGCATTCAGGCTACCCAATCGGCGCCGGGCCACTCCATAGCGGTCCGGCGCCGTTGTCTATTCTTCAACCACACTGTTTAATATCGCACACATGATGCTTACGATGATGGCACCCATAAAGGCAGAGCCAAAGCTTGCGATGGAGATGCCCGCGCCAAGGATATTGATGGAGAGCCAGCTTGCAAGTTCCAACATGAAGCTGTTGATGACCAGCTGGAAGATGCCGAGCGTGATGATGGTCACGGGCAGCGAGATGGCGCTGACAAACGGCTTGACGAGGGAATTGACAAATCCCAAAAACAGACCGACAAACATAAAGCTCACCCACGCCTCGCCTGCGCCGAATGGCGCAATGCCGGGGACGATGAGCGTAGCGACCGCAATGGCGATCGAGGTGAGCAGCCAGTTAAGTAAAAAGCGCATGATGAGTTCCTTCGATCGACGATTCATTGACGTATGGATACCCATCCTCGCGCTCTATCTAACATCAAAGCATTTCTGGATAGTAAAAGCGGGCATGCGCAGCGCACACACCCGCTCGAACAGGACATATAAAACCGAAGCTAGTTTTGGTCAAAGCCCTCAAACGTTTGCGCCATACGCGCCTCGATATCGTCTTCGCTCACGCCAAGGGCCACGGCGAGCTCTTCGACAGAGCGGCGATGGGCTTCCTTGAGGATGCGCATATAGTAGCTGCTGGGCTTTCTTGCTTGAGACTCGGCGTCGTGAATGCGGCAGCGCATGGTTTTTGCAACCTGAACCGTGGTGGGGGCGCCCTGCTTGAGCAGCTGCTTGAAATAGCTTTCCTCAAGGGAGCTATTGCGCTCGGTAAACGAGTCGCATGCTATCGAATCATAATCGGAGAGCAGTTTTTCGGCTTGGTCCCTGTCGATGCAGGCATGAAGGCGCCCGGCCTGCGACAGGGGATAGAGCAGCTTGGTCTTCGAGTGTCCGGAGTGGGCTTCGAGTTCGATCATGGGGGCGGGGGAGTCCTTGAATCCCGTCACCGTGCAGACGCCCTGGCCCGGATGTATCACGTGCTCACCAATCTTAAACATGCTTCCTCCATCTTTTAGACGCTCAACCATTCAAGAATAGCATCTCTACGTGCGCTTTTGTTGAAAATGACCAGAAAAACCCCACATAATCGCATGCGCGGGCAAAAGCACGCAGACGGGCCGGTGTGCTAGAGTAATGCCTGCTTGTGCCGATAATTGGCATAGCGCTCGGCAGGCGATCAAGAGCCTGCGAGATTCGTTATAGAGGAGGACCCATGTCCCAAAAGATCGAACAGCTTCTGCGCGATGCCCTCGCCGCTGCTATCGAGGCAGATGAGCTGCCCGCATTTGAGCTCGATGATTATGCGCTCGAGCGTCCCGCCGACACGTCGCACGGCGAGTGGACCACCACGCTTGCCATGAAGTCCGCAAAGCTCGCGCACTGCGCGCCGCGTAAGATCGCCGAAGCGATTGTGGCGCATCTTCCCGAGGATGCTTCGGTCGAGAAGGTTGAGATCGCGGGCCCTGGCTTCATCAACTTCTACCTTTCTCCCGCCGCTAAGAACGCCGTCTTTGGCGAGGCTCGCGCTCAGGGCATGGATTTTGCTCGCAGCAACGCCGGCCAGGGCGTTAAGACCCAGGTTGAGTTTGTCTCTGCAAATCCTGTGGGCCCCATGCACATCGGCCATGGTCGCTGGGCAGCCCTTGGCGATTCGCTGTGCCGTGTGATGGAGCACGCCGGTTACGATATCCAGCGCGAGTACTACATCAATGACCACGGCAATCAGATGAACACCTTCGGAAACTCCGTTTCCATGCGCTATATGCAGCTTGCGGATATCGTCCGCACTCGCGCAGTCGATATCGACGAGGCCCACAAGGTTCTCGTTGCCGATCGCGATGCCTTTGCTGCCGACGACGCAGACGAGCATCCCGAGACCCATCCGTATCAAAACGAGTTTGCCGAGAAGCTTGGCCGCGACTCTTACGGCGGCTCCTATATCATCGACGAGGCCGCCTACTTCTATCGTACCGACGGTGACAAATGGGTGGATGCCGACGAGCACGACCGCATGATGGAGTTTCGCGAGCGCGGCTATCTGCGTATGCTTGAAGGAATCAAGCAGCTTTGCCACGACGTGAACTGCGACTTCGACGTCTGGTTCTCCGAGCGCACGCTCTATGTCAAGGACGGCGAGGGAGAGTTTGCCGGCACTTCTGCCGTCGACCGCGCCTTCAAGAAGCTCGACGAGATGGGCTATCTCTACGAGAAGGAAGGCGCCCTGTGGTTCCGCTCCACCGATCTGGGCGACGACAAGGACCGCGTTCTCATCAAGTCCGATGGCGAGTACACCTACTTTGCTTCCGATGTTGCCTATCACTGGGATAAGTTCCAGCGCGTGGACCACGTGATCGATATCTGGGGCTGCGACCACCACGGTTATATCAACCGCGTTCGCAGCGCCTGCGACGCCCTGGGCTACCCCGGACGCTTCGAAGTCCTGCTTGGCCAGCTCGTAAACCTGCTGCGCAACGGCAAGCCCGTCAAGATGTCCAAGCGCCGCGGCACCATGATTACGTTCCGCGAGCTTGTGGACGAGGTTGGCGCCGACGCCGCGCGCTATACGCTCATCTCGCGTTCCAGCAACCAAGAGATCGATTTCGATATCGAGAAGGTTAAGGCCAAAACGCAGGATAACCCCGTCTATTACGTGCAGTACGCTCATGCACGCATCTGCTCGATTCTCCGTCGTGCAGCCGACGTGACGCCCGAGGAGGCGGCAGAGCTCGGTATGGATGCCGTTGCTGCCCGTGCCATCGGTGAAGACGCGGATTACGCCCTGCTCACCGATCCCACTGAGCTGGCGCTCTCCCGCAAGCTTTCCGAGCTTTCCGAGCTCATCGCAAGCTGCGCACGCGATCGTGCTCCCTTCCGTCTCACTCATTATGCGGAGGAACTTGCAGGCGACTTCCACAGCTTCTACGCCGCTTGCCAGGTTTTGCCTAGCGAGGGTCGCCCGGTCGATCCCGCGCTTTCGCGCGCTCGCTTGGCCGCCTGCGATGCCGTGCGCTCTGTTCTTGGGTTGGTTCTCTCCCTCGTGGGCGTCTCGGCACCCCAGCGTATGTAGTAAATCGCTTTAGAGCGAGCTGTTTTTTATTAACCCCTGATACGGCGTTTTCCCAAGGGGAATTTGCAAGCCCGTCCGCAGTTCGCGGATGGGCTTTTTTGTTCTCAAATGGCGCTTGCGATCGTCTAAAACCCTTTTCCACCAGGTATTTAGAGATTAAAAAAGCATTTTGGCTATGCAAAAAGGCATCTTCTTTATGCATTAATACGTTAACAATTGTGAAACATGCACAGGTAATGAGGTTGTTTTCTTGTACAGAGATTTATATACAACGGACTTTATTCAAGTAGAGTTTTTTAGTTAGCCTAAGTGAACCTGCGCATCGTGCGCGCACCACATACCGAACACATCCCTTGAACGACCGTTCGTCTGCTCCTTGCGCAAAGTACACGTCAGTGAATGGTGGTTCACCACGTACTATCCCCCTAGCGATGCGGGAAGCCCGAAGGAGGGACACGAAGGCCAACCGCAACGAAGTTAGGGTCTGCACGTTTGCACACAAGGAGGTACACCGTGGACAAACAGACAAAGATCTTTGAGATTCTCGAGGCACGCAACAGGCAGGATAAGAGCTTGGACGTCTCTGTTGACGCCGGCTACACCGAGGAAGAGATTCCCGCTCCCAGCCCGCGTTTCGAGAAGCTCATCAACATCTACTACCAGATGAAGAACACGATCGATATGGAGATCCCGTATTGGTATAACCGTGTCTGGTGGGAGAACGAGGGCGACGTCCCTGAGATTCGTCGCGCTAAGGCTTATGGTGCTGCTCTCGCACACACCACCCCGACCATCTGGCCGGGCGAGCTGCTCGTTATGAACAAGACCAAGAACTGGCGTGGCGCCTTCCCGTTCCCGTGGGTCGACGCTTCGTTCTTCAACGCCCAGGCTGAGGCCCTCCTCGCCGAGGCTGAGGCTCCGGCTCTGGCCGAGGCCGACCGTATGTCCGTCGTCGGCGCTGGTGGCGGTAACGTCACCGAGAGCTTCGGCAACGTCGTTTCCATCGCCCAGAAGTTCGGTCTGCGCAAGGAAGAAGTCCCCATTCTGGTGAAGATCTCCAGGTACTGGGACAACTGCTCCATCGAGGTCATTACCCAGAACTACTCCGAGGCCATTCCTGACTACTATAAGTACAAGGCCTATCGCGACACCGTTCTCGTCATGTTCGACTCTTGGGCCATCCCTCAGGGCCGCGAGATCATCAACTACTACATGCCTCTCGAGTACGGCTTCGACCGCATCATCGAGATGTGCGACGAGAAGATCGCCGAGATCCTCGGTCTCGCCGAGAACGGCGACGGTCTGCTGGGCATGAGCCGTGGTTACTACTACATGGCTATGAAGGAGATCACCAAGGGTCTCTCCGCTTGGGCAGATAACTACGGCAAGCGCGCCGAGTCCCTCGCTGAGTGCGAGCCTGATCCTCAGCAGAAGAAGGAGTACGAGGACATCGCTGTTGTCATGCACAACATCGCCCATAAGCAGCCCTCGACCTTCCGTGAGGCTCTCCAGCTCACCTTCCTGTGCCACCTCGCCGTGGTCAACGAGGACCCGCAGTCCGGCCAGTCCATCGGTCGTTTGGGCCAGGTCCTGCAGCCCTTCTACGAGAAGGACCTCGAGGACGGCACCATTACCGAGGAAGAGGCCATTGAGCTTCTCGAGCTCTATCGCATTAAGATCACCTCGATCGAGTGCTTCGCTTCCTCTGGCGTTACCGGCGGCGTTCTGTCCGGCAACACCTTCAACAACCTGTCCCTCGGCGGCCTCTCTCGCGATGGTCTGACCGCTGTCACCCCGCTCGAGTACCTCATCGTCGAGGCCGGCACCCGCGCCCGTACCACGCAGCCGACGCTTTCCGTCCTCTATGACGAGAAGACGCCTGAGGAGTTCCTCATGAAGGCAGCCCGCTGCTGCAAGGGCGGTCAGGGCTACCCCGCATGGATGAACAACCAGTGCGGTATGAACTACATGCTGCGTCATTATCACGACGAGGGCATGACGGTCGAGGACGCCCGCGCATGGTGCCTCGGTGGCTGCCTCGAGTCTTCGCCCGGCTGCTTCCTGCCGCTGCACTACAACGGCAAGACCACCTGGATCCCCGGTGGCGCCGCTCCGACTGCTGGTACCGGTATCCACTTCACCGGTCTGCCCAAGCTGCTCGAGCTCGTCCTCACCAACGGTGTCGACAAGCGTACCGGCATCAAGGTCTTCGAGCCGCACAACCGTGAGCTCAAGACTATGGACGATGTCTGGGATGTCTGGATGGACTACATGACCGAGCTGTGCGACATCTCGCTCAAGGTCAACAACATCCAGATGGACATCTGGCGTAAGAACAACCCGCCTGTGGTCGCTTCCCTCCTGAAGCCCGACTGCTTCACCAAGGGTCAGACCCTTTCCAACATGGGCTGCCGCTACAACGCCACCATCAACTTCGAGTCTTGCGGTACCGTTACCTTCATCAACGCGATGGCGTCTCTCAAGAAGAACGTCTTCGACGAGAAGAAGTACACGCTCGACGAGATGATGGATGCTCTGGAGCACAATTTCGGCTTCAAGACTGCATTCGAGACCGGCGTCTTCTCGCCCGACCGTCGCGAGGCTACCGACGAGGCCGTGAAGTACGAGAAGATCTTCACCGACTGCGTCAACGCTCCTAAGTTCGGTAACGCCGATCCTTATGTCGACGACCTCATGGTGCACTACGAGGACCTCATGACCGCGCTCATGCCGACCCTGAAGTCCTACTACGGCAAGCCGCTGTACATGTGCCAGATCTCCGTGTCCACCCACGGCCCGCAGGGCGCTATCACCCTCGCTTCCGCCGACGGCCGCCTCGCTGGCGTCACCTACGCCGACGGCTCCGTCTCGCCTGCCGCTAACACGGACAAGAACGGCATCTACGCGGTGTTCACCTCCGCTACCTGCTACGACCACTCCAGGAACCAGAACGCTCAGATGAACGTCAAGATTCACCCGAGCGCCGTGGCCGGCATCAACGGTACTCGCAAGCTGCTCGACGTCATCCGCGCCTACATGCGCAAGGGTGGCTTCCACGTCCAGTTCAACATCACGTCTTCCAAGACGCTGCGCGAGGCCCAGAAGAAGCCTGACGATTATCGTGACCTTATGGTTCGCGTCGCTGGCTTCACCCAGTATTGGTGCGAGATCGGTAAGCCTATCCAGGACGAGGTCATCTACCGTACTGAGTACGAGATGTAGAAAACTGAGGAGTTGTATTCGATATGAAGCATTACGAGTGCAAGCATTTCCTGGCGCTGGACTGCGAAAAGGGTATGTGCGCCGTCAGCAGGATGATCGTTCCTCTGGATGGCGAGGGCTCCGACGCCTGCCCCCACTTCGAGTGCGGCAAGCTGTGCAAGTTCTGCGCTAAGTTCCACGATGCCGATTCTCATGGCATTGGCACCTGCTCCGGCTTCGAGAAGGAGACCTGGGCATACGGTGACTGCGGCGCCTTCTGCTGCGAGAACTTCGAGAACGCGTAGTAACGTTCTGACTTCCCTATAGCGGGATCTAGGTCCCGGCCGGTCTATCGCCTGGCCGGCCGGGACTTTTCTATTCCTACCACGTGATCGGAGGGGCCATGAGCGCCGAGCCCACAGGCATGATTTTTGATATTCAGAGTTATTCGGTGCACGATGGTCCCGGCTGCCGCACTAACGTGTTCTTTACGGGATGCCCCTTGAAGTGCCGTTGGTGCGCCAATCCGGAGAGCTGGCGCCCCAAGCTCCAGTTCATGTTTGCTGACCGCGTGTGCAAGTGGGATCAAGGCTGCAAGGCGTGCAGGGACGCGTGCCCCAATGGGTCGATTCAGTTCGACGAGAACGGAAAGCCGAGCGTAGACTGGAAAATCTGCAACGACTGCGAGACCATCGAGTGCACCACTTCGTGCGCTGCCGGTGCCCTCAAGCAGACCGTTCGCATCATGACGGTATCCGACCTTGTCAACACGCTGCGTCGCGACTACAACAACTGGGGCTCCGACGGCGGTGTCACCTTTACCGGTGGCGAGCCGCTCCTGCATCATGAATATCTGGATGCAGTACTTAAGGAGTGCAAGAAGCTCTCGATGCACACCGCAATCGAGACCAGCGGATACGCAACCGAGGAAGTGTTCATGAAGATCTTCCGTCGTCTGGACTTCGCGTTCGTCGATGTCAAGAACATGGACCCCGAGGCTCACAAGTGGGGCACCGGCGTTTCCAATGAGCGCATTCTCGACAACATCCGCGCCCTTAAGTGCTCTGGATGGCCCGGCCGCCTGGTGCTGCGTCAGCCGACGATCCATGGCTTCAATGACAGCGATGAGAACGCCAAGCGTCTCATCGAGTTCATGAACGAGAACGGTCTCTACGAGATCAACCTGCTTAAGTTCCATCGTTTGGGTCAGACCAAGTGGGAGCAGCTCGGTAAGAAGTACGAGTACTCCGATCATGGTGATATGACTCCCGAGCGCATGAGCGAGCTGCAGGATTTGTACCTCGATAACAACATCGCTTGCTATGTTGGCGATGACACTCCGTTCTAATTAATCTCAATCGTGTAGTTGAGGAGGCGTTGAACATGGTTTTCGACGCTAACGCATATGAGGCGACGGTTCGTGATTACCATCGCCAGGGGGACATGACCGCACTCGAGGGTTATCTAACCCAAGAAATCGCGCGTTTGCGTGAATCGGGCACGATTTGCGCCGGCGTCGCTTGCACTTGCGGCAAGGATGCCGATGCACTCGCCGAAGAAGATGCTGCTTGGCAGCATAATCGCGAGCAGGGCCTCATCGTTGCCCTCTCCGATTTGGCCGATCTCTATCGTTCCTCCGGCGCTTGGTACAAGTGCCTGGAGACGTACGAGGAGCTTCGTCAGTGCCTGATCGACGAAGGCCTTGAGAACACGCCTGCCTATGCAAGCGCTCTGGTCAATGCCGGGTATGCCTGCCTGGATGCAACCGATCCGGAGCGCGCTGCCCGTCTAATCGAGGAGGCCCTCAACGCTTTGGGCGACCCCGACCCCGAGGTTCCTACCGCCGTTCTGCGCGCTCGCGCCCACGATGCCCTGGCTGTTTCTTGGGCCATGCGTGGCTTTGCCGAGCAGGCCGAGCAGGCATCGGACGCCGCCGCCGAGGCGGTCTCCGTATGCTGCGCGACAGGGGAGGACTTCATTGGCGCCCTCTCCAATCACATCGCGACTCTGGCGCAGATCGGGCGCGTCGATGAGGCTGTTTCCGCTGTGCGCGGCGCACTTGAATCCGGTGAGCAGACTCTAGCAGCGCAGGACCGCTACACCTTGATGAATCTTCACGCGATGGTGCTCTATCGCGCCAAGCGCTTCGCCGATGCCGGCGACGCCATGGCGGAGCTCATCGACCTCGCTCGCGCTTCGAACGATTTGACGGCCCAGCTTCCGTCGATCGCCCGCAACGCGGCAACTATGTACAACCGTGCCGGCGATGCCGGGAAGGCTCAGTCCTTCACCGCATTGGCCGACCAATTGGAAAGCTGAGGTTACACTCATGGCAATCTCCAAAGAGACGGCTAAAAAATATGGTACTTGTACCGTAATCGCTGCATGGCTTGCCGTTTTCTGCCTCTTTGGCTACAGGTCTTCGTTCTCCATCATGCAGACGTCGCTCGTCGACGGCATGGGCTGGACTTCGACCCAGGCCTCGCTCGGCTACTGCTTCATGATGACGTTCTACGCCATCACGGCATTCTTCAGCGGCTCGCTGATCGACAAGCGCGGCACGAAGCCCACCTACATCATCGGTGCTATCTGCTGCTTCCTGGGCTTCTTCCTGACCTCCTTCATTCCTGAGGGCGTCTCCTGGTCCTTCCCGGTCTACCTGCTGAGCTACGGCGTCTTCGCCGGCGTCGGCACCGGTATGCTCTGGGTCTCTTCGACCATCTCCTGCCGCAAGTGGTACGTCGGTGCCTCCTATGGCTCCAAGTGGGGTCTTGCCTTCATGGGCGCCCCGATGGCCCAGCTGCTGCTCACCATCGTGGTTTCCCCGGTTCTTAAGAACGCCGGTTGGTCCATGGGCATGAAGCTCCTCTCCGTGATTATGGCCGTCATGCTGCTCATCGCCGCTGCTGTCGCCAAGCCCATGCCCGACAAGATCGGTGCTCAGCCCTTTGGCCTGGATTCCCTGCCCAAGAAGGACGAGAGTGCTAAGCCCGCTCGCACCTGGACGGTTGGCGAGGCCTTCAAGACCCGCGCTCTGTGGTGCGATATCTTCGCCTTCATGTTCGCAGTCATGGGCGAGTTCCTCATCTGGTCTCAGGTCGTTCGCTTCTTCACCATCGACCTCGGCTGGACTCAGGAGTCCCTGTTCGGTATGCCTCTTGCTAACGTCGTCTACATGCTCATCGGTTTCGCTGGCATCTTCGCTATGCCTATCACCGGTAAGATCTCTGACGCCCTCGTTGTCAAGATGGGCGTCGAGCGTCCCGCTCGTCGTCTCATGCTCGTCGTCTCCCCGCTGTTCGGCATCGCTGGCGTCCTTTGCGCACTGACCGGTAACTTCCCGATCGTCTGCCTGGGCATGGTCCTGCTGTCCGTCTACTGGGGCATTGAGCCCGGTGGCGCTGCCGGCTACGCTGGCACCGTCTTTGGTGGCGCTTCCCTCGGCAAGATCTGGGGTCTCGCTACGCTCATCATCATGGGCATCGGTCCTTCGTTCGGCACCTTCATGGGCGCCTTCCTGTTCGACATGACCGGCACCTACACGACGTCGCTCTACTTCGGTCTGGGCGC
This sequence comes from uncultured Collinsella sp., assembly GCA_934647195.1. GTDB lineage: Bacteria > Actinomycetota > Coriobacteriia > Coriobacteriales > Coriobacteriaceae > Collinsella. The sequence goes on from CAKUFD010000014.1 coordinate 20,666, forward strand.
TTACATCGTGTCCGCCATCTTCGCCGTCCTGCTTCCCAAGAAGATGAAGGGCGAGGAGTAAACCAACTAGCCGTTGAAATAAGAGCTAACCCGTAAGGAGCTTACTATGAAGACTGCCGAATTCCTTCCGAGCCTCTATACCCGCAATGAAGTTGTCGACGGCCAGCACAAAGAGCTCATCAAGCGTATCAACGATCTCTATGCTGCTCTCGCAAGCGAAGATGAGGCCGCTCGTGCCGCCAAGGCGGAGGAGACTCTGAGCTTCTTGGCCGAGTACACCGTGTTCCACTTTGCCAGCGAAGAAGAGCTTATGCAGAATGCAAAGTACCCCCTCTTCACTGAGCACAAGGCTAAGCACGACGCCTTTGTCGAGACCGTCAAGGGTCTCCATGCAGACCTCGTTGCCGGCGGTCCAACCGATGCTTTCGCCGAGAAGGTTGAAGAAGAGGTCACCAACTGGCTCATCAACCACATCAAGGGCACGGATATGCAGGCGATCGAGTGGATCAATAACAAGTCCGGCGACCAGATGCAGAATCTGCAGTAGTCATATCTACTAGCCTCTCTCGGCGCCCTCGGCCTAGCGGTCGGGGGCGTTTTTTCTTGCACGGCCGCGTTTTGGTAAAACAAATCCGGGCGCCCGCAGGTTTCGGACACCCGGATCGGAAAGAGGACTCTTTTGTTTTGTTAGTTGAGTACGAGCTGCTTCATGAAATCGGCCGCCTTGGATACGGAGATGTCCTGGCGCACACTCTCATTTTCGCCGCTGGTGGCGAAGAACCCCACAAGGCCCTCGGTTGGCATGCCGTAAGAGGAGGAGAGGCGCTCGACCTCGTTGGCGTAATCGGCGTCGGTTGCCTCGAGGCCTTCTGTTTTGGCGATCGCCAAAAGGACGATGCGCTGCCTGAGCTGCTGCTTCGCTTCAACTTCGAACTCGGCGATAAGCTGGTCCTTAGTGGTCTTCATTGCCTTGAGGTAATCGTCCAGCGAAAGCTGGTCGTTGTCCAGCTTTTGCTGGAGCGTACGGCCCATGGAGAGGGCGCGTTCGTGTGCGACCTGCTTGGGTACGCGCAAGGTGCTGTTGTTGGCGATTTTCTCGACAAAGGCAGCCTGCAAGAAGTAATCGGTCGTGAGACTCTGCTGACTTTCGGGCACAGCGGCCGCCTGCTGCATGGCCTGCTTGCGCTCCTCGTCGGTGAGCGTGATCGCGCGGTAATCTGCGAGTTGTACCGGAATGCGGAAAGACTCGTACGTTACTTCCACGGTGTTTGGTGCTTTGGTCATGATATTCGTTCCTAATCGCGGTTTTCGTTGAATTCGAGTGCGGGCTGGGCGATATTTCGCAGTTGCTCGCGATCCCTGATGCATACGAGGCCGGTCTGCTCATACGAGATGATCTTGAGCGCCTCGAAGTCGGAGATGATGTTGTACAGATTGCGGCGGCTGATTCCCAGTTCGTCACAGGTTTTGGAGACGTTTTCCATATAGCAATCGTTGTTCTCGGCATCGAGGATAAGATGCGCCGCAAAGCGCTGTCGCGGGGTGAACAGGTCGTAGGACAGCCTGCGGCGATACATGTCGTAAAGGCGTGAGCTCATCTTAAAGTAGAAGAAGAGCCTGAAATCCTTATCTTTGATAAGGTTGTTGAAGATGGGATTTGGAATGCGGATGCAGGCGCAGGGTGTGACCGCGATGCAGTCGCAGTAAAGATTCTGCCCCCAGTACTTGCTTAAGTGTCCGGTCCACTCGTCTTCAACGTTGTCGTCTACATGGATGCGCCTGCCATTGTGCGAGGTCGCCACAACCTCGATTTGGCCTTCGATCACGTACCAGTAGTCTTCGTTGCGCGCGATGCAGCTACTGATGCATTCACCCTTTCCAAAACGATAGAGGATTTTGCATTCGGGAAAATCCTTGATGAAGGGGTAAATTCCAGAGTCCTCAAGCTTCACGTGCTGCCTCCCTTGCAGTCGCGGCGGAATCTGTAATTTGCTGTATTATCGACACTTTGGTGGGCAACGTACACGCGCAAAATGCGCATATGCCGGATGAACGGCCGTATATTTCGATTAGCGTTAAAGGTTGCGCATGGGGCTATTCAAATACCCAGACAGGTGCGTCTAAAAAGGGCCACGTATGCGGTTTTTGCAGACGAAGTGACGTGTTTGTGCGCAATAAACGAAGCCTATTAAATGCATTCCTACCGGTCTTATAGGTTTTATTTTTGACCCATGGTTTTGAATGACTGAACCGCCTTTACGCATTTATTGCGTAAAGGCATTTAGGCGCTTATTCCCGGGGGCGCTGCAATTTGGGGCCGTTTGGGTTTCGTGGCCCCATTCCGTCATGTTGCGTCTTGCGCGCTTGTGCTACACTTGGCAACAAGAGCGCAACACATCCATTTCTACAGTTCTATTACGTATTTGCTGATCGCATCACATGAGCTTTACCTGCGTATTTGCGCTGTTTTGGACTCGCGTAAGAGGCGAGTTGAATTCTCTCATTTCATAGGAAGCATGCCACGGAAAGAGTGGCTGCATATAAGGAGGTAGTATTCCGCATGAAGTTCTTCATCGACACCGCTGATCTTGACGAGATTGCAGAGGCCAAAAGCTGGGGCTGTCTAGCCGGCGTCACCACCAACCCGTCCCTGTACGCCCGTACGGGCGGCAAGCTTGCGGACTTCGAGCCCCACATGCTGAAGATCGCAGAGCTCTGCGAGGGCCTTCCCGTTTCCGCTGAGTCCACTGCTACGACCGCCGAGGGCATGATCGAGGAGGGCCGCCGCCTGGCCGCGCTCGCTCCCAACATCGTGGTTAAGCTCCCTGTGTGCGAGGCTGGTCTCGCCGCCACGCATGCACTCGCTGCCGAGGGCGTTCGCATCAACATGACGCTCGTCTTCTCCGCAACCCAGGCGCTTCTCGCTGCCAACGCGGGCGCTCGCTACATCTCGCCGTTCGTCGGCCGCTTTGACGATATTGCCGAGGACGGTATCGAGCAGCTGGCAAACGTCGTCACGTGCATCCAGAACTACGACTGGACGGGCAAGAACGTCGACGACCAGGTCGAGATCATCACCGCCTCCGTGCGCACCCCCAACCACGTCACCCAGGCGGCTCTGCTGGGCGCCGATATCGCGACCGTGCCGTTCGCCGCGCTCAAGAAGTGCCTCCAGCATCCCCTGACCGATCGCGGTCTCGCAAGCTTCGAGGCCGACTGGAAGAAAGTAGTTGAGCAGGCATAGTGGTGACTGAAGAAACTCAGATTCCCGAGAACCAAGCGCCTGTTGAAGCTGACGCTGCGCCGAAGGTCCCCGCGCGTCCTCGGCGCACGCGCAAGGCTGCGCCGAAAGCCGAGGATGAGGCCGCTCCGAAGCCCGTCCGCAAGCGTACGCGCGCTGTGAAGGAAGAGGCGGCAGAGGCTGTTTCTCCGGAGGTGGCGCAGGCTCGCGCCCTTGCGCAGGTCATGCAGGCGCAGGTCGTTCGAGATGAGCGCCAGCGCCAAGAGCGCGAGGCCGAGGCGCTTGCGGGTGATGCTCCCGCAGCGCCCAAGAAGACGACGCGTCGCCGCAAGGCAGCTGAGGCGGCGAAACCTGCCGATTCGGAGAAGCCGGCGGACGCGCCCGCTCCCGTCGAGGCTTCGACGCCCGATGCTGAGGAGCCCTCTCGTCCCGTTCGCCGCACGCGCAAGCCGAAGGCGGAAAAGGCCCCGGTAAGCAAAGAGGAGGGCGAGGGGTCTTCGAACGAGGCTTCTGCACCCGACGCTTCTGAGGGCAAGGACGTTCGTCCCGGTCGCGCTCGCCGTACGCGCAAGGCATCCGCGGCATCGCAGGAGGCTCAGCAAAGCGACTCTTCGTCTTCTTCCGAAAAGGCGAATGAACAAGATGCGCCCATTCTCAAAGAGGAAAAGGCGCCAAAGGAGCTAAAGGAGTTCGAAGAGCCAAAGCCGCTAAAGCAGGGTAAAGAGGACGAGCCGAAGGATGCATCCGACAAGAAGGATGCTCCGAGCTCTGATGGTGATGCTTCGGTTGCGGATTCCTCGGATTCCGCTCGTGGCGACAAGCGCCGCAAGCATCAAAACAAGCGTGAGCACGCCGAGCGCAACGACCGCAACGGCGATCGCCGCAATGGGCGCCAGCAGAACCGCAAGCAGCGTGGAAACAATCGCTATGCCGCCCCTCTCGAGCCGAGTCTCTCGCGTGAGGACCTGACGGCTATGAAGGTCGCTGAGCTGCGCGAAAAGGGCAAAGAGCTCGATCTTGACGTGACTGGCAAGAAGAAGGCCGAGCTTGTCGAAGAAATTTACACCGCTGCCGCTCGTGCAGAGGGTTTCCGCGACATTCAGGGTATTCTCGATATCACCAATGAGGGTTTTGGCTATATTCGTGCCCACGGATACATGCCCAGCCGCGATGACGCTTTTGTGCCGCTGAATATGATTCGCGCCGCGCGTTTGCGTCCCGGCGATGTGATCGAGGGGACGCTGCGTCCTTCTCGTGCAAACGATAAATTCCCGGGTTTGGCCAAGATCCGCACCATCAACGGCAAAGATCCCGAGGAGATGCGTCATCGCCCCAAATTCTCCGAGCTCACGCCCATTTACCCCAACGAGCCGCTCAAGATGGAGCATGGTCGCGATTCCATCACCGGCCGCGCTATCGACATCGTTTCGCCGATCGGCAAGGGCCAGCGCGGCCTGATTGTCTCGCCCCCTAAGGCGGGCAAGACGACCATCCTGAAGAAGATTTGCCAGTCGATCGCTGCGAACAATCCCGAGGTCTATCTTATTTGTCTGCTGGTGGATGAGCGCCCCGAGGAAGTCACCGACATGGAGCGTTCCATCAAGGGCGATGTCGTTGCCTCGACGTTCGATATGCCTGCCGACAACCACACGCGCGTTTCCGAGCTCGTGATCGAGCGCGCGAAGCGTATCGTCGAGATGGGCGGTGACGTGGTGGTTGTGCTCGACTCCATTACACGTCTTGCCCGTGCGTACAATCTCGCCGCGCCGGCGTCGGGTCGCATCCTTTCCGGTGGCGTCGATTCGGCGGCGTTGTATCCGCCTAAGCGCTTCTTGGGCGCCGCGCGCAATATCGAGAACGGCGGATCGCTGACGATTCTCGCTTCGGCGCTTATCGACACGGGCTCCAAGATGGATGAAGTCATCTTCGAGGAGTTCAAGGGCACCGGTAACATGGAGCTCAAGCTCGACCGCGATCTGGCTGATCGCCGTATTTTCCCGGCTATCGATCCGGTGGCGTCCGGTACTCGCAACGAGGACCTTCTTATCGACGAGAACATGCGTCCTTTTGTTTGGGGCATTCGCCGAATTCTCGCCAATATGAACAATACCGAGCGCAGCGCGGCTGCGTTCATCAAGGGTCTCAAGGGAACGAATTCCAACGAAGAGTTCTTGATTCGATCGGCGAAAAAAGCTGCTGATCATGAAGCTTCGCTCTAACGCGTCTTCGAAAGAGGTTCTGGGAACCGGGAGGGATTGGCCTCCCGGTTCTTTTTTGCAACTGCCCCCGAATGCCGTTCAGTTGTTTATCCGAACATTTCTTGCAATTACCTTGGGTTTTGCGCATAATGGCCATAATACGCGACGGAAAACGCAGATGAGACGAACTACAATCCGTTGCTTGGGGCCAGAGTTTCCCAGCTACATGAAACTTCATCATTTTCCGCAGGCGCGCAGGCGTGGCTTTTGTTTACCGAAAGATGGCGAAAGCTGCTGTTGTTGGATTATGAGTAGTCGAAGGGGTTCTGGTCATGGCTTCTAATGTTTGCGCACATCGCGCCCTTACGGCCGGACTGTCCGCTGGGGCGTGCCTGGCGATTCCCGCTGCTGCATTTGCGGCGACGATTCCGTTTGAAGACGTCCATGCGGTTGTTGGGACTGCGGCGATGCCGTTCGCCATCGGCTCTCTTGCCGGAATGGGTGTGCTTGCTGCTACCGCGCACCTGATTTCTTCGCATGAGGAACAGCTTGACCAGGCCGCCGAGCATGTTGAGGCTGCTGCGCGCCGGCGCTCGGAGAATGTGCGCGCGGTACGCCAAGAGGGGGTGCCTGTCATTTCTCGTGCTGTGGACGCGCTTTCGGAAGAGGAAGCGTGGGCAGAGATCGACTCGTTGCTTGATTCCGATCTTTCCGTGAGTTGCGACCCCATTCACTCAAAAGATATGTACCAGATTGCACTTGAAGAGATTGCGCGTGGCGCTGCTCCCAATCCTGCCTCCGAGTCCACCGATATGTTCATAGCGCTTTCCGACGCGGCGGTGGCGGGAACTTCTCGTCCGCAGGAACAGGTTGCTGAATCTTGTGTACCTGCGGCGGCTACCGCATCGGTTGACCTCGATACGGTGCATGAGCAGGTTGAGGAGCCAGAAGCAGTAGAAGTGCCCATGGTCGATTACAGCGGGCATGAGGACATGTGGGCGGCGGCTTTGCTGATCCTTTCCGAGGATGCGCAGGAGACGCGTTCTATTCCGGTTGCCGAGACGGTTCCGGCCCATGCCATTCATGAGGCGGAGATGACAACGCCGGTTTCGCAAGAGCGCTGCAAGGCCATAGCGGAGGGGGCGCACTCGACGGGCCTGCATACGCATGTGAACGAGATTCTTGAAGAGGAATTCGATAAGGTTTCTTCGCAAAGCGTTCGCACGCGCAGCCATGAATATCTGCGTGTTATTCAAGGCGGAACCATGACGATGCCTCGTCTTGTCGCTCGGGAAGCATAAGGTATGTAACTATGTTCTTTCCTTTGAGGAGGGGTAGCGCGGCGGGGCCTATTTCTTACGGATGGCTTACCGCGGCGGGCTGTATGACCCTCTTTATTTGGGGAAATTCGCTTGTTCCTGGAACAGGCAGCTCTCATTTGAGCCTTTCCGCCGTGTCGATAATGCGGTCATGGTTATCGGGGATAGGTCTGCCTTCGTTCTGGCTCACTAACCTTTTAGTGAGAAAGGTGGCTCATTTTTCCGAATATGCGCTCTTGAGCATATTGCTTCAAAACGCTTTTCCGGGAGGTTTGAAGCTTCCAATGCGCCGTCTTACGGCGATCTGCGGCATTCCTGTTGTGGTTGCCTGCGTTGACGAGACAGTCCAGCGCTTCGTTCCCGGGCGCTGTGGGGCACCGGTCGATGTGTTGATCGATTGCTGCGGTGCGGCTTTCGGCATTCTTGTATGCCTTGTGATGGAATATGTATCGCGCCAACGAAAAGCCGGTCGTGAATAGGCCTTTTGTTAGCTCGCCGTGTTGGTAAATGGCAAATTGGTTAAAAAAGTTAAAAAAGGGGCTTGCGCGCTTTGCCGGGGGAGTGCATAATAGTCAAGCGCTTTGAGAGAGGCACATGGTGGGTGTAGCTCAGTTGGCTAGAGCGACGGGTTGTGGTCCCGTAGGTCGAGGGTTCGAGTCCCTTTACCCACCCCATCACCTCTCATAGAGTAGTTGGACCGTTAGCTCAGCTGGCTAGAGCAGGGGACTCTTAATCCCAAGGTCCAGGGTTCGAATCCCTGACGGTCCACCATCCTTATAATCAAGCTCCAGTGATGGAGTTTTTTATTGGACCGTTAGCTCAGCTGGCTAGAGCAGGGGACTCTTAATCCCAAGGTCCAGGGTTCGAATCCCTGACGGTCCACCATCTGATTTATCGCCCCGGCAAAGGGGCTTTTTGTTATCGATTCAAGCCCGTGGCACAATAGCTGCAGGCTTGAATTTGTCTGTATGGCCTCGACTGCTTGAGGGGCGTCTCTTTATCCATCTGTTGGGATGTGGCGCCGTGCGTATCCTTACGGTGTCGTATACGTGGCGATAGCAAGCATGCGAGCTGCTTTTGGCATTGCCTTTGCATCGAAACGTTTCCGTATCATTCCAAGCTGCATTAAACACCTTTTGTCATTCCCTTTGGGAGTACACTCAGCCCGTTCGTACTACCAAGGGGGCAACAATGCAACCACTGTCTGACCGTACGGCCAGTTTTACCGATTCCGTTATCCGCCGAATGACGCGCATCTCGCTTCGATACGATGCCGTTAATCTTTCGCAGGGTTTTCCTGATTTCAATCCTCCTGCAAAGCTCCTTAAGAGCCTCGAAGAGATTTCGAAAAATCCTGCGCCGCGCTATCACCAGTACTCCATTACTTGGGGCGCTCAGGCCATGCGTGAGGCGCTTGCCGACAAGCAGTCGCGGTATATGGGCATCCCTATCGATCCGGACGAGAATATCGTTGTTACGTGCGGCTCGACAGAGGCCATGATGGCTGCAATGATGACCGTCACCAATCCGGGCGACAAGGTGGTCATCTTTAGCCCTTTCTATGAAAACTATGGGGCCGATACGATTCTTTCGGGTGCACAGCCTGTCTACGTTCCGCTCAACCCTCCGCAATTCGATTTTGATCGAGAGGTGCTGGAACAGGCGTTTCGTGAAAACAAGCCAAAGGCTATCGTTCTTTGCAATCCTTCAAATCCGTGCGGAAAGGTGTTTACCCGCGAGGAGCTTGAGTTCATCGCGGACCTTTGCAAGAAATACGATGCGTACTGCATTACCGACGAAGTGTATGAGCATATCGTCTACGCGCCTTATCGACATACGTATATGGCGAGCCTTCCGGGCATGTTTGAGCGCACTATTAGCTGCTCTTCGCTGTCCAAGACGTATTCGATCACAGGGTGGCGCCTGGGTTACACCATCGCTACGCCGCAGATTACCGAGCGCATCAAGAAGGTGCATGATTTCCTGACAGTTGGAGCTGCGGCTCCCTTGCAGGAGGCCGTGACCAGCGCTTTGAGATTTGACCAAAGCTACTACGATGAGGTTCTCGCACTCTACACACGTAAGCGCGATCTCTTCTGCAAAGGGCTTGATGAGATTGGCCTGGTCCACAATACGCCCGAGGGTGCCTATTATGTGCTTATGGATATCAGTGAATTTGGCTATGAGAGCGATCTTGAGTTCTGCGAAGACCTGGCGCGTCTCGTGAAAGTTGGCGCCGTGCCGGGTTCGAGCTTCTTCCGTGAGCCCGTCAACCATCTCATTCGTTTCCATTTTGCCAAAAAGGACGAGACGCTTTTGGCGGCGTTGGAGAATTTAAAGAGCTTGCGCGAAAAGATTTCTCCGCGCAGATGACTGACGGGCAGCGGAGACGGCTGAATGCTGCGTACGGAGCGTCGTGCTGCGAGCGGCTTATTTGCGGCCGGTAATCGAGCGCGGGCTCAGAATGGAAATGGGCGCCTCGTCCTCTCGTAATCGTGCGCCTAAGGCGCGCGCGGAAAAAGGGGCGCCGCGCTCTACGGCAATGGTCGGAGCCGCAGATTTCTCGGATTGTTTCATTGCGCTGTAAGAGTTGAAGCATACGGATGAAATGATTTAAAGCATCCGAGTGCTCTTAAAACAATAGGGTCGTCGCCTTGATAGGCGACGACCCTATAAGCCATTTTCGCAATTGCGAAGAGGGAGTTAAGCCTTCAGAGCTTCCTCAACAGCAACAGCGCAAGCAACGGTGGCACCGACCATGGGGTTGTTGCCCATGCCGATGAGGCCCATCATGTCGACGTGCGCAGGCACGGAGGAGGAGCCGGCAAACTGGGCGTCGGAGTGCATGCGGCCCATAGTGTCGGTCATGCCGTAGGAGGCAGGGCCGGCGCCCATGTTGTCCGGGTGCAGGGTACGACCAGTGCCGCCACCGGAAGCGACGGAGAAGTACTTCTTGCCAGCCTCGATGCGCTCCTTCTTGTAGGTGCCAGCAACGGGGTGCTGGAAGCGCGTCGGGTTGGTGGAGTTGCCGGTGATCGAGATGTCGACGTTCTCGTGCCACATGATGGCAACGCCCTCGCGGACATCGTCGGAGCCGTAGCAGTTAACGGCAGCGCGAGGACCATCGGAGTAGGGGATGGTCTCGACAACCTTGAGCTCGCCCGTGTAGTAGTCGAACTGGGTCTTCACGTAGGTGAAGCCATTGATGCGGGCGATGATCTGGGCGGCGTCCTTGCCCAGGCCGTTGAGGATAACGCGCAGCGGCTTCTTGCGAGCCTTGTTGGCGTTCAGAGCCAGGCCGATAGCGCCCTCGGCAGCAGCGAAGGACTCGTGGCCAGCCAGGAAAGCGAAGCACTCGGTGTCGTCGGAGAGCAGCATAGCGCCCAGATTGCCGTGGCCAAGACCGACCTTGCGGTCCTCGGCGACGGAGCCGGGAACGGTGAAGGCCTGGATGCCCTCGCCGATGATGGCGGCAGCCTCAGAAGCGGACTTGGCGCCACGCTTGACAGCGAGAGCGCAGCCGAGGGTGTAGGCCCACTCAGCGTTCTGGAAGGCGATGGACTGGGTGTTGTTGACGATCTCACGCGGGTTGAAGCCCTTGTCGGTGCAGATCTGCAGAGCTTCCTCGAGGGAGGCGATGCCGTTGTCGGCGAGGCACTTGTTGATCTTGTCAGCGCGGCGCTCGTAACCTTCGAACGTAACAGTCATAGTTATTTCCCTCCCTTTCTACTCGTGAACCGGGAACACGCTGGCGACGGAGTGGGTCTCCTCGTCGGTGCGCGGGTCGATGTACTTGGCAGCGTTCTCCCACTGACCATAGTGGCCCATGGCGCCAGCGATGGCCTCCTCGGGGGTCTTACCGGCCTTGACGGCATCGGTGAACTTGCCGAGGTTCAGAAACTCGAATGCGATGATCTCGTTCTTGTCGTTGAGGGCCATGCGGGTCACGTAGCCCTGAGCGAGCTCGAGGTAACGAGCGCCCTTGGCCTTGGTGCCGAACATGGTGCCGACCTGGGAGCGAAGGCCCTTGCCCAGGTCGTCGAGGGAGGCGCCCACGGGCAGGCCGCCCTCGGAGAACGCGGTCTGGCTGCGGCCGTAGACGATCTGCAGGAAGATCTCACGCATAGCGACATTGATGGCGTCGCAGACAAGGTCCGTGTTCAGGGCCTCGAGGATGGTCTTACCGGGAAGGATCTCGGAAGCCATGGCGGCGGAGTGGGTCATGCCCGAGCAGCCGATGGTCTCGACGAGTGCCTCCTCGATGATGCCCTCCTTGACGTTGAGCGTGAGCTTGCAGGCGCCCTGCTGGGGTGCGCACCAGCCCACACCATGCGTAAGGCCGGAGATGTCGGAAATCTCCTTGGCCTGGACCCATTTGCCCTCCTCGGGGATGGGTGCGGGGCCGTGGTATGCGCCCTTAGCGACGGGGCACATGTTTTCCACTTCCTGTGAGTACTGCATGCCTCTCCTCTCTTTCGTGTTTGGGGCCACGCAGGGCTGCCCGGGGCGAACGATCCCTGTGCGCGGTGTGCGCGCTTCGAGAGACGATTTCCGCGTTTGACCATGCGCAAGCCTTATGACATGCACGGTTATCATACCGCGTTTTTCCTCTTGACTATTCGGCGAGTGGACGAGAATTCACTCCTGCACGATGTTTCAATTATTGATGCGTTTCAATTCTTCTTTTCACCCTATTTTCCCTTTGAATCATGCGTTAAAAGCCTCCTCGGTGTCCGTTTTGAAGCGCTCTTCCGCCTTCCATTCCTGTTCGCGGATGAGGTCGTAATAACCCGTGAGCGCGGCGAAGGGCATGAACTGTGCTGCACGTTTCGCGCGAGCTTTTCCGTTTGCGCAGCGCGAGGGTGCTGCTGTCGAAGCGCCCTCGGCGTGCCCGGCTCCGTGTTTTTCGCTCGGGGGCGCGCAGACGGCCTCGAACGTTAGCTCCCCCCAGGGCGAGGGGACGCTCTTGTTTGCAGTCGTGTCAGGCACGATGTCCTCCAACCTGTTTGTTTCGCTCTCGTCCCGTCGCTTCTTTTCGATAACTGGCGCCACGCATTAGTGCGTTTTTGCCGTACCGATGCTTGACGTCCAGAATTGCATCTTGTAGGTTGCGCTCTTCCGTTTCGCCATCGCAGCTGCTGAAAAGCGTGCATGCGCGCAGCTCCTCGGGAACAAGATTGCCGACGCCGATGTTGAGGCGTTTTATCGGGCGTCTCTCATCTGCGATTGTTCGGTAAAGGGCGTCAAAGTGCGAAAAGAGCAGGGAGAAGGAGTCTGTTTGCTCGGGAAGCTTCCGAGACCCCGTGACACAAAGGCTGGGGTCTCGGACCGTGCTCTGCGCGCCGTGCTCCCCGACAAAGATCGTGGGGCCGCGCGTTTCCATCTTGCTTTTTGACTTTGCGTATCCGATATAAAGTGAAATGCGGTCGCATACCGCGCGCTTTTCCAGGAGGCCAAAGGAGAGTGACTCGACCATTTCGCGCAAGATTGTGCGCCCCTCTTCAAAAGAGTAAGGGCGGCAGAGAACCTGGCCCTTGCTGAGCGAGGACGTCGAAGGGCGGTGCGCATGGATGTCGGCCATCGTGCAACTCTCTTGTCCCCAGGCATGGTCGACGAGGTATTCTGCATTGACACCGAACTCTCTATAGAGGGTCTCTTCGGGTAGCTGGGTGATTCCCTTAAGATCAGTGGCTCCCAGGCGCTCGAGGCGGCGCGCTATGCCCGGACCAATGCCCCAGATATCGGTTATGGGCCGATGATTCCACATATGTTCTCGAAAAAGCCCTTCATCAAGGAGGCCAACGCCATCTTCTGCATGCTTGGCCATGATGTCGAGTGCGACTTTTGCCAAGAAGAGATTCGTTCCTATTCCGGCTGTTGCGAGTATTCCAAAACGTTTCTTTACGGCGCCCATGAGCTCTAGGGCAAACGTGCGCGCATTGCAGTTATATAAAGAGAGGTAAGGCGTTGCGTCGATGAAGCACTCGTCGATGGAGTACACGTGGATGTCTTCGGGTGAGACGTATTCGAGGTATGTGCCGTAAATCTGGGCAGATACCTCCATATAATGACGCATGCGCGGCTGCGCTACGGTGTAGCGGACGTTTGCGGGAATCTCGAAGATGCGACAGCGGTTGCGTATCCCCAGGCGCTTCATAGCTGCTGTGATGGCGAGGCAAATGGTTCCGCGGCCACGCGTCGTGTCGGCTACGACAAGGTTGTCTACAAGAGTGTCGAGGCCTCGGTCGACGCACTCCACGCTCGCATAGAACGTTTTCAAATCAATGCAGAGGTAGATGCGCTCCCCATCTCGCTGTGTCGCTCCCTGATTCACAGTGCCTCCTAATACAAACATATGTTCTAAGAACGTTTGTTCGATAGTATCGACTCGTGCGGACAAGAGTCAAGAAAGGGGAGCGGGTGCATATAGAGGTACATATAGATATGCAGGTAGGTGCTTGATGAATCAGAGATCCAAAGGGCCGCAACTTTAAAGGGTGCGAATTATATGGAGCCCGCTACAAGCATTTGAAACAAAGGGGAGAGGCTGCGGCGTGGGAGGCGATGCCGCGCTGCAGCGAATGGACCTAGCTTGGCGGGGTTCTCCACCGGCTACGATTCGTCTGGGGGCGATCCTTCGCGCAGTCATCTTATCTCGGTAGGTACTTTTCTAAAAAGGGGAGCGGAGGCTTGGGCGCAGCGTATTGCATCTTTGAATCTCCGACCGAGTATATAAATGGGATCGTCAGGGGGCCGCCCCCGCCCCCATATGTGTGCAAGATATGGAGACCGATATTCCCGCCCCCGGGGCCCGGGTGCTCTGGCACTATTAATCCCTGCGCGACGGCAGCCGCAAGGCGGGCCGGCGCGGGTACCTTGAGAACCGGATACCGCGGGTGGAGCG
>CAKUFD010000015.1 GCA_934647195.1 uncultured Collinsella sp.
TAGCGCAACTTATAGGTGCTGCGCCATTTAATTCGCGCCGTCTTCATCAAGCACCTCCGCTCCGCACATGGGGCAATGCGATTTGGGTTGCCATTTAATCCTCCTCGCTTACGACAATGCCGCCTTGGATAATCACGCGCTTGCCTTGGGAATCGTCAAAGAAAAACTCTTGGTCGTTCGATTCAATGTCGAACTTGCCGTGCCAGCTCTTGATCTCCTTGCCCGTGTTGTCGTAAAGCGTGACGGTCCGCTCAAGCCCACCGTTGACATCGCTGCTAACGGTCTTCATACTTCGTGAGCAAGACGCGCAGCCATACAGGCCGCATAGAGCGACAACGCCGACAGTAGCCAGCCCAGCAGTTACAGATTTTCGAATATTCATTTAATCCTCCTCGGTTTCGATTGCATCTAGCTTTCCAGACAGCCACAGGCACATCGCCGCGCAAAGTACCGTTACCACTGCGAGGTCGTATTCCGCATCTGTAACGCACTTTGCATTACGTCGTTTCGCGTCGGCGTTGGTACCGAACGGCTGCACCATGGCTGTTCCAATCGTTTGGAGCGCGTCTTTCATTGCCTGCTTATCGGCAGCACTGAAACCGCCTTTCCATGTTGAGAGCGTGAGCATGGCTTCGAGCAGCGGGCTATGGCCGAAATTGACTAGCTCATGCATTTTTGATCCTTCTGTTCTTTCAACTTCTGCTCGCGGTAGCGCATGAGCTTCCGCCGCTTGCGCGCCAATCTGATTCGCTCAGCGTTTTCCTTGTGATACACTGCGCCTTTCGCAAGAATCGCTTCTCGGTTGCGCTCGTAGTACCTCTTGCCGGTGTCGCGTCTTCTCTTGCGGTACTCAGGGTCTTCCGCGTACCGCTTGCGCCGTTTCGCATTTATTCGCTCGCGGTTCGCGGTATCCCATTCGCGCTTTTTCTCACGATAACGCGCGATTTGTTCAGGTGTCGTGGTTGCCTTTTCCTCCGGCAGCTTGAAGAGCCATTTGCACATCTTCGCCTCCACGCCGCACTCAGGGCAGCGCCAGAGCTGCGCGTATCCCTGGCCCGTCCCAGCCACGTGCTCAGGCTTCACGCGATGCAGGCACTTGGGGCAAACGTCGCGCATGTTAATCAACTCCTGTGGAGCCGTAGCCGTTTGCCCCGCGCTCGGATTCGTTCAGCTCGTCCACCTGAATATATGAGCACGTTGCAAACGGAACGATCACTAGTTGGCACACGCGGCCACCTGGATGCACCGTATAGGGCTTATCGCCAAGGTTGATGAGCTTCGCGCGGATTCGCCCACGGTACCCGGAATCGATAACGCCAACACCGTTCGCTAGGCAAACGTTGTGCTTCATCCCCATGCCGCTTCGCGCGAACTGAAGGCCAACGTAGCCGTTCGGAATCTCGACGCAGACGCCCGTGTCAATCCATACGGATTCGTGCGGCCAAATCGTCAGGGCGTCGGGAATGTCTGCGCGCAAATCAGCGCCCGCGTCTCCTGCATGGGCGTATTTAGGCAACTTGTCCCCGGGGCATTTACAACGTATCTCAAGTGGGTTGTTTATAGCGTTGAAATCGTTACTGTTGCGCATTTTTAATAGCCCCCACTATTGCAGCTTGAGCAGGTCGACCGACACGGCCTTCAGGCTCTTCTCGATTTCTTTCGCGCGTGCCAGCGCGTCCACGAGGTCTACAGCTTCGCCGTCATCCTCGCGCAGCACCAGCTCGTAGACGGCAAGCAGAGCAGCCCTCAGCGTTTGATAGAACTTCCCGCAGTTGAACCATTTCGCCGTCTTATCAGCACTTTTTCTGCTTCCGCTATCAGGGCTTGGCTCACGCCATTGCTGCAATTCCCAATTGCGCGAATCGCGTCTGTAGAGCCTGTATCCGTACCCAAGATTGATAATCTTCATTTTTTGTCCTTCCTATTGCTTTAGATTTGCCATTCTCGCCGTCTCAGCTCGTCCAGACGGCCCGATAAACCTTGTACCCTAGTCCGACTAGGGGCAAGGCCTCAAAAGGCCGTCACGGGCGGATGAAAGCTCTTAAAACGGATTCACTCGCCGCGCGCCCTGCCGTGAATCAAGTCAAGCTCGCCAGGCTCCACGCTCTTCGCGCCGCTCGTCGGGTTGCTCACCACGACGCGCATACCGCCGGGATTGAGCGCCCGAACCCTCAAAAGCCCTGCTTGGCGGTCGTTTTTGAGCATCACGGTATCGCCAACGTTGATGTGCCGCCCGTCCGCGTAGCGGAAACCGGCCCGGCGTTTGACCTCGTTGACCGCATCGAACAGCTCCACGCGGTCATGCGTCCTGAAATCGAAATTACCCACGGTTCCAATCCTTCCACTCGGCGCACGCATGCGCCTCCTCGTCCACCAGCGCATCGACGGCAGCGCGGCAGATGTCCGCGCAAGACCTGATGTCACGCCCGGCATTCATCGAGCGGAACACGTTGACCTGGCACACGCCGCACGTGTGGTATCCGTCCGTGACGAAATACGCGCAGCCGCCGCACGTCCTCGCGTCGCGCGCATCGTCGATTCCGAACCGCTCCAGTCCGTTCATCGCGATCACTCCTATTCGGTTTTTGGGTTTGGGAAAATGCGTCTGTCACGTTGTCACGCTTCTACGCGCGCGTTTTTTTATATTTCTATATTCAATTTTTTTCCTAGAGAGGAGAAAGTTGGCGCGGAATCGAACGTGACAACGTGACACTTGGTATCTGACCTGCGAAAACATGTGTCACGTTTGAGTTTTTCAGAACGTGACAAATCGCCGTCAAACGTGACAAATAGCGAACACACGTACTGTTTTCGCGGAATTGGCGGGACGGACAGACTTGCTTTCGAGCGTTTCATCGTGTCCAAACGTGACACTCTCTTTAACCTTTGCCGTCCATGTTCTGCGGGCGTAAGGTGAGCGCTCGCCGCTGTCCTCACACCATCTCTTATAGGTGTCGTAGACGCTCGCAACGCTCCTGCCGTTGAGCCATTCGCCTGTAATCGCGCAGTCGGCAATCCAGCGCGCCACGCTGTCATTGTCCTGCTTAACCTTCTCCACCTCTGCCACCATGTCGGGGATAGGCGTGAGCGTCCCGCGCCGAATCAAGTCACCAAGCGCCATGAGGCCAAGCAGCGCGCCGCGCTCTAGCACTTCCTGCTGCTTCAGCTCCTGCGAGATATTGGGGTCATAGTCCGGCATGCCCGGCGAGAATCTTTTGCGGAACGGGATGAAGGCCAAGCGTCTAAAAACGCCGTCCGTGGTGTCTGAAAGACGTGGAACGGCATTCATCGAGAAGACCATGCTTGCGCTTGGGCGGAATTCAAAGCCCTCGCCGTTTTTCACGTCGGTGAAAATCGAATCGCCCGTGACGATCTTCTTAAACATCGACAGTTCATCGCCGCGCAAAAATCCATCCGGAATATCATCGCCAAGATTTGCCAGCTTGCCGACCACGCGCGAGGCGTTGAAGCGCTGTCCAAGCGTGGCGATGTCAAGGCTCGACACGTTCTCAACGCCGAGTATCGAGCGCAACCAGTTGAGGTATGTTGACTTGCCGTTGCTCGCCTTGCCGCTCGCGCCGCCCGCCCTGCCTATGAGCATGGGCGATTGGCTGAGTACGCGCCGTGAGCACATGCAAGCTCCTATTACCTCCTTCATCGCCTGCAGCGTGTCCTCATCGCCGTTGCTGATGGATTCCAAGAACTCGTCTGCTTTATTACGGGGGGCATCCATGTTCAGCGCCACGGGCAATTGGGCGATAATAAACATCTCGGGGGTGGGTTCAATAATTTCATCTTTCAGAACGTCGTAGGTGCAGTTGGAGAACTGGACGTAATAGCCGCCGTCGAAAGCCCTATCGCTCGTGACAGATGGGGCCTTGTCCATGATGTAGCTAACGACCTCGCTCTTATCCTGCTTCTTCGCATCGTCCACCAAATCGAGCACGCAGCGATTGATGGCGCGAGGCCCGAAATCCCAGCGCTTGCCCGTCCAGACAGCGGGCGCGCCGTCGATGATTCGCGCGAGGTTGTTTTTAATGACCTCCTGTGCAACCTTGTTTGTGAGGATTCCGCCGCGCGGCCCTCGCAGCCCTGCCGCGTCGGCGGGCTTCTTCCCCGGCGCCCCCACGGTCTTGCCGTCGCTATCGCTAACGCCGCTCCCCTGCTCGTACTTGCATGCGCTCTTACAAATGCGCTCGATGTCAGATGAATCCATAGGCGGTTTGCAGAGCATAGCGTTAGCGCCTGCGACCGTCGTTAGAATCTCATCATCTGAGCGCCCGATGCTTCGCAAGTGTGAGGCGTACTTAAAGAGGATGTTGTCGCGCTCGCCCTTTTTGATCGCGTCGGGAAGTTTGAACTTGCCGTTTTCCTTGCGCGCGCCCTCCTCGCTACCTCCGTTGCGCTGGATGTAATCGAGGAAATCGTAGACGTTGGAATCGGCACTGGCGATTCCAACGTCTTCAGGCGATGCCCACCATTCGTAACTGCCACCACAGGGATGGATGGACGGGGGCGCGATGATATATGATCCATCGCATCGCACGTCTACGCCAAGCTCGGTATTGGACGTGGGGCGAATGTTGTTGCGGTCTGTGCGGAAAAGGTAGTGCCTGCCGCCGCTACCCGTGATAGCCGTTGCCGTCTCCGGCAATTCCCCGTGCTCGGTTTCCCATTGTTTAAGCGTGGCGAGGCCGTTCTTCTCGTCGCTAACGTCGAAATCGAGTACAAGCAGCCCGCCAGATGGAGCGCCGCACGTGATTCCGATATTCGAGGTTGGATGTTGCGACCAGTGGATAATCACGTGCTCAGGGTTATCCGTCCAGTCGTTCAGGCCGTGCGGTGTGGCCGGTCTCTTGTCCCTCTCACGGCACGGGAAGACAGCGAAACCGGCGCGAACGTATTCAAGCGCCGCCCTTCCTAGAGCTGAAAGATTCGATTCGTCCATTATTGCTTGTACTTCACCCCCAAAATCTCGCATATCCGGCGCGCCGTGTCCCGCTTATGGCAGAACTCGAATTGCACGCCGTGGTTTTCTTCCATTCGTTCGATGATTCTTGCAACCGTGTTGCCGTTCATCGGCTTTGTTCGGTACTTGACGCATTTGCTGCTCTTCTCGAACGGGTTGCATTTCCGGCAACGTCGGCAAACATAGCTTTTCCAAGCGCAGAGCTTCTTGCGATCGTTGTACTCTGGATGCTCCTCGATAAGGATAATCAGGCGGTAGCCCTCGGCGCGCGCCTTGTCGCACTCCCGCGCGAAACGTGCGTGCTGCTTGCCGAGATTCCCCGCCACCTCTTGCACGTCCTTTTTCGTGTCGATAGAGATGTTTGAGCCTTCCAGCATGTAATCGCCGAAAGGTAAGGCAGCGGCCCTAGGCGCGAAATCCACGCCATGGGCCACCATCCATTTTTCTATGTGCTTGTGCTTCAGCTCCTGTTGCCGCGTATCCTCGATAATCACGGCTCACCGTCTAGTTGAACGGGATAGGGCCGGTGTACGGCTGTACCGCCGGTGCTGTGGTGGTGGAGGTAGAAGCGCCGTCGTTCTTGAGCTTCTTGATGTCGCGCGCCTTAATCTTTCCGTCGCGCACGTCCTGGGCGGGGATAACCTGGCATACGGTCAGGCGCGTGCCGGTCTCGCCGTCGTTGCGCTCGTACTCCTCCTCTTGGAGGTTGATACCAAGGATTCGCCCGGCGAACATATCCAAGCGGCCAGCATCCCACGCGGCGAACGGGTCAAAGCCGGGGTTGCTCTCCTGGATGGATTGCAAGCGGCCTTTGAGCATGCCGAGCGCCGTGTCCTTGTAGCTCAGGAAGATGTGGTGCGCGAAAGGATGCTCTTTGCCCCACTTGTCGCCGTAGAAATTGGCGTGCTCGCCCTCGGCGATGTCGAATACAAGCTCTACGTATTGCTTGGAATCGTTATCGACCATATCGACAATCTTCGCTACGTAAGGCCCGGCGGGCAGCTTCTCAAAACCGCCGTCCGTGCTCGCTTCCGTCGTTGCCCATGGGATGTTCGTGCGCATTATGCGCTCCTTTCTGCTACTGCTCGTAGCTTATTCTCAAAAAGGCGATCGCGCCTGTCGTATGCGTGCTCAACCTCGCCGAACGCAGCGCAAAGCGCGTCATAGGTTCGGTCTGCCGCCACGTCTGAATCGCAACCGCCGCTTATCAACTGCTGGTATCTTTCTTCGCAAAGCTCCATCATCCGGCCAGCTTTGCTCGGCTCAATCGCTGTCACGATCACTCGCCGCTGATGAAATCCCGGATACCCTTCTCGACCACCGCCAAATCGTTAGGCATGACGGGTTCGGAGAAGATTCCGCAGCTCTTCGCGGGCGGCTTGCCGTCCACGATGAACACGTGCTCACCGTCTGTCACCTCGGAAAGAATGCAGATGTTGACCATGCCCAGCAGGTCGATTTTCTCGTTTACCATCTTGCCCATGATTTTCGGGATGATGTTGTTGAAAGCATCTGAATCCGTGTGCATCGTGATGAAGACGATTACGTTTTCCGGTAGAGCGTTGATGAATTCAATCGTGCTGTAAACCTCGGCGGCAATTGTCTTGTAGATGCCGTATTGGTCGCGGTCGTTGATGTGATGGATGAACAAATCTGTGACGCAGTATCCGAAATCATCGACAACCACGATGCCGTAGCGCTCGCTATAAGCCTGGATGATGCCGCGCAGCTCGCCGAAATCCTTCGTGCGGGCGAACTTCACGCCGCCGCGAAAAGGCAGCATCGTCTTCTCGCACTCGATGAGGCCGTATTTATTAGCCGGAATGTTCCGCAACGAATACGTCTTTCCGCTGCCAGACGGGCCGAGAATCAAAACGGGTACTCCCATTTATTCACCCCCTCCGATGAATCCGGCAACCGCTGCGCTAAGCTGCGCGCCCATCGCCTTAACAACCTTGTCTTTGTTGATTCGCAGCGTGGTGTTCTTGATTCTGGACGGTTCGTTGCGCTCGACCATCGCGCAGCCGTCCGGTAGCTCCCCATCTGCTACCGCAGCTTTGAGCATGATGCCGGGCTCCAACGCGATAAGGCGGTTAATCGCATCCATCCCGCCATCGCTCTCGCGGTACCACTTGGCAAATTCCTGCGCATCTTGAATCTCGGGGAACTTCCCCTCAACGGGCTTGGTCATGACGATAGAAATCGTTCCGACTTTCTCATCGTTGAGCGAGACCGTGCGCCTATCCGCACCGGTATCAAGGTAGAGCTTGATAGTCTCCTCATCCACCTCATCACGAATGCGCTTCTGCTCGTCCTTGCATGCCTTTATGAAAGCGTCGGCGATTGCCAGTTTCTGCACTGCCGTAAGCTCGTTACTCATCTCCATCACCGCCCGGATATAAAAAGCACCTTTTTGGCGAAAATGCCAAAAAGCACCGGCTCGAATGCGTACTCGTCTCCGTAATAGAGCTGAACAAGCTCCTGCGCCTGTGCGCGCGTCTTCACAGCCACCTGGACTTCACCAGGCGTCTCAACGATCCAAACGTATTGCATTTTTCGTCCTTCCTAAAGTGACCAGAGCACAAGCGCCGCAAGCCCAACCACGACAGCCAGAGTGCAGAGCGCGCCCCAAAGAAAGCCGTAGGTAAATAGCTTGCGCTCTTTGGCGCGTCGTATCTCAATCGGTGTCGTGTAGTGCTTGCCTTGCGCCATGCTTTATCCCTTCCCGCTCATGCAAGCCCAAGCGCCAAAGCGATAAGGACGATGAGCCTGCAATACATATCGATGAAAATTCGGAACAAGATCGTTCCGCCGACAGCCGCAAACGCCATGAATGCGGCCTTCTCAACCTTGGTCATGCGTGCCCCCTTCTATCCATTCATCCACCCATTCAGGCTTTATCAGCTGCCCGTACTTTCGCCCGGGCGGCAGGTGGTATCTCAGGCGGCCAGACTTCATCTCGTCGTAGACGGTGGAGCACGGCACGCCTAGCACCCTGCTCACCTCCTTGACCGAATAGAGCAATTTCTTGGGTAGACCCAGCTCATGGGCCATGTCTGCGAACGTTGTCGTGGTATCATCCATATCGAACACCTCCCTTCAAGTGGTGTTTTGTCTCTTGGGCGCGTTTTTCCTTTGCTGTCGGGAAACGCGCTCTCTCTTTATCTGTGTCGTGGATGTATCGGCTCTCACGACTTACCGCCCGCACGTATGCGGGTCTCTCTTCGTCGCTTGATTGCACCATCAAGCTTTCTCGCTATTTATCTTTTTCAAGGTTCTCGCCCTCGGCTACGTGGGCGCTACGGATAAATGCACACCGTAAGATTCACGAACAAAGATGGTTAGTTTGGAATCTCGTCCGTAGCGTCCATGTGGCCGGGGCTTTTGATCGTGGGACGTTACTCCCAGCCAGCAAGGACGTTTGGCGTCACGCCCAACGCAATAGCAAGCGCAACAGCGTTTTCGAGTGTTGGCTTTGCCGTTGCCGTCTCATACGCTGAAATGGATGTGCGAGAAATGCCCGCCTTCTCTGCAAGCTCGTCTTGCGACATGCTTTTGCGGTTCCGCTCTGCTCTGAGGTTTGCCGCGAACAACTCGTTTGAATACTCCAACTCGTACTCACCTCCTCGGAAAAGTTCGTATCTCGAACAACTGATAATGACAATAACACGAATCTCGAATATTGCAACAAGAAAAGTTCGCAATCTGAATATTTTTTTTGGCATTTGGTAAACTTGTCCTTGCAGACCTAAAACGACCGATTAGGCCGGAGATGAAATGAGATACACGCTTTTGCTTAAAGAGATTCGAAAGAATCGCGGTATGACACAGGCGGAACTTGGTGAAAAGGTTGGGACTACAGCCCGCGTTGTCGGCTCATGGGAACGTATGGAAACGCCAATACAAATGGACGATGCTTGTAAATGTGCAAACGCACTAAACTGCACGCCAAATGATTTGATCGGGTGGAGCGGTGAAACCGTATTGTCAATGGCTGAACATGAGCTTATGAACAACTATCGCAAGTGCGATAAACCCACCCGCGCAAGCATCCTGATGGTCGCGAAGAACGGTGCCCTCGCATCTGCCAGTCAAGCGGAAAGCGCACCCGCACTTGACCGTAGTGAAATAGCCTAAAAAAAGATGTGCCCCAGGTGCTTCGGACACCCAGGGCACGCGCCTTTACAGAGCTTCTATTCAGAAAGGCAGGTACATTATGGCACAACGCGCACGCCGCCGCTCGTGGGGTTCGGTGACCGAGATAACGCGCGGAAAGAAGTACGTGATTAGATGGATGGAGAACACGCCACGTGGCCGCATGCGCCGCTCCAAGACGATTTGGGGCACGTACAGGCAGGCTTGCCTAGAGCTAGACCGAAGACACGTAGAGCACGCCGAGGACAAGCCCACGCCCACGGTTAAACGCGCCTATGACATGTGGGTGCTGCCGCTGCTTAACAAACGGTTGGAGACGGGCACGCTCGCCGCCAGTTCGCACGACTTAATCAAGAATGCGTGGGGTAAATTCGTTTGCCCTCGTTGGGGAGATGTGCCAGTCGATATTGTTCGCGCTGTTGACGTGCAGGAATGGATATTGACGCTCAACCGTGGCAACGCGTTGAATGCCATGCGCTGCCTGTCGTATGTGTTCGAGAGGGCCGCTACGTTCATGCCGCTACCAATGAATCCGTTTGGCGCAAACATTAAATATGAGATGCCGCTGGTGTCGCACGCACGCTCAAAGCAGGTGTACACGCTCGCAAAAGCTAAACAGGTATTGGAGCAATTGCACGGCACGTCCATGGAAGCGCCGTTCATCCTCGCCTGCTTCGCCGGATGCCGCCCAGCGGAATCGTTGGCCGTGCGCGTGGACGATATACAGGTTATAGACGTGGACGGTATCGGCGTGTGCGCGGTATCGATTGAGCGCCAGATGTGCGCCACGGGCTATGAGGTCACTGAGCGCATGAAGACCAAGCAGAGCAGGCGAACGACATTCGTGCTACCTCAAGCCGCCCAACGATTGATACAGATAAGAGACGAATACGCATCGCAAGGGCGCGAATGGCTAAGTGATCGTGGCGATGGTTTGCCGACCAGCAGACCCGCGAACAAGAACCGTTGGCTAAGCTTCTGCAAAGCAAATGATATCGAGTACATTCCATGGGCGAACCTGCGCAACTCGTGGCGCACAATCTGTGAGATAGAGCTTAGAATGCCGTGGGATTTGTGCGAATTAATCATGGGTCACGCGCTGCCCGGCATGAGCGGTGCGCACTATATCCGCCCATCCATCGAGCAGACGGCGCGTACATTCATCGAGTCACTTAGGATAAATAAGGATATTTCTCAACAAAACCGCAGGTAGATAGCGTATGTTCTAGATGTCCGGCATCTGGACGCTGTATTGGGCCGTCGTCTCGACGCCGCGCTCGCACAGCAGGCTGGCAGCAAAGCGCGTGGTCTGCCCAGCGGTGGTACCAAAGGTCGTTGCAGTAAAGACATATGCATCGGCAGGCACGTCAAATGTTGCACGTTTGAGAAAATCGACAGCCGGCGTAGGCAGGCCCCAGCAATACGTGGGGGCAATAAATCCCAGATAGCCACCCTTTTCAACGGAGATATGGGGATTGGAGTCGCCTTTGAACGCCTCTATCGAAACAGCGACATCGCCCACGCGCTGGGCGATGCACTCGGCAACATGGCGGCTGTTGCCCTCTGCGCTAAAGTATAAAATCATCCGGGTTCCAATCTCCGCCGTTTATTTAGCTGCCATTATCCCTCAAGAACACACGAGGCACGAAACGGAAGAGTGGCACGACCCGCCCCGATGTAGAAAACTCTCGCAGAAGGCGGCTCGACGAACTATCATAGGAACCAACCGGCGGGCAACGCTCGCCACGACGCTTTAGGGGATGTCTTTTTGGTCCTTGTTCTTTAGGGAACGGTTAATCGCATAGCCCATAAGGGGTGCCGAGCGCACCCGGGTTTGTTGCGCCGTTCCAACCTGATTCGATAGCGAACCATCAATCAGAAAGAACAACATCATGCAAACGTTCCCCAAGTCAAACCGCTTTGACTCAACACTCGTCCAATCAAAAATCATGGGGCCAAACCCGCTCAAGCTCTGCGAAGAGCTGCTTGAAGGTGCCACCATTCCACGCGGAAGCCGCGTTTGCGACCTCGGAAGCGGCAGCGGCATCACGAGCGTCATGCTCGCACGCGAATATGGCCTCGATGTCTACGCCGTCGATCTTTGGAGCGACCCGCAGGATAATCGTGTCTTCTTTCGCGAGATGGGTGTCCCCGACCGAACAATCCATCCTATAAAGGCCGACGCAGCGCAGGGCCTGCCTTTTGAGCACGCGTTCTTTGACGCCGTGGTAAGCATCGATTCGTACAACTATTACGGGCGCGACCCCCGGTATCTAGGCGAAAAACTCCTGCCCTACGTCAAGCCGGAATCCAAACTCTACCTTTCCATCCCCGGCATGATACGAGATTGCCATGACAATCTCCCAGAATGCCTACTCGCCTCCTGGACCCCCGAGCAGCTGGAATACATGCACGACATCGACTGGTGGCGTGCCATGATCGAACAGACGGCAGAAGTGCGCATCTTGGATATGCACGCCATGTCCTGCACGCGTGAAGCCTGGGCCGATTGGATTGTCTGCGATAACGAATATGCCGTAGGCGACCGCGTGGCCGTTGCAGCCGGTGCTCTCGACTATCTCAACACCATCGCCATCACGCTGCAAAAACAATAACCCCTTTGCGGCGGGGCGAGCTCTACGCAAGAACTCGCCCCGCCGCACGCGCAAGACCCTCGAAGTTGACGATTTCCTCGCCAAGCGCGGCGGTTTAGTAAACCTTGCGTTCAATATATCTGCCACACGTCGGGTTTCGCCTATACTGAATGAAATGGAAGCAACCCGATGCCAAGACGCATCGGTCGACTAAGGAGACTTCTTATGGCTTGTTTTGTTGTTGGAGGCGGCGAGGCCGTTGCCGTTACCGCTGTTCGTTCTATCGTCAAGAAAAAGGAGATGGAGCGCGGCATCGTCGATAAGGACGGCAACCAGCTCACTGACGCTGCCGAGACCGGCATCTGCTGGACCCGCAAGCTCGGTTGGCTTTGCAATATGCTCTGGGGCGGCGTTATCCTGCTGTGCATCGAGCATATCTGGCACGGCGAGGTCGTGCCCTTCCCGCCGTTTTTGACCGCCATGTACAACGCGGCCGATACATCCGTCATGCTCCACGAGATGGCGACCGTCGGCGTTGGCATGTGCGTCATGGTCACCGTGTGCTGGGCCGTCGTCACCGTCGTGGCCGACGCCGTGGTCAAGCGCTCTGCGCGCACGATTGCAACCGAGGCTTAATATGACGCTCATCATCACGCTTCTTGCCGCTGCCGTCGCTACCATCGCGTGGTACGTTGCCGGCCCCAAAAGCCAGATGAAGCTTGGCGTCCTCGCCCTCATGTACTGGGGCGCAGGCCTTATGTGGACGGTGGACGGCATCGCCAGTCTTCTTGAGGGCGAAGCCTTTATCGAGATCGTCGACCACGCCGCGATGATCGACGATGCCTTGCTGGGCCTCGTCATCGTGACGACCGGCCTTATCGCCTGGGCGCTCTACCTGCTTGTCAAAGACCCCAAGGGTATGCTGCGCAAGTCGCTGGCCGCGTAACGCCTGGTTATCACATACAACGCAAACGCGTAACGCTCCTGGTAGAAGCATCTACCAGGAGCGTTTTCGTTACTCATCGACGCCGAGCGAAGCCTTGTCGCAGCTACTTTCCCGCACGGCGCAGTGCCAAGAACAGCAGCACGCAGGCAGCCGCCTCGAGGACGAGCGCGTACACGACAATCGCCGCCTGGCCATGAGCATACAAGGCGCCCGTCACGCCGGCGCCCACAAACGAGCCCACGCCCATAAAGACCGAGAACATGCCGTACGACGTCGCGCGCTTGCAGCCCGGAACCATATCGGCAACTGCCGCACGCATGGTCGATTCCTGAATGCCCAGGCTCGCGCCCCATAAGACCACGCCCACAACCACGGAGGCGAAGCTGTCGCCAAAGGCGAAAAACGGAACGATCGCGCTCACTACCGGCAAGGCGAACAGCACGCGCACGCCCACCTTGTCGTAAATCGATCCCGTTACCAGCGCAAACACGCCGTCGACGCCCATCGCCACCGCATAGAGCACGGCAACCGTTGGCGCCGAGACGATATGGGCCGAGACCATGTGGAACGACATGACACCAAACGTTCCCACGCCAGCCAAGACCAAACCGCAAAAGCCCGTGTAGATCCAAAACAGACGAGGGAGCTTGATGGGCTGGGCTGCCGTGGCCTTCGATGCGCCCGCGGTGTCGCCTTCAGCCGCCTCATTCTCATCGCCCTGCTCAAACACCTCGGGACGCGGAACGCGATGACGCAGATACAGCAGCACGCCGATAGCCGCGAGTCCAGGAATGAGCATCACGCCGAGCGCAGGGCCATATGCGTTGTGCGTCGCTTGCAAAATCGCTGCCGCGATGAGCGGCCCTGTCACGGCCCCCACCTGGTCGAGCGCCTCGTGGAAAGCGAAGCCCTTACCGCGGCCCACGCGAGACGCCGCATGCGAGAGCATGGCGTCGCGCGAAGGCGTGCGCAGCGACTTGCCAAAGCGCTCGAAGACGATAAGGAACGATACGCCCAGCACGCTGCCCACAAATCCCATGGCGGGAACCGCAAGGCCCGTTGCTGCATAGCCCAGAATAGCGAAAAGCCAATAGCGGCCGGAACGATCGGCAGCCGGACCGCTCGCCAAACGTCCCGCCAAAGATGTTGCCTCGCCCAAACCCGAAACCAAGCCCACGACCGCCGCCGTGGCGCCCACCGAGTACAGCAACGGACCTTGGACCGAAAGCGCCGCCTCGTACACGATGTCCATGAGCATACTCACGATGCCAAAGCCCAAGATGAATCCCATCGGGCTTGCCGCACCTGCCCTCGACTTCTCCACCATGCGATGACCCTCTAATCCTCAACCGGCAGTGTCACTCAATAAAAAAGGAACAAAGCCCCTGCAGACTTTGTTCCCCTTTTGCACTAGAGCAGCCCCACAAGTAAAAACACGGTATGTACGGCAAAAGCGATGATCCAGGCAACCGTCACCTGCAAGGCAAAAACCGCCACGGCATAACGCCCGCCCAGCTCGGAACGTACGGTGCTAATAGCCGCGACGCAAGGCGGATAGAGCAGAACGAACACCAAGAACACGTACGCGATGGGCGCCGTGAACATGCCCGAAAGCGCTGCCGCAGACGTGGAGCCCAGCAACACGGTAAGCGTCGAAATGACGCTCTCTTTAGCGATGAGACCGCACACGAGCGCCGTCGAGGTGCGCCAGTCGCCAAAGCCGAGCGGGGCGAACACGGGAGCCAGAAGGCCACCCAGACCCGCCAACATGCTCTGAGACTGGTCGGTTACCACGTTGAAGCGGATGTCGAACGTCTGCAAGAACCAGATCACGACCGAAGCCGCAAAGATGATGGTGAATGCCTTGGTGATAAAGCCCTTGGCCTTGTCCCACGCAAGCAGCAGCGTGGTCTTGGCGCTGGGCATGCGGTAATTGGGGAGTTCCATAATGAAGGGCACAGGCTCGCCCTTAAACGCCGTGTGATTGAGAACCGTGGCAACAAGCATGCCCACCAGGATGCCCAGGATATAGAGCGAGACCATGGCGGGAACGGTCGCCTGCGGGAAAAATGCCGCACAGAGCAGACCATAGACGGGAAGCTTTGCCGAGCAGCTCATGAACGGCGTGAGCATGACCGTCATCTTGCGGTCGTGATCGGAAGGCAGGGTGCGCGTGGACATGATGGCGGGCACGCTGCAGCCAAAGCCCACGAGCATGGGCACGAAGCTACGACCCGAAAGGCCAAAGCGGCGCAAGATCTTATCCATCACAAACGCGACGCGCGCCATATAGCCCGAGTCTTCGAGGATCGAGAGCAGCAAGAACAGCACCACGATGATGGGCAGGAACGAAAGCACGCTGCCCACGCCGGTAAGCACGCCGTTAACCGCAAGCGAACGGACCACGGGATTGGTGCCAAATGCCGCAAGGCCTGCATCCGCCGCACCGATCGCCACCGAGACCAACTGCTCGAGAAGGCCTTGAAGCGCCGCGCCGATAACGCCAAAGGTGAGCCAAAAAACGAGACCCATGATGAGGATGAACATCGGGATAGCGGTGAAGCGGCCCGTGAGTACGCGGTCGATGGCAACGGAGCGCTTGTGCTCGCGGCTCTCGTGCGGCTTGACCACGCAAGTGGCGCACACGTCCTCGATAAAGGTAAAGCGCATGTCGGCAAGAGCGCACAGGCGATCGCTGCCCGACTCCTCCTCCATCTGGCAGATGATGTGCTCGATGGCATCAAGCTCGTTTTGATCGAGATTCAGGGCCTTGATGACTAGCGCGTCGCCTTCGACGAGCTTGGTGGCCGCAAAGCGCAGGGGAATCGAGGCGGCATTGGCGTGGTCCTCGATGAGATTCGCAATGCCGTGGATGCAGCGGTGGAGCGCGCCATGATCGGGACTATCGGCCGCGCTCGAGCAAAAGTCGATGCGCCCCGGCCGCTCGCCATAGCGGGCAATGTGCATGGCATGCTCCACGAGCTCGCCGATGCCTTCGTTCTTCGCCGCCGAGATGGGAACCACGGGCACGCCGAGTTCGCGCTCGAGCAGGTTAACATCGATAGTGCCGCCATTGGCCGTGACCTCGTCCATCATGTTAAGGGCGATGACCATAGGACGGTCGAGCTCCATAAGCTGGAGCGTGAGGTACAGGTTGCGCTCGATATTGGTGGCATCGATGATGTCGATCACCGCATCGGGCTGCGATTCGAGGATGAACTGACGGCTCACAACCTCCTCGCCCGTATACGGAGAGAGCGAGTAGATGCCGGGCAGATCGGTGACCGTCGCCTCGGGATGATTGCGAATCTGGCCGTCTTTGCGATCGACCGTCACGCCGGGGAAGTTGCCCACATGCTGATTGGAGCCGGTAAGGCAGTTGAAGAGCGTCGTCTTGCCGCAGTTCTGGTTTCCGGCAAGGGCGAAGGTGATGGGCGAGCCTTCGGGCACCGCCTTCTTCGTGCGGCGCGGATGATATCCCTCACCCAAGGCGGGGTGCGCAACGCTGCCCGTCTGCGGAGCACGGCGCGCAACGGTATCGGTATCGTGAACGTCCACGAGCTCGATACGCGCCGCGGTATCGCGGCGAAGCGTGAGCTCATAACCGCGCAGGCGAATCTCCATGGGGTCGCCCATGGGGGCGTACTTCATCATGGTCACTTCGGTGCCGGGCGTTAGACCCATGTCGAGAATATGCTGATGCAGTGCCACGTCGTCCGACGCCACCGACGCGATAATCGCGTCCTTACCGATTTCCAGCTCGTCGAGCTTCACGCAAGGTCCCCTCAGATAGAGCAAAAGCGGGACAAACCCCTCCAGGGAGTCTGACCCGCTCGGTTGGCTTTCTAGCAAAAACTCTAGCGCGTTATGTACAAGCTTGCAAACACTGGGGCATGCAAATGGGATAAATCCAACAATGGTTTACCCGGCGTTCGCTAATGGCAGCAGCGATGCCCCTCGCCATGCTCGTGGCCATGGCAACCGCATCCGCAATGTTCGTGATCGTGGCCGTGCTCATGGCCGTGGCCGCCGCAGCCACACGTGGCGCCTTCGGTCTGCGCAACCTCGCCCGCAAGGAAGGCGTTTACGATGTCGTCGCAGTCGCCCGCCGCACCAGGGAAGATGTCGATGCCGGTCTGAGCAAGGGCGTTGATAGCCCCGCCGCCAATACCACCGCAGATAAGCACGTCAACGCCGCCCGCCGCAAGCACGCCGGCAAGCGCGCCGTGACCAGCACCATTTGAGCCTACAACCTGCGAGGATACAACCTTGCCGTCTTCGACGTCGTAAACCTTGAACTGCTCCGTGCGACCAAAGTGCTGGAAAATCTTACCGTCTTCGTAGGTGACCGCGATCCTCATACTGCTCTCCTTCTTGTGCGACCAAGCGTTTGCGTCAGGTTGCGGAGCGGGGTCATACGCAACGTTTCCGCCCGTGATAACAAGGCGACGACCGTTCACCAGAGCGTCTGCGACCTTGGCATGGGCACGACTGCAGATTGCAGCGATCGTGGTGCGCGCAACGCCCATACGCTCGGCTGCCTCCGCCTGGCTCAGCTGTTCCAAGTCAACCAGGCGCAGCGCTTCCAGCTCGTCGATAGCAAGAACAACGTCCACGCCGGCAGCCATCCCATCTGGGGTGAATCCCAGGTATTCTGGCTGCATGCCCACGTGCCTTGTTTTTTCGCGCCGTCCCGCCATTGCCTTCCCCATTCCTGACATATGTCATAAATAAGCATACGTCGAGTAATCTCAATTGCAAGCTATTTCTGACATATGACATAAATAGATCTGCTCCGAGCGTTACAGAAAGTTGCTTTTTTGTATACAAAAGTGTATACAAAAAAGATAGGCATTTCACCACGCTTTCACACCGCCGACCAAAAAGGTGCTCAGAGAAATTGGGCTGGTGCGTTAGGAGACATCATGGACATCAAAGACCTAGAGAAGGAGCTTGGCTTTGAGCCTGGCGAGCTTGAAAAAGCAGCAGAAGCTTATGAAAACGACGAATGGCCAGCAGGGCACACAACCAGGCTCGGACGACCGCCCATTGCGGACGAACCAAGCGCCGTCCTTTCCACGCGCGTAGGCAAATCGGTCATCGCGGCATTTGATGAAAAAGCAAAACAACACGGACAAACACGAACCGAACGCCTCAGAGAGCTTGTCCTTCTTGATACTCTCATCGCATAAACACTGAAGTATCGGAGATACGCTCTGCCCTCCTTTGGGTATCTCTCCATCAGCATCAAGCAACATCCCTACCGATTGGAGTCCCATGGCAGCAAACCACAAGCTCGAACTATACGTCATGACCGGGTGTCCCTATTGCATCAAGGTCGAGCGTTTCCTTGCAAGCAACGGCATCTCTATCCCTCAGCGCAACATCACAACCGACCACGCAGCCGAGCAGCATCTGATAGCGGTAGGCGGAAAACGCCAGGTACCGTGCCTCTTTATCGACGGCAAGCCGCTCTACGAATCGAGCGACATCATCACCTGGGTCCAAACGAACCTGCTGTAACAACATCGCAGGCGCGCCCCACACAAGGAACGCGCCTGCGATTGCTATCCATGAAAACGAGCGACGCTAGCTAGACGCTCTTCACGAAAGACCCGCTCGGCCGCCGCTTCATACTCGGCAGCCTTACGTGTCTTGCGAATAAGCCGGTGGACCGCCAACGGATCTGCGAAGGCGCACTTGGCGTAGAACCACCACTCCTTCATGCGAAACACCGCGTTGCCGCCCATCTCGGCCTCATAGGCGCGATAGAGTTCATCGTGGAAATGCTGGAGCTCCGCGACCGTCATCGCCGGGCCGTGCTGCACCATGCGAGCCAAGGCGGGATTGGCAAGCAATCCCCTACCGATCATCACATGACGCGTCTGCGGATAGGCGGCTGCAAGCGTATCCACATCGTCCACGCCAAAGATGTCGCCGTTGTATGCCACGGGAAACGGCGCGCGCTCGAGCGTCTTGCCATAGAGCTCCTGCCGAGGCATGCCCTTATAAAAATCGGCGCGCACGCGCGGGTGCACGATGAGCTCGGCCAGCGGACAGCGGCAATACAGGTCCAAGATATCCTCGTACTCTGCATCGCTCTCAAAACCCACGCGCGTCTTAACCGAGACAGGCAGCGCAGACCTGCTGCAAATGTCCTGCAAAAAGAGCTCGAGCTCGCCCGGGTCGCGCAAAAAGCCGGAGCCCTTTCCTTTTCCCACGACCGTGCCGGAGGGGCAGCCCAGGTTGAGATTGACCTCTTGATAACCCATATCGGCCAATACCCGGGTTGCCCCTACAAACTCGTCGGCATTCTTGCTCATCAGCTGTGGGATGACATTGAGCCCTTGATTGTTCGCTGGATCAAGCTCCTTGAAGGCTTTTCCTCCAAAGGTCTTGCCCACGCGGGGAGGCGGTAAAAACGGCGTGTAATAACGGTCGAGCGCACCGAAGCACTCCGCATGCACACGGCGAAACACATAACCCGTAAGCCCCTCCATGGGAGCCAGCGACAGCATCACGTATGGTATCCCTCTCGATTCAGATGCTCTTTTGACCGAATCATCTTACGGCATTGCCGGGCGATATCCAATTGAGCAGCCGAATCCCTATGCCTGCTAGAGGAAAAGCTGGGGATCCTTCTTCACGGAACACGCGCTCTCGATCCTCGCGACGATAGCGCCGGCAATCTCTTGATTCACGACGCGAGCATGCTTGGGGCACATGGCGGCACAACGCATGCAGCCGATGCAAAGGTCCTCGTCTGCCATGCCGCGCGGCAATGCGCCAATCGCCCCAACGGGACATACCTGGCCACAGGCACGACATGCCGAACATGCCGGGGTCGGCTGGGGAACCAACTTGCCGGCACCGGGATCTTTGTAGGGCTTATTGCCGGGAACCTCAACGTCGCCGGTAACGCCGCTTTGCACCTTCTCGAGAATCTGCTGCGCAAACGAGTGGAGCATCGCGATCTGATCCGGACCAGGCTCGCCCGTGGCGAACTGGTGTGCCAAAGAGTGCTCGGCGATACCGGCCACACCAGCGACCACGTTAAAGCCGAGGGTAACGGCGCTGTCCTTGAGCTCAAGCAGGGCATCGTCAAAATCGCGATTGCCGTAAACGATCGTCACGACCGCCTTTGCGCCATTGTTGGCTACCTTGGCAAGACGCTCCAAGACAAGCGCGGGCACGCGGCCGGCAAAGCACGGTGCGGCAATAACGGCAAGGGTATTGGCGTCAACGCGAGGTTCGGCCTTCTCCATCGCAGGGTCGGACAGATCGATCTGGGAAATTGAGCCCCCGTCCTTCGCCAGCTCTTCTGCAAGAGCGTCGGCAACCTTCTGGGTTCCGCCTGTCGGGCTGAATACGATCTTTACTACGTTCATGTCGGTCAATCCTCTCCTTTTAGGATGTACGATCCGGCAGACGCGTACCTCGGTCCCTCAGCGAAAATGCGACTTGCTGCCTTACCCGTGCTCACGACGAGCACACTGTTCATTGTGTCTGTCAAAACAAGGAAATAGCAAGGACATATAGGGGAACGGGCGATATCTCATCGCATAGAATCGTGGCAACGCAAGAAAGGGGCCTCGATGCTCAGGAAATCATTCTTCAACCCATTCTCCGCACTGCTGCTCACGCTCGCCATCCTCGCGCTTTTTGTCGACGTTCTCCCTCGTCCTCAAGGCGAAGCGGATATATTCGCCCCCGTCGTCCTCTTTCTCATGTGGTTTGTAGGGGGCCTCGTCAGGCTCTTTTACGAAGAGGAAGCGAAGCGCACCTTCGAACGCCATATGTCCCGTGCAAATCACGCGATGGTCTGGAGGCAAGACGGCAAGTGCTGGACCCAGGTTGACGCGGACCTGCTCGCTCCGGGCAACGTGATCCGCATCAACGCGGGCATGCTGTGCCCCGTTAACGTCTCTCTCAACGCAGATGAGCACGTCCTTGTGTCCGAGGCCTCCCTTACAGGCGAAAGCGGCTTCTCCGTAAAAGAGGAAGGCGACGTTATCCTGGCGGGAACCACCGTTACCGACGGCCAGGCAACGGCAACCGTGCTTTCGAAAATCGATGACGAGGCGCCTCCGGTGCGCCTCGATAGCGCCTCGCATGCCAAATACGGCATCGGCGCACGAAACGTCTGCCTCAGCCTCATCAAATGCATGCTCGTCGTGCTCCCCTTTGTGATGCTCGTCCGCGGCGCGATGCTTGGAGACTGGACCCAGGCCCTGCTCTTCGCGCTTGGAACCGCCGTCGGCCTGGTTCCAGAAATGCTGCCGGTGGTCACCAGCGTCTGCCTTTCCGGAAGTGCGCGGCGCCTCAAAAACAGGCAGGTCATCGTTAAAAACGTCGACGCCATGGAGTCTCTGGGATCGATGGACGTCGTGTGCGTGGACAAGACGGGCACCCTCACCGAAGACCTCGCCGTGCTTGAGTACTACACGGACATCCTGGGAAACGAAAGCACCCGGACCCTTGGACTGGCGTATCTCGAATGCACACGACAAGGCATGAAGAGAAACCAGCTGGACCGCGCTGTGGCCACAGCTTGCAGCTCGGAGCGTCTCTCCTTTCCGGCAAAAGACCTTTCAAAAGCATTCTCCCTGTGCGCGAGCGATCCTTTTGACCATGTGACCAAGGCATCCGGTGTGAAGCTCTCCGCGACGCCTGGAGCCTTTGGCTGCCTGGGTTTCTCGGCATCGCCCGACACACACCTGACCATCGTTAAGGGCGAGGTGGAAAGCGTATGCGCCCGCTGCTCCTGGGCCGATTTCAAAGGTGAGCTCGTCCCCATGGATGCCGATGGCCTGAAAAGTGCCTTGGACGTTGCCGAAGATATGCGCTCGGACGGCATCAAGGTCCTAGCGGTCGCATATAGCACGACATCGGCCAGCTGGGACAACCTGGTCCTCTGCGGCTTTTTGGGCTTCTTCGATGCGCCCAAGGCAAGCGCCCGTGCTGCCGTGAAGGCACTGTCCGACCTATCGGTCGAAGTGCGCGTGCTCACGGGAGACTCGGCGTCTGTCACCAAGTCTGCATGCTCGAGGCTCGGCATCGCATCCGACACCGTGATAACCGGCGCGATGCTCGATACGATGAGCGAATCGGAAGCCCTGCTCCGTGTGGGGCGCGGGCGCATCTTTGCCGAGCTCACGCCCATTCAAAAGGCACGGATCGTCAACCTTATCAGGCTCTCGGGCCATACCGTCGGATACATCGGAGACGGCGTGAACGACGTTCCCGCGCTCACCGCCGCAGACGTCGGTATCGTCGTCGATTCTGCGGCGGCGGAGTCCAAGGAAGTTGCAGACCTCGTTCTTCTTGAACGGGACCTGAGCGTTGTCGCCGAAGGCGTCCGGGAGGGCCGCCGCGCCTTTGCAAACGCCTCCAAGTACATTCGCATCGCCTCGAGCTCGAACTTCGGAAACATCTGCTCGGTTGCCGCCGCAAGCGTGTTCCTCCCGTTCTTGCCCGCGACCGCCGCGCAGCTGCTCATCTTGAACCTCCTCTACGATGCCGTCTGTCTCGCCATCTCTTGGGACAATGTGGATGAAGAGGAGATCAAACAGCCCAAAACCTGGTCCGAAAAGGGATTGGGCAGCTTCATGGGCTGCTTTGGCATTGCGAGCTCGGCCTTTGACATCATCACCTTTGCCATCCTGTTCCTCGTCGTGTGCCCCGGCGCATGCGGGGCGCCTTATGCCGCTCTCGACGCCGCAGGAAAGGCATCGTTCATAGCGCTATTCCAAGCCGGATGGCTCCTTGAATGCATCTGGACCGAGTCGCTCGTCGTGCTCACGCTCAGAAGCCGGCACCTCAGGAACAAGAGCGCACGCCCCTGCCGGCCCCTTACCATCATGTCTGTAAGCATGCTCGCGCTCTCGGCGCTCTTCATGCTTGGGCCCGCAGCGTCCCGGTTCGAGCTCGCAACGTTGCCCGCCTGGTATCTGGGCATCGTCGCCCTGCTCAGCGCCCTGTACCTCATTGTCGTTACCGCCCTCAAGAGGGCCTACCTTTCCCGCGTGGGAAATCTGTTCTAAGGCGGGCTCATGGTTACCAGAAGAACTCGTATCGATATCACGCCGGCAGAGGCAGCAGAGCTCAGCCATGCACTCTTCTCATCCGATAGCGTACTCGCCCGCGACCTGGCCCCCGTGTTCTCGGACATCGCCGCCGGAAGGCTCAACGCCGTCGAGCTTGCAATCGATGGCGCCGCGCAAAGCGACGACGAAAATCTCATTGTCGTCGGCGAGCTTGCGATCAACACGGCATCAAGGTCGGTCACCCTCTCGGGCGCACCGGTCCAGCTGACCCCCAAGGAGTTCGACATCCTTGCGTTCCTAGCGGCAAACCGTGGGACGGTTTTTAGCAAAGAGGAGATCTACCAGGCAGTTTGGAACGACCGCTACCTGCTTGATTCCAGCAACATCATGGCGTTTATCCGCAAGATCAGAAAGAAGATCGAACCGGAACCAGACAACCCCCGTTACCTCTTAACGGTATGGGGAGTGGGCTACAAAATGTGCGAGTAGCCGCGCGAGAAACCTTATCGAATCGCAAGAAAGCCGCAAGAATCCAGCCATGGGCTTGGTTCTGCGGCTTTTCTATTCTCTAGATAGTCGCAGATACGAAAGGGGGCGAGGAGCTTGAGCGACAGTGACAGTACCATCACCGCAGGGCGGCAAATACATGAGCAAACGCAACATCGCGCAGGCTTCCTCGAATAGCCCGTCCTGCATTCCAACCAAGAGAATGGAAGCGGGCACATTGAAGACCATAAGCAAGCGCCACGACGCCACCTGCCATGTCCAGCAGGATCAAATCCGCCTCGATCAGGCACAGAACAAGACCCAAGACCGCATTCCATATGCGGCAACGCGCCCCCTCACCGAAGTCATGACCTGGGCAGGGTCGAACCTCGGGGGCCTCACCCAAGAAGAAGTCGTGGCAAGCAGGACCAAGAACGGCCGCAACGTCATCACTCACGGAAAGAAGAAATCGCTGGCGCGCAGGCTTGCAGACGCATTTGTGAACCCGTTCACGGCGATCCTCTTCTTCCTCGCTGCCATCTCGGCAGTCACCGACATGCTCTTCCCCGCCCTCTCCCTTATGGGCAACACGCCGGAAGACTTCGACCCCCTCACCGTGGTCATCATCGCCACGATGGTGGTCCTCTCCGGCACCCTTCGTTACATCCAGGAGGCCCGCAGCGGCAACGCCGCCGAGAAGCTCCTGGACATGATCACAACCACGGCAACGGTGAGCAGGAAGGGCGCCCCGCGCGAGGAGATTCCCCTCGACGAGGTAGTCGTGGGCGACATCGCCCACCTCTCCGCAGGCGACATGATCCCCGCCGACGCAAGGATCATCGAGGCAAAAGACCTCTTTGTGAGCCAGGCGAGCCTGACGGGCGAGAGTGAGCCGGTCGAAAAGATCCCCGCAAGCTGCGAGGCATCCGACTCGGCAACCTCCTACGAAAACATCGCCCTCATGGGCAGCAGCGTTGTTTCGGGCAGCGCCACCGCGCTCGCCTTTAGCGTGGGCGACGGCACGCTCTTTGGCGCCATGGCATCGAACCTCTCCGACGAGGCCGTGGAGACAAGCTTCTCCAAGGGCGTGAACAGCGTCTCGCAGGTCCTCATCAAGTTCATGATGGTGATGGTCCCCTTCGTGTTCGTGATCAACGGCATCACCAAGGGAGACTGGCTCGAGGCGGGGCTGTTCGCCATCAGCATCGCCGTGGGCCTCACCCCCGAGATGCTCCCCATGATCGTGACCACCTGCCTGGCCAAGGGCGCGGTCGCGATGAGCAAGAAGCAGACCATCGTCAAGAACCTTAACTCGATTCAGAACTTCGGCGCCATGGACGTGCTGTGCACCGACAAGACCGGCACACTCACGCAAGACCAGGTGGTGCTGGAGTACCACTGGAACATCGACGGCCAGGAAGATTCACGCGTACTGAGGCACGCCTACCTCAACAGCTATTTCCAGACCGGCTACAAGAACCTCATGGACCTGGCGATCATCAAGTGCACGGAGGAAGAGGAGTTGCGCGACCCCCGCCTCACGGACCTCTCCGAAGCGTACGCGAAGATCGACGAGGTTCCCTTCGACTTCACGCGCCGCCGCCTTTCCACCGTAGTGCGCGACCGAGGCGGCAAGGTTCAGATGGTCACCAAGGGTGCTGTGGAAGAGATGCTCTCCGTATGCTCCTTTGCCGAGGTAGAGGGCACGGTCTGCACGCTTGATGACGAGCTGCGCAATCGCATTTTGACCACGGTATCCGAACTCAACGATGACGGTTTCCGCGTGCTCGCCATCGCCCAAAAGTCCAACCCCTCCCCGGTGGGAGCCTTTAGCGCCGCCGACGAATGCGACATGGTCCTTATGGGCTACCTCGCATTCCTCGATCCGCCCAAGGAGTCCACGGCCGATGCCATCGAGGCGCTCAAACAGCACGGCGTTGCGACCAAGATTCTCACCGGCGACAACGAGAAGGTCACGCGTACCATCTGCAAGCAGGTGGGACTCGAGGTCAACAACATGCTGCTTGGCCAGGACATCGCCGCGTTGGATGACGAGCAGCTCGCCCGTGAGGCCGAGCGCACGCAGGTCTTTGCAAAGCTCACACCCGACCAAAAGACGCGCATCGTCTCCATCCTGCGCGATAACGGACACGTTGTGGGCTACATGGGCGACGGCATCAACGACGCCTCGGCCATGAAGTCCTCCGACATCGGCATCTCCGTCGATACCGCCGTAGATGTTGCCAAGGAGTCCGCCGACATCATCCTGCTCGAAAAGGACCTCATGGTTCTGGAAGAAGGCATTGTCGAGGGCCGCAAGACCTACGCGAACATGATCAAGTACATCAAGATGACCGCCAGCTCGAACTTTGGCAATATGTTCAGCGTCCTTGCCGCCTCTGCCCTGCTGCCGTTTTTGCCCATGACGAGCATCCAGCTCATCTTGCTCAACCTCATCTACGACTGCAGCTGCCTGGCGATTCCTTGGGACAATGTGGACGAGGACTTCCTTCGCGTGCCGCGCAAATGGGACGCCTCGAGCATTGGGAAGTTCATGCTCTGGATTGGGCCCACCAGCTCCATCTTCGATTTCATGACCTACATCTTTATGTACTTCGTCTTTTGCCCGCTGTTCGTAAGCCACGGTGTGCTCTTCAACAACCTGGCAAACGTTTACTCCGGAGACACCCTCGCCGCCATGCAAATCGCCTACATCGCCCTGTTCCAGGCTGGTTGGTTCGTTGAGTCCATGTGGAGCCAGACGCTTGTTATCCATATGATCCGCACGCCCAAGCTGCCGTTTATCCAGAGCCGCGCCTCCGCACCCGTGACGCTGCTCACTATGGCGGGCATCGCGCTGCTTACCGCACTGCCCTTTAGCCCGCTGGGACCGGAGCTGGGCCTGGGAGCCTTGCCACTCAAGTATTTCTGCTTCTTGATTCCGTGCATCCTGCTCTACATGGCGCTCGCCACGAGCATCAAGAAGGCTTACGTCAAGCGCTACGGCGAGCTGCTGTAGCGATAGCCGAAAGATCAGCAAAGGAGAACGAAGATGGACTGGACTCAGATTTGGATGGATATGTTCGGCGCCACCGAATGGCTTGGGCTGAGCATAGGGTTTTGGGTGTCTACGACCGCCGTCACCATGATCGTTGTCATCATGAACGTAGTGCTCTGGAACATGAAGCCGCTTTCAAAGAAGGGCTGATTGGACAATAACATCGTTTCCCAACATGGGGTCGCTAGCTGCCGGCCGAAAGTGCATGCTTAAGGTTGCTGCGGCAGCGGCCCCGACCCGTTTCTTGCGCCCGGCTCCCGCGGCAGCAGGCAGGTACGCCCGTTCGGGCGAAGCTCCCATTAACAGGGAATCCCACTCGGCATGTTGAGCATCTGGTCCGTCGTGGTGACCAGCGGGTCAAACAGTCCAAAGCAGTAGGCGAAGAACAGCAGGTAGCCAAGGCTCAGCACGTAGGCGATAACCAAGAAGACCGCCCAACCCGTATTCTTCTTTCCGGCAGCGCGACGCTGCTCGCGAGTGCGGTAAAGCCAGATGCTCACGGCAATTGCTGCAGCCAGAAGGGCGAAGGCCACAAATGCCAGGGAGGCGAGCACCGTCATCACGGCGATCCCCATGGCAAGAAACGGCACCATCAGCACCGCGCAACCGCAGCCGCCGGGGCTGTACAGGTGAGTGGAAGTTGAAGCGATCTTCTTCATTGGCTGGCTCCGCAGGTTTGGCTTTTTCGCATTATATGGCATTTTGCCAAATACCAACGGCAGGGCGCTGCGTGCAGCAATCGCATCCCGCCAAGCAACGACACGGGCGACACTCCACCAGCGGAGTGTCGCCCGTATTTATTGCGCGGTTGTCCCGTTTATTGGTTGTCTCGCTTATTCGGAACGCAGCGCCTCCACCGGGTCCTTCTTCGACGCGCTTCGAGCGGGAAGCAGGCCGGCAACAACCGTGAGCACCACCGAGATCGCAATCAGAACGAGCGCGTCTTGCACGGGTAGGCTCATGAGGTTGGGCACCTG
The DNA here is from genome assembly GCA_934647195.1 of uncultured Collinsella sp. Classification (GTDB taxonomy): domain Bacteria; phylum Actinomycetota; class Coriobacteriia; order Coriobacteriales; family Coriobacteriaceae; genus Collinsella. Next base: position 27,232 of record CAKUFD010000015.1, read on the forward strand.
CTTGGCCTCTAGCGCCCAAGCATTGACCGGGAAGCTCGCAAGCACCACGACAACGATGGCAAAAACGCCGGCGATAAGACCCTCGATAAAGGTCTCGGCATTAAAGACATTCGCGACGTTTCGCTTGGAGGCGCCGATAGCGCGCAGGATACCAATCTCCTTCTTGCGCTCGAGCACGCTGATATACGTGATGATGCCGATCATGATGGAACTCACCACCAAGCTGATGCTTACGAAGGCGATGAGCACCAGGCTGATGGTGTTCACGATGTCGGTCACAGAACCCATGATGATGCCCATGTAGTCGGTGTAGGAGATGACCTGGTCATCGTGTCCCGCAGCCTTCGCCTGCTCGTTGTAATCGTCGATATGCGCAAGCACGCGCTCCTTTGCCTCAAAGTCGTGCGGGAAGATCTTGATGGAAATGGGGTTGTCTTCGTCCGCATATCCCAACGTGGTCAGGTTGTTATCGTAAGTGAGCTTCGAGACCCTCGCGTAGTTCGTCATCAGTGAGCTCAGGTCCTCAGCGTCCATATTGAAATGGATAGCGTTTGCGAAAGCCGCCGCATCCACGTGGAAGGCGCTTGCCAGATTGGACATGCTGGAGGACATCTGCGTCGCCATTTGGCCCATAAGGCCCGCGGCGCCGGCTTTGAGCTGGGAAGAGACGGTAGCTGCAATCTCATCGCTTATCTCTTGCATGATCTGGCCCATGGCCTGCTGGAAATAGGGCGCAAGCTGGTTTTGCACGTAATTGGTCATAGCTTGCTGCAGGCGCTCGGCCAAAACGTCGCCGCCCAGAGCCTTGAGCTGGGCGAGGTATTGCTGTGCCGTCATGTCCTGCTCGAGATAGGCCGTGAACGCGTCTGCGAGTTTCGATGCGTCTTTGAGGTCATCGGGCGAGAGCACTTTGAACTGCTCCGACTGCATAAAGCCGGTAAAGAGTTGGTTGGCAATGGTGCCCGCCTGCTCCATTTGCTCGGGCGTAAGCTCCAGGCCGTCGAAGATGCCCGAAAGGTCGGGCGTGGGTGCCTTGGACATGATGTCGGTGAAGTCGATGTTTTTGCCGATGCCGGAAAGATCGATGTTGAGCCCAGAGAGGTCGATGTTGGAGAGATCCATGTCGCCTGCCGCGCCGGAGAACGCAGACGTGTCGAAGGAGAATGCGCTTTTGAGCGCGGCTTCATCTACCGAGAACATGCTGCCCAAATCCACGCCCTGCTTGGCCTCGCCCTGCAGCTCGTCAAAGGTCTTGCCGGTAAAGACATCGGTATCGGGATGCGCAAGCTGCTCCTGCACAATCGGGGAGCTTGCCGCGCGGTCCATGAGCTGGAGCGTCAGGGCATGCGTGTAAGCGACACCCGGGCTGAGCGCAGAGGAATTGGCAGTCTCGTTGGGCTTGACCACACCCACGATGCGCAGGTCAATACCGGAGTCGATCTTGCTCGCCATGAAATCGGCGTCGTCGGACATATCGGTCCAGGTGCCCGTCTCGGCATTCTTGCGGTAGACATCGGAGGGCGAGAGGATCTTGAACGTGGTGGAAAGCGCATCGTCATAGGTGAAATCGATGTCGGTATCCGGCGTCTCGACCTCGCCGTCTGCCGTCATGGCGCTCGCAACAAGGTCGTTGAGCTGGTCGATGTCCAGGGCACCGATGCTGTAGAGGGTGTAGTCGCCCACGGTGCCACGGCTCGAAAGTACGAGCACCGCCTCGTTGGCCGTGGTTGGCCAGTGGCCCGCCACCACGTCGTACTGTGAGTCGAGAAGATTTTGGTCGTCAATCATCTCGTTAAAGACATCTGTACCCATAGAGCTCATGCTTGCCGTGGCTGCCGAGCTGGCGCCGCCGCTCATCGCAGTAGTCATGGCGTTGGGCACGAGCTTGACGGGTGATTCGTCGCCCTCACCCACGCGGTAAACGATAGGGGTCACGCCGTAGCTGTACTGGACGGCATTGACATCCTCGTCAATGCCGTCGCCGCCTTTGTCGAGCCATTTTTTGAGGCTCGTCATGTCGTTGGATTTGACGCTCGCGAACATGTCTTTGACAGCGGTGACCACGGGAATCTTGTCGGTTTTCTTGGACGTGACGCCGGCGTTTTGAGCGTCGGTGTCGCCCGAGGCTGTCGAGCCATGTCCATCCATCATGGCAGAAAGGTCGTAATCCTGGCGAGAAATCGTGAGCGGGTAGCTCGAAAGCGTGTCCTCCTCGACCTTCTTGATGTAGTTGTTCACGCCGTTTGAGAGCGCCAGGATCGCGGCGATACCGATGATGCCGATCGATCCCGCAAAGGCCGTCATGGCGGTGCGACCCTTTTTGGTCATGAGGTTGCGCGCCGAGAGACCCAGCGCCGTAAGAAAGCTCATGGACGTCTTGCGCGTGGGTTTGGCCTCGCGGCGCTGCGCCGCGGCGACATCGAAGGGGTCGGAATCGTGCGTGATCTTACCGTCGGCGAGGTTCACGATACGCGTGGCGTATTGCTGCGCGAGCTCGGGGTTATGCGTGACCATGATGACCAGACGGTCGCGCGCAACCTCTTTGAGCAGGTCCATGACCTGCACAGACGTTGTGGAATCCAGGGCGCCGGTGGGCTCGTCGGCCAACACGATTTCCGGGTCGTTGATGAGGGCGCGAGCGATTGCCACGCGCTGCATCTGTCCGCCCGAGAGCTGGCTTGGGCGCTTATCGACATGCTCGCCCAGACCAACTTTCTCCAGCGCCTCGCGCGCACGCTGGCGACGCTCCGCACGACCAACGCCCGTGAGCGTGAGCGCCAACTCGACATTTTCCAAAATGGTCTGATGCGGGATGAGGTTGTAGCTTTGAAAGACGAAGCCGATGCGATTGTTGCGGTAAGCATCCCAGTCGCGATCGTGGAAGTCTTTGGTCGAGATGCCGTCGATAAGCAGATCGCCCGAATCAAAGTGATCAAGGCCGCCAATGACGTTGAGCATCGTGGTTTTGCCCGAACCCGAGGGGCCCAGGATGGCCACGAACTCGTTATCGCGAAACGACAAGCTCACGTTGTCGAGCGCCACCTGGGTGAACGACTGCGTGACGTATCGTTTGCAGATATCTTTGAGTTCCAGCATGGATGGTAGCCTCTCTTGCGCGGGCTCGCTCGCCCGCTCTCCCCCCACAGTTCGCATGTAACGCGTTTTTCCTACCCCATCTTGCTCTTGTCATACACGCTAGCAGGAGAATTGATGGGATGTGTAGCGGTTGGAGGAGGCCGTTACAGCGGCCGCGGCTCGGCGCCCCGGCACGGCATCGGTAGGATGTGGCATCGGTAGGGCGCGGCATCGGCTCAGCCCCGCGGCAGAGCGCGGCTCCGCGTCCCGGCACAGCCCCCAACGAGTGGCGGCAAATCACTCATTTTGAAATGAGTGGCGGATAAACGTGCATCCTGCGGGCGGTTTCGCTCCCAAGGCATTTCAAAAACCGCCACTCGTTCAGGAAACACCTGGGCCCGCGCAAAATGTTGCTCAACAGGACCGACTTCGCCATCGGCATACTAAATACATGCGGCATTCGAGGAAGCTCGCAGCAAACCGAATTGCGACCCGTCCCTGCACAAGGACGGCGCGCAGGAAAGCGAATCGGGGCACCCCAGCAAAAGCAGTCATCATTACCGAAAGGAAGCCACCATGAACGAGACAAAGAAGACGATAGACAAGATCGCCGCCGCAGCCAACCTGGCCTGCTCCGTTGCCGGCGCGATTGCCGGTTGCGCGTCCATCTCGTCGGGAATCAAAATCAAAGGGATTATCGACAAAATCAGTCTGTATCCCGGCCCGCGCGGCTACGGTAAACTGACCCATCTTGGCTCTGCCGAATTTGGTGCCGATTTCTACACCGATATTTACGAAGCAACCGCTTTTGGCGGAAACGCTCTTAAGGCAATTCTCGATATCCTCAGCGTTGCCATTCCAGCCCTCTTCATCCTCGGCGGAGTGCTGGTTATCTGCCTCTCGGTGCGCCGCCTCTTTACATCTTCGGTGCTAAGTGAGCTCTTGCCGGCGTCCAAGGGCGCAAAGGATGGCAGCCAGCCCCTGCCCGTCACGGAAGCTTCCGTCGCCCCGTCAACGACGAGCACGGCAGACTCCCCGGACGCCGAGCCTATTTCAAACCTCGCAATCCCCACTCATGACGCTGGCGCCCTTGACACCGTAGGGCCCCTTACCTCGGACAACAGGTCTGAGAATTCCGAAGCCGAATCGGAGCCGCAAGATATGACAACTGAGGAATCTGATGTGCCCTCAAGCGAAGTCACAGTGACTTCCCCCGACTCGAGTCTCTAACGAGGGAACACCAAACGGGAACGTTGCGCCGCGCTCCGATCCCCGCAACCCAACCACATGCTTCCAAGCGGCTGCAGCCACTCGCCCAAAAGCCCGCCGTGGGCGACCATCTCGAAAACAAAAGACGGACCCGACATAAAAGCGTCGGATCCGTCTTTTAGTTGCTGCGTGTTATGGCAGAAAACTCGCTACTCCCACTCGAC
>CAKUFD010000016.1 GCA_934647195.1 uncultured Collinsella sp.
GGATCTCCTCGATGGCGCCCTTGCCGTGGTAGCTGATGGTGTTGAGAACGAAACGGTTAGCCATAAATGTGCCTCCTTTTGGACGGTCGTTGACCGTGTACGTGGTAGTACCACAATACCAAAAGTTGATGCAATTGATGACGGAAAACTAAAAAATGCGCCGTTGCGAGACGTTCCCGCAGCGGCGCATTTGCGTTTGGGTGAGGTGCGGCGGCTAGCCCGGAGGCAACGCTTCGCGAGATTAGCGATCTGCCTCGGCACGGACTTTCTTGCCAAAGACGGCGGCGAGGATTGCCAGCACGGCGTCGAGCGCACAGACAATGGAAAGACCCTGGACGGCGGGGGAGAGAATGCAAGCAGCGATGCCCGCAACGGCAACCAAGATGGCGACAACAAGATGGGCTCCCAGGGCGCTGGGGCGGTTGGCGCCCTTAATGCCGTCGATAGCGCAAAAGGCCGTGAGGAAAGCGGCGACCGTGCACAGGACGGCGTCGAGATTGGCAATGAGGAAGGTGGGGATATCGGCGTCGCCCTCAACGCGCGGAGTGCCGTTGAAGATGAAGGATGCCATCACAAAGCAAAGGACGACAAAGACAATTTGAATGAGGCTCAAGATCTTGAGCATCTTGCGATCGTTGGACATGAAGTTCTCCTAGGGCCCACAAGTTTAGAACGAGACACATGATACCCCGGCATTAAGGCATTAAGCAGCGGAAAGGAGGAAGCGACGTCGCTTTTGCCCTTGAATATTGTTGACAATGTGTCAACATAAGGGCTAATGGAATGAGTATCGAACAGGGCGCGCGGTGCCGCGCGCTCGGGGGACGTGGAAGGAATAACGTATGGAAGACGTACGAGTGCTAGAGATTAAACAGAGCGTGTTTGCGAATAACGATGCTCACGCCGATGAGCTGCGCGAGCACCTGCGTGCGCAGGGGACGTTCCTGCTCAACCTGATGTCGAGTCCTGGTTCGGGCAAGACCACGACGCTCACGCGCACGATCGAGGCCCTGCGCGACGAGATGTCCCTGGCCGTCATGGAGGCGGATATCGATTCGGATGTCGATGCGAAGACGATCGCCCAGACCGGCGCCCGCGCCATCCAGCTTCATACCGGCGGCATGTGCCACTTGGATGCCTACATGACAGAACAGGGCTTGGATGCGCTTCTTGATGAGGACTCCGACCATGTTGACCTGGCGATTCTCGAGAACGTAGGCAACTTGGTCTGCCCTGCGGAGTTCGATACGGGCGCCTGCGCCAACGCGATGATCCTCTCGGTGCCCGAGGGTGACGACAAGCCGCTCAAGTATCCGCTTATGTTCTCGATTTGCGACGTTGTGCTTATCAACAAGATCGATGCGTTGCCGATATTCGACACCTTTAACATGGAGCGTGCACGCAAGAACATCCTTATGCGCAACCCCAGCGCCACCATCATCCCCATCTGCGCCAAGACGGGCGAGGGAATCGACCAGTGGGCCCAATGGCTTCGCGACCGCGTTGCCGCATGGAAGGCCGGCGCGTAGACGGCGGCACTCGGCGTGCGCGACCACCCCTGCCACATGAATCCGCGGTCGAAACCGCTTGAGCCATCTAACAAACGGTTATAGGTAGGTTGAAGCGTCTTATCAAAGTAGAGATGCAAAAAGCCCGGGAAAGCGAACTTGCTTTCCCGGGCTTCTCTTTAGGCTACTTGGCAATTTGCTGCCAGACTACCTATAACCGTCTTTTTTGGACGCGACGGTCCAGTAGGCGTGGGCCGGCGCTAGTCCATATGGGCGTAATCGACCTTGGCACGGCGTGCGGTTGCGATCTCCCAGTCGCGGGTGCCCTCAAAGACATCCTGCTTGTAGGGGTTGCGGCCAAGCCTCTTGGCGCGGTAGACGATGTAGAGGATCGCGGCGATGTTTGCCACGAGCGCAAGGATCGAAACCACGAGCGCGGCGCTTGGGTCGAGCGTGGAGTGCGTCACGAAGATGGACTCCTCCTGGAAGAAGGGAAACACCTGCGCAAACATGCACCAGATGGCCAGCGTGAAGGCGCGGTTCTGGATCCAGCCGCCCTTGTTCCAAATAAAGGCCGCCACGGTGGGGGCGAGCAACAGGGCAAAGCCGCAGAACCAAGAGTGCGTGGGCAGGCAGTTGTAGGTGTAGCAGAAGTTCCAGATGTCATACGCGATGATGTAGACCCAGGTCATATCGGGCCACAGCATGTCGGTCTTGTCCTCGCTTGCGTAGACGCTCCACCAGCCGGTCATGCAGAAGATGTTGATGATACCGGCGATGCCGTTGAACACGTTGTTCCAGCCGGCGAGCTGCGTGGCGCCCTCGGAGGTAACCCAAGTGGTCTCGCCCAGGGCAAAGAAGTGGTACGCGCTCTCAAAGTCGGACACGACAGCGATCATGATATTGATGGCTACGATGACAAACGGCCATGCGCGGAACCACTTGGCCTTGCCGATCTTGCCCCACTGGTACTTGATGGCGATAAAGCCCCAGCATCCGGCGAGCGCGGCATAGACCTTTGCATAGTGGAACCAGCTGTTCTGGTACACGTGCGTGGGGTTGGTGAGTGCCCACTCCTGGCCGTTGGCCACGCCCGCGGCGATGGCGACGCAATAGATGGTCATGGCAAGGGGTGCCACGCCAAAGATGATAGCGGCGCCAACCTTGGTGCGGCGACCGATCTCGTTCAGCACGATAAGGCCAATAAAGACCATGGCCCAACCGAGCCAATGGGCACCGGTATTGCTCCCCCAAACATCAAACAACATGTCCCTCTCCTTTCCTTAAAGCCCGTCTCTCCCTCGTGCATGCGACGGGCGCAAATAAACAAATGAGGCGCGGCTCTTACTTGGCTGGCCGGCGCTCCGGATACTTAGCGGTGTAGCCCTCGATGTGCAGCGTCGAGGCGATGATGTCCTTCACGGTCTCGTCGGGCACATCCGGATGCGTGCGTATATACATGAGCAAGCCCATGACAAGCGTGTAGAACGTCTCGTAAACATGGTCGATGCGCAGGTCGTGATGGGCGATGAAGTCGGCGACGGTCGTCTCGCACAGATAGTGCGCTACGCGCTCGACCGCATGGTGCAAAAAGCCGCCGTAGAGAGCGCCGCTGCCCGAGGTGAGCGTGGCGGGCAGCTCATGGCCATCTACTACCAAGCGTTTGAACAGCGGAGCCACGGTGTCGAGCGCGCCTTCGATGTCGCCCACGACGCGGCTGGCGTTCCAGCGTTCGAGCTCGGTGACAAAGCCATCGATGGCCTCGTCCATAACAGCCTCGACGGCGGCATCCATATCGGGAAAGTAATGGTAAAAAAGCGAGCGCGTGCATCCTGCCTGCTTGGCCACGGCGGATACCGAAAGGTGGGACACCCCGCGCTCGGCGCTGACGATGCGCACTGCTTTGAGAATCCTGCGGCGGCGTTCGTCTCCGGGAAGGCGCTTGGGGGCGGCTGCCGCGGTGTCGCGTTCGTCCAGCTGGGTTTCAATGTGTTGCGGGGCGGCATCGCGTGTTGGGTCCGATGTCACACTGCGGGTATTCATCCGCTCGCCGCCTTTCTGATGCTTCGGCCCGGTGATCCACTTCCTAGTCTTGAATATTGTTGACAGTTCGTCAATACTGTTTTTGACAGCATGTCAACTTCGCGGGTTAAACGTGTGGGAGCGCGATCTGCCCGCTAAAAGAGAAACCGCAGCTCGCGCAATCTCCGCGCGGCAAGGGAGGGGACGCCATGATTCTCAATGGACCGGGGATTAGCTATACCGAGCCCGATATCGGCGCGGAGTTCGTTCCGCCGTTGCCCGAGCATCCGCGCGAGAAGATCGTGAAGCTGTGCGAGCACTGCACGAATCGCCTGCTCCATCGCGACGAACTGCTGGGCTACGAGTACTGGTCGTTTGCCGAGGCGGCAACCGATGAGCAGGCAGACGTTCTGCTCAAGATGAAGATGCGACGGCCCTACACCCTGGCCGAGATGGTCAAGCTGACGGGCATGCCCGAGGCAAAGATCGAAAAGATGCTCGACGACATGAGCTATACCGGCTTGCTTGAGTACAACTGGGAAAACCCAACGCGCACCAAGCAGTGGGTGCTTCCCATGCTCGTGCCCGGCTCGGCCGAGTTCCTCAACATGCGTGTGAGCCAGCTGGACGAGCATCCGGTGTTCGCGAAGTTTTTCGAGCAGGCCTCCAAGGGCCCGCTGTCCCGCGCAACGCCGATGGTCCCGCCCGGAGGCGCTGGCATTGGCATGCACGTTATCCCCGTCGAGCAGGCCATCGACGCCGCGAGCACCTCGGTGCCCATCGAGCATATCGAGCACTGGCTGGACAAGTATGACGGTAAGTACGCCGCATCTACCTGCAGCTGCCGCGCGAGCCGTAAGGTTTTGGGCGAGGGCTGTGGCGACGACCCGCGCGATTGGTGCATCGCTGTGGGCGACATGGCCGACTATGTGGTCGAGACCGACCGCGGCCACTACATCACGCGCGAGGAGGTCTATGACATCCTGCGTGCTGCCGAGGACAACGGCTTTGTGCACCAGATCACGAATATCGATGGTGAAAACAAGATCTTTGCCATCTGCAACTGCAACGTGAACGTGTGCTACGCGCTGCGCACCTCACAGCTGTTCAACACGCCCAATCTGTCGCGCTCCGCCTATGTTGCCCATACGGAGGCCGATAAATGCGTGGCGTGCGGTCGCTGCGTGGAGGTGTGCCCTGCGGGCGCCGTCAAGCTGGGGCAGAAGCTCTGCAGCAAGACGACGGGCAAGGTCCCTGAGTATCCGCGCCAGGAGCTGCCCGATGCCGTGAAATGGGGGCCGGAGAAGTGGTCGCCTAACTACCGCAACGACAACCGCGTCGAGACGCACGAGGCGGGAACCGCACCTTGTAAGACCGTCTGCCCTGCGCACATCGCCGTCCAGGGTTACCTCAAGCTCGCGGCGCAGAGTCGCTATGACGAGGCGCTTGCCCTCATCAAGCGCGAGAACCCGCTGCCCGCCGTGTGCGGTCGCATCTGCAATCGTCGTTGCGAGGACGCGTGCACGCGCGGCAGGGTCGATGCCGCTATCGCCATCGATGAGGTGAAGAAGTTCATTGCCCAGCGCGACTTGGACGCTGCGACGCGCTATATCCCGCCGGTGGTCACGCCCACGCGTGCGGGCGGCTTTGACCAGAAGGTCGCCATCATCGGTGCCGGTCCCGCGGGCCTTTCGTGCGCGTTCTACCTGGCCGAGAAAGGCTATAAGCCGGTCGTGTTCGAGAAGATGCCGCGTCCCGGCGGCATGCTCACCTACGGCATTCCTTCCTTCAAGCTGGAAAAAGACATCATCGAGGCGGAGGTCGAGGTCATCCGCGAGATGGGCGCCGAGTTCCGCTATGGCGTTGAGGTGGGTCACGACGTGACGCTTGCCGAACTGCGCGAGCAGGGTTTCGCCGCCTTCTACGTTGCCATCGGTTGCCAGGGCGGTCGCCTGCCTGGCGTTGACGGACAGGATGCGAAGGGCGTTTGGACCGCCGTTGACTTCCTGGCCAAGTACACCGATCAGACCGCAGGTGCCGCTCCTGCGATGGGCCGCACGGTGGTTGTGGGCGGCGGCAACGTGGCTATCGACGCCGCGCGTGTGGCGGCTCGCACTCAGGCTCCCGAGGTCACGATGCTGTGTCTCGAGTCTGCCGAGGAGATGCCCGCAAGCGACGAGGAAGTTGCCGAGGCTCGCGAGGACGGCGTGGACATCCGCTGCGGCTGGGGCCCCAAGGAGGTTCTCGCCGACGAGGCGGGCGCGGTGCGCGGCATCGTGTTCAAGCGCTGCACGCGCGTGTTTGGCGATGACGGCCGTTTTGATCCCGAGTATGACGAGGACGACCTCGTAACTATCGAGTGCGACCAGGTTGTCTTCGCCATTGGTCAGAGCATCGAGTGGGGTAACCTGCTTGAGGGCTCTGCCGTCGAGCTCGGCCGTGGCCAGGGTGCCGTTGCCGATCCGCAGACATACCAGACTGCGGAACCCGATATCTTTGTGGGTGGCGACGTCTATACCGGTCCCAAGTTTGCCATCGACGCCATTGCCGCGGGCCACGAGGCCGCCGTGTCGATCCATCGTTTTGTCCAGCACGGAACGCTCACCATTGGCCGCAACCAGCGCAAGTACGTTGAGCTCAACAAGGACGATGCCGATCTTTCGAGCTACGACACCGCTCAGCGCGAAGTTCCGGCCGTAAAGGATGCCGCCGCTGCAAAGGCGGCGCCCTTCCGCGAGTACGTGGAGACGCTGACCGAGGAGCAGGTGCGCGCCGAGACCGCGCGCTGCCTGGGCTGCGGTGCGTCCGTTGTCGACCCCAACAAGTGCATCGGCTGCGGCCTGTGCACAACCAAGTGCGCGTTCGATGCCATTCACCTCACGCGCGAGCGCCCCGAGTGCTCCAATATGGTCAAGTACGAGAAGAAGGTTCCCTCGCTGGCGAAATATGCCCTCAAGCGCGAGATCAAGATTCGTTTTGGTAAGAAGAAGTAGTGCGGCGGATCTCGAAGTTTAGTCGCTGCACTGGGTGGGCGGGGCCGGATGCAATACCGGCCTCGCCTTTTGGATAAGAGGTTGATGTCATGCACGAGCTGGGCATCGTGTTCCATATCATCAGAACGGTCGAGGACGCGTGCCGCGACAACGCGATTTTGCGCGTGTCGTCGGTGACGCTGCAGCTGGGCGAGGTCTCGGGCGTGGTGCCGCACTATCTTGAGGATGCCTGGCGCTGGGCAAGCAATAAAAATCCGCTGGTTGCGGGTGCCGAGCTCAAAGTCGAGGAGATTCCCGCGGTCACGTATTGCGAGGACTGCAAAAAGACGTACGAGACGGTGGCGCACGGCAAGACGTGTCCATATTGCGGAAGCTCGCGCACCTATCTGGTACAGGGCCAAGAGGTGATGGTGAAGGAGATCGAGACCCCCGACGAGCAGCTCTCGCGCGATGACGTAGGCGAGGAGTACGTTGACGGCGTGGCTCCGCTGGGCCATGATGCGGCACGCGAGGCGTCGCCCGACCCGGTGGATGCCGCCAACCCGTTGATAATCGAGTAGGGGTCTCGGGGCGGGGCGATTGACGCGGCCCGTCCTGCCGTGTTGCTTTGCCGCCTTTTTACGTTGACGCATGCAGATGGGTCACATCTGCTAGAATGCAATACGCAATGCCTCAGTAGCTCAGGGGATAGAGCACCGCTCTCCTAAAGCGGGTGTCGTACGTTCGAATCGTATCTGGGGCACCAGAATTTACGCAGGCCGGAAGCCAATTGGTTTCCGGCCTGTTTGCTTTTACGGGTCGCTAGCTGGCATGTGGAAGCGAATTCGGGGGAGAAGCGTGGCCGAAAGCGCGCCGGGGTTCGTCGGCAAACCCCTCGACGGATAAAACCCACGCACAAACGTTCACTTTTCCTTATTTTTGGCAAAAAGTGCACGTTTGTGCGTGGGTTTTATCCGGCACCGTCGCGGCGTCTGACTTGGTATGGCGACGATTATACGCGGCAGATCTCTCGAGCTTTCGTAAATGCCTCCTGCCCCCGCCCGGCTACATTTCCGGGCCATGCGTCCCTCGCTGCCGGTGGATAATGAGCCGCTGGGCGATATGAACAGGGCGCTTGCCCCTTGTACCATCTAACATGCTACATAAAATCGCAAAGCTATCGAAAACGGCGCCACCACGATTGCCGTCGGACACATGCCGCAGCGACCTCGACATCAACCGTCGGTACTCATGGTTGCACCAAGGCGCGTCAAACGCCGGTTTCACTCCTTTGCGAGCCCCCCAGGACGAGAGGAGCGTCATGAGCAAGATACGGAAACTGATGGGTGTTGCCTTAGCACTCGCCTTCGCTATGGCGATGCTGCCGGCGATGGCATTCGCCGAGACAACGCAGTACGACCTGTTCGTTAACGGCGAGCAGTTCACCAGCGACAATCTCACTATTGCATGCGGCGAGGGAACGGCGACGTACAATCCCGACGCGCAAACCCTTACGCTGAGCAACGCGTCCATCACAAACGTGCTCGGCTATGGCGGCATCAATTCAGGGTTGACAAGCGATCTGAGCATCGTGCTTCAGGGCGAGAACCGCATTACTTTTGATGACAACATGGGCGTTATGGCTGCGGGGAATATCGAGTTCTCGGGGTCTGGTAGCCTCGCTATCAATGTTGCGGGGGAAACGATGGACGGCATAAGTGCTGCCGGCAGCGTCTCGGTGTGTGAAACGACCCTTAACATTAATGCCCCGGGCGGCATTGGCATTGCCAGCGACGGTTCGGTATTCGTCGATAACGCGAAGCTCACGTCGCATGCGCTGTATGCGGGCGTCGATGCCATCAATCTCACTATCGAAAACGACAGCGTGGTTGACATCTCGGCGACGGAAAACAACTGCAACGCCGCGTTTATCAGTTCCCGCGGCGGTCCTGCGGGCGGCAACCTGAGCATCTCGAATTCGAGCGTCGTGGCAAAGAGCCTCTTCCCCGGTCTGTTCGCCGAAGGAAACCTGACGATTGACGGTGGCTCTGTCCAATCGACCTCTACTGCGGATTCCGGCCTGTGGGCAAGCGGCGATCTGACCATCAAGGGCGGCGCAAAGGTCGCGCTCGAGGGCATATATCCGGCTGGCTGCGCCGGCGATTTCACAGTCTACGCGGCCGAGATCGACGCCAAGAACACCAATGTGGATAATATCCCCGCGCTCCTTGATAGCCCCACCATCAGCGGCGATTTTGATCTGACGCATGCCGTTGCCGTCGACAACGAGGGCACGACCATCGACCTTATCGAGCACGATGGCGTCGAGCAGGCCAAGGGCTTCCTGCACCTCTACAAGAACATTCACTTTATCACGGGTGAGAAGTCCGTGACCTACAGCTTCCCCTTCACGAAGGTCGTTAAGAAGGGCGGCGACATTGCTCCCGGTAAGCAGGAGTTTGAACTCGAGATTTTCAACGTTGGTGTGGGTCAGATTGAGGATTACGCCGACGTGACCGTGACGGCGACCGTTGCCACGAACGGTGCGGGAGAATACGAGGGGCTCCTTACCATCCAAGGCCCGAAGAGCCAGGTGCGCGACATCACCTGCGAGGGCTTCTGCGTGCGTGAGAAGAATACGGGAATTGCCAACTGGACCTATTCCGCCGCTGTTTACCAGATTTTCTGCCATGAGTATGAGATTACGACCGACGTTCAGTCGGCCACTCAGTCGAGCTACGAGATCTTCCCCGTCAAGCTGGTGGAAACCGATAGCGGCACATTTTATGAGAAGACCCAGGACGCGCCCGTAGCGAGCATGACGTTTGAGAATGTTTATACGGAGAAGGCCGTGCCTGCCGAAGGCGATAAGCCCGATACCGACAAAAAGCCTGCTGCCACCACGAAGCCTGCCGGAAAGAAAAAGACCACTGCAGGTAAGATTCCCAGCACGGGTGACAGCAATGCCTCGGCCATGGAATGCGTCGCGCTGCTAGCGATTGCAGGTGCACTAACTGTTGCGCTTTCTGCCAAGAAGCTTCGCGACGAACGTGACGCCCATTAAAACCAAAGGCCGTGGTGTCTGCTAAGGCAAACGTAGCCAAACAGCAAAGGGACCGGTTCCGGATGAGTTCCGGAACCGGTCCCTTGCGTTTTGCCGGCTATTTGGCGGGCGCAACTGCTGAACTTAATTAGTCAATTTCGGGAAGTTGCAGTTCTCGTGCGTAATCCTCTTGCGTGAAAAGGCCTACAACCGAGAACTCGCCATTCTCGTAGGAGAAGTGGATTGCGCCGCAGTTGCCCGGTACCTTGTCGTTCGGATTTGCGTCCTCTCCGAGAACGGCGTCATAAAATTCCTTGCACGAGCGCCCGTGGCTGACAATCAGGACGCACTCATTCTCATCTTGCTCCATGATGTCGTGAATGCAATTGAACACACGGGTTCGCACCGTCGACTGGGCCTCTCCGCCGAATTGGCAAAAGTAGTCGCCAAAAGGCGCCTGAGGCATTAGGGCAACCCTTTCTGCCTCGTAATAGCCAAAGAACCACTCGCGAAGCGGCTGCTTAATCTCGGGTGCAAGGTCGGGCTCAACAAGCTTCGAGGTCGTTACTGCGCGATGGAGATCTGAGCAGTAGAGATGGTCAAAATGAATCCCTTTGCTTTGAAAGAAGAGCCCGGCTCGCTTTGCCTGTTCGATTCCTGTTTCGGTGAGAGGGGAATCGGACCATCCCGAAATAAGATGCTTGGAATTAAAGAGCGTTTGGCCATGCCTCATCAAATATAGATTCTTCTTCATTTAGGCACCGACCTTCTTGTTCGTGAAGGCACGGCGAGCATTATGGATGAGCATCTTGTCCACCGTTTGCTGGCTTATGCCGGAAGCCAGCAGGCGTGGAGTGAAAATGCCAAGGTTGTAGCCAAGGCCCGGGCCTCCCTCGTAGGAGCGGAAATACGATTTTCCTCCCAGGTCGGCTCCCATCAGCAGCTGATCTTCGAACCCGGCCTCTACCATGTGCTCGATCAGGTGGGCGATTACCTCGTCTGTGTAGTACTTAACGCGGGCAGCGCCATCATAAATAAGGAAAACACCGCGCTTGGCGATCTGTTCGTGGTAGTAGTAGTCCGGGTTGCGGTCGATATGGCCAAGGATGATGTTGTCTGGCTTCGCTCCGTCTTCGAGAAGGATATCGATTGCCTCGAGCGCCATCGTTCCTTTCTCAAGGTGAAGGGAAACGGGGGTACCGGTTTTATTGGAGGCGATTGCCGCGGCGCGGAGTTCCTTTTTCTCAACAGTCGTGATCGATTGCAGGCTGCATGCCGCCTTGATGACGCCTGCGCGGCCTTCTGATCTTTTGACTATGGGGCCGGCGTAGTCATAGATATCAATGCCGTCGCATACGTCTGCAACGAGGAGTTCGACAAGCTGCTCCGTGCCGTATTTCCACAGGAAATGGGACTTGTCGTAGAACTCCGACTTATGAAAACCCGTGGTCGCAATGATGTTGACGCCGCTTTTTGCACTGATCTCACGCAGGCTTTCGATGCTGCGCCCGCTGCCGATGGGGGTCATTTCGACGAGGGTGTTACCGCCAACTTGTTTGAAAAGCTCCAATTCCTCGAGAGCCTTATTTTCGTCGGGCATGTCGAAGTCGCTTCCATTGGTGATGACTTCGATGCCACCCTTTCTGATGAGATGGTCGTGGGCATCGGTCTTCCCGATGCTTGATGGGTCGACTTTCCCCAGGACCGTTTCGATAAATGCCATAAATGCCTCCAAAAGAAAGTGCGGGCGCCCTTTGGCAAGGCACCCGCACGGAGAGAAAGGCTTTTGCGGGAAAGGCTATGCAATACCTGCAATAAGCTTGATGACGAAGAGGACCGGGAGCCAGAACACGGCGTAGTCGATGTTCGAAAGCATGAGGCCGGTGCCAAAGAGCGAGCCCATCATCGGGTAGAGGGCGATGATGCCCAGATGAGCGATGAAGCTGGAGACAAAGCCGCCCAGGAGAGCGCCCTTCCAGCCGCCGTACTTGTTGCCAAACACGCCGACCGTGCATCCGTCAAAGAACAGGATGATCGGGCTCGGGAAGACGACTACGGAAGAACCGAGGGCGACGGTGAGCAGGCAAACGATGATGCCGGCGGGGATGGAGCCCAGGAAGCCGAACATTGCGCCGGAGGGGCTGAACGGATAGAGAACGGGGCAGTCGAGAGCGGGGACCGAATTGGGGATGAGCTTCTCGGAAATACCCTTGAATGCCGGGATGATGGAGTTGAGGAACATGCGGACGCCGGAGAGCATGATGGACACGCCGGCGGCGAACTTCAGGCCCTCCATGATGAGGAAGATGACCCAGTTCTGAGAGCCGGAAAGCGTCTCGACCTGACCCTGTCCCACAACAAGGCCGATGATGACGAAGAGGACCGGCATGATGAGGGAGAGCGCCAAAGTGACGTCCTGGAACAGGTAGAGTCCGCCGGGGAGCTTGATGTTCTCGGCGTCCTCGTCCTCGGCGTGCTTGCTAAACAGCTTGCCGCAGAGGGCACCGATGAGGGTACCGAACTGTGCTGCGTGGCCAAGGGTGAAGTCCTCGCCAAAGTACTTCTTTCCCAGGGCACGAGGAATTGCGGGCGTGAAGGTCCAGTAGAGTGCTGCCAGAACCGCGCAGGTGACGATAAGAGGCATTCCCTCAAGGCCGAGGATGCAGTTGATCGAAAGCGCGAGGAAAACTGCGAGGTACAGCATCATGTGTGCCGTGAGATAGACGTTCTTCATATCCTTTTTGGGCATGAGGAAGACCATCACAAGGTGGATGATGAAGCCGAGGACGAAGATGGAGACAACGGTCTCGGACATGGCGGACATACCCACGGCGAATGCCGCCTCGTTCATGGGCATAACGCCGTTAACGCCTACAACAGCGTTAAGCAGCTGCATGACGGGGGTGATGGTGTTGGAGATTAGATCTGCGCCGGCATTGAGGATCAGCATGCCGACGATGGTCTTGATTACGCCCTCGAAGACTTCGCTCGCGGGGGTCTTTTGCAGGAGCAGACCGACAAGCGTGATGATGCCCAGGAAGATGGGGGCTTGGTCAAGCACCTGGAAAATGATGAAGTTGCCGATGGAGGCAAGAATATCCATGTCTCTTCCAATCGATACGGAACTAAGGACGGGAATTGAAAAATAGAAGCCAGAGGTGGTTTTTACTCAGCCTGGCCAGCGAAGAACTCGTCGAGCTTTGCGTTGATCTCGTCCTTCTTGATGAGGTTCGTGACGTACATGACCGTGGTGCGGCTGCGAATGTCATCGGAGATGTGGCTTGCCATGCTCTTGGTGGTCAAGATGATGTCGGCGTCGATGCTCTTGACGCTTCCGATGTCGGCGACGGTGACGGTGGCATCGATGTCGTGGCTCTTCACGTAGTCCATGATTGCCATGCGGGCGAGGCTGCTCGTACCGAGGCCCATACCGCAAAGTGCAGTGATTTTGTAACGCTTATCCATGAGAATCATCCATTTCTTGAGTTAATCGATCGGATAATTTGGGTTAATAACGGCTGATAAGGTCCATGACTTCCGATACGTCTGCTGCGTCGAGAATTCCATCGACGTTGCTCTTGTCTTCGAGAAGCGAAACCAACCTTGCGAGAGCATCGAGATGCGACTCCGAATCAGTCGAGCAGAGGCAAATCACGAGGCTCACGGGATCGTTTTCGGGGTTGCCGAAATTAACGGGGGTATCGAGGGTGATCAGGCTCAGGCCGACAGCGAGTGCTCCGTCTTCCGGGCGAGCGTGAGGAATGGCAATGCCAGGGGCTATGACCATGTAAGGGCCGAATTCCTCGACAGCAGAAATCATTCGCTTAGTGAATGATTCGGTTGCTTTGCCTGCTGAGACAAGGAGGTTTCCACCAATCGCAATCGCTTCTTCGTAGCTGTCTACTTTGTTGTGAAGCGAAACACATTGCGGTTCTAGCCAAGTATCAAGCATAAAACCCCTTTCGTTATCATTCGTTTCTACAACGCTTGCGGAGCATCGATGCATATGGGCGCTGCCTGAAACCGAGAATAGCGATTCGTTTTTTTTTTTTCGAAAATTGGAAAAAAATTTCGAACGGTGCCATTTGTTCGGTGAACGTATTTCGAAGTTAAGCGAAAGTTAACACTTCGTTAACGAAATCAACCAGGTTCATTCAAAGAGCCTTACGGCATTCTCGCTCTTATTATTTAGCGACCCCTCGATAGGGAGAGCCCAATCCGCTGCTGTGGCTTTTGGGTTTTACACTCTCCGTCCCACTTCTCCTTCCGGGGTGATAAAGTTGTTGACCACACGGAAATGCAGGCGTGGAAAGGGAACGATCGCATTGGCTCAAAAGGTGACACTCAAGCAGATTGCCAACGAGGTGGGGCTTTCTCCTTCCTCGGTCTCCCTCGTGCTCAACGACCGGCCCTGCCGCATCTCGGAGGAAAATCGTCGTCGCATCAAGGAGGTTGCGGCGCGCGAGCACTACGTTCCCAACCAGATCGCTCGCAGCCTGGTGATGCGCGAGTCCAAGACGCTCGGCCTTATCGTTCCCAACATCGAGAGCCGCTTCTTCTCCTCGCTTGCCAAGAATCTGGAGCAGCGTTGCCGCGCTGAGGGCTATGCCTTGTTCATCACCAACTCCGATGGCCTGCCCGAAAACGATCTGGACCTGTTGGCCCTTCTCGTCACGCGTGGCGTGGACGGTATCTTCCTGGTTGTTGCCGATGAACTTGCAGACGACAGCGTGCTGGTCGATGAGCTTTCTCATCTGCCGGTGCCTTATGTGATGGTCGACCGCGTGGTGGATAACCTGTCGTGCGACAAAGTTTTGTTCGACCACGAACAGGGCGGTTACATGGCAACAAAATACCTGCTCGAGAAGGGCCATGAGCGTATCGCCTGTATGGTCAACGCCGCCAAATCTATGACAGGCCGCAAGCGTCTTGCCGGCTACGAGCGCGCACTTGCCGAGGCCGACGTTGCCTTTGATCCCTCGCTGGTGGTCGAGACTGACTACTACATCTCCGACGCATACGAGGCGTCGACCAAGGTTCTTGATAGCGACGCCACAGCGGTTTTTGCGAGTTCCGATAACATCGCCCTCGGCTTGCTCAAGCGTCTGTACCGGTGCGGCCGTCGTGTACCGAGCGATTACTCGGTAGTGAGCTACGACAACAGCGCCGCCGATGCCCTATTCGAGCCGGCTCTGACTTCAATCGAGCAGGACGTTACCATGCTTTCTGAGCATGCTATCAACATGATGCTCCGCAAGATCGAAAAGCCAACGGCGCGCCCCATCGAGCGTGTGCTCGAGCCGCGTCTCGTGGTGCAAGGTAGCGTTTCCCCGCGTTAGCGGGATGGGGGGAAGGCCTGGCGTTCCTCGCCACATGTCATAAAAGGCAATAACGGTCTCGTTCGGGGCGTCATATGGAGGCGCTATGGAGGTCTAGGGCGGTAATCTTTTGCAGCGCCAAAGCCGCTAACGAGCCCACCATGCTGTATAAATGCTTAAATAATGTCCCTCAATATGTATAAATCTTTACAATGCTAAAACGTTTTTCCATAACGATAAAACGTTTTAGCACCTATACTTTCGATTTGGATACAGGTGCTTGTTGTACCTGATGCCGTGCCGATAAGCATCGGTTCCTCCATACGCCCAACCTGTCCCTAAAGGGGCGTGTTTCCCGATGCTCTATCCAGCCTTGGCGCCCCGTAGGAGAGAGCGGTGCGTGCCCGGGAAGCCGGTGTCAAAGCGCTTGGGTCTGCTGCATGCCGTCCCTTGCGTGCAGCAATGCGTGCGAGATGCGCTCCCGCGGCGATTGCCCTGCCCGGCAGGCCGCGGGAACGCAGCGCATCGCTTACCGGAAGTTACGCGCCGGCACTTGTCGGCGAAATAGAGGAGGCAATATACATGACTCAGCCCGTTATCGGAACGCCGTGGAAAAAGCTCGACGCACCCGTTTCCAGCGAGGAGCTCGAGGGGGTGGAGAAGTACTGGCGCTGCGCCAACTACCTCTCTGTCGGCCAGATTTACCTGCGCTCCAATCCTTTGATGCGCAAGGATTTCGTCGATGAGAAAACGGGCGAGGTGCGCGATTTTGGCCGTCCCGACGTCAAGCATCGCCTGGTGGGCCACTGGGGCACCACCCCGGGCGTGAACTTCCTGTTTGGCCACGTAAACCGTCTTATTGCCGATCATCAGCAAAACGCCGTGTTTCTGATGGGCCCGGGTCACGGTGGCCCGGCGGGCACCGCCCAGTCCCTGCTTGATGACACCTATCGCGAGATTCGCCCCGATATCACCGATGACGAGGCTGGCCTGCAAAAGTTCTTCCGCCAGTTCTCCTATCCCGGTGGCATCCCCAGCCACTTTGCGCCCGAGACTCCGGGTTCCATCCACGAGGGTGGCGAGCTGGGCTATACCTTGTCCCATGCATACGGTGCCGTGATGGATAACCCAAGCCTTCTTGCCGTGGCCGTGGTGGGCGATGGCGAGTCCGAGACCGGCCCGCTTGCGACCTCTTGGCAGTCCAACAAGCTCGTGAACCCCAAGACCGACGGCATCGTGCTGCCTATTCTGCACCTCAACGGCTATAAGATCGCCAACCCCACGATTCTGGCGCGCATTTCCGATGAGGAGCTTACCAAGTTCTTTGAGGGCATGGGCTACGAGCCCCACTTCTTTGTGGCAGGCTTCGACAACGAGCCTCACAGCTCCATCCATCGTCGTTTTGCCGACCTGTTCGAAGAGGTCTTCAACAAGATCTGTGACATCAAGGCTCGTGCCGAGGCGGGCGACGAGACGCGTCCTGTCTACCCGATGATCGTGTTCCGCACGCCCAAGGGCTGGACGTGCCCCAAGCATATCGATGGCAAGAAGACCGAGGGCAGCTGGCGTGCGCACCAGGTGCCGCTGGCGTCTGCCAAGGATACGCACGAGCATTTCCGCGTGCTGCGCAGCTGGTTGCGCTCGTATAAGCCGGAGGAGCTCTTTACTCCGGAGGGGCAGATTCGCCCCGAGGTAACGTCCTTCATGCCTACGGGCGACCTGCGCATCGGTGCCAACCCCAACGCAAACGGCGGTAAGGTGCGCCACGAGCTCACACTGCCCGACATCCATGCCCACGAGGTTCCCGTGGCAGAAAAGGGTCACGGTTGGGGCGCGACCGAGGCGGCGCGCGTCTTTGGCGCCTATACGGCCGACGTCATGGAGCTCAACGACGATTTCCGCATCTTTGGCCCGGACGAGACGGCATCCAACCGCCTGCAGGATGCTTACAGGGTGACGCGCAAGCAGTGGGATGGCGGCTATTACGCCGATGCCGATAACGACGAGCTGTTGGCCCCTACCGGTCGCGTGGTCGAGCAACTGTCCGAGCATCAGTGCGAGGGCTTCCTCGAGGCCTACACTCTCACCGGTCGTCACGGCGTATGGAGCTCCTACGAGTCGTTCGTGCACATCGTGGACTCCATGGTCAACCAGCACTGCAAATGGCTTGAGGCCTGCGTGCGCGAGATTCCCTGGCGCGCTCCCATCTCTGGCTTGAACATTTTGCTTTCCAGCCACGTGTGGCGCCAGGATCACAACGGATTCTCGCATCAGGATCCAGGTTTTGTGGACCTGCTGCTCAACAAGGCAAACGACACGCATGTGGTCAACGCGTACTATCCGTGCGACGCCAACATGGCGCTTGCCGTGGCCGAGCGCGCCTATACGTCTACGAACTGCGTGAACGCCATCTTCTGTGGCAAGCAGCCGGCGCCGACGTTCATCACGGTGGACGAGGCCCGCGCCGAGCTTGAAGAGGGCCTGGCCGAGTGGAAGTGGGCGAGCAGCGCCGCCAGTCTGGACGACGCCGACCTGGTTATCGCTTCTTGCGGCGACGTGCCTACGCTCGAGGCCCTGGCGGCGCTCGACATGCTCAAGAAGATCGGCGTGAAGGCGACCTTCGTCAACGTGGTCGACCTGCTCAAGATCAAGAGCGCGGCCGAGAACGACCAGGCTATCTCCAATGAGCGCTTTGCCGAGTTCTTTGGTACCGACAAGCCGGTCCTCTTCTGCTTCCACGCATATGCGGGCACCATTCATCGCCTCATCTGGGATCGTCCCAACCACGACAACTTCCACGTGCATGGCTACGAGGAGAAGGGCTCCACGACGACTCCCTTCGACATGCTGCGCCTTAACAACATGGACCGCTGGGCGCTTGCCGCCGACGCTCTGCGCATGGTGAACGCTCAGAAGTGGGCTGCTCAGATCGAGGAGTGGGAGAACTTCCGCGAGGAGGCCTTCCAGTTTGCCGTGGACGAGGGCTACGATCACCCGGCCTTTACCAACTGGGTGTGGCCCGATGCGGCTGCCGCTACCGAGGGTACGCTTTCGGCGACTCAGCTTACCGCCGGCGACAACGAGTAAGGTGCCCCTGCCTTGGGCAGCTGACTAACTTGCCTTTCTCTTCCGATGGCCGCATCTGGGGTTTTCCGGGTGCGGCCCTTTTTGTGGGCGGCGCCGCGTTTTTCGTTTGCGGGGCTTCGTGTGGGATTGTCACGGTTTTGTTTCATATTTTGGATAGTTCTCGCAGAAAGCACTCTAGCATGCTAAAGTACAAAGACCGGCTAAAGCCGGTTCTTTTTTCCGATATGTTAGCTACCGCAGAGGGGATGGGCGCACGTATGACGGCCACACCGTGGGGATTCAGGGACATTTTGCCCGAGGAGGCTCAGGCGCGCGAGGAGATCGCACAGACGGTGAGGGACTGCTTTCGTGCCCATCATTACCTTCCGGTCGAAACGCCGCTGCTCGAGGACAAGGGCTCTCTCGAGGAGGGCGGCCGCATTGCGGACACCCCGTTCAAGTTGTTTGATGACGACGGCCGTTTGCTTGTAGTGCGTCCCGACAACACGCTTCCCATCGTGCGCCTGGTCTCCACGCGCATGCGCGCAGCCGATCTGCCGCTTCGCTTGCGCTACGAGGCCCCGGTCGTGCGCGAGCAGGTGCGCGGTGCCGGCGGTTCTCGTCAGTTTACGCAGCTGGGTTTCGAGCTTATCGGCGAAGGCGACGCTGCGGGCGATGTCGAGATGGTTTCGCTGGTGACGAGCGCTGTTCGCGCCCTGGGCCTGGCCGATGCCAAGATCGTGTGCGGAAGCGTCCGCCCCTTCAAGACGCTGCTTGCAAGCGTGAGCGATCCGTCGTTGGCAGAAGACGCCCTGCGCATGGTTCACGCCAACGATTTTGTGGACCTGGATGCGCGCGTGATGGCGAGTGACGAACCCGGGGCCATGAAGACGGCCATCTGTGAGCTGCCGCGCCTGACGGGCGATGCGGCGGTCCTCGATCGCGTGGATGAGCTTCTCGCCGCTGCTGGCGTTGCGGGTGACATGACCTGCGAGCTCCGTGCGCTCATCTCCGGGCTGGACGCCCAAGACGCCGCGCTGCTGTCCTTTGACTTCTCCATCATGAATTCCTTTGATTACTACACCGGCCTGGTGTTCAAGGCGTACGCGGGCGGCCTGCCTGATCCCGTGGGTTCGGGCGGCAGATACGATTCGGTGTTCTCTGGCGTGTTCGAATCCGATGCCGAAGTGCCCGCGGCGGGTTTTGCCTTTTCGCTCGAGCGCCTGGAGAGCGCGCTGAGCACGGCCGAGGACGCTGCCGACGGCGACCACGCTGCCGTGCGCACGGGCAATGCAGCGGGCTCCCCGCTGCGCATCGCGGTGCCCAAGGGCTCTCTCAAGGCCGATACGCTCGAGGTTCTGGAGGCCGCCGGCATCGATGCCTCCGAGCTGCGCGACCCGGGCCGTCATCTTATCGTGCACGGCCGTGATACCCGTGCGGGCGAGGACAGCGTTGGCGATATCGAGTTCATCATCGTGCGCCCCAGCGACGCCCCCGCCTTTGTGGGCTGTGGCGGCGCCGATTGCGGCATTTGCGGCCGTGACTCTCTGATCGAAGCCGGTCTCAGCCTTTTGCAGCTGGTCGACCTTGGCTACGGCGCCTGCAAGTTTATCGAGGCGGAGCCCTCCTGGCGTGCGGGCCAGGCCGAGCGCAACTACGCCCGCCGTGGCTCCCTGCGCGTGGCTACCAAATACCCGCGTATCGCTGCCGCGTGGTACGCGAGCCGCGGCGTGGTGGCGGATATCGTCTCGCTCCACGGTAATATCGAGCTGGGTCCTATTGTGGGCATGACCGATCGCATCGTTGACATTACGGCTACGGGTGCCACTCTGCGTGAGAACGACCTGGTTATCACCGGCGAAATCATGGAATGCACGGCGCGCTTCTTTGTAAATCCCGGTGCCGCTCGGCTGGACCCGCGCGTGCGCATCTTGGGTGAGCGGCTGGCCGCTGCGGTGGAGCATCTCCATTTCGAGCCCGTTGCGGGCTCGGCTCAGTAACGGGCATATACCGATTTTGACGTAGCATGGGCGCAGGTGCCCAATAGAGATAGGACTGTTTGAGATGAAGACCATCAAGTTGGCAGCGGGCGAGCTGCTGAGCGTCAACCAGCTCAATCGCAAGGGCGTGCTGCCCGAGAACATCGTGGCTTCCGCAAAAGAGATCGTTGCCCGCGTGCGCGCCGAAGGTGACGCGGCAGTGCGCGATTACTGCAGCCGCTTCGACGGCGTGGACCTCGAGAGCTTCCGTCTGCCGCAGGAGCAGATCGATGTGGCGCTCGAGGGCTTGGACCCCACGTTTGTCGCGGCACTCGAGAAGGCCGCTGCTCAGATCCGCGAGTTCCACGAGCGCGAGGTCGAGCAGAGCTGGTTTACCACACGTGCGGATGGCACCATGCTCGGTGTCAAGGTGACCCCGCTTGCCGCCGCCGGTATCTACGTGCCGGGCGGACGCGCGCAGTATCCCTCGACGGTGCTTATGAATGCCATTCCCGCCAAGGTTGCGGGCGTTAAGCGCGTGGTCATGGTCACGCCTCCGCAAAAGGACGGGCTCATCAGCCCCTATACGCTCGCGGCTGCCAAGCTCGGCGGCGTGGACGAAATTTACATGGTGGGCGGCGCGCAGGCGGTGGCGGCCCTTGCCTACGGCACCGAGACCATCCCGAAGGTCGATAAGATTACCGGCCCGGGCAACGCGTTTGTCGCCGCGGCCAAGCAGATCGTCTCGGGCGACATCGGCATCGATATGATTGCCGGTCCGTCCGAGGTCTGCGTGCTCGCCGATGCGACAGCGAGCCCCATGGTCGTCGCAGCCGACCTGATGGCCCAGGCAGAGCACGACCCGCTGGCGGCTTGCTACCTGGTTACCTGCGATGCCGATTTTGCCGCCGAGGTTGAGCGCGGCATCGAGGTCCTAGTGGCGCAGTCTCCTCGCGCGGAGATTACGCGGGCGTCTCTCGACAACGAGGGCACGATCGTAGTCGCTGCCGATATGGCGGCGGCTGTCGAAGCTGTCAACACGGTGGCGCCCGAGCACCTGGAGCTCCACTGCAAGGATGCCATGGGGCTGCTGGGCGGCATTCGCAACGCCGGCGCCATCTTCGTGGGCGCCTGGAGCTCCGAGCCGCTTGGCGACTACGTTGCCGGTCCCAATCACACGCTGCCCACGGGCGGCACGGCGCTTTTCTCCAATCCGCTTTCCGTCGAGGAGTTCGTCAAGCGCTCGAGCGTCATCTGCTATACGCCTCAGGGCCTGATGAGCGATGCGCCCGCGACTCAGCGCTTGGCCGAGGCCGAGGGCCTGTGGTCGCACGCGCTTTCCGCGGCGCTGCGCCGTCGTATCTTGGAGCAGGGTGAGGACTCCGTGAGCTGCGAGGCACTTGCCAATGCAGACCTCACTGCCGTTGCCTGGCCGGGCGACGACGTTCAGACGGTCGCCCGTGGCGCGACGCCGGCGGGTGAGTAGCGATGGCGGAGCTTTCCCAGAAGATGAAGGAGCTCGTGCAGCCGTATCTGGCGAGCATCGAGCCGTATGACCCCAATTTCACACCCACGCGCATCAACCTCTCGGCAAACGAGAATACCTATCCCGTGCCCGAGGGCGTGCGCGAGGCCGTTGACGCCGCGCTTGCCGCAACGCCCCTTAACCGCTATCCGGATTCCATGAGCAACGACTTGCGCGACGAGTTGGCCTCCTGGCACGGTGTCCCGCGCGAGATGGTTTGCGTGGGCAACGGTGGCGACGAGCTGCTCTATAACTTTTTGCTCGCCTTTGGCGGGCGCGGGCGCACGTTGCTCAATTGCCCGCCGTGCTTTAGCGAGTATGCGTTTTTCGCCTCGCTCGTCGAGACCGGGGTGCGCGACGTGTGGCGCGACCCCAAAACCTTTGAGCTCGATTGCGCGGAAGTGCTCAAAGCCGCTCCGTCGTGCGATCTTGCCATTGTGACCTCGCCCAACAATCCCACGGGCGATCTTGCGCCGCTCGATTTTGTCGCCCAGCTCTGCGAAGCCTGCCCCGGTATGGTTATGGTCGACGAGGCGTATATCGAGTTTGCCGACGCTTCGCTTGGGTCCGAGGTTACAGCGCAGGGGCTTATCGCAACCTATCCCAATCTCGTTATCCTGCATACGTTGTCCAAAGCCTTTGGCGCGGCGGGCGCGCGCTGCGGATACGTTATCGCGGCGTCTGAGGTCATCGAGGTCTTTGCGGCGATTCGCCAGATCTATTCGGTCAACGTGCTTACCCAGGCGGCGGCGCTCGCTGCCGTGCGCGCTCGCGATGCCTATGCGCCCGTCGTGGCACAGGTTGCCGCCGAGCGCGAGCGCGTTCAGGCGGCGCTCAAGGGTCTGGCTGCCGAGGGGCTGCCCGTTGAGGCTTGGCCGAGCTTTGGTAACTTCCTGCTCGTGCGCGTGGCACATGCGACCCATGTGCGTGAGCGCCTGCGCGACGAGTACTCGATTCTCGTGCGCGACTTTAGCTATGCGCCGGGTCTTGCCGACTGCCTGCGCATTACGGTGGGCACGCCGGAGGAAAACGATGCTGTTTTGAGTGCGCTCGCCGCGCTCGTGAAGGAGGAGATGTAGATGGCTCGCATCGCCGAGGTATCCCGCAAGACGGGGGAGACCGACATTCAGATCAAGCTCGACCTCGATGGGTCCGGCGTTTGCGCTATCGATACAGGCGTGCCGTTTTTCGACCATATGCTCAACGCGTTTGGTCGTCACGGCCAGTTTGACCTGACGGTTCGCGCGGTGGGCGACGTCGAGGTCGATGCGCACCACACCGTGGAGGACACGGGCATCGTGCTGGGCGAGGCGTTTTGCCAGGCGCTCGGCGATAAGGCGGGCATCACGCGATTTGCCGATTCGACCATCCCTATGGACGAGACGCTCGTCATGGCGGCGGTCGATATTTCCGGTCGCGGCCAGGCCTATTGCGACCTGCCGGTGCCTACCGAGCGTGTGGGTACGTTCGATACCGAGCTCGCGGTCGAGTTCTTCTACGCCTTTGCGCGCGATGCCAAACTTACGTTGCACGTTCGCGAGCTTGCGGGCGAGAACAGCCATCACATCGTCGAGGCGGCATTCAAGGCCGTGGGTCGCGCCATGCGCTTTGCATGCGAGATGGACCCGCGTGTGAAGGGCGTGCCGTCGACTAAGGGCACCCTCTAGCGAGGCGTTTTAATCGTTTGAATGATGAAGGAAGAGGGAACAGTGCTCAGTCCATCGATTGTTGTCGTCGATTATCACAAGGGCAATCTGTCGAGCGTGGTGCGCGGTTTTGCACGCGCTGGCGCCGAGGCCTATGCGAGCGATGACCCTGCGTGCGTGCGTGCAGCCGACGGCATCGTGATTCCCGGCGTCGGGTCGTTTTTTGATGCCATCACCTATATGAGCGAGTCGGGGCTTGACCAGGCGGTGCTCGAGGCGGCTGCCGCGCACAAGCCGATTTTGGGCATCTGCCTGGGGCTGCAGCTGCTGCTCGATCGTGGCGATGAGGGCATTCCGGAGGATGTTGCCGTGGCGCCTGTGGGGGATGTTTATGGCGCGGGCGCGGCTCCCGCAACCGTTTTTGAGGCGGATGGCAAACGTTGGGTGCGCGGCCTGGGCCTGGTCCACGGGTCGTGTTCGCGTTTGGAGTCCTCGCGCCTCAAGATTCCCCATGTGGGCTGGGACCAGGTGCATCTGACCGAGGAGGGTGTTGCCTCGCCTCTTTTGCGCGGCTTTCCCGAGGGCGCCAACATGTATTTCACCCATTCGTATGCGGCCGACCTTGATGTTTCTGGCGCGGACACGCTGGGGCATACGCACTATGCGCGCAGCTTTGCCTGCATGGTGCAGCACGGGCGCGTCTTTGGTTGCCAGTTCCATCCCGAGAAATCCTCGGCACGTGGCCTGAGCCTTATCGAGAATTTTGTGGGCATCGTCGAGGATGCTGTTGCAGATAGGGAGGTAGACGCATGATTTTGTTTCCCGCTATCGACTTGATTGGCGGCAAGGTCGTTCGTCTGGAACGTGGCGACCGCAGCCGCTGCAAGGTATATTCCGATGACCCCGTTGCAGTTGCGCGCGAGTTTGCCGCACAGGGTGCAACGTGGCTCCATGTGGTTGATCTTTCGGCTGCATTCGAAGAGGACGAGGCGGCGCGCGAGGCCAATTCGCGTGCCATCGAGGCAATCTGCCAGGTAGATGGCCTTTCCATCGATGTAGGCGGCGGCGTGCGCTCGCTTGCGCGTATCGACGAGCTCGCGGGCTATGGCGCCAAGCGTATCGCCATGGGTACCGTTTTGGTGACGGAGCCGGGCTTTGCCGAGGTCGCGGCGCGTGGCTTTGGCGAGCTTCTGGTGGCAGACGTTGCCGCTCGCGATGGTCAGGTCAAGGTGAACGGATGGCGCGACGGCGTGGGCCTGGCGCTTGACGAGGTCGTGGGCCAGCTTGCCGAGCAGGGTTTCAAGCATCTGGTTTATACCGATATTGCGCGCGATGGCATGCAGACGGGTATCGATGTGGCAGCGTATGCCCATGTGGCCCAGGTTGCCGGCTTCCCGGTGGTTGCTTCGGGCGGAATCTCCACGCTCGACGATATTCGTGCGGTCGCTGCCGCGGGCCCGGATGTTATCGAGGGAGCCATTACCGGACGCGCTCTGTACGAGGGCAACTTCACGCTGGCGCAGGCCTTGGCTGCTGCCCATGGAGAGGAGGGCACATGCTAACCAAGCGCATTATCCCGTGTTTGGACGTCAAGTGCGGGCGCGTTGTAAAGGGCGTCAACTTCGTGGAGTTGCGCGATGCGGGCGACCCCGTGGAGCTTGCCGCGGCGTATGACCGTGAGGGCGCCGACGAGGTGGTGTTCTTGGACATCACCGCCACGAGCGACAACCGCGCAACGACGATCGACATGGCATCGCACGCAGCCGAGGAGCTCTCCATTCCCTATACGGTGGGTGGCGGTTTTCGCGATCTTGTCGGTATGCGCCAGATGGTTGCGGCGGGCGCCGACAAAGTGTCGCTCAACTCGGCCGCCGTGCGCGACCCGAGCTTGATTACGCAGGCAGCTGCGGCGTTTGGCAGTCAGGCTGTCGTGTGTGCCATCGACGCCAAGCGCGTGGGCACGCCGGGCAAGCCCGGTGCCGACAAGTGGGAGGTCTTTACCGCGGGCGGCCGCAACGCTACAGGTATCGATGCTGTTGAGTGGGCCGCAGAGGCCGCGCGTCGTGGAGCAGGCGAGATCTTGCTTACAAGCATGGACCGCGACGGTACCAAAGAAGGCTTTGACCTGGCGCTTACGCGTGCCGTGGCCCGTGCGGTCTCCATCCCCGTGATCGCAAGCGGCGGCGTGGGCACGCTCGAGCATTTTGCCGAGGGTGTTATCGATGGCGAGGCCGATGCCGTGCTGGCGGCAAGCGTGTTTCACTTTGGGACCTTTAGCATTCGCCAGGTAAAGGAATATATGGCCAGCCAGGGTATTCCGGTGAGATTGGATTTCTAGATGATTGAGGTTACAACGCCCTCGCAGCTCGCTTTCGATGAGCGCGGGCTCATCCCCTGTGTGGTCCAGCAGTACGACACCGGCGAGGTGCTGATGGTGGCGTGGATGAACGAGGAGTCCGTAGGTCTCACGCTCGAGCGCGGAACCACGTGGTTTTGGAGCCGCAGCCGCCAAGAGCTCTGGAATAAGGGCGCTACCAGCGGGAACATGCAGGAAGTCCGTGAGCTGTGGACCGATTGCGACAGCGATACGCTGCTTGCGAAGGTGGATAGTCCCGGCCCCGCGTGCCATACCGGTGCGCGCAGCTGTTTTTTCAAGCGCGTCGAAGAGTAACAGGACATGGTGCGCGGCGCGGGTGGCGCTGCGTTGCCTATTGAGGAGGAGCAAGGCATGGGCGTACGTACCGCTAATGTGCAAGATGGCAATATCGGCGAGACTTTGGAGGGCTTGGCAGCGACGATTCATGGTCGCCGCGAGTCTTCCCCTGAGGAAAGCTATACGGCGCGTCTTCTAACCGATGTCGAGGACGAGTTGCTTAAGAAGATCGCGGAGGAAGCGAGCGAGGTGATCATGGCCTGCAAGGACAAGGATCACGACCACATTCGCTATGAGGCAGGCGACCTTGTGTATCACCTGCTCGTGACGCTCGAGCGCTACGGTGTGACTCTCAATGAGTTGGCTGGCGAGCTCAACGCGCGCATGAAGTAGCCGGTTTTGCGATAGCGGCCGGGTCTTCGCGCACTGACGGGCTCCCTAGAGGGAGACGGTTTCCCACACCCCGGCGTCGCGGGGGATATCAAACGAGCGGTAGCCGCAGTCGTATGCGTACTTGTGGGCATCGCGGATGCCCCAGCAGATATCGCAGGCGCGATGCGCGTCGGACCCAAATGCAATGGGAACGCCCGCATGGGCAAAGCGCTCAAGCAGACCACGGGTGGGGTAATAATCGTTCACGCTTTTGCGCAGGCCGGCTGTGGAAACCTCGATGCGCCGGTGCGTATCATGAGCGCAGGCGGCCATCTGGTCCCATAAGGGGGCTAAATCAAAATCCGGTGCGAGTCCCTCGTTGGCAAAGCGCATGGGAAGGTCCGGGTGCGCCATCACGTCAAAGTCGAGCGGGCTCTCGCATGCCGAGCACCAGGCGTCGGCATAGTGGCGCCAGACTTCGTGCACACCGAGGTTCTTCCAAACATGTAGGTCGGCATCGTAATCGATCCAGCCGGCGTCGGAATCGGGAAGATCCGCGCGGGGCACGTTCTCGGTGTCGGGAGCGCCTGCAGCACCTGCCGTGATGTCGCCCGGGTCGCCGAGCCAGTGAATGCTGCCCAGGCGCACGGCAGCGCCTGCCGACCATGCCTCGACCAGAGGCTCGCACCCCGGGTACCAATCGCATTCAAAGCCGTAGAGCAGCTTGAGCGAGGGGGATAGCTCGGCCGCGAGCCTGACCGCGTTATCGAAGGCGGCGCGATGGGCGGGAAGGTCTGCGGCTGTGACCTGAACATCTCCGGGGGCGTCCATGCTGGCGGGGAGGGTGAGATGGTCGGTCGAGACCATGACCTCGCACCCGGCAGTTACCGCCGCTTGGACGTTCTCGTCGAAAGACGAGACGCCATCGGAAAAACTCGTGTGCGTGTGGCAATCGACCAACGGACAGCGAGACATGGACTCTCCTTTAAGCACGGTATGGTGGTTTTCTACAGCAGGCCCATGTTCTTGAGCTTGAACAGATAGACGCCCACGAGCGCAAGGCTGCTGATAATGCAAAGTGCGCCGATGATAATGCCGGCGAGCGCGAGACCAAGACGCGGCGATGCCTGTTTGCGGGCCATGATTCCCAAGATAATGGCGACGACGCCGGCAATTACGCTCAAGATCCAGCTAACGTAGCCACCAAGGATGGCGCCTGCTACGGCAAAGATGAGCGATGCGATGGGAAGGCCGGGGTTTCCAGAGCCCGGTTTGGGTGCTGGCTTTTTCGCGTCCTGATCGTCTTCGTCAAAGGCGTCGTGGATGCTTTGCTTGATATCTTCTTGGGACATGTGTGCCTCCCACGTATATGTGCTGTTGCGTTGCGTGCAAATGTTGGCGCAAAGCATACCATGCAGGCGTGGGATTATCGTGGTGCGTACAAGAGCCGTGCCAGCCTGTTTTTGGTGCCTTTGATTTTCAGATGCAGAGTGTTCGGCTGAAATTGAGGGTCAACGGATCAATCTCCATCCGGTATTCAATGGCTCAGACGATAGTTTCTATCGCTTGCGGGGCATATCCTACAGCGCATCAGGTTTTCGTCCTAAGAGCCGTCAAGACTCAATATCCAACCATCCGATACGCCATCCGGGACGAAATTTGTAACGTTTAAAAGAATGGCCTGTCGTTATAGCAAGGTTGGGGGAATCATAAAAATATGGGTCCCATGTAAAAAGGCTTGGATTTTTACGGGAGGAAAGTCTCGTGATTAGCAGAAGGACGTTTCTAGCTTCTTCGCTTCTGGCCATTGGTGCTCTTGCAATGCCGAAGTCGGCTTTGGGCGGCACTGTAGTTGAAGCCGACGTCGAAAACAAAATATCCTCTCTTGCGTCAACGTTGTGCGAAATCGAGGCTAACAAGTTTGGCGTAGGACTTGATGGTGTTGATTTCTCATCCCTTTCAATCTGCCAACCAATCAGTTTCTATGAGGCAATTAATGGGTCGATTAAGGAGATTGAGCCTCGATATCCAATTCTTGACCAGTATTCAAATATTAGAATGCTTGCGTACGATATTGGTGCTGAATCTATGATCGTAACAACAGCTCTTGCCGAGCCAATTAACGATGCAGTCAAAAGGGGAAATCAAATTGCCGTTGTATACGATTCAGATGGGTGTTGCCTATTAAAAAGAAATGGCGATTTGATTAGAGTTGGCGAAAGCAGCTATACCGTTTCTACGAGAGATTCGCTTAAAGATTCTTCAACGATGGACACCGATAAAGCGATATTCTCGGAACTTGATGAGATTAGTTCAATCGACGCGCTTGCCTCGTCCCTATCTCGGTCTGCGCGTTCGGCCATTCAAGTTGGCTATGTAACGCAAAACCCGCCGTCAAATATCTGTTGGGCGGCGTGCGTTGCGTCGATTGCAAACTACCGAAATGGTGGGAGCAAAACTGCGAAAAGTGTTGCCCAGGCATATTATGGATCTTCGTATAACAAGGCCCTGCCGAACACAATGTTTCCGGCAGTCCTCTCGGCAAACGGAGTGAGCGGGTACACGCATTATTCGTCTTGGCCGTCTGACAGTACTGTTAATAGTAATCTTGGCTCAGGGTATCCTTTGGTTGGAATTCTGTCTGTCAATGGGAGCACGCAATCGACGCATGCTGTCGTTGTAAGCGGATGCACCGCTTCAATAAGCATTCTTGTTATGGATCCGGAATTCGGTTTCACAACGGCATCGAAAATCGGTTCTTCCTACGCATACTCAAGTGGCTATTCCGGCGCAAGCCTGAGAACAATAGGTGCCGTTAGGAGAAAGTAGGAGCCAAAGAACATGATTAGCAGAAGACGTGCCATTTCGGCTGTCTCGTTGTTCGCTCTAGCCCTTTGCACCTCGTGCGGAAGTGCCAAAGACGCCGGTGACGACTGCGGCAAAAGCGGCGATAGCAGCCTCGGGGCAGCCAGAAAGCATATCTCCGCCGATAGCGTAATCGACGTCTTCCTCTTCTCGCTCGACGGCCGGTCCATTTCCGAGATTGGTGAGGAAGATCTCCAGGAGACAATCAGGGTTCTTTCCGACCTCGATTCGGAAACGTCGGAGGACCCCGCCGCCGTTCCCGAGGGCGGGGCCTCCGGCGGTCGAGGCCGCATGTTCTTTGTTGTGCTCGAATCGGCGGCAACGGCGACGGTTGGAACGGACGGATCTTGCGCTATATACGATTCCGTTTCTTTTGAAAGCGGCTATGCTGCGTGCCAGAGAATGGGTGATTTGTATTCCAGGCTCATAGAAACGGCGTCGTTCTAGTATCTGTTGTTGGCGTCGACCCGCCAGTGCCAATCCTGAAATAAATGGCTACAGCTCGCACGCATTTTCTGAACAGTTCTTTCTCTTGTTGGCGGGTGAACTGAATCCCTCATATTGGACCCGGAGCGAAGATTCATTCCGGGTCCTTTTGAGTTAGGGAGCGAGTTGAAGTGCGGAGAACTGATGGCCGAGGTCGGTGGACTGTTCGGCTGGCGGCGGGAACGAGCTGCCTGTTCAGAGCGTTCGATTGAAGTTGAGAATCAGCTTTTGTTTGAGCAAAGCTCGTTTTCGGTACGCACCTGCTGTGGTAGCGTTGGCGAGAAACGATTGTGATTGAGGCTGGGAGGGATCACGTGGATATGCCAATAAATGCGGCACATGCGGGTGGCGGCAAGACGCTCTATTTGGATTGCCAGACGGGAATCGCGGGCGACATGCTTGTTGCGGCGTTGCTGGATTTGGGCGGCGAATCCGCGCAGGAGCGCCTGCTTCAGATGCTTGGAAAACTCTCGCTTGAAGGGTTCTCGCCTGCGGTGACGCGCGTGAAAAAGGCTGGCATCGACTGTTGTGACTTTGACGTGAGGCTTGATGCCGAACACGAGAATCACGATCACGATATGGCCTATCTGCATGGTTTGGGCGAGGCTCTCCACGACCACGACCACGACCACGACCACGACCACGACCACGACCACGACCACGACCACGACCACGACCACGACCACG
>CAKUFD010000017.1 GCA_934647195.1 uncultured Collinsella sp.
CCGAGCGCCGATGGTACTGCGGGGGAAGCCCGTGGGAGAGCAGGGCGCCGCTGACCGGTGGACGGCGCTCGACCCGTATGGAGCGGGCTCGGGCGCGGGGGCGCCGCGGGGGGATCCCCCTCCGCGGCGCCCCCTTTTTCATATGCGTATCGAAAGGGGCCCTTGCGGGCCCCTGCTTACAGCTCGATTCGATTGTCGTCTTGGATGCCGGGGTCAGTCGCTCAGTAGCCTCGCCAGCAGCCCGGCCTCCTCTTCGGGCCAGTAGCCCTCTTTAGTTTCCGCTGCGAGGGCTTCGAGCGCTTCCTGCTTCGGACAGGGGTCTGGACCGTACACAAGCTCCTCTAGCCTGTTACACACCAGCGCAATGTTTACGCATTGGAGGACGTCGACGGGGAGGTTTGTGGGGTAGTCGCTGCTCTTAAGCGTGCTGTGGTGATAGCGAACAATGGCCTCGACCAGCTCATCGTTCATGCTGCTGATTATCTCCAGGCCACGGATGGTGTGCTCGTTTGAATTGGGGTCCGTATCATCCCTATAGGCAATTTCATCGCTACATGCGATAAAGCCGATGTCTCTCAACATGATGCCTAGGCGCAGCTTCTCTGCGGCCTTGTCAGTGACAGCGGAGACCATGGCGAGGTGTTCTGCCAGGTTGGCGCATCTTCTACTGCTTGTAACAGATCCCGGACGTCTATGTTCCAAAGCAGTCAAAAATGCGCTCACGGCGCTGTTGAGCGGAATCATCTTTGACCTGTCTTCGCTTGCGGCGAGCAGGGCTTTTATCCTCATAATGAGCTCAACATGTTTGAATGGTTTTGTCAAAAAGCCATTCGCTCCCGCCTCGATTGCCCTAAAGCGATGCGAATCCTCGTTGAGAACAGTGAGCATGAGAATCGGCAGGTTGCGGAATTGCGGCATGGCGCGCAAGCGCTCGCAAACTTGGAATCCATTGAGTCCGGGAAGCATGACATCAAGCAGGGCGAGGTCGGGATTCTCCTTTTCCGCAACTTCAAGGGCCTGCTCGCCATCTACGGCCGAAACAACAAGGTAGTTATAGTTCTTCAAGACCTCTGTGGTAAGGATCAGGCTTGGTGCGTCATCTTCAACAACCAAGATTTTCTGCATTCTCATCCTCCTTCGTTGTCTCGGCGTCCACGGGCACAATCATATGAACCGTGGTTCCGCCTCCTGCGGTATCTTCAATCCATACGCGCCCATTGTGGAGTGACACGATGCTTCTGGTGATGGCAAGGCCAAGCCCCACGCCTTCATATATGCGCGTATAGCTGTTGTCAGCCTGCTCGAAGGCAAGGAATACCTGTTCTTTCATGTCGTCTTCGATGCCGATGCCATTATCGATTACCTTGATTTCGACCATGCAGCCTTCAGCCGAGCTGCAGGTCACCGTAATGGATCCACCGTGTGGCGTAAACTTGATGGCATTTGCGATGAGGTTGATGAGCACCTGGCGCATCTTAGACTCATCCCAGCGCACGGTTAGTTTGCCATTGGGAAGAGAGATGAGCTCGGTTAGAGCCTGCTCTTTCGCGTTTGCCTGAGGATGCATGGTCGCCGTGGTGTCTTCGATGAAACGCTTGAGGTCGACATCGGTATACGTGACCTTATTTTTATTGGTGTCGATCCTCACAAGATCAAGTAGGTCGTTGATCAGTCCAAGCAGATGATTACCGCTCTGGATAATGATACCAACGTATTCATGCTGCTTTTCGTTCATCTTACCCGCGAGTCCATCTTGGAGGAGCGACGAGAAGCCGATGATCGAGTTGAGGGGCGTTCTTAGCTCATGTGAGATGTTTGCAAGGAACTGCGACTTATATTGGTTGGTCTCGCGAAGCTCGGCAATCGTGGTAACAAGCTCTTCCGTGCGTTTGCCGACCTTTTCTTCGAGACGTTGGTTCTCGCGAGTCAAGGCGTCTGCCATGGCATATAGGTCGTCGGCCAATTCGGCAAATTCGCGAGGCAGAATCGCGCGATTGCGGATGCTTTCAAGCTCCGGGAATTCTCCGGTCGAAACCGCTCGAGCATTGGTCTCAAGACTTGCAATCGGTTTGGTGATGATGCGCGTGAGCACGTTTCCAATCAGCGCTGCTGAGAAGAGAATGACGACGAAGGCAATTCCCAGAGCCGTGAGAAAGGAAGGGGAGATGCCGGTGATATTGGTGACGGGCATTCCTACGCCTAGATTGGCAATGACATCGCCGGCTTGATTCTCCATCGATCCGGCAACGACGACGCCGACCTTTCCGTCGTCCATCGTCACGACGCCGCGCCAATTGTCGCCATCGTTAACGGTATCGACAAGGCCCTGCATCTGTTGAGTGCCAGCAGGATAGAAGAACGCAGAGTCTTCCGTCTGGATATTCGAGCAGATTCTCATGCCGTCCGAAGTGCCAATCGAGAGATAGGCGTCGGATACGATGGACGAAAAGTCGCTGAGTAGCTGCTGATTATTGTTTAGAAGGTAGCCTTCGACGATGGCGCCCATAAACGTGCCGTCCGGCGAGTGAATCGGGTAGGCAACGATGCGAACGTAGGCGTCATTGAGGGAATGCGACGGGTCGATTTGAATCTTGGCGTTTTCCTTGAATGCGGGATAGCAAACCGAGAGCTCTTCTTTGGAGATGCGCTCGGTGCTCGTGATCGCATCCGTTTGCGTTTCCAAGGTATCGAGAAGCCTGAGGAGAGGCCATTCGGTTCCGGCGGGTTGCGCATTGCTTGCCAGCACGATGCCCTCGCTATCGACCGCGAGGGTGTAGGGAGTTCCCATATCGATTGGCGCACAGCGATCGAGCACCTTGGAGAGCTTCTTCTCGTTTCTGTCGGCAAAATAGCCGTTGACATCCTCATAGGAGAGGACTTCGCTAATGCGTAGGATCTCCGAGGTGTCTTTGAGTTCCATCCGATCGTAGGCGGTCTGAAGCGCCACCTGAAGGCTGGAGACGGTGTTGTCGATGGACGCTGATCTAAGGAGGATTGCGCCGACGATTGCAAAGAGGGCGAGTGCGACCGTCAGGACGAAGGCCATGCTTATATTGATATAAGTCGAGATTTTCAGACGACGTTTCACAGGAGCTCCAACCCCAGAATCGCCAATTGGGTCCTATTGGTAAGGTCGGTCTTTTTCAGGATGTTGCCGATGTGCAGCTTGACGGTATGTTCGGTGATAACAAGCTGATCGGCAATCTGCTGATTGGAGAGGCCTGTGCAGACGAGCCTGAGAACCTCACGTTCGCGTTTGGTGAGCCCCTCGAGTATCTCCGCCCGCTGTTCTTGATAGACACGGCTGCCGCTCTCTGTGCCGCTTTCGTTGCCAGCAAAGTCAAAAGCGAGCGAATATGCGCTGTAGACAACCTTTGCGCGTTCGACAAAATCGAGGCGTCGTTGATGGTCGGTGCCATTCATGAGGCTGCCCAGGGGGTCAGCGCCGTCGTCTGCGCCTTCTCGCGCGGGGTCGCGATCGACGATTTGGAGATAGAACGTGGGGTCTGCGTCTGAAGAAGTCAAATACTGGGCAGGGACGGTGAGCCTGCCAATGGCGATGAGCTGGCCGTAAGGGCAGGTATATACCTGGAATGTCTCGGGGGCCTTGATGACTCTCTCGCAATATGACTGGCAAAAGCTGTTTGATTCGCAGCGTTTGCTCATGCACATCGGGCTGCCATTCGACTCGATGGTGAGGCGCTCTTCTGCCTTGCTGTTGAAAACGCGAATGCTTGCCGAGAAGAACCCGGAGTATTGGTCTTGTACTTGCTGGAGTTTGGCCAGAAAACGCAGGGCGTTATGTTCCTGATCTGCCACTCGGTCTCCAAACTGTGCGTAAGGGCTTGCGATTCTGCCGCACACGATATGGAACGGTATCGATTATTGCAATTATGTTTCAAAACGCTCGTGTGGGGGCATTAAATGCCGTGATGGTTAGTATTTATCGGTAAGTGGACGGCATCTTAGGAAATGTGTTTCTAAATACGAGATTTGGGGCCTATTGAAGATGCGGAAACATGCAAATCATTCGATTGATACGCATTTCATTGCAAATTGGCTGTTGATTGGGCCAGTGTAATTGCGTGATTGAGTACTGCGTCGTCATTGAGTGTCCCAATGCCCATTGTGACAATGTGGCAGACGCTGTAAAAACAGCCTCATTTACCCCCCCCCCCGATTTTGAGCACCGGGGTAATAAAATACCTAGACTAAAGTTCTAGATTTGCCATGTGCGCTAGGACCAAAGGGCTACTCCACAGCAGAAATTCGGCAGAAGTCTGAACGAAAAGCCAATTACAATCGCTTGGCGATTCCTCTGTAATGGAACCTGTCAGACCCGAGGAGCGAATGTCCTCGGGAAGGAAAGCTCTGTAGGAGGAATCATGCAGGAGTCTTTGGTACTAGAGATGCTCGAGACCGGCAAGACCGCGACCTGGCCTGCCGATAGTGGCACTCAGCAAGGCGACGAGTTCGTCGAGAAGGAAGTGAAGGGCGTACCTTCCACCGACCGCACCAAGCGCATGAAGGAACGCTTCATGAACGCCAAGTGCAAGATGGACATGGAGGCCCCGATCGCTTACACCAAGGCATGGCGTGAGTATGAGGGCAAGCCGCTCTACGTTCGTCGTGGTCTGTCCTTCAAGTACATGCTTGAGCACCTCACCCCGGTCATCCGCGAGGACGAGCTCATCACCATGTCTAAGACCCGCTACGACCGCGGTGCTACCCAGGTTCCCCAGTTTGCTACCGACTTCATGATCTCGTTCCTGACCCAGGCCGAGGATCAGAAGGAAGAGGCTAAGCTCTACGCCGTCGAGGGCGGCGACGAGGCTCACACCGTGGACGAGGAAGGTTGGACCCCCGTTGGTCAGCTCTTCTCCATCCGTGAGGAAGAAGTTCAGCCGATGCTTGAGGTGCTGGACTACTGGAAGACCCGCTGCGTCGAGAACGTCTCCGACGACTGGATGAAGACCGCTTTTGACGGCTATGAGGATTACATCAACGCCAAGAAGGTCGGCCTGTTCCCCGGCTCCGGCCTGCACGCTGGCTGCGACGGCCGTTGGATCCCGGCTTACGACGTCGCTCTGGGTGGCTTCAACAAGGTCATCGAGCAGTGCAAGGAGAACATTGCCAAGACCGTCGTGACCACCAAGGACGTTGCCGACAAGGTCTTCTTCTGGCAGGGCTGCATCTACGCTTGCGAGGGCGCTATCGCTTGGGCTACCAACTATGCCAACGAGGCCCGTCGTCTCGCTGAGACCGCTGCTGAGCCCCGCAAGACCGAGCTGCTCGAGATGGCTGAGCGCCTTGAGCGCGTCCCGGCCGAGCCCGCTCGCAACTTCATGGAGGCCCTCCAGGCTCTGTGGACCGCTCACATCCTCGTTATGTCCGACTCCCTTGCTCTGGGCGTTTCCCCCGGTCGTTGGGGCAAGCTCCTCCAGCCTTACTACGAGAAGGATCTCGCAGAGGGCAAGATCACCAAGGAGCAGGCGCTCGAGGCCATGGAGCTCATCCGCATCAAGTGCTCCACCGAGGAGTACATCACCCCGTCCCTGTGGGCAGCAATGGCTTCCTCCAACTCCTTCATGAACATGGCAGTTGGCGGTCTCGATCCCGTGACCGGTCAGTGCACCGACAACGAGGTTGAGGAGCTCATCCTCCAGGCCGGTATCAACATGCCGACCCCGCAGCCGACCCTCTCCATCCTGCTCTCCAACAAGACCAGCGAGAGCCTCGCTCTCAAGGCCGCCGAGTGCACCAAGGCTGGTAACGGCTATCCCGCATGGTACAACTACGAGCAGATGGTTGAGCACAACCTCTGGTGCTATGCCGACGAGAACATCACCCTCGAGGACGCCCGTGACTGCGCACTTTCCGGCTGCGTCGAGAACGGCCTCTCCGGCACCGGTCACCCCATCGCTCACCCCGCTTTCTACAACGAGGGCAAGACCATCGAGCTCGCTCTGCACGAGGGCGTTGACCCCCGCACCGGCATCAAGGTCATGGAGGGCATCAAGCCCGTCGAGACCTATGACGATCTGTGGAACAACTTCGTGACCATCCGTGAGCACTTCATGAAGGTCTACATGCGCTACTGGAACGAGGTCGTGGCCTGCCAGCGCGATATCCACCCGAAGATTATGAGTTCCGTCCTGATGCATGACTGCGTCGAGAATGGTCGCCCGGTCGACAACCTCGGCTGCCGCTACAACGCTTCCGTCACGCTTCTCGACTCCGGTACCGTCAACGTCGTTAACGGCCTCGCTGCCATGAAGAAGCTCATCTGGGACGACAAGAAGTACACCCTTGACGAGTTCATGGATGCTATGAACAACAACTTCGGCTTCGTCCTCGGCGCCGAGAAGGGCAACTTCTCCATGCTCAACCAGGAGATCGATCCTGAGAAGCACATGAAGTACGCTCAGATTCACCGCGACATCCTCAACGCCCCGAAGTTCGGCAACGACGACGACTACGTTGACGACATCTTCGTCAAGGTGTGGCAGGACTACGACCGCGTTACCGGCTCTGAGACCACCTACAACGGCTACAGGTGGATCACCGCTGCTCTGTCCATCTCCGCTCACGGACCTCACGGCCGCGTGACCGGTGCTACCCCGGACGGCCGCCTCGCTGGCGTTACCCTCTGCGACGGCATCCTCTCCGCTTCGCCTGGTACCGACGTCAACGGCCCGATCGCTCTGATCCGCTCCGGCGTCAAGCTTGACTCCACCCCGTTCTCCTCGGTGCAGCTCAACATGAAGTTCCATCCCTCCGCAATCCGCGGGGACGAGGGCTCCAAGAACTTCGTCGAGTTCATCCGCAGCTACTTCCGCATGGGTGGCTATCACGTCCAGTTCAACATCGTCGACTCCAAGATGCTCCGCGATGCTCAGGACAAGCCGCAGAACTATCGCGACCTGATGGTCCGCGTCGCAGGCTTCTCCGCTTACTGGAACGAGCTTGGTAAGCCCATCCAGGACGAGGTCATCGCTCGTACTGAGTACGACCTCCTCTAAGCGTTGCACAAGCGTGGCGCCCGGTCTGGTTGGACGCTAACCGGGCGCCACTTTCTAGCACGCTCTCATCTGTCAACGGGAGATGTCGCCCCTGTCTTGGATCGAGCGCTACTCCCATCCTACCTCTAGGAGAATTAGAGATGGAAGCGAATTCTAACACCGAGAACTCCAACCTGAAGTTCTCCGGTTGGTCTGTTACCGTCGCCGCCGTCGTCATCGTGCTTTGCCACATGATGGTCCGCGGATCCTTTGCAACTCTCATCCAGGGCATGTGCGCAAGTACTGGTTGGTCTACGGGAGTTGTTTCCCTGGGTTCGTCCCTCTTCATGGTCTTCTACGGCATCTTTGCATTCCTGACCGGTACTTATATCAATAAGCTCGGTCCCCGCAAGACCTACCTGCTCCATGGCTGCATCATGGCTGCCGGCCTGTTCCTCTGCAGCTATTCCACCGAGCCTTGGCAGTACTGGCTCTTCTACGGCGTCATCGCCGGTATCGGCTCCGGTGCTTTCTGGGCCCCCGTTACCTCGATGGTTCGCCAGTGGTTCATCGATAAGCTCGGTATCGCGATGGGCCTCACCACCGCTGCCGCCGGTGCCGCTATGTGCCTCGGCCCGATCGTGTCCATGAACCTCATCGCCGGTCAGTCCTGGCAGACGATGATGAGGGTCTTCGCAATCATCCTCATCGTCGGCATCGGTATCGCTTCTCAGTTCACCATCATGAAGCCCGAGGACGTGGGCCAAAAGCCGCTCGGTTTCGACGCTTTCATGGCTCGCCAGGCTGCTGCTTCCGAGGGTGCCGAGAAGAAGGCCGAGGAGTTCTACGTCCCCTTCAAGTGGGCTGTTAAGCACAAGGCTTTCTGGATCCTCTCCATCCTGTGGTTCTGCTCCAACTTCGCTGAGTTCATCGTCTTCTCCCACGCCATTCAGTACACCACGGGTGACCTGGGCTATGACAAGATGACCGCCACGTATATCTACTGCCTGATCGGTCTGGTCTTCATCTTCAGCGCTATCGCAGTTGGTGGCTTCACCGATAAGCTCACCGCCAAGATGGGCGATCCCCTCAAGGCTCGTAAGCGTGTTCTGACCTTCTCGTACATCGGCTGCGCCGCGATGGCTCTCTGGCTGAACTACGGCGTGCGCCTGACCGCCGATGGTGGCAGCGCTGTCTGGGCCTTCGTCGTGT
The DNA here is from genome assembly GCA_934647195.1 of uncultured Collinsella sp. GTDB lineage: Bacteria > Actinomycetota > Coriobacteriia > Coriobacteriales > Coriobacteriaceae > Collinsella. Next base: position 8,214 of record CAKUFD010000017.1, read on the forward strand.
ACGCTGTGGTCTTTGGCTTCTTCTACGGCATCTACATTCCGTCGATTGCCGGTACGGTCGGCGTTGTCTTCGGCCGCAAGGAAATGCCTCAGTGCTGGGGCCTCGTCTCCCTCATCGGCATGGCCGGTGGCGCAGGCCTTGGCCCGTACATCGCAGGCTTCCTGCGCGACGTTACGGGTAGCTACTTTGTCGCCATTTGGCTGGCAACGATCTTCTACCTGCTTGCCTTGGTCTTCGTGAACATCGTCAAGCAACCCACTCGTGAAGAGGTTTGGGGAGAGTAGCAACAGACTACATCCTGCCCCTCTGGCGCACCCGGGCAGATCGCTCGGGTGCGCTTTTCACTAGAAGCCCTGATCTGGAAGGAACAAATGATGAAGACTGAAGACGGTAAGCTCCAAGCGATGATTTTTGATGTCCAGAGCTTTTCTACCCATGATGGACCCGGCATCAGGACGAACGTCTTCTTCAAGGGTTGTACGCTGCGCTGCCCCTGGTGTGCCAACCCCGAATCCCAGAAGGGCACCCCGCAGCTCCTCTACACCAAGATGAAGTGTGTGGGCTGCATGTTCTGCGCCAAGGTCTGCCCCCATGGAGCAGTGACTGCGGTGACGGACCCCGAGGAAATCGCTAAGTTTGGCCATGTTCGCCACGACCGTTCGAAGTGCGACAAGTGCACCACCCATGAGTGCGTGAACGCTTGCTTCCAGGAAGCGCTTTCGGTTGCCGGCGAGCTCATGACCGTCGATGACGTCATGGCCAAGATCGACCGCGATTCGGTTGTCTACGGAGCCAAGGGCGGCGTGACCGTCTCTGGCGGCGACCCGCTTCTTCACCCCGATTTCCTCGAGGAGCTTCTCCGCAGGTGCCATGCAAAGGCGTATAACGTGGTCCTTGAGTCCGAGCTTTGCGTTCCGACCGAAAACCTCGAGCGCGTGATGCCCTACATCAACCTCTATTACACCGATTGCAAGGTTATCGATCCCGAGGCGCACAAGCGCATTATGGGTGCGAGCAACGACATTATCCTTAAGAACCTGCGTCTGATTGGCGAGCGCTGTCCCGAGCGAATGGTCCTTAGGACTCCGATCATCCCGGGGTATACCGATTCGGACGAGAACATCGACGGAATCGCGAAGTTCGCCGCCGAATGCCATTTCCCCACGATGAATATCCTGCCCTACCACAAGCTCGGCGTAACCAAGCACGAACGTCTTGGATCGACGTACCTGCTGCCCGATGTTCAGCCGCCGAGCGATGCGCGCATGCGCGAGCTGGCAAACATCATCGAGAGCCATGGCGTGAAGTGCATCATCAACTAGCCTAAGACTGGAGAGAAACATGGATATCAAAGATTTTTACCGTGAGGTCGACGGCATCTACGCCAACGAGGATTGGGATGCTGCCGAGGAACTCTTCAACGCCGCGATGACCGAGACGGCGGGCGATAAGGAGATGCACGCTGTTGTCGAGAACGAGCTGGGCGTTTGCTTTATGAAGCGCGGCATGCATCTCGAGGCGATCGACGCGCTTTCCAATGCCGCTGCCTATTTTGCTTCCGCTCATGGTCCGGCGAGCAACGAGGTCGTAAGCATCAAGACCAACCTGGCACGCGTGTACAGCGCTATGGCCGAGCACCAGAAGGCAAGGGAAATCCTTATGGAGCTGTGCGGCCTTTTGGGCGACGAACCCAGCCCGCTGCTCTACGACGCCTGCGTGGGCATTGGCCACGAGTCGCGTCTTTTGAGCGACTTTGAAACCGCGATTACGTATCTGGAGCGCGCAAAGCAGGTTGCCCTTGCCTACGGACAGGGCGAGCCGCTCATCGCATGCCTCTTCGATCTGGGTGCGGTACAGTTTGAGCGCGGCTATCGCGGCGAGGCCGTAAACGCCCTTTCCGAGGCAGTCGACCTTTGCAGACAGCAGGGTATCCTCGATACCGAGTTTGGTCAGGGTGTCCAAGCGTTCTATGACGAGATGAACAAGTCTGCTTGCTGCGGCTGCTCAAGCTCGCTCGCTCAAGACCCCATCACCATCGAGAACGAGTAAGCCTCTCCTTTCCGTGTTTATAGTGTTTGGCGGCCTTCCCCGAGTTTGCGCCGTGTCCCTCTTTTAGGCTTCTTGCTTCGTGGGTAGACCTCCATTCTGCTATATTTCAAATCGCAGGCGTGACCGTGCATGTACCTCGCACGGTCACGCCTGCCTCTATTTGTATGGGGCGTCGGCGATAGTGCTGGATTTGCTTCGATGCCCTCCATCATTCTTGTATGCCCACCCCCGTAGCTCCTCTTGAGTGGATACAATAGACAAATGGTTCTATTTGATTGCCAAAGGGGGTCGTGATGGCAGAAGCCGGCGTCGGCGTCGATATTGTTCAGATTTCTCGCATGGAGCGCATCCGTCAGGTTACGCCCGGGTTCTTTGCCCGTGTTTTCACGGCCGAGGAAGTTCAGTTCTGCGAAACCTCCTCTCGTCCCATGGCTCAGTACGCCTGTCGCTTTGCTGCTCGCGAGGCGGTGCTCAAGGCACTGGGTACAGGCTTTAAAGGCATGGGCCGCAAGGACGTCTCGGTTACGGCTGGGCAAAATGGCAGGCCCGCCGTTCTTTTGGCCGGTCGGGCAAAAGAGCTGGCAGAGGAGCGCGGCATCGTAGAGTTTGCGCTCTCGCTTTCCGCAACGGGCGACCTTGCCATCGCCAATGCCATGGCCTTGACCGAAGAGACGCGGCCCCGGGCAAAACAGACCGTACAAGATGAAAAACAGCGCATCGCGCAATCGTTTAGGGAGGCGCGCTCGGTCCTTGACGAGCTCGAGCGCGTCCAGAGCGGCGATGAGGCTCTTGAGAATGAGGAGCGCTAGATGAAGCCGATTTTGAATATTGAGGAAGTCACTCGACTCGAAGATATCATCGAGCGCGAGGGCACTTCGAAGGCAGAGCTCATGGAGCATGCGGGAGAGCTTCTCGCTTCGGTTGTCGAGGCCGAGCATCCGAGCCGCGTGCTCGTGTTGACCGGTTTTGGCAACAACGGCGGCGACGGCTGGGTTGCTGCGGATATCCTGCAGCAGAAGGACATTCATGTCGACGTTGTCTCACCGGTCGATCCGAGCGAGATTCCGAGCGCCCTTGCGCGTCATGTCGCTCGCCGTACGGCCGGCCGTGATGTCAACGTGGTCGTTGGCCCGTCGCGCGATGAGCTGATGGAGCTTGGTGAGCAGGCCGACGTGATCGTCGATGCCATTTTGGGAACGGGCTTTCATGGTGCGCCCCGTCCGCCTTTTAGCATTTGGATTCCGGCTGTAAACGAGTTGTCTGCATTCGTCGTTTCCGCCGATGCCCCCTCCGGCCTCAATGCGCAGACGGGCGTTGTCGAGGATTGCTGCATCCGCGCCGACAAGACGTTGACGATGCTTGCTCCAAAGATCGGCCTCTACAGTGGTGACGGTCCCGAGTATGCGGGCGACATCCAGGTAGGCGAGCTGTACGACAAACTTGATGAGGTAATCGGCGATGTCGATCATGCCGCCGAGATTGTCCAGGCAGGTGACCTCATCGACTACATCACCGGCCTCCCCGCCTCGATCGACAAGTATTCGCGCGGCTCCGTCCTGGTGGTCGCGGGCTCTGCATCCTACCCCGGCGCTGCCATGATGGCGGCCAAGGCCGCAGCACGTGCCGGTGCGGGCTACGTGGCGGTGGCCGCCCCCGATGCCTGCGCCAACCTCATCCGCATGGCGCTTCCTTCAATTCCGGTCCATGCCATTCCCTCCGATTCTCGTGGCGCGTTTGGCGCTGCCGCCCGCGCCATCGTGTGCGAGCTTGCAAAGAAGTACGACTGCGTGCTGTGTGGTCCCGGCATGACGACGGGTGCGGGCGGCATGCAGGTCGTGACCGGCCTGCTCGAGCTCGATCTCCCCCTGGTGCTCGACGCCGACGCCCTCAATTGCCTTTCGCGCATCGCGATTGACGGCATTGAGAAAACCCCCGATATGTATCGTCGCGAGGCGCCGCTCATCATGACTCCGCACTATCGCGAGCTTTCGCGCTTGGTGGGAGAGGAAGACGAGGTCTACGATCTGGGCACCGCCATCGATGCCGCCCAGAAGATCTTGTGGGCCGGCGGCTCAGACAACATGGTTATCGTCTGCAAGGGCCCGACCACGGCGGTCGTGGGCGTCGAGCGCGTTTTGATCCCTGCGAGCGGCCCCGCCTCTCTTGCCACGGCGGGTTCGGGCGACGTTCTTGCCGGCATCATTTCCGGCACCATCGCCACGCTTCACGCCGAGGTCGACGTGTGGGAGCTCGCTTTGTCCTATGCGGTTTCGATTCACTCGTATACCGGTTTTGCAGCTGCTGCCGAATATGGCGAGAAGAGCGTGATCGCCACGGACCTTATCGACTATATCGGCGAGGCTATGCAGCTGGTGGAGAACGAGGCACTCAAGGACCTGGGCGCGCTCGATTCTGAGGGGGAGTAAGATGGCCATCTCAAGGCTGCCGCAAGACCGCTGGTCTTGGGTCGAGATCAACCAAGGCGCGCTGCGCCGCAACACGCGCGCATTCAAAAGCCTGTTGAACCCGCGCCAGCGCCTGTGCTGCGTGGTTAAGGCCGACGCTTACGGTCACGGTGCCGTTGCCTGCGCCAAGATCATGTATGCGACCGGTGCCGACATGTTTGCCGTGGCCACGGTCAAGGAGGGCGTCGAGCTGCGCGAAGGCGGCATCATATCGCCCATCTTGCTGTTGAGCGAGCCTCCTGCCGAGTCTATCGACCTGCTGCTCGAGCACGACATCATGCCTTCGGTCTATACCTTTGAGTTCGCTCTCGCGTATGGCGAGCGTGCATCGCAGCTGGGCAAGATCGGCAAGTACCATATGGCTATCGAGACGGGCATGAACCGCATTGGCGTGCATTACGCGGATGTGATCGAGTTCCGCCGTTCGATTCACTTTCATCGCGGCATCCAGTGCGACGGCGTGTTCACGCATTTTGCCACGGCCGACGAGCAGAGCGGTTGGGACTACAAGCTTCAGTGCAAGCGCTTTGACGAGGCAGTTGCCGCCATGAGGGACGCTGGCTTTGAGTGCGGCATCGTTCACTGCGACAACACGCCGGCATCCATCCTGGACCCGTCGACCCATTACGACATGATTCGCGCGGGTATTGGCCTGTATGGCCTGCAACCCTGCGAGACAACGCGTCCAATCTTCCCGCTCGACCCGGTGATGAGCGTCCGCGCTCGCGTGACCCGTGTGGCGCATCCCGTCATGGGCGAGGGAGTGGGCTACGGCTTTACCTATCGCGTGCCCCGTACGCGCGTGCAGATCTGCACGCTGCCGATCGGCTATGCCGACGGTCTTTCGCGTACGCTCTCCAACCGCATGGACGTTCTTTACCAGGGCGAGCGTATCCGCCAGGTGGGCAATATCTGCATGGACCAGTGCATGGTCGCTATCTCCGAAACGTCGAGGGGCCGCATGCCCGAGGCTAATTACGGCGATGTGATGACCATCATCGGCCGCGATGGCGACGCCGAGATCACCATGGACGAGATGGCGCGCCTGCGCGGCACCATCAACTACGAGGTGGCATGCGGTTTTGGCATGCGTCTCGATAAGGTTTACGTGTAGAGGCTGCCTATGGGTGTCATGCAGATTCCGGGGCACACGCATCAAAAGCCGCGCGAGGTTGCGCTCGAGGAGATCCGGGCGGTGCTTGGCGACTGCCGCTTGTGCCAGCTGTGCCAAACGAGGACCAAGATCGTCTTTGGCACGGGCAATCCACGTGCGCGCGTAATGTTTGTGGGCGAGGCGCCGGGTCGCAATGAAGACCTGCAAGGAGAGCCCTTTGTGGGCGCTGCGGGCGAGGACCTCAACGGAATCTTATCTTTGGCGGGTTTGACGCGCGAGGAGGTCTACATCGCCAACGTGCTCAAATGCCGTCCTCCCGGAAACCGTAATCCGCGTCCGGAAGAAGTGCTTGCTTGTTCGCCGTTTTTGCGCGAGCAGATTAGGAGCATCTGGCCGGATGTTATCGTCACGCTGGGAAACCCCGCAACGCACTTTGTCCTCAAGACCGAGATAGGCATCACGCGCCTGCGCGGGCGCTTTCACCAGATGGGCCACTTTGTGGTTATGCCCACGTTCCATCCTGCTGCGGCCCTGCGCAATCCGGAATGGCAAAAGCTGCTGGAGCAGGACTTCTGTATGCTGGGAGATTATCTGGCGCGCCATGCGGCATCTGCGGCGGGGAACAATCAAGAACAGGAAGCGGAGAGATAGATGCTCAAACGAATAGAAGCCCTGCGCTACGAGAGTATGGGCGCGGCGGATACCGAGCATCTCGGCGAGCTTGTGGCGCCGGCGCTCGCGGACGGCGACATCCTTGTACTCACGGGTGGCCTCGGCGTGGGCAAGACGCATTTCACCAAGGGCGTGAGCCGCGGCCTTGGCGACGGGCATCCGGTGACGAGTCCCACGTTTGCCCTGATGGCGGTGCACGACGGCGGCAGGATCCCCTTGTTCCATTTTGACCTGTACCGCCTTGAGCATGCCTATGAGCTGGAGGATACGGGCATCTTCGACGTGCTGGGGTATGAGGGCGCTTGCCTTCTTGAGTGGGGCGAGCAGTTCCAAGACGAGCTGTGCGATGAGTACCTCTCGGTCGTGATTTCGCGCGATCCGGATGATGAAAACAAGCGTACGGTTGTCTTGAAGCCGTATGGCGAGCGAGCAGAAGAGCTGGCTGAGCAGATTGACAAGGCTGTAAAAGATGACGCTAAATAGCAAACGCGCCCTTGCCGTGGCGATTGATACTTCGACCGATATGCTGGTCTGTGCCCTGCGCTGGACCGATGCCGTGACGGGCGAGGAGCAGATGCTCTCGCACGACCATATGTGCCGTCGCCATGCCAACGTGGAGCTGGTGAATACCGTGCAGGCGGCGCTTGCCGAGGCAGGATTTGGCATCGCCGATGTCGATACGTTTGTTGTGGGGCGCGGGCCGGGCTCCTTTACCGGCGTGCGCATTGGTATCTCTACGGCAAAAGGTCTGGCTTGCGGAGCAAATGTGCCGCTGCTGGGGGCATCGACGCTCGACGCTTGTGCCTGGACTGCCTGGCGTGCGGGCGAGCGTGGACTGGTGGGCGTGGTTGCCGATGCCATGCGCGGCGAGGTCTACCCGGCGCTGTATCGCATTGACGAGGCGGGCCCGCGGCGTCTGTTCGATCGCGAGCGCGTGGTCAAGGCCGCTGTTGCTTTTGACGAATGGCGCGAGCGCGACGACTGGGCGGAGATTCGCCTAACGGGCGATGGCCTTGTTCGCTATGGCAAGCTGCTTGCCGGAGACGAAGCCGCTCGCTGCTTGGAGCGCTCGCTGTGGTGGCCCTCGGGGGAGGGCCTGCTGCGCAGCGAGGCTACGGGCGATGGCGATCCGGCGGGCGTGCTGCCCATCTACACGCGCCTCTCTGACGCCGAGGAAAACGAGCGACGCCGGCTAGGCCTGGGCGAAAGCGCCCATACCGAGACGACGGGCGTTGCCGACGAACTCGCCGGCAGACACCTGCAGTATCGTCCCATGGGCGCGGCGGATGCCGAGGGCGCCGCAGCACTCGACGCCTCCTGCTTTGTGGGCGCGAGCCACGAGGCATGGTCTGCGAAGCTCTTCCTCGATGAGCTGGCGCAAGATCTTCCCGCTCCGCGTTCCTGGTGGGTTGCGCACGATAACGGCCATATCATCGGTGTTGCCGGTGGCATGGTGGTGGACGACGACGTTCAGATTCTGGACGTGGCGGTCGACCCTGCGCATCGCCGCGAGGGCATTGCGCGCAAGCTCCTTTCGCATGTGAGCTACGATGCCCAGATGCTCGGCTGCACTTCGGCCTCGCTCGAGGTTGAGGACAACAACGAGGCCGCCCGCGGCCTTTACGAGTCACTCGGCTTTACCGGCGCCGGCGTTCGCCGTAACTACTATGGCCAAGGAGTCGATGCACTGGTCATGACGGCACAGCTACCGCTTGTGTTGCCGGTGGACGCCGCGTCGCCTGAGCCCACGGCTGCCGCCGTGCGCACCTGGCCGCAGCCTGCCGCCGAGCGCGACGAGGCCCAGACGGCAGAGATTACCCGCCGGCAGCTTGTACTTGCTATCGAGAGCTCATGCGACGAGACGGCGGTCGCCATCATCGATGCCGAGGGCAATATGCTTGCCAACCAGGTATCCACCCAGATTGATTTCCACGCCCGGTTTGGCGGCGTGGTGCCCGAGATCGCCTCGCGCAAGCACGTTGAGGTTATCGTGGGCGTGGTTGACGCCGCCCTCGAAGAGGCTGCCGAGGCCATGGGGCTCGACGCTCCCGTCGCGCCGGCAGAGCTCGCCGCCGTGGGCGTGACGCAGGGGCCGGGCCTTGTGGGTGCGCTTGTTGTGGGCGTGGCCTTTGCCAAGGGCTTTGCCGCAGGTGCCGGCTGCCCGCTCATTTGCGTCAACCACCTGGAGGGCCATCTCTACGCGAACCTTCTGGCGCAGCCCGACCTTGAGCCGCCGTTTATCTTCACCCTCGTTTCCGGCGGGCACACCATGCTCGTGCATGTGAAGGCATGGGGCGACTACGAGGTTTTGGGCGAGACCCTCGACGACGCAGTGGGCGAGGCGTTCGACAAGGTTGCCAAGGCGCTGGGCCTGGGCTATCCGGGCGGCCCCATCATCTCCAAACTTGCCGAGACGGGCAATCCTCGCGCTATCGATTTCCCTCGCGCGCTCAACCGCCGCGGTGATTATCGCTTTTCGCTTTCGGGTCTCAAGACGGCAGTGGTTTCGTATATCGAGCATGAGACTGCCGCGGGCAACACCATTCATCTGCCCGATCTGGCAGCGTCGTTTGAGGCTGCGGTGTTCGACGTTCAGTACAAGAAGGCCAAGGGCGCGCTGCACGAGACGGGTTGCCGTGAGTATTGCATCGGCGGCGGCGTCTCGGCCAATCCGCACCTGCGTCGCATGATGATTCAAAAGCTGGGACGTCAGGGGATTCGCGTCACGGTTCCGCCGCTCAACGCGTGCACGGATAATGCCGCGATGATCGCCGAGGTCGCGCGTCGCAAGTTCCAGGAGGGCGATTTCGCCTCCTTCGACGTGGACGCCGATCCCAATATGACGCTCTAGATTGCTTGAGCGGGGGCGCTGCTGCTGGCGCCCCTAGAGGTTGAGGATGAGGTTTCCGAGCTCCTCGGTGCTATCGACCACATAGTCGGCGCCGGCCTGCTCGAGTTCTTCGCGCCCACGAAAACCCCAGGTGACGCCTGCAACCTTGATGTCGGCATTGTGCCCCGTCTGAACATCGACATTGGAGTCGCCCACATAGAGGGTCTCTTGCGCGCATGCGCCCAGCTGCTCCATCACATGCAGGGTGATGGGTGCCTCCGGCTTGGGCGGAAACGCATCGATTCGCCCCTGCACGAGGTCGAATGCTTCGGCGCCAAAGTATTTCTCTGCGAGTGGAAGCGCGGCGTCGTGGTCTTTGTTGGTGAGGACGGCGGTTCGCACGCCTGTCTGCTTGATGTGCTCAAGCATCTCGCCGATGCCGGGATAGACATGGGTGTGGTCCTCTTTATGCTGAGCATAGTAGACGCAAAACTCGCGATAGGTGCGCTCGAATGTGGCGGAGTCCCCGGCGTACTCGGCGGGCATAAAGCGCTCGACGAGCTTGAGCATACCGTTTCCCACCTTGTAGCGGTAGGCATCGACGGCAAACGTGGGCCAGCCATGCGATTCGCAGACGTGATTTCCCGCGCCCGCAAGATCTTCGAGCGTGTTGAGCAGTGTGCCGTCCATATCAAAGATCACGTGCGCGATGGACATGGAACCTCCTGGGTGTGCGAATTGCGGCGAATGCCGTCGTGGCCGCGCACAGTGTAGCGCAATCGCGGCAAAGAAAACGGGGCACCCATGGGGCACCCCGATTCTCAAAACAAAGGACATGCGGGCGCTCGGTGGCCCGCGCTCGCATTAGATTACGCGGTTGATCTCCTCAACAAGCTTCTCTTTGGGAAGAGCGCCCACCAGGCGGCCAATCTCGGCGCCGTTGCGGAAGATGATGAGCGTGGGGATGGACATGACGCCGTACTTGAGAGCGAGCTCCTCGTTCTCGTCTACGTTGCACTTGGCTACGGCGATGGTATCGGCCATATCGGTTGCAACCTCATCGACCACGGGCGAAACCATGCGGCATGGTCCGCACCAGGGCGCCCAGAAGTCAACGAGCACAGGCTTTGGGTTATTTAGAACATCGTCGAGGTTGGTGGCGTTGATCTCTTGGATTGCTGCCATGGGAAACTCCTTTATACGACGCCCGCCTGAGCGGGCCGGGTGTTTACACGACTCGCTTATACCCAAAGAGACGCCCCGGTAGCGGCGATGTCGAGGTTTATTTGTCGCGGCGGCGCCGGTGCGCGGCGCGATAGAATGGACGGGGTTGATACCGGGAGGTTTGCACATGCATGCATCGGCACAGATGAAGAAGGCCGCACTTGAGGCTACGCGCCAGGAGCTTGACGCTCTGTGCGCTCGCGGGGTGCGCATGGAGGGCAACGCGTTTTCGCCCATCGTGCTTATCAAGGGCGAGCTTAATGACGAAGAGCGCGCCGGCGGGGCGCTCTTGGGCGGCGCGGATGGAACTGCGTTGCGCGCATCGTGTGCGGCCATCGGCTACGCTCCCGAGGATTTTTGCGCGCTCGCGTCTGTTGCGGGCCAGGGGGACGACCCTGCGCTCGAGGCGGGGAAGACGCTGCCCACGGAGGTGTTCCGCGAGGCGCTGGAGGCGCTTGACCCCGAGGCGGTGCTGCTGCTGGACACGGCGGCTGCAGACCTCATGCGCGAGACCTATGCCGATGCCCTGGTGGCCATCGACGATTTTGACACCGCAATGCTCAAGCCCGGACTGGTGGCTCATGTGCTGGGCCGCCGCGTGCTGGCGCTCGACGGATTCGAGGCCGCGCTGGGCGACAAGCGCGAAAAGCAACGCATGTGGGCCTATATCAAACAGCTCGGCCCCGCAGGCGCTCCGTACTAAGGACGGGGCGTAAAGCCGGACGAATGCCGCGGTCAGTAACCTGTGCCCCAACCCCTCCAATGTGCTGACTTTACAGCTGTCTTGTCACCTGTCTTTACAAGTGGCATACTGTGCCCCCAGATATAGCCTATTCGAGAGGGGCCTACATGGCTGAGGCGCAACTGGCAAGTGCCGCCGATCTGGCGCGCGACATCGAGGAGGGTCTGGCGTCGGCGACGACGGCTACGGAGCGAGCGGCTCTTGTGCCGGAGGAGCTGATCCGTGCCATCGATAAGCTTAAGGCCGAGCGCGATGCTGTGATTTTGGCTCACTACTATGTGTCGCCCGAGGTCCAGGCTGTGGCCGATTACGTGGGCGACTCGTTCTACCTGGCAAAACTCGCAAAATCCCTGCCGCAGCAGACCATCGTTTTGTGCGGCGTCGAGTTCATGGGCGAGTCTGCCAAGCTTCTCAACCCCAACAAGACCGTGCTGCTGCCCGAGCCGGGTGCCGATTGCCCCATGGCGCACATGGTTAAGCACGAGACAGTGGATGCGGCGCGCGCCCAATACGGAGACGACCTTGCCGTCGTGTGTTACGTCAACTCAACCGTCGAGATCAAAAGCTGGTCCGACGTATGCGTGACCAGCTCGAACGCCGTGAAGATCGTAAGCGAGCTTCCGCAAAAACACGTGCTGTTCATTCCCGATCAAAACCTGGGACGCTATGTTGCCGAGCAGGTGCCGGAAAAGCACGTGATCCTTAACAAAGGCTATTGCCCGCGTCACCACGTCATCACGCCCGAGCAGATTATCGATGTCGAGGACGCGCATCCCGAGGCGCTCGTTCTGGCGCACCCCGAGTGCAAAGCCGATGTCCTTGCCGAGGCCGACTACATTGGCTCCACGGCTGGCATCATCAAGTTTGCCGAGCAATCTGACGCCCGCGAGTTCATCATCGTGACCGTTGCCGGCGTGCTGTATGAGTTGGAGCGCCGCTGCAAGGATGCAAATAAGAAGTTCTTCTTCCCGGCAACGCGTCCTACCTGCGTGAACATGGACATGATTACGCTCGAGAAGCTCGTGCGTTGTCTCGAAACCGGTGCCGGCGAAGTGCATATCGGCGTTTCGCCCGAGGCGGCAGAGCAGGCAAAGCTCACGCTTGACCGCATGCTCGATTACGCGGCTCGCTAGGGGGCACATACGATGGAACCTGTCGATATGGCATGCAAGGGCGTCGAGGATATGACATGCGACGTAGTGATCGCCGGTTGCGGTGTGGCCGGCCTTTATGCGGCGCTCAATCTGCCCGAGGATACGCAGATCGTGATGCTTTCCAAGGGAAGCGTCGATGAGTGCGACTCCATGCTCGCCCAGGGCGGCATCTGCGTCCTGCCCGGGGGCGATGACTACGAGGCCTTCTTTACCGACACGTTGCGTGCGGGGCACAACGAGAATCGCCGCGAGAGCGTTGACATCATGATTCGCTCCAGCCGCACGGTGATCAATGACTTGCTGGCGCTTGGCGTCGACTTTGAACGCAAGGCGGATGGCGGCCTCGACTTTACGCGCGAGGGCGCGCACAGTCGTCCGCGCATCGCCTTTCATGCCGACATTACGGGCAAGGAAATCACCACCAAGCTGCTGGACGCGGTACGCCGTCTTCCCAACGTGAAGATTCTCGAGCACGTGGCGATGGTCGATATCCTGCTCGAATCGCGCGACGGTGTGGACACCTGCGCAGGCGTTGTGGCCGTCCCGGTGACGGAGGAGGCCTCTCTCGATCCGGCCGACGAGCTGAGCGGGGCACTTGGTAAGCGCTCGGCGGGCGCTGCCGCTCCTTTTGAGATTCACGCGGCGCATACGCTGTGGGCCTGCGGAGGTATCGGCGGTGCGTACGATCATTCGACCAATTATCCGCAGCTCACGGGTGATGCGTGCTACATCGCGACCCAGCATGGCATTGCATGTGAGCACCTCGATTACGTACAGATTCACCCGACGGGCCTTGCCTCGCCGCAGCCTGGCCGTACCTTCCTGATTTCCGAGAGCTGCCGTGGCGAGGGTGCCGTGCTGCTCAACCAGGCGGGCGAGCGATTTACCGACGAGCTGCAGCCTCGTGACGTGGTCGCCGCGGCCATTAGGGGCCAGATGAAAAAGGACGGCTCCGACCACGAGTGGCTGAGCTTTGCTCCGGTGCCGCGCGACGTGATCTGCGGGCACTTTGCCAATATCCGCGCGCGTTGCCTGGAGGATGGCCGCGATATCGTGGACGAGCCGATCCCCGTGGTTCCCACGCAGCACTACTTTATGGGCGGCGTTTGGGTCAATCGTGATTCGGCGACGAGTATGCCCGGCCTGTACGCAGCGGGCGAGACCAGCTGCAACGGCGTGCACGGCAAGAATCGCCTGGCGTCGAACAGCCTGTTGGAGTCGCTCGTGTTTGCTCGCCGTGCCGCATACGACATGGTGCACGGCGCGTCTTTGGGTGTGGAGCGCGCGGGCGAGCCGGCGCTTGACGGTGCGCATCGCCTCTCGGATGCAGGGGATTTGAGCATCGACGCATTGTGCCGCGAGTTTGGCACCGCCGTGTCCGAGCCGGTGGCATATGGAGATGCGCCGATGGATATCGAGGCAATCGGCGCAGAAGTTAAGGAGGCGTAACGGGTCATGGATCCCATTGCGATGAAATTGGTTGGCGACGACTTGATCTTGCAGGCGCTGCGCGAGGACATCACGTTCGAAGATGTGAGCACGGCATCGGTGTGCCCCCAGGCGCGTCAGGCCGAGGTGCAGCTCATCGCCAAGGCGGATGGCGTTATCGCCGGCTTGGATGTGTTTGCACGCACGTTTGCTCTGCTCGATCCTGCGACGACGGTCGAGGCGACGGTGGCTGATGGCGACGAGGTTCGCGCGGGCCAGCATCTGGCTGCCGTCAAAGGCGATGCCCGCATCCTGCTTTCGGGCGAGCGCGTTGCCCTCAACTACCTGCAGCGCATGAGCGGCATCGCCACCTATACGCGCCGTATGGCGCAGGCCCTCGAGGGTACAAGGACCAAGCTTGTGGATACACGCAAGACCACGCCGGGTATGCGCGTGTTCGAAAAGGCGGCAGTGCTTGCGGGCGGCGGGTTCAACCACCGCTACAACCTCTCGACCGCGGTCATGCTCAAGGACAATCACATCGACGCTGCGGGCGGCGTGGCAAAGGCGATTCAGATGGCCCGCGCGCATGCGTCGTTTACCTGCACGGTCGAGATCGAGTGTGAAAACCTGGACATGGTACGCGAGGCAGCAGACGCCGGTGCCGACATCATCATGCTCGACAACATGGATCACGACGCCATGGCTCAGGCAATCGAGCTCATCGACGGCCGTGCCAAGGTCGAGGCTTCGGGCAACGTTGATGCCCAGAACATCCGTGCGCTGGCCGACCTAGGCGTGGACTTCATCAGCTCCGGCGCGCTGACTCATTCCGCGCCTATCTTGGATCTTTCGCTGAAGCATCTACGTATGCTGGACGGTGCATGATGAACGGTGACGAGCGTCGCCAGGCAATCATTCGCGAGCTTCAGGGGGCATCTCGTCCCATCTCGGGCAGTGCTCTTGCCCGCGCTGCTGGCGTGAGCCGTCAGGTTGTTGTGCAGGACATCGCTCTTTTGCGTGCCGACGGCCATGATGTGGTGGCGACAAGCCGCGGCTATGTGCTGCGTGAGGGGGAGGGCCAGCCGTGCGTTCCCACGCGCCTGGTCAAGGTGCACCACGGTGTCGATGACGTGGGAGACGAGCTCAACACAATCGTCGATCTGGGCGGCGCCGTACTTAACGTGATGGTCAACCATCGCGTTTACGGCAAGATCATCGCCGACTTGGACGTTCGCAATCGTCGAGACGTGGAGCGTTACTTAGAGGGAATCCGCACGGGCAAGAGCTATCCGCTCATGACGGTGACGAGCGGATATCACTTCCATCGTATCG
The DNA here is from genome assembly GCA_934647195.1 of uncultured Collinsella sp. Lineage (GTDB taxonomy): Bacteria > Actinomycetota > Coriobacteriia > Coriobacteriales > Coriobacteriaceae > Collinsella. The sequence continues at coordinate 23,227 of CAKUFD010000017.1, forward strand.
CCGCCGAGACCGAGGAACAGCTCGACGAGATTGAGGCCGCCTTGCGTGCCAAGGGCTATCTGGCCGAGATTTTGCCTTACGAGGACGGACTGGAGTAGATGGCGAGGCGAGGTCTTTGGGCCTCGCCTCGTTTTTTGGCAAAAAAGAGGCCCATCGCATGGTGCGATGGGCCTCTTTGCGTGCGAGTTGTTCGCGTGGGCTAGATGCTAGTCCTCAGCGATCTCGGTGATGGCACCGGCAGGGCAAGCCTCCTGGCAAGCACCGCAGGCAGCGCAGGAATCCTCGTCCACAACAGTGGCGACGTCCTGGAGCTCGAGAACGCCACAGGGGCAGGTGTCAACGCAGACGCCACAGGAGATGCACTCGTCGGCATCGATTACGGGATGAGCCATGATTATTCCTCTCTGTTGACCGGCGCTACAGGCGACGCGCGCCGGTTTGATTCGGGCAAAAACATACCACGCGCCCGTTGGTTTGCAATACCCCGCGGGGCGCTTCTTCATACCGTTCGCCGAGTTAACGGCGGCTTACTGTTTGCGAAATCTCCATTGGGCGTATGTTATATGACTCTTGAGCCCAGCATGTCGCTGTGGAACGAGGCTTTTCGGCAGCGTAATCTTGTGTTTGAACTGCCCGATTCAAGACCTACATTCAAAGAAATAAAAAATCTTATATGGAATGACTTAGATTTTGTATATTCGAGCCCATAAGGGGATACACTACATCTCGAACAAAAAGCTCGCAGCGCGCTTTGGCATGGGTCGAGGTTGCGCAAAAGCAGAAAAAGAAGGGATTTCTCATGGGCAAGATTCTTGGTATCGACCTTGGTACTACTAACTCCGCCATGGCAGTTCTGGAGGGCGGCGCCCCCACCATCATCGTCAACGCCGAGGGCGACCGCACCACCCCGTCCGTGGTCGGTTTCCGCGCCGATGGCGACCGCGTCGTGGGCAAGGCCGCTAAGAACCAGGCTGTCACCAACCCCAAGAACACCGTGTTCTCCATCAAGCGCTTCATGGGCCGCAAGTACTCCGAGTGCACCTCTGAGCTCAAGACCGTGCCGTACGAGGTCAAGGAGGGCCAGGGCGGCCGCGCCGTCGTCAACATCGAGGGCGAGGATTACACCGCCGAGCAGGTCTCCGCAATGATTCTCTCCAAGATGAAGGCCGATGCCGAGAAGTACCTTGGCGAGACCGTCACCGACGCCGTCATCACCGTCCCCGCTTACTTCAACGATGCTCAGCGTCAGGCCACCAAGGACGCTGGCAAGATCGCCGGCCTCAACGTCAAGCGTATCGTCAACGAGCCGACTGCTGCTGCCTTGGCTTACGGCCTTGACAAGCAGGGCTCCGACCAGCGCATTCTCGTTTTCGACCTGGGCGGCGGCACCTTCGACGTCTCCATCCTCGACCTTGCCGATGGCGTGTTCGAGGTTCTGTCCACCTCTGGCGATAACCACCTGGGCGGCGATGACTGGGATCAGCGCGTCATCGACTGGATGGCCGACAAGTTCCAGCAGGAGAACAGCATCGATCTGCGTCAGGACCCCATGGCCCTGCAGCGTCTGAAGGAGGCTGCCGAGAACGCCAAGAAGGAGCTCTCCGCTGCCCAGCAGACCACCATCAACCTGCCGTTCATCACCATGAACCAGTCTGGCCCGCTGCACCTCAACTACACGCTGACCCGCGCTGAGTTCGAGAAGATCACCCGCGACCTCCTCGAGCGCTGCAAGCAGCCTGTTACCAACGCCCTGCGTGACGCCAATCTCAAGCTCTCCGACCTGACCGAGGTCATCCTCGTTGGCGGCTCCACCCGTATGCCTGCTGTCCAGGACCTCGTTAAGACCATGACTGGCAAGCAGCCCAACATGTCTGTGAACCCGGACGAGGTCGTTGCCGACGGCGCTGCCGTCCAGGGCGGCGTTCTCACCGGTGATGTTGAGGGCATCCTGCTGCTCGACGTGACCCCGCTGTCGCTGGGCGTCGAGACCATGGGCGGCGTCATGACCAAGATGATCGACCGCAACACCACGATCCCGACCTCCAAGACCGAGATCTACTCCACCGCTGCCGATAACCAGACCAGCGTCGAGATCAACGTCCTGCAGGGTGAGCGCGAGCTTGCTCGCGACAACAAGTCGCTCGGCAAGTTCCAGCTCACCGGTATCCCCGCAGCTCGCCGCGGCGTGCCTCAAATCGAGGTTACCTTCGACATCGACGCCAACGGCATCGTAAAGGTTTCTGCTAAGGACAAGGGCACCGGCAAGGAGCAGCAGATCACCATCTCCGGCTCCACCGCGCTTTCTGACGACGAAGTCGATCGTATGGTCAAGGACGCCGAGGCTCATGCCGAGGAGGACAAGAAGCAGAAGGAAGAGGTTGAGGTTCGCAACCAGGCTGACTCCCTCGTGTACTCCACCGAGCAGACCCTCAACGAGCTGGGCGACAAGGTGAACGCCGACCTCAAGGGTAAGACCGAGTCTGCTATCGCCGACGCCAAGAAGGCTCTCGAGGGCTCCGACATCGAGGCCATCAAGTCTTCCAGCGAGGCGCTGCAGTCCGTGGCCTATGAGCTGGCGCAGATCGTGTACGCCGACGCTCAGCAGGCAAGCGCGGGCGACGGTGCCGCCGCGGGCGCTGCTGCTGGCGATGACGATGTCGTTGATGCCGACTTTGAGGTCGTGGACGACGACAAGGACAACAACTAGTCATGTCCGCTGAACAAGCTCGAACAGAGGCGGGTGTCGGTGTTGCTGCCGGCACCGTCGTCTCTGCTGACTCTGAGGAGAAGGACGTGAAGATTCCTGTAGAAGACGCCGTGGAGACCACAGGCGAAAAGGACGATACGCCCCAGACCGCTGGTGCCACGGATTCGATTGATGCCGAGGAGGCGACAATGACCGAGGAAGAGATGGTCGAGGCCGCCATTCGTGCTGGCGAGCAGGCTGCAGACGACGATTTTAAGCTCAAGTTCGAGCAGGCTCAAAAGGAGCTTGCCGACGTGCGCTCCGAGCTTGAAGCCGCCGCCGAGGCACAGAAGGCTGCCGAGGACAAGGCCCGCGAGGCTGCCGAGCGTACGGCTCGTCTGCAGGCCGACTGGGAGAACTTCCGCCGCCGTACGGCGAACGAGCGCCTGGCCGAGCGCGAGCGCGCAACGGAGAAGCTCGTGTGCGCTTTGCTGCCGGTGGTCGACGACATCGAACGCGCTATCGACCACGCACACACCCTGGATATGGCTGACGACTTTAGCCAGTTCGTAGACGGTGTGGACGCGGTTCACGCCAAGCTGCTCGATGTGTTTGCCCATGAGGGCGTGGAGTCTATCGACCCTAAGGGCGAGGCCTTCGATCCGCTGGAGCAACAGGCCGTTGGACGCGTCGAGGATGCGTCTCAGTACGATGAGACGGTCAACGATGTGTACCAGAAAGGCTATCGCATGGCGGGCCATGTGCTGCGCACCGCGATGGTGACCGTGACCTACGGTGGCGAGAAGCGACCGGCTCCAGAAGAGGCGCCGGAAGACGAGCCGGCAGCCGATGAGGCAACGGGCTCGGAAGAGTAACACCTGAGGGCCTCGGGCATTCGCCTGAGGCCCTTTTAATCTGATGATCTTCGCTCTCGAAAGGAGGGCAAACCATGGCTGGCAACAAGACGTTCTACGATGTTTTGGGCGTTTCGAAAAACGCCACGGATAAAGAGATCAAGTCTGCGTTTAGGAAGCTCGCGCAAAAGTACCATCCCGATGCGGGCGGCGACGAGGCGAAGTTCAAGGAGATTTCCGAGGCGTACGATACGCTCTCAAATGAGAAGAAGCGCAAAGAGTACGATCAGATGCTCGCCTTTGGAGGCATTCCTGGCGCTGGTGGCGCACGTGGCTATAGCAGCCAGAATGTTCCTTGGGACGATATCTTGAGCAGCGTTATGCGCGGCGAAGGCGTGGGCGGCTCGGATTGGGCACAGAATTTCGAGGGCTTTGGCGGTTTTGGAGGCTTTGGCGGTTTTGGCGGTCAGCCTCGCAGCAGGGCCTCGCGCGGAAGCGACCTTTCGGTAGATGTCGAGGTTTCGGCAGACGACGCATTTCGCGGTGTGACCCAGAAGGTGAATTATCGCGTTCCCTCGACGGGTGAGCCGCAGGCTATCACCATTTCCATTCCTGCCGGTGCGGTCGACGGCGGCAAGATGCGCTTTAAGGGCCGCGGAGAATATGGCACCGGCGGCGGCGGACGCGGCGACCTGGTGGTCACCGTGCGCGTGCAGGAGCATCCGCTGTTCAAGCGCAAGCGTGCCGACGTGACCATGACGGTGCCCATCTCGTATACCGAGGCTGCGCTGGGATGCCAGATCGAGGTTCCCACACCGGGCGGCTCTAAGGTCAAGTTGGACATTCCCGCAGGTACGCAGTCGGGTAAAAAGTTCCGCTGCAAGGGCCTGGGAGCGCCGGACGTTTCGCACCGTGGCCGCACGGGTGCCCTGATCGTCGAGATCGAGGTCGTCGTGCCCGAGCATCTTACCGACGATGAGCGCAAGGTGTTCGAGAAGCTCCATAAGGAGGACGCGCGCGATTACCGCGCAGAGGTTAACAAGTACTTCGCAACGTTCTAGCGACCCCAACTGTGTACCATGGAGGGGTAGTCGATTGAAAGCAGGCTGAGGGCCATGGCCGATGACAACAGGAATAAGCCGCTGTACATGATCAGCGTGGCGGCGGAGCTCACGGGCATGCACCCTCAGACGCTGCGTGTCTACGAGTCCAAGGGTTTGGTGAACCCGCAGCGTTCGGGCGGCAACACGCGCCTGTATTCGCGTGCCGATATCGAGCGTTTGGAGCTCATCAATCAGCTTACCGACGAGGGCATTAATTTGGCCGGCGTGGTGCGCATCCTCGATATGAAGGAACGCTCGGAGGAGCGCGAGCGCGAGAACGAGAAGCTTCGCTCTCGCGTGCGCCAGCTCGAGGAAGAGCTGCACGAGTTCAAGATGCAAAAGAAGATCACCGCGCTGGTTCCGCGCGATGGCTCGGGCGATCCTCAGCAGGTCCTGCGCGGCCTGCTTGGCCAGTAGGAGCTGTTCATGCAGGTAATCCAGGCTGTCTTTGGATGCATCGGCGTCGTCTTCATGATTCTGGGCGCCTTGCTCATGATGCGAAAGTCGCCTCGTCTCAACGAGGCGTTCGATGCCGTGGCACAGGCACGCGGTTGCGAGAGCGAGCACCAAGCGTGCTATGAGGTGGCGCTCTTTTGCTTGGAGGCGGCATTCCTGTTTGTGCTCGTTTCCTTTGTGGCGTCCTATGTGGCGACCATCCCCGCTGTTGCGGGGGCTATTGTCGTGCTTGTTGCCGGCCTGGTGGCAGGCGCCTTTGCTACGAAGCGACGCATTGACTGGAAGTAGCGGCTTTAGGCCCCCGTTGTCCGGTCCATTTTGTACTGTGAAACCCGCCGGAGCCAATGCTCCGGCGGGTTTTTTAGTAAGGCTTTAGCCTGTGCGGCGCGCAGCGCCGCATCTAAACCCACCCGCTATGCGGGTGGAGTTAACCGGCTTTAC
>CAKUFD010000018.1 GCA_934647195.1 uncultured Collinsella sp.
CCACGACCACGACCACGACCACGACCACGACCACGACCACGACCACGACCACGACCACGACCACGACCACGACCACGGCCACGGCCACGGCCACGACCACGACCACGACCACGACCACGACCACGACCACGACCACGGCCACGGCCACGGCCACGGCCACGGCCACGGTCACGGCCACGGGCATCACCATGCCCATCGCGGTCTGGCGCAGGTCGAGCAAATCATCGACGATGCCTCGCTTTCCGAGCGCGCGCGTGAGCTCGCCCGCAAGGCCTTCCATATCCTTGCGCAGGCGGAGGCGAAGGCTCATAGCCTGCCGCTCGACCAGGTCCACTTTCATGAGGTGGGCGCGGTCGACTCCATTGTCGATGTTCTTTCTGCTGCCTTTTTAATTGACGATTTGCATATCGACCGTGTGATCGTTCCTGCGCTCACCGATGGTCATGGGACGATTCGCTGTCAGCACGGCATCATCCCGGTGCCCGTTCCCGCAACGCTGAATATCTGCATCGCCCATGGCTTGCCGCTGGCCTCGAGCTCGGTCGAAGGCGAGCTTGTGACTCCTACTGGAGCGGCGCTTGTGGCCGCCATGGAGCCTGAGTTTGCCCTGCCCGAGCGTTATGCGATTCGTGCAGTGGGGCTCGGCGCGGGCAAACGTTCCTATGAGCGTCCCTCGATCTTGCGTGCGATGCTCATCGAGGAGCTTGACGCGCATCTTGGCGCTTCCGTCCATGAGCCTCACCCCTCGCTCTCCTGTGAAACGGAAGCACCGAGCCGCATCGTCAAGCTCGAGTGCGACATCGACGACGCCTCTCCCGAGGTTTTGGCTTATGCTGCGGAGCGCCTACGGGATGCCGGTGCGCGCGAGGTGCACTGGCTGCCGATATTCTGCAAGAAAGGTCGTCCTGCCTATCAGCTGCAGGTTATCGCCGAGCCGGCCGACGTCTCGATCATGGAGCAGATCATCTTGAGCGAAACCACGACTATCGGCATCCGTCGCCAGCAGATGGAGCGCACCTGCCTGCCTCGCGCTATCGAGACGGTGGATACGCCCTGGGGCGAGGTGGCGGTAAAGACCGTTTGTTTGCCCGACGGCACGCGGCGCACGACGCCCGAGTACGAGGCGTGTGCCGCCATCGCACGCGAAGAGGGCATTGCGCTGCAGACGGTGATGGGTGCGGTGCGCGAGGCTGCCCGCAATCGCTAACGCGGTTTGTCCCCAGGTGCGTTCGCACCGGGGCGTGCGGGGTACAATGCTTCGCGTATATGAATGTAGCTTCGCCGCCGGGCGGGGAGAGGAGACCGTATGTCCACTATGCGAAAAGCGCTGAAGGTCCTGAGCCTTCTTGCCGTGGTTGGCGGCATTGACCTGCTGATCACCCTTATCGTGCTCAATACTTCTGGCGATCAGGCGCCCGATCTTCTGCATTCCATCGTGATGGGCTTCGTCGTGCTCTTTGCCTTTTTGCTTGGTGCCCAGGGCATCTCTGCGGCCAACGTCCCCGTTCGTGCTCGCGCCCTGCTTCCCGTGGCGCTCGTTGGCTTGCTTGTTAACGCTGCCGATGTGGTGCTCGCCATCCTGGGCGGGTGCGCTGTCGTGTCGGTAATCATCAACGCGCTGATCCTTGTGGGCATTTCCTATTGCGCCAGCGCTGTTGCGAAGGAATCCCTGCGCTAGCCCGATGTCTTAGCAAAGCTCCTCGAGATTGGATTCACTATGAAGTTTCTCATCGCATCGGATATTCACGGCTCTGCGTACTGGGCCGAGCGCCTGATGTCTGCCATCGAGGCCGAGCAGCCCGATCGCATCATCCTTTTGGGAGACCTGCTCTACCACGGGCCCCGCAATGACCTCCCGCGCGATTATGCTCCCAAGCGCGTGATTCCGCTGCTCAACGACCTCGCCAAAAGCGGACGCGTGATCGCTGTGCGCGGCAACTGCGAGGCGGAGGTCGACCAGATGGTGCTCGACTTTCCTTGCATGGCCGATAGCACTACGGTGATGGATAGCGACGGCCGCGAGCTCTTCTGCACGCATGGCCACGTGTTTGGCGCCGGTATGCACAACAGCGTGGACAACGCGCCGGTGCTGCCTGAGGGTTCCGCGCTGGTATACGGCCACACGCACATCAAGGTCAACGAGGAGAGCCAGGCGCATCCGGGCCTGTGGCTTTTCAACCCAGGCAGCGTATCCATCCCCAAGGACGGAACGCATAGCTACGGCATCTATGAGAACGGTGCGTTTAGGCACGTGGTCCTCGAAGAGGAGTAGCGGCGCGCCTTTGGCCCGCTGGCTCGTCCTCGACGCGCCCGCTCGGCAGCTCTAGCGCAAAAGGCGCCAAAGGGTAGTGCGGCTGATGCCTAAGACATCGGCCGCTTTTGTTTTGTTGCCGTCCAGGTGGTCGACGACCAGCCGTGCGATGTCGCGTTCGGTATCGGCGAGCGGTCGCAAGATGTAGAGGTCGGTCTCCAGCGCGGGTGACGAAAAGACACCGGAGCGAATCACATTTTCTTGCGCAAGGACCGCGTCTGCATTCGCTTTGCTCACCGGGGCGGCTCCGCCTAAGATCAACAGGCGTTCGGCGACCTCGCGCAGCTGCGTATAGTTGCGCGGCCAGCCGTAGGCGTCCAGGACCTCTGCGGCGTCGCGCTCGATCGCGGGCGCTTCCATTTCAAATTCATGGGCGAGATGCGCCAGGTAGCGCTCGACGCGACGCGACGCCTCGCCCTGCTCGCGTATGGGCGGGGCGATGCAGACCGCGCAGTTGAGCTGCTCAGCACATTGGGCCACGGCATCGCACTCGCCTCCGCCGGGAATGTCGTTGCCCGAGAGGATCACGCGGCAGCGTTCGGCGAGAGCTCCCTCGCGCAGCGTCGCCAACAGCTCACGGTGACGGCGCTCCCCCAAAGCATGCAGGCGCCTGATGTAGACGGTCATATCGGTTTGATAGAGCGGCGAGTCTGCCGATTTGAGCAGGTGATGCCAGGAGCGATCGTTCAAGATATCGCAGCTGATGCGAACGAACGGTTGGCGTGAGAAGGAACCGGAGAGGTAGAGGAGCTCAGCGATCTGGTCTTTGCCGCATCCCGCTTCGCCTTCGAGCATCACGGGTGAGCTGTGCTCGTAGGAGGCGAGCACGAGCGGGGAGAGGGCGCCCTCGCCCTCGATGATGCCAAAGGCGCTCTGCTCAAAATCGGCCCGCACGTCTTCTGCATTGAGCCAATCGATGCCGGGCCGTACGGTACTGCTGCGCCGATGACGTACGGTAAAGACGTCGAGTGCATGCCCGTCAATATCCTGTTTGCGCGGATAGAGCGTGAACAGCTTTCCCTCGCGCGTGAACAGCAGGCGGCCGCCCTCGGACGCTCGGTCGCGATGGTCGCTGGCGTATTCGATCAATGCGTCGCGATAGCTTTGCGCGGGTTCCAACGTGGTGAAGGCGATGGATGCGTCGGCTTCGAACGCAATGATATCGATGCCCGCATCGGCGAGCGCCCCGACAAGAAGCCCCTGCAATGACTCGGGGGCAAGATAGCTGACATCGGAGCCGCGCGTGTTCTGTTTGCCCATGATGCGCCTCACTCACTGTTTCAAAATTAAACGATATTTCGTATTTGTCAGTATAGAGCAGGAAAAGCGAAGGCGCGATTATAGTGGTGCACCGATTGGAGGTGCCTGGCGGCCTGGCTAGCCGGCAGCTTCCAACTGGGCGATGAGGGCTCTTGGCAACGCCCGCCATCGCCGTGCGGCAACGGCTTTTAAGACGATGCGCATAGCGATGGTGAGCGATATTACTAACACTGCGGACAAGCCCGCCGAGTGCCCTCATCGCCCCGTTGGCACCCTTCCTGTTCTTGCGACGCCATCCACACAAGAACAACGAGCGACCCCGATTCTTCGGGGTCGCTCCGTTTTTGCTGCTCTTTGTTTTGCCATATGCGTAACTTTTGCTTTTGCTGTCGTATGGCTGTCGATGATGTCACAATTGGGCGCATATGTTTCTTGATTCGAGCGGAGTATCTTTCATGTCCACTTCTGATGCCGTCTGCAATATCATCGTCGATTCCTGCTGCGAACTTTCGCAGGGTTATTGCGAGCGCGCCGGTCTGCGCGTCCTCAACTTTTCCTATACCGAGACGGTCAAGGGTGACGACGGACTGACGGGCGTGGATGATATGTACGAGAGCACCTCGGCACACGATTTTTACGAGGCTATGCGTCATGGTGCACAGCCTATGACCTCGCAGCCTTCACAGCTCGCTTTTGAGACCGTCTTCAACGAGGCGATCGATTCGGGCACGCCGACGGTGTACCTTGCGTTTTCAAGCGGGCTTTCCGGTGCATACGAGGGCGCCTGCACCGCTCTTGCGCGCATCTGCCGTGAGCATGGGGTCGAGTCTGCAGCCGAGTTGGGCCTGTATGTGGTTGACCTCAAGCTGGGGTCCACTCCCCAGGGTTTGATTATCGCCGAGGCGGTTCGCCAGCGCGATCGCGGCCTTACGGCTGCCGAGCTTGCCGCATGGGCGGCGGAGGCGCGCTACTACGTGCAGACCATGTTTATGGTCGACGACCTCGATGCTCTGCATCGTGGCGGCAGGATTTCTGCCGGCGTGGCGCTTGTGGGCGGAAAGCTGGACGTCAAGCCGCTGCTCACCTTTGATACCGATGGTAAGCTTGCTGTCGTGGGCGTGGTTCGCGGCCGCAAGAAGGGTCTGCGACGTATGGCCGAGTTCTATAGCAAGGGCCGCAACGCCGACCTGTATTCCAATGTTGCCGCCATCGGCAACGCCGACGCTGAGGGCGATGCCCGTCGCCTGCGCGAGCTGATTGCCAAGCAAGACGACACCACCATGTTCCTTGAGACGAATATCGGTCCCACGATCGGCTGCCATGTGGGGCCGGGCATGGTGTCCATCTCCTTTTGGGGCGAGGACCGTCGCGGCCAGACCTCGATTTCCGATCGCATTGCCGGAATGGTCAAAGGCAAGTAGTACAACAGCACGGAGCATATGAGAAGCGGGCCTGTCCGGATTATGGGCAGGCCCGCTTTGCATGCAAGGGGTGTTGGAGGATGCGGATGGGTTACTTCACGTACACCACGTTGTCACGGCGGGGCTTAGGCTCGCCTGCGGGGCTTGCAGCGTAGCCCAGAATGCAGTGGCCCACGCCGCGCAGCGAGCCGTCGGAGGGAAGGCCCCAAGAGGCCAGTAGCGCGCGTCCCTCTTCGGATTCAAACTCTTCGCGCGCGCGGTGAATCCAGCACGAATCGACACCTAAAGCGTGCGCAGCGTTCATCAGGTTGCCCATGGCGAGGGCTCCGTCTTCCACGCAGGTAGGAACGCTTGCATCGACGAGCACCACGACGACCGTTTGCGCTCCATAGAATGGATCGGTGTCGACTCCCATGATCTGGGCGTTCATGTGCGAGAGCTGCTTGACTGTGGCGGGGTCGGTCACGGCGACGAAGGTGACGGGCTGGCGGCCCATGCCGCTTGCCGCAAAGCGCCCCGCCTCGATGATGGCATCGAGCGTTTGAGCGTCCACAGGGCGATCGAGGTATGCACGGCAGCTGCGGCGTGTCTTCAGGGCATCGAGAGCATCCATATCGGTTCCTTTCGGTTGGAGATGGTCTACGGGGCTATCTATACCCACTGAGTTCATATGAATAATGGCTTAGAACTTGCATTTTTTGCGATGCACAAGGGATGGCAATATGCGCGTTGCACACTTGGCTGCCATATCTTTTTCGCTTTCTTCCGTTTGCGTGTATGTCTGTGCCGCCCGCCTAAATGACCTGTCGCAAGGTGCCGTAAACGGGTTTATTTGAAGGTAACGCTCTGCTGAATGCAGGGCTTTCGCATCGGCCCTCGACCATTTGGGAGGTCATCATGGGATTGAAGGCAGACGAGACGATATCCTTGGAATTCGAGGATCTCCTGAGTTACCTGCGGTCTAAGACGCGCATCTTCATGGATGCCGACGGCGGTCAGTATTACATCACGCATACCGATGGCTACTGGCGCGTTCAGGATTGCAACCAGCTGAACGATAAGGGTCGTTTTACGGATTGTTCCGAGTTGGTCACCACGCTCTCCGAGCTCATCGAGCTTCCGTGGCATGACGGAAAGAGTATCCACGATCTCTGTGCGGGCGCTACGTTCTACGAGTCGATACAGGAAGGCTAGAAGGACACATCCGTTTTGACAAACAAATCCCCTTTTACCCGCCAATGATTGTTGGCGGGTTTTTTTATGGCGCGATCTCATTTGACGCGAATGACCCCCTCTTGACAGTAATCCGAAACCGGACTATCCTCTCTCGAGGAAAATGTCCGATTTCGGATTACTCATACCGATGGATATTATGGGGAGGGGCATGGACAGCATGGAGGAAAACGAGCTCGCTGCGATGGTGCAGCGCCTCGATCACGGTTACAACCAAGTGGATAAGCTTTACTACGAGGTTGCTCGGGCCTGCGGGCTTCCGGAGTGTTCGTATTGGATGATTTACGACATCGTGCAGCATGGCGGCTCTCGCCCCATTGCCGCCCTCTGTGCGGAATGGGGATACAGCAAGCAGACCATCAACTCGGCGCTCAAGCACTTGTCGATGCGCGGGCTGGTGGATCTGGTCTACGCGGAGGGGAGCCGAAAGAACAAGGTTGCCCAGCTGACCAAAGAGGGGTCGCGCTTTTCCGAGCGATTTATCGCGCCGGCGCTCGATGCCGAAGTCAAGGCCCTCTCGACGCTTACGGCGACCGAACGAAAGCGCTTCGAGGCGTTGGTAAACAAGTACGACGCTGCGCTTACACTCGAGCTCACGCGGCTCAAGGAAGCAATCTTGGAAGAAACTCGATAACGAACGAAGGTCATATATGAAAACGCTTGTGCGTTTCCTCAAACCTCACAAAGGACTCGTTGCGCTCACGCTTCTCGTGCTGCTGATTGACAACGCGGGAACGCTGCTGGTTCCCACCATGCTCGCGAATATGGTCAATGTGGGCATCACGTCGGGATCGACTGAGTATCTCCTGCGCAACGGCCTGTTCATGTTGGGCGCCACCGCCATGGCCTCGGGCGGCGCGGTGGCAGGCTCTTATCTTGCCGCACGTCTGGCCTCGCGGGTTACCTGCGACATCCGCTGTGCAATCTACCGTAAATCCCTGGAGTTTTCGGCGAGCGACTTTGATCGCTTTGGAACCGGCGCGATGATCACGCGTACCTTGGGCGATATCAACGTGGTGCAGCAGTCGATTATCATGACCTGCCAGATGGTGCTGCCTATGCCGGTGCTCGCCGTTGTCGGTATCATCTTGGCCTTTAGGATCGATTATCAGATGGGCTTCATGCTGCTGATCGCTGTGGCCATCGTGATGGTGCTCGCGGTGATTACGGTTGCCAAGACGGCGCCGATCTTCATTCGCCTGCAGAGCTTTATCGACCGCATGAATGTAGTGCTGCGCGAGAACATCATCGGCGCGCGCGTGATTCGCGCGTTTGGCCGGGAGAGGCGCGAAGAGGAGCGTGAAGGGCGCGTGTTCGAGGAATACGCGCAAAACGCCATTCGCGTGAATTACGTCTTCTCGGGGCTCGATTGTTTTTGCTTCTTCGTGATGAACATGGTCGAAGTGTGCGTGATTTGGCTTGGCGGTGATCGCGTGGGTGCCCACGCCATGCAGATTGGCAGCATATCGGCGGTGCTCGAATATGCCATCCTCATTCTCTTCTACATTATGACGGCGCAGATGGTCATGGTAACCATGCCGCGCGCTAAGGCATGCCTCGACCGTGCGCGTGAGGTGTTGGAGCTCAAGCCCTCCATTGTGGACAGCGTGGATGCCAAGCCCCTTTCGGCTGCGGCGGTACCTGCGCAAGAGGGCGAAGAAGACGTAGTGGCACGCTTTGACCACGCGAGCTTCCGCTTTGCCGACGCCGACGAAGATACGCTGCATGACCTCAATTTCTACTGCCGACGTGGGCAAACCACGGCGATTATCGGATCGACGGGCTCGGGAAAATCGACGGTGGCAAAGCTCTTGCTGCGCCTTCATGACATCACGCGCGGGCGCGTGCTTTTGGGTGATCGCGATGTGCGCGACGTCGCGCAGCACGAGTTGCGTACGCGCGTCTCGTACGTGCCGCAAAAGGCATGGCTCTTCTCGGGTACCGTGGCGAGCAATCTGCGAGACGGCTTGCCGGATGCGACCGAAGAGCAGATGCGTCATGCGCTCGATGTTGCCCAAAGCCAGTTTGTCTACGACCTCGAGGGCGGGCTCGATGCGGTGGTGGCCCAGGGAGGAACGAACTTCTCGGGAGGTCAACGCCAGCGTTTGGCTATCGCCCGCGCGATTATCAAGCCCGCGGACCTCTATGTCTTTGACGATAGTTTCTCGGCGCTCGATTTCAAGACCGATGCCGCTTTGCGTGCTGCATTGACGAAAGAGATGCACGACTCCGCGCTTCTTATCATCGCCCAGCGCATCTCGACTATCCTGCATGCCGACCAGATTATCGTGCTCAAGGACGGCGAGGTTGTGGGCCAGGGGCGCCACGAGGAGCTTATGGAAACGTGCGAGGTGTATCGCGCAATCGCCGAATCGCAGATGAAGGGAGGTGAGGCGCATGAGTGAGCAGAAGAAGTACCTTTCTGCCGAGGAGATTTTTGCCGAGGAAGAGCGCGAGGAGCTGAGGCGTGAGCAGAAGCGCCTGGCCGATCTGCGCGATTCTGAGGAAGGGGAGCTCGAAGACCTTAAGCCCCGCAACACCTGGGCGACGGTGCGTCGTCTGTGGGACGAGGCGGCGGACCAGCGCTGGCGCTTTGTGGTCGTGATCATCGCCATCGCCTTCTACACGGTGTGCTCGATTGCCGCGCCCGCCTATTCCGCGCATCTCATCGACTACATTTGGACGCAGGTCCAGGCGGCCGATGCCGCCGGCAGGCAGTTTTCGATCGGCTGGGGGACCGGTGGCGAGAAGATCCTTTTCTATCTGGGAATCTGGACCGTGGCGCTTATCTTCTATTCGACGCAGAGCCTGTGCATGGCGAGTTTTGCGGAGCGCCTTAACCTTAATTTGCGCAATCGTTTGGCGGCAAAGCTCAACCGCTTGCCATTGAAGTTCTATGACGGACACAAGCCCGGCGAGATTGTGAGCCGCGCTACGAACGACCTGGATAAGATGAGCGAAGTGCTGCAGCGCGGCGTGCTCACGCTGCTCACCGCGATAGGCGGCATTATCGGCTCGGTGATCATGATGTTCTCGTATAGTGTCGAGCTCACCGTGATCTTCCTGGTTTTTTCGGCGGTCTCGCTCGCTATTACCGCCTGGGTTTCCAAGGCGACTCTTGGTGCTGCGGCGCGGAGACAGGAACTTTTGGGAACCTTGACCGGGGCGGTCGAGGAGGCGTATAGCGGTCGTTTGGTGATTCGCTCGTTTTGTCGCGAGAAGGCGAGTGCCGATGAAGTGTGCTCACAGGCGGCCGAGCTTGCCGATGCTAGCTGCAAGGCGGATTTCTACACCAATGCGGTGGGGCCGGCGATTCGTTTCCTGAGCAGGCTTTCGCAGATTATCATCGCTGTTGTGGGGTGCACCATGCTTGTTGCCGGCCGCATGACTGTCGGCGTGTTCCAGGCGTTTTTCCAGTACATCTATACGGCGGGCGAGCCTCTGACGCAGCTGAGCTACACCATCAACTCGATGCAGAGTGCGCTGGCGAGCGTGGAGCGCGTGTTCGACATGCTCGATGAGCCCGAAATCGAACCCGATCCGGTGCCTGAGCTGGCGGCGCACATATCGCAGCCTATGCAGGGGCGCGTCTCGTTCGAGCACGTGAAGTTTGGCTATACGCCCGAGAAGACCCTCATGCAGGATGTTTCCTTTACGGCGGAGCCTGGCCAGAAGATCGCAATCGTGGGCACGACCGGTGCGGGCAAGACCACGCTCGTCAACCTTCTCATGCGTTTTTACGAGATTGACGGAGGCCGCATCACGCTCGATGGCGTGGACACGCGCGCCATGACTCGAGCGGAGTTACGTTCGAACTTTGGCATGGTGTTGCAGGATGCATGGCTGTTCGACGGTACGATTGCCGAGAACATCGCGTATGGATGCGACGGGGCTTCGCGCGAAGAGATCATTGCCGCGGCACGTGCCGCGCAGGTTGATTTCTTTGTGCGCACCATGCCCGCCGGCTACGACACGCAGGTGGCAAACGATGCGGAGAACATCAGCCAGGGCCAGCGCCAGCTGCTCACCATTGCGCGCGTCTTGCTGGCAAACCCCAAGATCTTGATTTTGGACGAGGCGACTTCGAGCGTGGACACGCGTACCGAATGCGCTATCGACCGTGCGATGGCGGCACTCATGCAGGGCCGCACGAGCTTTGTGATCGCGCACCGGTTGTCAACGATCGTGGATGCCGACTTGATCTTGGTCATGCATGCGGGCAACATCAT
Source organism: uncultured Collinsella sp. (assembly GCA_934647195.1). Taxonomy (GTDB): domain Bacteria; phylum Actinomycetota; class Coriobacteriia; order Coriobacteriales; family Coriobacteriaceae; genus Collinsella. Next base: position 10,455 of record CAKUFD010000018.1, read on the forward strand.
CGAGCAGGGAACGCATAAGGAGCTGCTCGAGCGGGGCGGCGCGTACGCGACGCTCTATCAGAGCCAGTTCGCATAAATGGATAAAGGCGAGGTGCCGGGTTTGGCACCTCGCCTTTTTGCTGCGAAATGAAGGTCTATTTACGCATGCGTGCGGCTACTTTTTGGTGGTTTGCTCGGTCAGTTGGCGCACGAGGGCGGTGAGCTCGGCAACTTCCGTCTCGAGCTCCGCGACGCGACGGGCATTTTCGGCGATGCTTGCGCGGTTGCGGGCAGATGCCTCTTCGCCGGGGTCGGGCATGAACTCGCGATGGCGCTTGGCGTCGAAGGTCTCTTCGAAGACGCGGCAGCCGTTGCGCTTGACGATGCGCCCCGGCACGCCCACTACGGTGCAGTTGGCCGGAACGTCTTTGACCACCACGGAGTTGCCGCCGATTTTCACATTGTCGCCGATGGTGATGTTTCCCAGCACTTTGGCGCCGCAGCCAACGGTCACGTTGTTGCCCAGCGTGGGATGGCGCTTGCCCGTCTCGTTGCCGGTGCCGCCTAGGGTGACGCCCTGGTAGAGCGTGCAGTTATCGCCAATGATCGTGGTCTCGCCGATGATGACGCCCATGGCATGATCGATGAAGAAGTGCTTGCCGATACGCGCTGCGGGGTGAATCTCGACGCCGGTCATATGGCGGGTGATCTGCGACATGATGCGCGCAAGGCTCTTGCAGCCATGGTTCCACAGCCAGTGCTCGGGCACATGGTTCCATTTGGCGTGAAGGCCGGGGTAGGTGAGGAAGATGACAAGGCCGTTTTGCGCGGCGGGGTCCTCCCGCTTAACGTTGGCGATATCCTCGCGAATAGTCGTGATAAAGCTCATCTTCGGCACCCCTCCTGTGCAAACGATGCGCTTAAGTATAGCGAATCACTAGGATTAATGTATGAGAAAGGTTCGTTTGGTCGAGAGATAGGGCCGCCTGGGGAAATGCTATTCTGAATGAGGCGGTGAGTGCATTAAAAATGGTAAGTTAATGGCACTTAGAAGTCTTTAATGGGAGGAAGAATGGATAAAAAGAAGCCGGGGGGGTTATTGCTCAAATCGACGCATCCAAAAGGGAGCTCGATAAGGCGATAGTCAAGCGAAATAAGGCGCTCGAAGATGCTCGAAGTGATTGTGACGCTGCGCAGCAGGCCTTTGAGAAACGCGTAAAAGACGCTGAGGCCGAGGTGGGAAAGGCAAAAGCTATCTATGACGGATTGATTAGAGAGCTTGGTCCCATCAGGCTATACGGAAATAGAATTGTTGTTTCCGGTTCGTCTGTTATTCAGCTGGACGAAAGCGTGGAAACTGATATTTCGGCTTCGGGTGCTGCATCCGCGCTTAAATCAAGCGAATTGTTTTTCAGCATCGTTTCCAATGAGGGAAACTCCGTAGTTCAATTAAGGGCGGAGCAGGAAAGAGAAGCTCGGCAGCTGGCTGCCGATATAAAGACTGCTATAAAGACCTTGAATTCAAGGGAAGAGCGATCTGAGCAGGCACGAAAGGGTGCCGAAGAGGCTCTTGCGAAAGTGCGTCTTGACACGACGGAACTTGAAGAAACAAGAGAACGATATTTTGAAATTGAAAAAGATACGTCTGAAGTCGATTCTGCGAAAAAACGCTACGACGATTTGATGGCGAGTATCAACCCAGCGGATATCCAAAAAGAGAAAGCCGAGATGCAGAAGCGCACTGTTCGTGCGATTGCTAAACCTGTTTCCATTTTTCTCGGGGTTTGCTTTTTGCTCATCGGGTTCAATGAGCTGATGTTTACCAAAAATGGCGCTTTCATGGGCACGATTTTTCTTCTGATATGCGATTGCCTGTTTGTGTACGCAGCAATCGAAATACGGAACGACCATCTTGCGAAAACAGAATAGCGAGGACAATTATGTCGGAAGAAGAGAAGAAGTCCGTGGAGAATGCGAGCGAGAGCACTGCCGAATCCAAAGCCGCTGAACCGGTTGGTGGCAGGAAGGGTCTTAGGGCTGAGATTAAGATTGGGGTCGCTGCGGCGATTGTAATCTGTATTTTGGGCCTTCTTTTTGGGACTCATGTTCTATGTATTCATCAATGGGACGAGGCGACATGCGTCAATCCGGTGACGTGTGAGCTTTGCGGCCAGACAAAAGGCAAAGCCTTGGGTCATAAGTGGAAGCCGGCGACCTGCACATTGCCTAAACGGTGCGGGCGCTGCGGTGAAAAGAAGGGTCATGCTCTCGGGCATGACTATCGTGCTGCAACATGTACGGAGCCCGAAACCTGCGAGCGCTGCTATGAGCCTCGGGGGGTTGCTCTTGGACACGATGTAAAGGATTGGAACGTGTCCAAAGAGGCCACTTGTACTGAGCAGGGGACGAAGGAAGGGATATGTTCTCGCTGCGGCGCAAAGGTCAGCGAGGCTATTTCGAAAAAGGAGCACACGCCAGGTGATTGGGAGATTACCAAAGACGTGACGATAACTTCGTCGGGATACGTTCTGCCGGGAGAGAAAGAACGTAAGTGCACGGTGTGCGGAACGGTTATCGATAAAAGCGAATACAAGGTCGACGTTACGACGTCGCAGGTAAATGCCCTTTCTCGTGCATCAAGCTATCTTGACATGGGTGGCTTTTCTTATAAGAGCCTTGTGGAACAGCTTGAATTCGAAGGCTTTTCAAATGCTGATGCTACGTTTGCTGCCGACCATTGTGGTGCGGATTGGATGAAGCAGGTTGAGCAGAAGGCGAAGAGCTATATGAGCTTCATGGGCTTTTCTCGCAGCGGGCTTATTGGTCAGCTTGAATTCGAGGGCTTTACTCCCGAGCAGGCTGCGCACGGTGCAGATTATGTTGGTCTATAGACACTGAGCAGTTCAAAGCTCGCATGGATGCGACGGGACAGCGCGCGGATGATCGCTTGTTTACAAGTTGGCTGCGCTGTCCCGTTATTCATACCGGGGCATTGAGCGCTTTGATATAGTGCCGAATCTGCGCCATTTTTATCGCAGACATGACATCATGCTGAAAGAGGCCGCTATGTCAGACATCTCATCGCTTTCGGAACACCGCCGTGATCAAATGGTCTCTATCGATAAGCCTAGGTTGGCCCAAGGGCATGCCGCTTCCATGTGCAACGGAGAGGCAAACGCCGCCTCGATGGATGATGTTTCTTTTGATCGGACAATGTTGATTGTGGAAAGCAATCGAAAACGTGAAATGGCTATTCATCAAGGTCTGATGCGTGGCTGCGCCGATGTTTATGAGGGGAAGACATCGGACGCAAGGAGCGTTTTAGATAGTATTCGAACAAAAAACGGCTGGTCGCGTAAATCGCAAAGATAAAGTTATCAATACTGCTATCGACCGCATGACTAAAGTGCGACGCCCCCGATGGCTACACCTGTTACTTATGCATAGTTGCTGCTAATCGCGTTGGCTTTTTGTTGCACGGTATCGCCGCACGTATACTTTTTTGCTTGGACGCATCCCGCGCCCAAAGCAGAGAGGTTTACTCCATGGATTTCATCAACATGATTGTCGAGCTGCTCAAAGATCCGCGTACGGCGATTTCTGCCTGGATTGCAGCCGGTCCGCTCACGGCCTATGGCTTTATCTTCTTGATCATCTTTATCGAGACCGGTGTGGTCTTCATGCCCTTCTTGCCTGGCGATTCGCTACTGTTCGCAAGCGGCTGCTTTGCCGCCGATGGTAGCTTCAGTATCTTCACGCTGCTCGCCGTGGCATGGGCCGCAGCAATCCTGGGTGACCAGTGTAACTTTATGATTGGCCACTTCTTTGGCAAGAAGATTATTGCCTCGGGTAAGGTCAAGGTCATGACGCCCGAGCGCATCGAGAAGTCCGAGGCGTTCCTCGACAAATGGGGTCACCTGGCAATCTTCTTAGGGCGTTTCTTCCCGTTCATCCGCACGTTCGTGCCGTTTCTCGCCGGTGTGGGCGGCATGAAGTGGCACTCCTTTGTCCTCTTCAACGTGCTGGGCGGTATCACCTGGTCTACGGTCTTCACGCTGCTGGGATTCTTCTTTGGTGGCATCCCCTTTGTTCAGGAGCACTTTGAGCTGTTGATTGTGGGTATCGTTGCTGTCTCGGTTGTTCCGACGGTTGTGGGTTTGGTTAAGGCCAAGTTTGGCAAGAAGAACGCGTAGCTTTTTGGAAAACCGATCGGTGTGAAAAAGACCTGCCGTCGCTGGATGGCAGGTCTTTTTGTTTGCTCGGTTGATGCGTGGCGTTTAGCTCGCGGTTACTGGATCTCACTCAGCTTCTGCAGAACGCGTCCCTGGACCTCCAGGTAATAAGCCTGGTCCTCGGCGGCCAGCGAGCTTTCATCGACGTCGTCAAATTTCTTCGACCAATCGCTGTACTGCTGCATCATCGATCCGTAGTCGGCGAGCATCGAAGTGGTGTCGTCTGAATCCTCGTACTTTTTCATGAACTCAACGTAGCTGTTCATGAACTGCTCGTAGCCGTCCATCATGGCGCGGAAGTCGGACGAGGATGTGGTCGGGGAGGTTTCGGTCTGCGCATCAGCGGACGGTTCGGTTGCATCGGCATTGTCGGTAGCGTCCGTTTGTGCGGTATCGTCCTTGGCTACTTCCAGTTCGATATCGAGCGATTTTGAACTGCTGTAGTAGGACAAGGTAAGCTTTGCCCCGCTGGGCGCCGTCGCTTCGAAATCATCAGTGCCTTCGCCCGAGAAATCGGTATAGCCGGCTTCTTTGCAGGCGGAAACGTAGCTATCGTAATCCGCTTGCGAGACCTCTTTCAGCGTTGCCGAAAAAGATTCAGAGCTGTTCTCGTAGATGCTGCCCTTGTTTGTCTTGGGTTTCGGCAGCTCGGTGGCAATACCGCTCGTTGGCCACGTGAACGTATGGACCTCGTCTTTTGACTTGCCCATGCCGGCACAAGAGGCAATCCTTGCAACGATAACCAAAACAACAATGATGCCTATGATCATCGGCAATTTCTTCTTGCCTTTTGGCGGCTTGCCATCGGGCGTCGATACCGTTTGCGGGACTCCATTATCCCCACTGCCTGCAGTTTCCCAATCCATAGTTATTCCTTCCCTTGATATGGATGACGCTGTTTCGAATTGTGGCTGTGGGCTGCGAGGATTTCATCAGCTGCCAACTGAATCCGGCGAGTAATTCAGTTGGCAGCTGATGAAATTATTTGGCCGGTGGTTAGGATGGGAGAAAACGTTGGACGGGGGAAAGACGTTATGGACGAGTACAATCTGGCGCCCGGCGAACTCATCATCATGCAGGCCTCAAACGTTCGTTTGGGCGTTGGCCCTGACAGCGAGGCACTCGATGAGATCGTGCTCACTAATATGAATCTTATCTTGGTAACGACGGTTTCCGAGGGTCTGTTCAAGACGCGTCGGTACCTCAAGCGCTGCCCGCTTGATTCGATTTTGTGTTCGATGGACATCCCTCAGGCTGTCGCTGCACGCGTGAAGAGCACGCCGGTCCTGAGGGTTGCGTTTTCGGCTGAGACCATCACGGTGAGCTTTGCCGAGGGCGGCAAGCGCCTTGCCGACCGATGGGCCGAAAGTGTGCGCCGTGCGGCGGCCGGCAATATCGATTCAATCGATACATCCGAGCTCCCCTCTGGTGCTGCAGCAGAGATTGCTGATTTTGTTGGTGATGCTGTGGGCGTTGTCGGTGCGGTTGGCGACTCAATTAGTAACGCCTTGGGCGCCTCTCTGAAGGCGCAAAAGCCTGGCGCCGAAAAGATGGCGGCGAAGGCGACGGCGAAATGTCCGGGATGCCATGCCCCCGTTGCGGGGCGCAAGGGTCAGGGCGTCACGTGTCCGTACTGCGATACCAAGTTTGTGCTGTAGGGTGAGGTTACCGTGGGTATTGTGAATGTTGCCATCGACTCGCTTGGTGGCGTGCTCGCCGACCAATGGAAAGATATTGTCACGGCTGGTCATTTTAACGAGCATGTCGTTGTTGCTCCAGGAGTGCGTAAGGTGGGGCAAAACGGGCGCGGCGGAAATTACGGATCAAATGACGTGCTGTCTAACGGCTCGCTCATTTTCGTTCCCGAGAACACCGCAGCGTTTATCTTTAGCCAGGCAGGCATTGAACAGGTTATAACGGAGCCGGGTGGTTTTGAGTATCGTGATGGCGAGGCTTCGGTTTTTGATGATCGCGATCGCGAGGAGCAGGGCGTCTTAAAGATGGTCCTCGGCCAAGCTGCTCGCCGTGTTGGCTATGCAGGCATGTCGCCGTCGCAAAAACGCGTTGCGTTTGTTAACCTGCGCGAGATTCGCGGCATCAAGTTTGGTACGCGCGGGCCACTCGCGTATAACGACTTGTTTTACGGTACGGACCTCGAGGTCTTTGCATATGGTCAGCTGTCGCTTCAGGTGGTAGATGCCGAGCGCTTTGTCAGGAACTTCCTCCCTGCGAACACCTACAGCTACTCGCTTGACGATCAGAGCGCGCGAAGCATGCTGATCGCAGAGTTCTTGGCTTCATTTATTGTCGCTACGAACGCTTTGTCGTCTGAGGTCCGGATTTCGCAGCTGCCTTCACATGTTAACGAGATTCGCCGCACGATTTTGGACGAGGATGACAACGCGGGGACATGGGAGGACCGCTTTGGCATAAGGCTCGTGCAGGTCGCGATCGAAAACATTGAGTTTTCCGACGATTCGCGTGAGCTTATCAAGAGCTATGCGAAGAAGAAACTGGATGTTAGCGCCTACGAGGGGATTTCTAAGCAGGCGGCAGACGTGGCAGCTCAGCAAATGATTGCCGAGGGTGTGCGCGACAACGGGTTTGGTGATGCGGGCGGCATGATGTTTGGGATGGGTTTGGCGGGAATGCTCAATCCCCTCAATGCTTCTGCCGCAAGCGCTGCAGGCGAGGGCTCGTCATCAGGCGGAGCGCCACGCAAGGGCTCGGCAGAGGATAGCGTCGGAGCTGCTCGGTCGTTCGAGAATCAAGTCGAAGCCATCAAGAAATTCAAAGAGTTGTTCGATGCTGGGATTTTGACGCAAGAGGAATTCGATGCCAAGAAGCGCGAGATCCTTGGCCTGTAAAAATGAAAGGGGCGGCGAGATGCCGCCTTGCGTCCGCACCGCGGAATGTCCCAAAGCGCTACAGCTCTACCACTGAGCGGCGTATATATCGCAGCTGGCGTGCTCGGGTGGATTATGGGCGTCTATCGAAACGGGGACCGTGGAGCCGACGGCGGGGGAGTCGGTGAATTCGTTGTAACCGGCAACGATCTTGCCTTGCTCGTCGCGCAGGATGGCCGATAGAAAGACCTGGGTCTTATCAAAATCGCTCGGGGCGCTTTGCAGCTTGAGCTTTGCCGAGAACGAACACATGCCATCGGCCCCCTCGGATTCATTGCTATCGAAGATTTTGTACGCCGGTGCTTCGGTAGGGGTGGCGAGCTCATCGCTGCTTGGCTGGACGGCTTCGAATTCGATGCGCGCGGGGACGGTGCCGTTTCCCGTCTGGTCACCAAAGTAGACGGTCTGGCCGGGCTCGATGGCGCTATACATTTTCTCGTCCGTAAAGATTACGTTGTCGTTTGCGTCGTATCCGTAGATCTTAACGGTGGGAAATGCAATAGCGGCGGACCCATCGGAGTTTTTGAGGCCGATGCCAAAGTGGACGTATCCGCTCTTACTTGCAGACCAGCCCGATTCAACGATCGAGAGTTCGGCGGTCAAGTGGCTCGCATCGCTCGTCGCATTCGCTTTGTCAGAGGTCGAGGTGTCGCCGGAAGAGCTGACTTGCGATGAGGATGCGGGAATGCTGCTGTTTTCCCGAGCAGCATTGAAAGACGAAATAACAATCCCGCCGACTGCTAACAGCCCGGCGAGTATTGCGGTGACGAGCATCAGTTTTAGCAGCAGGTTGCCAAAGACTTGCGGCCTGGTTTTGTCTGGCTTGCGCTTAGATGTGCGAGCGCTTGCTGCCGTTTTGGCATTACCGGTTTGCCCGTCTGCGTCAGAAGAGGACGCATCGTTTTCCAGGCGGGATGAACCAGAGAGTTCCTGTGCCATCTCGGTTGCAGACTGGAATCGTGCGCTCGGCTCAAAAGAACATGCGCGCCCGATGACGTGCTCGAGCTTGGCAGATGCGGTTTCGAGAGCGTGTTCCAGCGCGTGCTCGTAGGCCTCGTCGTCGGGTCGGATGCCCGTGAGCGCAAAGCCAAGAACGCGTCCGATCGAGTAGACATCGCTTCGCGCATCGGTTTGGGCAAAACCGTATTGTTCGGGCGAGGCGTATCCCCAGGTTCCAAGGGAGGTTGTATCTTTGCTCGCCCCTTCAACGCGCATGCGGGCAATACCGAGGTCGATGAGGTGCGCTCCGTACGCGGCGATCACGATGTTGTTGGGAGAGATGTCGCGGTGGATAATGCCGTGCTTGTGAAGTTCTTCGGCCGCTTCGCAGAGCTTAATCCCGAGCGATGTGGTGTCTTCTGGGGTAAGCGGCCCGTTCTGTTCGATAATTTTAGAAAGCGATTGACCTGGAACAAAGTCGTATACGACAACAAAGTGTTCGGGCAGCTCGTAGGTGGCCTCGACGCGGGGGAGGCGAGGCGAGTTGCATTCGGTGAGTGCCGACCAAACGGTGCGGCGGGCGAGTTCCTGCCGCATCTTCTTTCGCACGAAGGGACCGGCTCCGTCGATCGTGACGAGTTCGGTAATGCTGTCTTCGCCGCGCGCGAGCACCTGTTCGACGTGATAGGTGTCATCGATGCTCATGGCATGCATGATCTGGTTGTCGTTCAAGCCGTCCTCCCTTCATGGTAGCTGGGTAAAAGCCTCAAAAATGATATGTCAACGACTGCTTTGTTTGTTCAGTTGGCAACTGAATTGCGAGGGGCGATGGGGGCGCAGATTAGCGCTCAGATAGTTCTATCTGAGCGGATTGGTTCCCAGGAGCGTTTTTTCTCCCAGTTGATAGAGCTCATCGTCGGTGGCGGCACGGCTGAGCCCCTGCTTGATGCACCAGATGATAATGGCGTCGCGGCGGTTCTTGACCCACAGTTCGGCGACGCCGTCCAGGCGCAGCAGGCGCTGGGTCTCGTCGAGTGTGCATCCGATACCGAGGGCGATCATGATGGCGTGGTCGCGTCCGGGTCTGCTCTTACCGGCGAAAATGTCGTACACCACTGTGGAGTTGATGCCCGATTCGCGCGCAACTTCGGATCTTTTGAGTCTACGAGCATCGATGAGCTCGCGAAGAAATTCCGTTAGCGTCGTGTTGACCGTCTCGTGCGTATCGAGATAGCTTTCGACACTCGAGCTCGCGAGCAGCCGTTTGAGCAGGTCTTCGGTCAGGTGCTCTTTTTCCATGGTGACGGTCATATGCGGCTCTCCTTGCCGTTGCAACATCGGGACGCTTGTCTTCAGTATAGAGATTGTTGCGGCCGTAAGATGGCATGCGGCGGCGCAGGCACCAGACGGCCGCATAGCGCCTCATCATCCTGGTGGGCATTGGAAAATCAACTCCTCATGAGGTAAGCGTCCTTGCTCATGCGGGCAACTCCGCGTGCGAAACGTTACGTTTGTATTTCGTTTGTCCTCAAACGAAAGAAAATGTGCCACATGCTAAAGGTGGGAGTAGAATTCCGTTCATGCGACCGTCTAGGCGAGAAGCCCACACATGTGCTGCAGGCATGCGTGGTCCAAATGCCAACGCGGCGCGTGGACTATTGCAAGAGAAGGAGCACAGTATGACCGTCGAGAAGAAGGATCTGGACTGGGGCAACATCGGCTTCAGTTACATGCAGACCGACTACAGCTATGAGGCACATTGGAAAGATGGCGAGTGGGATGAGGGCGGCCTGACGACCGACCACACCATGCACGTTTCCGAGTGCGGTGGCATCTTCCACTACTGCCAGGAGGTCTTTGAGGGCCTCAAGGCATACACCACCCAGGATGGCAGCGTCGTGTGCTTCCGTCCCGATCAGAACGCACAGCGCATGTACGATTCCGCCCAGCGTCTCGAGATGCCGCCGTTCCCGGTCGACCGCTTTGTCGAGGCCGTCAAGCAGGTCGTTACCGCAAACGCCGCGTGGGTTCCGCCCTTTGGTTCGGGCGCCACGCTGTACGTTCGTCCGTTCATGATCGGTTCCGGTAACGTGATCGGCGTCGCTCCCGCTCCTGAGTACACGTTCCGCATTCTCGTCACGCCGGTCGGCCCGTACTACAAGGGTGGCCTCAAGGCCGTTAAGCTGCGCATCTCCGATTACGACCGTGCGGCACCGCATGGCACTGGCAACATCAAGGCCGGCCTCAACTATGCCATGAGCCTCAAGCCTTCTGTCGAGGCTCACGCTCAGGGCTATGCCGACAACCTGTACCTCGATTCTCAGTCTCGCACCTACGTTGAGGAGACCGGCGGTGCCAACGTGCTGTTCGTCGACGGCAACACCCTCGTGGTGCCCAAGAGCCACACCGATTCCATCCTGCCCTCCATCACCCGTCGCTCCCTCGTGCAGGTGGCCCAGGACCTGGGCATGACCGTGGACGAGCGCCCGGTGGAGTGGGCCGAGGTCGCCTCGGGCAAGTTCTCCGAGTGCGGCATGTGCGGCACTGCTGCCGTCATCTCCCCGGTGGGCGAGATCGACAACAAGGTCTATGGCGCCGACGAGACGATTATCTTCCCCGGTGGCCACACCGAGTGCGGCCCGGTGATGAAGAAGCTGCGCGAGACGCTCACCGGCATCCAGGATGGTGCCGTTGAGGACAAGCATAACTGGGTTTACAAGGTCTGCTAAGGTAGATGTACCGATAGCGTTTGCATGCTCGACCTCCGCCGGCGCAGGCCTGCGGGGGTCGTTTTTGTAAGGCTTTAGCCTGTGCGGCGCGCAGCGCCGCATCTAAACCCACCCGCTATGCGGGTGGAGTTAACCGGCTTTAC
>CAKUFD010000019.1 GCA_934647195.1 uncultured Collinsella sp.
GGCGTCTTTAGGCGCGGGCCAGCGACCCGAGGGTTACACCCTAAGAGCAAACCACCCCTTTTAGGGGTGGTTCTGATTTGAAAGGACAGCGATGGAGATCGATCGCAACGAGGTGGTTCGACTACTCGAGCGCCTCTCGAACGCCAAGGGCCCTTCGGGTTTTGAGGACGAAGTCATCGACGTCGTGCGTGACTTTTGCGACGGCTGGGCCAAGGTGGAAGAAAACACGCTGCGCGATGGCCTGATCGTGCCGCATGGCATGGAGCTTGGCGGCGAGCGTGTTCGTCCGCGCGTGATGATGGACGCCCATGGCGATGAAGTGGGCGGCATGGTGCGTACCATTCGCGCAAACGGAACCATGGGATTCGTGACGCTGGGGCGTTTCCCCGAAGGGGCCCTTTGCGGCCAGGACGTGCTGGTGCGCAACGCCCGCGGCGAATGGCTGCACGGCACCATTGGCGTCAAACCGCCGCATTTTACAAGCGCTGCCGAGAAGGCCGCTCATATACCGCCCGAGATGATTCTCGACGTGGGTGCGACGAGTGCCGAGGAGGCGCGCGAGCGCTTCTTCCTGCGCATCGGCGAGCCTTTTGTTGTGGCAACGCAGTTTACCTTCGACGCTGAGCGCGGCATTGCGGTTGGAAAGGCGTTCGACTGCCGCGCGGGCGTGGCAGCGATGCTGATCGCCCTGCGCGAGCTTGCTTCTCGCGACGATCTTGCCGTTGACGTAGTGGCGTCCGTTTCTGCCCAGGAGGAAGTGGGGGAGCGCGGTGTGGCGGCAGCGGTGCGGGCGCTTGATCCCGATATTGCGTACATGTTCGAGGGCTGTCCTGCGGACGACACCTTCTTGGCGCCCGACGAGGTGCAGACGGCGCTTCATGGCGGCCCGATGTTCAGGCATTTTGACCGCTGCATGATCACGAACCCTCGCTATCAGCGCTTTGTGTTGGATACCGCCGAGGCTGCGGGATTGCGCGCACAGGAGAGCGTGCGCGAGGGCGGCGGCACCGACGGCGGCCCCGTGCATCTCATGGACGTGCCTTGTGTTGTCTCGGGCGTGCCTTGCCGATATATCCATACGGCAACCTCGATTTGCGCCATCGACGACGTGATCGAAAGTGCGCGCGTGGCCGTCGAGGTCATCTCGCGCATGACTTCCGAGGTAATTCACGGCTTTTAAAACCCACTTTGTCGGCATGCGGTGCATGGGGCGTCTAAACGCGCCTTGTGCCCGCGCCGCATGTCGACCGGGGGATTGCAAAACCGGACGAGATTCAACATACTAGATATATCTCTTGCGCTCTGACGCAATCGCACACCAAATGAACCCATCTCCGCAAAAGGGGACGCAGAACCAGGGAGGAACCATGAAGCCTAAGCATCAGGCTATCGTTGCCGGACTCGCACTTTCCCTTACGTTGGGCGTGGCAGCGCCTGTTCCCATGTTTGCACAGACCGATACCGCCCAGCAGCAGGATGTTGTTGGCAATGCCGATGCCGACCCCATCACCGATGTCGACGCAAAGCAGCCCGCTCCCTCGGATTATGATCCTGCCGATGAGTACTCGGAAGGCATAGAGCCCTCGTCTCTCATGACGCTCTCGTTCAACTCGATAATGGTGACGAGCTCTTCGAGCCTGCAGCCGATGGCGCTTTCTTCTGAGATGAAGTACTTCGCCGAAAACGAGAGCGGCAGCAACTACAATCTGGGCTTTAGCTATGGCGACGGTTATCACGCCATGGGCTTCTATCAGTTTGATCGCCGTTACGTGCTCGTCGACTTCATGCAGGAGTGCTACAACTACAATCCGCAGAAGTACAGCATGTTCAAAGCGGTTATCGACCGCGGCAGCGAGCTTAAGCGCGATGACGATAGCGTGGTCTATGACGAGAAGACGCATAGGCTTACCGAGCTGGGCCAGCTTGTCGAGGATGCTTGGCATGCTGCGTACGCCGCTGATCCGCAGGAGTTCTCGGCGCTGCAGGATGCATATGGATACCAGGAGTATTACCTGCCGGTCGAGGGCATTGTGCGCAAATACGGACTTGACCTTTCGGGTCGTGCCGACTGCCTCAAAGGTCTGTGCTGGGGCATGAGCAACCTGTTTGGCTCGGGTGGCTGCCAGAAGTTCTTCGAGATGGCCGATCTTTCCGACGATATGACCGACGAGCAGGCCGTGACCGCCATTTGCGATGCGCTGGTCGATTACATGACCAATACGTCGACCAACCAATATGCCAGCAGCTATGCGAATCGTTATGAGCGCGAAAAGAAGACATGCCTGACCTATCTAGCCCAGCACAAGGCCGAGGGCGATGCGGATAAGGACACTTCGGGTTCCGGCTCCGATACGGGTTCCGGTTCTGATGCCGGTGCGGATTCTGACAATGGCTCGGGCTCCGATGCAGGCTCCAATGGCGGTACGGGTTCCGGCTCCGCTTCTACCGATCAGCCGTCGCAGGGCGAGGGTGGAGCAGGCGGCTCTTCTTCTGCTGCCAGCGGCACTGTCACGACGCCTGCGGGTGGCAATACGGGTGCTGGTGCGACTGGCTCCTCGAATGCTCCCTCTACCGATGCGGGCGCGGGGTCTACTTCTTCGCCGAGCACGGGTAACGGTACGGCCAATGGCACGGATTCCGGCAGCGGCTCGACTTCGAACGGCGGCACGACCTCGGATGCCCCGAGCAGCACACCCTCGGATAGCACGGCAGGATCGAACGGTTTCGCCGATTCTAACGGAGACTCCGGCAGCGACGCTGGGGATACCAATAGCGGCGCGGCGGGCAGCGATGCTTCTGGTAGCGGCACCTCCTCTGCTGACGCGGACGCCGCGGGCTCGGGCGAGAAGTCGGATAACGGCAACGACAGCACCGATTCGAGTGACGACGGTGGCCGGGGGCAAGACGACAAGAGCACTGACGGTCAGGGCAAGACCAAGGCCGACTCCGATAAGGGCACCGCGAAGTCGGGTGAGGTCGAGAAGCTTCCCGCGACGGCAGATGCCAGCACGATCGGCCTTGCGGTCTCTGCAGCGCTTTCGCTTTCGGGTGTTGGCGCCGTAGTGGTGGGCAAGCGCCGCTCAGCCGAGAAGATTCCCTTTGAGGATGGCTTCAGGGGTTAGCGTATCCATCTTGTAACAATCGGATAGCAGCGGAGCCGTAGCGATTGAGCTGCGGCTCTGTTGCTTTTTAATGCAGAGCGCTGGATTTTTCTCTACTTAACTAAAGTAATTCCTTGCGCCTTGTACTCCACTAGGCTAAAGTGAAACGCGTTACAAGAGGGGTCGATGCTTTGCGCGCGGAGCGAAACGTTGCGCGGGGCCATCGGCATTGCAATGAGATTGAGGATTACCCATGAACAAGAAGCGCTTTATGGCTATCGTTGCATGCGCGTTTGCGCTTGTTGCTGCCTTTGCCCTGGTTGGTTGCGGTGGCACTTCCGCCAAGACGGCAGGCTCCGCCGCCGGCTCCGCTGCTGCCGGCAGCGATGATTCTGCAAACATCAAGACCCTGACGGTTGGCTTTGACCAGTCCTATCCTCCGTATGGTTTTGTGGGCGATGACGGCGAGTTCACCGGCTTTGATATCGAGCTTGCTACCGAGGTCGCCAAGCGTTGCGGCTGGGAGCTCAAGCTCGAGCCCATCGACTGGGATGCCAAGGACAGCCTTCTTAACTCCGGCGCCATCAACTGCATCTGGAACGGCTTTACCATGGAGGGCCGCGAGGATGACTATACCTTCTCCGATCCCTATATGCTCAACGGCCAGGTGATCGTGGTCAAAAAGGACAGCGGTATCAAGAGCCTGGACGACCTTGCCGGCAAGACCGTCATCACCCAGACCGATTCTGCCGCCGAGGACGTTTTGAACGGTGACAAGGCAGACCTTACCGCCACCTTCGCTTCGCTCGAGACCATTGGTGATTACAACACGGCCTTCATGCAGCTCGAGTCCGGCGCTGTCGACGCGGTTGCCTGCGACCTCTCGATCGCTCAGTATCAGCTTGCCGCAAAGCCCGATGAGTACGTGCAGCTCGACGAGATGCTCTCCGAAGAGCACTACGCCGTGGGCTTCAAGAAGGGTGACGATGCCCTTGCCACTAAGGTTACCGAGACCCTGAAGGAAATGGACAAGGACGGTTTCATCAAGGACCTGTGCGAGAAGTACGCGGATTACGGCATTAGCTACGACAACTGGGTGCTTGAGTAAGGATTGCTTCATTCGGGGTGCTCGTTCGGGCGCCCCGCAATGGATGGACAGCGCTCCCGATGCCGGCTGGTCGGTATCGGGAGTTGCGTGTCTATAGAAAGGTAGAGCATGGATATCACAACGATGTCGGGAATGCTGCTCTCGGGTTTTGGTACGACGCTGCAGATCTTTGTGTTGACGCTGGTGGGGTCGATCCCCTTGGCGGTGCCCGTGGCGCTTGCGCGCATGAGCAAGATTCGCCCGCTTGCGCTCCTCGCACGCATCTATATCTCCGTTATGCGCGGCACGCCGCTCATGCTGCAGATGTTCGCTATCTACTTTGCACCGTACTACGTTTTTGGCATCCGCTTAACGCCGGATTCCAAGTGGTATGCGTGCATCGTCGCATTTATCATCAACTACGCCGCGTATTTTGCTGAGATTTACCGCTCCGGCATCCAGTCTATTCCGCGCGGCCAGTGCGAGGCGGCCGAGGTGCTGGGCTACACCAAGGTGCAGACGTTTTTCCGTATCGTGCTACCACAGGTGGTCAAGCGCATCCTGCCGGCTATGGGCAACGAGGTGATCACGCTGGTCAAGGACACGTCGCTTGCCTTCGCGATTGGCGTGGCCGAGATGTTCTCGACGGCAAAGGCGCTTGTCGCCTCGCAGGTGAGCATGGTGCCCTTTGCCATCTCCGCTGCGTTCTACTGGGGCTTCAACTTCTTGGTCGAGGTCTTTATGGGCGCGCTGGAGAAAAAGCTCGATTATTACCGCGATTGATAGGGGGCAACGATGACCGATTCCAATCGCTGCGCGGCTCCCGTCTTCTCGATGGAGCACGTGAGTAAATCGTTTGGCAAGACCTGCGTTTTGCGCGACATCTCGCTTGCCGTGCGTCCCGGTGAGGCCGTGGCCATTATCGGGCCTTCGGGCGGCGGAAAATCGACGCTTCTGCGTTGCGCCACCACGCTCGAGACCATCGATGCGGGCTCGCTGCGCTATGGTGACCTGACGGTCGCTTCTTCGGAGGGCGGCTCTGTTGTGTACGCAAGGGGCGCCGACCTTCGTGCGGCGAAGAGCCGTTTTGGCCTGGTATTTCAGGGCTACAACCTTTTCCCGCACATGACGGTGATGCGCAATATCTGCGATGCTCCCATTGCGGTGCAAAAGCGTCCGCGCGCAGAGGTGGAGGCCCAGGCAAAGGCACTTATCGCCAAGATGGGTCTTGAGGGTTGCGAGAATAAGGTTCCGTGCCAGCTTTCCGGCGGCCAGCAGCAGCGTGCGAGCATCGCCCGCGCTCTGTGCCTCAACCCCGACATTCTCTTTTTCGACGAGCCCACAAGCGCGCTCGACCCTGAGTTGACGGGCGAGGTACTCAAGGTGATTCGCCAGCTGGCAGACGAGGACACGACGATGATCATCGTCACGCACGAGATGGCTTTTGCCCGCGATGTTGCCGACCGCGTGGTCTTCATGGACGGCGGCCTGATCGTGGAAGAGGGTTCGCCTGCCGAGGTGCTGGGTGCTCCGCAGCACGAGCGTACGCGTGCGTTCCTTTCGCGCTACAGCGGATAGCGTACGGTTCGCGAGATACGGTCCGAGGACGGGATGGCGACGCTAAACGTTGCTACCCCGTTTGCTATTCACTGGTATCATGGGCAGCAGATTCGCTCGCAACCGAAGGGAGCTTCGTATGGAGGCTTACAAGCAAGAGTTCATCAAGTTCATGGTCGAGTCCGACGTGCTCAAGTTTGGCGAGTTCACGCTCAAGAGCGGCCGTCAGTCGCCGTTTTTCATGAACGCCGGCGCTTATGTGACGGGCAGTCAGCTCAAGCGTCTGGGCGAGTACTATGCGCAGGCTATTCACGACAACTTCGGCGACGACTTTGACGTGCTGTTCGGGCCCGCTTATAAGGGCATTCCCCTGGCCGTGGTGACCGCCATCGCCTATCACGAGCTGTATGGCAAAGAGGTCAAGTACTGCTGCGACCGCAAAGAGGCCAAAGACCACGGTGCCGACAAGGGTAACCTGCTGGGCTATGAGCCCAAGGACGGCGACCGCGTGGTGATGGTCGAGGACGTGACCACCTCCGGCAAGTCGATTGACGAGACCTATCCTAAGGTCACCGCTGCGGCCGATGTCGAGATTTGCGGTCTGATCGTTTCCCTCAACCGTATGGAAGTGGGCAAGGGCGGCGTCACCACGGCGCAGAAGGAGATTGAGGCCAAGTACGGGTTCCCCGTGGCAAGCATCGTTTCGATGGCCGAGGTCGTCGAGGTGCTCTACAACCACGAGATCGACGGCAAGGTGGTTATCGACGATGCGCTCAAGGCTGCCATCGACGCGTACTACGAGCAGTATGGCGCTAAGGAGTAACATCCCTGCACGTTGCCAGTTGCATTTTGAGCGGACGTCCCGTGCTTGGGGCGTCCGTTTTTTCATGCTCCGGTAAGGGACGACGCCGTTCCTCGAATAATGGGGGGGGCGGGGCTTGCAATGACCTGCGGTCTGATATGCTCAAGCTGTTGTGCAAAATGGGCTTGGGGGGAAACATGGCGAATGTCATGGCCGGCCCGCGACCACGTTCGGAGGAACTGATGAAGAAGAAACTCACGACGCTCGCGCTTATTCTGATCGCTGCACTGAGCATGCTCGCGCTGTGCGCCTGCAACAGCGGCCCTTCGGCGGAGGAAGTCATTCGAGAGGGTCTGTCCGAAGAGTTCGACATGATCGTCAACAGGAAGGGTGACGATTGGGACGAGATGATCAGCGATATCGAGGAGCAAGCTGACCTCTCCACGTTCGGCATCGATGCCGAGGAGTTTGTCAACACCTTGTTCGATGGCTTTGATTACGAGATCACCTCGGTCGATGTTGACGAGGATAACGATACCGCCATGGCTCACGTGACGCTCACCTCCAAGTCCATGAAGGACGTGATGGATGCCCTTGAGAGCGCAGCCAATGATTTCATGAATGATCCTACCAACTATGAGGGTCTTAGCGAGGATGAAATCTACAAGAAGGTTGGCGAGTTGATGATGGACGCCATTCGTGGCGTTAAGACGCGCGAGATCGATGTGGATCTTGAGTGCGAGCGCGACGAGGATGGCAACTGGACCGAGTCCGATAGCGTCGAGGATGAGATTACCAACGCTCTGCTGAGCTAATCTCCATTCGATAGTTTGCCGTGGGGGTCGGGAGTAATTCCTGGCCCCTTTTTGGTTGAAACAAAAACGAAACCCATCAACAACTCGAAAGATAAGAACGCAAAATCGAAAGTAAGGGGTTGTTAAGCGTGGGCTGGAATGGAGACCGCGCATGAGCAGGGAGCATAGCGTGGGTGCATAAGGGGTGCTTGGCTGCGCGGTTTTGGTCAACATGGCGGCCCGTAGTTCGACGAAACGGTTACGAAACAATTCAAGCCCAGCTTGACTTCATTGAGCTAAAGCGTAGACTGCATAAATGCAACGTAGGGAGATGGGAGTTCCACAGGAGCCCATCACTTTGTAGAGGAATGCCACAGCATGTTTATGAGCCAGCTACACATTATCAGCGTGATCATTATTTAGCGCGGGTTGGCGATAAACAGTCAGCCCGTGCCAAATGCGGGCGGCTGATAAAAGACGAGGGCCGTCGAATCGAAAATCGACGGCCCTCGTTTTTTATCGAAATCGAAAGTGTTGGGGAAACCTCAGAAGGAAGGATAGTATGAACGGAGTTGTAGTCATGCTCGTGTGCGCGGCGGTTCTCGCCTGCGGCTATCTCGGGTATGGACGCTGGCTGGCCAATAAGTGGGGCGTCGACAAGGAGGCCCTCACTCCCGCTAAGCGCATGAAGGACGGCAAGAACTTCTCACCCGTCTCTGCATTCACCGCATTCTCGCACCAGTTCAGTTCGATCTGCGGTGCGGGCCCTGTTACGGGCACCATCGTAGCCATGGCTTTTGGCTGGCTGCCTGTCGTGCTGTGGGTGCTCGTCGGCGGCATCTTCTTTGGTGCCGTGCATGACTTTGGCGCCCTGTATGCCTCGATGAAGAACAACGGCAAGTCGCTCGCCCAGCTCATCGAGAAGTACATCGGCAAGACCGGTCGTCGCCTGTTCCTGCTGTTCTGCTGGCTGTTCTGCATCATCGTTATCGCTGCCTTCACCGACATGGTGTGCGGCACCTTCAAGTTCACCCCGGTCATGGGCGCTGATGGTGTGGCTACCGCTGCCATCGACTTCACCAAGTCCTATGCTGCCGGCTGTGCGGGCACCATCTCGATCCTCTTCACCTTTGTTGCCATCGCCTTTGGCTATGCCCAGAAGAAGTTCAACCTCACGGGCGCTGCTGAGTTCGCCACCGGTGTGGTGCTGATGGTTCTCATGTTCGCCGTGGGTATGCAGTTCCCGGTGTATCTCGACAAGTTCCAGTGGTTCGCTGTTGTTATGGTCTACCTGGTCTTTGCCGGCGCCATGCCCATCAGCGTGCTCAAGACCCCGCGTGACTACCTCACCTCGATCATGATGATCGTCATGATCGTCTGCGCCGTGCTGGGCATCTTTGTCCTGGGCGCTCAGGGCCAGGCCACGATGACCGCTCCTGTGTTCACCGGTTTCTCCACCGCCTCCGGCATGATGTTCCCCATCCTGTTTGTCTCCGTTGCCTGCGGCGCGCTTTCCGGCTTCCATAGCCTCGTGTCTTCCGGCACCTCCTCCAAGCAGGTTGAGAAGGAGGCCGACGCCGTCAAGGTTGGTTACGGTGCCATGATCGTCGAGTCCTTCGTGGGCATCCTTGCTATCGTTATCGCTGGCATCATGTTCTCTTCGATGAACACCGCTGGTACCGGTACCGTGAACGTGGCCAACGGCGGCCTCGCTTCCACTCCGTTCCAGATCTTCGCAGCTGGCATCGCTCGCGGCATGACGGCCTTTGGCGTCGACCAGACCGTTGCCACCGTGTTCATGACCATGAACGTCTCTGCCCTCGCTCTCACCTCGCTTGACGCCGTTGCCCGCATCGCCCGCACCTCGTTCTCCGAGTTCTTCGCCAAGACCAACGACGCCCTGGCCATCAATGCCAAGACCGGCGTCATGAAGGTTCTGGGCAACCCCTGGTTTGCTACTGTCGTGACCCTGCTTCCGGGTCTCGCCCTCGCCTTTGGCGGCTATGCCAACATCTGGCCGCTGTTTGGTGCTTCCAACCAGCTGCTCGGCGGCATGACCATGATCACCCTCGCTGTGTTCTGCAAGTGCACCGGCCGTAAGGGCTGGATGCTCTATGTGCCCGTGGCGTTCCTGCTGGTATGCACCTTCACCTCCCTGGTGCAGAGCGCTCTGGGCTGCATGACCGCTATCCAGGCCTATGGTCTGTTTGGCTCGATTCCCGCGGCAACTGCCGGCGCCGCCGCGACGCCCGTGCTTGCCACCAAGGGCCTGCAGCTGCTCTTTGCCGTGCTGCTGATGGTCCTGGGCCTGATCGTTGCCGTGAACTGCCTGAAGGAGCTCTTTGGCAAGGAGGCTGGCTCCCTGCCCGACGAGGAGCCCGAATGGACCGAGATGGGTCGCGCCGAGTATGGCCGCGCATCCGTTGAGGCTCCTGCCGACGGGGCTGCTCAGAACGTTTAAGCACGCCTGAGCGCACTGTTCGTACATCGTTATATTCGCCCGAGTGCTCTGCAGCCGCACTCGGGCGTTTTTTTGTTTTGGCGAGGATCTGACGGAGCGGGCGGGGCTCATGCACTTGCAGCGACCCTGATGCGGCGCACTCCCCGTGGAATCGTCCCAGCAAGAAGCGCCGTTACGGCTCCATGGGGTACCATACAGACGTTTGTGTTTATAGTCGAGGAGGCTTGTGTGTCTTCATCTTTGTATAGCGATAACCAAAGCGACGTCGATGCGCTAACGCGCCGTATCGCCGCTCTTACCTCGTTGAGCTCCAAGCAGGCCGCTGTCATCTCGCGCGGCTTGTTGGGGCGTAAGGTGCTCAAAATCAAGTCGAGCTCGCTGGGCGGGCTTTTCCGCTCGATCGATAAGGATATCGATACCAAGCGCCTGCGCGACGAGTTTATCAAGTCGGGTCTGATCGAGCGCATCGACGATACCGGTGTTGATGGTCGCCCGGCCATCTATTCGATTTGCGCAAAGGTCTCCGAGCTTATCGTTGTCGATGGCGCCGAGGACTTGAGCGACGGCTTTGATGCCGAGGAGGAACCGGCGCCTGCCAAGGCTCCCACTGCCGAGGTTGAGGCTGCTGGGGAGGCTGCGCCTGTGGCGGTGGCGCACGAACCCAAGAAGGATTCCGGTTCAGTGGAGCCTGCTGCCCCTCAGGCTGAGGCTGCTCGTCATGATCAGGTGCTGCCTGCTGTCGTGCCTTCTGAGGCGGTTCAAAAGGAAGAGGCCAGGCCGGATGATAAGCCGGTGGCCTTTGTTTCGAAGGTGGGCCGCGGTGCGCGCGTGCATCGCCGCGCGGATGGCAAGAAGGCAACGCAAGGCACCCAGGGCAATCCCGTCGAGCAGCAGAAGCCCGCTGAGCCAAAGGCTCAAAAGGCCGAAGTTCACGCCATGGGATCAAAAAAGCAGCAGTCCCAGGCCCAGGATACGCCGTCTGTCTCTGTTGAGAAGAAAGCGCCAGCTCCTCAAGAGGCTCCTGTTTCAAAGAAAAACGCTGCACCCAAGCATACGGAGACAAATCAGGGTCACGTGGCCGTTGCCGAGCGCGGCGCTCAGGGCAAGCATGAGACGGCTAAAAAGGAAAGTTCTACGGGCAGGAAGCGCGGGAAGAGGTCCGGGCGTCAGGCGGATTCCGGTTCGTCACGCAAGCAAGATGCGCCTTCGACTCGGACAAAGGGTTCTGCTCGTCCGGGCGATTCTGCCCAGCCTGAACCTCGCTCCATCATGCGCGTGATTCGAGGGCAGCTTGCGAAGGTAGCGACGGTACTGCCGCTTTCCGCTGTTGCGCAAAAAGACCGCGTCCAATACGCCAAGATCACGCGTGTTGATAATCGTCCGCCGGCGAAGGCTGCCGAGCGCGAGCATACGCATCAAAACGCCAAGCAACAGTTTGCCCATGATTTTGAGGCCATTACCACGTGGATTGAGCAGACGGGTGGCATGGATACCCCGTACGCTTCGCGCCGTCAACGTGCCTTTGAGATTTTTAACGACGAGAAAGCTTTTGATGGCAAACGCGGCGAGCGTCTGTTCAAGCGCTTGAACGACCGCGGCGTCAACGTGGCGGCACTCAAGATCACGCCGTCTCGTCCGTATCACTTCACGAGCTTCTTTGGCATTGGGGCCAACAAGCCGTTCATCATGGTCGAGAATATCGACACCTACGACGAGATCGCACGCCTGCTGCGCGGCAAATCGTCGGTCAAGCTCTTTGGTGTGCGCGTGAGCGGCGTTATCTTTGGCAGTGGCTGCAAGGCGAGCGTCTCGCACGCGCTGGACGATTACCTGTCCGATATCGGCTATGGATATGACTATGTGTACTATGCGGGCGATATCGACCGTGAGGGTGCGCGCATCGTCGAGCAGGCTCGCGCGGCTAATAATACGAAGATTCGCATGCATGCCGGTATGTACAAGGCTATGCTGGCTGCCCACAAGCGCCGCTTGAAGGACGGCCGCGGGGTGGAGCGTGCGTCCGAGAACCAGGGCGTGCCGCAAAACCTGGCACGCGCTATTGCCGACCTGCCCATGGTCACGCGCGTGCAGTTCCGCAACATCTTGCGCGAGGGCGGCCGTATCCCACAGGAGATCCTGACCTCGGCCGATTACCGCGACTCAAGCTCCGGTAGTCTCGACCGCATCCTCAACAGCTAGCGAATGTGACAAAAAGTCGACAGGTTTATTTTGTCACATTTTCACAAGTCCTTCATAAAAGGCGCCCGCATTGCAGTGCGGGCGCTTCCCTTTTGTTATCGAGGCTCAACCATGCTGAGCGAGATTTTCTTTCGCTCGCGATCGACTTTTTCGATCCACACGTCGATGGTGTCGCCTACGCGAACAACGTCGCTGGGATGCTTGACAAAGCGGTTGGCCATCTTGGAGATATGCACCAGGCCGTCCTGGTGCACGCCGATGTCGACAAACGCGCCAAAGTCCACAACATTGCGTACCGTACCCTTGAGCTTCATGCCCGCCTCCAGGTCATCGATGGAGAGGGCGGAACGGCTAAAGACGACCTCTGGAGCGTCATCACGAGGGTCGCGGCCGGGCTTTTTGAGCTCGTCGATAATGTCGATGAGGGTCAGGATGCCACAGCCGAGCTCTCCGGCGAGTTCTCCGATGCTGCCCACACGGCGCTCGATATCGGGGATACCGCCGCGCTTGAGCTCGTCGGCCTTAACGCCTGCGCGCTTAAGCACCTCGTTGGCGACGGCATAGCTTTCGGGGTGGACGCTTGTGGCGTCGAGCGGATTCTTACCATCTGCGATGCGAAGGAATCCCGCGGCGTTGAGATAGGCCTTGGGACCGAGCTTTGAGACCTTCTTGAGCTGCGCGCGGTCGGTAAAGGGGCCATTTTCCTCGCGGTAGGCGACGATATTGCGAGCGACGGTCGGTGTGATGCCGGACACATAGCCCAGCAGACTCGTGCTCGCGGTATTCACATCGACGCCCACGCGGTTGACGACGTCTTCGACAACGTTGCCCAGTGAGTACGAAAGCTCGGTTTGATCGAGGTCGTGCTGGTACTGGCCAACGCCGATGGACTGGGGCGGAATCTTGACGAGCTCGGCCAGGGGGTCTTGCAGACGATGGCCCAGGCTGAGAGCGCCACGCACCGTGACGTCGAGGTTGGGATACTCCCGGCTCGCCAGCTCGGAAGCCGAGTAAACCGAGGCGCCGGCCTCGTTGACGATGGTGTAGCGAAGCTCGGGCGCCTGCTCGGAGATGAATTCGCTCACGACCTCCTCGGTCTCGCGGCTAGCTGTGCCGTTGCCGATGACAATGGTGTTGACCTTATCTTTTTTGACCAGGCGCGCCAGTTCGCGCTTGGTGCCGGCAACGTCGTGGCGCGGCTTGGTGGGGTAGACGACGCCGTGGTCGAGCAGCTTGCCGGTCTCGTCCATGACGGCAACCTTGCAGCCGGTGCGATAGCCGGGATCGAGGGCCAGCACGCGTGCACCGCGAACCGGGCGAGCCGAAAGCAGGCCCTCGAGGTTCTTGGCGAACACGGTGATGGCGTCGGCCTGGGCGCGCACGGTGAGCTTGGCGCGGGCCTCGCGTTCAAGTGAAGGCGCCATGAGGCGCTTGTAGCCATCGGCGATGGCGGCATCGAATATGGGAGCGAAAACGCCCTGGCGGCGCGGCCAGCGGCTTCCCAGGCGCGAAACAGCTGCCTGGTTGTCGACGTTCACGCGGACGCGCAGCTTCCCTTCGCGCTCGCCGCGGTCGATGGCGAGGACGCGATGGTTGGGAATGCGACGCAGCGGCTCGTCGTAGGCGTAATAGGGCTCGTACGGGGTCTTTTCGGTGGGGTCGGTGGCTTCGACCACGATATCGGCGGTGTTTTGAGTGAAAGCGCGCAGGTCGGCGACGTTCTCGGGGTCTTCGGCGACGATCTCGGCCACGATATCCGATGCTCCCGCAAGGGCTTTTTCGGCGGTGTCGAAGCCGGCGTCCTCGTTGATGTATGCCGCGGCGGCATCGATTGCCGAGCCTCCGCCCTTGGGGCTCGCCTGCATGATGATCATATTGGCAAGCGGCTCGAGTCCCGCCTCGCGGGCTTTTTGGGCGCGCGTCATGCGCTTCTTGCGATAGGGCTTATAGAAGTCTTCGACACGCTGGAGTTGTTCGGCTTCGCGGATCTGCTGTTCCAGCTCGGGCGTGAGCTTGCCCTGGGCATTGATGAGCACGATGACATCCTCTTTGCGCTGTTCGAGATTGCGCAAGTAGCCCAGGCGCTCGTTGAGCGCGCGGAGGGCGACGTCATCCATGCCGCCAGTTGCTTCTTTGCGGTAGCGGGCGATAAAGGGGATGGTGTTCCCCTCATCGATGAGCTTGACGGCTGCCTCGACGTCGGTGGCTTTAAGGTCGAGCTCGCGAGCAAGTTGGGCGATGAGATCCATAGGACTCCTAGCGTTCGTTGGTGCGTTTGAGCAATGGGCCAACAAGGATACCATTGCATGCGACGCTGATGCTTTGGAGCAATTATTTGGCAGTTGGCTCCTTGCGGTATCTTGAGGGCTTCGAGCGAGCTGCTTGTCGTGGAGAGCTGGGTATTTGATGCGAATTCGCTGATTGCGCGATCTGTTTTGCTCGCCTTTTTTGGAAAACCGGGTCGGAAAGCTGAGGAGGAGGGCCTTTGGTTCAAGGAACTTCCCGATTTCAGTAGCAGTATTGTATTTTGCAGAGTAGACAGCTCTTTCAGGAAAGTCTCAACTGGGCATTTCTGAGCAAAAAAGCGCCTCTACTTGTAAAAGTGCTGTACTGCTACTGAAATTAGAAAGTTTGCGATTTTCCCAGGACATTCGACGTGGAAGTCCTTTGGGCGAGGGCTGCATGGCGGGATATCAGAGGCTAACGCTCGCGCGTTCGCTCGGCTCCGCACCCTCGCGGGTTCGAATCCCCGTCTCGACGCAAAAAGCCCCGGCG
>CAKUFD010000020.1 GCA_934647195.1 uncultured Collinsella sp.
GGCGTCTTTAGGCGCGGGCCAGCGACCCGAGGGTTACACCCTAAGAGCAAACCACCCCTTTTAGGGGTGGTTCTGATATAAACGGGGCGCTTCGTTTGAGACGGCCTGCTCTAGGTGCCGGCATGGTCGCTCAATGCCAAAGCGCGTCTTGCGCGGCTCCTACATCTCAAGACTCATAAAATCTTATATAAAGAGACTTAGATTTATGTATAACTTGGGGCACATCCGGTAACAATACCTCTCGAACAACAGGACGCTGCCCCGTAGGGCGGCCG
Source organism: uncultured Collinsella sp. (assembly GCA_934647195.1). Classification (GTDB taxonomy): domain Bacteria; phylum Actinomycetota; class Coriobacteriia; order Coriobacteriales; family Coriobacteriaceae; genus Collinsella. The sequence goes on from CAKUFD010000020.1 coordinate 276, forward strand.
CCTCGGCGCGAGCGTTGCTCGCGTTGCGGGCACACCTATACGAGAGGTGAGATATATGAGAATAGAAAAACTGGCAATGACCTCCCGCGAGGCCTTGCAATCTGCCATCGGCATCGCGTCCGACGCCCAGGCCGGCGCAGTCGAGCCCGTGCACTTGCTCGCGGCCCTGCTGGGCGCAGGCGAGCGTAACATTTCCGTGATCATCGAGCGTATCGGTGCTGATGCCTCCGCGCTCGCGGCGGCTGCACAGAAGGCCATCGATAGTGCACCCAAGGTCTCGGGCGATGGCGCACAGATCGGCCTGTCCAACGACATGGTCCGTGTGCTCAACCAGGCAGAGAAGAAGGCCTCTAAGATGGGCGACTCCTTTGTGGTGACCGAGCATCTGCTCATGGCGCTCGCCGAGGACAAGGGAGACGCGGGGCGCATCCTCAATAACGCAGGCGTTACGCGTGAGCGCATCGAGCAGGTCTACGAGGAGCTGCGCGGCGATGATCGCGTTACCTCTGCCGAGGACAAGACCCAGTTCGAGGCGCTGGAGCAGTACGGTCGCAACATCTGCGACCTGGCTCGCGCAGGCAAGCTCGACCCGGTGATCGGCCGTACCGACGAGATCCGCCGTACCATTCAGGTTCTTTCGCGTCGTACCAAGAACAACCCGGTGCTGATCGGTGAGCCTGGCGTAGGCAAGACCGCTATCGTCGAGGGCATCGCTCAGCGCATTGTGGCCGGTGACGTGCCCAGCACCCTGCGCGACCGTGACCTGATCGAGTTGGACATGAGCGCCCTTGTGGCCGGCGCCAAGTACCGTGGCGAGTTCGAGGACCGCTTGAAGGCCGTGCTCAAGGAGGTTGAGAAGTCGGACGGCAAGGTTATTTTGTTCATCGACGAGCTTCACACCATCGTGGGCGCGGGTGCTACCGAGGGCTCCATGGACGCTGGCAACATTTTGAAGCCGGCGCTCGCTCGCGGTGCCCTGCATGCCATCGGCGCTACCACGCTCGACGAGTACCGCAAGTACATCGAGAAGGACGCTGCTCTTGCTCGCCGTTTCCAGACGGTGCTGGTAAGCGAGCCCTCCGTCGAGGACACGATTTCTATCCTGCGTGGCCTGAAGGAGAAGTACGAGATCTTCCACGGCGTGCACATCACCGATGGCGCGTTGGTTGCCGCAGCCGATCTTTCCGACCGCTACATCGCCGACCGCTTCCTGCCCGATAAGGCCATCGACCTGGTAGACGAGGCTGCAAGTCGTCTGCGCATGGAGCTCGATTCCATGCCTGTGGAGATTGACGCCACCACGCGCCAGCTCACGCAGATGCAGATTGAGGAGCAGGCGCTTATGAAGGAGACGGACGACGCCTCCAAGGAGCGCTTGGAAACGCTGCGCCAAGAGATTGCCGAGGTCCAGGAAAAGCTCAACGTGCAAAAGGCCGGATGGCTCAACCAAAAGAATGCCATCGACCACGTGCAGGAGCTCAAGGGCAAACTCGACGATGCCAAGAGCGAGGAGGAGCGTGCCACGCGCGATGGTGACCTTGCTCGTGCGTCCGAGCTACGCTTTAGCGTGATTCCGGTTTTGACTCAGGAGATCCAGACAGCCGAGGCGGCGCTCGAGGAGCAAAAGGGCAAGGACGGCGAGGGCCTCAACGAGCAGGTTACTTCCGACGAGATCGCCGAGGTCGTGAGCGCATGGACCGGTGTGCCCGTTTCCAAGATGATGCAGGGCGAGCTCGATAAGCTCAAGAACCTTGAGGGTGAGCTGCACAAGCGCGTCATCGGCCAGGATGAGGCTGTGTCGGCCGTTGCCGCCGCCGTGCGCCGCAGCCGTGCGGGCCTTTCCGACCCTGATAAGCCTATCGGCAGCTTCTTCTTCCTGGGCCCCACTGGCGTGGGCAAGACCGAGCTTGCCAAGGCGCTTGCCGAGTGCCTGTTCGACGACGAGCGTGCGCTCGTGCGTATTGACATGTCTGAGTATATGGAGAAGTTCTCGGTCCAGCGTCTGATTGGTGCCCCTCCTGGATACGTGGGCTACGACGAGGGCGGCCAGCTTACCGAGGCCGTGCGTCGTCGTCCGTACAGCGTGATCTTGCTCGATGAGATGGAGAAGGCTCACCCGGATGTCTTCAATATCTTGCTGCAGGTGCTCGACGATGGTCGTCTGACCGATGGCCAGGGTCGCCAGGTGTCCTTCAAGAACACGATCATCATCATGACGTCCAACGTTGGCTCCAGCGCGATTGCCGAGCTTTCGGGCAAGGACGAGGCCGAGATGCGTCGCCAGGTCGACGCCGTGATGGCCAAGACCTTCCGTCCAGAGTTCCTTAACCGTATCGACGATATCGTGGTGTTCCATCCGCTTGGCATGGAGCAGATCCAAAAGATCGTCGAGATCCAGCTCAAGGATGTCCGTGCTCGCCTGGCAAAGGAGCGCATGGAGCTCGAGATTACGCCTGCTGCCAAGCAGATGCTCGCCGTGGGCGGCCTGGACCCTGTGTTTGGCGCTCGTCCGCTCAAGCGTCTGGTCCAGCGCGAGGTCGTGGATGCTATCGCCGCGGCGATTATCGATGGCCGTGCCCACGAAGGCGACAAGATCTCGCTCGACGTGGATTCTAACGGCAAGTTCGAGGTCGCGGGCGTGGAGCCCAAGGTCGCAGGTTCAAGCGACGAGGTCCTTGACGCCCCGTTTGAGGCACCGGAAGAGTAGCGCCGCGGGTTTCTGCGCGACGTGCATGATTTGGCCCGGCTTCCAGGTAACTGGAGGCCGGGCCTTTTTGCGTGCGGCGCATGCTAGGATGGTGCAAGCGACGATTGGGGAGCAGATATGGCAAGCGAGAAGGACGAAAAGAAGAAGGCTTCCGAGGTCAAGGTGGCACTCAAGCCCAAAGACCCGTTTATCCGTGCGGAGAACGAGGATGATGACGGCTACGATCCGTATTCCGATCGACGTCCCGAGCGCGAGCCGCTGTTCGAGCGCGACCCTTGGGGCTAGTGGATTGCCTGCGGGTGTCCTGTCTGCGGATTCTAAAGAGATAAAAATGCGCCGCTGCGAGAACGTTCCCGCAGCGGCGCATTTGCGTTTGGGTGGGATGTGGCGGCACGTGGGCTTTATGCGTCGCGCTTCTGGCACATCAGCAGATGGTCGGCGACCATAACGGTTTCGCCCTTCTGGTTAATGATGTCGAGATGCTCGGTCACGATGCCTTTGTCTGCATGCTTCTTATGATCTTTCTTGTCGCTGATGGTGACTACCGTATGAATGGTGTCGCCGATATAGACCGGTTTGACAAAGCGCAGGTGGTCGTAGCCATAAGAGAAAGCGACAGGGTTGATAAACGAAGCGGTAAGGCCGACGCCCACGCTGAATGTCAGCGTGCCATGGGCGATGCGCTGGCCAAAGTCGTTCTTTTCGCACCAATCGGCATCTACATGATGGGGGAAAAAGTCGCCTGTCTGCCCAGCGTGAATCACGATATCGGCCTCGGTGATGGTTTTGCCGCCTGTGGTGCGGGTGTCGCCCAGCTGGTAATCCTCGAAATAATATGCCTGCTCGTCCATGATTAACTCCTTTTCTTAAACGATGTACTTATCGGTATCTTGTCCTACGGTTGGTGCCGCGGGTCCGCCATGGGGGCGCTTGCCATCGATGATGATGGGGCAGCATGTGGTTTCAATCTTGGTGCCGTTGTCGCGTTTGACCGTTTGGAGCATGCGAAGATCGGCAAGCGCATCGGTTGCCATGAGCTTGTCCCACGTAAAGACATCGGAGCACCAGATATCGGCTGGCTCTAAAAGCGAAAGCCAATGACCCGTTGTGTTGGTGGCCAGGTGCCCTGCCAGTACAGCTTTGATCTCGTCTCGCTTGGTGTGCCAGGTTTCCGGATCGGTGTAGGCCTGAAGAGCCGCGCAGCCGATGAGCTCTCCAAGATGCGGGATGGGAACCATGGCGATGGCGATAAAGCCATCGGACGTCTCATAGATGCCGTAAGGCGCATCGATAAAGGCGCTCGCGTTGTTGACCTTGCTTCGCATCGGCGGCTTTTGCCCGTCGTTCAGATATGTCGTAAAGACCTCGAACTGTGCGTCCAGCAGGGACTTCATGAGATTGACCTCAACGTGCGCGCCGATGCCCTCTCGCTTGCTGCGAAGGATGGCTGCAAGAATTCCCTGTACCAGATGCTGGCCGGCAAACAGGTCGCCCACCGAAAGTCCCAAAGGCGTGGGTGGCTGGTCTGCGTTGCCGTTGAGCCAGCAGATGCCAGAAAGAGCTTGCGCTAGAAGGTCCTGCCCCGGCTTTTTGACCCAGGGGCCTGTGGTGCCGTAGCCCGTAACCTCTCCATAGACGATGCCAGGATTGATTTTTGCCACCGTCTCGTAATCGACGCCAAGACGTGCGGCAACGCCTGGGCGGTAGTTGACTACCATGATGTCGGCATCGGCGATGAGCTTTTCGAGCTGGGGCCTCGTAGCTGGATTTTTAAGGTCGAGCGCAACGCTCTCCTTGTTGCGATTGATGGCATGGAACAGCGAACTATCGCCATCGATTTTGCAGTTAGAGATATACATCGTGCGGCAGATGTCGCCTGTGCCCGGGCGCTCGGCCTTGATAACGTGGGCTCCCAGGTCCGCAAGGCGCAGCGTCGCGGACGGCGCAGAGAGGAACTGGCTTAAGTCCAGAACGGTGATTCCATCAAGCGGCTTCATGGCTACACCTCCTTCGTATCGGCTAGATGAAATTCGGCGATAACGGATTCCGTGTCCTCGCCTAGGCGCGGCGCGGGTTTCGAGGGTCCAAAGTCTTCGCCTGCGAAATCGATGGGGCAGCGAGTGGTGAGCACTTGCTGCCCTGCGACACGGCTGACGTCTTGGATGAAATCGAGCGCCTTGAAAGCGTCGGATGCAACGAGCTTTTCCCAGGTATAGACATCAGAGCACCAGAAATTGTGCTCTTCTAGCTTGGTAAGCCAGTTTTCGGTCGTGTCCGTTTCAAGCGCCGTCTGAATAGCTCGCTTAATCTCATCTCTTTCGGTGAACCATTCGGAGGCGTCGGTATAAGACGCTACCTGCTTGGAGCCGATGATCTGTCCCAGCTCGACGACGGACCCCATGGCTAGGGCGATATAGCCGTCGGCTGTTTCGTAGATTCCGTACGGTGCGGCAAGGTAGGCGTGTGCATTGTTGAATTTACTGCGCTCAGGGGCCTTGTTTCCGTCGTTGAGATAGGTGGTGATGACTTCAAATTGGAGGTCGAGTACGGAGGCGAGCAGGCTTACCTCGACATGCCCACCTTCGCCTGTCATTTCGCGGCGAATAAGGCAGGCGAGGATGCCCTCGGCGGCGTGAACGCCGGTATAGGAATCCGCCAAAGAGAGGGCGAACGGCATGGGCGGTTGATCGGCGTTGCCATTGAGCCAAGCCAGACCAGAGAGCGATTGCACCAACAGGTCCTGTCCGGGTTTTGCCGCCCAAGGGCTCGTGGCGCCGTAGCCGCTGATGCTTGCGTATACGAGCCGAGGGTTGAGGGCGCGAACTGCATCATATCCAAGGCCGATTTTGTCCATGACGCCAGGGCGGAAGCTCTCAATAAGAACGTCCGCCTGGGCGATAAGCTTTTTGGCCATGGCGAGGCCCTCGGGGCTCTTGGTGTTGAGCTCTATGCTCTGCTTGTTGCGGTTGATGGTGTGGAAATTGAGCCCATCGCCATCGGAGGTGCAGCCTTCCAAAATCAGGCGTCGTGAGCCATCGCCTGAACCAGGGCGTTCAACTTTGATGACGCGCGCGCCGAGGTCGGCGAGGCGTAGCGCGGCCGAAGGGCCCGCGAGATACTGGCAAAAGTCCAGTACCAAAATCCCTTCAAGCGGTTTCATAATCGCGTTTCCTTTCCTTTATCGTTCACGGGAGCTGATATACAGTGCATTGAGTTTCTTCAATGTTGTGGAGGCGTCGCCGCCAGAGCGCACGTAGTCCCGGATAATGGGGCCGGCGTTGTCCTGGAAGGTGAGATAGCCGCTATAACGCGGACGCAAATAGGCGTTGTCGAGCGTTTTGAGCGTGTCTTTGTAGAAATCGAGCGTTGTGCGATTGCACTCTTCGTCGAGCCAGGCGGCGCGATGACCGGGCTGTCCTCCGCAGTCGCAATAGAGCGTGCTTTGGATTTCGGGCGAGAGCGCGTACTGAGCAAAGGCGACCGCTTTGTCGATATGCCTGCTTTGTGAGGAAATGGCGAGGCCCGTTCCGCCCAAAACACCCTGTAGCATATGGCCGCGATAGTCGATGATATCGGCGGCCTTGAGCACATGCTGAGCATAGCCGCGGCGCGAGTAGTTGACGTATCCGTATACGAAGGGGCAGTACGCCGCCGTGTCGCTTGTCGCCAAGGCTTCATGCAGCTCGATTGTGTTGTAAGAGAAGATGACGCTGGGACAGCTTGTGGCAAGACGGCGCATGTCCTCCAAGACGGCTTCGCCGTGCGCGCTGTCCACAACGTGCTCGGGATCGTTCTCGTCAAAAAGGCTGCCACCGGATGTTGCGCACATGGCGTAGAAATCCATGAGCAGATACGTTGGAGTTGCAGCATAGATTACTGTTCCGGTTTGGGCGAGCTTGATGACCTCTTCAAAATCATGCGGGATTTCAGAGACGTTCATCTTGTCGGGTCGATATACGGAGATGGGACTAGCTGCATCGATGGCGAGGGCCGCTTGAAAACCGTCAAAGTTATAGCTCATGTGGGACTTGCCAACTGAGTTCTCGGCTTGGTCTTTCATGAATTCGGCCGAAAGGTACTTATTGAGCGGCAGCAGAACATTGTGTTTGGCGGCAAATCCTGCCCAGGGATGATCGATGATCAAGAAATCATAATCCTGGGCGAGCTCTTGGATGGGCTTGCTTTCGAATTCGGAGAGGGAGCGCTTCTCCCATACGATGTCGATTCCGGGATTAAGCTCAGAAAAACGCTGGGCAACACCGGCGATAGAGGTGAATCCACGGCTGTGATTCCAAGTGATTCCTTTGAGCGTCGTAATCATGTGTCGTTGGTCCCTTCCGAGGCGTTTATCTGTCTGCGCTAGTGTAATTGGTAGTACCAGAAGCTGTCTAGCACGATAATTATAGAGGCTGTAAATAAGTCGTGGTAGTACCAAAATTACGCTTAAACGGTTTTTTATACCGTTTATCGCTAAATTAACCAAGTTTTACATTCGATATTGCCAAATTGAAGAGCTTTGAATAAGAATTGGTGCTACCAGAGAGCACGGCAACCGCGGGCCGGTTTCTCATATCACATTCGAGAAAAGGAGATCAAGGTGGCAGCAGCTTTTGGAGTTCTATTGCTCGCGACCCTGTTCCAGGGAAGTTTCGGTATCTGTTTTAAGAAGTATCAACCATTCTCGTGGGAGGCCTTCTGGGCGCTCTTCTCCATCATCGGCGTTTTGCTCATGCCGCATATTTGGGCATTCATCGGTATCGGCAGCGACTATTTCACCTATCTGCAGCAGACCCCGCTGCCCATGCTCGTTGGCGGCGCTCTCGCCGGTTTCTTCTGGGGCATCAGCTCAATCTGGTATAGCCGCGCTATCGACTATATTGGCGTTTCGCTGGTAACCGGTATCAACCTTGGTCTTTCCAACCTGCTGGGCAGTTTGGTTCCTATGGCCCTTCTGGGCACGTGGCCTTCTGCTGGCGTGTTGGGCCTGATTCTTGTTGGCCAGGCGGTTTTGATGGTTGGCGTCATCATTCTTTCCAAGGCGGGCTTCATGAAGCGCGCCGAGCAGGGTGAGGAAGATGCTTCGGATTCCCAGGGCGGAAAGAAGTCCCTGTTCATGGTGGGCTTCATTATGGCCCTCGCATCCGGTGCCGGCTCTGCTGCCATCAACATTGGCGCAACCGCTTCCGGCACCCCGGTGGGAATCGCTGTGGCAGATGGCGTTAGCCCTATGTACGCATCGCTGCTTCAGTGGACCGTTGTTTTCGCTGGCGGATTTGTCGCCAACTTCTTCTACGCGCTGTATAAGCTGATCAAGAACCACACGTTCTCCGATTACACCAAGCCCGGTTGCGGCAAGGCATATGGCAAGGTCCTGCTCACCTCGTTTGTTTGGTTCGCCGCTCTTGGTGTCTACGGTTTCGCTACTTCCATGCTTGGCGATCTTGGCCCCGCTGTCGGCTGGGTTATGTTCAACGGCCTCGCGCTGATCGTCGCCAATGCTTGGGGCTTCAAGGATGGTGAATGGACCGGATTCGCAAAGGCACGTAACGTCGCGCTCGCAGGCAACGCCGTCATCATCATCGCTCTGGTCATCCTGGGCATTACCAACGTGATGTAACAGGCAATTAACAACTACGCAGTACCTAACAACGCTAACGACACCCTATTAATTCGAGCCATAAGGAGTTAAATCATGGCCGTCGATAACGTCTCTTCGATCGATGAACTTACGTATTGCCCCGAGATGCCGGAGACCCCGCGCAACATCGTGAGTATCGGTACCGGTGGTATCGTCCAGGGGTCGCATTACCCCGCCTACAAGCTGGCCGGCTTCCCTGTTAAGGCTTGCTATGATCTGAACCACGAGACCGCTAAGAAGGTTGCCGAGGAGTGGGGTATTCCTCATGTCGCCGAGACCGTCGAGGAGCTCGTCGAGTTTGGCAAGCAGTATGACGCCGTGTTCGACATCGCTGTTCCGGCAAACGCCATCCCCGAGATCTTGGTGCAGCTTCCCGACAATGCGGGCGTTTTGATTCAGAAGCCCATGGGCGAGAGCATCGAGCAGGCACGTGAGATTCTTCGTATCTGCCATGAAAAGAATCTCACTGCAGGCATTAACTTCCAGCTGCGTCAGGCGCCCTACATGATTGCCGTACGCGACCTCATTAACCGCGGCGTGATTGGCGAGGTTGTCGATATCGATCACCGCCTGGTTGGCGAGCAGCCCTGGAATCTTTGGCCGTTCCTGTTCCCCAAGGACCGCGTGGAGATCAACTACCACTCCATCCACTACATCGACAATATCCGTTCCCTCGTGGGCGATCCCAAGTCGGTTTACTGCAAGACCATGCAGCACCCCAAGATGCGCGACCTTGCCCAGACCCGTACTGCCATCATCATGGATTACGGTGATGACTTGCGCGTTAACCTGCACATCAACTTCAATCATAACTATGCGAAGAAGTACCAGGAGTCGATTCTCAAGATCGAGGGCCTGGAGGGCGCGATTCGCGTCAAGCTCGGTCTGATGTACGACTATCCCGAGGGTGAGCCCGACCGCGTTGAGTACATCACCTTTGACGAGGGCGAGTGGAAGGAACTTCCCGTTCGCGGCAGCTGGTTCAACGAGGCGTTCATCGGCACCATGGGCGGTCTGATGAAGAAACTCGACGACCCCAACTATCAGTACATGAATTCGGTTGAGGATGCATTCCATACGATGTGCGTTGTCGAGGCGTGCTACAAGTCGAGCGCTGAGGGCGGTACCCCGGTCGACTACAGCGAGTAAGCGAAAGCCGATTGATTCTTAGGGAGACATGCTGATCATGATGAACGTTATCGATACTCACGTGCATGTTTGGGATTTGGAGCACTATCGTCTGCCGTGGCTTGATGGAGAAGGTCCGGTTCTTAAACGTACGTGGGCACCGAGTGACTACGCGGCCGACCAGGCAACCGACCATGGGTATCACGTTGAGCAGGCGGTGTATGTCGAGGTCGACATGGCTCCCGAAGAGCGCTCGCGCGAAAACGAGCTTGCATGCCAGATGGTTTCCAATCCTGATTGCATCTACGGCGGAGCCTGCATCTCGGGCGATATGACAACTCCTGAGTTCGAGGCCTATATCACCGAATGGGGAGCTAAACCGCAGATCAAGGGCGTGCGACAGGTCCTGCACGTTCCGAGCGCAAAGCCCGGCACGTGCCTTGAGCCTCAGTTTTTGGCGAACGTGCGCCGCCTGGGCGAGCTGGGTTTGGTTTTCGAAGGATGCTTGCGCTGCCCCGAGCTGGGAGACCTGGTAACGGTTGCCAAAGAGTGCCCCGAGACCACCATCGTTTTGAACCATATGGGCATCGTCGATGCTGACATCATGGGTACTACGAGTCCTTCCGATGACGAGCTCGCTTACCAAGAAGCATGGAAACGCAACATGGCTCAGCTTGGCCGCCTGAGCAACGTGGTCTGCAAGGTCTCCGGACTGAACCCCATGAAGCCGTGGACGACCGAGAGCCTGGCTCGTTCTGTGGACGTTGCCCTGGATGCGTTCGATGCCGACAAAGTTGTTTTTGCCAGTAACTATCCGGTCTTGAACATAGCGATGACGTTTGATGAGTGGATGTGCGCCATGCTCAAGATCGCCGAGGGCCTCGATGCTACCGACCGCACGGCGCTTTTTGCCGAGAACGCGCGTCGTGTATACGGTCTTAAATAGACACTCGTGCACCGCATCTGGTGCGCAGATACGAATGGAGATTTACCATGGGTAAGGTTATTCGCTTTGGTTCTGTTTCTCGTACCGACGGCGAGGAGGGCTACAAGAAGTACGCCAACTATCACGCCGCGCCGTTCAAGGGCGTCAATGAGATGATCAAGGCTTGCAACCTGCAGAATTACTCGATTTATTGCTACGACGGTCTGCTGTTCTCGTACTACGAGTACACGGGAGACGACTATGAGGCCGATATGGCCAAGATGGCAGCCGACCCCACGACTCAGGAGTGGTGGGCCGCCGTCGTTCCTTGCATGAAGCCGCTTACGGAAGACGGTCCGTGGGTGGATATGAAAGAGGTCTATCACCTGGACTAGCGGGTAGCGGATATGCGAAGCGGGAGGGTGTCGATCCGGCGCCCTCCCTCATTATCGAAAGAGGACGATATGGAAGGCTTGTATGTTGCGTCGATGGTTCCCTTCGACGAGAGCGGAAAGATCAACGACGACGTTATTCGCCAGATGGTCGAGGCGAATCTTGAAGAGGGGGCAGCTGGCTTTTTTGTTGCAGGGTCTTCCGGCGAGTGCTTTTTGTTGACCCCTGAGGAGCATCTGCACTTGTTTGAGGTCTTTGCGGAGTACAAGGACCGCTGCACGCTTTTCGCACACGTGGGCTCTTGCGGTACGGATGAGAGCGTCCGCTACGCCAGGGCTGCTGCCGAGATGGGCTACGAGCGTATCGCGGCGACACCGCCCATCTATTTTGGTTACTCCTCTGCCGCGGTGGCGGGGTACTACGATGATCTTGCCTCCGCGGTTGGTCATGGCATCTACTACTACAACATTCCGATGAATACAAAAAGGACGCTCAACCTTTACGATGCCGATACGCGCGCGATGTTCGCATCGGGCTCTATAGCAGGCGTCAAGCACACCAACCTGGACCTCTATGAGATGGAGCGCCTGCGCGCCATCAATCCGGAACTCAAGTGCTTCGGTGGCTTTGAAAACGAAATGGTTTCGTTTTTGGCCATGGGCTGCGATGGTTTTATCGGTTCGACTTTTAACTTCATGCTGCCGCATTATCTCAAGGTGTACAACGCGTTTAATGAGGGCAGAATTGATGAGGCGCGAGGGCTCCAGGTCAAGGCAAACAACATCATGGAGGCCATTATGGGAGAGGGGCTGTTCCCCTCGATCAAGCATATCCTGGCCAAGCGCGGCGTGAATGTGGGACAAATGCGTAAACCGTTCTTGCCTTTGAGCGATGCCGCAGCTGCCCACGTTGATGCGGTTGTCGCGAGCAATTTGGTGAAGTAGAGCTTCACTACATTAGTTTTTGCCAAAAGATAATGGGCCGGGTCTCCTGCGAGGTCCGGCCCATTTGTGCCTTGCGATGATGAAAGCGCTACTCATCCAAAAGTTGAGAAATGGAATTGGCATAGAACGCATCAATGTTGGAGGCCAAGCGTGAACGATCGTCCTGCGCGAACGCTTTTAGAATCTTGACGCGCCAGAGAATCGAACTCTCGCGTGAAGTGGGGGCCGAAAGAATCTTGATTGCGGACTCGCGACGCAGAACAATCATGGTCTGCATGAGCTTGTGAAAGATCCCGTTACCGCAGTTAACGCCAACATACGTGTCGATCTCGTCCAAAAGATCGGAAAGGTCTCCTGAAGAGACCTCTGCCGTATCGAGTGAGAGGAGCTTTTCGGCATAGTCCTGAAGCGCATCGGTGATCTCATCGGTGCGTTTGTCAAAGCATGCGAGATAAACGGTTCCTTCGATGAGCTTGCGCGCATCGTAAAGATTTTCATAGTCAGAAATCTCGCGGTGATAGCTCCAAAGGATTGTCTCGGCAGGAATTTGAGCGCTCTGGCCAGAGACGAAAGAGCCTCCTCCGGGACGAATGTCGATGAGGCCGATGAGAGAGAGCGCGCGCAGGGCTTCGCGAATGCGGCTGCGCGTCACGCCGAACATCTCGGCGAGCGAGCGCTCGTCAGGCAGGCGCTCGCCGGGCTTGAGATCGCCGGAAGTGATCTTCTCGGCAAGCTGGTTCATGATTTGCTCGGTGAGCGTTTCTTTCTTAACGGGTTCGACTTTCACATTGATTCCTTTGACGTTACCGCTTCATTGTTATCAATAACGATGTAATCGTAGCATTTTAACGGCTTTGCACGCTCGCAGGAGCTTAAAGCGGGCGCCGGAGAACCGGCGCCCGCTGAGAGAGAAAGGCTTTTGAGTTGCCTTGCGCTCAAGCTGACCGCTGAGCGCTTCTCATGAAGTCAAGGCTACGCGGCCGGGCAGATCTTCTTGAAGAGCTCGACGACGTCCTCGTGCGTGGCCTCGCGGGGGTTGCCCGGGAA
>CAKUFD010000021.1 GCA_934647195.1 uncultured Collinsella sp.
GCTAAAGTTCGTTCCGGTCTGCGCGCCCGCTTTGGAGCCAATGGCACTAGCACCTGAAAAAGCGCCGTTCAACTGCTCAGTAATCGACCCTGTGAGGTTATCGAATTTCGGGGTGAGCAGCACTGAACCGCGCGCCACATCGGCCATTTAATCACCCCTATTCGCCTTCCACATCCACCTCCGTTGTGGCAGTGGAGGACCGCGCGCCGAATAGCAGCGCGTCGATTCTCGCCTTATCAACGTTGAGATGGGTTTTCTTCTTTTTCTTCTTATTCGCCTTGGGTCTAGGAATCGGCTTCGGCTTCTTGCCCTTGCCGCCGCCCAGGCCATAGGAGATGTTTGCAAGCTGGTCTACGATGAGCGCAAGCAGATAGGTGCTCTCGCTCCATTCCAGCTCAGGGTGTAGGCGTATAAAGGTGCGCGATTGCGCAGGGAGCTGCACGGTAAGAGTCGCAATTTCCGCGAAGCGCCCAGCATCCATCATCGCGTCTAAATCCAGCTGGTAGTACTGCCGGAAATCTGCTGTGAGCTCGTCCCGATAATCGAGAAGTATCGGAGCGAGCGCCGCTAGTTTTTTACTTCGAGGTGGTTGAACAGCTCGTTTTCGATGCGCATAATCTCTTTGAAGTCCTCGTAGCCCATCTTAGCCTTAACGACTTCGCACACCTTGTCATCCACCTTGCCGCCGAACACGAAGTCATAGAGCGCCAGCGCGCAGGAAATAGGAGCGTCCTCGCCCTTTCGCTCGTAATCCTGGAACTCCGCGAACATGCGGATGAACTCGCGCGACTTGATTCGGCGCATATCGACGCGGTACGTCTCGCCCTCGAACTCGACATCGTTCTCATATGGCTGCTTATCGCCCTGGACGATGTTGAACTTGGGCTCACGGTCCATATAACGCGCCGTAACGGTCTCGCGCTGCATTTCCTTCGCGGTGGCGTACTCGCGGAGCTGCTCAGGGGTCATATCCTCGATATTCATTTCAAATCCTTTCGGTAGGCCCACGGAGGGCGGTAAGGACGGCTTTAGCGCCTACTACCAAAGCCGCCGTTGCCGCCCTCCATGCGGAAAGCGGTAGTTGCTGCCCTAGGCGGCAACCGTAGTCGTGTCGTAGATGTACTCACGGATGCAATCGCCCTCGAAGAAATCGGAGGGCAGGCACTTGATGGTGGGCGCGTATCCAGCCAAATCGGAGTTGTTCATCTCCATGTCATCACGCTCGGCAATGACGCCGTTGGGGATAACGACGCGCTTGACCTTGGTATCGGAAACAACCGCATCGAAGATGAACAAGTGGGAACCTGTGAAATTCTTGTTGTGGCGAACGGTGGTGGTGCCGCTCTCAGTGCTCACGTTCGCGTCGCCGTATACGGTCTTGAGCACGGTGTCGCGCGCCTCAAGGAAAGTCACCTCGATGCTCTCGGCATAAGAGGTCATTGGGGAGACGATAGTGACGCCGCTCCAATCGGTCTTGTCGTCGGTGTCGGTATCGGTCGCGATCGTAACGCCGTCCTCGGAGATATAGCCGAGGGACTTGAGAACCGCGCTCGGTGCCTTGCAAAGCTCAGCAAGAGTCTTGGTCATATCGATGAACGTGGTGGGGTCGGTGCCAGCCGGAGCCACGCAGGCGTAACCGCCCTCACGGCCCTTGGCGATACCAACGTTAGAAGCGTCAAGCATAGTTTCAGCCATGGTTTTTATTCCTTTCTAAAAAAGCCGCTACGCTCGCGTAACGGCTGTGAAATCGAGTTGATAGCGGTAGCACCTGCTATCTGGGTCGGGGAAGCTGTAAATACCTCCCACGGAGCAAGAGCACACGTTAGGGCAGGTCTCGCGCATCGAGACAAGCACCTCGCGCGCCATCAGCGCAAGGGTGTAGCTCTCCGCCTCGCTTTCCGCCCAGCACTGCACGGCAAGGTTCGGCGCGTCTCGGCACAGCGAATAGCCGCCGCCCGTGCGCTCGACTGTCGTGAAGCGCTGCGGGCGGTCTGCCGGGACGATTGAGCTGGACGGCACGCCCAAACCCTTTTCGAGTGCCGCGCAGGTCGCGGCGATAACGTCGAACATCAGATACCGCAACCCTTCTTCAACGTGTTGTTGCGCAGGTTGTCGAGATAGGCGTCAGTGTTTGCAACGCCCACGCGGACTCCGTTGCACCAACTCAGGGGCTTTACCTGCACATCGTATTCGGGGTGCCCGTGCGGAAGGCTCGCCAGCGAATTGCAGCGCGCCGCATATCCAGCGCCCTGCTCGTAGAGCATCCCGGTAACGCCGCTGCTCTTCGTGATGGAGACAACGCCGCTGTCTATGTGCTTCACGCGGCCTTTGAGCTTCATCTTCAACGTGAATCCGCTACCCATCGCACACCTCGCATTCAACCGCGCGGTTCCAATCGCCAGGGCAGTTCGCGTTTACATATGGCTGCGGGTCTCCAACCACTGCGTATTCGGTGCCGCGATACTTGACCCTGCAACCGCGCAAAGTCTGCTCATAGGTCTTTGGAAAATGGAAGGTCATTACAACCTCCACGCCGTTCGGCCTGGCCGCTTCGAGGTCGCTCGTAGCGCCCGGCTGCGGCAAGACGTTTTCGACGGTCTCAACCGCCCATTCGCCCGGTACCGCGTTGCCGTGCGCATCTTTTTTTGCAGCGCTTCGCCGCAACACCTCGACAGCAACGCCGCTAATCAGATTCATTGCGATCACCCGCCATCATCCGGCACGAGAGAACCGCGCCGGATGAAAGGCCGAGCAAATCAAGCTCAGATGGAAGGGGGCGCATGTACTGATCGAGCAGTGAGACGGATGCCGTATAAACGCCCGCCGTCTGCGAGTACTGCGATACGCCGGAAAGCCCAGCAGGCGTGGAGAGAGCGCGATTGACCATGGCCATGCAGACGGTAGCCGCATTGAGGTCTAGCACCTCATCCACACCCGCCGTGTACCCGTCCATCTTGCCAAGCAGATAGCCCGTGGCGCGAAGCAGCAGCGCTTCGAGCCGCTTTTCGTCGGCTACCGCGCCATATGCCGCCGTGTATTCCTCGGGTGTAGCAAATGCCTTGATAGCCATCGTGGATCACTCCTAGACAGAGGCGGTGCCGTTGTCGATGCGAACGAAATCGTTAACGTCGCGAATGACGAAACCGACCTCGAACTCGCAGCGAACCGCGAACATGTTGCGCTGCCACAGATTGAGGGTCTTGGAGCCGCTCGTGAGGGTAGCCTGATCGGAGATGGAGATATTCACATCCTTGACCACGCCGTAGCGGGCTGCGCTCCAATCGCCGCCGAAACCGAGAACCTCAGCGGCCTTACCGGCTGCGGCCTTGTGGGCGGACTTGGTGAAGTGAGTGGGAACGCTCAGGACGTGGCCCACAGCGCCATCGGTCTGGACGTTGTTGATGAACAACGGTCGGTTGGTGGTGTCCTTGGTCTTCAGAAGCAGGGTCTTTGCCTGCTGGGAGAGGACGAAGGCGTTGAGGTTGCTGTCGTTCTCGGCAACCTTGCCGATCGCATCGACGAATGCGTCATAGGTCTTGGTGGAAGCATCGACGGCATTCGTCACGCCCGCGAGGGTATCGAATCCGGTACCGGGAGCGGTGCCGAACATGCATGTCTCGTCGAACTTCTTGGCGATAGCAAACGGCAGTCGAGAAACAAGCTCGTTGTAAAGCGCCTCGGTGTTGTCGCGGAACTGGTTGGAGAACGGCTCGATGATAGCGAGGGTGTAACCCTTCATCTCCTTGGTGGAAAGGGTGTGCTGAGATACGGGCTTGTTGTCGGTCTCAGAGACCCAATCGGCGGCAGGCTCGCCAGTGATAACTGGGATGGTCAAGCCGTTGCCGGGAAGGTCGATACGCTGCGCGAGCTGCATGATTGCAGAATTTTCGAGCGTCTTTGCCCAAATCTCGGTAGAGACGGAAGAGGGCAGAGTGATAGAGGACTTATTGATGCCTTCAGCCATGGTTGATTCTCCTTGTCTTAGTTAAAGGCGGTTTGCATGAAGCGCGAAAAATCGTCCTTCGCGCTACCCGTTTCCTTGATGTCGGCATGCTTGCCGTCACCCAGCACCACGGGCACGGTTGCAGTGTTAGGGGCCGCGTAACGGTCTTTAAGACCCTCGGCCTTGCTCATGAGGTCATCGCGATCACTTGCGGAAATCAGGCTCAAAAGGTCGGCGGGAACGCCAGTGGCCTCAGCCGCCTCGTTCACCCATGCCGTTCGGTCCTTCTCGGCCTGGAGCGCGTCGGCGCGCGCCGTCGCGTCTGCAAGCTGCTTCTGAAGCTTCTCGGATTCGCTCATTTGGGATTCTTTGAGCGCTGCCAGCTCGTCAGCCGCGCCCTTGCGCTGCTTCGCGAGCTTCTCCCACTCACGGGAATGCTTCTTCAGCTCGTTGTACTTGGCTTCCCAATCGACGGGCTGTGTAGCTTCGCCGTTCGGCTCTGTCTGCTCGTCCGTCTTGTTGTCGGTCTCGTCCATGAGTGACCTCCTTACCGCGCCGTTCGGCGCTGTCCCCCGCTGCCGTTCGGCTGCGGGATACGGATAGATATGAAAAAAGCCGCTCGAAAGCGGCCTTAATCAGCGTGTAACCCTTCGCATGGGCGTTAGCCCTGTTTCCTTATCGATGCGGTTAGGGTCGATTAGAATCGCCGTCTCGCCCGGGGCAAGGGCTTCTAGCGCGTCTTCTCGCGCCTGGTCTATATCATCCACAAGCATCGCGTAATGGCCCGCCGTGGCGGTTCCTCCATCAACACGGGCTTGACGCATGGATGAGATGCTTTCGCCAACGCTGCCGCCGCCTGAAATGTCGCTAACACCCCATGAAAGGCCGTTCATGCGCACGGGTGCGCCCGGCTTGGTGGTGGTGGACGTAGCGAACCCATGCGCCGCAAGCTGCGATGTAATGGGCGAATACTCGTTGTCCTCGTAGGCGGGGTCCTGGTTGTTCCAGCTCCACGACTTCGCGCGCTTGTTGATTTCGTTGCAAATCGAATCAGTGATTCGCTTGTTGACCACATCAGCGTGCTCCCCGCGCATGTCCTTACGGATTTGCTCAGGGTCTACGGCCTTTCGAGCATCGAGGTAGACGGAATAGAGCCAATCGGGGTCGTATCCCTCCACCTCGGTGAACTCATCGCCCGCAACCACGCGGCAATCGCAGCGATCGTGAAATCGGTTGAAACCGAAACCCATATCGCCAGCGGCCTTGCGGGATGTGTAATCAAATCCGCGAGACGCGAGCATTACGCAAAAGCCGCAAGTCTCCTTGCCAGTCGGCACGCGGGCGTAGCGCGCGCCCTTCGAATAGTCGCGCTCCGCGTTTTTGATCGTCGTGTTGTTCGCCGCTCGTCCAACGTCGCTATAGGCGCGCTCGGCCATGGCCTGAGCAAATGCGTTGAAGTTGTCCGGCGTGACGTTATGCACGAAATAGTTGATGGTCGCTTGCGCCTTTGGCACGCTTACCGGGTTGTGGATTTGCGCCGGGCTGGTATCGATGCCCAGCTCATCCATCGTCACATCGTAGGCGGAGCATGCAATGGAAGCCGCCGCATCGCCGAACTCCCTACGGCACGTGATGAACGTCTCCAATGCGAACTCGCGCATGGTCTCGTCATCGATAGCGCCGCCGTTCAGCTCGTAAAAGGTTCGCAACGACGTTTGCATGAAGTTGAACGCGGCCCTTTGCTGCGCATTGAGCGCTTGCGTGTACTCCTCGAGCCTACTCGCTGGTATCTGCATCGCTTATACCTTCTGCCTGCGGTGTCGGCTGCTGCTGCGACACCTGCGCAGATGCCTGCGCCGCCGCCTGCACGATTTGCGTATATCGAACGTCGCGCAGAATCGAATCGATGGTCGATTCGGAATAGCCCAGGTCGCGCCAGAATTGACGTGTACCGGAATAAGCCGGAACTGCGGAATTGACCTTGATAGCGAAATCGGCGTTTGCGGCCTTGGACGGGCGCAACACATCGGCGAAACGCGGCGTGATGTCTGCCGTGGCGAAATCCGCAGCATCGACGGCACCTAGCGCCATTCGTGCGATGTTGCCGAGTGCGATGCCGTTCATGCGGTTCACGTGCTCAGCTTCGACGATTAGCCGCTGCTGCGCCGCAAACATAGCTTCGGAGGATGTGGGGTTATCGAAGACGATTCCCACCTCATCCAGCGGAATACACGCCTCGCTAGCGAACTGCTTGCCCAACATCTCCAAGTGGTCGATATGGGGCTGCATGGTCATCTGCGATAGCTGCCCGAGCTGCGGGACATCGCCGTTCTTGTTCGGCGTGACCAAAAGCATCGAATCGGCGTACATCTCGACCTTGCGCTTACTCATGCTCTCGGCGGTCTTCTTGTCCACACCGAGCAAATAGCGCTGAGGCCACGTATAGAATGTAGCGGCGATTTCAGTTCGAGCGCCAACACACAGCGCGCGGTCAATCAGGCTGCGAACGGTGCGGTTAATGCGCGACTTGCCAAACGGGCGCGTCAAAGACGGGCGGTATCGCAAGGGCTCCATGAGCGGGCGGCCAAACGGGTTTGCCACTTTCTCAGCAATCCAAGAATCGCCAACCTTACGGCACGAATACGTGTACTCGTCCGTGTACATGTTCACCCACGTAGGCACGCGCAGCCCGCTTGAATCAACGTCGATGTCAACGACGCAGATACCGGCCTTGATTCGCTTCTTGCGCTCGTCCCAGATAGCCGCCGCGTC
>CAKUFD010000022.1 GCA_934647195.1 uncultured Collinsella sp.
GAAAAGCTCGTGTACCGAAGCGAACTCTTTAGGCGGCAGCGCAAAAGCTACGCGATCTTCTCGAAGCGCGGCTTTACCCAAGGGTGTCAGGAGACTGCAGCGAGCAGGGGAGACGCCAAGTTGATTTCGTTTGCTGAGATGTGCGAGCGAGCGTCATGCCAAGGATGCCAAGCGTAAAAACTACATCGAGAACGGCGTAAAAACTACATTGAAAGTGGCGTAAAAACTGCATTGAGAATGGCGTAATTTCGCAGGATGACGTCGCCCGCTGGTGCTACGGGGCGGTTGACCTGCAAACCTTGGGCTTTCGAACGAGCTTGCGCAAGAGGCAGCAAGCCAGTACGTACGCTCGAAGGCCCGCGTTCGCGTGCGCCCCAAGCGCTACTTCTGTGACCCGTCGCTTGCGGCGGCGCTGCTGGGGGCTACCCCTGAGCGGCTGCTTGGCGACATGCAGACGCTGGGGATGCTCTTTGAGAACCTCGTTCTGCGCGACGTGCGCGTGTTCCTTTCCACCTACGGCGGCGTCGACAACAGCGTCCATTATCTCCGCGACGAGAAGGGCCTTGAGGTCGATCTGATCGTCGAGCACGACGGGCGCTGGGGTGCCATCGAGGTCAAGCTGAGCGATGCGAAGGCAGACGACGGAGCGAGAAACCTCAAGGCGCTGGAGAGGAAAGTGCTCTCCAATCCTGCCGCCCAGAATGCCGCGCCGGCGTTTTTGGCGGTCGTGGTTGGAAAGGGGAGCATCGCCTACACGCGCGACGACGGCGTGGCAGTGATCCCCATGGCGGCGCTTGGGGCGAAGTGGCTTTGCGGTGTGGGGCGCGCGGGGTGCCAAGGCCTCGTAACCGAAAAACCATTTGTTAAATCCGACGCCCATGGGTAGAATGGTGTCGACGGCAGCCCAAGTTGGGTAAGCTGGGCAGCGCCGTTGCTTAGATTAGGGGGTCAATGCCTTAATGGCGTCGACCCCTTCTGCTACGCTTCGAGCACTGCTTAAGCGCCTCGGAAAGTCCGATAAGCGCCGTGAGGAGCGAGACCAGAGCGGTCAGGAGCTTCACGAAATCAATCAGATCGGTCATGGGCATCACCTCCCGTCGCATGGAGGGCGCTGCCCGGCACATGGAGCTGCCGTCAACAACAGCCATTCTATCAAATTGCAGCTATAAATACGAATATATGTTCGCTTTCGGTGCCGCGATGGCCCGGTGGGAGAGGCCGTTCTGGAAAGCCTGTTCTGAAGAATGGCTGAATGGCCCCTTTCTTTGCTGAGCCCGTTGCTGGAGGAAACCTCATCCCAGAATTGATGCTCGGAATGGGATGCGCTTTCCCTTTGCGACTCTTGGTGGAAAGTGCTTCCCGGAATTTGGCTCCAAAACGGGATGCCGTTTCCGGATCGGCTCCAGGCGGAAAGTACATCCCGGAATTCGCGCCCAGAGTGGGACATACTTTCCCAAAGGGACCGCTCGGGGAAACTGCGTCCCACTTTTCGACTCCAGAGTGGGATGCACTTTTCCTAAAGTGGCTCCAGCGGAAAACTCGTCCCAGAATTCGACTTCAGAATGGGGTGCGCTTTCCCAATGGCTCGCAAACGGAAATTGCATCCCAGAATGAGCACTCAGAGCGGGATATATTTTCCGGTAGCGGTCTCGAGCGGAAAGCTCGTTCCAGAATCCGGCGAGTGCCAGGCCTCCATTACCGAAATTCCATTTGTTAAACCTGGCGCCCGCGGATAGAATGAGGCCGACGGCAGCCCAAGTTCTGGAAAGCTGGGCAGCGCCGTTGCTTGGTCAAGGGGTCAATGCCTTAATGGCAGTGCGTGTTATGCTTCGAACGCTGCTTGAGTGCCTCGGAAAGCCCGACAAACGCTATAAAGGGCGAGACCAAAGCAATTAAGAGCTCTACGAGCTCTGATGGGCCCGGGATGACCGCTGATTCAAGTCACCGGGCCTAAATCCTATCCACAGGCATTTGAATAAAACGAGCGACTCTCCTGGGCTTGTCCGTGCGGAGCGGGCCCGGCGCATATGGCACCGCCCTGCTTTCATGTCCGCACGGGCGCCTATCCTTACGACAATGTAGCCGCCTATGTAACGAGCGGCAGTTGACGGAGAAAGGCCCTGACCGTGCCAGACAAAAAGACGCCGGATATCTCGGCTATCGATACGACGAACTTTGCGCGCCAGATTGTGCTCGACTTTGAGTTTGCGCCGGTGCCAAAGCAGCGCCAGCGTCGCGGGCTGCGCAATGAGATTATCGAGGTCGGCGCCGTCAAGCTCGATAATCGCGGCAACGTGATGGGCGAGTTCTCGCAGTTTGTGCAGACGGAATATGCCGAAGGCGTTGCGTATCCCGTCCGCGAGCTCACGGAGATATCGGCCGTGGACACCGCGATGGCCGATCCGCTCTACATGGTGATCAAAAGGCTCAGCGATTGGATCGGCCGCTACTCCGCTCAGGTGGTCTGCTGGAGCGGGGCGGACCGTCGACAGCTTTTGACCGAGTGCCAGGCAAAGCGCATCGACCTTGCCACTTTTCCTGCGGACTGGGCTGATCTGCAGGCGTTTTACACTTCGATCATGGACGTGGGCGGCCACGGGCGCGTCTCGTTGGGCGACGCGGCAACGTGGTTTGGCGTCGATTTTGACGAGTCGACGGGCCACACACACAGTGCCCTGGCCGATGCGCGCGTGACCGCCAAGTTGCTCAAGCAAGTGATGGACGGGGACTACCGCGTGAGCCCGCGCGCCCAGGAGATCCGCCAGCGGTGGGGGATGGGCGAGCGAGCCCAGACGCGCCTCTCCAGCAAGTGCCCCGAGCTGAGCGATCTGTTGCTGAAGCTGCAGGCGGAGGGGAGGTAGGACATTTGGTGTCGTATATGGATTGAACGTCCTATTTGGCGGGTAGCAGGCAAGATGGTTTGCTAAGCAAGCGAATCTCGTGGGCGATTGGGCATGTCAAAAGACATACAGAAGTGTCAGTCTTTTGACATCGTGAGGTTTGAGGGGGCGGCGCGCAATGGTTGCACGCCGCCATGGTGCTGTCTGCGTTTGTCTACGCCATAGCAACCCCACGCGCCGCACTCAGCAGCTCGTACTCCCTCTGGCTCCACTGGGGCAGCTCGGCCGCGCACACGGCATCTCGACACAGGTCCAAAAACACCTTAGCGCCCTCGCAGAAGCACCCGCGGGCAAAGGCGCCGGATCCGTCTGCGACACACTCGCCGTCAGCAAAGAACTTCCAGCTCAAAGGCTCGCGCGAATCGTCTCCGGACAGCTTAATCTGCAGAACATGCGGGTCACCGGCGGCGCAGAGCTCTTCCTCGAGCTTCTGCACCGTAAAGCGCATCTGGTGGGAGAGACTGCTCTTGACCATGGCCGAGGCATAGCCGTTCGGCTTATCCAGAAGATGCATGTGATTCGGTTTGACGACCAGGTTGTGGAAGTTGCGCTCGCTGCGCACAAGGAAATTGTCCATACGGACTCCTTTCATCGATGTTGGCAGGGCCACCGTGCCTCTTGGCCGGTTGGCGTCGGGATCGTGGAGCCAACTCTCTACCCCGACTCTGGATAAAACGTGCCCGCTCCTTGCGGGCAAGAGGAAGTCTATCAACGCGCGCGGACAGAAATCAAGCGCCGCCTGCGAAATGATGTGCAGGCGGCGCTTGATTTCGCCGGCTGCTGTTAGGATTAAATCCGGAAAAGTGTCGAAATCGGCACCTCAAAAGTACGGAAAAGTGTCGAATCCGACGGTCTCAACATCCGGAAAAGTGTAACCGGATGACAAAGCGGCACGTAGAAGCTGGTGCTACGTGTGGGTATTTCAGCCGTCCCGGCCTTCGCTACTCGTCCCCGTCGTTGGGGTCGCCCTTGAGGGTGTTGATGTCCAGATGCTCGTTGTCGTCCTCTTGTTGCTGCGTTGCCGATTCGGATGCGGTGGGGCCGCGGAACAGCTGGAATCCCTCGAATGCGATCACGCCGAGCAGTGCCACCACAATGACGATAAAGGCAACCTTGACTGCCTGCGGAAACTCCGAGAAACGCATGGACTTTTCCTCGGCGTAATAATCGGCGAAGCGCTCTTCGCCCGTGCTTTTTGTGTACGCCGGCGCGGACACGGCTTCCGGATCATATTCCGGTGCAGGCGTGGCAGCGTATGGGTCGTCGACGTAATCGCTCGATGCGGCGCCGTAATCCTCGGTCTCGATGCGACCGGTACCGGCATAGCCATCGGAATAATCGGAATATGCTGCACCGTCATCATATGCCACGGCACTTGTATCGGCAGCATACAGAGGGTTAACCGGAACGTCGAGCGCCGGC
The DNA here is from genome assembly GCA_934647195.1 of uncultured Collinsella sp. Lineage (GTDB taxonomy): Bacteria > Actinomycetota > Coriobacteriia > Coriobacteriales > Coriobacteriaceae > Collinsella. The sequence continues at coordinate 4,323 of CAKUFD010000022.1, forward strand.
ATACCGGTAGAGGTCTCGTCCAGATCGGCTGCAGCCCAGGAATCGTAGGCGACCTGATGGCCTGCGGGGTCGTCGAGCCTCATGACGGGCGGCTTGCGTGCCGCAGGAATAGGCAGCTGCTGGGCGCTGTACATAACGGTGCTGTCGGCCGATTTGCCCTGCGCCGCCGCGGCGAGAAACGCCGCCGTCTCGGACGGGTCGCTTGCGGGGCGGGGAGCGGGCATGGTTGCCGGAGCAGGCGTGGGCGTCGGTGCGGCCACGGGTGCCGAAACAGGCGATTGCACAGGTGCCGCTGCGGGTTTCGGCGCGAGCGAGGGATCGGGGCTCGACGGGCGAGCGCCGCCGCCCATGAGTTCGTCGGCAGTCCAAGGGCGGTCGCTCATCACGTCATCAAGGCTCAGCGAAAACAGATCGTCTTCGTCTCCATCGAACATGTGGTGCACATGTCCACCAATTGCCGGAGTCACTCCGCGACCGGTGCACGATGCCTTGCTCAACGCCATTCTGTTCCACCCTTTCGAAATGCTTATCCCATCGATTATATGGAACTTGCTATGCAGCCGAGTCTCGGATTCGTGCATTCCAGAACTCGCGCCCAAAAGGGGAGGGGCGACTCGGCGAACTTCTTACTTGTCGCTGGCCGCAGCCTTGGCCTCGTTGAGGTAGCTATAGAAGCTGTACTTGGAGATGCCAAAGAACTCGCAGGCGCGTTCGCTCGACTTGGAAATGAGGAAGGCGCCGCGACGGTCGAGGTAGCCAATGGCGCGAATGCGCTCGTCTTTGGTCATGAGCGCCGCGGGCTTGCCCACGTATTGCTCGCACTCGCGCAGCAGGTCCTCGAGCAGGTCGCCGATGTTTTTGGTGATGGGCTCGGGCTCGGTGTAGCCCGAGCCGCCGGTGCCGGTAAAGGCGTCGAGCGAGCGCTCGAATGCCTTCATAAGCGTAATGTCAAAGTTAATGCCCAAAATGCCGACGGGCTTGCCCTCGTCGTTGCGGATAAAGATCGTCGAGGACTTGAGCAGCTTGCCATCGGTGGTTTTGGTGAGGTACGGCTCGCGGTCGCGTACGTCGGTGGCACCCTCGTGCATGGACTCAAACACAATGTGGCTGGGGCCATCGCCCAGCTTGCGCCCGCTTACGTGGCCGTTTTCGATTACCACAATGGAGTGATCTACGTCCTCGGTCTCCAGATCGTGAACGACGACTTCGCAGTTGGGGCCAAATTGCAGCGCCAAACCGTGTGCGAGACGCTTATAAAACTCAATCTGTGCGGGGGTCATGGGTGCCTTCCTAAAAATTAGTTTGGGCACACTTTGCCATAAACC
>CAKUFD010000023.1 GCA_934647195.1 uncultured Collinsella sp.
TTCCCGGGCAACCCCCGCGAGGCCACGCACGAGGACGTCGTCGAGCTCTTCAAGAAGATCTGCCCGGCCGCGTAGCCGCGCGTCTTTATTGATCGACGCCATACATGCCGGAGAGGGTTCGTCCCTTTCCGGCATTTTTCTGTTTGCTGCCCGTCTTGTGTACTATGGAGAAAACCGACCGGAAAGGAGCCTGATATGACAAAACCTCGTTTTGCCACGAAGGTGGCGATTTGCCTCGGTTGCATCGTGGCATTTGGAGCAGTTGCCCTGGTTGCGCATCAGGCGCTATCTAAGCCGGGCATCTCATGGACCGCTGAACAGGATGAATCGCTCGACATTCTTACGACGAAGGTTACGGGCGGCGCCGAAGTAGCTCAGCCGCGAGAGGGCTGGGCGCCCCGCGATGGCTATATCCAGCTCCAGCTTTTGGGCTCGTCTGTCCCCGAGCAAGAGATCGAATCGGTTGAGCAGGACGGCGACGAGCTCACGGTTACGCTCAAGGTTCAAGACGGCCCTACGACCATGGACATTCTGCTTACCGAATGGCGCCTTACCGGCGGCGACATCGAGAACGTCAAGTCCGTGACCATCGATTACGGCAGAGGTGACATCCGTCGCGCCCCTCAATGTCTCTAGAATGTGTCAAAGAGATGGTGCGCGCTCTACCGCGAGGGCGGCGCCGAAGCGCTCAGGCCCAAGCCCAAGGGCAGGCCGAAGGACGCCGGGATCGTCCAGAGCATGTCCAGGAAGGGCAGCTGCATCGACAGCGGCGCCACCGAGCAGGTCTTCGGCCGCATGAAGGACGGGTTCTTCCGGGGACGGGAGCGACCCGGCTTCGAGTCCCTCAAGGTGGACCTGGGCGCGTGCGCCGCCCATTGGAACACGAGGAGGCACCAGGTTACGCAACTCAATGATGAGCGACGGGGCTTTTTATGCCGTTTGCGAATCGAGAGCCGCCGGTTACGAAACGCGTCTTGCGGTTTGAATGACTGCTATTCACGACCAGTCATTTGCTCCTGACCTGCGCATAAACTCCCTTACCTATTAATTAAGGGGGATTGGTGCATATGAAGAACAGGTTTGCGCGGCATCGCTGGCGGCTTTTGGCTTGTATCGCGGCGGTGGCCATGGCGAGCGCAGTCGCGTGCATGACCGTGGCTTGGGGCACCGAGGCCGACTCGGCTCGACTCGGCGGTGCGATCCAAGAGTCGCTCAACGGGGATTTCGCCTATATCTCCGAGGCCGGATTGGTTGCCGACGAGGGTACGGCTTCGAAAAAAGCCATGACCACGGGCACTGCGCCCTGGGACGACCCGACGGAGGCCGGGACGCCGGGTAACGACGTCACCGAGCTCGACAATACGGTGCGCACGTTTGACATGGTGAGCTATACCACGTTCTTTAAGAGCAAGGTGTACGATGATTCACCCGCGAGTGCCTACAAGACGGGCGTCCTGCATTTTGAATATGTGATCCAGGGAACCTCCCAGCAGATTCGGTTCGAAGAGGATTCTATGGGATGGCTGCACGCTAAGCGCGATGTGGCCTATGAGATTTCCCAGCTCGAGATTGATGGCAAACCTTGTCAGGTTCTGCGCGGGAGCTATCTGTGGGAACCGAGCGAGGAGAACCCTTCCGCTATCGGGGAAAGCTATCAAGAGCTTAACGTTGCCGTGCGCGTTCTTTCGATGCCCAACGGTTCGGTGATTTCGCCGACATTTTGCTATTGGCTCGAGGGCAACACGGCAAGTGATACGGGTCATGCATCTCAATCCGATGCGTGCGCGACGCATGGCACGCAAGAGCCCTGCTCCTTTGACGCCCCCGAGGTAGAGGTCACAGCGGCGCCTCGCTTTAATGTGCAGCTTAAGACGTGCGATTCCCGAGCAAAGTATATTGATACCTTCGATTTTTCGAGCGGTAACGAACAGGCGCTCAACAAGGACGCAGGCACGGTAAACGGGCGTGTCGATGTTTTGGGTGTTACGTTGCAGATCGTGGGAAAGACGGCGCAGCATGGCCTGCGCGGGTGTGAGATTCCCAACGGTGAGGACATCACCTTCGATATCGACATGGCGTCCTCCTACCGATCAACCGACGGCGTCGACCACCCAGCGGAAGGAGCTCTGGCGCCGCTCGTTTGGAGCTTAGAGGGCAACACGAAGAGCAACAGTCAGGCCGATGGCCGCGAGATAGGCGGCACGTATAAGTTTGCCGCCGGCGGAGCCCCCATGAGCGGGTCGGCAGACAACCCTGGCAAAACGTACGAAAGCTGCTATAACGGTGGCTCGTGGGCGGGAGTTCAAGAGGGCGGCAAGGTTTCCATTACGGTGTCCGGCTATCAACTCGACATGGGCCAACTTCCGTATGGCGACGGCGGCGTCAGCGACTCGGTTCATACGTATTACGATCCCGCGACGACCAATAACTACTGGGAAATCCAGACGGCATGCTTTTCTGCGGGAGAGCTGTGGGTCGTTCAGCCGTTCTACGAAGCGGACGGAACGTATATTGCCGACGAGTTCGGTCCCGGTAGCTTTACGCTGAAGGCGCAGGATGGCAACCTCAGGGCGAAAGGCGTGAGCGGGGCCGAGCTCGAGTCTGCGCAGGATAACTCCAACCAGATGACTCGTACGGATGACGCTCCGGTGTTGACGCTTGCTCTAGAGCAACCTGGTTCAATCGATCAGAACATCAACTATCAGCAGTATGACCGCGTTTCCTACGGTACCTCTCTGACCAGCGGTTGCTTTGAGAACGGCAAGGACTGGATCGTTAGCGGGGGTCAGCTCAACATCCAGGAGCTAATCAAGCACAACTCGGCCGAGGGCCGCTATACGGCGGTTGCCTATGACGATCTTGTCAAGTTTGACAACGCCTTCTTTGATATCGAGGGCGTGCAGACGGGCTCGAAGGCGGGCCTCGATCGCATGAGTCAAAAATTCCTCTACGGGGCGAAGCCTTGTGGCGGTGGCTGGGATCACGGTGACAGGGATCCGGGCGATGCGGGCTACGATGACGAAATGATGCGTGCGACCGCAGACGACCTGGTGTTCTTTGAGTCTTTGGATGAGCTGCACTCGCAGGGACTCACCTGCGTCGCGGTCCTTTGGGAGGCACGTGGGCTTGCATCGGCGCAATCGACGAATTGTTACTTTGCGCTCAAGGGCAGCGTAGCCGCGAGTGCTCGGCCCGGCTGCGTCTACATGGTCACGCATAGTGCGCGCGCGTGGAACAAGGGCGATGTCGCCGAGCGGGCTGCCGAGGAACTTGGCGTGGATTCGCAAGAGCTGAGCGATAGTCAATACGAGCAGTATGCCAAAAGCGACGCTTTTCCTACGCGTGCAGGGTCGAAGGAGCTCAATTATGGTCTCGACTATCCGGAGGCGTTTTGGGTCAATGATTACGCGACGCGCGACGGGCTGAGAACCTACCTCAAATCGTGGTACGACGCGAACGGTTACGGGGGCGGTAGCGC
>CAKUFD010000024.1 GCA_934647195.1 uncultured Collinsella sp.
GATTAGTGCATCTGTCCCGGATGGATGCGATTGTCCAATCGCTCCACCCGCGGTATCCGGTTCTCAAGGTACCCGCCGGGAGTGCTGCGCTCGTTCGCGCGGCTCCCTTCGGCGAGGAATTAATTTACCGGAGACCCCCATCCTTCGCAATACTCAGTCTTGTCCTACACATGTCCTACACATTCGACTACCGCTCATTTAATGCTAAACACCGTTTAAAGAAAAACGGGACGTCTGACGACGTCCCGTTTCTAAATACCCTATGGGGAATAGGCTTTAGGCCTCGAGGGCCTTCTTGGCCACAGCAGCAAGCTCGTTGAAGGACTCGATGTCCTCATAAGCCATCTGCGAAAGGACCTTGCGATCGAGCTCGATACCGGCGAGCTTCAGACCGTGCATGAACTGAGAATAAGAGAGGTCGTTCATGCGAGCAGCTGCGTTGATGCGGGTGATCCAGAGGCTGCGGATCTCGCGCTTCTTGGCGCGACGATCGCGGTACTGGTACTGCAGGGAGTGCTGGACCTGCTCTTTAGCAGCCTTGTACGTACGCGAAGAGGCACCGTAGTAACCCTTCGCACGAGACATAACGGTACGGCGCTTCTTCTTGGCGCTCACTGCGCGCTTGACACGTGCCATATCAAATCAACTCCAAACGGGATAGAAAGCGAAATAAAACGGGGCAGTCGGCTCTTAGCGACCAGCGAGACGTGCGTTGACGACTTTGGCGTCGGCGGCAGCGATCTCGGTCTCCTGACGGAAACCACGCTTACGCTTGGTGGTCTTCTTGGTCAGGATGTGGCTCTTGAAAGCCTTAGCACGCATGAGCTTACCGGTGCCGCTGCGGCGAAAACGCTTCTTGGTGCCGCTGTGGGACTTCATCTTAGGCATGAACTTCTCCTTAATCGGTTACAAAGACTATTTCTCGGATGCGTCCTCGGTGGCCTCCGTATCGAAGGCGCCCTTGATGGGAGCGAGGAGCATGAGCATGTTACGGCCTTCGAGCTTAGGAGCCGACTCGACCGTAGCAAACGGTTTAAGATCCTCAGCAAGACGCTCGAGCACGTTAAGACCCTGCTCCGGATGAGCCATCTCGCGGCCGCGGAACATGATGGTGATCTTGACGCGTGCGCCCTTCTTGAGGAAACGCAGCACATGGCCCTTCTTGGTCTCGTAATCACCCACGTCGATCTTCGGACGGAATTTCATTTCCTTGACCTCGACCTTGGACTGGTTCTTACGAGCCTGCTTGGCCTTCATTGCCTGCTGGTACTTGAACTTGCCGTAATCCATGACCCTGCACACAGGCGGTTCCGCATTAGGTGCGATCTCCACCAGGTCAAGGCCCTGCTCATCGGCGACGCGCTGGGCATCGCGAATGCCGAACAGACCCAGCTGCGAGCCATCGACACCGATCAGTCGGCACGTGCTCGCGGTGATCTCCCCGTTGATGCGGGTGTCATCAGACTTAGCTATTGTCCCAACCTCCTTCTTAAACTAAAAAACAAAACCCGGAACCGCAAAGCGATATCCGGGTCTTCAAAACAAGTCTGCGCGGCAAGACCGCACGAATCTTCTTTTTTAGAACCAGACAGCTGCTCATTGGCGCCGAAAGGTGGGAACCCACGGGTTCCGCTTCATTACTGCACAAACAGTGCGATGTGTATAGTAGCACAGTGCGGATTACTCCACGAAGAGCGCACATGAGAAATTTCATCTGTGCGTTCACGCGAGTTCGGCGTCTACAGATCGGACCCCATCGCTGAGGTCCTCACTGTTCGAATGGTGCCCGAGGCGAGACTCGAAGGGCTTTCGCTTCGCGAAATCCCGGGCTCGGGCTCACGCCCTCGCCACGCTCCGCTACAAACAGGCCGCTGGCCTGTTTGCTTCACGCTTCGCGCGCTCACGCGAGTTCGGCGTCTACAAGACGATATGAGAAAGCCATTGAGATCGCCTCCCCGCGGCGCAGCTTCTTTCCGCGGGCTCGGGGTGCCACAATGGGCTTTGAGTATCGGCCCGTGCGGTAGCCCTTACCGCACCTGCGGGGAGGAGGCTTCCCATGCCCCATGTTACCTCCATCGGCCTGGACGTCCACGCGCGATCGGTCGCCGCGGCGGCGTTCAACCCCTTCACCGGCGAGGTCGTCCGCCGAAGCTTCGGCACCGACGCCTCCGAGATCGCGGAGTGGGCCCTCGGGTTCGAGGAGCCCAGGGCCTGCTTCGAGAGCGGCCCCACCGGCTTCCACATGGCGCGCGAGCTGCGCGAGCTCGGCCTCGACTGCGCCGTCGCCGCCGTCTCCAGGATGCAGAGGCCGGCGGCGGACTCGCGCCGCAAGAACGACCGCCGCGACGCCGAGTTCATCGCCCGCATGCTAGCCACCCACAACATCGTGGAGGTCCCGCTGCCCGACGCGGCCGTCGAGGCCGCCCGGGACCTCGACCGCGCCCTCGACGACGCCACCGTGGAGTACCGCCGCGCCAGGCAGCGCCTCAACATGTTCCTGATCAGGCTGGGGCGCGTCTGGGACGGGCGCAACGCCGACGGCACGCGGAAGGGCTCCTGGACGCGCGTGTTAATGCCAATATAAAAATGACCGTTTAGACCGATGAGAAAAGCCGGCCGCGCCAACGCCCGCGACCCGTTCGCGCCAACGCACTTTGCCCAATCGCACCAACGAAGCAACCTCCT